>CAXBJB010000007.1:0-327057 GCA_963976055.1 uncultured Alphaproteobacteria bacterium
GCCAGAGCACGTCCTTCGCCGTCTCAGCGATTCCGTATCAAGATGATAGGCTCTAGACGCGGCTTCTAGGCGCCCTCCCGATCTGTCTCGGTTTTCCCCCGGGTCACCAGGTAATAGCCGCTGCCGGCGAAATGGAGCAGGGGGCTGAGCTTGGACAGCAGACCCTTGCGCCGAAGATCGAGCAACAGGCGGCCGATGGGCTGAAACAGGGTTTCCCCCGTGTCCGGCCCGGCCGAGTCCAGGCGCACGATGACCGAGCGGGATGCCAGGAACCGCGACCGTTCGACCATGCGTTTCACGGATTCCGTGGCATGGGCAAGGTCGAGCCCGCAGAGGTCGAGTTCGTACTCCGCCGTGTCGTCGTAGCCGACCAGGCGTTTCAGATCGACATCGTCCATGGCGGGTGGGTCATCGGCCAAGCCGGGATCCTTCCACGTCAGCAGCCCATTGCGATGGCCAGATCCTCGACGCTGTCGACGATCACGTCGTAGTCGCTGGTCGCCTTGAAGTCCTTCACCTGATCGACGCCGTATTCCGTCGGCCGGTTGATATAGGCCGTGCGCAGGCCTTCCTTGCGCGCCGCCTCCAGGTCATCGTTATGGGCGGCGCCCATCATCACTTCCTCGGGCTTGACGCCGAGCAGGCGCACGGCGTTGCGATAGACCTCGGGATCGCGCTTGTAGGCCATGTGCATGTCCGACGAATAGATGAAGTCCCAGGGCAGGCCCGCGTGCTTGGCCATGTTGGCCAGCAGCATCAGCGACCCGTTGGACAGCGGCGCGATCAGGAACCTGGTCTTCAGGCGAAGCAGCCCGGGGATGCTGTCGGGCCAGGGCGACAGGCGGTGCCAGAACATGTTGAGGTCCGCTTTCTCGTCTTCGGTAAAGCGGTCGGCGATCCCGAATTCGACCAGGATTTCGTCCAGGCGTTCGCGGTGGATGACGTCCAAGGGCGTCCAGGCGCGCTGGCCCGAGATCACCCGATGCAGGCCCGGCCGATAACCGGCCCGCCAGGCCCGGGCGAAGGCTTCCCAGTCGACGCCCTCGATGCCCTTTTTCTTGGCCAGGGCCTCGCCCATGCGGGTGACCGACCCGCGCCAGTCGGTGATCGTGCCGAAGGTGTCGAATACGACGGCCTTCACGTTCTTGAAATCTTTCCGGTCCGCCATGCTGCGTCCTCCGTCTTCGTGTGCCCGCCCCGGCAATTCACATAGCGGGTTCCAGGACAGGACGCCAGTGCCGCCGTCGGGCGGCGCGGTCACGCAGATGTGCGCGCCATCCCTTGCGGGAATCGCTTTACGCCGTTCCTGCGGCGGTGTTTCATACGCCCATGGGCACACGTGGATGGGCGGCGTGCGTGGCGGCGATGCTGACGATGGCGGCGCCGACCGAGGCCAAGGAGGCCAAGGACGTCGACCTTGAACTGGTGCTGGCCGTGGACGTTTCCGGCAGCATCGACGAGGACGAAGCGCGCTTGCAGCGCGAAGGCTTTGCCACGGCCATCACCAACCCGCATATCCTGCGCGCCATCCGTTCAGGCCCCTTGGGCCGGGTTGCCGTGATGTACGTGGAATGGTCGGGACTGGACCGCCACCACATCGTCGCCGACTGGACGGTAATCGCCAATGAGGACGACGCCCGCGACTTCGCCGAAACCATATCCGATGGATCGCCGTTCCGCGGCCATTGGACATCGATCTCCAGCGTCATCGACCAGAGCATGAAGTACCTGGAGAGCAACCCGTACCGGGGTGCGCGCCAGGTCATCGATATCTCCGGCGACGGCGAAAATAACAACGGCGATCCCATCATGGGGGCCCGCGACCGCGCCATTGCCGCCGGCGTGACCATCAACGGCCTGCCCATCATCAACGGGCGCACCGGCCCCAACGGCATGGCGCCGCCGGAGGACCTGGACGGTTACTACCGGGATTGCGTGATCGGCGGGCCGGGGGCGTTTCTGGTCGTCGCCCGCGGGTTTTCCGACTTCGCCCGCGCCATCCGGCGCAAGCTGTTCCTGGAATTGTCGGGCTGGCAGCCCGCGCCCCGGCGCGTGCGGGCGTCCCTGCGGCCCAAGGCGGACTGCCTGACCGGCGAGAAACGCACGCTCCGCGAATTGCAGGAACTGAACGACATCCAGAAGGATCGCTACAAGGAAGAGCGCTCCAGGGCGCATTGAGTTAGGATGGCGGCCATGCGGATTGTGCATCTGTTTCCGGTGATCTTGGCGGCGCTCGTGGCAGGGTTGCCCGGCCCGGCCCGCGCCCTCGATGTCGACCTGGAACTGGTGCTGGCCGTCGATGTGTCCGGCAGCATCGAAAAGGACGAAGCCGAATTGCAGCGCGAAGGCTTCGTGCAGGCATTCCGCAACGAGGCCGTGATCCGCGCCGTCACCAGCGGCGAACACAAGCGCATCGCCGTCACCTATATCGAATGGGCGGGCACCGGCCATCAGCGCCTGGGCATCGACTGGCGGATCATCGACAGCGCCAAGGCGGCCCACGATTTCGCCGGTGAGTTATCCGGTCTGCCCTTTGCCTCGGCGCTCTGGACCTCCATATCCGGGGCCATCGATTTCGGCATGGAGCGCCTGCGCACAAGCCCCCATCGCTCCAAGCGCCGGGTCATCGACATTTCCGGCGACGGGGCCAACAACCACGGCGAGGCTATTCTGCCGGCCCGCGACCGCGCCGTGCGCCAGGGCGTGACCATCAACGGCCTGCCCATCGTCAACGGCCGGCCCAGCCCCTACGGCACGCCGCAACTGCCGAACCTGGACTGGTATTTCGAGGATTGCGTGATCGGCGGCCCCGGCGCCTTCATCGTCGTCGCCGACGGCTTCGCCGACTTCGGGCGCGCCATCAAACGCAAGCTGATCCGCGAGATCGCGGGCCTGGGCGCGCCGCCCGGGCGGCCGTCGCTGTTCCGTCCGGCGCGCATGGAAAAACGCCCGCCCTGCGATGCGGGCGAACAGCTGCTCAAGGAAATGGACGACACTTAAACCTTTAAATCTCGATCTCGCCCCGCATGACAGCCGCACAGGCGCCGCCGACGCGGATTGCCGTGACCGTGCCGCCCGTGACATCGGCCGCCGTTTCGATCAGTGACGGACGGCCCATCTCGACCCCCTGGACGATCCGGTAATCATGACTGCCGTCGCCCGCCGCCAAGGTGCCGAGCAAGCCCGTCAACGCCGCCGCCGCCCCGCCCGTGGCCGGGTCCTCGGCGATGCCCAGACCAGGTGCGAACATGCGCGCGCGGAAGGCTCCGGGGACCGCCGGATCGGGGGTGTAGACGAAGACATGACCGCCCATGGCGGGATGCCGCGCCATGGCGTCGGCGTTGCCGCGGGCCCGGCCAAGGGCGTCGATCCCGCTCAGCCGGGCGAGGGGAAAGATCATGCCGGCGGAACCCAGCAGCGGCGGGTGGGCTGATATGTCGATGTCCTCCGGGCGCAATCCGACGCAAGGGGCGAAATCCGCCGGCGAGAATTCCCCGGACTGGGAAAATGTCTGGGGGGCGGTCAAACGCGCCCCCGCCGGACCATTTGGCCCCGGCAGGATATCGACGGGGACCAAGCCCGCCGTTTCCTCGAACCGCAATGCCGATCCCAGAGGCTTGCCGAACAGACTGCCCTCGCGGGCCAGCACGAAGGCCGTGCCGACGTTGGGATGTCCGGCGAAGGGCAGTTCGCGTCCCGGCGTGAAGATGCGCACGCGGGCCGTATTGGCCGGGTCGGCGGGCGGCAGGACGAAAGTGGTTTCCGACAGGTTGAATTCGCGGGCGACGGCCTGCATGGTGTCGTCGGCAAGACCCTCCGCGTCCAGCACCACGGCCAGCGGATTGCCGCCGAAGGCGCGGTCGGTGAACACATCGACGGTGACGAAGCGGCAGGTCATCAGGGTCGACCCACGATCAATTGACGGTCCGAAAATTGACCAAAGTCAACATTGGGTCAAGGGATGCATTGTATGAATACGTGTGGTGGCGCCCTGTATTTTCGGTATTGTGCATGGTCGTTTCGATTCATTGTTCGGGAGAGTTTAAATGACGCAATCTCAGAATGTAACCGGCAAGGAAGCGTTCTTCGGCGACAACGAGATCATCGTGTCGAAAACGGACCTGAAGGGCCACATCACCTACGCCAACGACGTGTTCCTGGACATCGCCGGCTATACCGAGGCAGAAGTTCTCGGCAAGCCGCATAGCCTGATCCGCCACCCGCGCATGCCCAGGTGCATCTTCAAGCTGCTATGGGAGACGATCTCCGGCGGGGGCGAGTTGTTCGCCTATGTCATGAACCGCTGCAAGAACGGCGACCATTACTGGGTTCTCGCCCATGTCACGCCGTCGCGCAACGAGACGGGGGAGATCATCGGCTATCATTCCAGCCGCCGCGTGCCGAACCGTAAAATCCTCGAGGGTACCATCGTGCCGCTTTACGAGCAGTTGCGGCGGAAAGAGGACAGCTTCGAAAATCGCAAGGAAGGCATGAACGCGGCCTTCGGCGACATCACCCAAATGCTGCAAAGCAAGGGCGTCGCCTATGATGAATTCATTGCCCGGCTGTAACATCGGCGTGTTGCCGCCCTCCCGGGGTAGGGCGGGTTCAAGCCAATCATAAGAATTTTGGGGGCCGGGATGTTTTTCACCAACGCAAGCCATGGTAAAAGCCATCTGATCAGTCAGGCGCTGAAGGTCTGCGAGGCCGTTTCCAACGGCGATTTCGAGGCGCGGATCATCGGCATCGGCGGCAATCAGGGCGAGGTTGCCGATCTGTGCCGTGCGATCAACCGATTGATCGACCGGACGGACGCCTATGTCCGGGAATCCACCGCGAGCCTGGAATACGTCAGCAAGAACAAATATTTCCGGCGTATCCAGGAACCGGGCATGGTGGGCGCCTTTCTGACCGCATCGCGCGCGATCAACGCGGCCACGCAATCGATGGAGGACCGCATCGCGAGCTTCCGGGCCGTGGTCGGTGAATTCGAAACGACCATGCAAGGGGTGACGGAGACCGTGTCGTCGGCGTCGACCGAGCTTGAATCCTCGGCCAACGCCATGAACGTGACGGCCGGATCGACCAGCGAACAGGCGGCCACGGTCGCCGCCGCCGCCGAAGAGGCATCGGTCAACGTGGAAACGGTCGCCGCCGCCGCCGAGCAGTTGTCGAATTCGATTTCTGAGATCGGCCGTCAGGTCAGCAATTCGTCGGATGTCGCCAAGGCCGCCATCGAACGGGCCCGCGACGCGGATGCGAAGATCGCGGGGCTGGCGGAAGCCTCGCAGCGGATTGGCGAGGTCTTGGGATTGATCACCGACATCGCAAACCAGACCAACCTTTTGGCGCTGAACGCGACCATCGAGGCGGCCCGCGCCGGCGAGGCCGGCAAGGGCTTCGCCGTGGTCGCCGCCGAGGTCAAGAACCTGGCCAATCAGACGGCCAAGGCAACGGAAGAGATTTCCCTGCAGATCGACAATATCCAGAACGTCACAGGCGAAACGGTCGACGCCATCAAGGAGATCAACCGCACGATTGGCCAGATCGGGGAAACGTCGACGGCAATCTCCGCCGCCGTCGAGGAGCAGGATGCCGCAACCAAGGAAATTGCCGTCAACGTCGAACAGGCCGCGGTGGGTACGTCCGAGGTCACCCGGAACGTCGCCCTGGTCACCCAGGGGGCGCAGGAGACGGGCGCCGCCGCCAGTCAGGTTCTGAGTGCATCCGGTGAATTGGCGAAGCAATCGTCGTTGTTGGAAACGGAAGTGCGCAGCTTCCTGGATCGCCTGCGGGCCGTCGTCTAACCGGCATGTGCCGCCGACCTATAAGGATAAGAAGGTCGGCCCACGGGGCCGCCGTTGGCCGCCTACGACTTTGGTCGAGCTTATATTTCGTTTAAACCACACATATTATATGGATAATAGGCCGCTTCGGTATGCTGCCGGCCCGCTTTCCAATGGCGTGCCGGGGTGTTCTATGCGGTGCGATTGCCCCCGGCATCCGAGGCCGGGAAAGGGGAAGCCATGTCCGTGCCGCGCACGGATATTTTGATTTGGAGGAGACAACATGACCGCCGCTGTCAGTTTGACAGGCAAAGAGGTTCCCTTCGGAGAAGACGAGATCATCGTCTCGAAGACGGACCTAAAAGGCCGCATCACCTACGCCAACGACGTGTTCCTGAGAATCGCCGGTTATACCGAGGCTGAAGTCCTCGATCAGCCGCACAGCATCATCCGGCATCCGGACATGCCGCGCTGCGTGTTCAAGCTGCTGTGGGACACGATCTCGGCAGGATCGGAAATTTTCGCCTACGTGGTCAACCGCAGCAAGAACGGCGACCACTATTGGGTGCTGGCCCACGTCACGCCGTCGTTCGATGCGAACCGATCCATCATCGGCTATCATTCAAACCGCCGCGTGCCCGACCGGCAGGTGCTGGACCGCGCGATCATCCCGCTTTACCGGGAGCTGAAGAAAAAAGAAGACGCGTTCGATAACCGAAAAGACGGCATGAACGCCGCCTTTGCCGACATCACGGCCTTGCTACAAGGCAAGGGCGTCGCCTACGACGAATTCATCGCCACGATATAAGTCCCCACAACCAATCTCCGCACACACACGCGGCTTCGCACGCCGCGCTGCGCATGCCTGGGCCCATGGGGTCGGGCATGCCAAACCGAAGGGAAATCAGTCTGTGTTCTTTTCCATAACCCGTAAAAAAGCGTATGCCGCCAAGGCATTGAAAGTTTGCAAGGCCGTCGCCGACGGCGACTTCGAGGCCCGCATCATCGGTATCGACGACCGCGACGGCGAAATGGCCGAGCTTTGCCACGCCATCAACCGCCTGATCGACCGCACCGACGCCTATGTGCGGGAATCCACCGCGAGCCTGGAATACGTGAGTAAAAACAAATACTTTCGGCGCATTCAGGAGCGCGGCATGCTGGGCGCCTTCCGCACCGCGTCCCAGGTCATCAATGAAGCCACCCAGTCGATGGAGGACCGCATCAATGCCTTCCGCGATGTGACCGACGCGTTTGAAAGCCGCATGAGCGGCGTGACCCAGGCGGTGTCCGCCGCCTCGACGGAACTTGAATCCTCGGCGGGGGCCATGAACATCACGGCCTCGTCGACCAGCCAGCAGGCGGCGTCCGCCGCCGGCGCCGCCGACCAGGCGACCGCCAACGCGCAGACGGTTGCGGCGGCGGCGGAGGAACTGTCGAGCTCGATCTCCGAGATCGGCCGTCAGGTCACGCATTCCACGTCGATTTCCCAATCGGCCGTGGTCCATGCCCGCGAAGCCGACAAGCGCATCGAGAATCTGTCCCAGGGGTCGCAACGCATCGGCGAGGTGTTGGCGCTGATCGCCGACATCGCCAACCAGACCAACCTTCTGGCCCTCAACGCAACCATCGAGGCGGCCCGCGCCGGCGAGGCCGGGAAAGGCTTTGCCGTGGTCGCCGGAGAGGTCAAGAACCTGGCCAACCAGACCGCCAAAGCCACGGATGACATCGCGGCGCAGGTCGAGAACATCCAGGCCGTGACCACCGAAACGGTGGCGGCGATCGCCCAGATCAGCGCCACCATCGACGATATGGAGGAAGCGGCCACCGCGATTTCCGCCGCCGTTGAGGAACAGGACGCGGCGACCCGGGACATCGCCGCCAATGTGGAGCAGGCCGCCGCCGGCACGGCGGAGGTCACCCGCAACGTCACGCTGGTGACGGAAGGCGCCGAGGAAACCGGATCGGCCGCCCAGCAGGTGCTGGAGGCCTCGGGCGAACTGGCGCGCCAGTCGACGGTCCTGGAAAACGAGGTTCGGGGCTTCCTGGAACGCCTGCGCGCGGTTCTCTAGCAGAGGCCTATTCGGCGGCGTCCTCGTAGGCCTCCAGCGGCGGGCAGGTGCAGACCACGTGGCGGTCGCCATACACGTTATCGACGCGGCCCACGGGCGACCAGTACTTGCCGTGATAAAGCCCCGGTACGGGGAACGCCGCCTGTTCGCGGCTGTAGGCATGGGCCCAGGCATCGGCCGTCACCGTGTCCACCGTATGGGGCGCGTTGACCAGCGGATTGTCATCGGCGGGCCAGTCGCCGGCGCCGACCTTTTTCGCTTCCTCGGCGATGGCGATCATGGCCTCGACGAAACGGTCGAGTTCCTCCTTCGGCTCGGACTCGGTCGGCTCCACCATCAGCGTCCCGGCCACGGGCCAGGACATGGTCGGTGCGTGGAAGCCGTAATCGATCAGCCGCTTGGCGATGTCGTCCACGGTGACCCCAAAGTCGTCCTTGAGCGGCCGGGTGTCGATGATGCATTCATGGGCGACCAGGCCGTTCTTGCCGGTGTATAGGCAGTCGTAATATCCGGCCAGGCGCTTGGCCACGTAGTTGGCGTTGAGGATCGCGACCTGGGTCGCCCGCATCAGGCCTTCACCCCCCATCATGGCGATATAGGCCCAGGAAATCGGCAGGATCGAGGCCGATCCCCAAGGGGCGGCCGAGACCGCGCCCACGGTTTCCGCGCCGCCCGCCGCCGGGACCACGGGGTTTCCCGGCAGGTACGGGGCGAGGTGCTTCTTGATGCCGATGGGGCCGACGCCGGGTCCGCCGCCGCCGTGGGGGATGCAGAAGGTCTTGTGTAAATTCATATGCGCGACGTCGGGCCCGAACGTGCCCGGCCGGCACAGGCCGACCATGGCCTGCAGGTTGGCGCCGTCCATGTAGACCTGGCCGCCGGCGGCGTGGATGACGTCGCAGATTTCCTCGATTGCTTCCTCGAACACGCCGTGGGTCGAAGGATAGGTGACCATCAGGGCCGCCAGGGCGTCCTTATGAGCCTCGGTCTTGGCCTTCAGGTCGGCGACGTCCACGTTGCCGTCATCGTCGCAGGCCACGACCACCACCTTCATCCCCGCCATAACGGCGGAGGCCGGATTGGTGCCATGGGCGCTTGACGGGATCAGGCAGACGTCGCGCCCCAAATCGCCGCGCGCCAGATGATAGGCCCGGATGACCAGCAGGCCCGCGTATTCCCCCTGGCTGCCCGCGTTGGGCTGCAGGGACACGGCGTCGAAACCCGTGATCTCGCACAGCATGTGTTCCAGATCGTCGATCATTTCCTTGTAGCCCTGAACCTGATCGGCGGGGGCGAAGGGGTGGATTTGGCCGAACTCGGGCCAGGTGATGGGGATCATCTCGGCCGCGGCGTTCAGCTTCATGGTGCAGGAACCAAGCGGGATCATGGCCCGGTTCAGGGCCAGGTCCTTGCCTTCCAGCTTCCGCAGATAACGCATCATCGCCGTTTCCGAGCGATGGCCGTGGAACACGGGATGTGTCAGGAAATCCGTGGTGCGGGCGAGACCCCGGGGAATACCGCCGGGGGCGTTCAGGTCGATGTTGGCATCCGTCACGCCGAAGGCGGCGAACACTTCCTGGATGTCCGCCTCGTCCGTCGTCTCATCCAGCGCCATGCCGACCCGGCCGTCGCCGAAGTCGCGCAGGTTGATGGCCTTGGCCCGGGCCGCCGCGATCACCATGTCAGCCTTGCCCTTGTCGCCCAGATCGGCGGTCAGGGTGTCGAAGAAGGTGTCGTTGACGAGCGTTACACCGCCCGCCTTCAGTCCGGCCGCCAGGGCCGCCGTCAATTGATGGACGCGCTTGGCGATGCGGGTCAGGCCCTCGGGCCCATGGTAGACCGCGTACATGCCGGCGATATTGGCCAACAGAACCTGCGCCGTGCAGATGTTGGAGGTCGCCTTCTCGCGGCGGATGTGCTGCTCGCGGGTTTGCAGCGCCATGCGGTAGGCGGGCTTGCCTCGGCTGTCGATGGACACGCCGATCAGGCGTCCGGGCAGGGTGCGCTTGAAGGCGTCCTTGGCCGCCATGAAGGCCGCGTGCGGGCCGCCGAAGCCCATGGGCACGCCGAATCGCTGGGCCGAGCCGACGACGATGTCGGCGCCCCATTCGCCGGGCGGTGCCAGCAGCACCAGCGACAGCAGGTCCGCCGCCACGGTGACCAGGGCGCCTGCGTCGTGGGCCTGCGCCGTCAGGGCGCGGAAATCGCGGATCGAGCCGTCCGTCGCCGGATATTGCAGAATCAGGCCGTAGATGTCGTCACCCAGGCCGGCGAGGTCGGCAAACGGATCGCCGACCGTGACCGGAATGCCGAGGGGTGCGGCCCGCGTCTCGATCACCGCGATGGTCTGCGGATGGCAGCCGGCGTCAACGAACAGGGTCTCGCCCTTGGCCTTGCCGACCCGGCGCATCAGGGTCATGGCCTCGGCCGCCGCCGTACCTTCGTCCAACAGCGACGCGTTGGCCAACTCCATGCCCGTCAGGTCGATGATGGTCTGCTGATAGTTCATCAGGGCTTCCATGCGGCCCTGGCTGATTTCCGCCTGATAGGGGGTATAGGCCGTGTACCAGCCCGGATTCTCCAGCACGTTGCGCAGGATCACCGGCGGCGTGATGCAGTTGGAATAACCCATGCCGATCATGGTCTTGGCGATCACGTTGCGGTCGGCCATGGCGCGCAGACGGGCCAACGCCTGGGCCTCGGACATGGGGGCCGCCGCATAGCCGCCCGGCTTCAGGATCGACGGCGGCACCGTTTTCGCGGTCAGGTCGTCCAGGGTGGCGAGCCCCAGGGTCTTGAGCATGTCGTCGATCTCACCCGGGCGGGGCCCGATGTGACGGTCGGCGAAGCTGTCGCCCGATTGCGATGCGGCCATGTGTGCGGTTCCTTACCTTGGTTCGGGGGTCAGTCCAGATCGACCAGCAGGGCGCGGTAGGCCGCGTCGTCCAGCATGTCGTCGATCTGCGACAGGTCGTCCGGCTTCATCTTGAAGAACCAGCCGGCGCCTTCCGGATCGGAATTGACCAGTGACGGGTCGTCGGCCAGGGCCTGGTTGCCCTCGACGATCTCGCCGGTGAGGGGGGCGTAGACTTCGCTCGCCGCCTTGACGGATTCGACCACGGCGGCCTCGGCCCCGGCGTCGAAACGGGCACCGGCCTCGGGCACCTCGACGAACACGACGTCGCCCAACTGTTCCTGGGCGTAATTGGTGATGCCGATGGTGGCGACGCCGCCGTCCAGACGGACCCATTCGTGGTCCTTGGTGTACTTCACGGTCATGCCGGTCTCCCTG
This sequence comes from uncultured Alphaproteobacteria bacterium, assembly GCA_963976055.1. Taxonomy (GTDB): domain Bacteria; phylum Pseudomonadota; class Alphaproteobacteria; order Rhodospirillales; family Casp-alpha2; genus UBA1479. Next base: position 11,151 of record CAXBJB010000007.1, read on the forward strand.
CCTAGAGTGTTCGGTTGTTGGTTGCTGTGTTGTTGGTCGGTCAGTTCTTGACGTAGTTCTGTTTGACGAAGGGCGGTTTAACGACCTCCGCCGGTTGCGCCTTGCCGCGCACCATCAGGTTGACCCGGGTGCCCGGCACCGCCAGTTCCGTGCGCAGGTATCCCATGGCGATGGGGCCGTCGACGGTGGGGCTGAACCCGCCCGAGGTCACGGTCCCGGCGGCGGTGCCGTCCAAATCCTGAATTTCCGTACCGGCGCGGGCGGGGGCCCGGCCCTCCGGCACCAAGCCGACGCGCTTACGCGCGGTGCCGTCCTTGATCTGGCCCAAGATCACATCGGCCCCGGGAAAGCCGCCTTCGGCCCGCCGGCGTTTGCCGATGGTCCAGCTGAGGGCGGCCTCGATGGGCGTGGTGGTTTCGTCGATGTCGTTGCCGTACAGGCAAAGCCCGGCCTCAAGCCGCAGGGAATCCCGTGCGCCCAGGCCGATCGGCATGACTTCATGTTCTGACAGCAGCAGACGGGCGAAGGTATCGGCATCCTTGTTGGGGATCGATATCTCGTATCCGTCCTCGCCGGTATAGCCCGACCGGGTGATGAAGCAGGGCACGTCGTTGATGTGGACGGTCTGTCCCGTCAGGAACACCATGTGGCGCACGGCCGGTGCATATCGGGCCAGAACTTCGGCCGCCTTGGGGCCCTGCAGGGCGAGCAGCGCATGATCCTCAATGATCTCGAGCCTGGCGTCCGGCAGCTTGGCCCGCATATGGGCGAAATCAGCGTCCTTGCAGGCGGCGTTGACCACGATATAGAGCGAATCGCCGCAATGGGTGACCATCAGGTCGTCGAGGATGCCGCCCGCGTCGTTGGTCAACAGGGTGTAGCGCATGTTGCCCGCCCCCAGCCCGACGATATCGCCCGGCACCAGGGTTTCCATGGCTTCCGCCGCTTTTGATCCCAGCAGGCGCGCCTGACCCATGTGGGAGACGTCGAACAGGCCCGCCTGGGAGCGCGTATGCAGATGTTCCTGCAGCACGCCGGCCTTGTACTGCACAGGCATGGAATAGCCTGCGAAGGGCACCATCTTGGCACCGTACTCGCGGTGAAGCGCATCCAGCGGCGTGGTCTTCAGGGTTTTCGTATCGTCGGCCAATGGAGCCTCCCCGGGCTTGGTCCTAAGGCGCCGCCCGAAAAGACGAGACGGCGGGGTTCAACGGCGTTCCCACGGCAAAACCACCGTTTGAACGCCCCCTCTGTCTCGGAACCTGAAAGATTGATCGGCGAGATCGCTGCCGCCGACTTACATCTTCGGTGGGGCACGGCCATATCGATCGGCCAGCCTGCCCACTTTCCAGAGCCTCATCCTGCTGCGGTCCGGGTGCCTGAGAGTTTCCGGGGCGGTTGCTCCTTCGGCGCCGGCCATACATGGACCGGACTCTCCCACAGCGATCAACTGAGGTTGTGGCCCCATTCTATCGACGGATGGGCCAAGGTCAACCGCGACCGCGGGGCAACCGGCGGAAGCAGGCATGGAGATGGGGTGAGAAACGGCGCCTACAGCCGCGGGCGGCGGTCCCGGCGGTTCATTTCCAACTGCTCGCGGGTGATCACCAGACCGACCAGGATGCGGTAGTTCTTGCCCGTCTGGCCGGCTTGAATCGGCAGAATCAGGGGCACGGGGGCGCTTGCGATCTCGCGCCGGCTTTCGTTCTCGGCGAAGGTCAGGTTGATGGTGAAGGCCTCGCGGTACAGCACCTTGTTGGCGCGGTCGGTAACGGAAACGAAGAATTCGATGTCGGTCTTGCGGTCCTTGTTGGCGGGCCCGCGCACCGCCTCCATGTAGGTGGTGACGGCGACCTTCATGGTGCCCGCGTGGGTGCTGCGGTCAACGCTCGAATCGCAGACCAGGGAGACCCTGTTGACGATAATCTCGTTGTCGATGTCGATCAGGTCGCGGCCCGGGCCCGGCTGGTAGGTCAGGCGCCGCGACGCGTCGGCCACGATGTTCTGGGGCGGGCAGGCAAGCTGGACCTTGCCGGCAACGGTGTTCATCACGCTGTCGCTCAGGCTGCTGCAGCCACCCAGGGCGAGGATGCTCAGCAGGACCGCGACGGCACCGATGGAGAAGCGGGGGAACGCCACGGGCTAGGACCTGCCGCTTATGCCGCAGGCGGCGCGGGAACGGACAGGGGCGCATTGAAGCTCGGGCATCGGGGGCTCCGTCTGATTGCTTGGTCGCGTGCCGACAGGTGGCCGGGGCGTGGGGGAATCTAATGGACCGGCGTCCAGGCGGCAAGCCCGCCCGCCCGGGCCGCGCGGGTTGCCGGTATCAGGGCGAGTCCTTGGACATTTCATCGGCCGTCGCCGCCGTTTTCGGCGTCACCAGATCGATCAGCGTTTGCGCCATCTTGGCCATGGCGCGGGCGCGGGCCCAGGAATTGTCGATTTTGCGGGCTTCGTCCATGGCACGCTGGAAGGCGACCCAGGCCGGGTCGCTTTCACCGGCCCGCGCGTGCAGGGTGGCGACGTCGCCGTGGATCCAGACGCGGCTGATGATGCTGGGGATGGCGTCGGCGGCGGCGATGGCGCGGGCTTCGCTGACCCGGGCGTCCTCGGGCGCCATGCCGGCGCGCCGCTGTTGGGCGGAAATTTCGAACAAAGCCTGGCCGCGCAGGCGGGGATCGTTGATGCCTTCGGCGGCGTCGCGGGCGCGGACGAAGCGTTCGGCCAGCACGCCGGACGGCTGATCCTTGATCCGCGCCATGTCGCTGAGGGCCAGGACCAGACGGCTGACGGCATAGGACCGGGCGAACGGCAGGCCGATCGCCTCGGCATCGGCGAAGGCTTCGTCCATGACGGCGTCGGCGCCGGGCCGGTCACCGGCCCGCGCCATGGCCACCGCGATCTCGCCCAGGACCAGCACGCGATAGCGTTCGGCGTCGATGCCGTGTGCCAGGTCCATGGCCTTGTCCAGCCGCGCCGCGCGGATCGCCGATTGCGCCGCGGCGATCATCACCGTTTCCTTGTCGGAACGCTGGTCGACCGCGTCGACCACGACAAGGGCGTCGTCCAGTCGGTCGAGATCGGCGAGTGCCCCCGCGACCTGGCGCCAGGCTGCGACTTTCTGGTGCGGCGGCACCTTATCCGTCACGGTGGCCCGCGCCAGATGCAGGGCTGCGTTGGCGGCGTCCCGGTCGCCGGCCCGGTAAAGCGTCACCGCGGCACGGGTGGCGAAGGTCACCTGATCGGACGGCGTCTTGATGTGGCGGGCCATGCTGTAGAGCAGCGCCGCCGTGTCCTGGGCGGCCTTGAAGTACCCGTGCCGGGCCTGGGTGTCGGCGATCACCGCCAGGGCCTCGATCTGGGTCCGCGATTCGGGAATGATCTCGGCGGCGGCCAGGGCCTCTTCCTCGCGGCCGGCGCGGGCTTGGGCCTGGGCGATGTCGCGCAGCGCGACCATGATCAGGCGCGGGTCCTGAATGCGCCGGGTGGTTTCCATGGCCTGCGTCATCAACCCGGCGCGGGCCTGGGCCGCGAGAATTTCGCCGAGCGCCCAATCGCGCAGGTCGCGCTTGGTCACGGCCTTCGCACTTTCGAAGGCTTCGGCCAACAGGCAGCGCACGGTCGGCTTGTCGAAACAGGGGGTGGGGTCTCGGGCCGCGTCGGCGGGCGGCACCGCGCCGTCGTCGATCAGGTCGCGGGTCGCCGGATGGGCCATCAGCGCCTTGCGGGCGTCGTCCATGGCCTTGCGACGGGTGTTGTCCAGGTCCCGCAGCAGGCGGCTGACGCGCAGGCTGCGGTCGAGATGGTCGCGCAGCGCGTCGGTGATGCGGCCGGTGGCCTTGAGGCCCGCCTGCTGCTGATACAAGCGGATCGCCGATGTCAAATTCTGGTTCAGCTTGCCGTCGATGAACCCGGCATAGAGGCCCAGGGTGGCCAATGCCGTCTGCACCTGACGCACGGCGGCGATGTCCGGGGATTCGATTTCACCGCCCGGGGCAGGCCGGTCGGGGGCCTCGCGGGCGGCCTGCGCGGGCCAGACGGTTGCCGCCAGGGCCAAGCCCGCGAGAATCGCCGCTCCGATGATTGGCCGTGTTCGATACATGGCGGTCCGTTTAACCGTTGCGGTTGGCGCGATGCCAGCGGGTTGCTGGCGCCCCTTCGGGAATTGCTGTTTTATGGGCCCGCACCCAACAGACCGAACGCGTCGGCGTTCGCGGCCCGAAGCCTGAAGATATTACCGCCATGGCTGTCTACACGGAAGTCTCTGACGAGGAACTGGTCGAATTTATGACCGCCTATGACCTGGGCGAGGTCGTCGCCTTCAAGGGCATCGCCGAGGGCATCGAGAATTCCAACTTCCTTCTGACCATGTCGTCGGGGGCTTTCATTCTGACACTCTATGAAAAACGGGTCGATCCCCGCGACCTGCCGTTTTTCGTCGGCCTGCTCGACCATCTGGCCGCCGGCGGCGTGGCCTGCCCGCTGCCTGTGCGGGCGCGGGATGGGGAGGCGCTGCGCGTCCTGTGCGGCCGCCCGGCGGCGATCGTCACCTTCCTGCCCGGAATGTGGCCACGGCGGGTGACGCCCGATCATTGCGCCGGCGTCGGCCGGGCATTGGCGCAGATGCATCTGGCGGGCGCGGATTATAAAGGCACGCGGGAAAACGCGCTTAGCGTCGATGCCTGGCGGCCGCTTCTGAAAAGTGCCGGGGGCGGGGTCGACACCGTGCAGATGGGCCTGGGGGACAAGCTCAACCGCGATCTCGACGCCATCGAGGCGGCTTGGCCCAAGAACCTGCCGCGGGGCATCATCCATGCCGACCTGTTTCCCGACAACGTGTTCTTTCGCGGCACGGAACTGACCGGGCTGATCGATTTTTATTTCGCCTGCCGGGATTTCCTGGTCTACGACCTCGCGATCTGCCTCAACGCTTGGTGTTTCGAGGCCGATTACAGCTTCAACGTGACCAAGGCGCGGCGCCTGGTCATGGAATACGCGCGGACCCGGCCGCTGGGCCCGGACGAGGTCCGGGCCCTGCCGCTGCTGGCCCGGGGGGCGGCCATGCGGTTCCTGGTGACCCGCCTGTACGACTGGCTGAACACCCCGCCGGGGGCCCTGGTGACGCCCAAGGACCCCCTGGAATACGTGGCCAAGCTGCGCTTTCACGAACAGGTGGCCAGCGCCGCCGAATATGGATTGGACGTGGACTGAATTGATGACGGCATCGGAAGAAATGATCGAAATCTTCACCGACGGGGCGTGCTCGGGCAACCCGGGGCCGGGTGGATGGGGTGTGCTGATGCGCTGGCGCGACCATGAGAAGGAACTGTTCGGCGGCGAGGCGCAGACCACCAACAACCGCATGGAATTGATGGCGGCGATCCAGGGAATCGAGGCGGTCACCCGCCCGGCCCGCCTGCGCCTAGTCACCGACAGCACCTATGTGAAGGACGGCATCACCAAGTGGATTCACGGCTGGAAACGCAACGGCTGGAAAACGGCGGCCAAGAAGCCCGTGAAGAACGAGGACCTGTGGCGCCGGCTGGACGCGGCGCTGGCGACCCACGACGTCGTCTGGCAATGGGTCAAGGGCCACGCCGGCCATGCGGAGAACGAGCGGGCGGACGAACTGGCCCGCCGCGGCATCTCGGACATCGCGGGGCGGGTCCGCTAGACCCCGCTGCCTACCGTCTTTATATCCGACGGCTTATTGCGGCCTGCTATGTTGCAGTGCATTATACGGCTGCCGGACGCGCCTTCTGCGCGCGGGAAAGGACACCATTCATGCTTTACTACATGCACGAAATGCAGCGACTCGCGATGGCCCCGTCGCGGGCCGTGGCGGATGCGCTCAAGTTCGCCGCCAACAACCCCATGAACGCCTTCAGCCACACCCCCGTCGGCAAGGCCATGGGCTCCGCCGCCGAAATCTATTCGCGGATGACCAACAAGTACGGCAAGCCCGATTGGGGCATCGATCATACGGTGATCGACGGCAAGAAAGTGCCGGTCGAGATCGAAGTGACGATCCACCGCACCTATTGCGACTTGGTCCATTTCAAGCGCAAGACCGACCGTAACGATCCCAAGGTTCTGATCGCGGCCCCCCTGTCGGGGCATTTCGCGACCCTGTTGCGCGGCACGGTCGAAGCCATGCTGCCGGACCATGACGTCTACATCACCGACTGGATCGATTGCCGCAACGTCCCAGTCATGGCCGACATGTTCAACCTGAACGACTACATCGACTACATCATCGATTTCCTGCACTTTCTGGGCCCCAATACCCACGTCATCGCCGTGTGTCAGCCCAGCGTGCCGGTGATGGCGGCGGTCTCCGTCATGTCCGGCTGGCAGGACATCTGCGCGCCCGCCACCATGACCCTGATGGGCGGGCCGGTCGATACGCGGGTCGGCAAGACCGCGGTCAACAAGCTGGCCAAGGAAAACGACAGGAAGTGGTTTGAAAAACACGTCATCACCACCGTGCCGCCGCCATATCCGGGGGCGTTCCGCCGCGTGCTGCCGGGCTTCGTGCAGTTGTCGAACTTCATTTCCATGAACCTTGAACGCCACATGCTGTCCATGAACGAGCTGTTCGACCATCTGGTCGAAGGCGACGGCGAGGCGGCGGACAAGAAAACCGCGTTCTACGAGGAATACCTGGCGGTCATGGATCTGCCAGCGGAATACTTCCTGCAGACGCTGGAGGTCGTGTTCCAGGAACACGCCCTGCCCAAGGGCGAAATGATGTTCCGTTGGCAGAATGTCGACCCGGGCAAGATCACGGAAACGGCGATTCTCTGCGTCGAGGGCGAATTGGACGACATTTCCGGCGTCGGCCAGACCAAGGCCGCACTCGACATCACGCCGAACCTAGTGGACGCGAAGAAGAAATATCACCTGGAAAAGAGCGTCGGCCATTACGGCGTGTTCAACGGCCGCAAATGGCGCGAGAACATCGCGCCCACGGTGAAGGACTTCATGCGCATCCACGCCAAGGCCTAAACGCCCCGGCGGGACAATACCTCGGCGACCAGGGCGGCCGGGCCTTCCAGGGTCCGTCCAGGGGGATGGACCAGCACCATGCGCCGGAAGGCCTCGGGCGCCGACAACCGGCGGGTGACCAGCACCCGGTCCGCCGCCGTCGGCGCCGCCAGTTCCGGCAATACGGCGATGCCCATGCCCGCCGCGACCAGGGCCGCGACCGCTTCGGGTCGCGACATTTCCTGCACGGGGCGGACACTGACCCCCTGATCCCGCAGGACGGCGTCGATCAACGCGCGACTGCCCGTGCGGGCATCCAGCATCACCATGTCCTGGCCGTCCAAATCCCGCCATGTCGGGGTGCGCTTGCGCGCCAGGGGATGGCCCTGGGGGCAGACCAGGCAGAAAATATCGTTGCCGAGCGGGATCGCGGTCAGGGGGGCAAGGTTCTCGCGTCCTTCGTTGAGCACGCCCAGGTCGGCGCGGCCGTCCAGTACCGCCGCCGCCACATCCTCGGCGGCCATTTCCTCGATCCGCAGGTCGATTTCCGGATAGCGGCTGCGGCATTCGGCGCAGCAGGGCGGCAGCAGCCGCGTGACTGCCGTCGACACGGCGGCGATGCGGACCCGTCCGCGCCGCCGCGCCGCCGTGCTGCGGGCATTTTCCAGGGCGTTGTCCAGGTCGCTCAGCAACCCGTCGACACGGGCCGCCAGGTCGCGCCCGGCTTCCGTCGGGCGGACGTTGCGGGTGTCGCGCTCGAACAGGGGCAGGCCCAGCTCGGCCTCCAGATGGCGCACACTGGTGCTGACGGCGGATTGCGTCATGCCCAGGTCCTGGGCGGCGCGGGTAAAGCTGCCGTGGCGGGCGACGGCGGACAGAACCTGTAATTGGCGGAGTGTGAAATTCATAAATTAAATAGATTAATAGTTATAATTTATGAATTTGATTTAGGTAACGGCAAGGGGGACCATGACGCCGGATCAACAAAAGCCGACCCCACCCCTTCAGGAGACCTCCCATGTCAGCTCAAACCTCGTCCGCGAATGCCCCGAAGGGCGCGCCAGTCCGTATCCTCGGCCGCGCCAATTCCTTCAACGTGCGCAAGATTCTCTGGCTCTGCGACGAGATGGACATGCCGTACACACGCGAGGATTACGGCCGTGGCTTCCGCGCCTGCACGGAACCGGAGTTCCTCGCCCTCAACCCGGTCGCCCAGGTGCCGGTGGTGCTCGACGGTGGGGCCGTGATGCGCGAATCCAATTCCATCGTCCGCTATCTGGCGGCCAAGGCGGGGCGGGACGACCTGTATCCCGCCGACTTGGTCAAGCGTCAGCAGATCGAACAATGGATGGACTGGATCGCCTACGACCTGACCCATGCGCTGCGCGGGGCCTTCCTGGGCGGGGTGCTGAAGGAAGCGCCCTGGAACAACGACTGGTTCGTCAATCAGGGCCGCAAGGACCTGATCCACGACATGCAGATCGTCGAGGCCCATCTGGCGGCAAACGGCCCCTACATGACGGGCGAGACCTTCACCCTGGCCGACATTCCCATGGGGCTGGTTGTCAACCGCTGGTTCAAGGTCGAGGGCTTCGAAAAACCGGAAACACCGGCGCTTGCGGCTTATTACGAGCTTCTCAGCCAGCGCCCGGCCTATCTGGCCCACGGCCGTAACGGCCTGCCCTGAGGCCAGCCGAATTCCCGTTGAAGCCTGGAAAATACGGTCGGAATCTGTAATTCGGGATGCTACAGTTTTGTTACGGTTTTGTTACGCGCGTAACAAAATCGTCCTGCCCGCAATGAACGGCGCAGGGGCGCAAAAATTGGAAGATCGTCGATCTTCACGTCTCGGAGGACATCAAGATAATGAAACGCAAGGATTTCCTGCGTGCGGTTTCCGGCGCGCTCGCCGTGCTGGCCGTATCGGCATTACCGGCGTTCGCCGCCGACCTGGAAGGCAAGCTGGTGATCGTCACGTCGTACCCGCCGGATACCACGGTGACGGTCAAGAAGGCGTTCGAGGCCGCCCATCCCGGCGTCGAAGTGGAGATGCTGAAGAAAAAGACCACCGCCGGCATCAAGTTCCTTCAGGAAACGGCCAAGAACAACAAGGCCGACATGTTCTGGGCCTCGGCGCCCGACGCCTTTGAAGTGCTGAAGGGCGACGGCCTGCTGGCCAAATACGACGTCAAGGTAACGGGCATCCCGGAAAAGGTCGGCGCGTTCCCGATCAACGACCCGGACGGCTACTACAAAGGCTTCGCCGCATCCGGCTACGGCATCATGTGGAACACCCGCTACCTGAAAGCGAAGAAGCTGCCCGTGCCCAAGACCTGGGCGGAATTGGCCGATCCCGTCTATTTCGGTCATGTCGGCATGAGCGCACCGTCGCGCTCGGGCACCACGCATCTGACCCTGGAAACGATCCTGCAGGGCATGGGTTGGGACAAGGGCTGGGCCTTGATGAAGGCCATTTCCGGCAACTTCAAGACCGTGACGGAACGCAGCTTCGGCGTGCCCGACGGTGTCAACTCCGGCCAGTTCGGGCTCGGCATCGTCATCGATTTCTTCGGTCTGTCGTCACAGGCCTCGGGCTTCCCGGTCGATTTTCTGTATCCGCCGATCACCACCCTGGTGCCCGCCAACATCGCGATCGTGAAGAATGCGCCGCATCCCAAGGCGGCGGCGGCCTTCATTGAATTTCTGCTTTCGGCCAAGGGCCAGGAAGTGCTGCTGGACCCGAAAATTCGCCGCCTCCCTGTCAATCCCGAAACCTACGCCAAGGCGCCCGCCGGGTTCCCCAACCCGTTCAAGGACACCTCCCTCGGCGCGGCCGTCAAGTTCGACCTGGACAAATCGAAGGGCCGCTACAACGTGGTCAATTCGCTGTTTGACGTGCTGGTGACCTATCGTCTGGACGACCTGCAGGGGGCTGTGAAGGCGATCCACGACGCCAAGGCGAAGGCCAAGGGCAAATCCAATGCCGAGGCGGCCAAGCTGATCGCCGAAGCCGAGGCCCTGGTCGCCAAAATGCCGATCTCCGAGGTCGAGGCCGGCAAGAAGGAGTTCAACGCGATCTTCAAGAAGAAGCGCAAGGACGCCAAAACCAAGGTCACCGGCCGTCAGGCCGAGATCGAGCAGCAGTGGGACGAAGAGGTCAAGGCGAACTACGCCAAGGCCAAGGAACTGGCGGATAAAGCCGCCGCCATGCTGTAGGCCCACCCTTCAACCAGGCGCCCGGTCCGGCCGCGGACCGGGCGCCTGTTCCTGCCAATCCCGATTTTCAAATACCGACCGGGGGATGTCTTGATCACCGTATCGCGCAGCCATTGGGGCCCCGGCGTCGTCGCCCTGTCCCTCGCCCTGTTCCTGATCGTGTTCCTGGTCGTCCCGGTGGCCAAGGTCATTTACGTGGCGTTCCAGGACCCCAACACCGGCGCGCTGACGCTCATCAACTTCATCGACTTCTTCAACACCTCGCTGTTCCAGGAATCCTTCTTTAATTCCTTCTATGTGGCGTCCATGTCCGTGGTCCTGGCGTCGGTGTTCGCCCTGCCACTGGCCTATTTCACGACCCGGTTCAATTTCGGTGGGTCGATCTTGATCCAGACACTCGGTGTCATTCCCCTGATCATGCCGCCCTTCGTGGGGGCTGTGGCCATGGTGCTGCTGTTCGGGCAGAACGGATCGATCAATCTGTTGCTCGATGAATATCTCGGCTTCACCATCCCCTTCATGGAGGGGCTGAACGGTGTGATCTTCGTTGAAAGCGTCCACTATTTCCCCTTTATCCTCATCAACCTGTCGGCGGCCTTGAACAACATCGACCGATCCATGGAAGAAGCGGCGCAGAACCTGGGGGCCAGCCGCGGGCGGCTGTTCCGGCGCATCGTGTTTCCGCTCGCCATGCCGGGCTATGTGGCCGGGGCGTCCCTGGTGTTTCTCAAGGTGTTCGACGACCTGGGCACGCCGCTGCTGTTGAACATCAACAATATGCTGGCGCCGCAGGCGTACCTGCGTATCTCGTCCATCGGCATCAACGATCCCATGGGCTACGTGATTTCGGTGATCCTGGTCGCGTTTTCCCTGCTGGCGCTGTGGACCTCGTTCCTGGCATTGCGCGGCAAGGACTACGCCACCGTGCAGAAGGGCGGCGGCGGCCTGATGAAGCGCGATCTGGCGGGCTGGGAAAAAGCCGGCTGCTACGCCGTGGTGATCCTGATCCTGCTGCTGGTGCTGTCGCCGCATATCGCGTTGGCGCTGCTCAGCTTCGGCACCGTGTGGTCGTTCAGTCCGCTGCCGGACGCCTATACGGTGCAACACTATGTCGACGTGGTCTCGACCTCCTCCGTGTACATCACCAACACGCTGCTGTACGCCGGGCTGGCCGCCGGGATCGACGTGGTGTTCGGCACGGCCATCGCCTATGTGGTGTGGCGCACGGGCCTGCCCGGGCGCAAGCTGCTGGACTACATGGCCATGGGGGCTGTGGCCATTCCCGGCGTTGTGCTGGGCATCGGCTATCTGCGCACCTTCTATCAGTTCGATGTGCCGTTCATCGACAAGCCCCTGGCGTCCTGGTGGGTAATCATCGTCATCGCACTGGCCATCCGGCGCCTGCCCTATGCGTTGCGCGCCTGTGTCGCGGCCTTGCAGCAGGTCAGCGTGATGCTGGAGGAAGCGGCCGAGAACCTGGGGGCGACCAAAAGCCGTACCGTGCGCCGCGTCGTTGTGCCGCTGATGATGGGCGGCATCGTCGCCGGCTTCGTGACCAGCTTTGCCACCGCCTCGGTCGAGTTGTCGGCGACGATCATGCTGGTGTCCCAGGAATCGGACGCGCCGCTCGCCTACGGTATCTACGAATTCATGCAGTCCGCGTCCGGGCGCGGGCCGGGGGCGGCGTTGGGCATCATTGCGGTGCTCATCATCGGGATCGCGACCTATCTGTCGCACCGCATCATCAACAAGAAGGAAACCGAACGGGCGCCCCAGCAGGCGGCGGCCCCGCAAGAAAAAGTCCAGGGAGCATGAGCATGGCACTGAACAAAACCAGCGGCGTCACCGTCACGGTCGATAACCTCAGCCTGTCGTTCGGCAGGACCGAGGTGCTGAAGGGCGTCAACCTGGAGATCAAGCCGGGCGAGCTGTTCACCTTCCTGGGCCCGTCGGGGTCGGGAAAATCGACCCTGCTGCGCTCCATCGCCGGGTTCGGGCCGCGCCCGGGCGGGCGTATCTTGATCGACGGCGACGACATCGCCGGTCTGGCGCCCTGGGACCGTAACGTCGGCATGGTGTTCCAGTCCTATGCCCTGTGGCCGCACATGACCGTGCGCAAGAACGTCGCCTTCGGGCTGGAGGAACGCAAGGTTCCGGCGCGCGAGATCGCAGAGAGGGTCGAGGCGGCGTTGGACCTGGTCGGGCTTGCCGCCTATGGCGACCGCCGGCCGTCGCAGCTTTCCGGTGGTCAGCAGCAGCGCGTGGCGCTGGCCCGCACCATCGTGGTGCAGCCGCGGGTGCTGCTGTTGGACGAGCCGCTGTCCAACCTGGACGCGAACCTGCGGGTCCAGATGCGACGGGAAATCCACGACCTGCAGCGCAAACTGAACCTAACCACCATTTTCGTCACCCATGACCAGGAAGAGGCCAACACCATTTCCGACCGCATGGCGGTGCTCGACCAAGGGGTGATCCAGCAGACGGGCACGCCGCTGGACCTTTATGACAATCCGGCCAATCGTTTCGTGGCCAGCTTCTTGGGCACGGCCAACCTGCTGGAAGGCCGGATCGAGGCCGGGGACGGGGAGCTTTGGTTTGTCGCCGACGCGGGTCCGCGTCTGCGGCTGACGCCGGGAGCCGGGGCGGCGGGCGACCGAGTGGCTGCCATGATGCGGCCGCAGAACCTGACGATCGCGGATGCGGACGGCGCGCTCGGCGAGGCCGTGGCGGTATTGGAAGGGACGGTGGAGATGCTGGAGTTTCTCGGCACCATCGTGCGTTACGCGGTGCGGGTCGGCGGGGCGTCGATGCTGGTCGATGAGACTCATCGCGTGGGCCGGGCGGTCCATGCCGTCGGCGACAATGTGCGCCTGGGCGTCGAGGCCGCCGATGTCCGGCTGCTGCCGGCATAAATGAGATTAGGCTGGTCCGGGGGTGCCGAAGCACCCCCGGGGCCGTGCTGTATTACAGGCTGGAAAGGACGCTTTCGGCGCTGGTCTTCTCGAAGGCGCCGGCGGCGTCGATCTCGATCGATTTCACCGTGCCGTTGTCGACGACCATGGCGAAGCGCTGGCAGCGCAGGCCGAGGCCGCGCGCATTGAGGTCGAGTTCCAGGCCGGCGGCCTTGGTGAACTCGGCCGAGCCGTCGCCGACCAAAAGGACCTTGTCGTCAGCGCCCTGGTCCTTGGCCCAGGCACCCATGACGAAGGCATCGTTCACGGACATGCAGACGATCTGATCGATGCCCTTGGCCTTGAATTCGTCGGCCTTGGCGATGAAGCCCGGCAGGTGCTTGGCCGAGCAGGTCGGCGTGAAGGCGCCGGGCACGCCGAAAATGGCGACCTTCTTGCCGTTGAAGATGTCGTCCGTTGAAATCGCGGCCGGGCCTTCGCCGGTCATGTGGTAGAGCGTCGCCGCCGGAATCTTGTCACCAACACCAATCGTCATTGGATTTTCCCCTGAATCTGGATTTTCAAACCTGGCCGGGGGCGGCGGTAGACAGGTGCCGCCCGGGCCGTTCATGCCAGCATGAGATAGTGGATTTCGGCGCAGAGTCCATGAAAAACAGCCCCACCCACGGATGCTCAGCCTAGTTTTTCGCAATCACCACGTTGCCCGCGCGGGAGACGGCTTCGGTCACCGCGTTTTCCGTCAGCAGTTCCGGCAGGGGAATGCCGTCGGCGGCCTGCGGCCCGTAGACCGCGTTGAACGGAATGCCGTAGCGCCCGAACTTGGCCAGGTAGGCGGCGATGACCGGATCGGGGCGGGTCCAGTCGGCGATCATGGCGACGATGCGCCCATCGACGATGGCCTTGCGCACCACGCCCTGGTTGAGCACCAGGCGCTTATTGACCTGACAGGTGATGCACCAGTCGGCGGTGACGTCGACCAGCACGGTCTTGCCCTCGGCCACCAGTCGGGGGATCCGGGCCTCGTCGAACGGCTGCCAATGCCGGCGCGCATCGGCATCCTTGGCGCCGCGCAGGTTGGTTTCGCCGATGGTCCGGGGCGGCGCGTCGCCTGCGGTCGGCAGCACGGCGGCGGCCAGCACCATGGCGACGCCGAGCGCGATGGGAGCCCCCGGCACCAGGGCGCGGGCCGGTTTCACGCCGCGCCTGGCGAGCAGCAACACGATCCCCAGGACAGCCAGCCCGGCGGCCAGCCCGGCCGTGGCCGTGCCCCCCAGAATGCCCATGACGATCCACAGCAGCCAGCCCGCCGTGGCCAGCAGGGCCAGGCCCATGATCTGGCGCAGGCGGATCATCCAAGGGCCGGGGCGGGGCAGGCGGGTGGCGGCGGCGGGCACGGCCGCGATGGCGAGGTAAGGCAGGGCGAGGCCGAGCGCCAATCCGGCGAAGATGGCATAGATTTCCAACGACCCCCGGGCCAGGGCGAAACCCACGGCGGTGCCGAGGAAGGGGGCGGAGCAGGGCGTCGCCAGCAGGGTCGCCAAGGCGCCCTGTAGGAAATGGCCCAGGGGGCCGGTGTGGTGGTCGGGATCGGCGGCATGGGCGCCCAGGTCGCCGATGGCTTCGGGCAGGGCGATCTCGAACGCGCCGAACAGGTTGCAGGCGAACACGAAGACGATCACCGCCATGGCGGCGAGGAACCAGGGCTGCTGGAACTGAATGCCCCAGCCGATGGTCATGCCGGCGGCCTTCAACGCGACCAGACCGGAGGCCAGCACCATGAAGGCCGCGAAAATGCCGAACGCCGAGGCGATGAAGCCGCGGCGGACCTGCCCCTTGTCGCCGCCGCCGTGGCCCATGACGCCCAGAACCTTGATCGACAGCACGGGCAGCACGCAGGGCATCAGATTGAGGATCAACCCGCCCAGCACGGCCAGGGCGATGAACAGCAGCAGGTTGGGTCGCGGCGCTGAGGTCGCTTCCGCCGCGTTCAGGACGGGCGCGTCGGCGGGCGGAGCGAGTTCGCCGGGCGTCAGCATCAACTGCCGTTCGGCGCTGCGTCCGCCGTCGACCAGGGTCGCGGTCAGGGTTTCCTTGGCCAGCCGCTGCGGCCCGCCGTCCAGGTCCTTGACCCCATAGACGGTGACATCCAGGCGCGCCTCGCGCCCGTTGTCGGAAAAGGTCACATGGGGCTTGGAGTAGGCCAGGACCGCGGGCCCCTCCAGGTAGATGTCCGGTGCCGAGAATGGGGTTTCCGACTTCGCCCGCACGCTGATCAGCATTTCGCCCTTGGCGGTGTCGCCGGGGCTCAGCGCCGCCGCGTCGGCCAGCATCAGCCCGTGTCCCGCGCCGTCGCCCGGCACGGTGGCGGCGTAGCGGCTGATCAGGTGAGCGAATTCGCTAGGTCCGGCCGGACCCGCCGGCAGGGTCAGGCTCAAATCCGCCGTATAGGGAATGCAGATGTCGTCGCAGGTCAGGTAGGGGATCGTGGCCTTGATCATGACGGGCTTGCCCGGCTCTGCCGGCACCGCGTCGATGGGGAGCACGACCTCTTTCTTGTAGCCGAGGGTTTCCAGGCCGAGCACGCTGAACCGCTCCGGCGCCGGCCAAAGAACCTTGGCAGATTTCAGGTTGTCCGAGCCGTCCCAGTTGGGCCGGGGCGGGATGCCGGCGTCGCCGGGCGACCGCCAATAGATCTTCCACCCCGGTTGCATGTGGAATTCCAGGCCCAGACGCAGCATCGCGGCCGACCCCGTGCCGGTCACGGCGGAGACCAGGCGGGCCTTTGTCTGTTCCGTTTCATGCCAGGCGGATTGCGCCGTACCCGCGGCCTGCGCGGCGGTCGCGGCGACCAGCAACAGGACGACCGCGATCAGGGCGGTTGGGCGGACGGCGCGAAAAAGGGTTGCAGCGGTCATGGGGCGATTCTTGTTTTCCGGCGGGGCGGTTGCGGTTTCTGCGGTGTCCATATTATGGCACGGTGTCGGCGGACACAGCCAATAAATGGCGCGTGATTGCGGCGGTTTCCGGGCAGGACGCGATGTTTTTTCACGGGCCCGCGCTTGCGGGGCAGGGGCCACGACGCCATAATTATCGGGCGCGGTTGTGCTATAAACTAGTGAAACTGGACGGATATTCGAGGCTCATCCCATGCCCCGGACCCTAGACGACGAAGCCTATCTGGCCGGGCATCTGCTGATTGCCATGCCCAACATGCCGGATGAGCGGTTTTCCAAGACGGTGATCTACATGTGCGCCCATAATGCCGAGGGCGCGATGGGGTTGGTCGTCAACAAGCCTTTGGAAACGCTTAGCTTCCCTGATCTTCTGGAGCAGTTGGACATCGTGCCGTCCGGGCGCAGCCAGCCCATCAACGTGCATTTCGGCGGCCCTGTTGAATCGGGCCGGGGCTTTGTTCTGCACACCCCGGACTATGTCCAGGAAGCGACCATGGTCGTTGACGACCAGATCGCCCTGACCGCCACGGTCGACATCCTGCAGGCCATCGCCGACGGCATCGGCCCCCGGCAATCCCTGCTGGCGCTCGGCTATGCCGGATGGGGGCCGGGGCAACTGGATTCAGAAATCAAGGCCAACGGCTGGCTGCACGTCGCGGCCGACCCCGCCCTTGTGTTCGGCGGCGGCATGGACGACAAGTGGGAACAGGCGATGCTCAAGATCGGCGTCGATCCGCGCATGCTGTCGGACGAAGCCGGCCACGCCTGAAGCCCGCCAACCACACCGGAACCGTCATGAGTCGCCCCCCCAAACGCAAGCCCGCGGATGACCTGCGCAAGCTTCTTCTGGAACGCATGGAAGCCTGCCCGACCGCCGAGGCCCTGAACGACCGGGTCATCCTGCCCTTCATCCAGGCGCTGGAGGATGTTTGCGGCGCGCGCGGATATGTCCTCAACATCTACGGCGAGCAGGCGAACCTGACGTTCACGGGTGACGAGGACGCGGCCGAGGAAATCTACGCGCTGATCGAAAGTTATTTGGACAGCCGCGCCGAGGGTTGATGACGCCGGCTGGGGCCGCCGTTTGATTTCCGTTCCCGGTTTTAGGAACCCACATGGTCGCCCGCTTCACCCCCGGTCGCGGGGCCTGAGCAGGATGCGTCGGATCAGGCGCTGAGCCGGGCCGCAAAAGCGTCGCCGGCTTCCAGGTTGGCAAGTGGCCCGATGGCCGACAGGGTGGGTTTGGTGCTGAACAGGCGTTCGGCCACGCGCACGACGTCGCCCGCCGTGACGGCATCGACCTTGGCGACGATTTCCTCGGCCGGGACCGGGCGGCCGTAGATCAGCATCTGGCGCGCCAGCTGTTCGCAGCGCGACGAGGTGCTTTCCAGGGACATCAGGATCGATGCCTTCAACTGAGCGCGGGCGCGGGCGACCTCGTCCTCGTCGACGGACACGCGCACCTTGTTCAGTTCGTCCGCGATCAGCGGCATCAGTTCGGTGACCTCGTCCGAGCCGGTGCCGGCATAGACGCCGAACAGGCCGCCGTCCGCATAGGCCGACTGATAGCTGTAGATCGTATAGACCAGGCCGCGCTTTTCACGGATCTCTTGGAACAGGCGCGACGACATGCCGCCGCCGAGCAGCGCCGACAGCACGGAGGCCGCGTAGTAATCGTCGTCGTCGTAGGCCAGGCCTTCGAAGCCTAAGGTGATGTGGACCTGTTCCAGGTCACGGTTGACCCGCACGTCGCCGCCGCCGTAGCGCGCGGCCTCGCGGGCGGCCGGG
Organism: uncultured Alphaproteobacteria bacterium; assembly: GCA_963976055.1. Taxonomy (GTDB): domain Bacteria; phylum Pseudomonadota; class Alphaproteobacteria; order Rhodospirillales; family Casp-alpha2; genus UBA1479. The sequence continues at coordinate 29,008 of CAXBJB010000007.1, forward strand.
GCGCCCGCGGGCAGATCCTTGAAGGTTTCGCGCACCATGTCGACCACGCGGTCGTGGTCGAGGGCACCTGCCGCCGAGACGACGCTGACCGGGGCCGCGTAGTGGGTGGTCATGTAATCCAGGACCGCGTCGCGGGACATGGCCTCGATCAGGGCTTCCGAGCCCAGGACCGAACGGCCCAGCGCCTGATCGGGAAAGGCGACGGCCTGGAAGTTTTCGAACACGATGTCGTCGGGCGTGTCGTGAAGCTGGTGGATTTCTTGAATCACCACATGGCGTTCGCGTTCCAACTCGTCCGCGTCCAGGGTCGCGTGCTGCACCAGGTCGCCGATGACGTCCATGGCCAGGCCCAGGTCTTCCTTCAGCATCTTGGCGTAATAGGCCGTGTGCTCGCGCGCGGTATAGGCGTTCATATGCCCGCCGACGGCCTCGATCTCCTCGGCGATGGCGCGGGCACTGCGCTTTTTCGTGCCCTTGAACACCATGTGTTCCAGCAGGTGGGACACGCCGTTCACGGCTTCCGGCTCGTGGCGGGCGCCGACGCCGACCCAGGCGCCGACGGACACGGTTTCAACCCGGTCCATGCGTTCGGTGACGACGCGAAGGCCGTTTTCAAGGTCGGTGATCTGTACGGACACTCAAGATTCCCTTACGCGAGGGTTGTTTCGATGGTGTGTTTCAACTGGTCTAGATGGTTGGCCAGGGTTTGGCAACGCTTGGGCCGGTCCAATAAATCCGCCAGGTGCCTGGGCAGGGCCGGGCGCAGGCCCGTGGCGTCCTCGACCGCGTCGGGGAACTTGGCCGGATGGGCCGTCGCCAGAATCACCATGGGCGTGCCGTCCGGCGCGGGGTTTTCCCGCGCCGCACCCACGCCGACGGCGGAATGGGGGTCGATCAGTTCGCCAGTCTGTTCGTGGACCTGCTTGATGATCGCCTTGGTGGCGGCATCGTCGAACCGGGCACCTGCGAACACCTTGCGCGCCCGGGCCAATTGCTCGGCGGAAACCTCGAAGCGGCCGGTCTTGCGGAAATCGGTCAGCACCTTGGCGCAGGCGGCGCCGTCGCGATCGACCAGATCGAACAGCAGGCGTTCGAAATTGCTGGACACCTGAATGTCCATGGACGGGCTGGTGGTTGGCACCACGCCCGCCATCTCCATGGCGCCGGAGGCGAAGAAGCGGGCCAGGATATCGTTGGCGTTGGAGCCGACGACCAGCTTGGCGATGGGCAGGCCCATCTGCAGGGCGCCATAGCCCGCGAACACGTTGCCGAAGTTGCCCGTGGGAACCGAGAACGCGACCGGCTTGTCCGGCGCGCCCAGCTTCACCGCCGCCCAGAAATAATAGACGATCTGCGCCATCACCCGCGCCCAGTTGATGGAGTTCACGGCCGACAGGTTGAAACGGTCGCGGAACGCGGGGTCGTTGAACAGGTCCTTTACCCGGTCCTGGCAGTCGTCGAAGGTGCCCTCGATGGCGATGTTGTGGACGTTGGCAGCCTGCACCGACGTCATCTGGGCTTCCTGCACGGGGCTGACCCGGCCCTTGGGATGCAGCATGAAGATGTCGATGGCGGCCTTGTCGCGGCAGGCCTCGATGGCGGCGGAGCCGGTATCGCCCGAGGTGGCGCCGACGATGGTGATGCGCTGGCCGCGTTTCTTCAGGACGTAATCGAAGAACCGGCCCAGCACCTGCATGGCCACGTCCTTGAAGGCCAGGGTCGGCCCGTGGAACAGTTCCAGCAGATATTCATCGTCGCCGATTTTCTTCAGCGGCAGCACGTCCGGCGCGTCGAAGGTCGCATAGGCGTCTTCGACCAATGCCTTCAGGTCGGCGGCGGGGATGGCGTCGCCGATGAAGGGCGCCATGATCTTCTGGGCCAGGGCGGGATAGGACAGGACCTTCATGGCGCGGATGTCGTCGGCGGAAAACTGCGGCCAGGTTTCGGGCACGTAAAGGCCGCCGTCGCGCGCGAGGCCGGCCAGCAGGACGTCCTCGAAACCAAGTGCCGGGGCCTGGCCCCGGGTGGAGATGTATTTGGGGTTTGTCATCTTAGGCGGCTAGATAGCGCGTTCTGAGGTGCATCTCAAACACCTTCGGGTCGAGCGGCTTGCCCGTGGCGCTGATCAAAAGTTCTTTCGCGCTGACGGACGATCCCTTGCCGTGCACGTTGGCGCGCAGCCAGGCCATCAGCGGCGCGAAGTCGCCGCGCCCGATGGCGGGCTCGATGGCCGGGTCCTGCTCGCGGGCGGCGGCGTAAAGCTGCGCCGCCGTCATGGCGCCCAGGGTATAGGTCGGGAAATAGCCCCAGGCCCCGTCGTACCAGTGGATATCCTGCAGGCAACCCAGGGTGTCCGTCGGTGGGCGGATGCCAAGCAGGCGTTCCATGCCGTCGTTCCAGGCACCGGGCAGGTCGGGAATTTCCATGTCGCCCTCGATCAACGCCTTTTCCAGGCGGTAACGCAGGATGACATGGGCCGGATAGGTCACTTCGTCGGCGTCGACGCGGATGCACGAGCGTTCGACCTGAGTGTAGAGGCGGAACAGGTTGTCCGCGTCCCAGGCCGGACCCGTGCCGCCGAAGGTTTCGACCATGATCGGAGTCGCGAAATTGAGGAAGGTCTTGGACCGGCAGACCTGCATTTCGATCAGCAGGGACTGGCTTTCATGGACCGACATGCCGAGCGCATGGCCCACGGGCTGGCCGCGCCAATCCTTGGGCAGGCCGCGTTCGTACATGGCATGGCCGGTTTCATGCAGTACGCCCATGAGGGCCGAGGTGAAATCGTTTTCGTCATAGCGCGTGGTGATGCGCACATCGTCCGGCGTGCCGCCGCAGAACGGATGCAGGCTGACGTCGAGCCGCCCGTGATGGAAGTCGAAGCCCAGCATTTCCATGAATTGCCGGCCCAATGCCTTCTGCTTTTCCTCGGGAAACGGGCCGCCCGGCAGAACGACTTTGGGCGCCTTGGCCTGATGGTCCAGCACCTCGCCCAGGAACCCGGGCAGGAAGCCTTCCAGTTCGTCGAACACGGCGTCGATCTCGGCGGACCGTCCGCCGGGCTCGTAATCCGCCAGAAGCGCGTCGTACAGGCCGATGCCCAGGACATCGGCCTTGGCGGCGGCCTTTTCACGGACCAGGGCCAACAGGTTCGTGACCAGGGGCTGAACGGCCTTGAAGTCGTTGTCGGCGCGGGCGTCGCGCCACACGGCCTCGCAGGCCGAGGCCGCGCGGCTCAACCGCGTCACCAGGTCTTCCGACAGGGCCGTGGCCTTGACGTAATTGCGTTTGATCTCGCGCAGGTTGGCCTGCTGCCAGTCGTTCAGGCCGGCCGCATCGGCTTCGGCGGCGGCGATCAGGTCGCCCGTTTCACTGTCCGTCAGCATGCCGTGATGGACGGCGGCCAGTTCGGCCAATTGTTCGGCCCGGGATTCATGCCCACCCCGGGGCATCACCGTGGACATGTCCCAATGCAGGACTTCTTGCGCCTCGCCCAGGGCGTTCAGGCGCCGGAAACGGTTTTCCAGGCGGGCGTAGGCGGGGGATTCAGGGGATTGGCTGTCAGGCATGTCGCCTATATGGGGTCAAAACGTGCCAAAATTCAAAAGAATGGGAGGTACAGGGTGCGGTCGGCCAACAGGGCCAGGAAAATCCCGAACAGATAGAGGATCGTATAGAAGAACATGGGCCGGCAGGGGCCCTGCTTGGCGTCGGCGACGTTTTCCGCGCGCCATACCCGCGCCATATGCACGACCAGCCCGACGTTCAGCCCCGCGACGGCGACGGTATACAGCCAGCCCGACAGGCCGAGCAGCGTGGGCGCGAAGGTCGCCGGGATCAGCAGCGCCGTATAGACGGCCATCTGGATCTTGGTGCGGTGTTCGCCGACCACCACGGGCAGCATGGGCACGCCTACGTTCTGGTAATCCTGGCGGCGGAACAGGGCCAGCGCCCAGGTATGGGGCGGCGTCCACAAAAAGATGATCATGAAGAGTGCGATGGCGCCCCAGGGATCGGCCAGGAAGCCGGTGTTTCCAGTCACGGCGGCCCAGCCGATGACCGGCGGCAAAGCGCCCGACGCACCGCCGATGACGATGTTCTGCGGCGTGCGGCGCTTCAGCCAGACCGTGTAGATGAAGACGTAATAAAGGATGGTGAATGCCAGCAGCCCGGCGGAAATCAAGTTGACCCAGACGCCCATGGCAACGACCGAGGCGATGGCCAACACCGTGCCGAACACCAGGGCGTTGCCGGGGTCCATGCGGCCCGCCGGGATCGGCCGGTTCATGGTGCGCTGCATGTGCAGGTCAATGTCGCGATCGTACCACATGTTGATGGCGCCTGAGGCACCGGCACCGATGGAAATGCACAGGATCGCGACGAAGGCCTCCAGCGCGCCGATGGTACCCGGCGCCATCACCAGGCCGACCATGGCCGTGAACACCACCAGCGACATCACCCGGGGCTTCAGCAACAGGGCATAGTCGGCCAGCCGGAACTGGGGTTCCGGGCGTTCCAATGAAGGAATTTGGGGCGTTGCCGCCTTGTTTTGTGGGGCGAGTGTTTCGCTCACGTCGGGGGCCTCGTGACGCTCTCAATCAGCTTGCTTGCGCGTTTTATAGTGCAGGGCGGTGGGGAGCGCCAGCTTCCGTTTCGTCCAGGGTGGTTTTGGAAATTCATCGATTGCCAAAAATTAACAATCATGCAAACCTTTAATTGTATGGTCAGGGCTCAATCAACTAAAAACGCAATCATTTGATAGGCTTCAATTATTTAGCGCTCAAATGTATGTCATTTAATCGCCGTCAATTTCTAGGTCATGGGAATGCCAGCTCCTGCCCAAAAAAGTATCCAACTCCACAACGATCTGATCGCCACGGCTCCATCGGATGTTGAACGCATTCGTGCGCTCAGTTGGCAACTCAGGCAAATGCGTCGTCAAAATCGTTCGGATTTCAGGGTTAACACAACGTTGATGCTTGCCTTTTTGATGGCTGGCGACCGGAAAGACTATGATGACCTATTCAACGAAGTCAAAGGCAGCCACATTGGGCAACCTTTTGAGTGCCAAATGTCCTATTTGGAAACGGTTTTATCGTCGGGAAATTTTGTCGAAGGAAGAAATATTATCGATCAGATGATCGGGATTACAGGAGCCCTTCGGAGGTTTCAGTTTCTCGATGCTTGCGTTCAGTGTGCTGTTGCTTTGGCAGACCTGAAATGGTTGAAGGATGTAGCCGACAAAGAGCGGGCGGCTGAACTCAGTGGTTCAGCGGAGGAATTCCTGCGTGTCCTCGACGTATCGCCAATAGCACGCCATTTCCCGAAGCATCAGGAAATTGTTTTATCAAAGATTGAGTCATCGTCGTGCATCTGCAGATTCACCCTTGTCGGTGAAGAAGAGATGCAAGATTCAATGAGTTGTTGGGTGCACGCTTCCCTGGACAGGGATCAGTGCAAACAGCTTGAAGACGAAATCCATTCTGCATTGATGGATTTTTATCGAATGCAGGACGAGGCACCTGGCGTTTACATTCCTGAATACGGGATTATTGTTTCGCCGATCAGCGGCCTTGACCAGCCGTTGGTGGCAGCGTGATTGAGCCAACTATGTTGCTGCAAGAGGCTCGGTTATTAGATGAGTCTAGCGCAACGGAAATTCGTCGGAGGACGGTAATTGGCAGGGCATACTATGCCTCCTTTCATTTCCTTCGCGGGCACCCCTGTTCTAAAGAATTTGATGCTCCAAGGACGAGTAGCGTTCACAAAGCATTAATGCGGCATCTCGCGCAGGACGATAATCCGAATGTCGTGCATTGCGCGCGCTTATTGGGACGGTTAAGAGCCGTCAGAAATCTTGCCGATTACACACTTGATCAGTCAGTTTCTCAGCAGATGGTCGTCGAAGCGCTTGAGGATGCAGGCGAAATTATTGAAGAGCTTTTGGAAAATTTCTCAAAAGCAGACAATGATTGATTTGAGTCGATTTCAATTCAAGTTTTTCGTTTGAAATCAGGCTGCTGGCTCAGGGCGCAGCAGCACACGCCCGACGATCCAGATGAACATGACGCCGCCGGCCACGGCGATCACCGCACCCACGCCCATGCCGTAGAGCCCGACCTTGGCGCCGAGCGCCTCGAGGCCCGCGATGTCGCCCGCCACCTTGCGCGGCGCGCCGTATCCGCCGGCCAGGAACAGGCCCGCCGAATGCAGCGCCTGGCCCAGGCCGTAGAGCCAGAACAGGGCGAACACGGCGCGGCCCAGCTTGGGGGCACGATCCAACGACGGCAGCAGGGCGCAGAACACCAGCCCCATCAGGGCGAGGTTCACGCCGCCGATGACGCCGTGGTAATGGGCCGGCGTACGGGTATCGGCGCCGTCGACGAACAGGCCGAGCAACCCGCCCAGGAAAAACACGGCCATGGACAGATGGAGGGCGGACCGTGCCAGACGCGCGCGGTCGTCGGCGGGCGGCGTGCCGACGCCGGTGAACAGGAAGGCGGCGGCCAGCACCACGGGAGCCGGACCCAACAGATACTGCAGGTCGGTGAAGGCCTGGGTCTGTTCGGGGCTAAACGCGGGATAGATCCAATACAGCGCCGGGCCGATCAACGCGAACAGGGTAAGCGCCGCCACCGCGCAGAAGAACAGGCCACCCGAAAGCGGCCGGCCGGCGGCCCCGGCCAGTGCCCACCAGGCGCAGAGCATCAGGCCCGTGTTGACGAATTGCAGAACATGCCCACCGCCCCAGAACAGGCGTTCGTTGAGCTCAACCGAGGCCGGCTCGCCCGAGGCGGCCTGGAATGTCACGGCGAAGCAGGCGAAGGCGGCGATGAAGATCAGGCCGGTGAATAGGACGCCCAGGCCGCCCGGACCCGGCTGATTGACGCGGCGCAGGAACGCCGCCGCGAGGCGCAGGACGACAAACAGCACGCCCATGAACATGAACACCAGGCCCAGGTAGTAGAGTGGGTCGATCACCGTCGGCACGTAATTGTTGAGGGACGGCTGGGTGTCGTGCTTCAGGGCCGGGATCATCAGCAGGATTTCTCCGGCGGCCACCATCCACACGGCCGAACGCCCCGTCGATCGGCCGCGCGACCGGCCGCCGTCCAGATGATAGGTGGTCGCCGCCGCCAGGGCGCCGAGCAGGCAGAGGAACCACACGACGAAGGAATAGACGACGTGGATGACCAGGCCTTTTTCGAAGAAATGGAGCGGCCAGGGAATCATCCGTTCCGCCCCGGGCACGCGGGACACGGCCAGCATCAGGGCGAACACGCCCGCGATGGCGAGCGCGGCCAAGCCGAGCAGCAGCCAGGCGCGGATTTCCCAGCGCGCGTCTTCGCTGCCGACGGCGGCGCCCAGGGTTCCGTCAGGGGTTTCCGCGGCGGTCATCATTGGCCCGTATAGGGATAAAGGTGGACGGCCATGACATAGACCATGACGCCGGAAATCCCGACATACATCCACAGCGGCCAGACCCAGCGCGCCAGTGCCTTGTGGCGCGCGAACTGGCCGGTCAGGGCCCGCCAGAAGGTCATGGGGACCAGCGGCGTGATGGCGATGGCGCCGATCACATGGACAATCAGGATGGTGAAGTAGACGGGCCGGATCATGCCTTCGCCGCCGAACTTGGCGAAACCGGAATTGAATTTGTAGATTACGTAGACCACCAGGAACAAAGCCGAGGCGGCCGCCGCGCAGAGCATCATGGCGCGGTGCTTGTCCTTCGCACCCTGCCGGATGAACACGTAGCCGATGGTCATGAACACCACAGACAGGGCGTTGAAGCCGGCGATCAGGTGGGGCAAGTCTTGAATGGTCATGACGGCGGGCGGTCTAGCGGGTCGTCATGTTGAGCCAGAAAAGCAGATACATCGTCACCGCCGCGACGCCTAGGATTGCGCCCAACTGCCAGTTCTTCATCATCTTACGTTCCTTGCTCAATTCGTGCCGCCCGCCTGCCGGGCAAGAGCGTCGCCATGTCGGCGGCGGCGAGGGCCGCCTGCCCCAGGTTGGACCTTGATGGCGGAAAATCAAGGCTATTAGGCCGTTTGTCCAGGGTAAAAAAGCCTTTGCAATGCCGCCGGGGGATGCTAGCTAAGACCTCTCGTCTCCCCGGCGGCGAGGCGCCGTTGCGCGCGGCCGGGCGTAGGCATAATGGGTTAAGAAACAAGGGCCTAACGGATTAACGTCTTTCGAGTGTAAATCCCAATGCCCGGTAATTTCGGATGAGGACCATGACCTTGAGATTGCACGCCCTGATCACAGGAGCCGCACTTTTCCTTCTTTCCTTCGGCGGCAGCGCCCTGGCGGACGGCATCGCGAAGCCCTGGCAGATGAACTTCCAGGAAGCCGCGTCCCCGGTCATGGAGCGGGTTGAGGATTTTCATAATCTGCTGTTCTGGATCATTACGATCATCACGCTGTTCGTGCTGTTTTTGCTGATCTACGTGATCGTCAAGTTCAACGAAAAGGCCAACCCGGTGCCGTCGAAGACGACCCACAACACCTTCATCGAAGTGGTGTGGACCGTGGTGCCGATCATCATTCTGGTGGTGATCGCGGTGCCGTCGTTCAAACTGCTGTTCTTCCAGGACAAATACGAAAACCCGGACATGACCCTCAAGGTCGTCGGGCATCAGTGGTACTGGTCCTATAAGTATCCGGATCACGGCGATTTCGGGTTCGATAGCCAGATGGTCCAGGCCGAGGATCTCAAGCCCGGCCAGCCGCGCTTGCTGACCGTCGACAACATGGTCGTCCTGCCGGTCGACACGAACATCCGCGTGCTGCAAACCGCCGACGACGTGATCCACAACTGGGCCATGCCGGCGTTCGGCATGAAGCTTGACGCCGTGCCCGGCCGGACCAACGAAAACTGGGTGCGCATCACCAGGCCGGGCGACTATTACGGCCAGTGTTCGGAACTCTGCGGTGTCGGCCATGCCTACATGCCGATTCACGTGAAGGCGGTCTCGAAGGAAGAGTTCGCGGCCTGGGTGGCGGCGGCGAAGGCGAAATACGCCGACTCCATGCCGGCCCCGGCAGCCGGCGAGGCCCAGATCAAGGTCGCCCAGGTCAAGGACTGACCGAGCGGTTTATTCGGCATTTCAGGAATTCACGGCACGCCGCGGCGGCCGCAATATAACGGAACGAGAAGAGGTTGACCCATGGCCAGTGAAGTGAGCGCCCACGACGGACACGGCGGGCACGACGATCACAACCACGCTCCCAAGGGCATTGGGCGGTGGCTTTATTCCACCAACCACAAGGACATCGGGACCCTGTACATGGTGGTCGCGATATTCGCGGCGATCCTGGGCGGGGTGGCGTCCTGGCTGATCAGGTTGGAACTGGCCGAACCGGGCATTCAGTTCATCGCCGACGCGCACTTCTATAACGTCCTGGTCACGGCGCACGGCTTCCTCATGGTGTTCTTCGTGGTCATGCCGGCGCTGATCGGCGGATTCGGCAACTGGTTCGTGCCGATGATGATCGGCGCACCCGACATGGCCTTCCCGCGCATGAACAACATTTCGTTCTGGCTGTTGGTCGCCTCCACGGTGCTGCTGGTCTTCTCGGGCATCATCGGCGGCGGCGCCGGCACGGGCTGGACCGTGTATCCGCCGCTTTCGAGCATCGATTTCCATCCGACCATGGCCGTCGACTTCGCCATCCTGTCGCTGCACGTGGCGGGGGCCTCGTCGATCCTCGGCGCCATCAACTTCATCGTCACGATCCTGAACATGCGGGCTCCCGGCATGACGATCCACCGCATGCCGCTGTTCGTGTGGTCGATCCTGATCACGGCCTTCCTGCTGCTGCTGGCTCTGCCGGTGCTGGCGGGCTGCCTGACCATGCTGCTGACCGACCGCAATTTCGGCACCACCTTCTTCGTGCCGTCCGGCGGCGGCGACCCGATCCTGTGGCAGCACCTGTTCTGGTTCTTCGGCCATCCCGAGGTCTACATTATGATCGTGCCGGCCTTCGGCATCATCTCGCAGATCGTCTCGACCTTCTCCAAGAAGCCGGTGTTCGGTTATCTCGGCATGGCCTACGCCATGGTTTCCATCGGCTTCATCGGCTTCGTCGTGTGGGCCCACCACATGTACACGGTCGGCCTGAACGTGGAAACGCGGGCCTATTTCGTGGCCGCCACGATGGTCATCGCCGTGCCCACGGGGGTTAAGATCTTCTCGTGGATCGCGACCATGTGGGGCGGGTCGATCCGCTTCGATACGCCCATGCTGTGGGCCATCGGCTTCATCTTCCTGTTCGTGGTCGGCGGCGTGACCGGCGTGGTTCTGGCCAACTCGGGCGTCGATCTGGCCTTCCACGATACCTATTACGTGGTCGCCCACTTCCATTACGTGCTGTCGCTCGGCGCCGTGTTCGCCATCTTCGCCGGCTGGTACTACTGGATCGGCAAAATGTCCGGCCGTCAGTATCCGGAAGGCCTGGGCCGCCTGCACTTCTGGGTGACCTTCGTCGGTGTCAACATCCTGTTCTTCCCGCAGCACTTCCTGGGCATGGCCGGCATGCCGCGCCGTATCCAGGATTATCCCGACGTTTATTCGGGCTGGAACATGGTGTCGTCCATCGGCGCCCTGGTGACCATTGCCGGCACGCTGCTGTTCTTCGTCGTCTTGTGGCGCACCCTGTCCTCCGGCAAGCCGGCGGAAGCCAATCCGTGGGGCGTCGGCGCCACGACCTTGGAGTGGACCGTGCCGAGCCCGGCGCCGTTCCACACCTTTGAGGACGTGCCCGACATGACCGGCAAGGCCGAGGCCCACTAAGGCCCGGCGCTGGAACTGGCAACGAGGACCCCGCCCGTGTCACGGCAACCCCGCAATTCCAACAATCGGCGAACGGCGCTTGCGCTGTTCGCCGTTGTCGGCGGCATGGTCGGCCTGTCCTATGCGTCGGTCCCGTTGTACCAGCTGTTCTGTCAGGTCACCGGCTACGGCGGTACGACCCAGGTGTCGGATGCCGGCGCCAAGGCCGTTCCGGCGGCCATGCAGGGAAAGACGGTCACCATTGCCTTCGACGCCAACGTGGCGCGCGACCTGAACTGGGACTTCCGTCCGGAACAGCGCCGGGTGACGCTCCATGCCGGGGAACAGGCGCTTGCCTTCTATTCCGCCAAAAACGACGAGAGCACGCCGGTCACCGGCACGGCCAGCTTCAACGTGACACCGTACAAGGCTGGCATCTATTTCACCAAGATCGAGTGTTTCTGCTTTACCGAACAGACCCTGCAGGCCGGCCAGCAGGTCGACATGCCGGTGCAGTTCTATGTCGATCCGGAGTTTTTCACGGACCCTAATACCAAGGATGTGCGAGAGATCGTACTGTCCTATACCTTTCACCGGGCGGCTGACGCCGCTTCCGCCGTTCAAAAGACCAGCGCCGTCGCCACGGGTGACGCGCGCCCGGGCGGTTGACCGGCTCCATCTGACAGGCTTACGGGAACCGCGGTTCCCCCTACGAACGACCAAAGGGAGTAAAAAGAATGGCGAGTGGCGGTAATCATCCCTTCCACATGGTGGAGCCCTCGAAGTGGCCCCTCATGGGATCGGTGGCGGCCCTGATAACGGCCTGCGGGTCCATCTGGTTCATGCATGGCGGCCCCTGGTACCTGATGGCGGCCGGTTTCGTCATCATGTTCTACACCTTCTACGGCTGGTGGAAGGACGTGGTCGCCGAAAGCCTGACCCGCAAGTACCACACGGACGTGGTCGCGCATGGCCTTCGGGTCGGCATGCTGCTGTTCATCGCCTCGGAAGTGATGTTTTTCTTCGCCTTCTTCTGGGCGTTCTTCCACGCCAGTGTGCCGTTCCTGTCGAACGTCGCCACCGTGCCGTGGCCGCCCAAGGACATCATGCCCTTCAATCCCTGGAATATCCCGTTCCTGAACACCCTGATCCTGCTGACGTCGGGTGCGACGGTGACGGTCGCCCACCACGCGATCCGCCACGGCGACAACAAGATGTGTGCGCGCTGGCTGGTTTACACGGTCATCCTGGGCATGATCTTCACGGGCTTCCAGGCCTACGAATATCACCACGCGGCCTTCGGTCTGAAGGACGGCATCTATCCGTCGACCTTCTATCTGGCGACCGGGTTCCACGGCTTCCACGTCATCGTCGGGACGACCTTCTTGCTGGTCTGCCTGATTCGGGCGTCGAAGGGCCATTTCACGGCGGAAAAGCACATCGGCTTCGAAGCCGCCGCCTGGTATTGGCACTTCGTCGACGTGGTCTGGCTGTTCCTGTTCGTCTCCATCTATTGGTGGGGCAAGGGGTCCGCGACCCAGCTTCTCTAAGACGATCACCATCCTTTGGTTTTGGAAACGCTCCCCCTCGGGGAGCGTTTTCTTTTGTGGGGTTTCATCAGCGGCTGCTGGTAATCGGCGCATCGCCGCCTTATCTTCAATTCACGTCTGGGGGATGTAGAATTTTCAGGAGTTGACCATGAATGACCTTGCGAGCAGCCCATCCCCCAATGCGGACGGCGGCGGCGCCTCGCCGGTGATGCGCGGCATCCGCGGACGCTGCCCGCGCTGCGGCGAAGGGCGCCTGTTCAAGGGCTACCTCAAGGTCGCCGATACCTGCGACGTCTGCGGCATGAGCTTCCACGGCCATGACACGGGCGACGGGCCCGTGGTGCCGGTGTTGCTGATCATCGGTGGGATCATCGTCGGATTGGCGCTGGGGCTCGAAGTCGTTTACGAGCCTCCGGTCTGGGTCCATCTGCTGTTATGGATTCCCCTCGGCACGCTGCTGACCCTGGGCATCATGGTGCCCTTGAAGGGCATGGCGGTGGGCCTGCAGTACAAATACAGATCGACCGAGGAAGAAACCCGCCCGGGCGGGGTCTGACGCTAGGGACGGCCGGAGCGCGCCTGCGCCGGCGGGCAGGCATTGGTGGCGTAGGAACAGAACACGCAGCACTCACCGGGTTCGGGCGTCAGCAGGCTGCCGCATTCCATGCATTGGTAGTACTGCACGCATTCATCCGGCGGCATGACCTCCGTCGCGGGAAATCCACACATCGGACAGGTCAGGACCGTGATCAGGGAAATAGGGCCATCGATGCTCATGCCTGTGATCCTACGGCAGATAGCCCAGGAACCGCCACCACAGGAAGCTCAGCGGCACCAGAAAGACGATGGTCAGCGCCGCCAGCACCAGGGTGAAGCGTCCGGCCTTGCGCAGGCTGACGCCGCCCAATTGTAAGGCCACCACCAGCGGTGGCACCTGATAGGGCAGGAACATGGTGGAATAACCCAGCACGAAGGTCATCAGCACGGTGACCAGGGGAAAGCCCGTGGCCGTGGCCAAATTTTGGGCGAAGGGCGGCAGCACGGCGGGCACGCTGGGCGCCGTGGCCAGAAGGCCGGTGGCCGAGCCCAGTCCGATCAAGGTCGCGAAGTTGATCGCCGGGGTCGCCGGGTCGAGCGGCAGCAGCGGCAGGATGCGGGCCGCCAGTTCCCGCCCCACCCCGGAATCGACGATGATCGCGGCGACGGACAGCACGGCGGCGATATAGATCACCGAGGCCGTGTTGAAGCGGGTCATGAAGTCGTCCTTGGTGACCAGATCGACACCGGGCAGCAGGCAGACCACGCCCGCCGACAGGGCGATCCAGGCGGGTGAAATGCCATGCCAGAAATCAACCGCCCAGAGGGCGAGGGTGATCGTCAATACAATGGCCAGAACCTTTTCGTCGCGGCTCATGGGTGTTGCCGGCGTTGTCCGGGCGACGGATGCGTCGGCGCGGTCGGGAAACAGCATCAGCACGGCGAAATAGATAGCGACGGCTTTTAGCACGCCGGTAATCGGAAAGTGCAGCAGCAAATAGGCGCCGTAAGTGAAATGCAGGCCGTAGAGGGTTTCCGCCGTGCCAGCCAGGACCATGTTGGGCACGTTGGCCGGCAGGATGGCGACGGCCGGCATCCAGGTGCCGCAGGCCACAGCCATGACAAGGCCGTGGCGCCCGTTACGGCCCTCGGCAAAACCCAGGCGGTCGGCCAGGGCCAGGGCGATCGGCACCAAAAGGATCACCCGCCCCATGGTCGAGGGCATGAGGAACGATAGCGCCACGCCGACCAGCACCATGGCGGCGACCTGGGCCTTGTAGGTTTCGCCGAACAGGCCGGTCAGCCGCGCCGCCAGCCTGCCGCCCAGGCCCGTGCGGGTGACCGCGATGCCGACGATCAGGCCGCCGAAGGTCAGCCACAGGGCGGTCGACGACCAGCCGGCGAAGATCACGTCGGCCGGGGCCACGGCGATCAGCGAGGCGACGGCGAAGAAGGCCAGGCCGGTGACGAATTCGGGCATCACGCCGGTCGCGAAGAAGCCCATGGCGAACAGGACGAGGGCGCCGCCGCGCAGGACCTTGGGCTCCCAGCCCTCGGGCGTGGGGGCAAGCAACAGAAAGACCGCCAGGGCAAACACGGCAAGGGCCGTCCACCTGGGCAGGGTCATGGTCACGGGCAATGCGGGCATAGATCCTCCGTTGTCCCCGAGGGGCGTCCCCCGCCATGCTTTTAGCGGGCGGACCTGACTGGGAAAAGCGCTCAATGGCCGGAAATCCACAAGGCCAACCCGTGGCGCGGCGCGGCAAAGGACGGTACACTCGTGTCAGACGTCGCCGTCCATTGCTGGAATCTGGCCGCATGACCAAGACATCCGAGAAGTCTCCACCCCGCATCGACGCCGCGAAAGCCATAGCCGGCCCGGAAACGCCGTTTCCTGACGCGGAGGCGGCGCAGCGCGCCGCCCAGGCGCTGAACGAACGCTGCCAGCGCATCATGCAGCAGTTCTGGGACCGCCAGGCGGAACAGCATGGGTTTCAGATTCCGGACCCGCTCGTGGTCGGCAAGGCGTTTTTCGAACTGGGGGCCGCCATGCTCCAGGACCCGGCTAAGCTGGCCGAGGCGCAATCCAAACTGTGGCAGGGCTATGCCGACCTGTTCGATGCCGCGTCGAAGCGCCTGAACGGCGAGGCCGCCGCCCCGGTGGCCGTGCCCGCTCTGGACGATAAGCGGTTCAAGGACGAAGCCTGGTCGGAAAATGTCCTGTTCGATACCTTGAAGCAGTCCTACCTGCTGACCTCGAACTGGATCCGCGAGGCGGTCAGCGACGTCGACGGCCTGGACCCCAAGACGCGGGACAAGGTCACCTTTTATACCCGGCAATGGGTCAACGCCCTGGCGCCGACGAATTTCGCGGCAACCAACCCCAAGGTCATTCAGCGCACCCTCGACACCAAGGGCGAGAATCTGGTCAAGGGCCTGGACCATTTGCTGCAAGATCTGGAGCGCGGCGAGGGCCAGCTGCGCATTTCCATGACCGACGAAACGGCCTTCATCCTGGGCCAGAACATCGCCGTCAGCCCGGGCAAGGTGGTGTTCCAGAACGACCTGATGCAGCTGATCCAATATGCGCCGGCCACGGAAAAGGTGGCCAGGCGGCCGCTGCTGATCGTGCCGCCCTGGATCAACAAGTTCTATATCCTGGATTTGCAGCCCAAGAATTCGTTCATCAAATGGGCGGTCGACCAGGGCCATACGGTGTTCGTCGTGTCCTGGGTCAATCCGGACGAACGCCTGGCCGAAAAATCCTTCGAGGATTACATGCTCGAAGGGCCGCTGGCCGCCCTGGACGCGATCCGTGACGCCACCGGCGAGGACAGCGTCAACATCATCGGCTATTGCATCGGCGGCACCTTGACGGCTTCGACCCTCGCCTATCTGGCGGCGCAGCCGGAAGGCGCCAAATACACCGCCGACCGGGTCGTCTCCGCGACCTTCTTCACGACCATGACGGATTTTTCGGAACCCGGCGAACTGGGCGTGTTCATCGATGAGGAGCAGTTGAACCTGCTTGAGGAACACATGGCGGAAAAGGGCTACCTGGAAGGCAGCTACATGAGCCAGGTGTTCAACATGATGCGCGACAACGACCTGATCTGGTCTTTCGTCGTGAACAATTACCTGCTGGGCCGCGAGCCCATGGCCTTCGACCTGCTGTACTGGAATTCCGACAACACGCGCATGCCCGCCATGATGCACGGCATGTACCTGCGCAAGATGTACTTGGAAAACCGGCTGGTGAAGCCGGGCGGGATAGCGCTTGCCGGAACGCCCATCGATCTGAAGAAGATCAAGACGCCGGTCTACATGCTGTCGACCTCCGACGACCATATCGCGCCCTGGAAATCGACCTATGCGGCGACCCAGCTTTATGCCGGGCCGGTGCGCTTCGTGTTGTCCGCCTCGGGCCATATCGCCGGCGTGATCAATCCGCCGGCGGCGAACAAATACTGCCACTGGACCAACACCAAGACGCCCAAGGATCCGGACGCCTGGCTCAATGCGGCGACCCGCCACGAGGGCTCCTGGTGGCCCGACTGGCAGAAGTGGATCGCCCGGAAATCCGGCGGCCAGGTCGCGGCCCGTCTGCCGGGCGACGGCAAGCTGGCGACCATCGAGGACGCGCCCGGGTCCTACGCCGCGGTGCGTCTGGGCTGACGGATCAGCCTACGACGCCCACGGCGATCCCGTCGTCGGCGCGTTTCGATTCCTTCTTCGTCACCGCGATCTGCTGCGCCAGGTCGTCGGGCGTGATGCCGGCCCGACCCGGTTTCAGGTGCATGACGGCGACGGACACGGTGAGCAGGGGGAAGGTTCGCTCGACGCCGCTGCGGTCTTTGGTGACGATGCCGCCGGCGTCGCGGGCGTCCTTGTCGTAGAAGGTCTCGACCTGATGGCGGAATGATTCGCGCAAATCCTCCAGCCGTTCCCGCGCCTGATCCAGGCCGATGCCGCGCCAGCCGGCGAAGAAATCGTCGCCGCCGATATGACCCAGGAAGGCCCCGTCGGCGATGAAGGATTTCTTCAGCAACTCCGCGAACAGCAGGATCGCGCGGTCGCCCTGGCGGAACCCGTAGGTGTCGTTGAACGGCTTGAAGTTGTCGAAATCGAAGTAGGCGATGACCGCTTCCGTATCGTCGTCGCTGACCAGGTCGGTCACGTATTCGATGACCATGTGGTTGCCCGGAAGCTTGCTCAGGGGGTTGGCGTCGCGCGCCATGGCGAGATGCTTTTCGTTGACGACCTGAAGCAGCGACGCGGCGGTCAGGAAGCCCACGTAACGCAGGTTTTCGACCACGATGATCCCTTCCTGGGTGCCGGACAGAGAATATTTCTCCAATACCCGTTCCGCGTTGTCGTGGATGTCGGCCACGGGGCAGGGGCGGATGAATTCGTTGAGGTGGCGCTTGTAGGAAACGTTGGCCAGCAGGTCCTTGCCGTAGCGCGAATAGGTGAAATCCTTCAGGTCTTCCTCGCGGATGATGCCCAGCGGTTCGTCCATGTCGTCGACCACGGGAAAGAAGGTCATGTTCTTGTTTGCGCGGAAATGCTCGAAGGTTGCCATGATATCGCTGCTGCTGCGGATAGGGGCCGGCATGGACAGTTCCTGATCGATAAAACGGCGGTCCGTTTCGCCCTTGCGCAGGTCGCGCACGCGGGGGTAGGCGTCCCGCAGGTCGGTTCCCAAAACCAACGGCCGTTCGATGAAATAGCCCTGGATCAGGTTGCAGCCCATTTCCTTACAGGTCAGCAACTCCTTTTCCGTCTCCACACCCTCGGCGATCACCGTGATGCCCAAGGTCTGGGCCAGGCTGACGATCTGCGATACGAACAGCTTCTTCATGCGGTCGGTCTCGATCCCGGAAATGAAAAAGCGGTCGATCTTGATGTAATCGGGGTTCTGGTCGTACAGCAGCTTCAACCCGGCGAACCCGGTCCCGAAATCGTCGATGGCGATGCGGAACTGCCGACGCCGGTAGATCTGCGCCAGGGTTTCGGTGCTGGAGACGTCGCGGTCGACCTGATGGCGTTCGGAGACCTCCAGGGTCACGCACGAGGGTGCCAGGTTCGCGGCCCGGGCGGCCTCGACCGTGTCGACGGCGCGGTGATCGTCGGTCAGCAGCACGCGGTTGTCGATGTTCAGGAACAGGCGCACGGATGGTCCCAGGTCGAGCGTCGAAAACTGTTTCATGGCGCGCCCGCGCAGCAGGGTCTCGATCTCCTGCAGAATGCCCATGCGGAAGGAAAAGTCGAAAAAGGCGTGGATTGACGCGAAGTCCAGATCCTCCTGCCCGCGCATCAGGGCTTCGACGCCGTAGAGATGCCCCGTATAGGGATCGATGATCGGCTGAAAGGCGAACCGGACCTCCTCCCGCGCCCAGGCCAGAAACCGGGTGGTGGGATCGGTGGTGGGGCGGCGAGGTTCGGCGATGGGGACGGTGATGGTGGGGTCGGCGGGGTTCATGGCGCTTCCGATTGGTTGACGGCCTATGATGTTCGGGCGGGATGTGGTTGAATGTGTCCCGATTTGTCGACAATTTTCGGCATAGGTCGGGAAATGTCCACGGCAATCACCTTCTGAAATCAAAACTTCATCTGGCGTTCATGGAGTGAGGGCGGCCCGCATTGCCGCCGCGATGGCCGTGGCACTGGCGCCTGGGGAGGGGAATGCGGCGTTGCGCCGCAAAAACATTCACATATTATAGATTGTGATCACGTCGAAGGGGGCAACCCGTACCGCGGCATGGGTCGGTGGGGGCCTGTATTTGCATTCATTGGGGGGCTCAATGACAAAGCTGATCGACTTCAAGAAACTGAGCACGAAATTCTTCGGGGCGACCGTGCTTCTGTTCGCCATCGCGGGGACCGTGACCGTCGTCATGAGTACGCGCAGCCTTGATCGGATGAGCGCGATCACCGGTGAGGTCGACGCACTTCTAAGCCGCGAAAGCGCGGCCCTGCAATCTGTGCACGTCGAGCGGCTGAAGGCGGAACAGGCCCGCGACCGCGCGGTGATTACCGCCGAAAACGCCAGGGAACTGGCCCAGCGCCAGCAGCAGATCGCCGTCCGCGAGGCGGAACTGCAGGGCTACTATCAGGGCGCCTTGCGCATCGTCGCCTCGCAGCTGGAATCGATCCTGTCTCCCATGAGCAAGTCCGACCGGGAATTCTTTATCCTCGACGGCTCGGTGTTTCTGGCGGTGCTGGAAGGCGCCAATTCGATCGGGTTCTATCCGATCAGCGATCTTGACGGCCTGACCGATCTTGCCGACACGGAAGGTTTCGCGCCCGCGCGAACCAAGACGTTCGAGAAGGTCATCAGCGAAAATTTTGGCGTTGAAACCCCCTTTCTGGCCATCGACCGCGAAGCCGGTCTGATCCGTATCGCGGCGCTCATCGGCCCGACGGCGGAGCGTTTCGGGTTGATCGAAGTCATTCTTCAGGATCGCCTGTCGCCGATGAAGGCCGAGGCCCGGGACCTAGCCGCGTCCTATGCGGCCAAGCTGTCGGAACAGTCCGCCGAACAGGATCGGCAATTTCAGGCCCGACTGGCGGAACTGGACACGCAGCGTAAGGCCGGCGAGGAAGAGCGTGCCCGACAGGGAGCCCGGACCGCCGACGAGGAACGCTCGGCGCGGCGTTTGTTGATCACGGCGGTGGTTCTGTCGTCCCTGTTCGGCGCGGTCGCCATCAGCGTGCTGGTCGTCAGGCTGATTACTCGGCCCCTGGGGCGGAACGTCGCGATCATGTCACGTCTGGCCGGAAACGACACGGATGTTTCGGTGTCCGATGCTCATCGCACCGACGAAATCGGCGAAATGGCGCAGGCGGTGCAGGTCTTCAAGGACAGCCTGATCGCGGCGGAACAACAGGCCGAGGAGCGGCGGGCCGAACGCGCGGCCCGCGAAGCGCGGGTCCAGAAGATCGAGGCCATGGCCAAGGAATTCGATGCCCAGGTGTCCGGATCGCTCGACAACGTCCGCACCGCGACCCGGGAAATGCGGGGCACGTCGGAGCAGATGTCCGGGGTCGCCCGGCAGACCGCCGATCAGACCAGGTTGGTCACCCAGGCGTCGGAAACGGCGGCGGAAAGCGTGCAGACCGTGGCCACGGCGGCGGACGAGTTGAGCAAGTCGATCACCGAAATCTCCGAGCAGGCGGCGACGTCGAGCCAGGTGTCCGAGGCGGCGGCCGATCAGGCGCGCAAGACCGACGAGCGGGTCCGGCGCCTCAACGACGCGGCGCTGAAGATCGGCGCGGTTATCCAACTGATTACCGACATTGCGGAACAGACCAACCTGTTGGCCCTCAACGCCACCATCGAGGCGGCCCGCGCCGGCGAGGCGGGCAAGGGCTTTGCCGTGGTCGCCAGCGAGGTCAAGAATCTGGCCAATCAGACCGCCAAGGCGACCGAGGAAATCGCCGCCCAGGTCGCCAATATTCAGTCGGAAACCGGCGACACGGTGCGCGCGATCGCGAAAATTTCTGAAAGGTCGACCGGATGTGCGAAATCGCCGCCGGAATTTCCGCCGCCGTCGAGCAACAGTCGGCGGCAACCCAGGAAATCGCCCGCAACACGGATGAAGCCACCACCGGCACCCGCCGCGCCAGCGACAGCACGGCCCAGGTCGCCCAGGCGGCAGCCGAAACGGAACAATCAGCGGCCGAAGTGCTGAAATCCGTCGATACTCTTGACCGGGAAGGGGACCGGCTTCGCCGTTACGTCACCGAGTTCCTGGACCAGGTGCGTGCCGCCTGATGCCAATGGTGTCAAAAATGGGCTGAAATGCGACCGGACTATTTACCGATGTGATTGAATACGGGCATAGTTCCGGCATGTCTAATGCGCCAGCCCTGAACATCCGCGACGCCGCCGCGGAGGATGCCCGCCGGTTCCAGGCCAACCTGGAGCTGTTGGCCGAAATGTCGCAGGATTTCGCCGCCTCGCGCGACCTGGATGCGGCCCTACTCAAGGCGGTCGGGCATATTACGGATTCCGTCAATGCCGAGGGCGGCGCCCTGTTCCTGCTCGACGATACGGGGGAAAACCTGCGCTGCCACGCCTGCGTCGGGGCGACGGAAATAACCGGGCTGGTGATCGCCGCCGACAAGGGCATCGTCGGGCGTTCCGTGCAGAATAACCTGGGCGAGATCGTCCGAGACGTGTCGAAGGATCCGAACTTCTTCGGCGGCGTCGATGAAAAGACCGGCTATACGACCAAGTCCATCCTCTGCGCGCCGCTGACCGTGAAGGACGAGCGCATCGGCGCCATCGAACTGATCAACAAGCGCGGCGGTGACGGGCTGTTCAGCCCCGACGACCTGCATTTTCTGGAAGCCCTGGCGGCCTCGGCGGCGCTGGCCATTCTCAACGCCCGCCAGGCCGATGCGCTGCTGGAACAGGAACGCATCAAGCGCGAGTTGGAGCTGGCCCGAGAGATTCAAAGCTCCCTGTTGCCCCGGCAGCCCGGCGACGATGCGCCCATCGGCGGCGTCAATCAGCCCGCGCGCGAGGTTTCCGGCGACTTTTTCGACCACTTCCCGCTCGAAGACGGGCGCCTCTGCTTTTGTCTCGGCGACGTGTCGGGCAAGGGGGTGAACGCGGCCTTGTTGATGGCCAAGACCGCCAGCCTCTACCGCTGCCTCGGCAAGGCGATCCTGTCGCCGGGCCGCCTGCTGGCCCTGGTCAACCGCGAGATTTGCGAAACCGCGGCGCGCGGCATGTTCGTGACCATGGTCGGCGGCATTTACGATCCGCGCACGGGCGTGGTGACGCTGTCCAACGCCGGGCACGAACCGGCCCTGCTGCTGACGCCGGAGGGCGATTTTCAGGCCTTCGAGGCCGAGGGTCCGCCGCTCGGCATTCTCGCCGATCCGCCGTCCAAGGACGGCTACCCGGAAACGGCGGTCGACCTGAAAGGCGGCAGCTTGTGGATATTCACCGACGGGGTCACGGAAGGCTATGTCGACGACGCCGGTACGGAACTGGGCGTCGAGGGCGTCAAACGCATTCTTTTGGAAACTCGGGGTCAGACGCTGCGCGCGCGACTGGATGCCGTGGTCGGGGTCATCAAGCCGGGCGACGGCGGCATGCGCGACGACGTCACCCTGTTGGGTGTCAGCGACACGGCGGCCGAGCGGCCGGCGGCCCTGGCCGCCGCCGAACGGGTGGCCGGCGGGTCCGAATTGATTATGTCCATGCGCCTGCCGGCGCGGGCGGACCGGCTGCGCGTGATCCGCCATGCCGTGCGCGCGGCGTTGGATTTCCTGACCTGCGAAGACGAAATGACCGAACAGGTCATCCTGGCCGTGGATGAGGCCTGCCAGAACGTGGTGCGTCATGCCTATGGCGGGCGCGCCGACGGCGAGATCGCGGTGGAACTGCGCCGCGACGGCGAAGACTTCGTCGTTGAACTGCAGGATTTCGCGGCCCCCGTCGATACGGGCCAGGTCAAGGGCCGCGATCTTGACGATATCAAGCCGGGCGGGCTCGGCGTTCATTTGATCCACGAAATCATGGACGACGTTCAGTTCGTGACGCCTCCCGCCGGGGTGGGTAATCTGTTACAACTGCGAAAGCGGCTTCAAACAAAAGCCGGCGCATCTTGAGGGGACTGGACATGAAGCACGAAGTCAAAGACGTGGGCGGATCCGTCGTGATCGCCTTCGAAGGCGACGTCGATTTGCAAACGTCGCCGAAGGCGCGTGAAGCCCTGTTGGCCACCGTCGGCCGAGGCAAACCCGTGGTCGTCGATCTGGCCAAGGTCGGCTATATCGATTCGTCGGGCGTGGCGTCCTTGGTCGAAGCCCTGCAGACCGCCAAGAAGGGCGGCCAGACCCTGGCCCTGGCGGCGGTCAGCGAGGGCGCCTTGCGGGTTTTGAAGCTGGCCCGCCTCGACGCCGTGTTCGCCATTCACGCCAGCGTGGACGACGCCGTTTAGCCCCTGCCTCGCCCCAGACGACCGGAGAAACCGCGCGTGACCCCAACCGATACCCGAAACCCGATCATCGTGACGACCGAAAAGGTCGGCCGCGCCGCGGTCGCCGGGATCGAGGAAATCGGCCTGGGCGCCATGATGGTGGTGGAAAGCTTCTACTGGCTGATCTTCGGGCGGCGTGAAAAGCAGGCCGTGCGCCTGGGCGCCATCGCCGAGCAATGCATGGCCATCGGCATCCAGGCGGTGCCGATCATCGCCCTTTTGGCCGCCACCATCGGCATGATGCTGGCGATCCAGGGCATCCACACCCTGCGCATCTTCGGCGCGGAAAGCCGCGTCACCGTCGGCATCTCGTTTTCCGTGGTGCGCGAATTTGCGCCCTTGATTACCGGCATCGTGATCGCTGGACGGTCCGGTTCGGCCCTGGCCGCGCGCATCGGCACCATGAAGATCAACCAGGAAGTCGATGCCCTTTACGTCATGGGCATCAATCCGGTGCGTTTCCTGGTCGTCCCGGCCATGGTGGCGATGCTGATCATGGTCCCGGCGCTGACGCTGTTTTCCGATTTCGTCGGGCTGTTCTTCGCCGGCGTCTACGTCAATCTGGACCTCGGCATTTCGCTCGCCGCCTATATGGATCAGACCATCGACCTGCTCAGCGTCGATGACCTGATGCATGGGCTCGGCAAAAGCGTCATCTTCTCGATCCTCATCGCCGTGATCGGCGTGGTCAACGGGGCCTCGGTCCAGGGCGGCGCCGAAGGCGTGGGCAAGGCAACGACGCGCGCCGTGGTGCAATCCATTTCGGCGATCATCGTCACGGACATGCTGTTCGCCTTCGTGGTCACGCGGTAGGGACGGGGCCATGACCGACAGCGCCGCATCGACGCCCCGCAACGTGATCGAGGTCCGCGATCTGGTCACCCATTACGGCGACCGCATGATCCTCAAGGGTATCTCGATGGATGTGCACGCCGACGAGATCATGGTCATCATGGGCGGCTCCGGGTCCGGGAAAAGCACGCTTTTGCGCCACCTGATGGCGTTGGAGCATCATACCTCGGGGACCATGCGCATCCTGGGTCAGGACATCGACAGGCTGTCGGGGGTCGAGCTGGTTGAACTGCGCCAGAAGCTGGGCGTGGCGTTCCAGGGCGGGGCCCTGTTCTCGTCCATGACCGTGGGCGAAAACGTCATGCTGCCGCTGTTCGAACATACCGGCCTCGATCGCAAGACCATGGAAATCATGGCCCGCATGAAGCTGGAGGTGGTCAGCCTGGGCGGGTTCGAGAACCTGATGCCGTCGGAGCTGTCCGGCGGCATGATCAAGCGCGCGGCCTTTGCCCGCGCCATCGTTATGGACCCCAAGATTTTGTTCTGCGACGAACCGTCGGCGGGGTTGGATCCGGTCGTCGCCTCGGCGCTGGACGATCTGATCCTGCTGCTGCGTGACGCCCTGGGCATGACCGTGGTCGTGGTCACCCATGAACTGGAAAGTGCCTTCAAAATCGCCGACCGCATCACCATTCTGGACCGCGGCGAAATCCTGTTCATCGGCACGCCGGACGAACTGCGCGCCGACCCGTCGCAACGCATTCAGAACCTGTTGAACCGGGTGGCCGAGGACGACGCCATGGACGCGGATGCCTACCTGAACCGACTGACGGGCGAACAGCCCGCCTACCGGCCCCTTTGAAAACCGATAGTGTGAAAACCGACACGGTGAGAGCGAAGACGTGAGAAGCAACAAGATAAACTATCTGCTGGTCGGCACCTTCGTTCTGGCCATGATCGCCGGGCTGATCGTGGCCCTGTCCGTGTTGACGGGGCGGACGGGGGCGACGGACGCCTACCACGCCTATTATTCGAACGTCACCGGCGTGAAGTTCGGAACCCAGGTCGTCTATGAAGGCTATCCCATCGGCCAGGTCGAGACGGTGACGCCGGAACCGTCCAAGGGCGGCATGCGTTTCCGCGTCGATTTCGAGATCAACGAGGGCTGGAAAATCCCCAAGGACAGCAAGGTTGCGATTGCAGCACCCGGCTTGCTCGCGGCGGTGACGCTGAGCATTTCCGCCGGGGCCAGCCCCGATGCCCTGGCGCCGGGCGCGGAAGTCACGGCGGTCGAGGGCGGCGATCTGTTCGCCGTCGTGTCCGGTGTCGCGGAAAAGCTGGGCGGGCTTAGCGACAACAGCATCGAACCCCTTTTGGCCAGCGTTCAGCGCGCCGTGAACAACGCCAACAAGCTTCTGGACAATCACGGCGAGGCCCTGGCCGGGGACCTCAAGCAGATGATCAACGAGGCGTCCCTGCTGGTCGCCGACGTCAGCCGCCGCGTTCCCGTGGTCATCGACAACATGGAACTGATCGCCACGGACGTGAAGTCGTTCAGCGGCGAACTGAAGGCTGCCGCCACCCCGGCGAACCGCAAGCTGATCGAGGAGACGATCGCCAACCTGAACGGTGCGACCGAGGACGCCCGCGCCGCCATGGCTAACGGCGACAAGTTGATGACGACCCTGACCGACATGGTCGGCA
Source organism: uncultured Alphaproteobacteria bacterium (assembly GCA_963976055.1). GTDB lineage: Bacteria > Pseudomonadota > Alphaproteobacteria > Rhodospirillales > Casp-alpha2 > UBA1479. The sequence continues at coordinate 54,370 of CAXBJB010000007.1, forward strand.
AGAACGACGGCGACCTGCGGCGCGCGATCAAGGATGCGCGCTACGTGGTCGAAAGCGTCGCCCGCCGTATTGACGCCATCAACGAAAACCTGGAAGGCATGTCGCGGAATATGTTGGAATTCTCGCGCCAGATCAGGCAAAGCCCCGGCCTGCTGCTGAACAGCAAGCCGGTCACCGATGAGGCACAGGCGAAATGAGGACGGCCATGATCCGACGATTACCCGCGCTGGCACTGGCGGCCGTCCTGGCGGCTTGCGGCGGCAACGCCACAGTGCCGGAAAATCATTTCTACCGGCTTGAGGTCACGCCGCCGGAAGCACCGGGCAACCGGTTGATGGCGGGTGTGCTCGAGGTCGACCGCCTGCTTGCCGCCGGCGAACTGACGCAGCGTTCCATCGTCTACCGCCGCGCCGACAATCCGCATCAGCTTCAGGCCTATCACTACCATTTCTGGAACGAAGCGCCGGGGGTCTTGCTGCAGGCCGAACTGGTCAACTACCTGCGCGCCGCCGGCATCGCCGGTACGGTGGTGACGCCGGAAATGCGGGCTCGGCCCGATTTTGCGATCACCGGGCGGGTCGAGAAGCTGGAACGGGTGATCGGCGGATCGAACGCCGGCGTCATCGAGATGAACCTGGTGCTGCGCCGGGTCAACGACGGCACCGTTCTGATCGCCAAGACCTACACCCGGGAATTCACGCCCAAGGACGACGGCCTGACGGCCTTGGTCAAGGGGTTTAGCGCGGCCGCCCGCGACATCTTCAAGGCCTTCGTGAACGACATTGCCGCGCAAATCTGACGCCCACCGGACCCGCCGGGGACGCGCCGGCGGTGGGCGGTCCGGCAGCCGCCGCGGCCATGCCCGCGCGGTTCAGTTCAAGGAACCGGCCCGCGTGACCGTGACCGCCCTGGCAGCCCAGGGCGACGGCGTGGCGGACACCGCCGACGGACGCCGCCTGTTCATTCCCTTCACCGTTCCCGGCGACGAGGTCGACGTCGAGATCGGTCCGCCCCGGGGCGATGGGTTCGAGGCCCGTGTGCGGTCCTTCGTCACCAAGGCCCCCCGGGGCGAAGCGTTCTGCCGCCACTTCGAAATCTGCGGCGGCTGCGCGGTGCAGCATCTGACGGATGCCCATTACATTGAATGGAAACGCGGCATTCTGATTCAGGCCCTGTCCCGGCGCGGCCTGATGCTTGACGTGCTCGACCTTGCCGCCGTGCCCAGGGATGCCCGCCGCCGTGTCACGTTCCAGGCGGAACGCACGGACAAAGGCGTGATCCTGGGCTTTGCCGAACGGCGCGGCCACCGGATCGTCGATATCGACGCCTGTCCTCTGCTGTTGCCGGATATCAATGCTCTGCTGCCCCTGCTGCGCGATCTGGCGGTGGCGATGCTGCAAACGGGCGAACGGGCGCGCCTGGCCGTCGCCCGCACGGAAGGCCCCGACGGCGGGGCGCTTGATCTGGTGGTCGAACGGGACCGCGAACCCGATCTGGCGGCGCGCGAGGCCCTGGCCGATTTCGCGCGGCGGTCGAACGCGGCGCGGATTTCCTGGCGCGACGGGGCGGGGGTGGTCGAGCCGATCGCCCATATCATGCCGGTCGCCGCCGAGTTCGGCCCCGCCGTGGTGGAACTGCCGCCGGGCGGTTTCATGCAGCCGACGACGGCCGGCGAGGAAATCCTGCGCAATGCGATTCTGGCTGGGGCGGAAGGGGCCACGCGCATCGCCGAACTTTATGCCGGCGCCGGCACCTTCACCTTCGTGCTTGCCAAGATGTGCCGGGTCCATGCGGTTGATGGCGACGCGGCGCTGATGCGGGCGCTCAGCACCGGGGCGGGCCGGTCGGGCCTGGGCGGGCGGGTGACCACGGAAACGCGGGACTTGGCGGCGCGGCCGCTGCTGCCCGGCGAATTGAAGGATATCGATACGGTGATCCTGGACCCGCCGCGGGCCGGGGCGCTGCGCCAGGTCGAACAGATCGTCCTGGCGCCGGGCGTGCGCCGCGTGGTCATGGTGTCCTGCAATCCGCAGACCTTCGCGCGGGATGTCCGGGTGCTGGTCGACGGTGGGTTCGATCCGGGACCGGTCCTGCCCGTGGACCAGTTCCCCTATTCCCACCACCTGGAATGCGTGGCGGTGTTGACGCGCGGCGGCTGACGCGCCCGGTTCCTACATGCCCACGGCGCGCATGTAGATGGTCAAAACCTCTTCCATTTCGTTGCGGTCGCTTTCATCCATTTTGCGCAGGCGGATGAGCTGACGCATCACCTTGACGTCGAACCCGGCGGACTTGGCTTCGGAATAGACTTCCTTGATGTCTTCCGCGAGGGCTTTCTTTTCCTCTTCCAGACGTTCGATCCGGTCGATAAGGGCTTTCAGGCGCTCGCTGGCGGCGCCGCCGATTTCGCTTTCGCTCATGCTTGGGTGTCCTTGGGCTGTCTTTGGGATTTGGGGGCATGGGATGTGCGCGCACCATAAGTACCCGACCCGGTCCGGGCAAGCGGTTGAAAAGCGGGGATAACGGGGTGATGCTTTTTTAACGCCAGATATGTTCAGATTTGCCTTTATGCATGTATGATTGGGGGCAACATCCTAGTAAGGGGCAAAAGAAGTGGCGGTTTATAAATTCGACCGCGTATCCGTGATGGTGTGCGAGGACAATGCTTTCGTTCGGCGCACGCTGGAGGATGTGCTGCGGCAATTCGGTTTCGAGCGCATCACGCTCCTGAAAAACGGGCAGGAAGCGATCGAAAGCCTCAAGCTGCTGAAGCAGGCGAAAAATCCCGGACCGGACCTGATCATCGCCGACTTGGTGATGGCGCCGATCAACGGACTGCTGCTGTGCCGCTGGTGCCGCTCGGCCAAGGAAACGCCGAACCGCATGGTGCCCTTCATCATGCTGTCGGGGGCGGCCGATCAGGATTACGTGGGTTCGGCCCGCGACCTGGGAGCCACGGAATTCCTCGCCAAGCCGTTTTCCGGCGAAACCATTTACAAGAAGCTGCTGGAGGTCATCGACTTTCCGCGCCAGTTCGTGATGACCCAGAATTATTTCGGGCCCGACCGCCGGCGCAAGAAGGAACCGCCCGAGAACGACCGCCGGGAAAAGACCGAAGAAGACTGCACGGTGGTCTATTCGGCGGAAAAGATGACCAAGCCGAAGACCGACAGCGATGTCTTTCTGTTCAAGCCGACCAACTACCTGCGGGAGAAATGCGCGGGTGGCAAGATCAATCCGCTGGAACGCGGCGAGATGCCGACGGCGCTCATCGAAGAGGCGGAAAAGAAGCTGGAGCGCGCGACCCTCGACTTCACCAAATGGGCGCAGGATTACCTGGGCCGCTTGTCGGACCTGTGCACCCAGGCGCTGTTGGAGCCGGGCCGGCGGACCCAGCAGTTCGTGGAAATCAACCAGGTCGCGCTGGAACTGCGCGGCCAGGGCGGCACCTTCGGCTATCCGCTGATTTCGATCTTCGGCAAGATGCTGTTCGATTCGACCCGCGACGGCTGCCGCGAGGACGATGCCCAGGTGGAAATCGTCAAGGCCCATGTCGATGCCATGCGGGCGGTGCTGCGTGAAAAGATCGCGGGCGACGGCGGCGCGATCGGCAAGGAACTGATCAAGGCCCTGCGCGAAGGCGTCGAAAAGCAGGAAAAGGCCCGCAAGGCGGCCATTGAGGAAATGAAGCAGCAGGCCGGCGCCTGACGCCCGGTCCGTCGCCCGTTACTGCGGATCGCCGATTAGAATGCCGGTTTCCGCCAGATGGCGGATGGCATCCTGCACCGCCGTTTCGGTAATCCGGGACAGGGCATCTTCCGCACCGACCCATTCGCGCTTGCGGAAGTGCTTCTCGTCCCAGTTATCAAGCTGCTCGGTGACGTAGAAGGGAAAGATCTCGACCCGGTAGATCCGCCCGAACTTGGAATAGAAATATTCGCCCAGGGGCTGGTCGCCTGTTTTCCCCAAAAGCCCTGCTTCCTCAAGCGCTTCCTTGGCCGCCGATGCGGCGGCGGTCATGTTCGGCTCGACCGTACCCTTGGGCACGATCCAGCGTCCCGTGTTGCGCGACGTGATGAGGGCGAATTCGACCCAGGTTTCGATCGTCCGGTAGGGGACGACGCAGGATTGTTCGACGGGGTGTGGCGTCAGCATGGGTCAGGATTCCGGCAGTCGGATGGTTTCGGCGATCAGGCGGTCGACCACGGCGGCCAGGGCCGCGTCAGGGGTTGCGCCGGCGGCGAGGGCGTCGGCATGGGCGGCAAGCTGGCGATGGGCGCCGGTGCCGCGCGTCCGGATGGTTTTCAGATGGGCGATCTGGGCGGTGCAGCCCAGGGCCTCCGCATCTTCGGCGATCAGGCCCGTGATCTCGTCGAGCAGCAGACCGAAGGGAACGACTTCGCCCTTGCCGAAATCGACCAGGCCTTCGTCCAGCCCGTAACGCTGGGCGCGCCAGCGGTTTTCCTCCAACAGCATGGGCGAATAGATGCGCCAGCGCTGGTTTCGCAGCTTCAGGCGGTACAGCATGCGCAGGATGCAGGTGAACAAGGCCGCGATGGCCAACGCGTCTTCCATCAGGGGGCAGACGTCGGTGAGGCGCATTTCCAGGGTCGGGAACCGGGCACTCGGACGCACGTCCCACCACAGCTTGGTCGCGTCCTCGATCAGGCCGGCATCGACCAAAACCTGGACGTGACGCTGGTATTCGCTGAACGACTGGAATTGGTTGGGCAGACCCGTGCGCGGCAATTCGTCGAAGATGCTGAGCCGGTAGGACTTGAGCCCTGTATCCTGCCCCCGCCAGAACGGCGACGAGGTCGACAGCGCCAACAGATGCGGCAGGAAGTAGCTGATCTGATTCAGAAGGTCGATGCGCAGTTCGTCGTCGTCACCCAACCCGACATGGACATGCATGCCGCAGATCATCAGCCGTTGCGCCGGGGCCTGGATGTCGCGGGCGATCTCGTTGTAGCGCGCGCGGTCCGTATGATGCTGGGATTCCCACAGCGAGAACGGATGGGTCGAGGCCGCGATCGGCGCCAGGCCGTAGCCGTCCGCGACGTCGGCGACGGTCGTACGCAGTTCGGTCAATTCCGCCCGCACTTGGTCGATACCGGCGCAGACGCGGGTGTTGACTTCGATCTGAGAGGACAGGAATTCGTGGGCGACGCGGCCCTTCAGGCGCTTCTCACATTCCGCGAACAGGCTTTCGGGGGCTTCGTTCGTGACCGCCCGCGTTTCCTTATCGACGAGAAGGTATTCCTCCTCGATCCCTAGGGTGAAGGACGGGGCGTCGTGCGCCACCTTAGAAGTACTCCACCTTGAACAGGCTGTCGTCGCGCAGGATCTCGGTCATGGCCTCGGTGAGAATGCCGGCCCAGCGCTGGACGCCGGCGTCGTCGGCGACCTGGTCCTGGTTGATCTCGAGGACGCAGTTGGCAAGGCCGCAGGCCCCGGCATGGGCATCGATGGTATAGGCCACATCCTTGCCCGAATAGGGCAGGTTGTCGCCGACATCCAGGCCGCGGTCGTGCAGGGCCTTGATCAATGGCCGGGCGAGGCGCTGATCGTGGTTCCACAGCACGCCGACGTCCCAGGGCCGGGGGCTGCCGCCGAAGCGGGGCGAGAAGCTGTGCACGGCAAACAGCACCGGTGGCCGGTGATGCAGCCAGACATCTGTCATCGTGCGCCGCAGCAGTTGGTGATAGGGCTCGAACAGGGCATCCAGGCGGGCCGTCACCTGGGCCGGGGGCAGCGCCTGGTTGCCGGGTATCAGGGTTTCATCCGAAACCTCGGGCATGCTGGTGGGATGGCCCGGCGGACGGTTGAGATCGACCACCAGGCGCGAATAGCCCGCCAACACAGCGGTCGCGTCCAGGGTTTCGGCCAGCAGGCGGGTCACGCCTTCGGCGCCGATGTCATAGGCGATGTGGCGGTCGAAATGTTCCGGGTTGAGGCCCAGGTCGCCCAGCGCCCGGGGCACCCGCCGGCTGGCGTGATCGCAAGCCAAGACCAAGGCGCCGCCGGCGCCGGCATTGATCCGTTCCGCGGCGGGGGCTTCGTCGGCGGCCAGCAGCGGTTGATCCGCATCGATGGGGTGGGGTGCATCCATGCCCCCAATATAGCGTTCTGCCCCGGCGGGGGGAGTCCCTTGTGTGGCCCGCGCGGCATCCCTGGACAGACCGCGCCGTCACGGCAATAGTGCCGGCACCCCGCCCGCGACCGCGAAGGAAAACCTGCGTGACCGATTCCCGGCAAGCCCTGCAAACCCCTGCCGGCTGGATCCTGACGGCGCTGGTCATGGGCGCCCTGTTCGCCGGGTCATCGACCCTGTTCGTGCGCCTGAATGAACTTGGCCCCATAACCTCGGCCTTCTACCGGGCCTTTCTGGCCTTGCCGGTGTTGTGGCTGGGCATGTGCTGGGAAACCCGCGCGGGCGCCGCCGCGCCGCCGCGCGCCCTGGGGCGGCGCGACTACGGGCTGCTCGCCCTGGCCGGGCTGTTCTTCGCGGGCGATTTGTTTTTCTGGCACCTCGCGATCATGAACACGGCGGTCGCCAACGCGACCCTGCTGGCGACCCTGTCGCCGGTCTATGTCACGGCGGTGCTGTTTGTGCTGTTCCGTGAACGGGTGCGGCCGCTGTTCCTGGGCGGCACGGCCCTGGCGGTGGCGGGGGCGGCGTTACTGATGGGCGACAGTTTCGCGTTCCGGCCCGACCGCCTGCTGGGCGACGTCTATGGTTTGGTCACCGGCCTGTTCCTGGCGGGCTATATGGTGACCGTGGGGCGATTGCGGCAGCGGGCCGGGATCGGCACCGGCACGCTGATGTTCTGGTCGACCCTGGCCACGGCGGCGGTATTGTTGCCGCTGGCCCTGGTGTTGGAGGACCGCATGTTCGCCGCCACATTGTTCGGCTGGGCCATGCTGGCTGCCCTGGCGTTGGTCAGCCATGTCGCGGGCCAGGGCCTGGTCGCCATGGCCATGGCCCATCTGCCGACGGCCTTCGCCTCGGTCGGCCTGATCATGGAGGTCGTGGCCGCCGCGGTACTGGGCTGGGTCTTCCTGAACGAGCCCCTCGCGCCCCTGCAATGGCTGGGGGCGGCGGTGGTCGTCGCGGGGGTTGTCGTCGCCCGGGGCGGCAGCCGCACATGACGGTCCCCTTGACGATCCCCGGGGGCGATGTGCGAGAAAGGGAACGCAGGAGACAGAATTTGCCCGAAGCCCCCATCGATAAAGCCCTGTTGGAACAGTTGATCTGTTCCCCTTGCATCAGCGTGTGCGTGCTGGATGAACCCACGGGCTTCTGCAAGGGCTGCTGGCGGACGGTCGACGAGATCGCCCAATGGCCGCGCCTGATCCGTCCTCAGCGCCTGGAAATCCTCCAACGTCTGGCCGAACGGCGCGGCGCCGCGTCGCTGACCGACCGCGGCCGGGGGCCGATGCTGGCGGCGGATTAGGCTGGGCTATCCGGTACGGGATATTAAGGGTAGGACAATGGACAAACTGCGAGACCTGTTCGGCAAAGTGGGAGCCGGAGCTTTCTATGTGGCCGCGATCGTGATCGCGTACCTATTAAAAGACTCTGTTTCAATGAATCTGTCTTTCTTGGTGATTCACTTGGCAGTCGGGGGCTATTGGTTGAATCGGGCGGTGTCGCGGGACGGCGGCGGTGCCTACAATCCCGGGGAGACCGATCCCGAGACGAAGCTGAAAGCGCTGCTGGTTGATCGGATGGCAGTTGAGAGCCGACTGGGCGACATCCGCCAGTTGTTGTTCATGGCGAGCATTCTGATGATGATCTTCGCCTGGGGAAATTTCTCTCGTCATATGGACATCGACCAATTCGAGCGGCGGCTCGACCGGGTCTGCGCTGTGCCGTCGGGCAGCCGAGAAACCAAGATGGTTTGTTCAAACCTTCTGGACGATTTCTACGCAATCTTCAGGTCGGTCGATTGATCGCCCAGCGGTCGATGATTCGCACCTAATTTAGTTACCAGCTTCCCGTATTCGCCATGGACGCCCAGGGTTCGGCCGGGGCCAGGGCCTCGCCTTCCTGCAACAACTCGATGGAAATGCCGTCCGGTGAGCGGACGAAGGCCATGCGGCCGTCGCGCGGCGGCCGGTTGATGGTCACGCCGCCGTCTTGCAGGCGTTGGCAGGTTTCGTAGATGTCTTTCACGTTGAAGGCGAGATGGCCGAAATTGCGCCCGCCCGAATATTCCTCGGGATCGTAGTTGTAGGTCAGCTCGATCTGGGAATCGGGGTTTTCCTCGGCCGCGACGAAGATCAGCATATAGCCGTGTTCGGGCCGGTCCGAGCGGCGCACTTCCTTGAGGCCGAGCAGATCGCAATAAAAGCGCAAGCTGGCGTCCACGTCGGATATCCGCACCATCGTATGCAGGTATCTCATTTGCCTGTTTCTCCCTGAATGTCTTGGCGGTGTAGACTTGATCTAACAGATTCCAACAGGCAAATCCAAGAGCACCCGACCGTGACCTCATCGGAGTCCGATCCTCCCCATCATCCGCTGCCGCGCATTCTGCCCTGGTTGATCTGGGGCCTCGGCACGTTCCTGTTCAGCTTCGTGCATTTCCAGCGGGTGGCGCCCGGCGTCATGGTCGATACCCTGATGCGTGAATTCGCCGTGGGCGGTGCCCTGTTGGGGAACCTGTCGGCGATCTATTTCTATTCCTATGCCGTCTTCCAGGTGCCGGCGGGGCTGATCGTCGATGCCTACGGTTCGCGCCGGATCATGGTGCTGTCGGCCTTGCTGATCGCTCTCGGGTGCTTTGTGTTCGCTCAGGCGGAGACCGTGCCCGGCGCCTTCATCGGCCGGTTGCTGATCGGTATCGGCGGGGGTGCGACCTTCGTGGTCGCGCTCAATCTGGCGGCCGTGTGGTTTCCGCCGATGCGGTTTGCCTTGCTCAGCGGTCTGACCGTGGGTGCGGGGGTCGCCGGCGCCGTCGTCGGCCAAGTGCCCCTGGCCTGGGCGGTTGAGGCTGCCGGTTGGCGGCCCGCCATGCTGGTGACCGGGGCGGTGGCGCTGGTGGCGGGGGTCGCCGCCATTCTGGCCTTGCGCCTGCCGCGGCCGAGGGCCCAGGGGTTGCGTCCGCTCAGCCCCGGCCGGGGCGGTCTGCTCGTCGGATTTCGCGCGGTATTGGCGCAGCGCGACCTTTGGATACTGACCGGCGCGGGGTCGGGGAACATGTCGGTGATGTTGGCGTTCGGCGGCCTGTGGGCGGTGCCCTGGCTGGTCCAGGTTCATGGCATGACCCGTGGACAGGCGGCGGTGGCGGTCTCTCTCAACGCCGTCGGTTGGGTCGTCGGCTCGCCGCTGCTCGGCTGGATCGGTCAACGCCTGGGCGAGCGGAAAATCCCCTTCGTCTGCGCCAATCTGGTCTCGCTCGCCTGTTTTGCGGCCCTTATCCTGATGCCTGGTCATGGCGCGGTCGCCCTGCATGCGCTGCTGTTCCTTCAGGGCCTGGCCACGGGGGCCGTGGTGTTGGTGTTCACGACCACCCACGAACGGTTTGCGGGCCAGGAAAGCGTGACCCTGGGCATCGTCAACACGGGCATCATGTTCGCCATCGCCGTGTTTCAGCCCCTGGTCGGCTGGGCCCTGGATATCAACTGGCATGGCGACATGGTGGACGGGGCCCGGGTCTATGACGCCGCGGCCTACCAAAGCGGGCTCAGCCTGTTGTTGATCGGGGGCGTCGTCGCCGTGCTTTCGGGATTGATGCTGCCGGAGACGGCGAAGGCGCGGGCATCCGGTAGCGCGGATTAACCGCCTATTCGGCGGGCACGATCTTGGGTGCCCGGCCGCCGACGATGCGGGTCTTCACATGATGGCCGACGGCGCCGCCGGTGACGATGGAGGCCAAGGCGATCAGGCTGCCGAGAGACAGGGTGCTCATGCCCGACAGGCCGGCGCCGATGGTGCAGCCCAGCGCCAGCACGCCGCCGAAGCCCATCATGGCGGCACCCAGCACGTAACGCCCCATATGGCCCGGAGAATCGAATCCCTCGGCCTTCAGCGACCGGGTCGCCGCCGCCCAGGCGAAGGCCCCGGCCAGGGTGCCGGCGATGGCGGTAATGCCGAAATCGGCAGCCGTGCCCGTATAGGTCATGAGGAACTGCAGCGCGTCGCCCATGGGGGCGGTGAAGGTCAGGCTGACCGGGCGCGTCGGATTGAAGTCGTCGAAGCCGAGCACGCCCGAGACATACCAGGACGCCGGGATCAGCAGGCCGACGGCGAGGCCGGCGGCGATCCCGCCAAAGGCGCCAGGCTGGTGACGCAGGCGAAACGCGGCGACCGCGCCGAGGGCCATCAGGCCCGCGGCGATCGCCAGGGCCGCAGTGCCGGCACCTTCCGTGCCGGCGATCAGCAGCGGCAGGGACTGGGGTGTCTCGCCCAGGCTGAACGTGCCGGCGCTTTCGATCCAGGTGCGCGGCAGGGCCAGGATGCCGCGCAGGGTCGCATAGGCGGTCAGGCCCAGGACCGTGATGACGACCCAGGCCCGCAGGTTGCCGCCCGCCGCCAGAACCAGATGGCGGCCGCCGCAGCCGCGGGTGATGACCATGCCGAACCCGAACAAGAGGCCGCCGATGATCAGCGCCAGCCAGGTCACGGAGGTGCCGAGATAGATGCTGCCCTTCAGGTCGATCACGCCGAAATGCGCCAGCACCTGCGTGCCCAGAATGGCCAGCGGCAGGGCGATGGCCCAGGCGGCGGCTTGCCGCGCCGGGCGGCGGTCGATGACCTCGATCACGGCCGAACGCAGGCAGAACCCGGAGGCGCGCGCCACGGTGCCGTAGATGAAGCCGACCGCAAGCGCGCCGGCGAGAAGAAGAAACCTGGGTTCGAGCGTGTCCATGTCGTATCGATCCTGCGTGGTCCCGGGAGAGGATTCGGATCCCTGGGGCATTCGGTCCCTGTATTTAAACAGCGATTAAGGGGGAATCAATAATTATATTCACAAAAATATATGTGATTTAATTATATTTCACACAATTTATGTACAATTGCCGGATCGTGCCGATCCTGGGAATCCGGGGTTTTCCCATGGGCACATCATGGTACAACCGCCGTTCGCCGGATTTCAGGTTCGGCAGGCCGATTCAGGGGACGTCCATGACCGCCTTCGCCTTTACCGCCGCCGTGTTCCTGACCGCCGCTGGGGCCCTGGTTTTGGAAATCGTGGCCGCACGCCTGATCGCCCCCTATGTGGGCATGTCGCTATACACCTGGACCGCGATCATCGCCATCGTTCTGGCTGGCCTTTCGATCGGGCATTGGCTGGGCGGGCGTCTGGCCGGGCCGGACGTCGGGCGTGCCGAGGGCGTGCGCCGCACGGCCCTGGCCCTGGCCGCCGCCGCCGTCACCACCCTGGCGTCGTTGCCGCTGCTGCGTCTTGTCTCGGGGCCGCTGTTGTCGGGCGGGCTGGGCGCCGTCACGGCGGTGGTCGTGCTGACGGCGGTTCTGTTCCTGCTGCCGTCCTTGTTCGTCGGCATCGTCTCGCCCCTGGCGACCAAGCTGGCCATCGATGCGGAACCGGACCAGGCGGGGCGGGTGCTGGGCCGCATGTTCGCCGCCGGCGCCGGCGGCAGCATCTTCGGCACCCTGGCCGCCGGTTATCTGTTCATTTCCTGGGTCGGGGCGACGGGAACGGTGATCGCCGTCGCCGTGCTGTATGCAACCCTGGCCGCGGCCTTCGGCCTGTGGTCGCGGCGCTGGGCGGCGGTTCTGGCGGTGCTCGTGCTGCCGGGCGCCGGGCTCGCGGCCTGGGGCAATACGCTCGCGGCCTACCGCTCGCCTTGTCAGGTGGAAAGCGACTATTTCTGCATCCGCTTCGACGATTTTTCGGCCATGAGCGGACGGCCCAGCCGCCTGATGGTGCTCGACCATTTGGTGCATTCCATCAACGACCGCGACGACCCGGCGCTGCTGTACAGTCCCTATGTCCATTTCGTGGACGAGATCGCGGACCTGCGCTTGGCCGGGCACCGCGCGACGCGGGCCTATTTCATCGGCGGCGGCGGCTATACCCTGCCGCGCGCCTGGGCGCGCCTGCATCCGGACATGAAGATGACCGTGGCGGAGCTGGACCCGGCGGTGACACAAGCGGCGGCGGACCGAATGTGGCTCGATCCAAAGGCGGACAATCTGCGTATCCTGCATCAAGACGCGCGCCGGGCGCTCACGGCCCTGGACCGGTCGGAGCGTTTCGACGTGGTGTTCGGCGACGCCTTTCACGACATCGCCGTGCCGGCCCATCTGGTGACCCGGGAATTCCATGGCGAACTCGCGGCGCGTCTGAGCGAAGGCGGGTTCTACGCGGTCAACGTGGTCGATCTGGGCAGCGATCCGCGCTTTCTGTTCGCCCTGGTCAAGACTTTGCGCCTGGATTTTCCCGCCGTCGAGGTCTGGAAGACCCTGGACGAGATGGACGAGACCGGGCGCGTCACTTTCATCGTTCTGGCTTCGGCGCGGCCGACTCCGGAAACGCGCGTCGCCTCCCTGCGCGGTTTGGCGCGGGCCTGGTCACGCTGGCCGGAAAACGACCTGGACCGCCGGCTTGCGGCGGTCGACCCGCCCGTGCTGACCGACGATCATGCGCCGGTCGAACGGCTGTTGTCGCGGCTGCTGCGCGCGCCCGATATCTGATCTTTCCCCAAAGTCTGACTTTTCCAAGGCGCCTAAAAAAGGGGGCCGCAGTCTTTCATTGCGGCCCCCACTCAGGCTTGGGGGAGAGAGAGTCTTCAGGAACGATGCCGGTTACGGCTTGATATAGGTGTAGCCCATCATTTGCAGGTGGGAGAGTTCGGCCACGCCCGACGGCACGATGTCTTCCGGGAAGACTTCCAGAAGATCCTGTTCGTAGTTGATCTTGCGGCCCTTCAGCGTGTTGTTGCAGACGTTGAATTTCACGTTCTGCGATTTCAGGCTGACGACCTGGCCCTTCAGCTTGTCGTTGGTCTTTGCGTTCTTCAGCACGCCCAAACCATTGCCGTGCAGGACGACCTTGATGTCCATGTTCTCGGCGCCGACGGCGTTGATGTGGTTCTGAATATTGCGCAGGGCGCCGCGGTATTTCTTGTCGGCGTCGCCGCCTTCATAGTTGATGTGATAGACGACCTTCTGCTTGCCGTAGGGATCGGCGGCATCGGCCTTGATGGATCCGGCCAGAACGACCCCAAAGACGGCGAGCGCCGTCAGCATGCTGGTGAGTACCTTCATTATTTCCTCCAAATTTTTGTAGTTTAAGGCGTAACCCTATTTTGGGCGCCGGCAATGGAAGGATTCCACATCTTTCAAACATATTCAATAAATCTTATGTGTTTTGCCGTGATCGGGGTCAGCCCCAGACCTGGCCCATGATGCCGCGCAGCCAAAGCTCCGCCTTTTCGGCCCCGGCCTGCAGGTCCTCGGCCGACGCCCCCTCGGGCGTGCGTTGCATGGTCGCTTCGTCGATGGCGACGTGCCCGTTTGCCAGGTGAAAGTTGGTGCTGGCCTCGAACCCATGACCGGGGGCGGCCAGGGAATAACAGCCCGCATGCCAATGGGGGGCTGGCATGTCGGCCTGGGTCAGGTCGCGGACGACGGCCTGGGCACAGGTTTCCGCGACGCTGACCGCCGCGGCGGCGGCCTTGGGCAAAGGCGGGGCGAAGGCGGCGTCGCCGATGACATGGACATGAGGAACGCGGGTCGAGGCGAAGGTCGCCGGGTCGACCGGGCACCAGCCCGTTTCGTCGGCGGCGCCGGCGGCCAGCGCGATGTCGCCGGCGCGCTGGCGGGGGATGAAGTTGACCACGTCGGCGGTCACGTCGTCGAAGTCCGTGGACACGGTGCGCGTTTCCGGATCGATGGCGCGGACGATGCCGTCGCTTTCCGCCAGCCGGTATTCGATCATGCCGGGGTAGAGCGCCGCCCAGGCTTCCTCGAACAAGGGCTGCAGGGAGAACTTGGATTTGGCATCGAACACGATGATCTTGGATTTGGGCTTGGCGGTTTTGAAGTAATGGGCGGCCAGGCTGACCCTCTCGCCGACCGCGGGCGGGCAGCGCAACGGCCCGACGGGGGCGACCAGGGCGAACACACCGCCGTCGGGCATGGCCTCAAGCTGGCGGCGCAGCAGGACCGTCTGCTCCCCCGCCTGCCAGGCATGGGGAATCCGGCCCGCCGTGGCGGCGGAAACGCCCTCGACCTCGTTCCAGAAAAACCCGATGCCGGGCGACAGCACCAGTTTGTCGTAGGGCAGAACCGACCCGTCGGCGAGGCGCAGGTTCCGCGCGTCCGTATCCACGGCTTCGGCCCGGCCGGTGACGACGGTGACGCCGTCCCTGGACAAGGCGTCATAGCCGACGGTCTGATCCTCAATGCGGCCGAACCCGCCGATTACCGTGTTGCTGCCGGGACAGCAGACGAAGGAGGTGTCCCGCGCGATCAGCGTGACCTCGGTCCCGGGCGCCAGCTGCTTGATCCTGCGGGCGGCCGCGCTGCCGCCGAAGCCCCCGCCGACGACCACGACGCGCCCGCCCTTGGCCCGCGCGATCGCGGGCAGAGCCAGCGCGGGGGCGGCGGCGATCAGGCCGAGGACGGTGCGCCGGGTCCAGCCGGAAGTCATGGATGATGTCCTTTCAGAATTCGCCTCGGCTTGACGCCGGGCCCTGCATCATGGCTCTAATCCCGGCCCATGAAAAGCACCACACCCGATGGCGCGCGCGCCCTGTCCGTCACCGCCATCCTATGGGGCGTTCTGTCGGCCGTATTGTGGGCGGCACTGCTTGCGGGCCCGAAGGCGGCATCGGCGGCGGAACTGGTGCTGTTCGAAAGTGACACCTGCGAATGGTGCGAACGCTTTCACAAAGAGGTCGGCCCCGCCTATCCGAATACGGCCGAAGCCAAATGCGCGCCGCTGCGCCGCGTCGATATCCACGATCCCAGGCCGGACGATCTGACCCATATCAAGGGCATCGTGTTTACCCCGACCTTCGTGCTGATCGAGGGCGGCCAGGAGGTCAGCCGCCTGGTCGGCTATCCGGGGGAGGATTTCTTCTGGAGCCTGCTCGAGCGCGATCTCAAGAAACTGCGCCAGCCTTGCGCGGCCCCATAGAGGGCTTCGCGGCAGGGCGCGTGGGGCCGGGTTTCATGGGTCGAAACTCTGCATTGATATATCATATTTATTGAATACCATTTGTCCAAGAGCCCTCGAACAATCGGGGCATGAGCGCCGCCAAGGCCTCATTGTTGGGAGATCAAAAAATGTCGAAAAAGCTGTTCGTGGGAGTGCTGGGTCTTACGCTCGGCCTGGGCGCCGCCGACGCCGCGCGGGCCGAAATGGCGTCGCCCATTATTCTCGCCAATACGTGTTTTTCTTGTCACGGAACGGACGGACAAAGCGCCGGCGCTATGCCGTCGATCAAGGGCAAGCCCGCCGACTACATCGCGACGATGCTGACCGCGTTCCGAAACGGATCGAAGAAGGGGACGGTGATGAACCGCATCGCCAAGGGCTTTTCGCCCGATGAGATCGCGGCCCTGTCCAAATATTTCGCGAACCAACAGTAGGGAAGTTGCCATGACGCGAATCACGCGACGCACGTTCACCCGCATGCTCGGCGCCGCCGGCGCGGGCGCCGCCGCAAGCCTGGCCGCGCCGGCCGTGTTCGCCCGCGCGCGCGCCAAGGTCGTCGTCGTCGGCGGCGGTTTCGGCGGCGCGACCGCCGCCAAATACCTGAATCGATTCGATCCGGGCATCGAGGTCACCCTGGTCGAACCGGCGTCTCACTTCGTCACCTGTCCGTTTTCCAACACGGTGATTGGCGGGTTTCGCGACATGGACGAGATCACCCGGAATTTCGACGCCATGCGACGGCGCGGCGTGAAGGTTGTCCACGACAGGGCCAAGGTCATTGACGGCGCCCGGAAGAAGGTCGTGTTGGCCGGTGGCGGGGAACTGGACTTCGACCGCTGCGTCGTGTCGCCGGGCATCGACTTCCGTTGGGATGCCATCGAGGGGCTCAGCCCGGATCTGGCGGAAAAACTGCCGCATGCGTGGAAGGCGGGGCCGCAGACCTTGCTGCTGCGCCGCCAATTGGAGGCCATGCCGGACGGCGGCACGTTCATCATCTCGCCGCCGGTCGATCCGTTCCGCTGTCCGCCGGGGCCGGGGGAGCGCATCAGTCTGGTCGCCCATTACTTCACTCAGCACAAACCGAAGTCGAAGATCGTCGTGCTCGATCCCAAGCAAAAATTTTCCAAGCAGGGCCTGTTCAAGCAGGGCTGGGAAAAACTCTATCCGGGCATGATCGACTATCACAATCTCGACAACGACGGCGTGGTGGCGCGGATCGATGCGGCGAACATGACGCTGCACACGGACTTCGGCGAATACAAGGGCGACGTCATCAACTTCATCCCGCCGCAGCACGCGGCCCGGATCGCCAAGGATTCCGGTCTGACCGACGCCACCGGGTGGTGCCCGGTCGACCACCTGACCTTCGAATCCACCCTGGTTCCCGGCGTTCACGTGATCGGCGATGCCAGTGTCGCCGCCCCCATGCCCAAGTCGGGATTCGCGGCGTCGACCCAGGGCAAGGTCTGTGCCGCCGCGATCGCCGCGATCGTCGGCGGCGGGCGGCCGGGAACGCCCAAGTTCGTCAACACCTGTTACAGCCTGGTCGCGCCGGACTACGGTATTTCCGTCGCCATGGTCTACGGCTACAAGGACGGCAAGATCGTCAAGGTTGACGGCTCGGGCGGGCTGAGCCCCATGGATGTCCCCGATTTCGACCGCAAGCAGGAAGCGCTTTATGCGGACGGCTGGTATCGGTCGATCAGCAACGACATCTGGGGTTGAGGGGCCCTCGCCTGGAATTTCAAGGAATTCCGGGGGCGTCAGGACCGGACGGCATGACTTTGTGAAAGAGGGCGTGACCCCCGCCCGATTTCCAGGTTTTATGGCTGTTCTGCGGCATTCAAACTTGATACATATATTTTTTTATGAATATGATTGCCGCATGAAGAAGGCGGAAACGCCCGTAGAAAGCTAACAGCCGTGATCGGGGCGGGGCAAAACCGCCCCCTGAACCGGCGACAACGTTGGGGAACAGGTATGTCCAAGAAATATACGACACCATTCGTGGCGGCGGTGGCCGGTTGCGCGGTTTTGGCGCTGGCGGCGGTCTGTGTCCCGCCGGTATCCGCGGGCACGGTCGAAGTCGCGGCCATGACCGAAATGAAGGATCCGTTGACCAAGCAGCCCGGCGACGCGGCCAAAGGCAAGGGGGTCTTCGCCAACCGCAAGCTCGGCAACTGCCTGGCCTGTCACAAGCTGGAAGCCATGAAGGAACAGTCGTTCCACGGCGAAGTCGGCCCGCCGCTTGACGGCGTCGCCTCGCGCTATTCCGTGGCCGAACTGCGCCTGCGCGTGGTCGATCCCAAGGCCTTGAATCCGGACACCATCATGCCGTCCTTCTACAAGTCGGAGGGGCTTCACCGGGTGCTCAAGAAATTTGACGGCAAGCCGATCCTGGAGGCACAGCAGGTCGAAGATCTGCTCGCCTATCTGGCGACCTTGAAGGAATAGGCCGCCCTGGCGGGCTGCGCCGATATCTAGGTTTTCTGTAACAAGGACTGAAGAAAAATGACTGAAACGCATCTCACCCTCTCGCGGCGTCAGGCTCTCAAGGGCGTGTCCGCCTTTGCGTTGACCCTGGTGGCCGCGGGACTTCTGGCGCCGGGCGCGCAAGCCGATGCCGCGGCCGTCGACGCCGCCATCAAGAAACTGGTCAAGGGCACGCCGGAAGAAGGCAAGATCAAGCTCGACCTGCCGCAGATCGCCGAGAACGGCAATACCGTTCCCGTCGCCTTCGAGGTCGAAAGCCCGATGTCCAAGGACGACTACGTGAAGACCGTCCACCTGTTCGCCGAAGGCAATCCGTCGCCGGAGGTCGCCAGTTTCCACTTCACGCCGCAGTCCGGCATGGCGCGGGCATCGACCCGCATGCGCATGGCGGGCACGCAGAACGTGGTCGTCGTCGCGGAAATGAACAACGGCAAGGTCTACATGGCCAAGCAGCAGGTCAAGGTCACCATCGGCGGCTGCGGCGGCTGATCAGAGCATCGGAGAAAGAAAATGTCAGACGTTAAACCGCGCGTGCGAATCCCGAAATCGGCCAAGAAGGGCGAGGTCGTGGAGATCAAGTCTCTGATCGAGCACAAGATGGAAACCGGCCAGCGCAAGGGCAAGGACGGCAACAAGATTCCGCGCAAGATCATCAACCGCTTCGAATGCAAGTTCAACGGCGCGACGGTGTTCGCCTCGGACTGGCATCCGGCGGTTTCGGCCAACCCCTACCTGGCGTTCCACTTCCGCGCCGAGGAAAGCGGCGAGTTCGAATTCAAATGGATTGAAGACGGCGGCGCCGAATACACGAAGAAGGCAAAGATCACGGTCTCCTGACGCATAAAGAACAATAAAGTCAGGAGCGCGGAGAAAGGGATCCGAGTAATGGGAATCAATCTAAGCAAATACGCGCTTTGCGGTCTGGCTCTTGCCCTGACCGCCGGCGTGGCGGCGAACGCCGTTGCCGACGAGAAGAAGAACTGGGGGGCCTATCAGGTCGAAGACCGGCGGTCCGGTTACACCTACGCGGCGCCGGAAACGCGCGCCATGCAGGACGACAACTTCCAGAACCCCGGCATGCTCTGGGCTGAAATCGGCGAGGAGCTGTGGAACAAGGTGGACGGCGAGGCGGGCAAGTCCTGCGCGTCCTGCCACAAGGGCCCGGAAAGCATGAAGGGCGTCGCGGTCAGCTATCCCAAGTATGTGGCCGAGAAGAAGAACCTGGAAAACCTGGAGCAGCGCATCAACCGCTGCCGCACGGACAACATGAAGGCCAAGGAGTGGAAGTACGAATCCAAGGAACTTCTGGGCATGACCGTGTTCGTGCGTCATCAGTCCCTGGGCATGCCGATCAGCGTCAAGGTCGACGGTGAGGCCGCGCCTTACTTCGAGAAGGGCAAGGCGTTCTATAACGAGCGCCGCGGCCAGCTCGACATGGCCTGCAAGCATTGCCACGAGGACTTCCCGGGCGCACATTTGCGCGCCAACGTCCTCAGCGAAGGGCAGGGCAACGGTTTCCCCGTGTATCGCCTGAAATGGAACGGCGTCGGCTCGCTGCACCGCCGTTTCCGCGGCTGCAACAAGCAGGTGCGCTCGTCCGCCTACGGTTATGGCAGTGACGAGTATCTGGCGCTTGAACTTTATGTCATGTGGCGGGGCCGGGGTTTGCCGGTCGAAACGCCCGCCGTGCGTAACTGATATCACGCAGGTTCAACGTCCGGAGGAACGGTGTCCCCCGATCCTCCGGACGTTTTTTTCTTTAATCGATTTTTCGCCCCCCCATCTGAACAGCAGTAAGTGGAGACGAACGTGTTAAGTCGGCGTGAATTCTTTCATCTGGCCGCCGCGACGGCGGCCCTGCCCGCGACGGCGCTGAACTTCCGGTCGGCCATGGCCAAGCAGAAGATCATGCAGCAGGACCTGTTGCAGTTCGACAGCCTGGGGCAGGTCACCCTGCTGCATTTCACCGACATGCACGCGCAGATCGTCCCCATCTATTTCCGCGAGCCGACGGTTAACCTGGGCGTCGGCGAGGTCCGTGGCCTGCCGCCGCACATCACGGGCAAGGATTTCCTGCACAAGTACGGCATCGGTCCCGGCACGCCGGAAGCCTACGCCCTGACCGATCAGGACTTCACGTCGATGGCCAAGTCCTACGGCAAGGTCGGCGGCGTCGACCGCCTGGCGACCCTGGTCAAGGCGATCCGCGCCGAACGCCCCGACAACACGTTGTTGCTGGACGGCGGCGATACCTGGCAGGGCTCCTATACCTCGCTGAAGACCGGCGGCGCCGACATGGTCGACGTGCAGAACGCGCTGGGCATCGACGCGATGACGGCCCATTGGGAATTCACCTACGGCGTGGACCGGGTGAAGGAACTGCAGGGCAAGCTGAATTTCCCGTTCCTGGCGTCAAACGTGCGCGACGTGGAATGGCAGGAAGACGTATTCGAGGCGATCAAGTATTTCGAAAAGGGCGGGGTGAAAATCGCCGTGATCGGTCAGGCCTTCCCCTATACGCCGATCGCCAACCCGCGTTACCTGATGCCCAACTGGTCCTTCGGCATCAACGAGGACAACATGAAAAAGCGGGTCGCCGACGCCCAGGCGGCGGGCGCGGACCTGATCGTCCTGCTGTCGCACAACGGTTTCGACGTGGACCGCAAGCTGGCGGCCCGCGTGCCCGGTATCGACGTGATCCTGACCGGCCATACCCACGACGCCCTGCCGGCGCCGGTGAAGGTCGGCAACACGCTGCTGATCGCGTCGGGCAGCCACGGCAAGTTCCTGTCGCGCCTGGACCTCAAGGTCGAGGGCAAGAAGGTGACGGCCTATAATTTCCGCCTGATCCCCGTGTTCTCCGACGTCATCGAACCGGACAAGGACATGGCGGCCCTGGTGCGGAAAATCCGCGAACCCCACATGGCCGACATCAGCCGCGAACTGGGCCATACGGAAGACCTTCTCTATCGCCGGGGCAATTTCAACGGCACCTTCGACGACGTCATCTGTCAGGCATTGCTTGCCGAACGGGACGCGGAAATCGCCCTATCGCCGGGCTTCCGCTGGGGGGCGTCGCTGCTGCCGGGGCAGGCGATCACGGTGGACGACGTGCATCATCACACGGCGATCACCTATCCCAACGTGTACCGCACGGAAATGACCGGCGAGTTCCTGAAGACGATCCTGGAAGACGTCGCCGACAACCTGTTCAACACCGATCCCTATTATCAGCAGGGCGGCGACATGGTGCGGGTGGGTGGCATGTCCTACACCATCGATATCAACAAGAAGATCGGCTCGCGCATTTCCAACATGACCTCGCTGAAGACCGGCGCGGCCATCGATCCGGCGAAGAAGTACGTGGTCGCCGGCTGGGCCTCGGTCAACGAAGGCACGGAAGGTCCGCCCGCCTACGATCTGGTCGCGAACTATATCCAGCACCAGAAGGTCATCAAGGTGCCCGACAACCAGACGGTCAAGGTCGTCGGCGCCTGACCGGCGGCGCACGGATCGCCAACAAGGACTGAACGACGGCCATGGACGTTTCCTACGGTGGCGCCTTTCTGGCGGGATTGCTGAGCTTCCTGTCGCCCTGCGTGTTGCCGCTGGTGCCGCCTTATCTGTGCTTCCTCGCCGGCACCACGTTCCAGGCCCTGGAAGCCCAGGGGGCGGGTGCTGACCGCGCGGCGCTGGCCCGTGTGCGCTGGACCGCGCTGGCCTTCGTGCTTGGTTTCTCGACCGTGTTCGTCGGCATGGGGGCCACGGCCTCGGCCGTCGGTCAGTTGATCGCCGAATACCACGCGGTGTTTTCCAAGATCGCGGGCGCCATCATCATTCTGCTGGGCTTGCAGTTCCTGGGGGTGTTCCGCCTCGGTTTCCTGCAACGCGACGCCCGCTTCGAGGGGCCGAAGAAACCCATGGGCGTGCTCGGCGCTTATCTGGTCGGGCTTGCCTTCGCGTTCGGCTGGACGCCCTGTGTCGGGCCCGTGCTGGCGGCGATCCTGATGGTTGCCGCAGGCGGCGACGGGCCGTGGTCGGGGGCATCGTTGCTCGCCGTCTATTCGGCGGGCATCGGCCTGCCGTTCCTGGCCGCCGCTTTCGCGGTCGGCCCGTTCCTGGGATTCATGAAACGTTTCCGCCGCCACATGGGCATGGTGGAAAAGGCCATGGGCCTGTTCCTGGTGGTGACCGGCGTGCTGTTCCTGACGGGCAGCGTGTCGGAAATCGCCAACTGGCTGCTCAACACCTTCCCCAGCTTGGGCAAGGTCGGCTGACCTGGTTTATCCCAGCTTGAAGTAGAGAATCCGGTCGAAGGACATAAGTTCGCGCAGGATATTGACCACGCCGAGCGGGTCCTTCCTTTCGACCGCCGCCGGCATGGACGAGATCGAGGCGTCGGCCCCGTCGTAGATGCGCTTGAAATCGTCGGCGTTCTTTTTCACGTCCGGGGCCATGGCGCGGCAGGCGCGCAGGATGTCGCGGTATTTCAGGGCCGCCTGCATGACGTCGTCGCTGACGCCGGGGATCGAGAAATCGGGGCGCGCGTGCCGCCATTTGAATAGAACTGCCATGTGGCGGTTCAGGTCGGTGACGCATTCGGAATAGCCTTTGCGCCCGGCCCGGTCGCGCAGCCCGTAGATCAGGTCGCGCACGGGTTCCAGTTCCTCGCGTGCCGCCTTGCTCTTTTCGTCGTCCAGCAGGTCCGCCCCCTTGGCGATGCGGCCTGTGATCGCTTTCAGGTCGGCCGCGAACCGGCTGTCCTTGGCATAGGGTAGAGGTGGGGCCGCGCCGAACTTGGCGAGAATTTCGTCCCACACGGCCTGGGTCTGGCGCAGTTCGATTCCGGCCAGGGCCGCGTTGCCCGTGCGGGCATAGAACAGGGCGGCGCGGTAGCCGTTTTGGGCTTCGTCGACCAGGGAATCGAATTCCCCGGCATCCGCCGCCAGGGCCGGCCTGGGCGCGGCCAGCAACAGGCAGAACGCCGCGGCGATAAAACTTATTCTTGAAATCACGGTTATGGTTTCCTTCCTATAGCGTCTTGCCAGACCACGGCCCATGCGGTCAATATGCATTCAACAAAACGAATGTGAGGTGCCGCCTTGGCATCGAGACAAGAGGACATCAGAACTGTGATACCCCGGCGACGTTTCAACGGATGGGCCACGGGCGCGCTTGCCGCGCTGACCTTGATCGGCCTGACCCTTGGCGGGGGGCGCCCGGCCGCCGCCGCGACCATCGGCGCCGATGGCCTGATGACCGAGCCCTGGTTCCTCAATTCCTTCATGATCCTGAAGGAGGACCTGGAGGAAGCGGCCCAGGCGGGCAAGCGGTTCGCCGTCATCTTCTCGCTGGAAGGCTGCCCCTATTGCCGGGAAATGCACGAGGTCAATTTCGCGCGCCAGGACATCACCGACTTCGTGCGCGCCAACTTCAACATCCTGCAGATCAACATCATCGGGTCGCGCATGGTGACGGATTTCGACGGCGAGGAACTGTCGGAAAAGAAACTGGCCGAAAAATGGGGCGTGCGCTTCACGCCGACCACCATCTTCTTCCCCACGGCGGACAAGCTGCCGGCGGGGGCGTCGGGCAAGAAGGCCGAGATCGCCCGCATGCCCGGCTACATGAAGCCGTTCCACTTCATGTCCATGTATCGGTTCGTGCAGGAACAGGCCTATCTGAACGGCAAGTTCGGGCCCTACGTGCGGGAAAAGATCAATGCCCTGAAAAGTGCCGGAAAATCGCCGGAGAATTGGTGATTTTTCCGAAATTTTTCAGCGTCCCGCCCTGGACAACATATTCATAAAATATATAATATGAGTTCCATCATTGAGCAGGTGACGCCGCCATCCGGGCGGGGCCGCCCCATATCTCTTGGAGCGCGCATAAATGAACAAGACCAAACCACCGGCAAAGCCGGGAAGCATCCTCCCCCCATCCGTCGATCAGCCGACCGATGCCGGTCGCCGCAAGGCGTTGCTGGCCGGGCTTGGCGCCGCCGGCGGGGTTGCCGCCGTGGGCCTGATCACGCCTACCCGCGCCCTGGCCGATCCGGCCAACCTGCCGCCCAATGTGGCCGACTGGTCGAAGGTTCTGGGCCCGGGTGTTGACGTCGCGCCTTATGGCATGCCGTCCAAGTTCGAAAAGACCGTCGTCCGCCGTTATGTCGACTGGCTGACCGCGACGCCGGAAAGCTCCATCAATTTCACGCCGCTTTACGCGCTTGACGGCATGGTCACGCCTAATGGCCTGTGTTTCGAGCGCCACCACGGCGGCGTCGCCGAGGTCATTCCCGACGACTATCGCCTGATGATCCACGGCATGGTCGAGCGGCCCCTGGTGTTCACCTATCAGGACCTCAAGCGTTTCCCGCCGCAAAGCCGGTTCTATTTCCTGGAGTGCGCCGCCAACGGCGGCATGGAATGGCGCGGCGCGCAGTTGAACGGCGTGCAGTTCACCCACGGCATGGTTCATTGCGTGCAGTACACGGGCGTGCCGCTGCGCACCCTGTTGGAAGAAGCCGGCGTGAAGCCCAAGGCCAAATGGCTGCTGGTCGAAGGCGGCGATTCGGCGGGCATGAACCGCTCCCTGCCGTTGGACAAGGCATTGGACGACTGCATGGTCGTCTATTCCATGAATGGTGAGCGCCTGCGCGCCGAACAGGGCTATCCCATCCGTTTGGTCGTGCCCGGCTTCGAAGGCAACATGTGGGTCAAATGGCTGCGCCGCATCGAAGTCGGCGACGGCGCCTGGATGGCCCGCGAGGAAACGTCGAAGTACACCGATCTCATGCCCGACGGCCGAGCCCGGCGTTTTACCTGGGAAATGGACGCCAAGTCGGTCATCACCAGCCCCTGTCCCGAACTGCCGTGCAAGCAGAAGGGCCCGCAGGTCATCAAGGGCATCGCCTGGTCGGGACGCGGCAAGATCGCCCGCGTCGACGTCACCGTGGACGGCGGGCGTAACTGGCATCAGGCGCGCCTGGAAGATCCGGTCCTGCCGAAATGCCTGACCCGCTTCTACCTCGACGGCTGGTCGTGGGACGGCAACCCGGCCTATCTGCAAAGCCGCGCCATCGACGAAACTGGCTATGTGCAGCCCGAAATGGCGGCCTTGCAGGCCGTGCGCGGGGTCAATTCCATCTACCACAACAACGCCATCCAGACCTGGCGCATCAATCCGACCGGGGAGGTGGAAAATGTCCGCTTGGCGTAACCTGACCCTCGCCGCCGCCGCGACGGCCGGCCTGCTCGCGCTGTCGGTGACGGCCGTCCATGCAGATGGCCGCAAATTTCCCGAACTGGGCGCGGCGGCGACGCCGGAACAAATTCAGGCCTGGGACATCGACGTCCGCCCCGACGGGCAGGGCGCCCCGGCCGGATCGGGCACGGCGGCCAAGGGCGAAAAGGTCTACATCGAAAAATGCGCCGCCTGTCACGGCGATTTCGGCGAAGCCCGGGGCCGCTATCCGGTGCTGGTCGGCGGCCACGGTACCATGAAGGACGACCGTCCGGAAA
Source organism: uncultured Alphaproteobacteria bacterium (assembly GCA_963976055.1). Lineage (GTDB taxonomy): Bacteria > Pseudomonadota > Alphaproteobacteria > Rhodospirillales > Casp-alpha2 > UBA1479. The sequence goes on from CAXBJB010000007.1 coordinate 79,520, forward strand.
AGACCGTCGGCAGTTACTGGCCCTATGCCTCGACCATCTTCGATTATATCAAGCGGGCCATGCCGTTCGGCGAGGCCCAGACCCTGACCAATGACGAGGTCTATTCCCTGACCGCGTTCCTGCTCAACATGAACGACGTGGTCGATTCATCCTTCGTGCTCGATGCCTCCAACATCGGCAAGATCGAGATGCCCAACGCCAAGAACTTCTTTGACGATCCGCGCCCCGATGCCCAGGCCGTCAAGATGGCCGCGCTGTGCATGAAGGATTGCAAGGCCGAGGTAAAGGTTCTGGGCCGCGCCAAGGTCATCGACGTGACACCGGACAAGGGTGGGGCAGCGGCCAAGGCCGCGGCCGAGCAGGCAGCGAAAGCGGAGCCGGCGCAGGTCGCGGCATCCGCCGCGCCGGCGGGCGATCCCGAATCCGGCAAGAAGGTGTTCCGCAAGTGCGCAGCCTGCCACGTCATCGACAGTGCGGCCAACAAGCTGGGTCCGTCGCTGAAAGGCATTCTGGGGCGCACGGCGGGTTCCGTCGACGGCTTCAAGTATTCCAAGGCGTTTCAGGCGGCCAACGACATGGGCCTGAAATGGACCGACGACGCGGTCAAGGCCTTCGTCGCCGATCCCAAGGATTTCGTGAAGGATAAGATCGGCGCCGACAAGGGCCGCACCCGCATGGCCTTCCCGGGCCTGCGCAAGGAACAGGACGTCGAAGACCTGTTGGCCTTCATGAAGGCTGCCGGCGGTCAGTAATTCGCATGACAAACCCCCGGGCGGCTTGCCGCCCGGGGGCTTCAATCTTGTTCAGGATGGTCCGTCAGGCGGCGGAGCGGGCGGCGGCTTTGATCAGGCGGCGGCGCTCCATGGCCTCTTCCGAACAGAACAGACCGTACATGAGCTCCAGCGTCTTGCCCGCCTCGTTGCTGGCCAGGCTGTAATAGATCGTCTTGCCGTCGCGCCGGGTCGCCACAAGGTCGTCGGCGCGCAACCGCGCCAACTGCTGCGACAAGGTCGGCTGACGCAGATCAAGCGCCTGTTCCAGTTCGGTGACCGATTTTTCGCCGTCGCCCAGCATGCAGAGGATGAGCAGACGGTTTTCGTTGGCGAGGGCCTTCAGAAACTGTGCCGCTTCCTTGGCGCCTTCAAGTACGTCTTCTTCTTTCATGCGAGTCCGATCTCTCCAGGTTTACCGCCGCGACACGGCGGTCATTCCTCCCTGGACCTTTTTTTGGCTCCGGCCTTCCGGCCGGGCCTTGAATTCTAAAACGGCGCCGATTTCCCTACCGATGATTGGCCCAGTTTACGCCAACTGACAACGGTTCTCAATAACCCTGCCCGCCGGCCACGGAAAAGTGACTTACGGCGGCAATGTGGAAATACGGACTAAACTACACCTTACGGAAACAATTTAATTTAATCGAATATATCGCACAACGGGAAAGTGGCGGCGGGCCCATAGGGAGCCGCGCGATATCGTCGGAATCTTTGGGAAATCTGAGAAATGGTGCCGCCGCACAGAATTGAACTGTGGACCTCTCCCTTACCAAGGGAGTGCTCTACCCCTGAGCTACGGCGGCATCCGGGAGGTGAAGAGGGGCGGACAATAGTATAGGGGTTCGGCGATGACAAGCACTCCGTGCCCTCTGTTCCATTGAAAATTTCACGCGCACCGAAGGGCGGAAACATGCGCTTCCTCCGGATCGGATGGTTCCCTTCGAAAGGCTCTAGTGGCCCTTTTTGCGGGGCCAATGCTGAAAGATGATGTGACCTCCAAGATCAATCGGTCCGACGGAGGAATTATGGAATCAAAAGTTAGCAGCATGTTCGAGGAACCACTGGACCCGGTCATCTTATCGGACATGCTGGCGCCTAATCTGAAGCGCGAATTTCCCATGGTCTTGCCGTTGATCACACAGATCAACAAAGCGCACGTTCTGATGCTTGCCGACTGTCAGCTGCTGTCGCCAGATCATGCGCGGGCCCTGGCAACCGCGATCTTGGAATTGGAGGAGCTTGGCCCCGACGCGTTCGACCTCGACCCTGCATGGGAAGAATCCTACTTCAATTATGAAGCGGAACTAATTAGGCGGTCGGGGGCGGATATTGGCGGGCGCGTGCATATCGCGCGCAGCCGGAACGATTTGTACGCGACCATGGATCGTTTGCGGGCCCGGATGGCGGCGTCCAAATTGTCCGAGGCGATCCTGAATCTACGGGAAGCGCTTGCCGAAAAGGCCCAGGAATACATCGACGTCTTGATGCCGGGATATACCCATTTACAGCCAGCCCAGCCGGTTACCTACGGCTATTATCTGGCGGGTATCGCCCAGGCGCTGGAACGGGATTTCGCCCGGCTTTCCCAATGCAGGCAGCGAATCAACATTTCCCCGCTGGGTACGGGGGCGATGGCGGGGACGTCGTTTCCCATCGACCGGCAGGTGACGGCCCGTTGGCTCGGGTTTGATGGCGTCGGGCTGCACGCCCAGGACTGCATCGCCGCACGCGATTTCCTAGTGGAACTACTATCGGCGGCGGCGCTCGCGGCAACGTCCTGGGGGCGCATGGCGCAGGATTTTTTCGTCATGACCACCTATGAGTTCGGAACCCTTGAACTGCCGGACAGCGTTGCCCAAACCTCCAGCATGATGCCTCAGAAAAAGAACATGTCCGCGTTGGAAGTGCTGCGCGCCAGCTCATCCCAGGTCCTGGGGGCGCAGGTCACGGCAATGACGGGCTTGAAGGCCACGCATTATTCCTTCGGGTTCGATTCCTGCTGCGATGCCTTCCGCTGGACATGGGATGCCCTGGATGGGGCCACGCGGGGTGCGTCCGTTGCCCGGGTCGTCGTCTCCAAGGCCCGCCCCAGGGTGGAAAGGATGGCCGATCTGACCCGGGAGAATTTTTCGACGGCGACGGAATTGGCGGACCTTCTGGTGCGGGAATCCGGGCTGCCCTTCCGCGACGCGCATCATCTTGTCGGGACCGTGGTTCGGGCCGCGATGAACAGGGGAATGACGGCAGAGAAAATTGATGGCGATTTTATCTCGGAAATTGCGCGGCAGACCTTTGGGCGTACGATTTCCCTTTCTCCTGAATCGGTGGCGCGGGCGGTCGCCCCCCGCCAAGCGATCGAGGCGCGGCGGGGATCCGGCGGGCCGTCCACCCATGATATGGGGGAATTGCTAGACAGCCTGGAATTGCATATCGACCGTGACCACAGCGCCTTTGACGATGAAACGACCGCCCTGGACAACACGGAAGCTCAATTGAACAAGGCATTTCGAAAGCTTGCGGCCACGGGGTGAGGTGCTCTTGACGGGGCGAACACGCACGCGGCAATGTCTTGGCTGACGAGCGAATCGGAGGCTGCATGACCTCATCTGACGGTGAGAAGAAACATCCGTCCCGACCCCCGACCGGGGCCGAGGCGGAAGCGGCGCGAAAGGCGCGCCAGGCCGAGCAGCTGCGCGCCAACCTGGCCAAACGCAAGGCGCAGCAACGCAAACGGGACACCGATCCGGCGGGCGGCAAGGGGGCATGACCGCCGTCGCCGGAGGGGCCGCGAAATAATCCCAATCCCGCCATGACACGGCCCCATTGCTTCTGTTAATCAACGTCCATGGACAGTATTCGCATCCGGGGCGGCCGCCCCTTGAACGGCACCATTGCCATCGGGGGGGCGAAGAACGCGGCCCTGCCCTTGATGGCCGTCTCCCTGTTGACCGAGGACCCGGTCGAGTTCACCAACATGCCCACCCTCGCCGATCTGGCGACCATGGGCAGTTTGTTGGGCGAACTGGGCGTTGAATTGACACGCTCGGTCGATGACAACGGCAACGAACCCGTGGTGCGCCTGCAGGCGCGCAAGATCACGGCGACGGAAGCCCCCTATGACCTGGTGCGTAAGATGCGCGCCTCGGTCGTCGTCATGGGTCCGCTGCTGGCCCGCGCCGGCAAGGCCCGCGTGTCCATGCCGGGCGGCTGCGCCATCGGCACCCGGCCCGTGGACCTGCATCTGAAGGCACTGGAGGCCCTGGGTGCGGAGATTGAGCTGAAGGAAGGCTATATCCAGGCCACTGCGCCGAACGGTCTGACCGGCGGCCATATCCTGTTTCCCAAGGTCACCGTCGGCGGCACGGAAAACGCCCTGATGGCGGCCACCCTGGCGAGGGGTGACACGGTCATCGCCAACGCGGCGCGCGAGCCCGAGATCACGGACCTCGCCAACTGCCTGACGGAAATGGGTGCGAAGATCACCGGCATCGGCACGGACACCCTGCGGATCACCGGCGTGAACCAGTTGTCCGGCGCCCGCCACCGGGTTCTGCCGGACCGCATTGAAACCGGCACCTATGCCGCCGCCGCCGCCATCACGGGGGGTGAGTTGACCTTGACCAATACCCGCGCCGATCTGATCGAAAGCGTCATCGACCTGTTGGAGCGCGCCGGGGTCGAGGTGACGGAAACCAAGGACGGACTCAAGGTCAACCGCGCCAATTGCGAACTGCGCGGCGTTGACAGCATGACCGAGCCTTATCCCGGATTCCCCACCGACATGCAGGCCCAGATCATGGCCATGATGACCGTGGCCACCGGCGCCGCCATGATCACGGAAACCATTTTTGAAAACCGCTTCATGCATGTGCCCGAACTGTGTCGCATGGGTGCCGACATCAACGTGCACGGGGCCTCGGCTATCGTGCGCGGGGTCAAGAGATTGTCGGGAGCACCCGTCATGGCGACGGACCTGCGGGCGTCGGTATCGCTGGTTCTGGCGGGCCTCGCGGCCGAGGGCGAAACGCAGGTCAACCGGGTCTATCACCTGGACCGCGGGTATGAGCGGCTGGAGGAAAAGCTGGCCGCCTGCGGCGCCGACATCGCCCGGGTGGCGGGGGTCTGAGGCTTTTAGTATCCTTCCCGGAAAACCGGGAGGATGCCGCCATGGTGAAGGTTCTGAGCCCAGAGGCCCTGAAGCAATTCCAGGAAGATGGTTATTACACCCCCGTCGACGTTTTGTCGGCGGCGGAAGCACATGACCTGCGTGCGAAGATCGAGGCCTTCGAGGCGTCCCAGGGTGCGCCTCTCAACGGCCTGCAGCGCAACAAGACACACCTTCTGTTCAAATGGCTGGACGATCTGGTCCATGACGCCCGCATCGTCGACATGATGGAGGACATCCTGGGGCCCGACATCCTGTGCTGGAACACCCTCAGCTGGACCAAGGAAGCCGGTTCCGGGCAGTACGTTTCCTGGCACCAGGATTCCAACTACTGGGGCCTGGCCGGCGGTGAGGTGGTGACGGCCTGGCTGGCCCTGTCGGAGGCGAGCGAGCAGGCTGGCTGCATGCGCGTCCTGCCCGGCACCCACCTGGGCCCGCCGCTCAAGCACGAAGACCTCTATCACGAGAACAACATGCTGACCCGTGGCCAGGAGATCACTCAGGGCATCGACGAAAGCCGGGCGGTGGCCATGCCGCTCCGGCCTGGACAGATGTCTCTCCACAACATCCGTCTGGCCCATGCCTCCGGCCCGAACCTGTCCGGGGACCGGCGGATCGGCATTTCGTTCCATTACATGCCGGCCAAGGCCATGCAGAGCGTCGGCCAGTGGGATTCCGCCGCCCTGGTGCGCGGCCGGGACCGCTTCAACCATTTCGAACACACCCCTCGGGTCACGGCGGATATGGCACCGGAAACCGTCGCCTATCACGCCCGCGCGGCCGAAGCCGTGCGCCAAGTTCTGTACCACGGCGCCGACCGGATGACGGGCAAGCTCTGATCTTGTCCGTGAAGGCCGATCCTGAATTCATCAGCGCATGCGGACACCGCCTGGAATATGCCTGGTGGAGCGGGCCGCCGGCACCTGGAAGCACGGCGCTCGTGTTCCTGCACGAAGGTCTTGGCTGCGTCGACATGTGGCGCGACGTGCCGGAAATCCTCGCGAATATGACAGGATTGCCCGCCTTCGCCTATTCGCGGGCGGGTTATGGACGGTCGGACGGCATCACCCTGCCGCGCAAGGCGGATTACCACGCGCCGGAAGCGTATGACGTCCTGCCCGCCGTGCTGGACGCCGCCGGCATCGGCGCGGCGGTGCTGATCGGCCATTCCGACGGCGGCACCATCGCGCTCATGGCGGCGGGCCGCGACCCGCGAATTCGCGGCGTGGTGACCATGGCCGCCCATGTGTTCAATGAGGACGTGACGATCCGGGGCATTCAGGACGCGCGCGTGGCTTGGCAGGAAACCGATCTGCGGGAACGGCTTCGGCGCTATCACGGCGACAACGTGGACGGGGCCTTTTTCGGCTGGAACGACACTTGGCTGGCCGAGGATTTCCGCGCCTGGAACGTGGAATCCTGCCTGCCCACCGTGACCTGTCCGGTCCTGGTGGTGCAGGGGGCGGATGACCAATACGGCACCGAAGCTCAGGTTTCCGCCATCGCTGATGGCGTTTCCGGACCGGCCAAGCGTCTGCTCATTACCGGATGCGGCCACAGTCCGCACTTGGAGGTGCCGGACGCCCTGTTCCTGGAGATCGCCCGTTTCATCGCCAGTCTGGCGTGAAACGGGCGAGGAGTCCGGATCAGTGCATGGTCAATCGAAGCGTCCCTAAAAAGGGTGACGCCGTTGGCGGGACGTCACTCCGCTTTCGGCTCTCGCGCCGGTTCCGGTACTAGTCGGGTGGTGTCGGTCAGGCGACCGAAAGGCGAAATGCCTGCTTTGGCCATTGCCTGGCGCTCGCGGCAATTGAAGGCATGCCAGATGATCTTGGCTGCCACCGCGCAAACGACCGGCGCGGCCAAGACCGCCAATTCGCTGTCCAGGCCAATCCGTATCAAGCTGTCGATCTGCAAGCCGATGGCGACGAGAATGACTGTCCCGACGGTGATGGCCAGCAAGGTGTCGATGTTATCACCCTTCAAGCAGGCGGCACGGTTGACGTATTGCATGAGAAGGACAGTGGCTTGAACCAGAGCCAACGATGCCATCATGGCGATGGTTTCCAGTGAAAATGAAAAGATGGGGGACATGGTAATTCTCTCATATACCGTGATCGCATGACGATGAGCGGACCGGCTTCTGTTTGGGGCGCCGCCGCGACTGAGCACGAGTCGTTTCCGCCTGATTGCACCAGGTCGTCGCCACAGGTGACGACCCATGACATGGTTGCTTCTCGTCATGCTGGGGGCGGCCTAAGCGGCCGCCGGCTGTAGAGATGGGGCATTATGCGGCGTTCGCCGCAGTAAGATCAGATGCCCTGCGGCGGCGCGCGAGATTGGAATCCGTCTGTCGGCGAACGACGGGGTGTTTGTCGGCTGGTAGCCGCTACGACAGGGGCGCGGCTGTCCGCCAGCGCGATGGCCGGGGCTGTGGTGGGAAGGGCCTGAGGGCCATCCAAGTCGGTCAATAATTGCAGGGTCTGGGCGGTTGTTGCGAAGTTACCCAGCGCACGGCGAAGCACGGCTTCGCGTTTTTCTCTGGCATTCAGGTCCGAGGAGCCTGGCAGGGATAGCGGGGCGCTGGTCTGGATGATTCCGCCGTTCCAAGGCGCGGCATTTGCAAGCGCAGACAGCCATAAAAGAACCGCCGCGAAGCAAAGGCCCGCCACCAGGAAATCCTGGGTGGCCCGGAATGTCGATGACCTGGACATGCCGGTAATCTACCATGCCTTTGATCCCGTGGGGAACGGCGCTTTCCGGTCCGGTGGCGGTAAGGGGGGATCGTCCTTCTGGCGGGTTCGAACAAGCGAGAACCGGGGATTTCCGGGGTTTGTTTCCTGGTATCTTGGTGTGAATGGCATTATGTATGCGCCGCAACACCCTGATTGACCGCGACGGAAAACGATCATGAACGTGAATGAAAAACTCGTCCTGGCCCTGCCCAAGGGGCGCATCCTCGAGGAAGTGATGCCGTTGGTCCGTCATGCGGGGATCGAGCCGGAGGCGGCCTTCGATGACGGCAAAAGCCGCCAGCTGCGCTTCACCACCAACGTGCCGGAACTGGACATCATCCGAGTGCGCTCGTTCGACGTCGCGACCTTCGTCGCCTTCGGCGCGGCGCACCTGGGCGTCGCCGGCAACGACGTGCTGATGGAATTCGACTATTCGGAAATCTACGCGCCCGTGGATCTGGGCATCGGTCATTGCCGCCTGGCCGTGGCGGAACCGGCGGAAATGGTCAAAAGCGACGATCCCCGGCAGTGGTCGTCGATCCGCGTCGCCACCAAGTATCCGGGCCTGACGCGCCGCCACTTTGCCCGGCGCGGCGTCCACGCCGAATGCATCAAGCTGAACGGCGCCATGGAACTGGCCCCGACTCTGGGCCTGTGCCGGCGCATCGTCGACCTGGTGTCGACCGGCGCGACGCTGAAGGCCAACGGCCTGGTCGAGGTCGAAACCATTGCCGAAATCACGTCGCGCCTAGCCGTCAATCGCGCCGCCTGGAAAACCCGCCCCAGGGAAATCGGCGGCTGGGTCATCAAGTTCAAGGAGGCCGTCGATGCCCTTGCGGCTTGATTCCCGCGATCCCGGCTTCGAAGACGCGTTCAAGGACCTACTGGGCGCCAAGCGCGAGAGCGAAGCCGACGTCAACGACGTCGTCGCGGCCATCCTGGCCGACGTGCGCGCGCGCGGCGATGCGGCGGTTCTGGACTATACCAAACGGTTCGACAGGTTCGATCTGACCGCCGAAACCATGGCGATCACGGCGGACGAGGTGGACGCTGCGCGCGGCCAATGTACGGCCGAAACGCTGTCGGCGCTGGCCACGGCGGCGGGGCGGATTCGCGCGTTCCATGAAAAGCAGTTGCCGGAGGATCTGGATTTCACGGATGCGGCGGGCCTGCGTCTGGGCTACCGCTGGCAGGCGGTGGAGGCGGCGGGTCTGTATGTGCCCGGCGGTACGGCGGCCTATCCGTCGTCCGTGCTGATGAACGCGATCCCGGCCAAGGTCGCGGGCGTGGACCGTCTGGTCATGGTCGTGCCGACGCCGGATGGGATCCTAAACCCCCTGGTCCTGGCGGCGGCGGCGATCGCCGGGGTCGATGAGATCTACCGCATCGGCGGGGCCCAGGCGATCGGCGCGCTGGCCTACGGCACCGAGACGATCCGCCCGGTCGACAAGATCGTCGGCCCCGGCAACGCCTATGTGGCGGCGGCCAAGCGGCAGGTGTTCGGCACCGTCGGCATCGACATGATCGCGGGACCGTCGGAAATCCTGGTGCTGGCTGACGGCGCCAACGATCCCGCCTGGATCGCGGCCGATTTGTTAAGCCAGGCCGAACACGACACCGCCGCCCAGGCCATCCTGATTACTGACGATGCATCCTTCGCCGATGCGGTCGAGCGCGCCGTCGAAGGGCACCTGAAGACCCTGCCGCGCACGGGCACGGCGGGGGAAAGCTGGGCGACCTACGGCGCGGTCATCACCGTGCCGGACCTGGCCGGCGCCATCCCCTTGATCGACCGCATCGCGCCGGAACATCTGGAAATAGCCACCGACAACGCCGACGCCCTGGGCCGCAAGGTGCGCAACGCGGGGGCTATTTTCATGGGCCGTTACGTGCCGGAAGCGATCGGCGATTACATCGCCGGGCCCAACCACGTTCTGCCGACGGCGCGCAGCGCGCGGTTTTCGTCGGGCCTGGGCGTGCTCGATTTCATGAAGCGCTCGTCCCTCATCGAATGCGACGCCGAGGGCCTGCGCGCCATCGGTCCCGAAGCCGTGGCCTTGGCCCGGGCCGAAGGCCTGGACGCCCACGCGCTTTCCATTGCCATCCGCCTGAACGCGCCGGCGGGGGACTAGGACGGGAGCGGCGGGATGAGCGGCGACACGCACCGTATTGTCCAAATCGATCTGGATGAAAAAAGCGTCGTCAGCCGCAGCCCCCAGGTCGACCATGAACGGAAAGTGGCGATCTACGACCTGCTGGAGGACAACAGCTTCCGGCCGCTTGAGATCGACCACGACGGCCCCTATGCCCTGCGCCTGTCGATCCAGGACAACCGCCTGGTGTTCGACGTGGACGACGAAGGCGGTGGCCACCTGGTCAAGATCACCCTGCCGATCAGCATCATGAAGCGCATCGTGCGCGACTATTTCATGATCTGCGACAGCTATTTCAAGGCGATCAAGACCATGTCGCCGAGCCAGATCGAGGCCATCGACATGGGCCGCCGCGGTCTGCACAACGAAGGGGCCGAAATCCTGCGCACGCGGCTTGAGGATCGGGTCGAAATGAACCTGCGCACGGCCCGGCGGCTGTTCACGCTGGTCTGCGTGCTGCATATCAAGGCTTAGGGGGGGCGGCGAATTTGGCTGACCTTCCTTCTGCGGTCCTGTTCTCCTGCACCATGAATTCCATCCGCTCTCCCATGGCGGAGGGCATCCTGAAATTTCTCCATGGCCATCGCATCTATGTCGACAGCGCGGGTGCGCGCGAAGGGCAGATCGACGGCTTCACCATTGCCGTGATGGACGAGATCGGCATCGACATGTCGAAGCACAAGTCGAAGACCTTCGACGATCTGGAGGACGATTTCTTCGATCTGGTCATTACCTTGTCGCCCGAAGCCCAGCACAAGGCCATGGAACTGACCCGGATCATGGCCTGCGACGTCGAATTCTGGAACACCTTCGATCCGTCGATCATCGAGACGGACAACCGCGAGGAAAAGCTGCGGGCCTACCGCATGGTGCGCGACCAGTTGATGGACCGGATCAAGGCGCGGTTTCCCGTGCATGCGGTTGTTGATACCTAAGAGGGCGGCAGGAAAGGGGAAGGTCAGACGGCCCCGAAGTTCGTCGTCGCGTCGGACACGGTGTCGAACATTTCCGTCCAGTGCCCGGCGTTGGAGCGCCAGTCGGCGAAGGAAATGACGCCCGATACGGTCCGTCCGTCGTTGGCAAGCGGCAGGCGCAAGGTTTCCTGAAACTTGGAAATCTGGGCGAAGCCCGGGCGGATGTCGTGGATGAAAGCGACGGGTTTGGCGGCGCCGGTGACGGTCCGGTATTCGTCGTTGATCATGCGCCCGTAATCCGCCGGCGCGTGATCGCGGGGCGAGCGGCCGGTATAGTCGTAACCCTTCACATCGACATGGCCGGTGCCCCAGTAGCGGTAGCGGAATTCCCCGTCCTCGGTCAGGTCGACGACGCTGATGAACGGGATGGCCGCGTGCGGGTAGCGCAACATGTCGGTCACCCGCCAGGGCGGTGCCATGGCGTCGCCGCGCAGCGTGTTCCATACGGCGAGGACATCCGCGAACAGAGGATTTCGCAGGTCCTCAATGGCGACCTCGCGCTGGAAAAAGCGGTATGCCGGCTCGGGCGTGGAAGCCATGATCCCCTCAAGGCACCTAAAAAAACACGCAGGCCCATCCCGGCGCGTATCGTCAACTACCGCGCCGCTCCATGAGCCAGCATGCAAAAAAAGTGGTCGGATTATACGCATCGCTGCCGCAAGGGAATGTGACGGCTGTCACGGGGGGCGGAGAAATATGGACTCCGGGCTCGCCCTGGCGGGATGCTTCGGTAGAATGGTCGGAAGAGGGCGGATCGGCGCTCGAAAAAAGATGTAAGGAGACGGGATGTCGCGTTCATACCGGACCTTTCGGCCCAAAACCGTGCTCGCGGCGGGTGTTTTCCTGGCCCTCGCCATTGGATGGGCGCCCATTGCGGCCCTGGCGCAGGCCGGGGACCTGTTCGACGGCCTGGCCGCACAGCCGGTGACGTTGATGGATGCGGGAATCAAGCGCATGCGTGCCGGGGCGCAGACGGCGGCGGTCCGCCTGTCGACGGCGGTCGGACCGCCGGCTCAGTATCGAATTACCTTCGACAACGCCCTGCGCCGCCTCAATGTCCGGTTCGATGTCACCGTCGCGCCGGAAAAGGCCAATGAAGGGTTCTGCTGGGCGCGGCGCGGGGTCGCGATCCGCGAGATGTTCGGCGTCGGCGCGATCCATTACACCCTGAAACTGTCCGATGAAGAACGGGTCAGGCGCCGCCTGGGCGTGATGTTCTCCCGCGAGCCGGAAGCCACGGAGCGGGAGATCGTGGCCCTGGGCCAGCGCCTGGCGGAATCGACCTATGTCGAACTGAACCTGCTGACGCCGGCCAGCGAAACTCCCACGACCTGCCGCGCCGTCGTCCATCGCCTGGAATGGCGATGACCGGCTGCCGCGCGTTCCGGGGTTAGCGGAACAGCAATCCGTAGAAATACAGGGCGAACGGCAAAATGACGCCGCCGACGACGATGAGCATGAACAGGGCAAAGCCCGTGATTTCATCGGCGCGCTGCCAGAACGACTTGGCGCCGGGGACGGCGGTGTCCTGCGGCATGGCGGAAGGGGCCGGCGAGGGGGTGGAGGATTGCGTCAACATGGTGTGCCTTTCTGAGAAGGGCCATTCGTGGGAGGGCGATTTGGCCGATGGGTTGCGAACAAACGAAGTCGGTAGGCCTAGGCGCAGGTTAGAAAATCCGAGAAACGCCGCCGGGAGGATTTTCCTGCGGCGCGGGGGGTGCGGCGCTCGGGAACGGGGGGTGCGTCAATGCGTCTACCGCTCCCGTTCCCGATGACGCCCTCCCAGGCGCGTTCTTGCAGGGTCGGGTTCCTGCCCGTCCCCACATCCGTCGATCAATTGGTGCGGATGGAAATCTTGCCGCCGCGGATCACGGCGACCTGGTCGCCCTGCACGCTGACGGCTTCGTCACCCAGCACGAGTTTGCATTTTTCGCAGAGGTTCGGGATGGTTTCGCCGGCGGCGATGTTGACCATTTCGGACCCTTCGGAATCGGAAACCGTCAGTTGAATTTCGGTTTCCTGTTCATTGGTCACGTCCACGGCCTTGGCCGGTGCCGCAAGAGCAAGCGCGATCGCGGCGGCGCCAATGAAGGGCAGGACTTTCATGTATTCCTCCAAAAAGGGGTGGCTGTCCGTGATTGGACCGGGCAACTCTCGGAGAAAACAAAACATTTCTCAAACGAAATAAAATTATGATTTATATCAAAATTACCGATGTATAATCCGCGCTGAGTTACCCCCAATTTCCCCTGGAAACGCCCCATGGACATCAATCTTGCGCGTACCTTTCTCGCCATCTGCGAGGTCGGAAACTTCGTCAAGGCATCGGAACGCCTCTACGTCACTCAGTCGACCGTAAGTACCCGGGTCAAACTGCTGGAAGACCTGTTGGGGCAGCCGCTGTTTGTGCGCACCAAGGCGGGGGCGTCATTGACGGCGGCGGGGGCGCAGTTCCGCCCGTTTGCGGAAAAACTACTGCAGACCTGGGAACAGGCGCGCCACAACGTCGGCCTGCCGACGGAATATTCTGCCCTTCTGACCGTCGGCGCCGAATTCACCTTATGGGAACGCATGATGGTGCGCTGGATGTCCTGGGTCCGCGAGGCTTTGCCCGAGATCGCCCTGCGTGCCGAGGTCGGCACCTCCGACACCTTGATGAGCCAGGTCGTCGAGGGCTTCATCGATCTCGCGGTCAGCTATACGCCGCAGCACCGTTCCGGCCTGGTGGTCGAGAAACTGGCCCAGGACAGCCTGGTCCTGGTGTCGACGGAGCCGACGACCCGCGGCCCTTGGGACTCAAGCTACGTGTTCGTCGACTGGGGTGCCGAATTCCGCATGGAACATCTGGAGGCCTTCCCTGATCTGGCGGCCCCGGCGCTTGCGGTCAGCTACGGGCCGCTGGCGCAGCAGCATATCCTGCGCGCCGGCGGGGCGGCCTATCTGCCGCTGCGCGCCGTGCGTCCGCGCCTGGAGGAAGGCGTCCTGCATCTGGTCGAAGACGCCCCCGTTTTCCGCCGGCCGATCTTCATCGTGCATCTGGAAGGGGTCGATAACCCGCTGTTCCAGACGGCGGTCGAGGGCCTGCGCCAAGCCGCCCGGGAGGAAACGGGGGACGACGACGGATGAGGCAGATTATGCGTGAAATTAACCACAATGGATCTATGGTCATATTGTAATGCGGTTAAGTCTCGCATACATTTATATGAAGGATTAACGGATTGCTTGGGAGAGTCCGGTCGATGATGACGGAGATCAGCACGGCCTTCGGGCATCAGGATTTAGGTGGGGGGGGGCCGCCGACCGGGCGGTTCCGCTAGTCGCGATCAAAATGCCGATCGACATGGCGGTACAACCCGCAAACACTGTTACCGGGGCGGGTAGCCCGTATCGCCGCCTGTTTCGCGATCTGCCATGCAGTGCACTCGCCACTCTTGAGCGGGCCTCTGCGGGCGGATCATTCATCTTCATTGATGCCAATCAGCGCTTTGCCGATCTGTTTGCCATGACCCCGGAACAGGTTGCCGGCAAAACATTGACCGATCTCCTTCCCAATGCGCAGCGCTGCGGGTTGATGGGCCTGTTGAACAGGGTGCATCAGACGGGAAAGCCGGGGCGCCGCCCCGTGCTGATCTTCGAAGGCGACAGGATCGTCGGCTGGCGGGACGCACGTGTGTTTCGTCTGGCCCCTTCGGGGCCGCTTGTGTGCAGTTTCCCGAGTGTCGATATTCTTCACCACGTCATCGACAACATGTTTGGGTACCTGGGAATTTTCACCACCGAGGGCATCTTCATCGATACCAACTCAGCACCGCTCGAATTCGCCGGATTGATGCGCGAAGACGTGATCGGCAGGCCGTTCTGGGAGACCCCCTGGTGGGTGCATTGTCCTGAGACCCAGGCGCGGTTGCGGGATGCGCTGGCTCGCGCGGCCGGGGGCGAGGTCGTCGGTGGGGAATTCACGGCGAAAGTGGGTGCCGGGAAAACCATCACCATCGAAGGTACTTTCGGCCCGGTCCGCGGCGACGAGGGGGAGATTTCCCTTGTGGTCGGTTGCGGCGTCGATGTGACGGACCGCGTGCGGGCTGTCAACGACCTGCGCAGCAGCGAAACCCTGTTTCGCGCGTTCATCGACAACACGCCCAATCTGATCGCCCAGAAGACCGCGGACGGCAGGTTTCTGATCGCCAACAAGGTCCAGGCGGAACTCGGCAGGATTCGCGACACCAACGTGTTCGGCAAGACCAGCGAGGAGATCTTTTCGCCGGACCAAGCGAAGCGCGCGATCGCCCATGACAGACAGGTCATCGAAACCGGGGAGGTGGTTACGGAGGAGCGCTTCATCGACGGCCTCCAAGGCAAGCGCGATTTCCTGATCACCAAGTTCCCGATCTTGGATGACGACGGCAAGGTCGCGCAGATCGGCGTCGTGGGGACGGACATTACGGTTATCAAGAAGGCCGAGGAGGTCAACCGGCATAATGAACAGCGCATCCGCCTGCTGGAACAGAACCTCGCACGCCTGGAGCGGGTCAGTTCCCTGGGCACCATGCTGTCCGGGCTCGCCCATGAACTGAATCAGCCGCTGGCGGCGCTGCAGCTTTACAGCAACCGGCTGCTGGCGATGGGGCGAAACTGGCCGGACCCGCCAGCCGGCGTGATCGACGCGCTGGGCGAGATGCAGCGCCTGACGGATTTGGCGAACAGGATCATCTTGCGAATCCGGGGTTCCGTCGAACCGTCATTTTCCGAGCCGAAACGGATCAATTGCCTGGACGCCATCGAAGAAGTTCTGGAATTGATGCGGCCCGATGCGGCGGTGGCGGGTATCGAGATTGCATTCGACCCGCCTGCCGGCGAGATCTTTCTTTTGGCCAATACGATCGACCTGCAATTGATCCTGTCGAACCTGATCAGAAACTCGCGGGAAGCGCTCATGGCCCAGGATGGCGACGGCGACCGGCGCATCCGGATCGACATCGACTGCGACGAAACCCGCGACATGATCTGCATTTCGGTCGCCGACAACGGGCCGGGTGTCGATGCGGCGTCGAAGAACCTTGTGTTCACGCCGTTCTACACCACCAAACCGACCGGGATGGGACTCGGGCTGTCCATGGCGCAAGGTCTGGCGGAAGGTATGAACGGACACCTTAAGGTTTTCGACAACATCCCGAACGGGGCCATCGTGCACCTATGCCTGCCGCGGAGCGCGGCATGAGCCCTGACACCAGCGGCACCGGCACGGTCCATGTCGTCGATGACGATCCGACCCTCAGAAAGGCGCTGGTATGGTTGATGGAATCGGTCGGCCATCGGGTCGTCGCCTATCCGTCCGCCCAGGCGCTCCTCGACGATTGGAATCCCGGTCGGTCCGGCTGCATCGTGACCGACATGCGCATGCCCGACATGAGCGGCATTGAATTGCTGAAGCACCTGCGCGGCGAAGGCAGCGAGATACCGGTCATCGTCATCAGCGCCTATGGCACGGTTCCGACAAGTGTCCGCGCCATGAAACTGGGGGCCCTGGATTTCCTGGAGAAGCCGTTCGATGAGCAGGCGCTTCTGGACCTCGTCAACAATGCCTTGGCGGCTGACCGGCGCCGGCGATCCAATCAGACGGATCGCGAGGTCCTGGTCAAGCGGATGGCGCTGCTGTCGGAACGGGAGAACGAGGTTCTAAAATCGCTCCTGAACGGGGTGGGCAACAAGGAAATCGCCCGGGTCATGGGCATCAGCCCCAAGACGGTGGAGACCTACCGGTCCCGCATTCTGGAGAAGACGAAGTTCGGGCGCATGGACGCCCTTTGCGAGAAAATTCAGTATTTTCAGGTCCTGACCAGGGATCGGCGCGATCCCGACCCTCCCTACAAATAATCGGCTTCTCCCCACAATTTTGTCTGGTTCCCCCGACAGACGCGGCCCCCCGGAATAAATAAGGTTTCACTTGTAGAAGAGACGGTGACCGGTCGGTGACCGGTCCGCGGCGGGGCTGCGCGCGTTAATTGCAAATTTGCGCGAGAGGATGCCGCCGAGCCCCGAGTGGGGGGAATTTCGACGCCATATCTTGATGGGGAGAAGTTTCGATGTTCCTGAGAAAAGAAAAGCCCATGTCATCCATGGGCACGATATTTCGCGAGCTCGACGCGGTGCCCGCCGCGTTGATGTGCTGTGATCTGCCTGATTTCAAGGTGGTCTATCTCAACCCACGGTCCCTGGAACTGCTGCGCCAGATCGAGGATCAGCTGCCTTTGCCGGCGGACAAGATTCTGGGGCAGAGCATCGATATCTTCCACAAGAACCCCGAGCATCAGCGCAAGCTGCTGGCCGATCCGGCAAATCTGCCGCACAGGGCGACGATCGAACTCGGCGACAACGTGCTGGACCTTGAAATCGTCGCGCGCCGGGACGCCCGCGGCACCTACGTGGGGCCCATGTTGATGTGGAACGTGGTGACCGACAAGGTGCGCGCGGAGCGGCAGGCAAACGAGCTTCGCCAGATGGTCGACCAGATGCCCATCAACGCCATGTATATGGAGGCCAAGAGCTTCAAGATCACCTACATGAACAACAAAAGTCTGCAAACGCTGCGCGGGCTGGAGCATCTGCTGCCGTGCAAGGCAGACGAGGTCGTCGGGCAGTGCGTCGATATCTTCCACAAAAAGCCGGAACACCAGCGCCGAATGCTGGCCGATCCGGCCAACCTCCCGCACCGCGCCAACATCCGCCTGGGTGACGAGACCCTGGATCTGCGGGTCACCCCCGTCCTCAACCGCCGCGGCATGTATGTTGGCGCCATGCTGACCTGGGACGTGGTCACGGCACAGCTTGGTTTGTCGGATGAGATCAATCAGGTTGTCGGGTCCGTGTCGGCGGCGGCGGCGCAACTGCGCGGTTCCGCCGAAACCATGGCGTCGAACGCCGAGGAAACGAACGCCCAGGTCAACGCCGTTGCGGCGGCGACGGAACAGCTCAGCGCGTCGATCAACGAGATATCCAGCCAAGTTTCGCGCTCGACGGGCAGTGCGCGGGCGGCGGTCGATCAGGTCGAACGCTCCAATGCCATGATCCTCAGTTTGTCCGAGAACGCCGGCCAGATCGGCAAGGTCATCGAGCTGATTACGGACATCGCTTCGCAGACAAACCTGCTGGCCCTCAACGCGACCATCGAGGCAGCGCGTGCCGGCGACGCGGGGAAGGGGTTCGCCGTGGTCGCCAGCGAGGTCAAGAATCTGGCCAGCCAGACGGCGCGCGCCACGGAGGAAATCTCGACCCGGATCGCCGGCATTCAGAGTTCGACCGACGAGGCCGTCACCGCCATCAAGAACATCGGCAAGGTGGTCGACGAACTGAGCGAGATCACGGCTGGTATTTCCGCCGCCGTCGAGGAACAGGCGGCGTCGACCAAGGAAGTGGCGTTGAACACGACCGGCGTCAGTGATGCCGCGGCCGAGGCCGGAAAAGTCGCCAACAACATCCTGGATGCGGTGAACTCCTTGAACGACCAGTCGCGCCGGCTGAATGCGAGTGTCGATGGGTTCGTCGCCAACCTGTCCACGTAACGCTGGGGATACCCGGGCCCGGAAACGATGACACGGCCAGACCAGGAAGATCGCGACCGTACGATGGGGGAGGCGTCGCTTGAGGAGCGTCTGCAGGAGAGCGAGAACCGCCTCCGCGAGCTTCAGCGGATCGCGAATCTAGGGAGTTGGGACTGGAACATCACGACCAACGAGTTGTGGTGGTCGGACCAGATCTATTTGATCTTCGGCATGGACCCTGGCGCCTTCGCAGCGACCTATGAAGCGTTCCTGAGCCGTGTGCATCCCGATGATCTGGGGCGCGTTCAACTGGCCGTGAATCAGGTACTGGAGGCCGGGGGAGCTTACGACGTCAGCCACCGCATCGTCCTGCCCGACGGCGGTATCCGTTACGTTCGCGAGCGTGGCGACGTCGCTCATGACGGAGCCGGAAGACCCGTTCGCATGTTCGGGACGGTGCAGGACGTCACCGAACGCCATCTGGCGGAAGATGCCTTGCGGATATCGGAAAGCCGGCTTGCGGCGATCATCGAAACCGCGCCGGAGGCGGTCATCGTGACCGGCAAGGCGGGCGTGATTGAAATATTCAACCAGGGTGCGGAGGCAATCTTCGGATACACGGCCGCCGAGGCCCTCGGGCAGCCCTTGGACCTTCTGATTCCCGCCGATGTGCGGGGTGCCCATCGGGTGCACATGGAGAGCTTCAAGGAATCGCATGAGCAACGGCGGATGATGGATGCCCGGCGCGAGATATCCGGCCTGCGCAAGGACGGCACCGCGTTTCCCGCCGCCGCCTCGGTTTCCAAATTTATCACCAACGGCGATGTGATCTTCGTGGCGATCCTGCGCGACGTTTCGGAGTTCAAGCGGGCGGAACTGCACCTGCGCGACGCCCTGGAGGATGCGGAAAAGGCGAACCGTGCCAAATCGGAGTTTCTCGCCACAATGAGCCACGAGTTACGCACGCCGCTGAACGCGATCCTGGGCTTTTCCGAGATACTCAGAAACGAATACCTGGGGCCCTTGGGCAACAATAAATATACGGAATACGCAGACCATATCTTCGACAGCGGCGAATATCTGCTGTCGTTGGTTAACGATCTGCTCGACTTCTCGGCAATCGAGGATGGGCGCCACACGCTCGATTGGGAATTGGTGTGTCTGCATCGGGCCGTTCATGACAGCTTGAACATCGTCCGCGACAAGGCGGCGGAAAAGGATATCAAGCTGATCGCCGATTTCGCGCCCGATCTGGGCGAAGTTCGGGGCGACCGCCGGGCCATTCAGCAGATTCTCCTCAACCTGCTGTCCAATTCCATCAAGTTCACACCGGCCGGCGGGACGATCCAGATTTCCTGCGTGCGTGTCGGCCCGGAGGTTAGGATTGCCGTTGCCGATACGGGCATCGGCATCCCGGCCGAGGTGATTTCGACCCTGACCAATCCGTTCCGGCATTCGACCAAAAATCCCTACCGCTCGACGACCGGATGGGGGTTGGGACTGCCGATCTCGAAATCCCTGATCGATCTGCATGGCGGCGCCATGACCATCGAAAGCGAGGTCGATAAAGGCACGACCATCACCGTGTCGCTGTCGTCTAATGCCCCCGGGTCTTGCGTCGAATGCCGGACTCCTGCCGAAAAGGTTAGCGGAACCTGCGTTTCCGGGGGCGCGCGCGATAGGACAAAACCCGGTTGACGCGGCGCTTTCCCGCCGCCCGGTCGATATCCGTCGGGGCCGGTTTGCGGCGTCTATCTTGAAAACCTTGCAATCCCTTGATTTTTACCCGGCTAGACGTCATGTTCTGGGGCGTTTCGGCCAAATTATTGGAGTGCTAATGGCGAAAGAAGACGTTTTGGAGTTTACGGGCACGGTGACGGAACTGCTGCCCAACGCCATGTTCCGGGTCAAACTGGACAACGAACACGAAATTCTTGCCCATACGGCGGGCAAAATGCGCAAGCACCGGATCCGGGTGCTTGCCGGCGATCGCGTCAATGTTGAGATGACGCCCTACGATCTGACCAAGGGCCGGATCACCTTTCGTTTCAAATAAAGTTTGGCGGACATGCCCATGGCTGGCCGCTTGATTCTCGCCTCGGCGTCACCCAGGCGGCTGGATTTGCTGTCCCAGGTCGGGATCGTGCCCGCCACCGTGGTACCCGCCGATATCGACGAGACGCCCCGGCCGAGCGAACAGCCGCGCGCGTTGGCACGGCGTCTGGCCTCGGAAAAGGCCGCCGCCGTGGCCAGGGACCATCCGAACGCCTTCGTCCTGGGGGCCGACACGGTCGTCGCCTGTGGCCGCCGGTCGCTGCCCAAGCCCGCCGACGAGGCCGAGGCCCGGCGCTGCCTGGACCTGTTGTCCGGGCGCCGGCACCGGGTCATCGGCGGCGTCGCCCTGGTCTGCCCGGGCGGGCGGGTTCTGGTCCGCGATGCGGTCACCGCCGTGCAGTTCAAACGCCTCAGCCGGGCCGAGGTCGATATGTATCTCGCCGCCGGCGAATGGCGGGACAAGGCCGGCGGCTATGCCATTCAGGGCCTTGCCGCACTGTTCGTCACGGCGATCAACGGCGATTACAACAATGTGGTCGGCTTGCCGCTCGCCCTGACGGCGGCGCTGCTGACCGGCGCCGGGGCGTGGTCCCCGGCGGGGAAAGGATAACCATGCGCGCCGACACGATCCTGATTAACGCCGGCCCGGGCGAGATGCGCGTGGCGCTGCTCGCCAAGGGCACGGTGGTCCAGGTTCTGTTCGAACGGGACAGCGACGAGGGCGTCGAGGGGGCGGTGTTCGCCGGGCGCGTGACCGCCATCAACCGCGACCTCAACGCCGCCTTCGTCGATATCGACGGGGCGGAACCCGGGTTCCTCGCCGCCGGCGACGCCCGGCAATCCGGCGACCAGCGCATCAAATCGATCACCGAAGCCGTCGGTGAGGGCGACAAGGTTCTGGTCCAGGCCGACCGCGAGGCCATGGACGGCAAGGGTCCGCGCCTGACCTGCCGCCTGACGCTGACCGGCCGCTTCGTGACCCTGCACCTGGGCGGCGAGGGCATGAAGTTCTCGCGCTTCCTCGCACCGGCCGAGCGTAAGGAACTTGAGGTGCTCGAGGAAATCCTGCCCGGCGACTGCGGCCTGACCTTTACCCCCGCCGCCGGCGGGGCGGAAATTTCCCAGATTTCCGCCGACCTTGATCGCCTGTTGGCCCTGCGCGACGACGTCGACGCCGCCTTCGACGATACGGTCAAGGCACCAGAGGCCTTGCTGGCGCCGCCCGACGCCATCGAGCGCGCCCTGACCCTGGCCGGGCCGCGCTGCCGCGTCATCGCCGACGATCCCGAGGCCCTGCGCCTGGTCCGGGAACTGGCCCCCGGCGTGACGGCCGAGGCCTGGTCCGGCAAGACCCCGCTGTTCGAGGAATTCGGCGTCGAGGAAGCCCTCGACGGGGTTCTCTCGCCCGTCGTCCCCCTGCCGTCGGGCGGGCGGGTGATCATCGCTGAAACCCCGGCGCTTACGGCCATCGACGTCGACACGGGCCAGACCAAGGGCGGCCCTCTCGGTTCCGGCTCGCCGCAGCGGCTCGCCGCCAAGACCAACCGCGAGGCCGTGACCGTGATCGCCCGCGAACTGCGCCTGCGCAACCTGGCGGGCCAGATCGTCATCGATTTCCTCGCCATGAAGGGCAAGAAGGAACGCCTGGAGGTGCTCGCCCAATTGCGCGGCGCGCTCGCCGGCGACCCGATCGAATGCCATGTTCTGGGCTATACGGGATTGGGTTTGGTCGAACTGACGCGCCGCCGCCGCGGCCCGTCCCTGACCCGCCTGCTGGCCCGCCCGGCGGGCCTGATCCCCGACCCGACGGCGGCGGGCCTGGCGGCACTTCGCCACGCCCTCGCGGTGCGGGGGGCAGTGATCCGCATCACCTGCGCCCCCGACGTGGCCGATGCCCTGGCCGGGCCGCTGAAGGACGCGCTGGACGACGCCAACGCCCGCACCGGCGGGGCGATTCGGGTGGAACGCGACGCTGCCCTCGGCCCGGGGCGGTTCGAGATCACGGAGGGTTAGGCCATGAGCGAGAAGACGGGCGCCAAGGTCGTGCCCCTGAAACGCAAACCCTGCCCGATCTGCAAGAGGCCGCCGGTCACCGAATATCTGCCCTTCTGCTCCAAGCGCTGCGCCGATATCGACCTCGGCCAATGGCTCGGCGAGGGCTATCGCATCCCGACCAACCAATCTCCCGAGGATCCGGACGCCGAGGGCGAGTATACCGAGGATTAAGCTCTGCCGCCCGGCCGCCCGACGGTGGGGGAGACGTCCGGAAACACTTGGAAATCCGCGTGAAAATTCCCCGCGCACCCGCGCTGGACAGGGCCTCGGATTTCTTCTATAAGCCACGTCTTGCCAACGGGCGGTGGCCTTTCAGGCCGTCGCCGACGCACGGTTTGCCCAGGTAGCTCAGTTGGTAGAGCATCGCACTGAAAATGCGGGTGTCGGTGGTTCAAATCCGCCCCTGGGCACCATTTCCCCTCAAGCATATTAATTCTACGCTGGTTTCCCGGCGTTCGGCTGAAATCCTTCAAAGGTTTGGCTTCGATTGTTCTCAAGGCGATCGACGGCCTCGCCCGCGCGGCGGCGGTTGGCCTTTTCGCGTGCCACCCGTTATGGGCGCGGAACACGGAGAGAACGCCGCCCCTGCGCGGTCTGCTAACCTGAACGGACCGCGCGGGACGCCATGATCGGAAGGT
Source organism: uncultured Alphaproteobacteria bacterium (assembly GCA_963976055.1). Lineage (GTDB taxonomy): Bacteria > Pseudomonadota > Alphaproteobacteria > Rhodospirillales > Casp-alpha2 > UBA1479. The sequence goes on from CAXBJB010000007.1 coordinate 102,606, forward strand.
TTGCGACGCTTAGGCCGCCTTGGTCAAATCGTCGAACAACTGCGCGTTCGGGCAGAACCAGTGATAATCCTGAGCGCCGTCGAGGCCGGCCAGCCAGGAAAAGCAAGCGTCGGCATGTTTGCAGGCCTTGCAGCGCGCATTGGCCAGCCGCATGCGGTCTCGCGGCACACGAATGTCGTCGATATTGAGGGTTTTCATCGCTTCCGCAAGAAGCGGGGATCGGGCGGCGTCGTCGCTTTCAAGAAGATGAACCATGATGATGCTCCTCATCGTCCAGTGTGGTCATTATAAGGCCATCCTAGAAATCGAGCACAGGTCCGCATTGATCCAGGTCATCCGCACCGCCGTTTTCCGCGACAGGATGAAATGGGATCGGTGATCTCGTCAGGCGGTCGGCAGCGTCGCCCGCACGGTCGCCGAGCGGTCCCAGAGGTTCGGCACCTTGGTCGAGGAATAGCCCGAGACGAAGGGTTTGACCTCGTCCGTGTCCGGCTTGAACACATGACGCGAAACCGCGCCGATGTTGGCGCCGTAGACGTGGATGCTGATCGACGGCTTGTCGGCGAAGGAATTGGCGACGACGTGAATGTCGCCGATGGTCGGCGACACGGCTTCGACCTGGCCGGGGTTCAATTCGGCCTCGCCGCCAACCTGGTGCAGCTTGCCCTGGGTGTCCTGTTCGAAGCGGACTTCCTTTTCCGCCCCGCGCAGCATGCCGATCAGGCCCCAGACCGTATGGTCGTGGACGGGTGTCTTCTGGCCCGGGCCCCAGACGAAGCTGACGACGGAAAACCGCTCCAGCGGGTCGGCGTGCAGAAGATACTGCTGATAATACTCGGGATGGGGCTGGGCGAATTCCTCGGGCAGCCAGTCGTCGCGGGACACCAGAGTGCCCAGCAGCTTGCGGCCTTCGGCGATCAGGGTTTCCTCGGCGTCGGTCTTGGAAACGAGGTTCGTCATGGCGATGACGAAATCGCGCAGCGGGGCGATGGTATCGATGGAAGCGGTCATTCGGATGCCCTTCGTTTTTCTTCCTGTAGGGGGATGGATCGGCCGGAGGCCAGGGGAATAGATGCGGTGGGGGCACCAACAGCGCAAGGATTGAAGGGCGCCAGCGGTACCGCACCGCCGGCCAGGGCGCGTTCGACGGCGCCGGCGGCTTCGGTAACCTCGACGCCCAGGGCCTTGAAGCGGCCGGGGCGCAAGCGTTCCGCCGGGCCCGAAACGCCGATGGCGGCGATCACGCCGCCGGCCGGATCGTGGATCGGGGCGGCCACGCCGCAGACCGTTTCCTGCCATTCCCCGGCGTTGACGGCGTAGCCGCGCGTGCGGATGCCCGCCATTTCCTGAAGGAAGGCCTCCGCATCGGTGATGCTTTTGGGGGTGTGGGCGTGCAGGTTTTCGGCAAGCGCGCCGAGCGCCGCCTCACCCAAGGCGGCCAACATGGCCTTGCCCGTGGCGACGCAGCGCGCGGGTGCGCGGCCGCCGATCGCGGAATAGGCGCGCACCGGCTCGGGACTTTCCAGTTTGTGCAGATAGACCACCTCGTCCCCGTCGAGGACCGAGAGATGGACGCTTTCCCGCGTCCGCGCGAGCAGCGCCTCCATGGCCGGAAGGGCCAGTTGGCGGAGGTCGAGATGGCCGAGCATGGCCGTGCCCAGCTCCCACAGCCGGATCGCCGCCGCATAGGTGCCGGTGGCGGCGTCGCGCCGCACGTATCCCAGTTCCGTCAGGGTCTGCAACAGGCGGTGGGCGTTGCTCTTGCCCAGATCGACCCGCGCCGCCAGTTCCGACACGCCGAGCGCGCGGTCGCTATGGGCAAGCACCTCCAGAAGCGCCATGCCATTGACCAGGGTGTTGTTCATGCGACCACTCCGCCGGCCCGCCACCCGGCGATGTCTTCGGCGCTGAACCCGGCCTCGGCCAGGATTTCGTCGCTATGTTCGCCGACATGGGGCGGCGCACGGTCGATGGCGCCGCTGCCGTGGGCCAGCTTGAACCCCGATCCGACCAGGCGCAGGGGGCCGTAGGGCGAGTCGACTTCTTGCAGGAGCCCGCGTTCCGCGACCTGGGGATGGTCGGCGATTTCGTCGATGCCCTTCACCGTGGCGCAGGGCACGTCGGCCTCGGTCAGGCGCTGTTCCCAGGAGTCAGGATCGCCTTCGCGCATCGCTCCCTCGATCACGTCGCGGAGTGCGCCCGCGTTTTCCGTACGCGCCGCCCAATCGGCGAAGCGCGGATCGGCAAGTGCGTCCTCCCGGTCCAGCGCCTTCATCAGGTTGATGAACTGCTTTTCCAATAGGATCGCCAGGATGATGTAGCCGTTGCCGCAGCGGAAACGGTCGGCGGTCACCTTGCGGGTCACCGACAGGTTGCCGTATTGGCGCTGCACGAAGCCGGCGACGGTGTATTCGGTAACGTGCTGGGCCAGGAAATTAAGGGTCGAATCGAGCATGGAGACATCGACGAACTGGCCTTTGCCGGTCTGCGTGCGCTGGTGCAGAGCGGCGGAAACGGCGAAGGCGCCGGTCATCCCGCCGATCAGGTCGCAGGCGGCGAAGCCCGCGCGCATGGGCCCGCCCTCGGCCTCGCCGGTGATCGACATGATGCCGGACATCGCCTGGATCTTGCCGTCGAAGGCCGCCTTGGCGCTTTCCGGCCCGCTGTGGCCGAAACCGGAAACCGCGCAATAGATCAGTTTCGGATTGATCGCCTTGAGCGTTTCGTAGCCCAGGCCGAAACGGTCCATGACGCCGGGGCGGAAGTTTTCCCAGACGATGTCGGCGTCCTGGGCCAGGCGTTTGACGATCTCCTGGGCCTCCGGCTTTTTCAGGTCGAGGGTCAGGCTGCGTTTGTTCGCGTTGATCGACATGAAGGCCGGCGCCATGTTGCGGTCGACCCATTCCTGGCTGAGTTGGGCACGCCGGTTGTCCTCGCCGCCGATGGGCTCGATCTTGACCACGTCCGCACCCAGCAGCGCGAACTGATAGGTCCCGAAGGGCCCGGCGAAGAAACGGGTGAAGTCGAGAACCTTGATCCCATCGAAAGGGCGGGTGCCCGGCGCGGTCATGGCTTCCCCCCGGCCGCGGCCCGTTTCAATTCCTTTTCGCGCAGTTCCTTGGCGACGATGCGGGCGTTTTCCGCCTCGGCGCGCAGCGCTGCGACTTCCTCGGGCGAGCGGCGGGCGATGTTGCAATAGTCGCCCTTCCAGTCCGGGTCGTCGGACCAACGCAGCGGCGATTGCACCGTGGTGCGCGGGCCGATGGCGCTTTCCAACACGCGCAGGCCCAGCTCCAGCGTCTCCGCCTGGGATGTCGGGTCGTGCGGCCGCCCGGCGGCGTTGCCCAGGGGGAAGTCGCTGAACAGAAAGCGCGGCACGCCGCAATATTCGACGATGTCCTTGGCGCAACCCATGACCACCGTGGGGATGCCATTGGCTTCCAGATGGCGGGCGATCAGGCAGAGGGTCTGGTGACAGATCGGGCAGTTGGGGATCAGGATCGCCACGTCTGCGCCGTCTTCCCGGCAACGGTCGAGGATTTCCGGGCAATCGATATTGAGGGTGTGTTGCTGGCTGCGGTTGGTCGGCGCACCGTGAAAGCGTTTCGTCAGGCCGCCGATCCGCCCGGTCGCCACGGCGTCCCGCAGGGCGGTCAGGGGGAACCAGGCGCGGGCGTCTTCCATGCTGGTGTGAATCCGGTCGATGCCGACATGGGAAATGCGCAGGTCGTGCTCTTCCGCCGTGTCACCGGAATAGACCTGATAGAACTTGGCGGCGGAGTTGTAGGGCGCCCCCGGTCCCTGCGGGCCCTTGTCCGGCTGATAGGGGGCCGCCGTGGTGATGAAGGTTGCCTTCGATTGCGCCAGGGGCTTGGCCAGCGGCGTGAACGGTACCTCGATGTAATGGGCCCAGACATAGGGGTTGTCGTAGCCCAGCGCGAGATACCATTCCCGCGTCCGGCGCATATAGGGGACGGGTTGATCCAGTTCCGGCGCGAAGGCCAATCCGCCTTCGGCCTTCGGCGCGGTCTTGCGCGATGTCATCCTCTTGCCTCGTGCCTTGATTCCATGGGTCGGTTGGGTCTGGCGATCCGTTTGTTCTATTATATAGAACATGAATTCTATTAATTGGAAACGATTTTATCTTCGGCGCCGCGCGTTTGCCCTCGCGTGTCCCCGATACGTCCTACGGCATCTTGACCGATACCCGGCACATGTAGCCTTTGAGGTTGGCGTGGTCCGACAGCGGGTCGCGTTGGCTCTCGTCGGTCAGGTGGTTGACCGAGGCCCAGGGGTGGAACGGCTGCGCCTTGTCCCAGCCGATGGGGATGAACACCGTGTCCATGCGGATGCCCGCGTGCAGCCAGGCCCGGGCCGTGATCTGCCCATGGTCGGTTTCGACCGTCACCGCGCGGCCGTCCTCGATGCCGAGCGCCGCCGCCTTGGTCGGGTGGATCTGCACGTAAAGGTCCGGCCACATTTCCTGCGCCTGCCAGGCGTAATGGGTCCAGGAATGGAAGTGGGGGGCGGCGGGCCTGCCGGTGATCAATTGGAGGTCGAAGCCGCGTGCCTTCAACGCGCGGGCGGGGGAATCCGCCTCCGGCTGCACGATGCGCGATGCCACGGTGTCGGCCGGGGTTTTCGCGAAGGGGCTGCGCACCGCGCCGCCGGTGTCGTCGCGCACCGCATAGGGCAGGTCGATGAGCTGTTCCCGGTCCGTATAGAACTCGGGCAGGGCGGAAAGGCCGAGGGTCCGGAACTTGGCCTCCAGCGCCTCGGTCCAGAATTCCAGCTTGCCGCTTTTGGTCGGGAAGCGGTGGCCCTCGGGCCGGCCCAGCGCCGTCGTGCCCTCCAGGTGCAGGGTCTCGATCTCGGGCGCGTCCTCGTCGGCCACGGGCACGCGGACCCAGCGCCAGGGCACGGAATGCAGGCGCTTTTGCGTGCAGCCCTTCATCCAGGGGTCGTTGATGCACATCTCGTCCCAGAACAGGGCGCTGTCCTTGTACTTGTCCTGCAGCACGTCGTCGAAGCCGAACCGCTTGCCCAATTCGATCCAGATCCAGCCATCGGCCTTGGCCTCGCCAGGCGGCTCGATGACCTTGTCGATCCACACCACGCGGCGGTCCTCGCTGGCGCGGCTGATCTCGCCTTTTTCGACCCCCGTGGCGGCGGGCAGGACATAATCCGCATAGGCGCTGGTTTCGTTGGCGAACAGTTCGATATGCACCAGCAGGTCGAGGGATTTAAAGGCCGCGCGCACGCGGTCCTGGTGGGGCCAGGCGGAAAGCGGATTGTTGCAGGTGATGAAGGCGCGCAGCGGATAAGGGTCCGCCGTCTGCATGGCGTCGAGCCAGCGCGCCGGGTTGACCCCGGCCATGGGCTTTTCCGGATGGCGGATGCGGTTAGGGGGCGCGTTGGCGACCACCGGCGACGGCGTGCCGAAATTGAAGAAGGCGCCGCCCTTGCGCCCGATGTTGCCGGTGATGGCGGCCAGGAACATCAGGGCGCGGTTGGTCTGCGTGCCGTTGGCGTGCTGGTTGACGCCGCGCGCGGCGAACATCACGCAGCCGTCGGCATGGGCGATTTCTTCCGCCAAGGCGCGAATCTGCGCCGCCTCGATGCCGGTGATCCCGGCGGCCCAGTCCGGCGAATAGCCCATGTCGAACAAGTAGTCGCGCCAGGCTTCCCAGCCCTCGGCCCAATTGGCGCAGAACCGCCTGTCGTGCAGATTGCACTGAAACACATGATGGGCAAGGGCCAAGGCCAGCGCCAGGTCCGTGCCCGGGCGGATGCCGAGCCACTGGTCGGCCTTGCTGGCGGTCACGGTCAGGCGCGGGTCGACCACCACCATGCGGGCCCCGTTCCTGAGCCGCCAGTCGTTGATCATGCCGAAGTGAACGGGCCGGGATTCCGCCTGGTTGTCGCCGAAATAGACGTAGAGCGCCGCACTGCCCAGGTCGCCCGGGGTATAGCTGTTGCCGCTGCCGAGCATGCCGATGGTCTGATCGTAGGCGACGGCCTTGGCTTCCGAACAGAACGGTTCCGTATCGGTAAAGTTCGGCGTGCCCCACATCTGGGTGAACAGGCGGATGTAGCCCTTGCGGGTCAGCGTGCCCGTGCGCGTGCCGGCGAAGATGGCGAGGGCTTCCGGGCCGTGTTCGGCGCGCACGGCCTCAAGCTTGGCCGCGATCTCGTCCAGCGCCTGATCCCAGCTGATGGGTTCGAACTTGCCCTCGCCCCGTTCGCCGACGCGTTTGAGCGGCTGGGTCAGGCGGTCCGGGCTGTTGTGAAGCTGCAGCAGGAACTGGGATTTGGGGCAGACCTTGCCCTTCCATTGCGGGTCGTCCTCGTTGCCCGTGACGCGGATGACCTTGCCGTCCTTCAGGTGGTACTGCGTCGGGCAGCAGTTGAAGCAGATGTTGCAGCCGCCGGGCACCACCGTGTCGGGGGTGCGCTCTGCCCGGGTCGAACGATAGGGAAAGACCACGTCATCGGGGGTCAGCGCGCCGCGCCGGGCCGGGTCGTCGATCACGGCGGGGCGGTGACGGCCCACCATGCTAAATCCCTCGGCTGCGGGGGTGCCGGCCTTGATGCGCTCCAGGAAAATGTTGGCGGGGTTCAACAGAAAGGCGTCATGATCGATCGCCCGCCGGCCCTCGGCGGCGATGGTATCCAGATGATCGGCGCGGTCGCCGAAGGTGATGGCCTCGCCGGGACAGACGGTGGCGCAGGCGGGCTTGCGCCCGACCGCGCGCCGGTCGTGGCACAGGTCGCACTTGACCGCGTGATGGTCGGTCGCGTCATAGCCCATGGCGCCGTAGGGGCAGGCGATGACGCATTCGCCGCAGCCGGTGCAGCGGTCTTCGTTGATGCGGACGACGCCCGTGTCCGCATCCTTGAAGATCGCCTTGGGAGCGACGGGACAGGCGCGCAAACAGGCGGGGCGTTCGCAATGCTGGCAAGACAGGGTCAGGAAATCGAGCGCCGGGCGCTCCAGATCGCCGAGCCAGACCACGCGGTTGCGGTTTTCGCCCGGGCCCAGGCCGTGTTCGGCCTTGCACGCGGCCTCGCAGCTTTTGCAGCCGATGCAGCGTTCCATGTCGATCATCAGGGACAGGCGGGACATCTCTGCTTTCTCCTACCAGGCCGCCAGATGCCACCAGTAAATGTCGCGTCCTTCGGCCACGTAACCGGCGAAGAACGTAACCATAATGACGTGCAGGATCAGGCCCGCGAGAAACAGCCAGGCGAGCGCCATGTGGATCGGCCGCCACCAGGCCTGCAGCCGGGACACGGACCGGCGCGCGCCGATCAGCCGCGCCTCTTCCCGGGCCAGCCGGGCATAGGCGAGGGATTTCAGAGGCGCCGTCAGGAAATGCCGCAGGGTGGGCGAGAACAGGGCCTCGCTGGCCTGGGGGTCGAGGCGTGCGAGCAGCGCGGTCTTTGTGTCGATGAGGGCGCGCAGCGCGGCCTTCAGGTCCGGGGCGGCGGCCTGGAACGGGGTGGACTTGCGCCCGAAGGTCGATGCCATGCGGGAGGACACATGCACCCGCGCCACCACACCGCTCAGGACGAGCAAAACCAAGCAGGCGATCAAGACCAACGGCGGGCCGGAGAACGCGGCGGCGGCGTGGAGGGAGACCAGGAACATGCCGAGCAGGCTTGCCCCCACGTGCAGGATGAACAGCCGGTTGGGAATTTGGCTGTGCCCGGACCGCTTGCCCAGGGAGAACAGGAAGGGCGCCAGCAGCAGGACCGCGCCCAAGGCCGCCAGGGGCTGCAAGATCTCCGTGCCCGGGCGCTGCCAGAGGGCGGGCAGGAACGGCTTGGCGGCAAGATAGCCCAGAATCGCCAGCGTCAGCGCCGCGACCCAGATCAAAAGCCGCCGGTTCGCGAGGTCGGGCCGCCCGGCCGAATTGATCGGTGCGGTTCCATCAGGTTTGGTCACAGGCGTCTGCGCGGTCGTGGTCATGTCCTCAAGGGTACGGCATCGCCAGTCACTGGGGAATGTCTCCCGCGACGGCGCAGCGGATCATATGACGATTTTCCGACATGTCGTAATCGGCCACCGCACGATGGCAGGTCGACCGATTGTCCCAGATCACCAGATCGCCCACGCCCCACATGTGGCGGTAGATGTATTGCGGCTGATAGCAATGCTCGAACAGCATGTCGAGGATACGGCGGCTTTCGGCGAACGACAGTTCGTTGATCCGCCGGGTGAAGCCGGGATTGATGTAGATCGCCTTTTTCCCCGTTTCCGGATGGCTGCGGATCACGGGATGGGTCACGGGCGGGACCTTGGCTTTTTCCTCCGCCGTCAGGGGCGGGCGGTCGGGCAGGTGGGCGAAGAAGGTGTCGTAGACGTTGGTGTAATCGTGGGTTGCGGTCAGGCCGCCGAGAAACTCCTTCATGGGTTCCGACAGGTCGTCATAGGCCTGCGTCATGCTGCAGAACATGGTGTCGCCGCCGTAGCTGGGGATTTCCTTGGAATGCAGGAACGATCCCTGGGTCGGGCGCTTCATGTAGGACAGGTCCGAATGCCAGTACTGCCCGGCGTAGATGGCGCCGATCGGCTTGCCTTCCTTCTTGACGTTGGAGATCAGCAAGACTTCCGGATTCTCGACCATGTTGAACTGCTTCAGCACGTGGGCTTCCAGCGGCCCGAACTTTTTCGACAACTCGACAAGTTGGTCCGGCGTCAGGTTCTGGCCGCGCAGCACGATAACTTCGTGATCGAGAAAGGCCTGGTATAGGGCTGGGAACAGGTTGTCGTAATTACCCTCGGCAAGGTTGAGGCCCGTGATCTCGGCCCCCAGGGCGCCAGCCAGGCGTTTTATTCCGAGTCCGGATTGCGTCGTGGTCATGGTTCCTTCCGGCATCGCTTGCTCCGATAGTCTCTGTGTGGATTCGAATTGCGGAAGAGTGTAGCGGCGCCGGACTATGCCCATGAAATACCTTTGATCGACCAAAATATGCCTAAATGATATATCAAGGGATTGTCCGACATCGCCGGAGTGCGTCCCTTGAACCTGAAGGCCCTGCAGTATTTCCATGCCGCCGCCCGTTACGGCAGCATCGCCCAGGCGGCGGCCCATCTGCATGTCGCGCAGCCGGCCGTCAGCCGCCTGATCCGAAAATTGGAACGGGATTTGGGCGTGTGCCTTTTGACCCGCACGGCGCAGGGCGTGTCCCTGACGGGGGAGGGCGATCATCTTCTCGCCCGCACGGCCCCGATCTTGAAACTGTTGGACCAGACGCGGGCCGAGGTCCGAAACTGGGATCAGGAGCCGGCCGGGCCGGTGTCGGTGGCGCTGATGCCCGCGGTGGCGCCCCTGGTCGCCCCCCTATTGGTTCGCCGCGTGCGCGACCGGCATCCGAAGGTTCTGCTCAGCCTGTCGGAAGGGCTCGGCACCGTCATTTCCGACGGGGTGCTGACCGGGCAGTTCGACCTGGGTCTGTTCCATGCGGATAGAGAGGTCCCGTCGCTCGCGATCGCCCATCTGTTGGACGAGCCCATGTTCCTGATCGGGCCGGACGACGGGGCGGGCGGGGGCCGGGAAACGATTGACCTCGGCGACCTTGCGGATTTCCCCCTGCTGCTGCCCGAGGCCCCCAACCCCATGCGCCGCATGATTGACCGGCTGACCGCGGACCGGGGCCTTGCCCTCGACATCCGCGAGACCGTCAATTCGACGGCCATGATCAAGGCCATGGTGGCGGCGGGGCTGGGGTACACGATCCAGAGCTACAGCTTTTTCCATGAGGAAACGCAGCAGGGCAGCCCCCGGTTCCGGGTTCTGAAGATCGAGGGCATGTCGCGCAACTGGTCGCTGGCCCGGCTTGAGGGCCGGCCGCTGGGCGGCGCCGTGCTGGCCGTCGCCGGGATTCTGACCGACATCGCCCGGAATTTGGCCGATGCATTACCGGCAGCCGCCGGTGGGGTGACGCTCAGGACTTGATGCGCGTGCCCAGGTCCAGAATGTAGGGCGAGGGCGGGATAAAGAAATCCTGGTAATAAATTGGCCGGGCATCGACGGAATAGGCCGTGACGTTGACCGTCGAGGCCATGGCGCCGTCGGGCCAGGCGCAGCCGCTGGTGACATAGGCAGGCGGCATTTCCACGCGCAGCCGCTGGCGGATGTGGTGCACCGGCATGTGATGATGTTCGGCCATGACTTCGTGGAAATTCGCGCCGTCGAGCGCGGAGAGCGGCGGATCGACCAGTTCGGGATGGCGGTCGGCCAAGGCGTAGAACACGGCGTAGATTTCCATTGCCTTGTCGATGGTGACGATGCGGTCGATGCGCACGACCTTGTCCCGGCCCTGGTCGATGGCGGCGGACCAGGGACCCTTGTCGCGGCTGACGCGGCGGTCGATCACGCGAGTATAGACGGGCAGCAGATCATTGGGCCCGCCGTCCGCGGTGCGGAACAGGAAGTGCCAGGGCTCGGCCACCTGATTTCGCAGGGAGGCGACGGTGGTGCCGCTGCCACGCCGCCGATGGATCAGGCCGTCGTCGACCAGGCTGCGCAATGCTCGTTGCACCGTGCCGAGGGAACAGGGGGTTACCGCTGCCCATTCGCTTTCCGTCGGCAGGCGCGACCCCGGGGTCCAGAAGCCGTCGGCGATGGAGGCGGTGATCGCCTGACGCAGGCGTTCGTGCTTGGGCAGGTCGTCCTGCGCGGGCCAATAGAGCCGGAGAAACTCTCCATATCCGCCGGGCACGTCCGTCTGCATTCGCGCGAAGCCTCTTGAATCATATGAGGATGTGATCAATCCCCACTTTTACGACGAGACGGCCATCATGACCATCCCGCTTGACAATGTAATTAACTATATAGTTACTCGAGTATCGCATTCATCGCGCGTTTCGCGCCAAAAAAACCGGCCGGCTGACCGAAAATCGGCCGCCAGAACAGGGAACACCACCCAGATGGAACCCAAAAACCTTATCATTCTGATGTCGGACGAGCATACCAAGTCTGTCACCGGCTGCTACGGCCATCCGTTCATCTCGACTCCCAATATCGATGCTCTGGCGGCCGGCGGCACGCGGTTCGACGCAGCCTATACTGTCTGCCCGGTCTGCGTTCCGGCACGGGCCAGTTTCGCCACCGGCAAATACGTTCACCAGATCGGCGCTTGGGACAACGCGACGCCGTTCGACGGCACGCAGGCCAACTGGCATGCGCTGTTGCGAGACCGGGGCCATCAGACGGTTTCCATCGGCAAACTGCATTTCCGTTCCGGCGAGGACGACAACGGCTTCGCCGACGAGGAACTGGCCATGCACATCATCGACGGCAAGGGCGACCTTTTGGGCCTGATCCGCGACGAGGACACGCCCAAGCGGGGGGCGTCCTGGAAAATGGCCAAGCTGGCCGGCCCGGGCGAGAGCATGTACACGCGCTATGACCGCGACATCACGTCGCGCGCGCAGTCCTGGCTGTACGAAGAGGCGCCCAAGTATGCGGACAAGCCCTGGGTGCTGTTCGTGTCCTTCGTGGCACCACACTTTCCGCTGACCGCGCCGTCGGAACATTTCTACCGCTATTACAACCGCGATCTGCCGCCGCCCAAGCTCTACGACAAGCGTAGTTCGCCGATTCATCCCTATATCGATGATTACCGGTCGATCTTCACCTACGACGAACACTTCAAGACGCCGGACATGGTCAAGCGCGCGCAGGCGGGCTATCTCGGCCTGATTTCCTTCATGGACGAACAGGTCGGCCTGATCCTCCGCGCCATGGAGGATGCCGGGCTGTCTTCGGACACGCGGGTGCTCTACACCACCGACCACGGCGACAACATGGGCAACCGGGGGGCCTGGGGCAAATCGGTGATGTACGAGGAAGCCGCCGCCGTGCCGCTGATCCTTTCCGGGCCCGAGATCCCCAAGGGCAAGGTCGTCAAGACGCCGGCGACCCATTGCGATATCTATCCCTTCATCATGGATTGCGTGGGTGCGGCCGACGGCGAAACTCTGCCCGCGGACTTGCCGGGCAGCAACCTGCTGGACTTGGCAGCGGGGGCAGCGCCCGACCGCGTGGCCTTTTCCGAATATCACGGCATGGGGTCCAAAACGGCGGCCTTCCTGGTCCGCAAGGGAGACTGGAAGCTGATCCATTACGAGGACTATCCCGACCAGTTGTTCAACCTGGCCGACGATCCCGAGGAACTTTCGGATGTGGCGGACGATCCCGCCCATGCCGGGATCATGAAAGATCTGGCGGCGGAACTGCGGAAAATCTGCGATCCTGCCGCCGTCGACAAGGCCGCGCGCAAGACCCAGGCCCGTATGATCGTGGAAAACGGCGGCAAGGAAGCCATCATCAAGCGGGGCGACCTGGGCTTTTCCGTGCCGCCCGGCGTCCAGCCCATGTTCGATTAACCAGGAGACCGAAAATGACGTCCAACGTACCTTTCGCCATGGTGCCGCTGCCTGGCGTGCGATCCCAGAAACCGCGTAAGACCGGCCTGACCATGATGATGGACTGGGGCCTGCCCATGAACCGGGTGGCCGATTACATGGACCTGCTGGCCCCCTACGTCGATCTGGCCAAGATCGTGGTCGGCACGGCGCGGCTTTATCCCGAGGACTACCTAGTCAAGAAACTGGCGCTGTATAAATCCTACGACGTGACGCCGTTCCTGGGCGGGCAGTTCTCCGAATACGTCTTCGCGACCCAGGGGTGGTCGGCCATGCCGGGATTTTTCGCCGAGGCCAAGCGCCTGGGTTTCGATGCGCTCGAGGTTTCCGACAACTGCGTGCCGCTGGACGATGCGGAGCGCGCCAAGATGATCAAGATGGCCATCGCCGAGGGCCTGGAAGTCCATGGCGAGGTCGGATCGAAGGTCGTCAATCAGACGCCCCAGGACCTGATCGACCAGACCCAGGTCTGTTTCGACGCCGGCTGCGAGATCGTGCTGGTCGAGGGGGCCGAACTGGTCACCGACGGCAAGGTCAACGAGGCCATGATGTCGGCCTTGAAGGACGGCCTGGACCTGGAACGCACGTTGCTGGAGCTGACGGGCCCCTGGATCAAGGGTGTGACCCTCAACGATGTGTTCGAATTGAAGAAGTTCCTGCTGGGCGAATTCGGCCCCGAAGTGAACTTGGCCAACGTCCAGCCCGACGACGTGATGGAGACCGAGGCCCAGCGCTGCGGCCTGTCCGTGGTCGGACCCAAGACGCGGGCCGAAGCGGCGGAATAGCCGCCTTTAATTGTATACAATTTACAGGCGGCTATTCCGCGCGTTATCGTCTTGTCCCGAGCACGAGACCACGGACGATCTCCCATGTACAAAACACACGGTTCCCATTGGGGAGCGTTCGAAGCCCGCGCCGAAGACAACCGCATCGTCGATATCCGGCCCCTTGCCGGCGATCCCGACCCATCGCCGATCCTGGACGGCATGGCCGAAGGCGTGCATCACGACTGCCGCGTCAAGGCGCCGGCCATCCGCGAAGGCTGGCTGAAGCATCGCGACCGGGCGCGGGGCGGCGACCGCTTCGTCGAGGTGCCCTGGGACGAGGCCCTCGACATCGTCGCCGAGGAACTGCGGCGGGTGAAGGACACCCACGGCAACGAAGCGATCTTCGCCGGGTCCTACGGCTGGTCCAGCGCCGGGCGCTTCCACCACGCCAAGACCCAGATGCAGCGCTTCATGAACTGTTTCGGCGGCTACACGGGGCAGAAGCACAGCTATTCGCTTGCCGCCGGGCTGGCCATCCTGCCGCATATCGTGGGCGATTTGGCGCCGCTGCGGGGATTGACCGCCTGGGACTCCATTGCCGAGGCGACGGACACCCTGGTCGCCTTCGGCGGCATTCCCATTCGCAACACCCAGGTGGAGCCGGGGGGCACCGCATCCCACACCACCGTGCCCTGGCTGAAGAAACTCGCGGCACGCGGTGCGCATGTGGTCAGCATCACGCCACTGCGCGACGACACGCCGGACTTCCTCAATGCCCAATGGATCGCGCCCCGGCCCAACACGGACGTGGCCCTGATGCTGGGCCTGGCCCATACCCTGGTCGCGGAAGATCTCCACGATCCGGACTTCCTCGCCACCTACGCGGTCGGCGCTGACCAATTCCTGGCCTATGTGACGGGTGCCGCCGACGGCCGGGCGAAATCGGCCGATTGGGCGGCGGACATCTGCGACGTGCCGGCGGACACCATCCGCGCGCTCGCCCGCCGCATGGCGGCGGGGCGCACCATGATCGCCACCAGCTATTCCCTGCAACGCGGCGACCATGGCGAGCAGACCTTCTGGATGACCATGGCCCTGGCCTGCCTGCTGGGCCAGATCGGCCTGCCCGGCGGCGGCTTCGGCTTCGGTTACGGCAGCATGCACGGCCAGGGCAACCCCGTGCCCAAGATGCCGTCGCTGACCCATTCCGCCGGGACCAACCCCACGGGCAGCTTCATCCCCGTGGCGCGGGTCACGGACCTGTTGCTCAACCCGGGTGGGGAATACGATTTCGATGGCGAACGGCGGACCTATCCGGAGACCAAGCTGATCTACTGGTGCGGCGGTAATCCGTTCCACCATCACCAGGACCTCAACCGCCTGCTGGAGGGCTGGCGGCGGCCCGATACGGTGATCGTAAATGAGCCCTGGTGGACGCCGACGGCCAAGCTCGCCGACATCGTCCTGCCCGCCACGACGACGCTGGAACGCAACGACATCGGCCATTCATCCCGCGACCGTTTCCTGGTCGCCATGAAGCAGATCGTCACGCCGCAGTTCGGCGCACGCAACGATTTCGACATCTTCCGGGGCCTGGCCGGCCGCCTGGATATCGAAGCCGCCTTCACCGAAGGCCGCGACGAGGACGCCTGGCTGCGCCATCTTTACGACCAGGCGCGTCAGGGCGCCGGGCCGCTCGCCAACCGCATGCCCGATTTCGACGCCTTCTGGGAACAGGGCATCCTGGAACTGGAGGCGCCCGAGAAGCCCCATGTGGTCTACGAAAGCTTTCGCGCCGACCCGGCCGCCAATCCGCTGCCGACGCCGTCGGGCAAGTTCGAAATCTTTTCAGAGACCATTTCCGGGTTCGGCTATGACGACTGCCCGGGGCACCCGGTCTGGCGGGAACCGGCGGAATGGCTGGGCGGGGCATCGGCGGCGAAATGGCCGCTGCACCTGATTTCCAATCAGCCGAAGCACAAACTGCATTCCCAGCTTGATTTCGTCGGTCCCAGCCGCGCCGCCAAGCAGGACGGACGGGAGCCCGTGTTCCTATCGCCCGCTGACGCCAAGGCGCGGGGGATCGCCACCGGCGACGTTGTCCGCCTGTTCAACGGGCGGGGCGAAACCCTGGCCGTGGCCGTGATCAGCGACGACGTGCGGGACGGCGTGGCGCAACTGCCGACGGGGGCCTGGTTCGATCCGGCCGACTGGGCGGCCTCGGGCGCCCTGGAACGGCACGGCAACCCCAACGTCCTGACCCTGGACAAGGGCACGTCCAAGCTGGGCCAGGGGCCGATTTCCCATACCACCCTGGTCGAAATCGAAAAATTCGACGGCCAAGCGGATGTACCCGAGCCCTTCCGGTTGCCGGAGGTCGTGGTCCTGCCCGCCGCCGAATAGACGGGATTTAGAGCAGCTTCAGAACGCCCTTAAGGTCCTTGCCCTGATAGGTCGGGCCGAGAGCCGGGTCCATGGGTAGGTCGCCCGTGCGGTTTGACCAGTAGCAGGTCATGCCGTAGGCGATGGCACCCACCACGTCGCCCGCACCCCCCGCGACATGCAGGATGTCCCTTGATCCGATGCCGAGCACGCGGGTCGGCAGCTCGTAAACCGAGGGATGGGGCTTGTAGAAACCGGCGGTTTCCGAGGACAGCACATAATCGAAGGCTCCCGGCCCGAACACGCCGGCGACGCTGTCCAACTGGTCCTGGTCGCCGTTGGACAGGATCGCGGTGGCGTAGCCCTTTTTCTTGATCGCCTGCATCACAGAAGGCGCTTCGGGCCAGGGCGTCAGCGTGCCCCAGCCGGCGACCAGCTTCTTCTTCGTCGCGGCGTCCACCTTCTTACCGGCCTTGCCCAGCGCATAGTCGAGGCCGATGGCCGTGCAGTCCTTGAACGGCATGCGGCCCTTGCCCAGTGAGTTGCTGGCCGCGGCGCGGCTCATCTGCACCTGGCGCCAAGTGCGGGAAAAGGCCGCCGCCTTGTCCTGTCGTATGCCCAGGGTCTTCTGCACGATGGCGGTCAGGCTCGACTGGATGTCGAGCAGGGCCGAAAAGACGTCGAAGGTGACGAGTTTATAGGGCTGGGTCATGGCGGTCTCCTTGGTGTTCCTGCGGGGGCGTTCCGGGCAAAAAGATACCCTCTCCCCAGGATGAGGAGAGGGTGGGTTTTGTTCACATTCCGATGATCAGACCGGGCGCGTGCCGCGCACGGTGGTCCGGTGCATGGAGCGTTCCAGGCTGAGGTCGTAGTCCGTGGCCCGGTGCATGGTGCAACGGTTGTCCCACATCACCACGTCGCCCTGCTGCCATTTGTGGCGGTAGACGAACTGGTCCTGGGTCGAATGTTCGAACAGATGTTCCAGAAGGTCGCGGCTCTCGTTGTCGCCCATGCCTTCGACGCGCGAGGTGAAGCCCTCGTTGACGAAGATCGCCTTCTTGCCCGTTTCCGGATGGGTGCGGGCGATCGGGTGGATGACATCGACCCACTGGGACAGTTCTTCCTCGGTCTTCACCGGGCGCACGCCGGCGTTCATCATCGCTTCGTAGCGGGTGCGATAGGTATGAACGGCCTTGAGGCCCTCGATCTTCGCCTTGGTGGCATCGTCGAGGGCGTCATAGGCGGCCGTCATGTCGGCGTAGAGGGTGTCGCCACCCTCGGGCGGGGTGATCAGGCCGTGCAGGATCGAGCCCATGGGCGGGACGTCTTCGTAGGTGATGTCCGAATGCCAATAGGCGCCGCCGTTGTTGATGGGCTGCGCCCCGCCCCGGCCCCGGTTCGACAGAACCAGGATCTCGGGGAATTCGGGGTGCAGGATTTCCTTCACCGTGTGGCGCTGCAGGTCCCCGAAGCGGCGGGAATATTCCAGATGCCGCTCCATGGTCAGGTCCTGCTGGCCCCGGACCACGAGAACCGGATAGGCCATCCACGCCTTGTGCAGGTCGGCGATGGTTTGGTCGTCCAGGTCCATGTTGAGGTCGAGGCCCACGACTTCCGCCGCCAATGGATTATCAAGCGGCTTCACGGGGATTTGGATGGTCATGGTCACGGGATGGTCTCCGAGGTTTGTTAGCGCTGCATACCCCAGCGGCTGACGGTCTTCAGTTCGATGTTGCGGAAGATCAGGTTTTCCACGGTGATCCCGATGAGGATGACCATGAACAGGCCGGCGAACACACCTTCGGTCTCGATGTTCTGAGACGATTCGAAGATGTACCAGCCCAGCCCGCCGCCGCCCGATGAGGCGCCGAATACAAGCTCGGCCCCGATCAGGGTGCGCCAGGCAAAGGCCCAACCGACCTTCATCCCGGTCATGATCGACGGCAATGCCGCCGGAACCAGGATTTTGACCACGAAGGGAACGCCCGTGAGACCGTAGTTCTCACCGATCATGCGCAGGGTGCTGGACACGTTCTTGAACCCGGAATGGGTGTTGAGCGCGACCGCCCACAGCACGGCATGGACCAGCACGAAGACGAGGCTGCCGGTGCCCAGGCCGAACCACAGCATGGCCAGCGGCAGCATGGCGATGGACGGCAAGGGGTTGAACATGGCCGTGGCCATGGCGATGAAGTCACCGCCCAGGCGGCTCGACGTGCCCCACAGAACCAGGACCGCGGCGATGGCCATGCCGGTGGCATAGCCGATCAGCAGAACCTTGACCGAGAACCAGACCTTCGCGAGAAGTTCTCCGTCGATGAGATCCGTGACAAGCCGGTCCAGAGCGGACAGGAAGGTCGGAAACATCAGGGGTTCGACATTCATGATGACCGTATAGGCCTGCCATACGGCAACCAGGCTGAACAGAATGAAGGCCTTGCGGACGCCGTTGATGTTCCAGATTTTCTCGAAAAAGGACAGCTTAACGGCGACATCGCCGGTATGGGCAAGGGCGATGTCTTCGTTGATGAACTCAGGCCGGATGATCGGTTCGGGAAGGGTTCTTTGAGTGCTCATGACGATTGCATCCCCCAACGCCGGATGGTCCGTGTTTCGATCGTCGAGAAAATCAGGCTCTCGACCAGCACGCCGACCAAAATGACCGTGAACAGACCCGCGAAGACATAGGGAATCTGCATATCCATCTGGTTCGCGAAGACGAACCAGCCGAGGCCGCCCGACTGCGTGCCCGAGGTATCGGCAATGGCGCCGCCGAACACCAGTTCGGCTGCGATCAGGGTCCGCCAGGCATAGGCCCAGCCGACTTTCAGGCCCATCAGGATGGACGGGAAGGCCGCCGGGATCAGCAGTTTAACCACGTAGGAGACACCCTTGAGGCCGTAGTTGCGGCCGACCATGCGCTGGGTGTCGGAGACTCCCATGAAGCCCGTATGGGCGTTCAGCGCCACCGGCCAGATGACCGAGTGCAGGAGCGTGAACACCACCGAGTTCGACCCCAGCCCGAACCACAACAACGCCAAAGGCAACAATGCGATGGCGGGCAGCGGATTGAGCATGGCCGTCAGCGTCGACAAGACGTCGCTGCCGAACCGGGTCATGATGGCGGCCGTCGTCAGAAGCGTGGCGATGACCAGTCCGATGACGTAGCCGGTAAGCAGCACCGTCATCGAATTCTTGATCATGATCAGCAGCTGATCGTTGACCAAGGCGTCATAGAGGGCGACGGTCGTGTCCGAGAACTTGGGCAGGATGTATTCGGAAACGCCGGAAAGCTGCGTGTAGATCTCCCAGGTCAGCATGAGGGCGACCAGGATGGTCAGCTTGCGCACGCCATCCATGTCGACGAGCTTTTCCCACAACGACAGCTTGCGCGCGACGTCGCCGTGGGAAGCCTCGGAAAGGTCGCCGGCGTCGAATTCGGGCCGGACGACCGTTTGCGGAAGTGTGCTCATCAGCGTTCGGCCTCGGCCGCCGCCAATTCGTCTTCCAGAATGCGGTCCGCGAACAGCATGTTGTGGATTTTGGTCTTCAGTTCCCCGAATTCAGGATCACCCGTGCTGGCGTGGGTCAGATGATGGGCGTTCAGTTCCGCCTTCACCTGGCCCGGATGGGGCGACAGCACCAGAATGCGCGAGCCGACGATCAGGGCTTCCTCGATGGAATGGGTGACGAACAGCACCGTGAAGTGTGTGTCTTCCCACAGCTGAAGCAGTTCTTCCTGCATCTGCAGACGCGTCAGTGCGTCAAGCGCCGCGAAGGGTTCGTCCATCAAGAGAATGTCCGGTTCCATGGCCATGCCGCGGGCGATGGCCACACGCTGCTTCATGCCGCCGGACAGCATATGCGGATAGGTGTCCTCGAAGCGGTCGAGCTTCACCTTCTTGATGTACTCCATGGCGATGTCGTTCGCCTCGGCCTGTGTCTTGCACCGGCCGCCGTTGGTCAGTGCGAAGGTGATGTTCTCCTTCACTGTCTTCCAGGGCAGAAGCTGGTCGAATTCCTGGAACACCATGACCCGGTCGGGCCCCGGTTCCTTGATGTCGACCCCTTTCAGCCGCATGTTGCCCTCGACCGGCTTGAGATAGCCCGCGACCCCTTTCAGCAGGGTGGACTTGCCGCAGCCCGAGGGGCCGAGCAGGACGAAGCGATCAGCCGGATAAACCTTGAACCCGACCCGATACGTCGCCGTGATCAGGTGTTCCTTGGTCTTGTACTGAAGTGTGACACCGTCGACATCCAAAAGGGGGTCAACGGCGGCCGCGGCGGGGGAGTTCCCCGCCGCGGTGTGGGCGCCTTGATCCATGGTTAGCTACCGCTCAGGTCGTGGTTGTTTTCCCAGAAGTAGTCTTTCCAGCTACCCGGCATGTTCTTGATCGATCCGATGGAGTGCATGAATTTCGCGAACTCCATGGTCCGGCTGGGCATGATCGAATAGTGCATTTCGCTCTTGTCCTTGATCATCGCCTTGATGTCTTCAAGCGGCAGCTTGGACTTGGTGAACTTGTGGAACAGCGCGGCGGCACGGTCCGTGTCCTCGTTGATCCACTTGGCGGCCGCGCGGAAGGAATCGCCGACGCATTTGAACAGTTTCGGGTTGTCGTTCTTCCACTTTTCGGTGTTGTAAAGTGCGACGGTCGTATGCTCACCGCCCAGCACGTCATAAGAGGTCATGACCGTGTGGACCTTGCCGGTTTTCAGTTCCTGGTAGGATGTCGGCAGGGTGGCGAAATGGCTTTTCACGGCCTGTCCGCCGGCCAGCAGCGCCGCTGCAGCGGACGGATGCTTCATGGACACGGTGATGTCGTCGAGCTTGAACGCTTCCTTGTCGCCCCACTTCTTGGCCGCGGCCATCTGCAGGACCACCGCCTGGATCGACACCTTCACCGACGGCGTGGCGATCTTGTGATCGGTCAGGCCGGCATAGTCTTCCAGCTTTTTGATATTGGGGTCGTTGGTGTTCAGTTTCAGCGGCATGGCCGACAAGGTCGCGATGGCCTTGACGTTGATGCGGCCCTTGGTCTTGTCCCACAGCTTGAGCAGCGGGCCGACGCCGCCGGCGGCGAAGTCGACGTTGTCGGACAGCAGCGCCTGGTTCACGGCGGCCCCACCCGAGAAGCGGTGCATGGTGACCTTGACGTCACCGAGGCCGGCATCCTTGGCGCAGGTTTCGACCAGCTTCTGGTCGACGACCACGTGCTGGGGCAGATAAAGCAGGCCGAACTGCTGCGCGAAGCGGACTTCGCTTGCTTCGGCCCAGGCCGGGGCGGCGCTGCCGGCCGTAAAGGCCAATGCGACGGCGCCGCAGACGGCCGCGGATGCGGCCTTACGTGTAAAGCTTCTGTTGGTCATGATTTTCATCCTCCCTGATGACGATGTTTGGTCTGTCATGGAACGGGTTTCGATGCCGCATTGTGCCCGACGAACCTCGCTGTCCGACCGGTAGGGACGTTCACTGCCGTGCCTGATCCCGCATCCCAACCCCCTGGGACTTGCGGTGCGGAAGGGCGGAGCATCTTGTTGGCTATTCGTCCCTGGCATCACAGGTATCAAGACTATCGGGAAAAATCCGATATTCCTATATAGTTTTTCGAAATTTCCCCCGATATAGTGCCTCGCCAAATTACGATATAGTTTTTACAGCTGGGTTGGCAATCGCTTGCCGCAGCCCATTTCACCAGACGACGCTAAATAAGACAAATCAATGGGACATAGGTCCAGGAGGGGACAAAATGCTCGACCAGCAGGATGACGGCGGCCAGGGCGCGCTCAATTCAAGTTCAACCATCGAGGCGCCGATCGCGCCCCACGAACTCGGCCATGCGGTGCTGACGCCGTCCGGCGCGTTCGAGGCCGGTTCGTGGCAAACCTTCAAACTGGTTTATACCTGCGGCAAGTACGGGATGGATGACAGCGCTTCCATGCGCGTCTGTTTCCGCTTCGCCTCGGACCAGAGCCGCCCGCAGTTCGACGACCCCAAATGGCGCAACTACACCACGGTCGTCGCCTCCAACAACGCCGTGTTGGAAACCCGCTACGACCCCAAGGGCAACGTGCGGCCGTGGGACCGCGTGCTTTATATAAAAGTGGTGAAGGGCTTCATGAAGGAAGGCGACACCATCACCATCACCTTCGGCGAGACCTCGGGCGGATCGCAAGGCATGCGCCTGCAGACCTTCTGCGAGGATACCTTCGAATTCCGCGTCCTCGTCGACCCCATCGCCACGGCCAACTATCAGGCCCTGCCGGAACAGCCGGTGATTCGCATCGTGCCCGGCAAGCCCGTGACCTTCGCCGCCGTGGTGCCGACGGCACGCTGCCCCGGCGAAACCTTCGATCTGAAGATCAAGGGCGAGGATATTTGGGGCAACCCGTCCGATCAGTGCGACGTGACCTTCAAGGTCAAAAGCTCGCGGCCCGTCAACGGCCTGCCGGACAGCGTGACCCTGGCGCCGGGCTCTTTCGCGGCCATTGTCGAGGGGCTCAGCGTCGATGGCGCCGGCCCCGTGCAGATCTGGTTTGAAGATGACTCGGGTGCGGAAGTTTTCCGTGCCAACCCCCTGTGTATTCAGAAAGACCTGGACCTGAAACCCTATTGGGTCGATCTGCATGGCCAATCCGAGGAAACCATCGGCACCGGCTCGGCCCGGGCCTTCTTCGAATTCGCCCGTGACCGCGCCTTCGTCGATGCCGCCGGCCATCAGGGCAATGATTTCCAGATCACCAAGGGCTTCTGGTCGCATCTGGATAACCTGTGCGAGGAATTCGACGAGCCGGGCAAGTTTCTGACCCCGCTGGGATATGAATGGTCGGGTAATACGGCCTTAGGCGGCGACCGCAACATGTTCTACCCGTCGAAGGACCGGGTCATCCGCCGCTCTTCCCACGCCCTGATCGAAGACAAATCGGACCTGTCCACGGATTGCAACACGGCGGGCGAACTATATGCCGCCTTGGCCCGCGACAAGGAATGGGACGCCGTGTCCTATGCCCATTGCGGCGGCCGTTACGCCGACGTGAAGCTGGCCCACGACGGCCGGTTCGAGAAATCCATGGAAATCCATTCCTCCTGGGGCACCTTCGAATGGCTGGTCGAGGACGCCCTCGACATGGGCTATCGCACGGGCATCGTCGCCAATTCCGACGGCCACAAGGGCCGGCCGGGCGCGAGCTATCCGGGGGCGTCCCTGTTCGGCGCCGTCGGCGGGCTGACCTGCATGCTGATGCCGGACCTGACCCGGGAATCCCTGTTCGATTGCATCCGCAAACGCCGCCATTACGCCACCACCGGGGGCCACGGCGGGCGCATGGTGATCGACGTGAAGGCGCGCCTCGACGCGCCGGGCACGCTCTACCACGACGATCCGGCGCTCGATTATCCGACGCCGCCCAAGGGGATCGAAGCCCGCGAGGCCATGATGGGCGATATCGTCCACTTGCCCGAAGGTGGCGTGAAACTTGATGTCGACATCCAGGCCGCGTCCCCGATCGAACGCATCGACATCTTCAACGGCCGCGACCTGATCGAGACCGTGCGGCCTTACGGCCAGGAAGACCTGGGCGGGCGCATCCGCGTCCATTGGGAGGGCGCAGAATACCGCGGCCGCTTCCGCCAGGTCATCTGGGATGGCACGGCCCATGTCCAGGACAACGAAATCGTCCGCGCCCAGGCTTTCAACTTCTTCAATCCGGAAAAGGTGCTGGAGCAGACGTCGAACACGGCGCTCAAGTGGATGTCCCTGACCACGGGCAACTTCGCCGGCTTCGACGTCTGGGTGAAGGACGCCTGGGGCGGCACGCTGCAGATCGAAACGCCGCTGGTGCAATGTGGGGTTCCGTTGGAGGAAATTGGCCTGGAGGACGAGATGTTCGACAAGTCGGGCATCCTGCCCCGGTTCCTCAAGGTTTTCCGTCTGCCGGAGGAAAACCCCCACCGCAAGGTGTCGTTCTCGCGCAAGATCGACCTGAAGGGCGACCGCGACAACGCGATCTATATCCGCCTGACGCAGGAAGACGGCACGCGCGCCTGGACCTCGCCGGTTTACGTTTGTCGCAAGCTGTAAATCCGCCGCGACCTCTTGTAGCCTAGCCGACACGGACGGGAACAGACGTCCGTGTCGGCGCGCGCCCGCGCTCCGTCGAGCCATTCGAGACCACCAATCGGAAAATTGAGGACCAAACGTGAAACCTTACGCATGGGACAGGGAAACGGACGTCATTGTCCTGGGCTTCGGCGGTGCCGGCGTGGCGGCGGCGGTCACGGCGCATGACCAGGGGGCGGAAGTCCTGATCCTGGAAAAAGCACCCGAAGGCCTTCACGGCGGCAACACGCGCATCGCGGCCCAGGGCTATCTGAACACGTCGGACGCGGACAAGGCGGCAACCTACCTGGAAGCGCTGTGCGGACCCTACCCGGTGCCGGATGATATGATCCGCACCTGGGCACGGGAAATGTGCCGGAACAACGACTGGGTCCGGGATCTGGGCGGCGACCCCCAGGAACACCAGCACCAGCCCGAAGGCATCGAATACCCGGAACTGCCGGGGGCGACCTGCGTCCACAAGTTCCACGACGGCCCGACTTACGGCTATTCCTTTACCTGGAACCGGTTCGAAAGCTTCGTCACCGAACGCGACATCGCCGTCGAATACGAAACCCCGGGCCGCGAACTGATCCAGGACGGCGAGACCCGCGAAATCATCGGTGTGCGCGCCGAGAAGGACGGCAAGTCCGTGTTCATCAAGGCGCGGCGCGGCGTGGTCCTGACCTGCGGCGGGTTCGAGAACAACCAGGAAATGATCCGCAACTACCTGCCCGGCGTGTCCCATTGCTATCCGTCCGGGACCCCCTACAACGAAGGCGACGGCATCTCCATGGCGATGGCGGTTGGGGCGGATCTTTGGCACATGAACAACTACGCGGGCCCGTCGATGGCCCTCAAGGTGCCGGAATTTCCGGCCACCATGTCGATTCAGGCCCTGCATTTCGCCAAGGAATATCCCGGCGGCATGATCATCGTCGGTCCCGACGGGCGGCGGTTCTACGACGAAAAATTCAAACACCGCCACGGCAAGGTGCCGGTCAATGGCGTGTGGTCGCCGATGCATGTGCCCACGCCCATGTTCATGGTGTTCGACCAGGACATGATGTCGGCCGCCCCCCTGTACAATAAGGATCCCAACCGTGGCTGGACGCCGATCATCACGCGCTATGACTGGAGCGACGACAACTCGGCCGAACTGGAAAAGGGTTGGATCAAGAAGGGCGAGACGATCGAGGACCTGGCGCGGGCGGTCGGCCTCGACCCGGCGGCGCTTGCCGCCACGGTTGCGCGCTGGAACACCCAGGCGGCGGCCGGCGAGGATGCGGATTTCGGGCGCAAGCTGATGTTGTCGCCGCTGGCCAAGGGGCCGTTCTACGCGATGGAATTGTCGCCCTCGATGATCAACACCCAGGGCGGCCCCCGACGCAACGAAGAAGCCCGGGTCCTGCGCCCGGACGGCACACCCATTCCCCGGCTCTACAGCGCGGGCGAACTGGGCTCGATCTACAGCTATCTCTATCAGGGCACGGGCAACATCGGCGAATGCCTGGCCTTCGGGCGAATCGCCGGGCGCAACGTCGCCGATGAAACGCCTTGGGCTTGAGGCGTCTCGGGGGTCAGTCGGAAACGACGTTCTTCATACCTTCGGTACCCATGTAGACGACCAGAATCCGCACGGGTTCCGCGCCCGTGTTGATACCCTGATGGCGCTGGTCCATGGCTTCCATCAAGGCGGCGCCGGCGGTGTAGGTTCGGACCCCCTTGTCGCCGTAGTCGACCAGCAGTTCGCCGGACAGGATGTAGCCGAAAAGCGGTACGCCGTGGCGATGCCAGCCGGTCGTCTTTCCGGGCGGTAGGGTGACGACCGCCGCCGTGACCTCGGCGGGCAGGCCGCCGGGATAGCGGACCGCTTCTCCGACGACGGTCTTCGTCGGCCCGGACAGCAGCCGTTCGACCTGAACCTTTCCGTCACCGGCGCGGTAGGCGTCCTTGGTGTCCCCGGCCGCTGCCGCCCCGGTCATGGCGAGCAGCGCCAGCCCGGCGAACGCCACGCGGACCATTTCGATTGTCATCGGATCGTTTCTCCCTTCGGTGTAGCGGTGCCGGGTCGTGCGCCTGTGGCCGGGCCTATGCCTCGGCGGGAACCGCCGCGGGTGCCACGTCCACGGCGACCGCGACCTTGTGGGCACCGCCGCCCAGCACCATGCCGTTGATCGGGCTGACGTCGCCGTAATCGCGGCCCCAGGCGACGGTGATATGCTCGTCCCCGGGCATCATGTTGTTGGTCGGGTCCAGATCGACCCAGCCGAATTCGGGCACCCATACGGCGAGCCAGGCGTGGGAGGCATCGGCGCCGACCTTGCGTTCCTGGCCTTCGGGCGGATGCGTGCGCAGGTATCCGGAGACATAGCGTGCCGGCAGGCCCATGGCGCGCAGGCAGGCGATCTGCAGATGGGCAAAGTCCTGGCACACGCCGCGCTTGTCGGCCAACACCCGGTCGATTGGGGTCGAGATGTCGGTCACGCCGCCCTCGTATTTGAAGCCCGTGAAGATGCGCGCCATCAGGTCCAGCGCCCCTTGCAGCACCGGGCGGCCCGGCGGGAAGGACGCCTGGGCGAAGGTCTCGGCCTGGGCCGACACGGTGAACGGGCTTTCGAACACGTACTGGCTGGCGTCCAGGCACGCTGGGTCTGACTGATTGACCAGATATCCGGCGATGTCTTCCCACGGCGGGGTGGCGGCGGGATCGGGGGCCGGCAGGGCATGGATTTCAACCTGACAGGTGGAGACGATCGACAGCTTGTTATGCGGCTCCTCGATCGTCAGATAGGTCGTCGGATTGCCGAAGAAATCCATGCCGTTCTTGGATAGGGTCGGCGCCGGTTCGATGATCAGGGCATGATGGTGGGTGACCTGATGGGGGCAGGACCGGGGCGCCAGATGAAGCAGGTGCTGGGACAATGCCACGTCCCAGGTATAGGTGATCGTCGTCTGATGACTGATGTCGTAGATCACGGCCTGACACTCATGGCACCATGCCCCCGGCGGAAGTGCTGCGCGTCGGCAGCACGTGGCTGAAGTATTTGCGGGCAATCGCGTTCGACATTTCCAGGGTCTGATTGGCGATCTGATCCAGGAACTGGGCCAACTCGCTGCGCTGGCCGCGTTTGTTGCGCTGATTGCAGAGTTCCATCACGTCGGCCAGGCGGATCTGGCTGTACATGGATTGGAGCAGGTATTCCTCACGCGGCAGGGTGGCGCTTTCCTCGTCATGGGGGAAATGGCGGATATGTTCGCCCAGGGTCGCGACCTGGAAGGCGAGGGAGCGCGGATTGGTGTCGTCGGCCAACAGCAGGTCGACCACCGCCGGCAACTGCACGGTCGAAAGATAGCGCGTGCGGTAGGTCATGGAACTGTCGCCCAGTTCCAGCAAAAGGTCCAGGCGGCCTTCCTCGGCCGGGTTGCCATCGACCACCAGTTCGCGGATCAGCTTGGCCGTATGGGTCGTGCGGTCGACCCGCCGCCCCGTGTCCAGCAGCCGCCAGCCGAGCGACCGTGTCATGTTTTCCATCTGCATGCCGCTGAAGGCCGACAGTTCCTCCAGGATGTGGTTGAGCAGCGCCAGGGCCGCCGATACGTCGAGCCGGATCATCGCCGCCTGACCGACGGCGCGCTGGTGCAGGCCGTTCAGCACGCGCCAGGAATCCGTGGACAGCCGCTCGCGGACCAGGGACGCGGTGCGCTGCAGGTTGCCCAGCAGGTTCAACAGGCCATTGGCCCGCCCCCGGTCGAACAGGATCATCGCCATCTCGCGTTCGACCGCGCGGATACCGCCGGCCGCAGCCTTCTGCGCCGTGCGGCGGTTGAGATAATCCAGGTCGACCAGGATGTTGGTCAGGCGCGTCAGGGTCTGCGGGTCGTCGCCGGCGCCGGCTTCGCCCGCAAACCGCAGGATCAAGGCCCGCATCAGGCGGACCGAGCTTTCCGTGCGTTCCGCATAACGGCCGAGCCAGAACAGGTTGTCCGCTACCCGCGACGGCAGGTCCGAACCGGACCGCCGCAGCGTCACCGCCTGGTCGGGCGCGGTCAGCCGGGTGAAGGTCGAAACGGGCCCGTCGGACAGCACCCAGGTATCCTTCGACGCGTCGCCCTGCTGCATGGTGATGGCCTGGGCGGCGACACTGTCGGCGGTCCGCGTTAGCCCGCCGGGCATCACCCGGTAGCTGTCGCCGTCGGCGCAGACGTAGACCCGCAGCACGACCGGCCGGGGTTCGATCCCGGCCTCGGACCAGCCGGGGGTGGTCGAGAGTGTCAGGGTCTCCTGCCCGAAGTACTGGTAACCGCGGCGGCCGAGAAGATCGATGATCTCCTGCCGCCGTTCGCCCAAGGCCTGACCGGGCAGCAACGCGCCGTTGCGGTTGTTGAGGATCGAGGAATTGGAGAAGGTCGGGCGCAGCACCAGGTCGTCGAGGTGCTGGCTGACGTATTCCCGCTCCTGCTCCTGGCCGCACCACCAGGTGGCGAGGGACGGGACCTTCAGGTCTTCGCCCAGAAGCTCGCGGCACAGGCCCGGATAGAAGCTCATCAGGGCCTCGCATTCGACGACGCCCGAGCCCAGGGAGTTGGCGACGACCACGTTGCCGGCGCGCACGGCGGCGACCAGCCCGGCGACGCCGAGAAGGGAATCGTTGCGTAACTCCAGCGGGTCGCAGAAATCGCTGTCGACGCGGCGCAGGATCAGGTCGACCCGCTTCAGGCCGTTCAGGGTTTTCAAGAAGACATGGTTGTCGCGCACGGTCAGGTCGGCGCCCTCGACCAGGGGAAAGCCCAGATAGCGCGCCAGATAGGCGTGTTCGAAATAGGTTTCGTTATGCGGCCCCGGCGTCAGCAGCACGGCAAGCGGGTCGTCCCGGCCCGACAGGTTGATCAGGTTGTCGCTCAGCGCCTGAAAGAACCCGGCCAGGCGGTGAACCTGGGCGGAGCGGAAGATGTCCGGCAGGGTGCGCGCCAGAACGATGCGGTTTTCCAGGGTATAGCCGGCGCCCGACGGCGCCTGGGTGCGGTCGCTGAGCACCCACCAGCGTTGATCGGCGGCGCGGGCAAGGTCGAAGGCCATGAAATGCAAATGCACGCCGCCCGGCGGATTGATGCCGCGCATGGGGCGCATGAACGCCGGATTGCCGTAGACCAGCGACGACGGCAGCAGGTTGCGTTTCAACAGGGTCTGGTCGCCGTAGATGTCGTGGACGATGGCGTTCAGCAGCTTGGCGCGCTGAATCAGGCCGGCTTCCAGGGTCTTCCATTCCTCGGACCCGATCAGGAAGGGGATCGGGTCCATGCGCCAGGGGCGGGTCGATTCCCCGGTGTCGTCGTAGATGTTGTAGGTGGTGCCGTTTTCCCGGACGAGGCGCTGCGCCGTATCCCAGCGGTCCTGCAATTCCTGATCGCTAAACCGCCCCAGGCTTTCCAGGAAGTCGCGCCAATGGGGGCGGACGCCCGCTTGGACGTCCATCATCTCGTCATAGACGCCGGGGAAGGGGGCATAATCGTTGGCCAGGAAAACGCCTGGCGACGCGCCGTTCTTTGCCGGATTGTTGCGGCTCACGCGATGCTCCACGCCCGACCGGGCCCATACCCATATTGGAGGGGCGAGGATAGGAGATCGCCGGGCCTTCGGCTAGTGCGTTGTTTGCTCAAGATGAATCCAGTCGGAAAAGGGGTGTTCCCCGGCTCAGTGCACCGTTTTCGCGCGGCGCAGGTCGAGTGTCATGGGAAACTCGTCGTTGTCGCGGCGTTTCGGCGCGTCGGAGGGGCCGGTGGTATGGCCGATGTCCTCGAACCGGGCCAGACGCCGGCTTTCCGCCTCATAGGCGTTGACGGGGAAGTGCTCGAAGTTGCGCCCGCCGGGATGCGCCACGTGATAGGTGCAACCCGCGACCGCCCGCCCGGTCCAGGTGTCGTAAAGATCGAACACCAGGGGCGCGTCGACGTCCACGCCGGGATGCAGGGCCGATGCGGGCTTCCACGCCCGGAAGCGCACGCCGGCGAAGTACTCGCCGGCTTTGCCGGTGGCCGTCAGGGGCACCTCGTAGCCGTTGCAGGCGATGCGGTAGCGTCCGCCGGTCATGCCGGTGATCCGCACCTGTAGGCGTTCGACGGATGAGTCGACGAAGCGCACGGTGCCGCCCGCGGCCCCTTCCTCGCCCATCACGTGCCAGGGCTCCAGCGCCTGGCGCAGCTCGATTTCCATCTGCTCGTACTGCACGGCGCCGTAGCGCGGGAAACGGAATTCGAAATGCGGCGCGAACCAGTCGGCCTCGAACGGGTAGCCCTGGATGTTCATGTCGGCGATGACGTTCTCGAAATCGGCCCAGACGGAATGCGGTAGCATGAAACGGTCGTGCAGCTGCGTGCCCCAGCGCACCAGCGGCCCCGAATACGGCGTGTCCCAGAACCGCGCGATCAGGGCGCGCAGCAACAGTTGCTGGGTCAGGCTCATGCGCGCGTGGGGCGGCATTTCGAAGGCGCGGAATTCGACCAGCCCCAGGCGGCCCGTGGGCCCGTCCGGCGAATACAGCTTGTCGATGCAGATTTCCGTGCGGTGGGTGTTGCCGGACACGTCGATCAGCAGGTTGCGCAGCGTGCGGTCGATCAGCCAGGGCGGACATTCCGTGCCCATTTCCGGAATCTGGGCGAGCGCGATCTCCAACTCGTACAGGCTGTCGTGGCGGGCCTCGTCGATGCGCGGCGCCTGGCTGGTCGGGCCGACGAACATGCCGGAAAACAGGTACGACAGGCTGGGGTGGTGCTGCCAGTAGGTGACCAGGCTTTTCAGCAGGTCGGGGCGGCGCAGGAACGGGCTGTCCTCGGCCGTCGGCCCGCCGGCGACCACATGGTTGCCGCCGCCGGTGCCCGTGTGGCGGCCGTCGAGCATGAACTTTTCCGTGCCCAGGCGCGACAGCCGGGCTTCTTCATAGAGCGTTTCCGTGCTCTCGACCATTTCGCGCCAGCTTTCGGCCGGCTTGATGTTGATTTCCAACACCCCCGGGTCCGGCGTCACCTTGATGACGTTGAGGCGGGGATCGTTCGGAGGGGCATAGCCTTCGATATGCACGGGCATGCCGGTTTCCGCCGTCGCGTCCTCGATGGCGGCGATCAGGTCCAGGTAATCTTCCAGCGTTTCCGTCGGCGGCATGAACACGCAAAGCCGGCCGTCGCGGGGCTCGATGGTCATGGCCGCGCGGACCCGGCCCTTGGCGCCGGTCGCGGACTGTTCGGAAATGGTCTGGCGGCCGGTGCCCGGATGTTCCGAGCCCTGCAGATAGGGCTGGCGCGCGGCGTCCGGGCTGGGCAGGTCGCCGCGTTCGTCGAAGGGGTCGGCGGGCACGATATAGGGATAATCCACGGTCCGGACATGGGGCAGGGAATCCAGCGGCAGGCGGTAGCCCACGGGGGAATCGCCCGGGATCAGCACCAGGCGGTCCGTGCGCGTCGACCAGGGCTCGCTGTACCAACGCCGGTTGCTGGCCTGCGCGTTCCACCGCTGCACCGGCAGGACATAGCCCGTCGGCTTTGACAGCCCGCGCGAGAACACCTTGCTCAGGCGTTCGCGCTCCAGCGGATCGTCGAGCTTGGAATCCTCCAGGGTCACGTTCTCCGGCAGGCGGCGTTCCTGCTCCATGAAATGCCAGGGGTCCTCATAGGCGGGGATGGTCGCGTCGGGCGACACGTCCAGGCGTTCGGCGATGCCGCGGGCGAAGGTCTCGGCGGTCTTGATGTCCGGCTTGTGGTCGTCGGCTTCGCGCGCGAAGGCGGCCTGATCGCGCCAGACCGGCACCCCGTCGCGCCGCCAGTAGAGCGCAAAGGCCCAGCGCGGCAGCGGCTCGCCCGGATACCACTTGCCCTGGCCGAAATGAAGCAGGCCCTGGGGCGCGTACTTGTCGCGCAGGCGGCGGATCAGGTCGTCGCCCAAGGGCCTCTTGGTCTTGCCCGTGGCGGCCGTGTTCCATTCGTCGGCGTCGACATGGTCGATGGACACGAAGGTCGGCTCGCCGCCCAGGGTCAGGCGCACGTCGCGCTTGATCAGCTGCTTGTCGATCTCGTCGCCGAGCGTGTCGATCGCCTGCCATTGTTCTTCCGTATAGGGCTTGGTCACCCGCGGGCTTTCCGCGATGCGGGTGATCAGCATGTCGAAATCGAAATCGACCTCGCTCGGCCCCACGGCGCCGCTGATGGGCGCGGCGCTTCTGGGGCGCGGCGTGGCGGCCAGCGGGATATGGCCTTCGCCGGTCAGCAGGCCCGAGGTGGGGTCGAAGCCGATCCACCCCGCGCCCGGCAGGTAGACTTCGGTCCAGGCATGCAGGTCGGTGAAATCGACCTCGGCCCCCGACGGCCCGTCCAGGGACTTCACGTCCGGCTTCAGTTGGA
Organism: uncultured Alphaproteobacteria bacterium; assembly: GCA_963976055.1. GTDB lineage: Bacteria > Pseudomonadota > Alphaproteobacteria > Rhodospirillales > Casp-alpha2 > UBA1479. Next base: position 134,681 of record CAXBJB010000007.1, read on the forward strand.
TCAGGTAGCCCGATACGAAGCGCGCGGCGAACCCCAGGTGGCGCAGGATTTCGACCAGCAGCCAGCCCGTGTCGCGGCACGACCCCCGGCCGCTGGACAGGGTTTCCTCGCAGGTCTGCACGCCCGGCTCCATGCGGATCAGGTATTCGATTTCCGTTTGCAGGCGCTGGTTCAGGGCGACCAGGTATTCGACCGTGCGGCCTTCCTGCTTGGGTAGCTTGTCGAGCCAGGCTTGCAGCAGCGGCCCCGCCGGCTCGGGCTTCAGGTAGGGCTCCAGCTCAAGCTTCAGGTCCGGATCGTAGGCGAAGGGCAGTTCCTCGGCATCGGGCTCCAGAAAGAAGTCGAAGGGGTTCTGCACCGACATGTCGGCGACCAGATCTACCGTGACCACGAACTTTTCGACCGGGTCGGGGTAGACGACGCGGGCCTGATAGTTGCCGTGGGGGTCCTGCTGCCAGTTGATGAAATAGCCCTCGGGCTCGATCTTCAGGGCATAGCTGAGGATCGGCGTGCGGGCGTGCGGGGCCGGACGCAGGCGGATCACCTGCGGGCCCATCTCGACCTTGCGGTCGTAGATGTAGGAGGTCCGGTGGTGCAGGGCGATATGAATGCTCATGGCCGGGATCGCACCTAGTCATACGGAGGTTAAGGGTCCGCGCCGCCGCGAACCTGACGGATGCTATACCAACATGCGCCCATGTGCCCGTCAATCGTTCGCGGGCGCACAAAAAAGCCCGCCGGCCACTGGGGCCGGCGGGAAGTAGCAACAGGGAAGTTGATCTAGTTGCCTTTGGTCTAATTTAAGACCGGAGTCTAATAGGACCTGGGCAACCCCAGCACATGCTGCGCGAGATAGCTGAGGATCAGGTTCGGCGAAATAGGCGCCGTTCGGGCGAGTCGCGCCTCGCGCCATTTGCGTTCGATGTGGTATTCGCGGGCGAAGGCGAAGCCGCCGTGGGTGGTGAAGCAGGCTTCGCCGGCGTCCCAGGCCGATTGCGCCGACAGCAGCCGCGCCATGTTGGCTTCCGAACCGCAGGGCAGGCCGGCGTCGAACATGGCCGTCGCCTTGCGCACCATCAGGTCGGCGGCCTCGATGTCCGCATAGGCCTTGGCGATGGGGAACTGGATGCCCTGATTCTGGCCGATCGGCCGCTTGAACACGATGCGCTCGTTGGCATAACCGACGGCCTTTTCGATGAAATACCGGCCGTTGCCGATGGCTTCCGACGCGGTCAGGCAGCGTTCGGCGTTCATGCCGTCCAGGATGTACTTGAAGCCCTTGCCTTCCTCGCCGATCAGGGCATCGGCCGGGATCGGCACGTTGTCGAAGAACACTTCGCAGGTGTTGTGGTTGACCATGGCGTCGATGGGGCGGATCTCGCAGCCGTGCTTCTGCGCTTCCTTGAGGTCGATCAGGAAGGTCGAAATGCCGTCCGTGCGCTTTTCCACCTTGTCGGCGGGCGTGGTGCGGGCCAGCAACAGCATCAGGTCGGAATGGGCGGCGCGCGACGTCCACACCTTCTGGCCGTTGATGACGTAACCGTTGCCCTGCTTGTCGGCGCGGGTTTTCAACTGCGTGGTGTCGGAGCCGGTGGTCGGCTCCGTCACCCCGAACGCCTGCAAACGCAGTTCGCCCGACGCGATCTTGGGCAGGTAGTAATCCTTCTGCTCTTTCGAGCCGTGCCGAAGGATCGTGCCCATGGTGTACATCTGGGCATGGCCCGGCGAGGCCGAACAGCCGGTGACGTTGATGGTCTCCAAAATCACGGCACCCCCGCGCACGGGCAGGCCGGCGCCGCCGTATTCCTCGGGGATCAATGCCGCGAGATAGCCAGATGCGGTCAGCGCCTCGATGAATTCGGTCGGATAGCTGCCCGACGGCGGCTGGTCTTCCAGCTTGTGCCAGTATTCACCGGGAAAATCGGCGCAGACCTTGGCGACCTGTTCGCGAATTTCCGGGTAGTCGACCTCTAACGGGATGCTCAGTTCGGCGGTCATGTGTTCGTCCTTGAATGCGGGATCAGGCGGCGTGCGTTGCGGGCGTGAACCCCTTGGGCGGACCCGCGTTGATGTAGGTGCCGTGCACGGGCTCGCCCTTCAACTGGCGTTCCATGATCTCGCGGGCCTGGAGCAGGCCGTCGAGGTCGACGCCGGTCTTCATGCCCTGGGCTTCCAGCATGAACACAAGGTCCTCGGTGACGATGTTGCCGCTGGCCCCGGGGGCGTAGGGGCAGCCGCCCAGGCCGCCCAGGCAGGAATCGAATTCCCGCACCCCGGCGTCGAGCGCCGCGAACACGTTGGCCAAACCCAGGCCGCGCGTGTCGTGGAAGTGGGCGCCCACGGGCACGTCCTTGCCGACCGTGCGGTACAGCTCCGTGAACAGGTCGCGGACCTGCTTCGGGTTGGCGTAGCCGACCGTGTCGGCGACGTTCAGGCGCTCCGCGCCGCGTTCCATCAGGCCTTCGGCGACCTTCATGACGTCCTTGACCGGTACCGGGCCGGAGATCGTGCAGCCGAAGCAGGTCGCCATGCCGCCGGAGATGATCTGATCCTTGTATTCCGGATGTTCGTTCCGATAGGCGACGATCTCGGCGAAGCCGTCGAGGGATTCCTGCACCGAGCGGCGGATGTTGGCCTGGTTGTGCTGTTCGGACACGGACATCACGACGCCGATCTGATGGGCCCCGGCGGCCAGGCCGTTCACGGCCCCCTTCAGGTTCGGCACCAGGGCCGAGACGGTCAGGCCGTCGATCAGGATCGATTGGGCGACGATTTCCGCTGAATCCGCCATCTGCGGCAAAAGCTTCGGATTGACGAAGGATCCGACCTGCATCTGCGGCACGCCGGCGGCGGCCTCGCTGCGGATCCATTCCATCTTGCCGTCGGTGGTGAAGATCGTCTGGATGCTTTGTAGACCGTCGCGGGGGCCGACTTCGCTGACCAGGACGTCGATATCGCGTTTCATGGTGGTCTCCTTATCTTCGTGCGGTGACTGTGTCAGGAGCCCTTGAACTGGGCCTTGCGTTTCTCGTTGAAGGCGCGGACGCCTTCCATGCGGTCGTCAGTGCCGACCAGGCGGTTGTAGGCCTGAAGTTCGAACTGATAGCCCGACATGCGGTCGACCTGCGTGGCGATCGAGGTCGAGCGCTTGGCGGCACGGATCGACAGCGGCGCGTTCGAGGCGATGCGTTCCGCCGTCGCGATGGTTTCCTCCATCAGCTTTTCCGGCTCGCACACCTTGTTGACCAGGCCCCAGTCGCAGGCTTGTTCGGCCGTGAACGGCAGGCCGGTCATGACGATTTCCTTGGCCCGCCGCTCGCCGACCGCGTTGGGCAGGTTTATGGTGCCCATGGCGCCCGGCATGATGCCGAGCGTGACCTCGGTCAGGGCGAATTTGGCGTGGCTTGCGGCATAGACGAAATCGCAGGTCAGTGCCGTCTCGCAGCCGCCGCCGTAGGCGGCGCCGTTGACCGCGCCGATCACCGGCACCGGGCAGCTGCGCATGGCCATCACCCCCTGTTCGAAGATGCGGTGCTGGACCTGCCATTGGTGGTTGGTCATGCCGTTGCGTTCCTTCAGGTCGCCGCCGGCGCAGAACGCCTTGTCGCCGCGCCCGGTATAGATCACGACGCGGACGTCCTCGGTGTCGCGGTACAGGCCCTCGAAGATTTCGATCTGCTCCAGGCCCATCTTGGTGTTCTTGGCGTTGCGCACCTCGGGACGGTCCATCATGACGATCAGGATGTGTCCGTTCTCGCCGACGCGTTCCAGGTTGTAGGTTTCGTAATCCATCCGCATCACTGGTTCTTCCCTTTTATGACGTCGTTGTGCTGTCCGACGGTCGGCGCCGATTGCCGGATCGGCGGGCGCGTGCCGTCGAAGCTGAGGGGCAGGCCGACCAGACGGGGGCCGCCGCCCATGGCCGTCTGCAGGATGCCGAGGGCTTGCGTTTGCGGGTCGGCCATCATTTCCAGGGTCTGCTGCACCGGGGCGCTGGGGATTCCCGCGTCGTCCAGGGCCTGCTGCCAGTCGGCGCGGGTCCGGGTGATGACCACGGGCTCGATCAGGGCGTTCAGCTCAGCCAGGTTGGCGTAGCGATTCTGATTGGTGTCGAAGCGCGGATCGGCCGGCCATTCGGGATGGCCCAGAACCTTGGACAGGCGTTCGAACAGGCGGTCGTTGGGGGCCGCGATGATCAGATAACCGTCGGAACATTCATACGCCTGATAGGGCGCCATGCCGCGGGCGCCGGAGCCCTCGCGGGCCGGGTTCTTGGGATCGACGGCGGCGGAGGCGACGGCGTTGTTCATCCAGCCGACGGCGGTTTCGTACAGGGACGCATCGACCGTGCAGCCGGTGCCCGTGTCGCCGCGGCGCTTCAAGGCGCCCAGGATGCCGATGGCGCACCACATGCCGGTGCCCATGTCGATGATGGAGGTGCCGACGCGGATCGGCGGGCGGCCTTCCTCGCCGGTGATGGTCATCAGGCCGCCATAGGCCTGCATCAGGGGGTCGTAGCCCGGCTTGTCCTTCAAGGGGCCTTCGTTGCCGAAGGCGCCGAGGTTGCAATAGATCAGGTTGGGATTGGCGGCGCGCAGGGTGTCGGCGTCCAGGCCGTGCTTCTTGACCGTGCCGGGGCGCATGTTCTGGATCACCACGTCGGCCTCGGTGATGCAGTAGTTGCGCAGCCAGTCGCGTTCCTCGGCGCTGCTCATGTCGACGGTGATCGACTGCTTTTCCCGGTTCAGGGCGTGGAAGTAGGACCCGATGCCGTCGGGGAACATCTTGCCCCACTGGCGGGCGTCGTCCCCGGGGCCGGGGCGTTCGATTTTCACGACCTCGGCGCCCATGGCGCCCAGAATCCATGCGGCGTAGGGGGCGGCCACGCTGGACCCCAGCTCGACGACGCGAATGCCGGCCAAGCACTGCCAGGCCCCGACGTTGGGTTCGCTCACGATGTTCTCCCGGAATGCGTGCCGGCGGCTCAATAGGGCGCCGGTGCATCTTGTGTACTCATTGATTTGACGATCACATGCGTTGAAGAAAGTATCGCATTGTGATACATAGTTTCTGATTGTAAGATTACAACCCAATGCCCCGAGACTGTCAAGGGAGTCCCGATGCTCGATCTTGCCGACGATGTCCTTCCCTATCCTGTCTCCGAGGCCGACCACGACCGGCGCGGCAAGCCCTTCGTGGCGTCCGTCGGCAAGTGTTTCCAGGTGTTGAAGGCGTTTCGCCGGGGCCAGACGGAACTGCGTCAGCGCGACCTGGGCCTGAGCGAAATCTGCAAGCTGTCGGGCCTGGACAAAAGCGCCGCGCAGCGGTTTTCCGAAACCCTGGTGACCCTGGGCTATCTGGAAAAGGACCCGGGCACCCGGCGTTACCGCCCGGGAATCGCGCTGATCGATTTCTACTACACCTTCATGGTCTCGCACCGCCTGGCGCAGATCGCCATGCCGATCCTGATCGAGGCGTCCAAGGTCTACGATACGACGATCAACCTGTGCGAGATGGAAGGCACCGACGCGATCTATACGGTGCGCATTCCCCAGGCCAAGGCCAGTTACGGCACCATGCTGGCCGGGCGCCGGGTGCCGGCGTTCTGCGCCTCGCCGGGCACGGTGATGCTGGCCCATATGCCGGAGGATGAGGCCGATGCCGTGCTCGCCGCCTCGGACCTGCGCAAGATCACCGAATATACCCTGACCGACATTCCCGCCCTGAAGGCCCAGATGGCCGAGGCGCGGCGTCTCGGTTATCACGTGTCCGACCAGCAGTCGCAAATCCATAACGTGTCGACTGCCGCGCCCGTCCTGCGCATGGACGGGCGCGCGGTGGCCGCCGTGCACATTCCCGGCTATGCGCCGCAATGGAATCTTGAAAGCGTCCACGAAAAACTGGTGCCGCTGGCCGTGGATACGGCGCGGCGGATTTCCGATTCCCTGACCGAGGCCTTGTGACGGCCCGGCCGAACGAACAAAAGCAAAAGACAGACCATCCCAAGGAGGAACCCATGCCCGACACTCATCAGACCGCTCATCAAGGCGGTGCGACCGAAACCCCCACCCGCGACCTCGCCCAATGGGTCGCCGGCGTTCCGTCCGCCGATTTCACCGACCGCCCGCGCCGTTGGGCCAAGCACGCGATTCTCGACTGGTTCGGTGTCACCCTGGCCGGGGCGACGGACCCCTTGGTCGGCATCCTGGCCGATGACGCGCTCGACGCCGGCGAGGCGGGCAACGCGCGGCTGGTCGGGCGCAAGGAAAAGGTCACGCCCGGCTTCGCCGCCATGATCAACGGCGCCGCATCCCACGCGCTCGATTACGACGACGTCAACAAGCGCCTGCATGGCCATCCGACGGTGCCGGTGGTGCCGGCCATCCTGGCCCTGGCGGAACAGAAGGGCCTTTCCGGCCGCGCCGTTGTCGACGCCTTCATCATCGGCTACGAGGCCGAATGCCTGATCGGCGAGATGATGGGCATGAACCATTACGACCACGGCTGGCACGCCACGGCGACGGTCGGCACCTTCGGCGCGGCGGCGGGCTGTGCCCGATTGCTGGGCTTGGATGCGGACAAATCCGCCATGGCGCTCGGCATCGCCGCGACCCAGGCGGCGGGCCTGAAATCCATGTTCGGGACCATGTGCAAGCCGCTCCATGCCGGCAAGTCGGCCATGAACGGCCTGATGGCGGCGCGTTGGGCGGCGCGCGGCTTCACCAGCCGCCCGGACGCCCTGGAATGTGCCCAGGGGTTTGGGGCGACCCAGTCGACGGAATTCCACGGCCTGCCCGTGCGGCCCAACGCCACGGCCCCCTTCGCGGTCGAGGAGAATTTGTTCAAGTACCATGCCGCCTGTTACCTGACCCATTCGTCGATCGAGGCGATCCGCGACCTGAGGCAGCATCACGAGTTCACCGCCGACCAGGTGGTCCGCGTGCGCACCCTGGTCGACGCCGGCCACCGCAAGGTCTGCGACATTCCCGAACCGGAAACGGGCCTGCAGGTCAAGTTCTCCATTCGCCACTGCATCGCCATGGCGTTGTCGGGCATGGATACGGGCGACCGGGAAATCTATACGGACGCCACGGCGGCGCGGCCCGACCTGATGGCCCTGCGCCGAAAGGTCGAGGTCGAGGACAAAATCCACGACAGCCGCCACGCGGCCGAGATCATCATCGATCTGGCCGACGGCCGGTCCCTGGTGCAGTTCTTCGACGTGGGCGTGCCCGCCGACGACCTGGACGCCCAGGAACAGCGCCTGATCGCCAAGTTCCGCCGTCTGGCAGAGCCGATCCTGGGTGCGGAAAAGGCCAAGCGGATCGAGGATCTGGTGCTGGGGCTGGACGACGCCAAGGACGTCGGCGACCTGATGGCCGCTGCCGGCTGACGGACTAGGCGGGATCGCCCTGGCGCAGTTTCCGGGTTTCGGCGGCGACGTCGAAAAACGCGCTGACCAGGCGCGAATCCCGCCGTTCCATCAGGCAGTTCACATGCGCCGTGGTGTGGATGTCGGCGTTTTCGATCTCAATGGTGCGCAGGTCGGGATGTTTGATGAATTCGATGTCCGACACCACGCCGAGGCCGATGCCCCGGGCGACGGCCAGCCATACGGCTTCGCGGCTGCCGATCTCCATGACCGGGTTGATGGTCACGCCGTGGCGGGTGAGTGCGCCCTCCAGCGCCCGGCGGGTGGTCGACCCGCTTTCGCGCAGCACCATGCGGGCCCCCTCCAGTTCCTCGATGCGGATGCTTTTGCGCTTGGCCAGAGGATGGGACTTGTGGGCGAACACGATCACCTTATGGCGGCTGTAGGGCATGGCGAAGATGCGGGGGTCGTCCTCGACATGGGCCAGCACGGCGACGTCGGCGGAATAGTCCAGCAGGCGCCCGACCATCTCGCTCGAGTTCCCGACGGTGACGGCCAGGCGGATGCCCGGATAGGCCTCGCTGAAGGCGCTAAGCATTTCCGTCGCGTGATAGGGGCCGACGGCGCCGACATGCAGCGTGCCCGTATGAAAGCCGCCGAAGGCGTTCAGCAGGTCCTGGGCCTGACCCTCCATGTCCATGATGCGCCGGGTCACGGTGAGAAGGGCGTGGCCCGCCTCGGTCAGTTCGATCCCGCGCCCGCGGCGGTGGAACAGTTCGACCTTGAACATGTCCTCCAACGCCTTGACCTGGCTGGTCAGCGTCGGTTGGCCCACGTTCAGCACTTTCGAGGCAGCGGTGAATCCGTTCTCGGTGGCGACGGCGTGGAAGGATCTGAGCTGTGTAAAGATCATCGGTTTTCTAAATGGACTATATACGATATTTGAATTTGTCCAATAGGTTTGAATTACCGATCATGCATGTGACCGGTCGCCAAAAGACCGGCAACCCAGACAAGGGGGCCTTGATGCAGGACCGGATTTCACATTACCCGTGCGACGTGCGACCGGCCTGTTCGAGTGTGTCTTTCCTCCTTGCCGATCCAGGGGCCGCTTTCGGCCCCGACATCCAAAACAGAATCCATACCGCCATCGAAGCGGGGATCTCCGGCGCGGCGCCGTTGCGGCACGCCGGACACGGGAGTGCAACACGTCATGAGGAGACATCCAATGAACTTCGACCAAAGGACACGACTGTCCGGTAAACGCCGCGCCGGAACCCTGCTCTCGGCCCTGGCCCTGAGCGCCGCCATCACGGTCACCGGCGTATCCGACGCCAAGGCGGCGGAATGTGAAAATCCCGATGCCTTGACCTTCGCCATCATTCCGACCGAGGAAACGGTGGCCGAACTGCAACTCTACAAGCCCGTGACCGACCGCATGGCCAAGCTGACCGGCAAGAAGATCCAGTTCTTCATGCCCACGTCCTATGCCTCGGTGGTCGAAGGCCTGCTCAGCAAGTTCGTCGATGTCGCCGTGCTTGGCCCCTATACCTACGTGATCGCCAATTCCAAGGACCCCAATGTCGAGGTGTTCGCGACCTACGCCAAGAAAAAGGGGCACATGCAGGAAGAAGGGCCGGGCTACAAGGCCGCCCTGATCTCCAAGAAGGGCTCCAAGTTCACCACCATCGACAGCCTCAAGGGTTCGACCCTGGCATTGGCCGATCCGGGCAGCACGTCGGGCAACCTGATGCCGCGCGTCGTGTTCTCCAAGGTCGTCAACATGGACATCGACAAGTTCTTCGGCAAGGTCATCTATTCGGGCAGCCATGAGCTGTCGGCCGTCGCCGTCAACAAGGGCAAGGTCGATGTCGCCTTCGTCGCGACCCACCGCTTCGACAATGTGGTCAACAAGGGCGAGATCAAGCTGGAAGACGTGAACATCCTGTGGGAATCCAAGCCGATCCCGCAAGATCCCTTCGTCTACCGCAAGCCGCTGTGTGAGGACATCAAGAAGAACATCCGCGAAACCTTCCTGGGCCTGGACAAGGAACCCGGTGCCAAGAAGTTCCTCGCCAACGTGAAGTCCAACAAGTTTGTCGCCATGTCGTCGGAAGACTACGACATCATCCGCGACCTGAAGGCCGCCAAGGACGCGCGCAAGAAGAAGTAGGGGTACACTGCACCCCGGCGGCGGCCGGGTTCCGCCGGTTACTCCCTGTCGGGGGCCGGCCGCCGCATATTCTTCCCGCAGAACCGGGCAAAAGAACCGGAACGCCTTTTCAATCAACGACCAAACCTGGATGACACGTCATGGCCGTCTTGGAAGTAAGAGACCTGCGCGCGCGCTACAGCGCCCGCGGTCCGGAAATCCTCAAGGGAATCTCCTTCGACGTCGAAGGAGATGATTTCTTCGCCATCATCGGCCCCAGCGGGGCCGGGAAATCGACCCTGATCCGCTGCATCAACCGGCTGGTCAATCCGACGTCAGGATCCATCGTGTTCAACGGACGCGACGTGACCAAGATGTCGAGCCGTGACCTACGCCTGGTGCGCCGCGACATCGGCATGATCTTTCAGGAATTCAACCTGATCGACCGCATGAGCGTGATGGACAACGTGCTGGCGGGGCGCCTGGGCTATACGGGCAACCTGCGCACCCTATTCCGCATGTTCCCGCGCAAGGACATCGACCACGCCCTGCATCTGCTCGACCGGGTCGGCCTGACCGACCATGTGGACAAGCGCGCGGATGAGCTTTCCGGCGGTCAGCGTCAACGCGTCGGCATCGCCCGCGCCTTGATGCAAGACCCCAAGCTGATGCTGCTGGACGAGCCGACCTCGGCGCTCGACCCCAAGATTTCGCGCGAGATCATGGCCCTGATCAAGGAAATGGCGCAGGAGCTGAACGTGCCCTGCCTGTGCAATATCCACGACGTCAAATTGGCCATGGAATTCTGCAACAAGATGATCGGCCTGCAGGACGGCATGACCATGTTCGCCGGTCCGACGGAACAGATGAACGAGGCGAAGCTCGACGAGATCTACGCCATGGAAGTTCTGTGAGGCGCGGGGAATGGACAACGCCACAGGATACCGTGTCATGGACGTGAGAACCGACGACATCCTCGCCCGCCGCACCCGGCGCCAGCGCAAGACCGCCGTCATTGCGGTGGTCCTGTTCGGGCTTGTCATCTGGAGCGTCGACGTCACCGTGATCCAGGACACGGATTGGGCGCGTATCGGCAGCCTGGGCGAGGTCATGGAGGCCGCGGGCCAGTTCGCCGGCATCGATTTCTCCCTGTTCCCGAGCCTGATCGGCCCGACGCTGGAAACCCTGTTGATTGCCTGCCTGGGCACGGCGATGGGCGTGATCCTCTGCGTGCCGGCAACCTGGTTCGGGGCGATGAACATCACGCCCTTCGCGCCGGTCACCTATCCCATCGCGCGCCTGATGATGACCCTCAGCCGCTCGATCCATGAAATCGTCTGGGCCCTGTTCTTCGTCGCCGTGTTCGGGCTGGGCGCCATGGCCGGGGTGTTCGCCATCGCCATGCGCTCCATCGGCTTCATCGCCAAGCTGTCGGCCGAGGCCATTGAGGACATCGATCCGGGCCCGGTCGAGGCCATGCGCGCGACCGGCGCCAATACGTTCCAGGTCATGCTTTACGCCATTCTGCCGCAGGTCCTGCCGCAGGTCATCGGCACCGTGATCTTCGAATGGGAAATCAACATCCGCCGTTCGGCCGTGCTCGGTCTGGTCGGCGCCGGGGGCCTTGGGTTGGTGTTCTTCCGCCAGATGAACACTTTTAACCATTATGGCGTGACCTCGGTGATCATCGCCATTCTGGCCATCATTTTCCTGGGCGAGGCGATCTCTCACGCGATCCGCCGGCGCATGATCTAGGAGGCCGCCCCCGATGTCCGCCAACATGTCCAGCAACGCAACTCCCGCCATCCCGAAACGGTGGTCCCGCTACAAGCATCCGGAATCGCTCTACAGCTACGGCGCATGGCTCATCGCCTTTTCCGTGGTGGTGTTCAGCATCGAATACCTGAACATTCCCCTGGACCGTCTGTTCGGCATGTTCGGGCGCATGGGCGAGGTCATCGCCCAGCGCTACTATCCCGCCGACATCGACTACATCATGGACCGGGATTACCTGGGCTATGTCGTCGAAACCATCCAAATGGCTTATCTGGGCGCCCTGTTCGGGCTTCTCATCACGGTCCCGTTGGCCTGGTTCGCGGCCTACAACATGACGCCGTCCAGGCTGTTCGTGTACCCGGGGGCGCGCATGTTCTCGATGTCCTGCCGGGCCGTGCACGAGACCATCTGGGCCATCCTGTTCGTCTCGATCCTCGGCTACGGCATGCTGCCGGGCGTGCTGGCTCTGACGCTGTTCAGCGCCGGGTTCGCCGCCAAGCTGTTCGCCGAGGAGATCGAAGCCATCGACATGGGCCAGGTCGAAGCCATGCGCGCGACCGGCGCCAACCTGTTCCAGGTCATGGTGTTCGGCGTGTTCCCGCAAGTCCGCGTCGCCTTCACCGGCATCGCCATCTACACCTGGGACGTGGCGTTCCGGGCGGCGACGGTGGTCGGCTTCTTCGGGGCCGGCGGCATGGGCTGGTATCTGAAGCGTAGCGTTTTGCAGATCGAGACGGAGCGCGTCGCGGCGATCATCCTGTCGATCATCGCACTGGTCCTGGTTTCCGAACTTTTGTCCGCCTGGGCGCGCAACACCGTCATGAAGATGAAATGACGGGCGCCGACATCTTGCCAATGCCACCCGGCGCCCCAAGCGGCGCCATCCGAAGAACGGAGATAACAGAATGCAGAAGAATGGCCGGGCTGTCGTCTATGACGCGCCGAACGCGCCCTTTGTCGTCCGCGAATTTCCCGTGCGCGACGTTCATCCGGACGAGGTCCTGGTGCGCATCACCATGTCGACCATTTGCCGTTCCGACATCCATTCCTACCAGGGCCACCGGCCCAATCCCTGCCCGGGCATCCTGGGCCACGAGATCGTCGGCGTGATCGAACAGTTGGGGGCCGAGCGCGAGGTCGATCTGCGTGGCGACAAGCTCGCCATCGGCGACCGCGTGACCTGGACCGAGTTCTTCCACAACGGCGATTCCTATTACGCCGACGTCCACGACATGCCGCAAAAGGCCCATGGCTTGCGCAAGTACGGCCACGACCTGGCCGAGGAAGACCCGCACTTTTTGGGCGGCTTCGCCGATTATTGCTACATCATGCCCGGGACGGGGATCCTCAAGCTACCTGACGCGATTTCAGACGAAGAGGCAACGCCACTCAATTGCGGGGCCGCGACCATGATTTCCGTGACCGAGGCCGGTGAGATCGACGTCGGCGACACGGTCGTCGTCCAGGGCCTGGGCCTGTTGGGCCTCTATGGTTGCGCCATCGCCAAGGCACGCGGCGCGCGCAAGGTGATCGGCCTGGACGCGGTGCCGGACCGCCTGGACCTGGCGGCCAAGTTCGGCTGCGACGTGACCTTCGATGTGTCCAAGCTGAGTGACGAGCAACTGGTCGCCGCCGTTCGCGCCGAATGTCCGCCCGACGGGGCCGACGTGGGGATCGAGGTTTGCGGCCTGCCCAGCGTCATCCCGGCGGGGCTCAAGATGCTGCGGGTCGGCGGGCGCTATGTGCTGGGCGGGCTGGTCAATCCCAACGCCATGTTCACCGTCGACGGCAACGAAATCCTGCGCCGCTGGATCACCATCCGGGGGGTGCACAACTACCACCCCCGCCACCTGATCCAGGCGCTCGATTTTGTCATGGCCAACCGCGATCGGTTCCCGTTCAAGGACCTGGTGGATTCCAAGTTCACCCTGGATCAGTTGGACGAAGCCTTCGCCCGCGCCGCCGACCGTTCGGTCCTGCGCGCGGCGATCGTGCCCTGAGGTCAGCCGCCTTCGAACAGACTGCCTATGGGCAGCGGCACCAGAAGCACCTCGCGGAACAGGTAGAAGAACCCGAGCACGATGGCCGTGCCGATCAGCGGGTAGACCAGGATGCGGAAGCGGGTCCAGGGATCGTACATGGCGATTAGGGTCAGGGCCGCGAACACGGGCAGGGCCGCGCCGATAAAGCCGACCACGGGCATCGCCATGGTGCCGCCCAGCATGACGGCGACCAGCAGCATGCGCCGCGCCGATGATCCGCCTTCCGGCGCCGCGCCCGCCTTGGCCCGGCCCAACAGCCACATCACGATATAGGCCAGAGAGGCCGCGATTAGGACACCCGCGAAGGTACGCGGGAACACGGCGGAATCCCTGTCCATGTAGCTCAGGGAATCCCAGATCACCAGGCAGGCGATGCCGATCATGACCGCCGAGATGACGGCGCCGCCGGTGTCTTTCCGAACGTCAGTCTGCATGGGCCTGATCCTTGATCTTCTTCAGCCGGGCCAGCACGAAGGGGCTCAGCAGGGTGAACAGGGTGAACACGATGATGGCGATGGAAATCGGCCGTCCGAAGAACATGCCCATCTGGTTTTCCGTCGCGCGGCCGATGGTCCAGGCCTGCACGAAACCCGATTCCGCGATCGGCCCCAGGATCAGGCCAAGCACGATGGGCGACGCCGTGAAGCCGAAGCGTGCGATGATCCAGCCAAACCCGCCCAGCACGATCATGATGATGACGTCGCTGATGTTGTTGCGGATGGAATAGCTGCCGATGATCGTCATGAAGGCGATGGCCGGCACCAGCAGGGCCTTGGGCAGGGTGATGATCGTGCGGTAGGCGTAGCGTCCGATGAACAGCCCCGTGGGCAGCATCAGGATGGTCGCCAGGATCAGGCCCCAGATGAAGGTGTAGACGATCTCGCCCTGGTTGGCGAACAGGCTGGGCCCGGTGCGCACGCCCTGAACCAGGAGTGCCCCCAGGATCACCGCGTCCGGCGGCGTGCCGGGAATGCCCAGCACCAGGGTCGGGATGAAACCGCCGCCGACGGTGGCGTTGTTGGCCGATTCCGAGGCGATGATGCCGCCCGGCTCGCCCTTGCCGTAGATCTGGCCGGGTTTCGCCGTGCGCCGGGCTTCGGAATAGGACACCAGGCTGGCGATGGATCCGCCGGCGCCGGGCAGGATGCCGACCACGGTGCCGATCACGGCCGAGCGGACGGCGTTGATCTTGTCGCCCCACAGGTAGCGCACGGCCTCGCCCAGGCGGAACCCGCGCGACCCGGTTTCGACCTTCAGGTGGTGACCCGGCTGCGCGACCAGATCGATCAGCACGGGGATGCAGTACAGGCCGATCAGGGCGGCGACGATCTGGATGCCGCTCAGCATGGTCTGCGAGCCGAAGGTCAGGCGCACGTCGCCGGCGACTTCGGCCACCCCGATGCAAGACAGCAGCAGCCCCAGGGCACCGCCCGCGACGCCTTTCAACAGGCTGCCTTCGGACAGGGCCGCGATCAGCGAGAGGCCGAAAATGGCGAGCCAGAAATATTCGACGGGACCGAAGGCAAGCGCCACCTTGGACAGCGGCGGGGCCAGGGTCATCAGGGCGATGGCCCCGATCAGGCCGCCGATCACGCTGGCCAGGCAGGCGATGGTGATGGCGTAGTCGCCGTCGCCCTTTTTCGCCAGCGGATAGCCGTCGAAGGTGGTCGCGATCGCGGACGGCGTGCCCGGGGTGTTGAGAAGGATCGCCGAATAGGCGCCGCCGTAGATGGCGCCCGTGTAGATCGCGCCCATGAGAATGAGCGCCGACGAGGTCGGCATGGCGAAGGTGAGGGGCACCAGCACCGCAACCGACATGGTCGCGGTCAGCCCCGGAATGGCGCCGATCACCGTGCCGGCGACAACGCCGAACAGGGCGAAAGCCAGATTGAGCGGCGTCAGCGCGGTGAGCAGATGCTCAAGCCCTGCCATGAAACGTCTCCGTGGAAATTTGAATGGACCGATGAGACGGCCCCAAAGGGGTAAGCGGTCACGGGCCGGCCCGGCCGGAAATGGGCAGGCACGGCCCGTGACGATAAAGGCTGCTTACTTCAGCATGCCCGCTTCTTTGGCGGCGGCGGTCACGTCCTTGGCGAAGGAGGACAGGAAGTCGTCTGCCGACTTGCCGTAGGCGTAATCGACGGGGGCGAAGCCGCCTTCTTCCATCTTTTTGAGGAAGGCCGGGTCTTCGTTGACCGCTTTGATCATGGCCGTCAGCTTCTGGCGGATCGGCTCGGGCGTCGATTTCGGAACGGCGATGCCGCGGTAGGCGCCGGACACGATGTCGATGCCCAGTTCCTTGAAGGTCGGCACGTCGGGGAAGCGGGGATGGCGCTTTTCCATGGCGACGGCCAAAAGGCGCGTTTTCTCATAGTTGGCGGCCACGGTGGTGAAGGCCATGGCGGCGGTCACCTGCTTGCCCATCAGGGCGGCGACGCTGGCCCCCGTGCCCTTGAACGGCACGTAGGTGGTCTTGACGCCAGCCAGCTTGTCGAAGCGGACCTGCGCCAGATGCGGCGCCGTGCCCTTGCCCGAGCCGGAGAAGATCAGCTTTGCCGGGTTTTCCTTGGCGAACTTGATGAGGTCCTGCAGGGTCTTGAAGGGGCTGTCGTCGGTCACCACGATGGCGTCGGGCGTGTAGTGGAACCAATACAGCATGGTGATGTCTTCGGTCTTGTAACCGACGTCTTTCTGCTGCGGCTGCAGGACGATGTGCGGCAGATTGACGCCCATCATGGTGTAGCCGTCGCCCTTCAGGGAATTCAGGCCGGACCACCCGACCGCGCCACCGGCGCCCGGCTTGTAGGAAATGACCAGGTCCTGATTGAACTTGTCCTTGAAGAAGGGCTGCTGCATGCGGGCGGTGATGTCGGACTCGCCACCGGGGCCAAAGGGAATGATGTAGCTGATGGGCTTTTCCGGGTATTCGGCCTGGGCCGGCGCGGATTGGGCGGTCATGCCGATGCCTGCGGCAAGTGCCAGGGCTGCCCCCGTCAATACGAGAGAGCGTCGGGTGGTCTTCATGGTTGTTTCCTCCAGATGGGGTTGGTGATCGAAGTTCGGTCGTTCTTGTTCTTGTTATTCTTGGCGGGACCGCCGGAGCATCCGGCGGCCGTTTGCGGCCCGCGCCGGGCGCTTATCCCATAGCCCCGTCCGGGGCCGGGGACAAGTCGATTTCGAGGCGGACCACGTCACCGCGGTAGGTGATCTCGGCGACGTAGATGCAGGTGCCGGACCGGTCGCCGATGGTCCGGCGCACATTGGCGACGGGGGCGCCCAGGGGAAGGTCCAGACGTTCGGCTGCTTCCTGCCCGGCGCCGTCGACCGTCAGGGTCTGATGGACCTTGCCGATGGCGATGTCGGGCATGGCGGCCAGCAGGGGCACGACGATGTTGCTGCGAAACTGGTCGGGGGCGCGCAGGTAGATGTCGGCGGCCAGGTAGATGTCGATCAGGCAGAACGGCTCGTCGTCCCGGTAATGGACGCGCTTGATGTGCTGATAGGCGGTGGCCGGCTTGCCCTCGCCGTCCAGGATGCGCGGTTGGCGCTCGGCGCTCTCGACCAGGATCAGCTTCGGCTGCAGGGGTTCGACCATGCGGACGAAGGAATCCCAATCCGACGCCAGCGGCAGCCAGCGCTGCTCCCGCGGTTCGCGCTCGACAAAGGTGCCGAGCCCGTGGCGGCGTTTGACCAGGCCTTCGGATTCGATCACCCCGATGGCCTGACGCATGGTTGCGCGCGCCACGTTGAAGCGGACGGCAAGGTCGTCAATGGCGGGAAGCTGCTGACCCAGGGACCAAATACCGGCCTCGATCTCGCCGCGCAGGGTGTTGGCGACCTGGGCGTAAAGCGGCATGGTGTGGCGGCGGGCGCGGGGCGGCAGCATGAATGTCGATCCGGCGTTGCGGTTACGTTGTGCCGATAATATAGTCGTATGGACTTATGGATGTCTATCACTGAAGGAAATTTCATGGCACTGAACGGTCACCCCGCGCCATCGACGGCACGGCCTTTTCCCGAGGGCGTGCTGCGTCTTCGCCGCATCGATGTCTGGGCCCTGCGTGTCGCCATCCAGCGCCCCGTGGAAACCTCGTTCGGGATCATGCGCGACCGCCCGGCCGTGTTCCTGCGGGTCGAAGGCGCCGACGGCACCTTCGGGTTCGGGGAAATCTGGTGCAACTTCCCAAGTTGCGGGGCCGAACACCGGGTCCGCATGGCGGTGGACGAACTGGCGCCCCTGCTGGCCGGGCGCGATCTGGCCTCGCCCGCCGAGGCCTATGCCCTGATGTGGGAAAAAACCCGCGTGCGGGTGCTGCAAACCGGCGAGCCGGGACCCTATTCCCAGGCCATCGCCGGGCTCGACATCGCGCTGTGGGATCTGGCGGCGCGCGCCGCCGGCCGGCCGCTGCGCCATTTCATCGCCGACGACGCGGCGGACGCCGTGCCCGCTTATGCTAGCGGCATCCATATCGGGATCGCGGCGGACGTGGTGCCTGAATTCCGCGCCGCCGGCTTCCGCAATTTCAAGGTCAAGGTCGGGTTCGACACGGCGAAAGACATCGCCGGCATCAAGGCCCTGAAGGCAAGCATGAAGCCGGACGAGCGCCTGTTTTCCGACGCCAACCAAGCCTGGAACCTGGAGGCGGCCCTGGATTTTGCCCAGGGTGCGCGGGATTTGGGGTTGGGTTGGCTGGAAGAACCGCTGCGCGCCGATGCGCCGGCGGGGGATTGGGCGCGGTTGGCGAAAGAGGGCGGCGTTCCGCTCGCCGCCGGGGAAAACTTTACGGGCGTGGAGGATTTCGACGCCGCCGTGGCGGCCGGGTCGCTCGCCTACATCCAGCCCGACATGGCGAAATGGGGCGGCGTCACCGGCTGCCTGCCCGTGGCCCGGGCGATCCTGGCGGGCGGGCGCACCTATTGCCCCCATTACCTGGGCGGCGGCATCGGGCTGCTGGCCTCGGCCAATCTGCTGGCCGCCGTCGGCGGCCCGGGGCTGCTCGAGGTCGATGCCAATCCGAACCCCCTGCGTTCCGACATTCCCGGCATGACCGTGACGGACGGGCGGATCGCATTGGCGGCGGCGCCGGGCCTGGGGATCGAGGCACTACCCGAAACCTTGCTGCCTCAGGTGACCCTGCACGAGACCTGGACGGCCTAGCCGTCCGGGGTTTCCTCCCACCCGGAAAAGCTGGTAAATACACCGGAAGATTGGAAAATAATCGGGCAGGAATTCCAGGGTCCATGGCGCTTAATCCCAAGGTCATTTCGTTCTTCGACAACCGCACCTTCACCATCACTCATATCGTCATGTGCCCGGAAACGGGTGCCACCGCCGTGATCGACCCGGTGCTGGATTACGATGCGGCGGCCGGGCGGACCTATCGGGAAAGTGCGGAGGTCGTCGTCAACCAGATCGGCCAGGATGACCTGACCGTGGAATGGGTGCTGGAAACCCATGTCCATGCCGACCACCTGACCGCGGCCCCCTTCGTCAAGGAAAGCCTGGGCGGGCGCCTGGGCATCGGCGGCAAGGTTGGCCAAGTGCAGGCGGCCTTCAAGAAGATCTTCAACGCCGAGGACGCCTTTGCCACCGACGGCTCGCAGTTCGACCACCTGTTCGCCGACGGCGAGGAATTCAAAATCGGCAACCTGACGGCGCGGGTGATGCACACGCCGGGGCATACGCCGGCCTGCGTCACCTATGTGATCGGCGACGCGGCCTTCGTCGGCGATACCCTGTTCGCGCCGGATTACGGCACGGCGCGCTGCGACTTTCCCGGCGGCGACGCGCGCCAGCTTTATGCCTCGATCCACAAGATTCTCGCCTTGCCCGACGAAACGCGCCTGTTCCTGTGCCACGACTACATGCCGGGCGGGCGTGACGTGGTCATGCATTGCACCGTCGCCGAGCAGAAGGCGGCGAACATCCATCTGAAGGATTGCAAGGATGCCGATGCCTTCGCCGCCATGCGCAACGGCCGCGACGCCAAGCTCAACATGCCGGCGCTGATTATTCCATCCGTGCAGATCAACATGCGCGGCGGCGCCCTGCCGCCGGCGGAAGACAACGGCGTTTCTTACCTGAAGACGCCGCTGAACCTGCTCTAGTCATCGCACGGATTTCCGGGGGCGTGGGGACCGATGTCGCCGCATGGCGCAGCTGTTTCTCTAATGGGACAGCCGTTTGCGGCTGTGCTACGATTTTGGGAATTGAAACAGGCTGGACAGGCTTGGGATAATGGCCGAATTCAAGCCTCACGGCACACGGCTTGTGTCGCTACCCCTTGAGGACCTTAAATCCGAGGACCTGCTGTCCGCCCTGGCATTGTGGCGGAGTTGGTGCGGTGATCGTGACGCGCCGGTGTGGGCCGACGTCACCCTGTCGGATTTTCCGCCCAAGCTTTTGCCCATGGCGACGGTCGTCGATGTCGTCGATGGCGGCAAGGATTTCAAATACCGCTATTGGGGATCGGAGCTGTCGCGGCTGTTCAAGCGTGAGGAAACGGGCGTGCTGTTGTCCGAACATGTGGTCAATCAGTCGGGGCACATCCGGTTCAGCCAGTTCTGGGAAGTGGTGATCCAGGCCCGCCCACTGTTGTTCATGACGATCTTCGAGCGGGTCGAAGGCGTGATGGCGGAAAAGCTCAACCTGCGCCTGCCGGTCGTGGACGAAACGGGGACGGTGGACAAGATCATCTCGCTCAGTTCGATGGACAAGGTCGGTATTCAGGATTTTGAGGACCTGAGCGACCATTGGCAGGTCGAGATCGCCGGTTGATCGTTAGCACCCGCCCTTGATGGCCGGAAACACGGTGACCTCGTCGCCGTCGGACAGCGGTACGTCCGCGCGTCCGGCAATGGGCACCGCGTCCTCGTTCAGCATGGTCATATAAGCCTCGCCGATGCCGTCGGGCAGTTTCAGCTGCGCGATCAGGTCTTCCAGGCTGGCGCCGTCGGCCAGGGTGAAGGCGCCGACGCCATTGGCGTCGAACCCCGGCGGGGAGAACGGGTCCATGGCGATCAGCTTGACTGTGACGTTCATGGGATGGCGCCGCTCAGGCCAGGCCCAGGCGGGTCAGCGTCTGGGTCGTCGGCTCGCCGTCGGGGGTCCAGCCGCGCAGCTCGTAATACTCCGGCAGCATCTTTTCCAGTTCGGCGACATGGCCCTTGCCGGCCCCGCCCTTGGCCGGTTCGGTCAACACGCGCTTGGGCAGGGTGTCGTCCTTGGACGTGAAGCCGGCGGCGTTGTTGAACAGGCGTTCCAGGTTGTAGATGCGCTCGCCCAGTTCCAGCAGGCGCTCGACCGTCCAGTCGCCGTCGCAGGCGGCGTCGATCTGGTCGGCATAGTCGGGTGCGCTCCACGCGGCCTTGGTGAAGGTGCAGAGCCCCGAGGAATCGATGGCGGCGATGTAATCCTGGCTGTCCTTGACGATCTTGGCCTTGCCGTCCGGCGTCACGCGCTGAAAATCGTCCTGGAAGGGGGCGGCCTTCAGGTGGCAGGCGCCCCGGTTCGACGTGGCGTAGCCCAAGGCCATGCCCTGCATCGCACGGGGATCATAGCCTGGAAATTCCTGGCCCTTCACGACCATGGCGAATTCGGGATGGCCGTATTTTTCGCACAGCCGCAGGGCGCCCAACCCCAGGTCCTTGCCGAAACCCTGGGCCGTGCCCGTGACCTCGGCCGCCCAACACAGCGCCTCCGCGTTGCCGAAGGAAAAGTCGCGGCCTTCGGTCTGTTCCGTGGTGATGGCGCCTTCCATGAACAGTTCCATGGCGGCGGCGACCGTCGCGCCGAAGGAAATCGGGTCCATGCCGTGCTCGTTGCACAGCGCCGAGGCATAGGTCGCGGCCTCGACGTCCTGCACGCCACACATGGGGCCGACGGCATAGGCGGATTCATATTCCAGGCCGCCGGTCACGCCGGAATAGCGCGCCTTGCCCTTGATCGAGAAATGGTCCGGATCGATCTTGGCCATGCGGCCGCAGCCGATGGAGCAGGCGAAGCAGGCCTTGTTGCCCTGATAGGGGGCCTCGCCGTCTGATTTCCGCACCGTGTGCTGCTTCTTCACGTTGACGTCGGCGATATGCTCGAACTGGACCTCGCGGCAGTTCAGGGTCGGCAGCGACCCGTGGGCCTGGGTCACGTCCATCATGGCCATGGTGCCGAGCCCGGAATAGCGCGCCCGGGCGGGCGAGGGGTCGAGGATATTGCGCTTCTCGCGGGTCACGTCCAAAAACCTCTTTGGGTCGTTCACGGCGACGCCCGTGGTGCCGCGCACGGCGACGGCCTTCAGCAGCTTCGAGCCCATGACCGCGCCGACACCCGAGCGTCCGGCCGCGCGGTCGCGGTCGTTCATGATGCAGGCATAGCGCGACAGGCCCTCGCCGGCGCCGCCGATGGAGGCGATGCGGATCAAGGGGTCCTGATGGCGCTTCTTGATGGCGTCTTCCGTGTCCCACACGGTCTCGCCCCAGATGAAGCCCTCGGCGTCGAGGAGTTCGGCCTGGTCGTCGACGAGCATCAGGTAGACCGGCTTGGCCGACTTGCCCTCGATGATGACCATGTCCCAGCCGGCCTGCTTCAACTCGCCGCCGAACTGCCCGCCCGAGTTGGAGCATGCGACCGTGCCCGTCAGCGGCCCCTTGGTGACCACGGAATAGCGCCCGCCCGTGGACGCGCATGTCCCGGTCAGCGGGCCGGTGACGAAGATCAGCTTGTTGTCGGGGCTCAGGGGATCGACCTTGGGGTCGATTTCCTCATACAGATACTTGGTGCCCAGGCCGCGCTGGCCCAGGTACAGCTTGACCCAGTCCATGTTCAGCGGTTCCGGGATGCAGGTGCCCTTGGTCAGGTTCACCCGAAGCAGTTTGCCATGCCAAGCCACGGTCGGTCTCCGTCGTCGGTGTCATAGGGTCGGTTGCCTTTAGGTGTAGGCAATCCGGGGCCCCGTTTCCAGTGGCAAAAGCGGGGTGCCGCCGCCATGGCCGTCGCCTGGTATGTCGATCCCGGGGCCGCCTCGTGACGCCGGTCGTCTCTATTTTTGTGATATTTGACCGTATAGGTAGTATCAGTGTATGATTTAATCCCCTGTAAAATATAGGGTTTATATAGAGTAGACAAATAATGGACGAAAAGTTGGAGGTCGCCAGCTACCGTTAAAATTGACCGGATGAAATGGGGGCTTCATCCTGTTCCGCCGGGAAACGGCGGGGCCAATGGGGTGCCAACCTGGGAGATGACCGCCGATGACAAACGATACGGAGCGGCAGGCGTTCGCGCTGCCGCCAACCTTTTACATCCATTACGACGACATCGATCCGCAGCACGAAGACCTGATCGACATCGTCAACGATTGTGTGGCGCGGCTGGTTGACGGTGTGCTTGAGGATTTTGAAGAGCCGTTCAGGATTTTCGTTGAACACCTGACAGCCCACTTTAGCCACGAGGAAGACCTCATGCGGGATCTTGGCTACAGCGGCCTGGATTGGCATGCCGATCATCATGCGGACTGCCTGAAGAGGGTCGAAAACCTGATCGCCGGTATGCAGGCGCAAGGCTACGTCGGCATCCGCGAACTACGTGTCTGCTTTCACGACATCATTCACGACGTCGTCCACGCGGACCTCAAGTTTGCCGAATTCCTGGACGGTTTGGGCCTGATCCCGCGCCGGCAATAGGCTGCGTGGACGGACCGGATCAGATCAACCGGCGGCGGATCTGGGCATCGACCACGGCCAAAGCCGCCATGTTGACGATCCCGCGCGCCGTGACGGCGCTGGTCAGCACATGGGCCGGCATGTCCGTGCCGATCAGGATGGGACCAATGGGCAGGCCGTTGTCCAAGGTCTTCAACAGGTTGAAGGCGCTGTTGGCGGCCTCGCGGTCGGGAAACACCAGAAGATTGGCCATGCCCTTGAGCCGGGAATTGGGGAACACGCGGTTGCGCACGTCCTCGTCGATGGCGGCGTCGGCCTGCATTTCGCCCTCGACTTCCAGGTCCGGGGCCTGTTCACGCACCATGCGAAGCGCATCCCGCATCTTGCGGGCGCAGGGCGAGTCGTCGGCGCCGAAGTTGGAATGGGACAACAGCGCGATCTTGGGCGTTTCGCCGAAACTCTGCACGAATTCCGCCGACAGCAGGGTCATCTCCGCCAATTCCTCGGCCGAGGGATCGGGGGTCACCTGGGTATCGACCAGGAAGAACGTGCCCTTGGGCAGCAGCAGGACGCTCAACGCCGAGACGTCGCGCACACCCGGCGCCTTGCCGACCACGTCCATCATGTAGCGCAGGTGATAGTCGTAGCGCCCGATGACGCCGCACAGCATGGCGTCGGCCTCGCCGCGCTTCAGCATGGTCGCCGCGATCACCGTGTTGTTGGTGCGCATGATCTGGCGCGCCGCCCCCGGCGACACGCCCTTGCGTTCCATCAGCGCGTGGTAGCTGCGCCAATAGTCTTCGTAGCGGGGATCGTTCTCCGGATTGCAAATTTCGAAATCCTTGTCCGGTTGAATGCGCAGGCCTAAGCGTTCGATGCGCATTTCGATCACGTCGGGCCGGCCGACCAGGATCGGCTTGGCGATGCCTTCGTCGACCAGGACCTGGGTCGCGCGCAGCACGCGGTGGCTTTCGCCCTCGGCGATGACCAGGCGCTTGGGGTCTTGCTTGGCGCGCTCGAAGATCGGCTTCATCAGCATGCCCGAGCGGAACACGAACTGTTCCAGCTTGTCGCGGTAGGCCTCGAAATCGGCGATCGGGTGTTTGGCGACGCCCGAGTCCATGGCCGCCTTGGCGACGGCGGTGGCGACCTCGACGATCAGGCGCATGTCGAAGGGCTTGGGCAGCAGGTATTCGGGGCCGAACCTGAGGTCCTCACCCGAATAGGTGCGGGCCACGGTTTCGGAGCTTTCCGCCATGGTCAGGTCGGCGATGGCCTTGACCGCCGCCAGTTTCATTTCCTCGTTGATGGTCGTGGCCCCGCAATCGAGCGCGCCCCGGAAGATGAAGGGGAAGCAGAGCACATTGTTGACCTGGTTGGGATAGTCCGAGCGGCCCGTGCAGATGAGGGCCCGGGGGTTCGCGGCGCGCGCGTCCTCGGGCAGGATTTCCGGGTCGGGATTGGCCAGCGCCATGATGATCGGGCGTTCGGACATCGTCTCGACCATGTCTTTCTTCAGGATGCCGGGGGCGGACAACCCTAAGAAAACGTCGGCGCCGCGTACGGCCTCGGCCAGGGTGCGGGTGTTGGTCTTGGCCGCGTAGTCGGCCTTCTGCTCGGTCATGTCCTCGGTGCGGCCCTCGAACACCACGCCGACATGGTCGACCAGGGTGATGTTTTCGCGCTTCAAGCCCATGGAAACCATGAGGTTCAGGCAGGCGATACCGGCCGCCCCGCCGCCCGTGGACACCACCTTGACCTTCGAAATGTCCTTGCCGACCACGCGCAGGCCGTTGGTCAGCGCGGCGCAGACGACGATTGCGGTGCCGTGCTGATCGTCGTGGAACACGGGGATGCCCATGCGCGCCTTCAGCTTCTGTTCCAGGATGAAACAATCGGGTGACTTGAAATCTTCCAGGTTGATGGCACCGAAGGTCGGCTCCATGGCGGCGATGATGTCGACCAGTTTCTCCGGATCGGTTTCGTTCAGCTCGATATCGAACACGTTGATTCCGGCGAACTTCTTGAACAGGACGGCCTTGCCCTCCATCACCGGCTTGGACGCCAGACCGCCGATGTTGCCCAGGCCCAGAACGGCGGTGCCGTTGGAGATCACGGCGACCAGGTTCTGGCGGCCGGTCAGTTTGGCGACCTGTTCGGGATCTTCCTTGATGGCCAGGCAGGCGAAGGCGACGCCCGGCGAATAGGCCAGAGCCAGATCGCTCTGCGTCGCCAAGGGTTTTGTGGGGGTGATTTCCAGTTTTCCAGGCACGGGCTCCGCGTGAAAACGAAGCGCCCGTTCCTTCAGGGTGTCATCCATCCCAGACCTCTTTTCTTATTCATTGCAGGTTGATTGCGAGAAAGGTCTTGTAAGACTGCTCGCTGATCGGCAGAAAGACAACGAATTTCATGTTAGGGATCCTCCCTTGAATACCGACCATCGCCTTGAGCCCAACGCCGTGCTGCCAAAGGTCATCGGTCATCGCGGCGCCGCCGGCCACGCGCCGGAAAACACGCTGTCCGGCCTGCGCAAGGCCCATGAACTGGGTGCCGCCTGGGTTGAATTCGACGTCATGCTGACGGCCGAAGGCACGCCCATCCTGATCCACGACGAAACCCTGGGGCGCACGACCGACGGTACGGGGCGCCTGGCCGACCGCCGTTGGGAGGATCTGCGCGGCCTTGATGCCGGGGCCTGGTTCGGCCCGGCCTTCCGGGGGGAACGCGTGCCGTCCCTGCACCAGGCCCTGGCTGTGCTCGGGCATCTGGGGCTCGGCGCCAATGTTGAAATAAAGCCGTCCAACGACCAGGACGCGACCACGGGCGTCATCGTCGCCAAGACCTTGCAGGAAAGCTGGCCCGCGAATCTTCCGGCCCCCTTGCTGTCGAGCTTTTCCGAAAAGGCCCTGGCCGCCGCCGCCGATCAGGCGCCGGAATTTCCCCGGGCCCTTCTGGTTGGCAAGGTTCCCGACGATTGGCAGGCACGCTGCGATTCGCTGGGGGCCACGGGGCTGCACGCCGGCGCCCGGCACCTGACCGAGACGCAGGCGCGGCGCGTCATCGACGCGGGCTACGCGCTTCGCGTCTATACGGTCAACGACCGGGCTGTGGCGGATCGCCTTTTCGCCTGGGGCGTGGAAAGCGTGTTCAGCGATTATCCGGACAGGATAACCCCGCCATGACGGCCGGCGGCTGGGTGTCGGCGGGGGTCTGCTGATGGCGATCATGTCGGCCATGCAGGGTTCCACGGCGCCGGGCCGCGCCATTGCACTGGCGGTCGCCGGCGGCGCGCTGTTGACGATTTCCGATGCGGGGCTGAAGTACCTGGCCGGCGATCTGCCGCCGGGCCAGATCATGTTCATCCGCGGCGTCATCGCCGGCCTCGCCCTGGTCATGGCGACCTTGGGGACGCGCGGGGCGGCGGCACTCAAACCCCAGAAATGGGGGCTGCATGCGGCGCGGGGCCTGATGGCGGCCGTGGCGACCTTCACCTATCTGGTCGGCATCGGCAGTCTGCCGCTGGCCACCGCGACCTCGATCCTGTTCGCCAGCCCGATCCTGCTCACGGCCATGGCGCCGGTGTTCATCGGCGAAAGCGTCGGCTGGCGGCGCTGGTTGGCGGTCATTGTCGGGTTCATCGGCGTGCTGATCATCGTGCGGCCGGCGGGCGACGCCTTTCAATGGGCGGCGGTGATGATCTTGCTGGCGGCGTTCGGCGAATCGATCCGCGACCTCATCACCCGGGGGGCGTCCGGGCGCGAGACGACGCATTCCATGCTATTCTCGATGATGGTGGTGGTCGGCCTGGCCGGCCTGTTCGTGCCGCCCTACGACTGGCCGCCGCTGTCGGGCGAACACTGGCTGATGATCATCATGGCCAGCCTGATCTGGACCTCGGCCCATTTCCTTCTGATCGAGGCGTTCCAGTTCGGCGAGGCGGCCTTGCTGGCCCCGTTCCGTTACTGCAACCTGTTCTTCGCGGCGATTTTGGGGTTCCTCATTTGGGGCGACCTGCCCGACTGGTTGACCTGGGTGGGTAGTGCGGTGATTATTTCCTCGGGTCTGTACATTCTGCACCGCGAGGTTCTGCGCAGGTCCCTGGTCATGGCCGCCGATCCGGTCCACGACACGGCGGCGGATGACGCGGCGGATGACAATGGGGCGCCGCCGCGATGAACGTCATCTTCCTTGCCATCGTCGCCGTCGCCTTCGCCATGGGGGCGGTGCGCCAGATCGTCTGGGACGGTATCGGTGAAGCGCCCATGGCGCTGCTGGGAAAGGCCATGATCGACGCCGCCGGTGGGGCGGTGACGCTCGCCATCGGCCTGGTCGGCGTGATGGCCCTGTTCCTGGGCCTGATGAAGGTGGCGGAGGAAGGCGGCCTGCTGCGCATCATCGCCAAGGTCCTGCGCCCCCTGATGGTGCGCCTGTTTCCCGAGGTGCCCGCCGATCATCCGGCCATGGGGTCGATGATCCTCAACATGTCGGCCAATGCGCTCGGCCTCGGCAACGCGGCGACGCCGTTTGGTATCCGCGCCATGCAGCAGTTGGATGAACTCAATCCCCACAAGGGTACGGCGACCAACGCCATGGCCCTGTTTCTCGCCATCAACACCTCGTCGGTGACCCTGCTGCCGACGGGGGTCATCGCCCTGCGCGCCGCCGCGGGGTCCACGGACCCGGCCGGGATCGTGCCGACCACCTTGTTCGCGACCATCTGTTCGACGGCTATCGCCATCATCACGGCCAAGCTTTTGGCCCCTTATTTCACGGCACCGGCGGGGACGGTGCGGCGGCCGCCGCACCGACCGAAGAATCGGTGCTGGAGGCGACGGAAGACACGGGCGGCGCGGGGTCGGACGCCTATCCCCTGTGGGTGTCGGTCACGGCGCTGATGACGGTCGGCGCCCTGGTGCCGCTGACTGTCGTCTATGGGCGCGAGATCGCCCCCTGGATTATCCCCGGCCTGATGGTGGCCTTG
This sequence comes from uncultured Alphaproteobacteria bacterium, assembly GCA_963976055.1. Lineage (GTDB taxonomy): Bacteria > Pseudomonadota > Alphaproteobacteria > Rhodospirillales > Casp-alpha2 > UBA1479. The sequence goes on from CAXBJB010000007.1 coordinate 162,661, forward strand.
TTGGGCTTCGGCGCGGCCAAGCGGGTTGCGGTCTACGAATGCTTCGTCGAGGGGGCCAAGGACGGTTTCAACGTGGCGCTGCGCATCATTCCCTATCTCGTGGCGATCCTGACCGCCGTCGCCATGTTCCGCGCCTCGGGTGCCATGGACGCGGTCGTGGGGCCGCTCGGCACCGTGACCGGCCTGATCGGTCTGCCGGCGGAAGCCCTGCCCATGGCGCTGCTGCGCCCGCTGTCGGGCTCGGGCGCCTACGGCGTGCTGGCCTCGATCATCCAGGACCCGGCTCATGGCCCGGACAGCCTGGTGGGATATCTGGTGTCGACCTTCCAGGGGTCGACGGAAACCACCTTCTACGTCCTTGCCGTCTATTTCGGCGCGGTCGGCATCCGCCGCATCCGCCATGCCCTGTTCGCGGCCTTGCTGGCGGACGTGGCGGGCATCGGCGCCGCCGTGTTTATCGTCAATCAGCTCTACGGCTAACGGAATACGCCGAACCCAACGAAGGGCCCCGACCATGCCTCTCATGACCGCCGTTCAAGGTTCCAGCGCGCCCGGCCGCGCGATTTTGGCGATGATCGGGGGCGGCCTGCTGGTCACCGGCAACGACGCGGCCATGAAGTGGCTGGTGTCGGGATATCCCGTGGGCCAGCTTCTGTTCATCCGCGGCATGTTCGCCTTCGTCGCCATCGCCTTTTTCGTGCGGTTCTACGGCGGGCTTTCCAGCCTGCGGATCAGCAATCCCCGGTTCCACGTGATGCGCGGCCTGTTGGTCGTGTTCGGCACCGTCTGTTTCATCACCGGCCTGGGCCATCTGACCCTCGCCGACGCGATCGCGGTGGTCTATGCCGGGCCGATGTTCGTTACGGCCCTGGCGCCGCTTCTGATCGGCGAGGTCGTGGGCTGGCGGCGCTGGCTGGCGGTCATGGGCGGGTTCATCGGCGTGATGATCATCATCCGGCCGGGGACAGAGGCCATGCAATGGGCCGTGATCTTTCCTCTGGCGGCGGCCTTGGCGGGGGCGTTGCGCGACCTGATTACCCGCAGCGCCGCGGCGACGGAACATTCCAATGCGCTGCTGGCAACCAGCACGGCGGCGGCCACGGCCGCGGGCCTGTGCACCTTGCCGTTCGGCTGGATGCCGGTCCCCTTCGAGGATCTGGCGCTGATGGCCTTATCGGGCTTGCTGCTGGGCTCCGCGCATTTCCTGATGATCGAAAGCTTCCGCTATGGCGAGGCCGGACTGGTCGTGCCCTTCAAATACCTGAACATGGTGTTCGCCGTGACGTTGGGGTTTGTTCTATGGGGTGATCTTCCCGACGCCTGGACCTGGACGGGGTCGGGTGTGCTGATCGCCAGCGGGCTTTACATCCTGCACCGCGAACGTATCCGCCACCGGATCCCGACGTTGCCGTCGGATGCGCATGGCGCGGGGCCGGCCGGACGGCGGTCCGACTAGGTCGTGAACTCATAAATGGCGATTGACTGTGATCGGCAAGGAGCCCGTTTCGTTAGGAAAGGGGCCGAAAGCGGGGTTACACCCCGGTGAGGCCGCTTGACGCGGCGAAACGGGCTCCTTGCCGACCCCTTTGGGGCAGGGCTCTTTTTGCCGCTGAACTGTGTTGTGTCGTCGGTCACGATGCTTCGGCATCGCTCCCTCCTAACGCCTTGTCAGCGAACAAAAATAGCCATGTCACAGCAAACGCCATTTATGAGTTCACGACCTAGGATCCTGATTACTTCGCGGGTGCCGTGGGGGCGACCTCGACCGGCGATCCCGCGGGCAGGCCGCCGGAGAAGGTCGGCGCCACCGGCTTGGTGACGTCCGCCGGCAGGGCCTGCTTCAAGGCGTCGCGGGCGACGATCGCTTTTTGGTCACCGTTTTCGGCGGCGGCGCTGATCCACTTGTAGGCCAAGCGGTCATCCTTGGGCACGCCCTGGCCGTTATAATAGAGGATACCCAGGTTGTACTGGGCGGCGGCGTTGTTTTTTTCCGCCGAACGGCCGAACCATTCCGCCGCCTTGGCGTAGTCCTTGGCGACACCGGTGCCGTTGTAGTGCATGACGCCAATGGAATACTGCGCCCCCGGATGGCCGCCGATGGCGGCCTGGGCGAACAGCTTGGCGGCCTCGGCCTTCTGGTCCTGGGTCTTGGCGTCGGCGAACAGGGACAGGGCGCGCTTGTAGGTCAGATCGGCGGTGGCCTCGCGTTCCTCGACCGATGCCGGTGGGGCCTCGACCGGTGCGGCGGGCTCGGGCACGGCGGCGATCTCCGCGGCCGGGGGGGCCGGTTCCGGTTTGGCTTCCTCGGCGGGCGGATTGCTAAGCGCCAGGGGCTTGTCCGTCGCGGCGGGCGGCGGCGGTGCGGGCGGCTCCATGGGTTTTTCGGGCTGAGGTGCCTCGGCCACGGGCTTTTCCTCGGCCGGCGGTGCCATCGACGGCTCCTGGGACGCCGCCTCGGCGGGCTTGTCCGCCACCGCGGGGACGTCCGACGGGGGAGCCGCCTGTTCGCCGCTCTCGCGCTGAAGGTCCGGCGGCAGCTTGTCTTCGGCCATCTTGGCCTCGCCGGCCGGTTCGGTCGGATCGTCGGCCCGGCCCATGGGCTCCATCTGAGTGACGTGGCGGACCGGCGGCAGGTTCTGCGTATATTGGGAGGTCAGGTCCAGATCGAAGCGGTCGCGCAGGTCCCACCAGATCGACCGCGCGGTAAAGGCCAGGTCGTCGCCGCTGAAATCGGCCTTGTCCTTGATGGCGCCCTTCAGTTCCATGACCTTGGCGACCTGCGCGTCCGATACCCCGGCCGCGCGCAACTGCGCGGTGAAGGCGTCATCCTCGTAGAACACGGCAAGCGCGACCCCCGCGCCGGCCGCGACGATCAACAGCAGAATGAAACCTGTAAACAGTTGCCCTAAGGGGCCTCTGCGCTTCGCCATGCGGCGAGCCCTCCTTCGCCGAAGCACCTAATCAATTTAATCTAATGTGTTTTTCCGCCTCGTGGAACCCGCCAATAGACATAGTCTGATCATACCACATGGGGGGTGCGCAACGGCTGGACTTGCACATCAGGGATTTCCTTTCTCCCGTGCTTCGGCCTGGGCCCGCAGGCCCGACAGGGTGGCGGTCGGGGTGATCGCCTCCGGATCGGTGCGCAGCTCGATCAACGCGGGAGAATCGGCGGCCTTGGCGCGGGCAAAGGCGTCGGCGAACTGGGCCGTTTCCGTGACTACCTCGCCGGTGGCACCGTAGGCCTTGGCCAGGGCCGCGAAATCCGGATTGACCAGCTGCGTGCCCGACACGCGGCTGGGATATTCCCGCTCCTGATGCATGCGGATGGTGCCGTACATGCCGTTGTTGACGACGATGAAGATGACGTTGGCGCCGTATTGCTTGGCCGTCGCCATTTCTTGGCCGGTCATCAGGAAGCATCCGTCGCCGGCGAAGCAGACGACATCGCGTTCCGGATGGCGCAGCTTGGCCGCGACCGCCGCCGGCACGCCGTAGCCCATGGACCCGGAGGTCGGGGCCAGTTGCGTCGCATATCCCCGGTAACGGTAGAAGCGATGGACCCAGGCCGTGTAGTTGCCGGCGCCGTTGCAGATCATGGCATCGGCGGGCAACTCGTCGCGCAGCCAGGAAATGATCCGGCCCATCTGCACGTCGCCGGGGGTTTCCGGCGGCTCGGTCCAGGCCAGGTATTCGTCGTGCGCGGTACCGGCCCAGTTGTCCCAGCGTCCGGTGACCGGCGCCATGGCCTTGGCGGCGGCGGCGAAGCCGGGCATGCCCGAATTCATGGCCAGTTCGGCGCGGTAGACGCGACCCAGTTCCTCGGCCCCCGGGTGGATATGGACCAGGCGCTGCTTGGGCACCGGGATGTCGAGCAGGCTGTAGCCGCCCGTCGTCATTTCGCCCAGGCGCGGACCCACGGCCAGGATCAAATCGGAGGTCTTGACCCGTTCCGCTAGCTTGGGGTTGATGCCGATGCCGACATCGCCGGCATAGAGCGGATGGTCGTTGGGCAAAAGGTCCTGGCGGCGGAACGACACGCTGGTGGGCAAGTTGTTGGCTTCGGCGAAGGCCCGGATGTCCTCTGCCGCCTGTTCGGTCCAACTGCCGCCGCCCAAAATCATCAGCGGCCGTTCGGCGGTTTCCATCATGGCGCGCAGTTGGGCCATGGCGTCCGGCCCCGGATGGGCCTGCACGACATGGGCTGGGCCGGGGATGGCGACCTGTTTCAGGACTTCCTCGGTCAACATGTCTTCGGGCAGGGCCAGAACGACCGGGCCGGGGCGGCCCGACATGGCGGTGTGGAAGGCGTGGCTGACGTATTCGGGCACGCGGGCCGGATCCTCGATCTGGGCGACCCATTTGGCCATCTCGCCGAACATGCGGCGATAGTCGATTTCCTGGAATGCTTCGCGCTCGACCTGATGGCGGGCGACCTGGCCGATGAACAGGATCATCGGTGTCGAATCTTGGAACGCGATGTGGACTCCGGCGGACGCGTTGGTCGCCCCCGGGCCGCGGGTCACGAAACAGATGCCGGGCTTGCCGGTCATCTTGCCGTCGGCGTCGGCCATGATGGCAGCACCACCTTCCTGGCGGCAGATCACCAGATCGATGCCCGGCGCGTCGACCATGGCGTCGAGTACGGCGAGATAGCTTTCCCCCGGCACGCAGAAGGCGCGGTCGACCCCGTTGGCGACCAGCGTTTCGACCAGGAGCCGCGCCCCCGTTTGACCCTGTGGCATGATGATGTTCCTCTTGTCGGCGATGGTCTTTTGCTTAGTCCGCCGGCCCGGCGGCCCCCTGTCTTAGCGAAAGATCGGGGCCGGGGGAAGCCGGGTCGATGTCGCAGGCGGTCTCGCCGGAACAGCAGGGATCAACGTTTTGCCCGCAGGTCCGGCACTGCACATGGCCGTGCACGGACACGGGCTCGGACGGCTGATGGCACAGCGGGCAGCGCCAGGGGGCGGACGAGGGAGACATGGCGGGCTCCGGCAGTCTGGGACGAAAATTGTGTACAATCGTCGCCCCAAGCGGTGACAGAGGCCAGTCCGGAATTTAAGATGCCCGCATGCGGGGGGCTTCGGCCCGCCTGTCTCGCGCCGGCCGGGCGCGGAAATCATACGAATCGATCAGGGAGGCACGCAAGACATGAGCGGCAAGGACATCACCATTCAGGCCAAGGACGGCGGCAGCTTCACGGGCTATCTCGCCCTGCCGAAAGGCGGCACGGGCCCCGGCGTCGTGGTTATCCAGGAAATCTTCGGCGTCAACGCGGTGATGCGCGAAATCACCGACGGCATGGCGGCGGCGGGCTATGTGGCGCTGTGCCCCGATCTGTTCTGGCGGCAGGAGCCGGGCATCCAGATCACCGACCAGACCGAGGCCGAATGGGCCCGGGCGTTCGAGCTGTTCAACGGCTTCGACTTGGACAAGGGCGTCGACGATCTGGACGCGACGATCGAGATGCTGCGCGGGACGGACAGCTGCACCGGCAAGGTCGGCACCATGGGCTTCTGCCTGGGCGGCAGGCTTGCCTTCCTGACCGCGACGCGGACCGGCGCCGACGCCGCCGTCAGTTACTACGGCGTGATGCTGACCGACCACACGGGCGAAACGCTGAAGGCACCCTGCATGCTACACATCGCGACCGAGGACGAATTCGTGCCCAAGGAGCAGCAGGCCGCCGTCCATGCCGCCCTTGACGGCAACGCCAAGGCGATGCTGCACGACTATGAAGGCCAGAACCATGCCTTCGCGCGGGTCGGCGGCAAGCATTACGACAAGGCCTCAGCCGATCTAGCGCGCCAAAGGACGCTGGATTTCTTCAAAAAGCACTTGGGGTAAGAGTTTGATTCCTGGTCCAATTTTGGAGCGGGGGACTCTTTTTTTATTAGAAATTCCAGGACTAAGTGACTCTCGTCACAGCATTATTGATCGGCCCTCCCTATAAAGGAGGCTGATGAGATTCACTCTTAACCTGATCCACACCGGGCCTCGCCCGGTGTTTTTTTGCCCGCCGCCAAAGCGCCGTCGTGATTTAATGGCTCCGTCTCGACGGAGGGGCATGCCATGAAAAATCTCATCATCGCCTTCGGGCTTGTCGTCCTGGGCGGCGTTCTTGGCGCGGCCATTGCTGCGCCGCGCGGACCGCTTTGGACCTATCACAACGGCAATACCCTGCAGGGGCAAACCGCCGAATACCGCCAGGGCTTCATGATCGGTGTCGTCGACGGCTATTTGCAGGGCCAGCGCGCCCGGGCGGAAACGGGCGACGATGGCCTGTGGCTGGAACGCTGCCTGACCGCCGGCTGGACCCTGAAGCGCGCCGACCGCGAACTGGCCCAGCGGTTCGAGGCCTCCGTGCCGCTCTACCCCAATTCCGCCGCCGCCATCGTGTTGGATAACCTGAGGGATGCCTGCGGCGCCAAGTAGCCGTTAAAACCGGACTTCCGCAGGGGCCCGCGCGGGCGTAGACTGTCATCATTCGTTAAGCATAAAAATCAAGAGGCAATACATGCGCCCGCCGTCTCCCACGGTTTTCGAGACAGAGCCGGACTTCACGCCGACGATCCACATTCGGCCGCGGGTCGACAGGGTGGATCCGCGGTTGAGCGCGCATATCCATCACCTGGTTAAAACCTATCCGCAGGATTCGGTGCGGGTGATCCGCGAATGGATGGCCGAAGGCCCCGCCCGGCATCTGCGTCATTGAACGTTTGCCCGCGGGCGAAAACCTTTTACAAATCCCTCCAAGTCACCCTGACCACCCGCCCGACCAGGAGCCCACCCACTTGCCCGACATCGACTTGAAAGACGCCGCCAGCTTCGATTGGTGGACCGACGTCTCGATCCGCTTTTCCGACCAGGACCCCAACCTTCACGTTAACAACACGGCCTTCGCCCAGTACGCGGAGGCCGGCCGGGTCGACTATCTGATGGCCATTCGGCGGCATCTGGGGATCGAGCCGCGCTCGGCCCTGGCCAGCGTGCAGATCAGCTATGTCAACCAGCTGCATTATCCGGGCGACGTGCGGGTCGGCACGCGGCTGCTGCGTCTCGGCAACAAGTCCTACACCCTGGGCCAGGGGCTGTTCGCCGGGGACACGGTGGTCGCCACCTCGGAAGCGGTTCTGGTGTTTTTCGACTACGCCAAGAACGCCAGCCGCGAAGTGCCCGCCGACCTGCGCCGGGCGTTCGAAAGCGGCGCGCGTTTGGTGCCGGATAGTCCCGCCCGCCGTTGACGCCTCCCGGCGGCGTGGTGCAGGCTTCGGCCGACAGTCAACAACCGACCGGGAAACGCCCATGTTCTGGAACATCGATGAGACCGCGGACCACGGTCTGCCCCGCAATCCGTGGAAGGCCTGCGTCGTGCCGCGCCCGATCGGCTGGATCACCACGATCTCCGACGACGGCGAGGTCAACCTGGCCCCCTACAGCTATTTCAACGCCTGCGGCGAGAACCCGCCCATGGTCATGTTTTCCGGCGGCCCCCGGCCCGAGGGTCCCAAGAAGGACACCGTGGCGAACTGCGAGACCCAGGGCGAATTCGTGTGCAACATGTCGACCTGGGCGCTGCGCGACGCCATGAACCAGTCGAGCGCCGCCCTGCCGGCGGGCGAGGACGAAACCCGGTTCGCGGGGCTTGAGACGGAACCATCGACCCTGGTCAAGCCGCCCCGCATCAAGGCCGCGCCCATTCATATCGAATGCGTCTATCACCAGACCGTGGTCATGCCCCACAACGTCCGCGAGGAGGGCAACCGCGTGGTGTTCGGCCGCGTCGTCGGCCTCCACATCAAGGACGAGGTGTTGACCGACGGCTTCGTCGATATGGCCAAGGTGCAGCCCATCGCGCGTCTGGGCTACATGGACTACGCCCGCGTCGATACGGTGTTCAGCATGGACCGACCGGTCGTGAAGGCCGCCGAATAGCCCGGAAATTTATCTGGTAGGGGCACCGCTCAGCCGGTGCGTTTCAAGCGCATCAGTTCGTGGACGGACACTTGCGGGAAAATCCCCGGCGTGCCTTCGCGGTACAGCATCATCACGCCGTTGCGGATGTCGGGGAAGCCGTCACGGGTGTCGTCGTAATGGCGGATTTCCAGCGACACGGTTTTCTGCGTCACCTTGTCGACGGCGCGCCAGATCATGGTCGGGTTGTCGCGGCGCGCCTGCCCGAAGGGCGCGATGGAGCGGGTCACGGTCGCGGTCGGCGGCCCGAAGCGGCGGACCAGCCAGTCGGCGATTTCGCCGAAGCCGTCGGCATTGAACACGGTATGGATGCGGGTCGGCGCCCCGTCGTCGAAGCGCACGACCGATCCCGTGCCCGTGTACAGGATCGTCGAGACTAGGAACTTGGGTTCCAGGAACGCGGGCCATTGCAGTTCCTTGATGCAGAACTGGGTGCGGCCGCCGGTCTTTTCGATGCATTCCGGGGCCCGGCCTTCGCCGCCGCGCGCGTTTTCGGGGACGAAGGTGTTGTACAGGCTGGTGCCGGCGCCGACCGACAGCGTGATCCCGTCAAGCGCCCGGCCCTGGTTGACGAGCGCCGCTTGCGGGGACGAACCTTCGGCCAGGGCGGCGGTGGCGGGCGGGTCGATGACGGCGCCGTCGGCCATCTGGACCTTGGTCACCGGCCAAGCGCTGGCGGCGTTGGCACCCGAGGGCAGCGGCCCCAACTGGGCGGCATCCTGCGCGGCCTTGTCGAACCCGGCGCGGAAGCTGGCGGGCGTGACATAGGCGCTGGCCAAGTCCTGCACGGGCGGGGCCTGGCCGGGCAGCACCACCGGCAGGGTCCAGGCGGCGGGCAGCACCGGGCGGCCTTCGACATCCAGGCGAACCTCCGACCCCGGCGGCAGGGCGGCCAGGATTTCCTGAGGCGTCGCCACCGGCGGTTCGGCGTCGAGGGGGCTGGTGGATGGTTTGTCACTGTCGAGCAGGCTGGACAAGTCGCCGAGCGCCTGGGACAGAGGATCGCCGGCCTCCGCCGTTTTTTGATCACCCTCAGGCGGGGCGCCGATGCCCAGTTCGGCGGCCAGGGGGTCGCCCACAGGCGGGCTGCCCGCGCCGCCCAGGCCAAGCTCGGCGGCCAAGGGGTCGGCGGCGGCCTTGTTGTCCAGGCCCAATTCGGCGGCAAGCGGATCGTTCTTGGGGGCCGGTGCGCCGAATTCCTTTTCCAGGGCATCCAGCGACCCGCCGGGTTTCGTCGCGGGCGTGGCCGGGCGCAGGGTTTCGCGGATCGGCGGCGCGTCGGGCATGTTGGCGGCAAGTTTCTGATCCGGGGTCTTCGCCTTACCGTCCCGCAGGTTGGCCAACTGCGGTACTTTGGGCGTCGGCTCCGGTGGCGTGCCGCGTTCCGGCGGCGGCGCCTTCAGGGAACGATGGGCGGCGCGGATGTCCGGCTCATCCGGCGACACGTCGCGGAACCAGGGATCGCGGGCGAAATTCTTGCGGCCCTTGGGGTCGGGCGGCGGCAGGGGGATTTTCAGGCGCCTGGACAGGTTGGTGCCCGGCGGCGGGCCTTCGACGGCGGAGGTGTCGGTCTTGAGGTTCTTTTTCTCGACCGCGCTCAGGGCGGCCTCTGCCGCGTCGGCTTCGGCGGCCTTGCGTTTCGCCCGGTCGCGCAGATGGCTGAGCGCCTCGTCCTTGCTGTCGGAAAGCGATTCCTCGGCGTCGCGGGCGATCGGCTTGGCAAGCAGGGAATCGAGCCAGGCCAGCCGATCCTTGGGCGCCATGGCCATAAGGTCGACCTTGGCGGGGGCTTTCGCCATGGGGAGTGCCGCAGCCTTTTTGTCATCGGTTGGTCCATCAAGCATGGACAGCAGCGGGTCCAGGCCGCCCGCGGGCAGGGGCTCCGTGCCGCCATCGGGTTGGGCCAGGGCCTGGCCCAGGGGATCGCCGGGGGCGGGGCTGCCGGCCAGGGCGCGCGGCAGGTCCGCTTCCGGCAGTTCGGGGCTGGAGGCTTCCAAGGCCGGGTTGTTCTGGGCTGCGAGGTTGTCCAGGTCCGGCAGGGCGTCGGTTGGGCCTTCCGGGGCGGCGGGGCCTTCGGCGGTTTCCGCCGGGGGCGATGTCAGGGCCGCGGGCGGTGTTTCCGCTTGCGCCGTGTCCGTCGGCGAGGACGGCGGCTTCGTGTCGCCGCCGAAACCCAACAGGTTGCCGAGCCAGCCCTTGGCGCGGGCCAGCATGCCGGGCTTGGGCGCCTCGGCATCCTTGCCGGGAGCGGTCGGCTCGGCGGGCTCAAGGGCCAGAGGCGGGGCGTCTTTGTCCGCGGCTTCGGCCGGGATCGGGGTCAGGATCGGGGTGGTCTCGTCATGGGGCGGAACCTTCGGCGCATCGCGTAGATCGGCGACGTCGGCCGCTGGCGGCACGGCGGCGGGGATTTCAGGTGCGGCCTCGGCGACGGGTTCGGGCAGGGTCACCGGGGCGTTGGTGGCTTCCGTCTGCGGCGGGGCGGCGTCGGGGATCGGGCCCGCCGTTTTTTCCGTCTCGGCGACGGCGCGGTCGAGCGCCCGGTCAATGGCCTGATCCAGGGGCGGGTCAACCTTGGGCCGGCGGTAGGCCAGCAGGTAATGGGCGATGACGTGATGACCCAGGCGCACGGCGGCCTGGGGGGCGGACAGGCCGTTGGCGTCGCGCGCGCGCGGATCGGCACCCGAGGCGACGATCTGCTTCACCGCGTCCAGGTCGTTGGCGCGGATCGCGGCGAACAGGGCACCGGCGCCGCTGTCCTGGGCATGGGCGGGCGCGGCGGTCAGCAGGGCAGCCCCCAGGCACAAGGCCAGGGCCGCCGCGCGGATCACGACATATCTATTAACAGGTTGATTTAAATGGCGTTTCGCCATCATCCCTTGCCCAATTTTCCGGCCACGACGGAACCCCATCCGCGCATGCCGGCCCCGACAGTTTAACACGGGCTGTGCCCCCGGCGGGAGCCCGCAGCCACTACCCCGAATCCACCACGGAAATATGGCGATTTAGGGTAAAAATCCAGTTAAGCGCTTGATCGGCAAGGGAATGCGCCGTTACGCGGCGGCCCGTGCCTTGGCGTCCGCCAGGATCATGTCGGACGCCTTTTCCGCGATCATGATGGCCGGCGCGTTGGTATTGCCCGAGGTGATCGTCGGCATGATCGAGGCATCGACCACGCGCAATCCGTTCAGGCCGTGCACGCGCAGCCGGTCGTCGACCACGGCGTCGGGGTCCGAACCCATCTTGCAGGTCCCGACGGGGTGGAAGATGGTCGTGCCGATCTGCCCCGCCGCGTCGGCCAGTTCGTCGTCCGTGGTCAGATGGGCGCCGGGCTTGTATTCCACGGGCTTGAAGCGGGCGAGGGCGGGATGGGACACGATATGGCGGGTCAGGCGCAGCGCGTCGGCCGCGACCTTGCGGTCGCCCGGCGTGGACAGGTAATTGGGCTGGATCGCCGGCGGCGTGAACGGGTCCGGCGAGGTGATGTGTACGGTGCCCCGGCTTTCCGGGCGCACGTTGCACACGCTGGCCGTGAAGGCCGGGAAGGGATGCAGGGGCTTGTCCCAGGAATCCAGGCTGAGGGCCTGAATGTGATATTGCAGGTTGGGCGTCTCGCGCGACGGGTCCGACTTGGCGAAGGCGCCCAGGGTCGACGGCGCCATGGACATGGGGCCGGAGCGGAACAGCGCGTATTCCAGGGCGATGCCCATCTTGCCGATCAGCGAGCCCGCCCGCTGGTTGAGCGTCTTGGTGCCTTCGACCCGGTAGACCGGGCGGATTTGCAGATGATCTTGTAGGTTGCCGCCGACGCCCCTTAGGTCGTGGCGGACCTCGATGCCCAACCCCTGCAGCAACGCCCCCGGGCCGATGCCCGAGACCTGCAGAATTTGCGGCGAGCCGATGGACCCGGCCGAGAGGATCACCTCGCCCCGGCAGGTGACGCCCGCGTCCTCGCCCGCGACGCGCAGGTCCAGGCCCGTAACGGTCTTGCCCGAAAGGCGCAGCCCCTTCACATGGGCATGGGTGACGATGTCCAGGTTCGGGCGGTCCTTGGCCGGGCCCAGGAAGGCCTTGGACGTGTTCCAGCGCACGCCGGAACGTTGGTTGACATGGAAATAACCACAACCCTCGTTATTGCCCTTGTTGAAATCGTCGACCTTGGGGATGCCGGCCTCAGCCGCCGCGTCGCGGAAGGCGTCCATGATTTCCCAGGTCGTGCGCACGTTCTCGACCCGCCATTCGCCGCCCGATTCGTGGAATTCGTCGAGCGGGATGGCCGCCTGGTCTTCGGATTTCTTAAAGTAGGGCAGCACGTCGTCCCAGTTCCAGCCGCGGTTGCCCATCTGCGCCCATTGGTCGTAGTCGCGAGCCTGGCCGCGCATGTAGATCATGCCGTTGATGGACGAGCAGCCGCCCAGGACCTTGCCGCGTGGATAGTTCAGCGCGCGCCCGCCGAGCCCGGCCACGGCCTCGGTCTTGAAGCACCAGTCGGTTCTGGGGTTTCCCATGCAGAACAGATAGCCGACGGGAATATGGATCCAGTGGTAATTGTCCTTGCCGCCCGCTTCCAGCAGCAGGATACGGTTGGCCGGATCGCGGGATAACCGGTTGGCCAGGACGCAGCCGGCGGTGCCCGCGCCGACGATGACGTAATCGTATTCTCCCAGATCGCGCATGGGCTGTTCTCTCACCTTTCCTGGATTGTCTTCCTCGGGTCGGTTTTCCGCCGCGCCACGAACGACGCGGCGTTTGTCGGGGTCAACCGCCGAACAGGCCGAAAAAGCCCTTGCGCTTGGCCGTGGTGCTCAGGGTACTCAACGGCCGGCGCATGGCAATAGCCTCGATGATGCGGAACTGCCCGCCGGTCAGCTTGCTGAATCGGCAGCCCAGGCTGGTTTCCGCGTAATCGATGCGCATGACCTCGCCGTCGGCGCCCAACGCCACGCGGCCGTCGTCCTCGGTCACGACATGAGTGACGGTGAAGCTCTGGCCCGGGCGCATCTTGCCGATGGCGGATTTCAGCCGAAATCCGCCGACGCTCATGTCGCCGACGGGGAATTCCTGACCATTGATGACGAATTTGACACCACGGACGTCCAGACGCACGTCACGGCGTCTGTTGTCATCCTTGAATCCGACGATCTTGCGCCCGCTCATCCACCGTGTCCCGTTTTATTGGTTCCGGAATAATACTCCTGAACATGGGCGGGGGAGAACCAGGCTTTTGATCTTTTTCAAAGGCCGGAAATGTCCGGGGGCCGGGCCGCGCACCGAAATTGTGGCCGCTCCCCGCCGTCGTTGTTAGAGTGACCGCCCAAGATTGCTTCCGAAAGAACCGCCATGCCGAAAACCCTGATCCTGACCTTCATCGCCGACGACCGGCCGGGCCTGGTGGAACGCATTTCGCAAACCGTGGCGGACGCCGGCGGTAACTGGCTGGACAGCCGCATGGCGCACCTGGCGGCCAAGTTCGCCGGCATCGCCGAGATCGAGATCGCCGAACCCGCCATCGCCCAGTTGGACGCTGCCCTGCGCGCCCTGGACGCCGAGGGCTTCCAACTGGTGATCGAGGAAGCATCCGACATCGCCGCATCCCAGGGTGCCGTGTTCGAGATCGACCTGCTGGGACCGGACCATCCGGGCATCCTGCGCGACATTTCCCATTGCCTGGCGGAACGCGGCGTCAGCGTCGAGGACATGGAAACGGACATCCGCGAAGCGCCCCATTCCGGCGGCACGCTGTTTCACGCTCACGCCCGGGTGCGCGCCCCGCAAGGCCTCGGCGACGAGGACCTTCGGGAAAGCCTGGAAATCCTGGCCGGCACCTTGATGGTCGATATTACGGTCGGCAAAATTCTCTGACACCAAACCACAAGACACCCCTCGGGAGGACATCCATGGAAATGAAAATGACCGGGCGCAAGGCCCTGGTGACCGGCGGCAGCATGGGGCTAGGCCGGGCCATCGCCCAAGCGTTCTGCGGCGCCGGGGCGGAGGTCGCCATCGTCGCCCGCCGCGCCGACGTGCTGAACGAAACCAAGGCCGCGATCGAGGCCGCCACGGGCGGACGCGTGATCGCCGTGGCCGGTGACGTATCGACCGCCGAGGGCTGCCAGGCGGCCTGGGACGCCGCCATCGCCGGACTGGGCCAGATCGACGTTCTGGTCAACAACGCGGGCTCGTCCCACCGCGCGCCCTTTGTCGAGGTGACCGACGAAGAATGGCAGGCCGATATCGATCTCAAATTGTTCGCCGCCATTCGCCTATGCCGTCTGGCCTTTCCCGGCATGACCGAGCGCAAATGGGGCCGCATCATCAACGTGCTGAATTCGGGCGCCAAGGCGCCGCCGCCGTCGGGCGCGCCGACCGCCGTGACCCGCGCGGCGGGCATGGCGCTGACCAAGGTGCTGGCCGGTGAGGGCGCGCCCCATAACGTGCTGGTGAATTCCCTGCATGTCGGAAAGATCGAAAGCGACCAATGGGTGCGCCGCGCGGCCCAGCAGGGCAACGACATCGAAGCGTTCTACGCCGAACAGGGAAAGGCCCTGCCGATGGGCCGCCTGGGCAAGGCGGAAGAATTCGCCGCCGCCGCCTGTTTCCTGGCGTCGGACGCCGGATCCTACATCTGTGGTGCCGCGATCAACGTCGATGGGGGCCTGTCGCCGGTCGTCTAGGCGGCGCTCCCGCTCGCCACGGATCATCCATGACGGGACGTGTTGCTTTCAGACTCAACGGTCTGTAGGCAGCGCGCCCGTGATGGCCTAAACTCATACGGACCGGGGTTGGGAAGATCAGAGGAGGCAGCGGTACATGCCCGCAGACGCCGAACACATGCTCGTCCGCTACACTATCGACAGCGACGACGGATCGCGTGAGGTGTTTAATCTGGATATCTCCCTGCCCGAAGTCGCCCTGAGGCAACCCCAAGGCGTGGACCTGCCCGACTGGACGCGTCTGGATTATCACAAGTGCCAGCATTGCCCGCTGACCAAGCAAACCCATCCCCATTGCCCGGTCGCGGCGCTGTTGGTCGATTACGGCCATCGGGTCGGGCGCATGGTGTCCTACGCCCAGGTCGATCTGACCATCGAACAGGGGACGACGACGACCACGGCCAAGGTCCCAGCCCAAGAGGCGCTGCGCTCCGTGCTCGGCCTGGTCATGGCGACCAGCGGCTGTCCGCACATGTCGTTCTTCCGGCCGCTCGCGCGCTACCACGTGCCGTTGGCGGACATGGAATTGACGATCCTGCGCGCCATGTCGTTCTACCTGGTCGGCCAGTACTTCGGCGGCAAGGAAAAACCCGATTGGGACACCAGCTTCGACGGCCTGATCAAGATTTACGAGAACGCGCAGGAGGTCAACAAAGGCATGGCGGAACGCCTGCGCAATGCCCAAGTGTTCACGGAACTCAATTGGCTGGCGGCGTTGGACACCTTCGCCGGGATGATGCCGCTGACCGTGCAACGCTCGCTTTTGAAGGCCAAGGCCTATTTTCTGAACTAACCCCTCCACGGACCTAAAGCAGACGAGACCACCATGAGCCCAGACAGCACCCATACCGAACAAACCCTACCCGCCGGCGCCCAATCGGACGGCCGCGTGGCGGCTGAAGACCTGCCTGCGCCCTATGACGGCCCGCGGCCGCAGGACGCCCTGCCCGAACTGTTCATTCAGGACGGCTATGCCAACGACGATCCCCGCCTATGGGTGCCGCTGGCGCCGGGGCGCTGGTCGCGGCCCTTGTGCCTGAACGTGTCGAACGGCTACTGGGTGCACCTGACCAAGGTGGTCGGCGGCGGCCTGCTGTCGCGCCACCGCCATCCGGCCCCCGTGCACGGCTTCGTCATCAAGGGCCGCTGGCGTTATCTGGAACGGGACTGGATCGCCGAGGCGGGATCGTACCTGTACGAGCCGCCGGGCGACATCCACACCCTGGTGGTCGAGCCGGACTGTGACGAGATGATCACTCTGTTCCACAACTCAGGTGCATTGATCTATTGCGACGCGGACGGCAACACGACCGGGACCACGGATGTGTTCGACCGCGTCGATGCCTGCCGCAGGCATTTCACCGAGGTCGGCCTGGGCGCCGACTATGTGGAACGGTTCATCCGCTAATCGGTTTTCAGCACGACTAGCGCATCCACGGCGACCGGGCGGTCGCCCGCGATGATCACCGGGTTGACGTCGATCTCGGCGATTTCGGGATGGGCCAGCGCGGCGGCACCCACGCCGATGATGGCGCGGGCCAGGGCTTTGCGGTCGACGGCCGCCATGCCCCGGTAGGGGCCCAGCAGCGCCTTGGCGCGGATGTCGTCCATCATCGCAAGCGCCTCGCGCGCGCTGACCGGGGCCAGGCGCAGGACCGTGTCGCCCAACGCCTCGGCGAAGATACCGCCGAGCCCGAAGGTGACGCAGGGGCCGTACTGGTCGTCCCGCGCCATGCCGATCAGGAATTCCCGTTTGCCGGACGCCATTTCCTGGACCAGCAGATTGCCGCCCGGGGGCAGCTTGGCCATCAGCCGCGCCGCCGCCGCCCGGACCGCGTCCGCGTCGGTCAGGCCGATTTCGACCAATCCCGCCTCCGTCTTGTGGGCAAGGTCCGGCGCATTGCCCTTGAGCGCCACGGGAAAGCCGATTTCGGCGGCGGCTTGTGCCGCCGTGTCCGCATCGACGGCAAGCCGTTCCGCCGTCACCGGCACGCCGTAAGCGGCCAGAACCTGCTTGGACTGATGCTCCGACAGGGTGCGGGCCCCATGAGCGCGGGCCTGTTTGATGATCTCGGCCGGGGTCATCGGCTGTCCTCTCCACGGGCATCCAGAAAGCGCCGGTAATCGAGCAGCGCCCGCATGGCGCGCACCGCCCCCCGGGCCGAGAAATAGATCGGCACCTGGTTGCGCTTGATCTGGGGGATCGCCTGGGCGGCCAGGGACTGCGCCCCGGTCCAGGCGACGATCACGGGTTTGTCGGTTGCCCGGGCGGCCTCGGTGAAGATGTCGCAATAGAAGCTGGCGCGGGGTTCAGCCACCATGGTGACGAGCAGGAACAGGCCGTCGATCGTGTCCTGTTCCAATACCGTGCGGATGGTGTCCTGATATCCCGTGGGGGAGCTTCGGATTTGCTGCGTCACGTCGATGGGATTGCGCAGCGCCCCGAACGGCGGGATGAACTGTTTCAGGGTCTCCTGCGCCGCTTGCGGCAGCTCCGGGACGTCGAGGCCGAAGCGGTGGCATTCGTCGGCGCAGATGCCGCAGATGCCGCCCGACGGCCCGATCAGGCCCATGCGGGGACCCTTGGGCAGCTTGTCCAGCAGGCGGGAAAAGGTAATCGCCGTCGGCAGCAGATCGGCGGCGTCATCCACCCGCACCACGCCGTACTTCTTGCATACGGCGTCGAACACGGCGTCGGAGCCGACCATGGCCCCCGTGTGCGACGCGGCGGCGGCGGCGGAAACCTCGGACAGGCCGATCTTGTAGACTACCACGGGCTTGCCGGCCCGGGCCGCCTTGGCGCAGGCGAGGGTGAATTTATTCGGATCGCGGATGCCTTCGATGAACAGGGCGACGACCTTGGTGTCCGCGTCGTCGGCGAGATAATCCAGATAGTCGGCGACCTGCAGATCGGCCTCGTTGCCGACGGAAATCCAATGACTGAACCCGCCCTGTTCCTCGGTCCCGGTGCCGAGCATGGAGCCGCCGACGGCCCCCGACTGCGTCAGAAAGGCGATTGATCCCTTGTTGAAGCGGGGCATGGCACAAACCATCGAGGTGCAGCAGACCATGTCGTTCGCGATCGAGATCATGCCGTTGGTGTTGGGCCCGCAGAACCGCACGCCGCCTTCCTTGGCGGCGGCGATCAGGTCGGCCTCCAGTTCCGGCTCCCCCGCCTCGGAAAACCCGGACGCCAGCACGATGGCCGTCTTCACGCCCTTGACCCCGCAGTCCTTCATGACCGCGATGCTGGCCTTGGCCGGCACGGCGATCAAGGCCAGGTCGATGTCGTCCGGGATGTCCGTGACGCTGGCATAGCAGGCGAGGTCCCGGATTTCCGTTTCCTTCGGATTGACGGGATAGACCTTGCCGGGATAGCCGTGGGCGAGCAGGTAATTGAGCGCGACCGTGCCCAGCTTGTCGCCGCCGGTTTCGGTCTTCTGCTGGGACGCGCCGACGATGGCGACGGAGCGCGCCCGGATCATGGCGTCGAGCATGCGGGCTATTCCTTGTCGTCGCCCTTGGCCTTGGACTTGGCTTCCAGCATCTCGGCCATGGCGTTGACGGCTTCCTCGTGCTCCGGCGTGTTGTGGGCCAGCGCCTGGAACGCCGCCGACATTTCCAACAGGGTATCGAGGCGGGCATGATGGCTTTCGCGCAACAGGCGCTTGGTCAGGCGCAGCGCATGGCCCGGGTTGCAGGCGATGCGGTCGGCCAGTTCGTTGGCGGCGGTCATCAGGTCGTCGGCCGCGACGACCTTGGACACCAGCCCGCAGCCGAGCGCTTCCTGCGCGTCGATGGTGTCGCCGGTGAAGGCCATCTCATAGGCCTTGGAAAAGCCGACCGCGCGGGGCAGGAAATAGGCCCCGCCGTCGCCGGGAATGATGCCCAGCTTGACGAAGCTTTCCGCGAACTTGGCGTGCTCCGACGCGATGCGGATGTCGCACATGGTCGCCAGGTCGCAGCCGGCGCCGATGGCGGCGCCGTTGACGGCGGCGATGGTCGGCACCTCGATGTTGTAGAACGCCTTGGGAATGCGCTGAATCCCCTTCAGATAGTTGTTCCTGATCTCGGCGGGGATGCCCTGGGACAGGCCGGTCCTGTTTCGCATGGCGAAAATATTCCCACCAGCGCTGAAGGCCTTTCCCGCACCCGTCAGGATCACGACCTTGACGCTGGGGTCGTTGTTGACCCGCTCGCAGGCGTCGACGAAATCCTGGGATTGGATTTTTCCCGACAGGGAATTGCGCTTTTCCGGGTCGTTCATGGTCAAAGTGACCACGTTATCCCGCTGTTCGTAGAGAAGGAAGTGTTCCATTTTTTCAACCCGGCTGTTTCCTTATGGTCTTGTTGTAGACCATCCTGTGGCGTTATAAAACGATTGTATACAATCTGAATCAAGAAAATTAGGATTTAAGTCTTGGAAGACATCCGTTTCACGCCGGGCTTGCTGCCGCCCGAGGCCGAGGCCCTTCGCGCCGAGGTCCGCGCCTTCATCGCCGATCATCTTAAAGGCTATCCCGGCGTCAAGCGCGCCAAATCCTGGTCCGGCGCCGATCCCGAGTTTTCCAAGGCCATGGGGGCCCGTGGATGGATCGGCATGACCTGGCCCCAGGAATATGGTGGCGGCGGGCGCAGCTTTCTTGAGCGCTATGTGGTGCTGGAGGAAATGCTGGCCGCGGGCGCGCCCGTCTCGGCCCATTGGGTGGCCGACCGGCAGAGCGGCCCGTTGTTGCTGAAGTTCGGGACCGAGGACCAGCGCCAGAAGTACATCCCGGCCATCACGCGCGGCGAAAGCTATTTCTGCATCGGCATGAGCGAGCCCAATTCGGGCTCGGACCTGGCGTCGATCCGCACGCGGGCCGAGAAGACCGCCGACGGCTGGCGCATCAACGGACAGAAGATCTGGACGTCCAAGGCCCATACGGCCCATCACATGATCGCCCTGGTGCGCACCCGGCCCCAGGACCCCAAGGACCGCCATGCGGGCCTGTCGCAATTCCTCATCGACATGAAGGCGACCCAGGGTGTGACGATCCGCCCGATTCGCAACATGGCGGGCGAACAGATGTTCAACGAGGTGTTCTTCGAGGACGCCGAGGTGCCCGCCGACGCCCTGGTCGGCACCGAAGGCGGCGGCTGGGGCCAGGTGACGACGGAACTGGCGTTCGAGCGCAGCGGGCCGGAACGCTATCTCTCCAGCTATCAGTTGCTGTTCGAACTGGTGCGCGAGGTGGGGGCGGATGCGGGCCCGGCGAAAGCCGCCGGGATCGGGCGGCTGGCGGCGCATCTCTCGACCCTGCGCCAGATGTCGATTTCCATCGCCACCATGCTGGAAAGCGGCGAGACGCCCAACCTGGCGGCGGCCATCGTCAAGGAACTGGGCGTCGCCTACGAGCAGGACATGCCGGGCAACGCCCACGACATCGCGGGCGTTTCGCCGCGTATGGGGGCGGGTGACTTCGACCAGGTCATGGCCTACATGACCATGGCCGCGCGGTCGTTCTCGCTGCGCGGCGGCACGCGGGAAATCATGCGCGGCATCATCGCGCGCGGGCTGGGGTTGCGCTGATGACCGGAACAAGCGAAATGGCCAACATCCTGGCGGAAGCCGCCGGGCGCCTGTTGCAGGATCACGTCTCCCGCGAAGTATTGGGTGCGGCCGAAGACGGCACCTGGCCCGCCGAACTTTGGCGGGTGCTGGAAGACAACGGCCTGACCCAGCCGCTCGCTCCGGAAGACCGGGGCGGCATGGGGGCGTCCTTCGCCGACGCCTTCGTCATCGCCTTCGCCGCCGGGCGCAGGCGCCCCCCCGTGCCCCTGGTCGAGACCATGGCGGCGGGCTGGCTGCTGGGTCGGGCCGGGATCGACGTGCCGCCGGGGCCGCTGACGCTGATCGACGGCGGGGCGGACTTGGCGTTCAAGGACGGCGCGGTCTCCGGCACCGCCGAGGGCGTGCCCTGGGCGGCCCAGGCCGGGCATCTGGTCGCTGTGACCGGCGGCACGGTGCTGCTGATCCCCACCGACGCGGCGGCGATCGCCCCCGACCGCAACATGGCGGGGGAGCCGCGCGATACCGTCACCTTCGACAAGGCCAAGCCCTCGGCCATGGGTGCCCTGGACCTGACCACAACCCTTCCCGTCGCGCGAACCCTGGGGGCGCTCATGCGCGCGGCCCAGATGGCGGGCGCCATGGAAGGGGCGGTGACCCTTGCCGTGCAGCACGCGGGCGACCGCGAACAGTTCGGCAGGCCCATCGCCAAGTTCCAGGCGATCCAACAGATGCTGGCCCGCGCCGCCGCCCGCGCCGCCCAGGCGCGCAGCGCCGCCGAAACGGCCTTCCTCGCCTTCGGTCGGGCGGGCGATGACCTGACGGATGCGGAATGGGATGTCGCCGCGGCCAAGGTGGTGGCCGGGGAGGCCGCGGAAATCGTCTACGACGCGGCCCATCAGACTCACGGTGCCATCGGCTTCACCTATGAGCACGAACTGCACTTCACCACCCGCCGTCTCTGGGCCTGGCGGGGTGAGTTCGGGGCGGAAACCTTCTGGGCCCAGGACATCGGCCGCCGCGTGCTGGCGCGCGGCGCCGACAACCTGTGGCCGGACCTGACGGCGCGGCAGAAGGGCTGAGCCCTCAGACCGCCGCCGTCGCCGCCGTATCCAGGAACGCGTCGACGTCGTCTTCCGGCGTGTTGAAGGCGGTGACCAGCCGGGTCTTGCGCCGGCCCTGGTCGTCCGCACCCCGGTCGTAGAACAGGAAGCCCTTGGCTTTCAGGGCATCGGCCATGGGGGCGGGCAGGCGCGGGAACACCTGGTTGCCATCGACGGAGCCGATGATCTCAACCCCCAGGCCAGCCAGTCCGTCGGCCAGCTTCTTCGCCATGGCGTTGGAATGGCGGGCGTTGTTCAGCCATAGGCCGTCCGCCAGATAGGCCTCCATCTGCGCCGTCATCAGGCGCATCTTGGACAGCACATGACCGGCGCGTTTCTGACGGTAGAGGAACTCCTCGCCCAAGGCCGGGTTGAAGACCACCACGGCCTCCAGCGCCAGGGCGCCGTTCTTGGTGCCGCCGAAGCTGAGCACGTCGACCCCGGCCTTCCAGCTCATGTCGGCGGGCGAACAGTTGAGCCCGGCCAGGGCATTGGCGAACCGCGCCCCGTCCATGTGCAGGGCAAGGCCGTGTTTGCGACAGACGTTGCCGATGGCGGCGATCTCGTCGACCCGGTAGGCGGTGCCCTTTTCCGTCAGTTGGGTGACGGAAACGGCGCGGACCTGGGAATAATGCTCGTCGCCCCGGCCTTCCAGGGTCGCGGCCTCGACCGCTTCGGGCGTGATCCGGCCGCCCGCGCCCGGCAGGCCGATCAGCCGGGCACCACCCGAATACATGACCGGGCCGTTGCCTTCGTGGTCGAAGATATGCGCCGTCTCGTGACACACCAGCGCCCCCCAGGACGGCGTGATCGAGGCCACGGCGAGCCCGTTGGCCGCCGTGCCCGTGGGCACGAAGAACACCTTGGCATCGGTCTCGAACACCTCGCAGACCTTTTCCCGCACGCGCGCCGTTCCGTCGTCGTGGCCGTAGGGCATGGTGCGCCCGTCGTTGGCGGCGACGATGGCGGCCATGATGTCGGGATGGGCGCCCGCCGTGTTGTCGGATGCGAAGTTCATGGGCGGGGGCTCCTTGGGGCTGGACGTCAGTCGGCGACGAGGTTGAGGTCGATGGCGTGGAAGGCCGAGCGGTCCGCGGCCACGCCATGGGCGCGGGCATCGACGGCCCGGCCGTCCTTCACCGCGACGATGACCCAGATCAGGTCCGTCTCATAGGCCATTTTCAAATCCGTGGCGCTCGGCAGGGCCGGGCCGCCGGGGTGGGAATGGTAATGGCCGATGATTCTCTCCGCCGTGCCGTCCAACGCCCGCATCAGGTCGAACCGCACCTGGGGATCGACCTCGAAGGAATCCTCGGCCTGTGTTTCGGTGACGTTGGGCGAGGGCACCATGCGGGTGACCAGGGTTTCGCCCGGCGCAGCACCATCCCGGCCCGCCAGCAGGCCGCAGCATTCATGGGGAAAGGCGGCCTCGGCGGCCTCGGTGATGCGCTCCAGCAGGGTTTGGGGGATGGTCAGCACGGGCGCGCTCCCTCCGCTCAGGGCTTGATGCGGCCCGTGACGCGGCCCGTGGCCGGATCGACGATCAACACCTGGCCGCACACCCCGGCGGGCTGGGTCAGCACGTAGATCTGCCCGCCCAACTGCGTGACGCTTTTGATCTCGCAGCCCGTGGGCAGGTTCAGCTCGATATCACCGGACAGGGGTATGGGCGGGGCCAGATGGGCCGGCGGCGGCGTGCCGGCGGGTGCGGCGGCGGGTCTGGCGTCGCCGAACAGGCGCCAGGTCGGGTCCTGGCTGGTCTTGAAGAAGCCATAGACCAACAGGCCGAGGCCGAGCGCGATAAGAACGCCCAGGCCGATCACCAGTGTTTTCAATGCCGCATGCATGGAGGCTTAAGTGCAACGCGGGGCGGGGACTGTCAAGCATATGGCGGCCCGCGCTTGACACGCCCCGGTCCCCGGCGTTTGCTCGCCGGACCATGAGCGAGACCCATTCCCTGAAAATCCCCGTCGATCAGGCGGGCGAACGCCTGGACAAGGCGCTGACGGCATTGTTGCCGGACCTGTCGCGCGCGCGCATTCAGGCCTTGCTGGCCGAAGGCCAGGTGGCGGACGGCGCGGGTCTGCCCGTGACCGAAGCCAAGCGCAAGGTGCGGGCCGGGGAGGGTTATACGGTCACCATCCCGCCGCCCGTCCCGGCCACGCCCGAGGGACAGGCGATTCCCTTGGACGTCGTCTACGAAGACGGCGACCTGATCGTCATCGACAAGCCCCAGGGCCTGGTCGTTCATCCGGCGGCGGGCAATGCGGACGGTACCTTGGTTAATGCGCTGCTGGCCCATTGCAAGGGATCGCTGTCCGGCGTCGGCGGGGTCGAGCGGCCGGGCATCGTGCATCGCCTGGACAAGGACACTTCGGGCCTCATGGTCGCGGCCAAGCACGACATTGCCCATCGCGGGCTCGCCCGTCAGTTCGAGGATCATTCCATCGACCGGGCCTACCGCGCCCTGGTGTGGGGCGTGCCGCGCCCGACGGAGGGAGAGATCACCGGCGCCATCGGCCGCGATCCCAGGAACCGCAAGAAGATGGCCGTGCGCCCGGACGCGTCCGGCAAATGGGCCAAGACCTCCTACAAGGTCCTGGAACGGTTCGGCGACCGGGCGGCTTTGGTCGAATGCCGGCTCGCCACCGGGCGCACGCATCAGATCCGCGTGCATATGGCGTCGATCGGCCATCCGGTGATCGGCGATCCGCTGTATGGCGGCCGGCGGGCGCGCACGTCCGGCCTGCCGCCGGAGCTGAAAACCCCACTTTCTCAGTGTAAAAACCAAGCCCTTCACGCATGTATTCTGGGGTTCACCCATCCGGTAACCGGGCAGAGGTTGAGCTTTTCGTCAGAAAAACATAATTATATCAACGAAATATCCGACATATTGCGGTCGATCTAAAATTTTCTGTACCTGACTAAATCCCTCGGCTAATATCCGACCAAATTGGTATGAATTAACGTAGCTCATCACCACCCATCATTCTGGCCGTCAGGTAGACGGTGGGTCAGCTGCGTTCGGATATGAGGGAAACCGCACCATGGGATACATGGCCCCTGACAAGGACTTGAGTTTTGCCCCGGAAGACAACCTGTCGCGTTATCTCTACCGCATCCGGGATTTCCCCATGCTGGAGCCGGAGGAAGAGGTCGCCCTCGCCCGGCGCTGGCAGGAACATGGCGACGAAGCGGCGGCCCGCCGCCTGGTGACCAGCCACCTGCGTCTCGTTGCCAAGATCGCCATGGGTTATCGCGGTTACGGCCTGCCCGTGGGCGAGCTGATCTCCGAAGGCAACGTCGGCATGATGCAGGCGGTCAAGCGCTTCGATCCGGAGCGCGGATTCCGTCTCGCGACCTATGCAATGTGGTGGATCCGCGCGGCGATCCAGGAATACATCCTGCGCTCGTGGTCGCTGGTCAAGATGGGCACGACGGCGGCGCAGAAGAAGCTGTTCTTCAACCTGCGCCGGATGAAGGCCCAGATGTCGGCCATCGACGAGGGCGATCTGCACCCGGAACAGGTGGCGGAAATTTCCCGCAAGCTGGGTGTGTCCGATGTCGAGGTCGTCAACATGAACCGGCGTCTGTCCGGCGGCGACCAGTCCCTCAACGCGCCCTTGCGTCAGGATGCGGACGGTGAATGGCTGGACTGGCTGGTCGAGGATTCGGAAGATCAGGAATCCCGCCTGGGCGAGGACGAGGAACTTTCGGAACGGCGCGGCATGCTGAACGCGGCGTTGAAGTCGCTCAGCGAGCGGGAACGCCACATCATCGAGGAACGGCGCCTGAAGGACACGCCGGCAACCCTGCAGGACCTGTCGGCGGAATACGGGATTTCCCGTGAACGCATCCGCCAGATCGAGGTCCGGGCCTTCGAGAAGCTGCAGAAGTCGGTCAAGAACGCGGTCATCGAGCGCCACATCTCCCATTAAGGGGGCGGGCGGCGGCGCTATGTGCAACGGGGCTAGCGCGCCGTGCCCATGGAGGCGTCGCCGTCCGTCTCTTCCTTCGCCTCGATGGCTTCCATCGCCGCCATGGCCGCCTGCACGCCGCCGCCGGGGCCGTTGCTGGCGGCGGGACCGCCCGGTCGCGGTGCGGGCTTGGCGGGGCCGCTGCCGGGGGCGCGGACACCCAGGGTGACCTCGTCGCCCCATTCGTCGACGATGCGGCGCTGGTTGGCGCGTAAGGCCGACAGACGCCGTTCCGTCAGCACCGTCATGAACGACGTGATGACCGGCGGGATCACCGTATACACCATCCATCCGGCCATGGCCGAACCGTAAATGACGGCAAGGGCGAACACGTCCGTGACGATGTTCAGCGCACCGGTGATGTTGTGGTTCCCCGACCACAAATCCATCAGGTAGGGAAACATGCCGGCGAAGTTCAGGCCGCCGATGCAAAAAAATCCGTATTTCTGATCCGTGCGGTCGGTGATCCAGGACGCCATCGCCGGCAACATGGCGACCCCGACGACGATGATGGTCGGAAAGGCGACGGCGATCATCGTCACCGAGATCAGCAGGAAATACAGCCAGAATTTGCCGCGCCGGCGGGGCGGCGGCGGCGGGGCCATGGCGCGGCGCATCGGTGGCCGGCCCATGGTCAGAACACCTTGATCATGAACAGGATCATCACGATACACATGGTCACCAGGATGGAGCCCATGGCGGCGGCCTGTTGGCCCGTGCGCTCGGCCTTGGTCAGCTGTTCCTCGCCGCGGCCCTCGATATCCTGAATTTCCAGTTCGGCCGCGGCAAACTCCGCGACCGCGTCCTCGAAGCCTTCGATGTCTTCGCGTCGGCGGTCGGCGTTGTCCATCAGATCGAACAGTTCGGGCAGCGACCCGCGGCGGACCAGACGGGGAATTTCCCGTTCGATCTCCTTGCGGGTGGTGCGCGAATGATAGGCGTTGATGGCCGGGCCGAGATGCCCGCCGACCCAACTGGCTAGGCCGTAGACGGGTTCGATCCGCAGCTTCCACTGGATGAAGGCCAGCAGCGACAACATGCCGATGGTCTGGGTATCGGGGTTTTCCGACGCCAGGGCCTTCAGATGCGGGTTGATGTCTTCCTTGAAGCGCGCGGTGATGAAGGCCGCCACATGACGGTCGAGCGGTTTCGACTTCAGGTCCTGTGTGTTGGCGGCACGGTCGAGCGCCGGCAGCAGATGGTCGGTCTCCAGCACGTATTCCTGTAGCAAAAGCGGACTTTGGCAGGGCAGGGACGGATTACTTTCATACAAGCATCGCTCGATCCCGAAGCCCGGATCCTTGTTGTTGAGCACGATCTTGAGCTGCGAGAAGTTCTTTTGATGGATCGAGGCTTCCGGCGCATAGACCAGCTGCGATTGGAACCACAGGTCGGGAATGTCCTTGGCGATGATTTCCGCCGGGATCTGCGGATCGCCCGTGCGCAGCAGATCCATGGCGAAGGCGGCGCCGAAACCATCGACCATGAAGGAAAACCCCTTGAAGCGAATGGGGCCCAAGGGGTCCATGAGAATGGCGACGCGGGTCACGATCATCTCGTCCGAGCCCGCGAAGGATCCGGCCTGGGCGTTGGCCACGTCGAGCACGTTCTTGATGGCGTTGGCCAGATTGACGTCTTCGACCGAACGCCGGAGCCAGGTATCGAAGCTGTCGTGGCGGATCGCCTTGGCGGCGTCGGGCACGTGCTTGGTGAAGGCGTCGGCCAGTTGCCGCACGCTCTGGTACGGGCGGCCCATGAAGGTCAGGGGAGTCTGTCCGCGCTTGCCCGCGCGTTTCTGCTGTGGCGACATCTTGCGGCCCGACAGCCACAGGTCGATTTCCTCGGGCCCCCAGCGTTGCTGGGGGTCGTCGCCGAGCATGCCGCGCAGCGGCTCAAGCAGGGACAAGGGCAGGTTCTCGTTGCCGGTGATCGCCGCGTAGGACCCCAGTTCCAGCTTCTCCGCCAGGATTTTTTCCGCCCCTTCGGACGCCCCCGGTTCCTTGTCCAGAATAAGGCCGACGATGGCGACGGCGAAGGCATAGGCGTCGTCGCGGGAGTTGCCGACACCGCGCCCGGCCGGGGGCGCCATGGCGCGTTCCGCCGGCTCGTACACCGCCGGCTGGTCGTAACCCGGCGGCGACGAATAGCATTCGCCGAAGGCAATCTGCTGCCGTCCGGCATCCATGAAGAACAGATTGTCGCGGCGAATCGCCCGATGGGCGACGCCGATCGACGCCATTTCCTGCAACGCCCCGGCCAGCGGTTCGATCACCTTGCGCGGCAGGTCGTATTCGGAAATCCGGAACGTGCCCTTTTGCAGCACGCGCCCGCCAAGGGGCCGTTCCAGGATCAGGATCATGGTGCGCTGGCGGATCAGGGGCCAGAACTCGACCTCCCATTCCAGGATACCGACCAGGGGCTTGATGCCGGAACCGCGCAGGGACGTCATGGCGCCCAACCGCGTCGGCAGTCCCGGATTGCAGATCAGCGCGAATACGGGGCGGTCGATGTCGCGGCGGTCCTCGGCCATGAAGGCCTTGGCGGAGGGAGAATCCAGATCGGGCAGCGGCGTTTTGGGATCGATGGCGAAGCGGTCCTTGATCAGGACCGGGCGCAGACTGGCCGCGGACGGGATGCCGTCGCCGGGCTCGGTGCCGGCGTCCATGCCGTCCGGCGGCGCGCCCTCTTCGGGCGGCGGCCCCGCGGGGTCGGCCTGTGCTGTGGCGGTTTCAGCCATCGATTGTCGTCTTCAGCCCCAACAGTCGCGAACGGAAAAGGCGCGCAGGCACGGCTATTGCCGTCCGCGTGCCTGGAATTTCCCACACTTTCACGCCCTGATGGTACCCGCCATTCCCTTGACAGACAATTAATGCCGGGAACCGGACCGCGCCAGTCGGATCGGGCTAGTCGGATCGGGCTGGTCGGATCGGGCTGGCGCGATCAGTCGGCGAAAGGATCGTGGACGAGAATCGTGTCCTCGCGTTCGGGGCTGGTGGACAGCAGGGCCACGGGGGCTTCGATCAGTTCCTCAATGCGGCGGATGTACTTGATCGCCGTGGCCGGCAGCTCGGCCCAGGACCGCGCGCCCTGGGTGCTTTCGTTCCAGCCTTCCATTTCCTCGTAGATCGGCTCGACCCGGGCCTGTTCGATCTGCGACGCTGGCAGGTGGTCAAGCTCGCGCCCGTTCAGGCGGTATCCCCGGCATACCTTCAGGACCTTCTGGCCGTCGAGAACGTCCAGCTTGGTCAGCGCGATGCCGGTGATGCCGTTGACCTTGATCGCCTGGCGGACCATTACCGCGTCGAACCAGCCACAGCGCCGGGGCCGCCCGGTCACCGTGCCGAATTCGCGCCCGCGTTCACCCAGCGTGCGGCCGACCTCGTCTTCCAACTCCGTCGGGAACGGGCCCTGGCCGACACGGGTCGTATAGGCCTTGGTGATGCCGAGAACGTAATTGATCGCACTCGGCCCCTGGCCGGAGCCAACGGCGGCCTGGCCGGCCACCGTGTTCGACGAGGTGACGAAGGGATAGGTTCCGTGGTCCAGGTCCAGCATGGCGCCCTGGGCGCCTTCGAACAGAATGCGCTTGCCGCGGCGGCGGGCCTGGTCCAGTTCCTGCCACACGGTGGCGGCGAAGGGTAGAATCTTGGGCGCGACCTCAATCAGTTGCGCCAGCAATTCGCCGCCGTCGACCTCGGGCATGCCGAGTCCGCGCAGAAGCGCGTTGTGGTGGAACAACAGGCCTTCGACCTTGTCCTTCAACAGGCCGTGGTCGCTCAGGTCGCCGACGCGGATGGCGCGGCGCGCGGTCTTGTCCTCATAGGCGGGGCCGATGCCGCGGCCCGTGGTGCCGATCTTCGCCTTGCCGGCGGCCTGTTCGCGGGCGAGGTCGAGATTGCGGTGAAGCGGCAGGATCAGGGGGCATCCTTCGGACAGGCGCAGGCTGTCCGGCGTCACTTCGACGCCCTGGTCGCGGATCTTTGCGATCTCGGACAGCAGCGCCCAGGGATCGACCACGACGCCGTTGCCGATCACGGACAGTTTGCCCTTGCGCACGATGCCCGACGGCAGCAGCGACAGCTTGTAGGTGACGCCGTCGATGACCAGCGTATGGCCGGCGTTGTGTCCGCCCTGGAAGCGCACAACCACATCGGCGCGTTCCGACAGCCAGTCGACGATCTTACCCTTGCCTTCGTCGCCCCATTGCGAGCCGACGACAACCACGTTCGCCATTTTCAGTGTCCGTTCTTGTCCGTGAAAAAGGGGTGTTTGCCGGTCACGCCTCGCCGATGGGGGCGGGGCGGCCGTCGTGAAGCCAGTGGGTGCAGCCGAGACGCCGGGCCTCGGCCCTGGCGTCGGCGCCGTCGTCCAGGCCGGCGACGGTGATCCATCCTTCGGCGCGCAGGGCGGCCATGCGGTCCGCCGCCGTGCCCGCGGGCACGAACAGCCAGCGGCCCAGCGCCGGGCGCGGCAGGGCGCGCAGCAGGGTGTCGGTGAACAGGGTAAAGCCCGTGGCCGGTTCGCCCGCGCCGGCGGCCGTGCCGCCGTTGCCGGCCAGGTAGCGCCCGCCCGAGCCCAGTTCGCCGCGCACGCCGGCGGCGTACAGGGTGAAGGTCGCTCCGGCGTGGTATTCGAAGCCGCGGTGCTCCACCGGATCGATGGTCAGCGGCAGGGTCGGCGCCAGGGCGCGGGCCTTCGCGACGATGGCCTTCAGCGTGTTCCATTCCGCGGCCGCAGCGGCCGGCAGGTCGATCGCATCGACGGCGGCAAGGGTGTCGTCGGCGGGGCCAGCGGCGAGAACCAGGCGTTTCAGCATGTCGGTCAGGTCGGCGTCGATCTGCGGCGCCAGGGCGTCGAGGGCCCCCGTGTCCTTGTGGTTCAGGGCGTCGCGCAGGGCGCGTTCGGCGGCGGCGGGAACGGCGTCGCCTAGGATCGCGGTGACCAGGGTCGGCACGGCCAGGTCGATGGACACATCGGCGACCCCGATATAGCCGAGCGCGTCGGCGGCCATCACGATGACCTCGGCGTCGGCGGCGGGGGTGGCGCTGCCGATCAATTCCGCGCCGATCTGCGCGAACTGGCGTTCCGGGCGGATTTGGTCGCCGCGCACGCGCAGGACCTGGCCCGCATAACACAGGCGAAGCGGCCGGGGGGCGGATTTCAGGCGGCTTGCGGCGATGCGCGCGATCTGCGGCGTGATGTCGGCGCGCAGCCCCATCATGCGCTGCGAGACGGGATCCATCAGGCGGAACACTTGGCGGTCCATGGCGGCACCCGTGCCGGACAGCAGAGAATCCTCGAATTCCATCAAGGGCGGCTTCACGCGCTGATAGCCGTGCGCCTGACAAACGTCGATCAGACGTTCGGTCACCGACGCCTCGAACCCCGCGTCAGGGGGCAAAAGGTCGGACAGGCCGGCGGGCAGCAGCCCGGGATTGGAGGTGTCTTCCATCTGAGAGGCCGGGTTCAAGCGTTAAGACTGGCCGGCCGCCAATCAGCCGTCCACGGCCCCGTTTCCTAAACGGTTTGACCCGCCTGGGCAAGCACCGTCGCGGCTGCAAGGGGGCGGCGACGCCCGGACGGGGCCGCGCCGGTTGGGCGCAGGGGGCTTGGAATCGTTAGTTGGGCAGGGGGAAAACTTCGTTTTTCACGGTTTTGCCCAGGCTCTCGATCAGAGGCACGACCATGGCGCCGATCAGGGTTTCGTTGGTCGCGGCGCCCAGGTTGCCGGTCGCCCAGCCCTGCCAGTACCGTTCGATGCGGCCCGCTTCCGCCGGGCCGTCGATGGTCACCTTCAGGCGGTATTTGGTCGGCGTGACGATTTTGGTCCCGCCCTGGCCTTCGTTGAGAATGCCGCCGGTCTTGGAATCGAACACGTTGAACCGCGCTTCGGACCCTTCGGTGCCGGAACTGGTGCCCTTGGTTCCCTGGACGTCCAGGAAATAGCGTTTGTCGGTAAAGGTAAAGGCGCCCAGTTCGTCCAGCACCTCGAAGGTCAGGACGAGTTCCGCCTTGGGGTCGAGCCGGTAGCCGCGCGCCTTGAGTTCCCGCGCGAACTGATGGCTCAATTCCAGGGACTCGTCCGAATCGTCAAGCGCCCGCACCGCCAGAACCTTGCCGTCTGGCATGGGTTTCGACGAAATGGCGTTCAACTGGCCGTCGGCGGCATGAAGCGGGCCGGCAAAGGCGGCCGCCAGCACCAGGGCAAAAAAAGCGATCAAGGGTCTTTTCATCGTCGTTTCCGTTCGCGCGCGGGCATATCTGCCGCCCGGCTTTTCAGTCTCACCTTCGGTTGTCCGTGCAATTCCGCCGCATCGCAGGCCGTGCCGTGTTACGGACGGTGCTATTGTGCGCCCGCCCAGGCGGTTGACAGTCCGTTTATCGCTTGATTAGAGCATAAAAAAGTTAAAATCGATATAAGCGCGGCGGCGGCGGATGCCAAGCCGGGAAACGCGGATCTGTCCGCACGGAGAAAGATCGCCGGGCGGATGAACAGGGACTTGCCGCGGGAAACGGCGCAATTTCATTTCCTTTGGAGTTGTGCGTGGTTCTTGCATAAGATCGCATTAATAAATTTTGCTCTTGTTTTAGGCGAAGGGGGTTCGCGTGACGGATGGCAATGCGCGGTCGTTGGCGCAGATACATCTGCTGGAGGATTTGAGCGCGGCCGAGATCGGGCGGCTGGAGCAGGCCTGTTCGTGGAAGACCTACGCCGCGCAGGAACAGATCATCGACCGCCAAAGCGATACGCAGGACGTCTATTTCGTCGTCTCCGGCGCCGCCCGTGTTGTCATCTATTCCCTGTCGGGCCGCGAAATCACCCTGGACGACGTCAACGCGGGCGGCCATTTCGGCGACCTTGCGGCGATCGATGGGGAACCGCGCTCGGCCAGCGTCATGGCGCTCCGGGACACGGTCATCGCGTCCCTGTCGCAGGAACGCTTCCTGCAGCTTTTGTCGGAGCATTTCACCGTCACGCTGCGTCTCATGCGGGCGTTGACGCGCATCGTGCGCACCTCGACGGACCGCATCATGGATCTCAGCACCCTGGCCGCCAACAACCGGGTTCAGGCCGATCTGCTGCGTCTGGCGCGCAACAACATGGTCGGCGAAAACCGCGCCGAACTGAAACCCATCCCCGTGCACGGCGATATCGCAAGCCGCGTGTCGACGACCCGTGAAACGGTTGCCCGTGTGCTTTCGGATCTGTCGCGCCAGGGCATGGTGGAACGCCAGAAGGACCGCCTGGTCATCGACGATGTCGATCGCCTGGAGGACATGGTCGAAGAGGTTCGTGGCGAGTGACGCCGGCCCCCACCGTCGTTTGACTTGCCGGGGCGTTTCGGACACTATCTGGGCTAAGCGTGATGGTGACTTCAGCTCCGGCCGGATGCCCTTGATCGGGCCAGGGTCGTGGTGCCGGGCAAGGCACTGCCGGCGGCCCCGAAATTGATCGAAAGAACGAAATATGGCGAAAACGATTTTGATTGTTGAGGACAACGATCTCAACATGAAGTTGTTCAACGACCTGCTCCAGGCCAATGGTTACAACACCATTCAGACCATGGACGGCCGCGACGCCATTCAATTGGCCCAGGAACACCGTCCGGACCTGATCCTCATGGATATTCAACTTCCCGAGATTTCCGGCCTGGAAGTCACCAAGATGCTGAAGGCCGATGATTCCCTGAAGGAAATTCCGGTCATCGCCGTCACCGCCTTCGCGATGAAGGGTGACGAGGAAAAGATCAGGGAAGGCGGGTGCGAAGGCTACATCGCGAAGCCGATTTCCGTCCCCACGTTTCTGGAAACCGTCGCGAAATTCCTCGGCTGACCGCTGCGGGCGGGGCAGAGCATGTCGGCACGAATCCTGATCGTCGACGATCTTGCGGCCAGCGTGAAGGTTCTGGCGGCCAAGCTCACCAGTGAATATTACGATGTCCTGACCGCGCATGACGGGCCCACGGCGCTGGAAACAGTGGCCCGGGAAATGCCCGATCTGGTGCTGCTCGACGTCATGATGCCCGGCATGGATGGGTTCGAGGTCTGCCGCCGGATCAAGAAAACGGCGCGCACGGCGCATATCCCCGTGGTCATGGTGACGGCGCTTAACGACATGCGCGACCGCGTCAACGGCCTGCAGGCCGGGGCCGACGACTTCCTGACCAAGCCGCTCAACGACATCATGCTGTTCGCCCGCGTGCGTTCGCTGGTGCGCATGAAGCGGACCTTCGATCAATGGTCCCTGCACCAGCAGACGTCGCGTGATCTGGGCTTTGACGTCGACCCGGATATGACGGATGTCCATGGCCGCGCCGCGCGGGTGATCGTGGTCGATTCCAGCC
Organism: uncultured Alphaproteobacteria bacterium; assembly: GCA_963976055.1. Lineage (GTDB taxonomy): Bacteria > Pseudomonadota > Alphaproteobacteria > Rhodospirillales > Casp-alpha2 > UBA1479. The sequence goes on from CAXBJB010000007.1 coordinate 196,321, forward strand.
AAATCCAGAGCGACAATATCCGCGGTGTCCTGGAACGGGATGGTCATGCGGTGACCGCGCTGAATTCCTACGCCGAGGCCGCCCCGAAAATTGCCGCCGACCTGCCGGACGTGGTCGTCGTGTCCATGGACTTCGAAGGGGACGAGCCTTTGCGGCTGGCCTCGCGTCTGCGCTCGCAGGAACCGACGCGCCAGGTGCCGATTCTCTTGATTGGCGACGCCGAAGACGAAAGCAACCTGATCAAGGGGCTGGAACTGGGGGTCAACGACTGCGTCGTGCGCCCGGTCGACGAGCAGGAAATCGTCGCCCGCGTGCGCACCCAAGTGCGGCGCAAGCGCTATCAGGAGATGCTACAGGCGAATTTCCAGCAGCACCTGTCGATGGCGTTGACCGACGGCCTGACGGGACTGCACAACCGGCGTTATCTGGAATCGCACCTGGACGGCATCGTCAAGCGCGCCGGCGACGGCGGCCACGGGCTGTCCCTGGTGCTGATCGATCTCGACCACTTCAAACGCGTCAACGACACCTACGGCCATGCCGCCGGCGACGAGGTGCTGCGGGTGATCGCCAAGCGTCTGTTGCGCAACGTGCGCGGGTTCGACACGGCGGCCCGCTTCGGCGGCGAGGAATTCGTCGTCGCCATGCCGGACACCCCGATCGACATCGCCTTCGCGGTCGCCGACCGTATTCGCGCCAAGGTCGCGGAAGAGCCGATCCCCCTGCCCGACGGAACACAACTGTCCGTGACGATGAGCGCCGGGGTCGCGGAAGCGGTGGAGCCGGGTGAAACGGCGGCCGAGTTGATCGAGCGCGCGGACAAAGCACTCTACATGGCCAAGCACGATGGCCGTGACCGGGTCGTGCGCGCGGACCCGCTGCTCAGAAAGACAAGCGAAACCGCCGTCGATTAGATCGGACGGCGGCGGGTCGGTTGCTGATTTTTGTGTAGAATACCGCCCTGTCAGGGGCGGGCCATCCAGGGACAGGAAAGAGGATCGAGAGGCGCCGGTGGCGGCCTTACTTGATCTTTTCTTCCTTGAAGGCCACGTGCTTGCGGACCACGGGGTCGTACTTGCGCATTTCGAACTTTTCCGTCGAATTGCGCGGATTTTTCTTCGTCACATAGAAGAAGCCCGTGTCAGCCGTGCTGACCATTTTCACAAGAATTGTGGCCGGTTTTGCCATGGTGCGAAGTTCCGCTTTGGTTTTTTGTCAGGTCGAAGGCGCGAAACATACAGGGCCGGACGCGCAAGTCAAGGGGCACGGCGAAACCGGCGTGTTCAAGCCTATTCCAGGGCCGCCGCATCGGCCCGGGCGGTTGTCGAGGTGTAGGTCAGCGCACGGGCATAAAGGGTGCGGTCTTCGATGATTCGCCGCGCCAAGTCACGGTCCTTGGTGTCGTCATGGCGTTCCGGCGGGCAGGTGTCGCGCAGCCGCGTGCGTTCCTCCTCCCCCAGCGGCCCGCCGCGCCGCCAGTGCGCCAGGATATCGGCCTGATAGTGCTCTTCGCCGATGCCGGCCAGGATCGGATCCTTGGCCTTGGCGCCCGCGGGAATTTCCGCCAGGGACGATGTGCACACGATCGGGTGTACCCCCAGGCCGTGCAGGGTGTAGCCCGTCGGCGTGATCAGCTTCGACCAGGTGATGGTCAGTTCGCCGTCGTTGGGCAGGCGGATGACCGTCTGCACGCTGCCCTTGCCGTAGGACGAGGTGCCGACGACCACGGCGCGCCCGCGGTCCTGCAAGGCGGCGGCGGTGATCTCCGCCGCCGAGGCCGATTTGCCGTCGATCAGGATGATCAGGGGCAGGCCGCCCAGGATATCGTCGCCGTCGGCGTTGTAGTGATGGACGCTGTCCGGATGGCGGCCGCGCGTGGTGATGATATGGCCCTGGGTCAGGAACAGGTTGGCCAGCTTGACCGATTGCCGCAGCAGCCCGCCCGGATTGCCGCGCAGGTCCATGACCATGCCCTTAAGCGGGGCCTTGGCCTCCGCCTTGGCGGTGAGGATGGCCTTCTTCACGGAGGCCGCGGTCTTCTGGTTGAAACTGTCGACCGCCGCGTAGATGATCCCATCCTTCACCGTATGGCTGACCGTGACCGGCACGATATGGGCGCGGACCAGGTCGAGAGACCAGCTGTCCGGCCGTTCAGGGCGGGTCAGGCGCAGGCGCACGGCGGTGTCGATGGGCCCGCGCAGCAGCTTCACGATCTTGCGCGCCGACAGGCCCTTGAGCGCGACCCCGTCGGCCGACACGATGACGTCGCCGACCTTCAGGTCGGCCTCCGCCGCCGGCGTGCCGGGGGTGATGCGATAGACCTCGGTGATGTCGCCGCGCTGCCGGAAGCGGACGCCGATGCCGCCGAACCCGTCGCGCCGGGCGCGGTTGCGCTGGGCTTCCTCGCGCCCGGAATAGCGGGAATAGATGTCCAGTTCCGTCAGCATCCCGTCGAATACGGCTTCGTAGATCTTTTCCGGGCTGGCGCGGCGCATTTCCTCGGACCAGCCGCGCGCGGCCAGGGAGGCCCGCGCCGTCAGCATGGCCCAGCCATAGGCGTCGTCGCCCTTGGGCAGGGCTTCGCGGGCGATCTCGCGGCCGTTGCCGGTCAGCCGGACCTCGTTCTTGCCGGTATCGATGTCGATGGCGAGGGCCGGATCGATGGCGCCCAGGCCACGCAGCCCCTCCATGCCGATCTCGCGCACCGGCAGGGCTTCCAGGTATTTTTCGGCGATGTTCTCGTATCCGGCGGCGATGACCTCGGCCGCCGCCGGCATGGAAAACCCGCTGTCCTTGCCGGCGGTATCCCGGGGCGTCGGCGTCGCCGCGCAGGCGGCGAGCAGAAGCGCCGTCGAAACGGCGGCAAGGCCCGGGGTCAACCGGATTCCGGGAATGAGGGAACCCATGCGGATCATAGTTACGGATTGTCGGCGATTTTCAGGCCGCCGTCATTATGAAAACTTTGTGATGCCTGGGGTCAGCCGTGCCGGGGCTTGCCGGGCTTCTTGCCGCGGCCTTTCTTGGACTTGTCCTTGCCGCCGCTGCGTCCGCTGCTTTTCCGGCCGCCGCCGGTCGGCCGCGCGCCGGGCGTGAACCGCCCGCGGGCATTGCCGCCGATTCTGCCGCCGGGGCCGTCCATCAGTTCGAAGATCATGCCGCCGGTCAGCGGGCGGGCCTCGACAAGGCGGACCTCGACGGCCTCGCCCAGGACATAGGTCTTGCCGTTGGACCGCCCGCGCAGGCGGTGGTGGGCCTCGTCGTGGATGTAATAGTCGTCGGGCAGGGAGCGGATGGGGATCAGGCCGTCGGCGCCGGTGTCGCTCAGGGTGATGAACAGGCCGAAGCGGGTGACGCCGTTGATGCGGCCGAGGAATGTGGCGCCGACCCGGTCGGCGAGGAACTGGGTGGTGAAGCGGTCGACCGCCGCCCGTTCCGCCGCCGCCGCCCGCCGTTCCGTGAACGACAGGTGCTGGCCCATCTCGGCGAAATCCTTGTGGCCCGTCTCCAGGGCGCCGTCGCCCATCCGCCCGCCGCGGATCAGGGCGCGGTGGACCAGCAGATCCGAATAGCGCCGGATCGGTGAGGTGAAGTGGCAGTACCGGCGCAGGGCCAGGCCGAAATGGCCGATGTTGTCGGGCGAATATTCGGCCTGGGCCTGGGACCGCAGGACCAGTTCCTGGACCATGCGCTCGAACGGCCCGCCCTTGGCCTTGGCCAGAATCTGGTTGAAGATGCCGGACTGCATGACTTGGCTCTTGGCGATCTTCAGCCCGATGGTTTCCAGGGCATCCGACAGGGCCGAGACCTTGGTCGGGCTGGGTTGGTCGTGAATCCGATACATGCAGGGAAGGCTTTTCTTTTCAAGGGCCTCCGCTGCCGCCACGTTGGCGGTGATCATGAATTCCTCGATCAGCCGATGGCTGTCGAACCGTTCGCGCAGGGCGATTTCGGCAACGGTGCCGCGGTCGTTGATAATCACCTTGCGTTCGGGCAGGTCCAGGTCGAGCACGCCGCGCGCCCGGCGGTTGCGCGACAGGGCCGCGTAGGCCCCGTACAGCGGCGCGATCACGTCCTTGGCCAAGACGTCCGTCACATCGTCGGAGCGCCCGTCCTGGGCCGCCTGTACCTGGTCATAGGTCAGGCGCGCGGCGGAGCGCATCATGGCGCGTTCGAACCGATGACGGGTCAGGTTGCCGTCGCTGTCGATCCACAGGTGGGCGGCAAGGCAAGGGCGGTCTTCCTTGGGTTTCAGTGAGCACCAGCCGTTCGACAGTTCCTCGGGCAGCATGGGCACCACGCGGTCCGGAAAATAGACGCTGTTGCCCCGATCATAGGCGCTGCGGTCGAGCGCATCGCCCGGCCGCACGTACCAGGACACGTCGGCGATGGCGACCACCAGGTGCCAGCCGCCGGGATGCTCCGGGTTCGGTTCGGCGAACACCGCGTCGTCGAAATCGCGGGCATCGGCGCCGTCGATGGTGACCAGCGCCAGGTCGCGCAGGTCGACCCGGTCGCCCAAGGGGGCGGGGCCGGCTGCCTTGGCCTGGTCCCGGGCTTCGGCGGGAAATTCGCTCGGCAGTTCGTGTTCGTGGATGGAAATCAGGCTGATCGACTTGGGGTCGTCCATGGCGCCCAGAACGTCGGTCACCTTGGCCTTGCGCCGGCCCAGATCCTTGCCGGGCAGGGCGGCGGCGCGCACCAGGTCGCCCGGCTTGGCGCCGCCCGATTGTCCCGCCGGAACCACGTAATCCTGCTTGGCGCGGCGATCGGTGCTTTCGATGCGGCCTTCACCGCCGACTTCGCGGTAGACCCCCATGATCGCCGAGGGGGCTGACGGCAGGCGGCGGATGGTGCGGCCCTGGTAGACGCCGCGTCCCGTGCGCTCCAGGCGTGCCAGCACGCGGTCGCCGGTGCCCAGCGCGGCTTGGCCCTTGCGTTCGGGCGCCATGTAGATGGCCGGCGGCGGGCCGACGGCATCTTCATCCCAGTTTTCCGGGCGGGCCATCAGTTCGCCCTCGGCGTCGATGCCGGTGATGTGCAGGACCGTGACCTCGGGCAGGGTTCCCGGCTCGGCAAACCGTTTGCTGCGTCCTCGCTGCAACTGGCCGCCACCTTCCAGGTCCTTCAGGATTTCGCGCAGCATGACCTTGCCTTCGGCTCCCAGCTTGAAGGCGCGCGCGATCTCGCGCTTGCCGACGCGCTTGGGGCTCGACTGGATGAATTCCAGGATTTCCTCCCGCGTCGGGAAGGGCCGGGTTGATTTCGGGGGTTTGGCCACGGCGGGCTGCTCGGATCAGGCGTCGCTGGCGGACGACGGCGTATCGCCGTCGGCCGGCGTCTTCTTCGCTGTTTTCTTCTTTGTGGCCGGTTTTTTGGCGGTGGTCTTTTTCTTCGCCGCGGCCTTCTTCTTGGGCGCGGCCTTCTTCGTGGCCGGCGCCGTTTTGCCGGATTTGGCGGCAAGCAGTTCCAGGGCCTTTTCCAGGGTCACGGAATCTTTGTCCATATCCTTGGGCAGGGACGCCATGACCTTGCCGTGCTGCACAAAGGGGCCCCAGCGTCCGGCCTTCTGCACCACCGGCTTGCCGTCGGTCGGATGCTTGCCCAGTTCCTTGGGCGGGTCCTTGCGCGGCTTGTCGGCGAACAGCACGACCGCGCGGTTCAGGCCGACGGTCAGCACGTCGTCATCGCCCTTCAGCGACACGTAGGTGCCGCCCATCTTGAGGAACGGACCGAAACGGCCGAGCCCAGCGGTGATCATGTCGCCGGTTTCCGGATGCAGGCCGACCTCGCGCGGCAGGGCGAGCAAGCCCAGCGCCATTTCAAGATCGATGGTCGCGGCACTGACACCCTTGGGCAGGGACGCGCGCTTGGGCTTGGGGCCGCCTTCTTCGGCGTCGCCGAGTTGGACATAGGCGCCGTAAGGTCCCTTGCGCACGGTGATCGGCAGGCCCGTTTCGGGATCGTTGCCGAGCAGGCGGGGGAAGATTTCCGCCGCCGCTTCCGCGCCGTCGCCGCTCTCGCCGTTTGGTACGGCCAGCGCCTGGGTATGTTTGCATTCGGGATAGTTGGAACAGCCGATGAAGGCGCCGAACTTTCCCAGCTTCAGGCCCATGCGGCCGTCAGTGCAGACCGGGCATTTGCGCGGGTCGCGGCCGTCCTCGCCCATGGGGAAGAAGTGCGGGCCGAGAAGCTCGTCGAGGGTGTCCAGAACTTCGCGCACGCGGAGTTCCTTGGTGCCGTCGACGGCCTTGGAAAAGGCTTCCCAGAAATCGCGCAGCACTTGTTTCCACTCGCGGCGGCCGCCGGAGATGTCGTCCAGCCGGTCCTCAAGCTCGGCCGTGAAGCCGTATTCCACGTAGCGTTCGAAGAAGCTGGAGAGGAAGGCGGTGACCAGACGGCCGCGGTCCTCGGGCATGAAGCGGCGGCTTTCCAGCTTCACGTAATTGCGGTCCTGCAGGACCGAGATGATCGAGGCATAGGTCGACGGGCGGCCGATGCCCAGTTCCTCCAGGCGCTTGACCAGGCTGGCTTCGGTATAGCGCGGCGGCGGCTGGGTGAAGTGCTGGTCGGCGGCCACTTCTTGGCGGGCCAGATGCTGGCCCTGTTTGACGTCGGGCAGGATGCGCAGCTTGTCGTCCTCGTCGCTGTCGGCAGAGGCGTCCTCGTCCTTGCCTTCCTGATAGACCTTGAGAAAGCCGTCGAAGGCGATGACGGAGCCGGTCGCGCGCAGGGCGGCGGAGCCGTCGGCGGCGGCGATATCGACGGCGACCTGGTCGAGCACCGCGTTTTCCATCTGGCTGGCGACCGTGCGCTTCCAGATCAGGTCGTAAAGCTTGCGCTGATCGTCGTCCAGGTACTGGGCGACGTCCTCGGGCCGGCGGGACACGTCCGTCGGGCGGACCGCTTCGTGGGCTTCCTGCGCGTTCTTGGCCTTGGTCTTATAAATACGCGGCTCGCCGGGCAGATAGGGCGCGCCATAGGTTCCCTTGATCAGGTCGCGGCAGGCGGTGACGGCCTCGTTGGCCATGGTCACGCCGTCGGTTCGCATATAGGTGATCAGGCCGACCGTCTCGCCGCCGATGTTGACGCCTTCGTACAGGCGCTGGGCGACCTGCATGGTGCGCTTGGCGCCGAAGTACAGCTTGCGCGCGGCTTCCTGCTGCAGGGTCGAGGTGGTGAACGGCGGCGCCGGATTGCGCCGCGACTGCTTGCGTTGAACGTCGGCGACGGAAAAGGTGCCGGCTTCGACGGTCTGCTTGGCGCGCTCGGCCTCGGCCTGCGATCCCAAGTCCATCTTGCCCAGTTTCTGCCCGTTCAGATGGGTCAGCTGCGCCGCGATCTTGTGTCCGCCCTCGGCGGCGAAGGTCGCCTTGACGGACCAGAATTCCTGGCGCCGGAAGATTTCGATCTCGGCCTCGCGTTCGCAAATCAGGCGTAACGCGACGGACTGCACGCGGCCGGCCGACCGCGATCCCGGAAGCTTGCGCCACAACACAGGCGACAGGGTGAAGCCGACGAGATAGTCGAGCGCGCGGCGCGCCAGATAGGCGTCGACCAGTTCACGGTCCAATTCGCGCGGATGATCGAACGCCGCCTTGACCGCGTCCTTGGTGATTTCGTTGAATACGACGCGCTTCACGTCGACGTTCTTGAGCGCGTCGTTCTTGTTCAGGACTTCGCGGACGTGCCAGGAAATGGCCTCGCCTTCGCGGTCGGGGTCGGTCGCTAGATACAGTTTGTCGGCGCCCTTGACGGCATCGGCGATGGCCTTGATGTGCTTTTCCGACCGGGCGTCGATTTCCCAGTCCATTTCGAAGTCGGCGTCAGGGCGCACCGAGCCGTCCTTCGACGGCAGGTCGCGGATATGGCCATAGCTGGCCAGCACCGTGTAACCGGGGCCCAGATATTTGTTGATCGTTTTCGCCTTGGCCGGGCTTTCAACGACGACGACGTCGGTCATGCAGGACTTGCCTTTTCTCGGCCGGCCTTCGGGGCCGCTGCCCGGGCCGGCTAGTGGTCCATGAGCAGCGATACTTTGCTGCCGGGGTGCCTCTCTAACCGTCCTGCCAATTCAAGTTCAAGCAAAACCGTTGACACCACGGCCAGGGAGAATTGGCAAACGCGGAGCAGTTCGTCAACAGTCGTCGGTGTCGGACCCAAGGCGGCGATGATCTCGTCGCGCGCCGAAATGGTCGTCTCGACGTTCGTCAACTCATTCGTAACATTATGATTATGAACGATAATGCCAGATTTGTCCGGGGCGCGTGCATCGGCCAGAACGGCAAATACGTCATCCGCGCTTTCCGTCAGTGTCGCCCCCTCGCGAATCAAATGATTGGTGCCGCGGGCTCTTGGATCCATCGCCGCACCCGGCACGGCAAACACCTCGCGCCCCTGTTCGAGGGCGAGGCGGGCCGTGATGAGGGAGCCGGAGCGGGGGCTCGCCTCGACCACCACGACGCCGCGCGCCATGCCGGAGATGATCCGGTTGCGGCGGGGAAAGTGCCGGGCCTGGGGTTGGGTGCCGGGCGCGACTTCCGACAACAGGACGCCCGTCTCGGCGATGCGGTCGTAGAGATTCTTGTTCTCGGCCGGGTAGACGACATCGATCCCGCCGCCCAGCACAGCCGCCGTGCCGGTCGCCAGGGCGCCTTCGTGGGCGGCGGCGTCAATCCCGCGGGCCAGGCCCGAGGCGACCATCAGTCCGCCGCCCCCCAGATCGGCGGCCAGTTTCTTCGCGAAGCGGCGGCCGTTCACGGAAGCATTGCGGGCGCCGACGACGCCGATGGTTTTCTTGGCGAGAAGATCGATCCGGCCACGCGCGTAAATCACCGGCGGCGGGTCGTGGATATGGGCAAGCAGCGGCGGGTAGGCGGGCTCGCCCCAGGCGACAAGCGTCGCCCCGATGCGCTGGGCTTCTTCCAGTTCGCGCGATGCCGCCGCCACCGTGGCGATGCGGATGGTGCCGTCGCGCCCGCCCCGGCGGGCAAGGTCGGGCAGGGCGTGGAGTGCCCGCGCCGCCGTGCCGAAACGTTCCAGTAGACGGAAGAAGGTGCCCGGCCCGACGTTGGTTGAGCGGATCAGGCGCAGCCAGGCGACGCGTTCGTCGTCGGGAAGCGTACGTTGGCGGTGATGGGCCAGTCTGTCGGGCATGTCTGGGATCTCCCAGGGGCGCTGTCAGGGAAAAGATTACCCGAGGAGACTTATCTGTAAAAGGGAAAGTGAGGCGATTATGCGCCCGTTTTGGTTGTGCGCCCCAAAATCCAGGCGGGCACCAATGCCGTCGAGAAGACGATAGCCGAGACGATGAAGGCATCCTGGAATCCGAGGGTCGTCGCCTGGGCGTAAATGACCTTGGACAGGAAGTTGAGCGCACCCGCCGTCTGCTGGGCATCGGGCAGACCGCTTTCGCCGAGCATGCGGCCGACCTTTTCGATGAATTCCCGGCTGAGCGGGTTGCCCGACGTCTGGGTTGCCGCCATGGCGTCGGCGTGGAACGCCGTGCGCTGTTCGGTGATGACGACGAACACCAGGGTGCCGAAGGCGCCGCCCAATTGGCGCACGAAGTTGTAGGTCGCGGCGCCGGCGTTTATCTTGTGTTCGGGCACGGCGCGGATCGCCGCGGCCCCCATGGCGGGCATGACCAAGCCGATCGCGAGACGCGACAGCATGGTGAACAGCACCATGACGAGAAAGGCCGTGTTGACGTCGGATTTGGAGATGAAGAACGCGGCGACGACGAAAAGCAGCACGCCCGCGGTAATCGGATAACGGGGCGACACATGGTCGTTCAGGCGCCCGGCCAAGGGGGTGATCAGGAACAGGAATATCCCCGCCGGGACCAGCACCATGCCCGCCGCCGTGGCGGTAAAGCCCTGCACCTGCTGGGTGAACACGGGGATGGCGTAGTTGGTGGCGAAATTGCCGGCCCCGAACAGGAAGGCGATGACCATGGCCGAGGCAAAGGACGGGTCCTTGAACAGGCTGACGTCGAGCATTGGGTTTTTCGAGTGCATCTGGTGCCACAGGAAAACGATGCCAGCCCCCGTGCCGCCGGCGAGAAGGACCAGGACCTCGTTGGAATGCCAGCCCCAGCGCTGGCCGTTGGCCAGGCCGCTCATGACGCTGAAGCAGGCGGTGACGACCAGCACCAGGCCGGTCCAGTCAAAGGGCGGCTTGGGACCCTTTTTCCGTTCCTGGGGCATGAAGCTGAGGCCCAGCAGAAAGGCGATGAAGGCGAGCGGCAGGGGCACGATAAAGATGTGCCGCCAGGTCAGGGCGTCCAGGATGGCGCCGCCGACCACGGGCCCGAAGCTGGGCGCCAGGGTCACGCCGACCGAATACATGCTGACGGCGAACCCCCGCCGTTCGATGGGGAACACGGAAATGATGGTCGACAGCACCAGGGGCTGGACAATGCCGGCGGCAATCCCCTGCATGATCCGCCCGGCGATCAGGGTATCCATGTTGGGGGCGATGGTGCTGACGATGGCGCCGGCGGCGAACAGCAGCAGGGTCATGGCGTAGGCGTTGCGTTGCCCCAGGTGGGCGACGACCCACACACTCATGAGCTGGCTTGCCACCATGGTCGTGATGAAGACGGTGGACGCCCATTGCGCGATGGTCTGGTCGATGCCGTAGGCCCCCATGATGGACGGCACGGCGACATTGACGACCGTCGCCGACAGAATCATCGACACCGCGCCCAACAGGCCCGACAGGGTGACCGACCAGCGGCGGAATTCGCTGATGGAATGGGGATCGATGGGGGCGGCGGCGACTTTACTGGTCAACGTCGATCTTGATTTCGACCATCATCCCGGGACGCAGCAGACGGTCCTGCTGGTCAATGGCGATGCGCACCGGCAGACGCTGGGTGATCTTGGTGAAGTTGCCGCTGGGGTTCGGGCTGGGCAAAAGCGCGAATTCCGCGGTGGTGGCGTTGCCGATGACCTGGACCTTGCCCGTGAATTTACGGTCCGGGTAGGCATCGACGGAAACCTGGACGACGTCGCCGACCTTGGTCTTGCGGATGTCCGTTTCCTTGATGTTGGCGTCGATCCAGATCACGTCCGGGTCGTGGATCAGGGCCAGGCGTTGGCCGGGGGTGACGTATTCGCCGACCTCGACGAAGGTCTTGTCGACGACGCCGCTGATGGCGCTGCGGATCGTGCGGTCGGACAGGTCCAGTCGCTGTTCGTCCAGCTTCGCCTGCAGTTCCTGTTCGCGGTGGATGTATACGGCGACGGCGCTGTCCAGAACGTGCAGGCGTTCGCGCTCGGCCTCGACCTCGGCCAGTTTGGCTTCGGCCGAATGCAGGTCGGCGACGGCGATGCGGTGTTCGCGTTCGATCTTTTTCAGTTCGGTCTCCGCCTGATCCAGTTGGCGGCGGGACACGACACGCGTCTGGAACAGGGATTTCGACCGCTCGTGCTCGCGTTTGGCCAACTCGAGCTGCGGGTCCAGGGACGACACGGTGACCTGGGCGCCGACCAGGCGTGCCTGCTCGGATTTCAGTTTGGCCGCGGTTTCCTTGTCGACCAGGCGCTTCTCCGCCAGGGTGCGTGCCTTTTCCGCGCGCAGGCTGGCGATCTGGGCTTCCAGTTCGCGGGCTTTCAGCGCTGATTCACGGGAATCGATGGCCATCAGGACGGTGTTCGGCTTGACGTCGTCGCCTTCCGTGACGCTGATCGAGGTGACCCAGCCGGCAACGCGGGACGATACGGTAATCAGGTCGCCGCCGATGCGGGCGTCGACTTCATGGATGTTGGTGACGCGGTCGTGAATTTCGAGACCCCCGAACAGGGTGCCCAGCACACCGATGACGAGCGCGATCGCAAAGCGGCGCTTGCGCGCCTTCAGGCGAGCGGCTTCTTCTGCGAAATCTGTGGTGGATGACGCATTGGCATCTGACCTCGGATCGATATCCGTGGTGTCCGGCATGGATTTTTCCTCTGTTCCTCGGCGGCGGTTCTAATTTTAACAGGTATTGTATACAATTGGCAGCAATTGGAAAGTAGGCCATTCGCCCTGGGCAACCGTTCCGCACGGGTTCGGCGCGGATGAGAAGCGTGCGGCGGCATGTGCCTTTATGCCGCAGCGCAAAAATTCAGGCGGCCCAGACTGGGCTTGTATATATTCAACGCAGGCACTCATTAGGCGGTGCGATGCGGACGCAATACATCACCACACTCATCCGAATGGGAATTCTCGCCGCTGCCTGCGCATTGGGCGGATTTCTGGCGGAACAATACGCCCTGCGGGCGGCGGCGACGCAAGCGCGCCTGGAAACGGCCGAAGAACTGGGCAAGCTTCGCGTGCGCCTGGAAAGTTCCTTGAACGCGGACGTTCAGTTGATTCGGGGGCTGATCAGCTACGTCAAGGCACGGCCGAACTTAAGTCAAAGCGAGTTTGCCGCGGTTGCTGCCGACCTCATGGAATCGGCGGGCGGGCAGGTGCGCAACATGGCTCTGGCGAAGGATCTTGTCATCAGCCACGTCCATCCCCTGGAAGGCAACGAGAAGGCGGTTGGCCTGGATTACCGCAAGACCCCGGGGCAATGGCGCGAGGTTCAGCGGACCATAAATGAAAACACCGCGGTGATCGCCGGGCCGCTCGATCTCGTTCAGGGCGGGGTCGGCATTATCGCCCGGTTCCCTGTGTTCATTTATCCGGAAGCTTGGCAGACCTCGGAACTGTGGGGGCTTGTCTCGACAGTGATCGATTTTGATACCTTCGTGCAGAATGCCGGACTGCCGGACTATCAGGAGCACTATCGCCTGGCCCTGATCGGGCGTGACGGGACGGGCCGCGGTGGCGAGGTGTTCTGGGGCGATCCGTCGGTCACGGACGGCGATCCGGTGTATCTGGACGTCAACCTGGTTTCCGGCACTTGGGTCATCGCCGGTGAGCCGACGGGCGGCTGGCCGACGCGATCGGGCGTATTGTGGCTGAACGTCGCGGGTACGGTGGCGCTATTTCTGCTTGGCGCCGCAATCATCTATGCCAACCTGCGTCTGGACCTGGAGACGGCGCGGTCGACGGAACTGTTGAAACGGGCGCGGCAGGAAGCCGAGGCAGCCAAGGATGCCGCCCAACAGGCGAACCGCGCGAAGTCGGAATTCCTGGCCGCCATGAGCCACGAGCTACGCACGCCGCTCAATGCGATCCTCGGGTTTTCCGACATTCTGTTCAATCAGTACTTCGGCCCGCCCGGTGCGGGCAAATACCGCGAATACGCCAACGACATCCATTCCAGCGCCAAACACCTGTTGGATCTGGTCAATGACGTCCTGGACATTTCCGCGATCGAGGCCGGCAGGACCGCGCTGGAGATCGGCATTATCGAGGTCCGTGGCCTGATCGACGAATGCGTTCATACCGTGCGCGAACGGGCCGGTGAAAAAGGCGTCATGCTGCGCGAGGACGTGCCCGACGGTCTGCCGCGGTTGAAGGCCGATCGCCGGGCGATCAAGCAGGTCTTGTTGAATCTGTTGTCCAACGCGGTCAAGTTCACTCCGGACGGCGGCAGCGTGACGGTGACAGTCGCGGTTGCGGATGGCTTCCTTGTCATTACGGTCGCCGATACCGGCGTCGGGATCGAGCCGGAACGCCTGCCCCAGATCATGAATCCTTTCACGAGTAAGGCCGCCAATCCCTATACCTCGGACAGGGGGTGGGGACTCGGCCTGACCATTTCAAAGTCGCTGATCGACATGCACGCCGGTGAAATCGTCATTCACAGCAGGGTCGGGCATGGCACGACGGTGACGGTGCGCCTGCATTTGGACAGTTCGGCAATTGGCCGGGGCGGGCAAATGGGCGGAGCCGAGTCGACTTGGGATCGCAAGAGTTGAGTTATATTTAAATAAAAAATAATTTATTTTTCGTAATAACTGTATAAATTATTTCATTATTTTTAATAATATTAATATATTTTAGGTTTTTCAGTAAAAATATATAAAAATAATATACATTGAAAATTAAATTATATTATTATGTCATGCGGCGTCTTGGTGTTTTGTGGCGCAATCGGCCACTCGTCATTGTCGAGTTGTGTTTGCCGACAGCAAACGCCGTATTTCAATCAATATACAGGAGCGATGCATGACACTGCCGAAATCGACGAGCCCCTTTCTGTTGGGTGCGGGGGCGGGGGCATTCGTCCTTGCCGTTCTGGCCTTCAGCAACGATTGGGTGGTCAGCGCGAGCGCCAGTCACGACGAGGTGCAGGATGCCTGGATCAACGCCCAGGCCTCCGTCTGTGCGGCCCGCGCTGCCGATCATGTGAAGACAATGGCGGAGGCGCCGGATCTGCAGGGCTATCAGTCGGAAGCCCGTGCCGCGCGCGCAGACCTTGCGAAGGATTTCGCCACGGCCCTGCCGGGCGAGAGTGAGCCGGAATCCAGCGTGATTACAGCCTGCTCGCAGATGTTGAACAAGGACCTCTAATGCCCGAACGGGCGCGGCGCTAAGCGCCGGGCGGGGTGTCCGCCGGTTTGGATTTTTGGCCGATCTTGCTTTCCTGGCCTTTGATCAGCCGGTGGATGTTCGCCCGGTGGCGGACCACCGCCAGGACAGCCAGGCCGCCCGCCATCCAGGCCATGGGCATGCCGTCGATCCAATAGGCATAGGCCGGGGCCGCGGCAAGCGCGCCTAAGGCGGCCAGGGATGAGTAGCGGAAGAGCCCGGCGACCAGCAACCAGGTCGCGCAGGCCGCCAGTCCTACCATGAAATTGACGGCCAGCAGCACGCCGAGCGTGGTCGCCACGCCCTTGCCGCCCTTGAAGCGGAGCCAGGCCGGGAAATTGTGCCCGACGACGCCGGCGAATCCGGCGATCATGCCAGCCTCGGCGCCCCATAGATGGGCCGCCGCGAGCGCCGCCGCCGCCCCCTTGCCGCAATCGCAGATCAGCGTGGCGAACGCCAAGCCCTTGCGCCCGGTGCGCAGCACATTGGTCGCCCCGATATTGCCTGAGCCCATGGTTCGGATGTCGCCCAGGCCCGCCATGCGCGTGAAGACCAGACCGAAGGGCACCGATCCCAGTAGATAGCCGCCGAGGGCGGCCAGGGCGAATGCGAGCGTGCTGTCCAGTCCGCCGGCCATGGTTCAGGCCCCGTGGGTGTGGACGGTGCGGCCGTCGATCACGGTGCGCAGGACCATGCCCTGCACGGGCCGTCCATCGAAGGGCGAGTTCTTTGATTTGGAGAGCAGCACGTCGGAGGAAACCTTCCAGCTGCGATCGGGATCGAACAGGACCAGATCGGCGGGGGCGCCCGGCTTCAGACAGCCGGCATCCATCGCCATGAGTGCGGCGGGTGCCCGGGTCACCAGGTCGAGCGCCCTGAGCAGGGACAGATGTCCGTTGTGGTAGAGTTCGAGCGTCATCGGCAGCAGTGTTTGCAGGCCGATCCCGCCCGATGCCGCCTGGGCGAAGGGCAGGCGCTTGGATTCTTCGTCCTGCGGCGTGTGGTCGGACGCGACGCAGTCGATCACCCCGTCGCTGATCGCCCGCACGATGGCTTGGCGGTCGTCCTCGTCACGCAGCGGCGGGGTTAGTTTGGCGAAGGTGCGGTAGTCGCCGATGGCGTGTTCGTTAAGCGCGAAATAGGGCGGCGCCGTGTCGCAAGTGATGGCCAGGCCCCGATCCTTGGCGCGGCGGATGACCTCGACGCTTTCCGCCGTCGATACGTTGACGAAATGCAGGCGCCCGCCGGTCATCTCGACCAGGCGGATGTCGCGTTCGATGATGATGATCTCGGCCTCACGGGGGATGCCGGACAGGCCCAGGCGGGTCGAATTCTCGCCCAGGTTCATGACGCCGCCCTCGGCAAGCGACGGATCCTCCGGTTGATGGCAGATCACCAGGCCGAAGGTCGCGGCATAGGCCAGTGCTTGACGCAGAACCAGAGGGTCGGCGATCGTCCGGACGCCATCGGTGAAGGCAAGGGCACCGGAATCCCGTAACAGTTTCAGTTCGGCAATCTCCTTGCCGGCCAGCTTCTTGGTCACCGCGCCATAGGGGTAGACCTTGGTCAGTCCCAATTGGCGGGCCCGGCGGGCGACGAATTCGACCACCGACATGTCGTCGATGCAGGGATTGGTGTCGGGCAGGCACAGCAGCGAGGTGACACCGCCGGCCGTCGCTGCGCGCCCGGCGGTGGCCAGCGTTTCCTTCTGTTCTTCACCCGGCTCGCCCAGATGGGCGCGGATGTCGACCAATCCCGGCGCCAGGCAGGCCCCTTGGCAGTCGATGATCTTGGCGTCCTCGGGCCGGCCCGCGTCGAACAGCCCCGGCCCGGCGGCGGCGATCTTTTCGCCGTCGGTCAGCACACCGCCCGTCCCGTCCCATCCTTCGGTCGGGTCCAGGATACGTGCGTTGACATAGGCCACGCGGCCCAGGGGTTCGTCGAGTTTTACCGCCATGTCTTGGGCTCGGGTTCCGTCACAAGTTGGTTTCGGCCAGGGGTTCCAGGTTGTGGGCCAGAATCTCCAGCGCCGCCATGCGCACGGCAACGCCCATTTCGACCTGTTCGCGGATGACCGAACGATAGAAGTCGTCGGCCACTTCCGAATCGATCTCGACCCCCCGGTTCATGGGGCCAGGATGCATGATCAGCGCGTCGGGCTTGGCATGGGCCAGCATTTCATAGTCGAGCCCGAAATAGGTGAAATACTCGCGCACCGAGGGGAAATAATTGGATTTCATCCGCTCCTGCTGGAGGCGCAACATCATCACGATGTCGCAGTCCTTCAGGCCCTCGGCCATGTCGTGGAAGACCTCGACGCCCAGGCGTTCGGCCGCATAGGGGATCAGCGTCTTGGGTGCGATCAGGCGCACGCGCGCGCCCATGGTCGTCAGCAGGTGAATGTTCGAGCGCGCGACCCGGGAATGCAGGATGTCGCCGCAGATCGCGACCTGCAGCCCGGCCAGGCGGCCGAGCCTGCGGCGAATGGTCAGGGCATCGAGAAGGGCCTGCGTGGGATGTTCATGGCTGCCGTCGCCGGCGTTGATGACCGCGCAGTTGACCTTTTCCGACAGCAGCTTGACCGCGCCGGAATCGGCGTGCCGCACGACCAGAACGTCCGGGTGCATGGCGTTCAGCGTCATCGCCGTGTCGACCAGGGTTTCGCCCTTTTTGATGGAGCTGCCCGAGATCGACATATTAATGACGTCGCCGCCCAGCCGCTTGCCCGCCAGCTCGAACGACGTCCGGGTTCGGGTCGAGGCTTCGAAGAACAGGTTGATGACCGTGCGTCCGCGCAGCACCGACTTCTTCTTATCGGATTGCCGGTTCTGCTCGACGTAGGTCTCGGAGCGGTCCAATAGGAAAGTGATTTCCGCCGGTGTCAAACCTTCGATACCGAGCAAATGGCGATGGGGGAAATCTGTCGTTGCCGTGTCGCCGGAAATCATGGGGCCGGAATATAGGCTGGAGTGTCCGGCGGGTCACGAAAAATTGCGGGTCTTGGTGTCCGGTCGCCGATGATGGCATGATGTGGGACCCGTTCGGCGCGGGCGGACGAATGAACACAAGGGTTTTAGCGGTGTCTTCCCGAAATTCGATCACGGACCCGGGAGCGGGACAAATCGACATGGCCGAGGTCTTGGACCGCCTGCACGACGGCGTCGCGGTTTTCGATTCGGATGACAACCTGATTTTCGCCAACGAGGTCTGCCGCGACCTGTTCCAGGCGATTGCGGAAAGCTTCACGCCGGGAACCCCCTTCGCCGCCTTGATGGAGGCCGCGGGCGACAAAAAAATGATCGCCGATGCCTTCGCCGGGCCCGGAGAGATCAATTTCGCGGATGGCCGCACCATGTTGCTGTGTGAATCGCGCATGCCGTCGGGCGGCGTGGTGCGGACCTTCACCGATCTGACCGAATACCGGCTGGCCGAACAGCAGATCGCCTACATGGCCAGCCACGACGAGGTTACGGGGCTGCCCAATCGGTCGTTGTTCATGGACCGGCTTGATGTGTCGCTGCGCCAGGCGGCGCGCGAAAAGAACCGGATCGCCGTGCTGTTCATCGACCTGGACGGCTTCAAGGCCGTCAACGACCGCCTGGGCCACGATGCGGGTGACATGATTTTGTACCAAGTCGCGGTGCGCCTGGTCGCCCGCGTCCGCGCGTCGGATACGGTGGCGCGCTATGGCGGCGACGAGTTCACGGTGATCCTCAACCAGATCTCCAACGCCCAGGACGTCAGCCGGGTCGCGCAGTCCATCGTCGAGGAACTGACCCGCCCGTTCACCGCCAAGCGGGAAACGGTGATGATCGGCGCCAGTGTCGGCATCGCGCTTTATCCCGAACATGCGGAAACCGCCGACGCCCTGATCCGCATCGCCGACAAGGCGATGTACGAGGTCAAGCACGCGGGAAAGCGGGGATATCGTCTGGCCGGTCAGGCCCGGGCCTAAGCGCGCCCGGTCACCGGGCGTCCAAGGCACCTTGTAATATATAAGCCGCCGCCAGCTTGTCGACGACCTGTCCACGCCGGGCGCGGGTCATGTCGACGTCATCGACCAGCATGCGTTCGACCGCCACGGTCGACAGCCGTTCATCCCAGAAGGCGATGGGCAGGTCGCGCTTTTCCAGCAGATTGGCGGCGAACTGGCGGGTCGACTGGCAGCGCGGCCCTTCGGTCCCGTCCATGCTGATCGGCAGCCCGATGACCAGGCCCCGGACATCTTCGGCGTCGATGGCGGCAAGCAGGGCCTGGGCATCGGCTGTGAACTTGGTGCGCCGGATCGTGTCATAGGGGGTGGCGATGGTGCGCATGACGTCCGACAAGGCCAAGCCGATTGTCTTCGACCCCAGGTCGAGCCCCATGACGCGGCCGTGCCGGTCCATGGCCGCTTTCAATTCCGTCAGCGTCATGACCGCCATGGCATTGTCCTTAAGGATATCCGACGCAAATCCATCCGTCTTGCCGGAAAAATCCGGCGCGGGAAAAGTTAGGTGGTGCTAACTTGTTGATAGAGGTAACATATATCCTCTTCCAAGGGGCACTACTTTACTTCGGCGCGGGGGCTCCGCAGGCTGATTAGGGCGGTTCGGCGATGTATGGGGCATTGCATTTAGTCACTCCAATCCTGCGGGGCGGGACCGGCGCGCCGTCTGCTGGTCGCCGTGCCTTCTGTTTGTGCGCCGCCGGGGTGCTGGCGGTTTTCGCCGCCTTCGGGGCCGCCGCCCAGGACAAACCGGAAAAGATCTTTCTTGGGCAGGCCGTGACGCCGCTTGCGGGGACTTATGTCGTGACCAAGGACCTGAACGTGCGCGGCGAGCCTGACACCAACGGCACGAAGGTCGGCAGTTTCCGTGAAGGCGACCGTGTGACGGTGGTCGGCAAGGCCAAGGGGAGTTGGCTGGCGGTGCGCGCGGACGGCAAGGATTTGGGCTTCGTTTACGGTCCGGTGCTGATGCCTTTGATCGATGCCGTGATCAACGAGCCTTTGACGGGCACGGCGGCGATCACCGGGGGAAGCTGTGCCTATCGCGCGGTGTTCGAAGGCGAAAGCCCCATCGAGGGCCAGATGTTCAATTCCGTCGATTACCGCGCGATGCTCGAATGCCGCCGCGACGGAAAGTCATTCGCGTTCGAGATGCCGCTGTTCGTCACCGAAGGTCCGTACAACGGCGGGGTCAAGTCGGTCCATCAAATCGGCATGGATGTCCTGGAACTGGCGCAGGAATACGAGCGCGTGTTCTCAACCAATTTTTTATATGACGCGGAAAAGGGCGAAG
The DNA here is from genome assembly GCA_963976055.1 of uncultured Alphaproteobacteria bacterium. GTDB lineage: Bacteria > Pseudomonadota > Alphaproteobacteria > Rhodospirillales > Casp-alpha2 > UBA1479. The sequence continues at coordinate 216,072 of CAXBJB010000007.1, forward strand.
TGCGCCTCGACACCGTCAGCGTCGACAAATACCTGACCGCGGGCAAGGCCCGGTCGATGCCGGCAACGACCGTTTCGTCGGCGCTGGCCGCGGCCATCACCCTGGCGGTTCAATCCTGGTCGCCGGTGTTCTGGTCCGACTTCGCCAAGGCGCTGCGCGGCTCCGGCGGATAGCCTTCGCCAGTGGGCGGGTATCTCTCAATAGCGTGATCTTTTTGCATCGGTCGGGAACAGGATCGGCACCTGTCTTGCCGCCTGTCTTATCGCTTGTCCGGGGCACTGCGGCAATTTTGTCCGAATTTTCAGCGTTGGCTGGAAATACGGGTCTAATTCATCGATTTTTACCTCAAAAAATGCCTATTATTTATGCAATTAAATTTTCATGCGTTATAAATGAGCATTTATCTGTGTTGTTTTTACAACATCAGGCTCAAAAAATTCATTTAAGTAATTGAATTATAACAATAAAATAATTTGTACGCATCTGGCATCCAATTTGCTACCACCAAACACAGTGGGGTGTACGCCTCGGGTAAACTGTGAAAAAGGATCAAGAAAATGGCATCTGTGGTGCGGCTTTTGAGTGCCCTCGGATTTGTGGCGGTGGTGGGTGCGTCCCTCCCGGCGCAGGCCGAAGATATGAAATTCCCCGGTACCTTCTCGGCCAACGCCGGCCTCGTGACTGAATACCGTTTCCGCGGTTTGGATCAATCATCCCAGAAACCCGCCATTCAGGGCGGCATCGATTGGTCGATGGACACGGGCATCGCCGACACGGCCGTCTATCTCGGCACGTGGGGCTCCAACGTTGACTTCGGCGACAGCGACAAGGCCAGCGCCGAAATCGATTACTACGGCGGCATTTCCGGCTCCGCCGCCGGCATCGGCTGGGACGTCGGCTTCATCTACTACTCCTATCCGGGTGCCTCGGATGACGTGAACTACGATCTGTGGGAAGCCACCCTGGGTCTCAGCTACGACATCATGGACGGCCTGTCGGTCGGCGGTAATTACGCCTATTCGCCGGACTTCTTCGGCGGCAGCGGCACCGGTCACTGGTTCGCCGCCAACGTGTCCTACGCGGTGCCGATCAAGGTGCTCGCCGGGATCACGCTGGATGCGTCCGTCGGCCGTCAGCTGATTGAAAAGAACGCCACCTTCGCGCAGCCCGACTACACTACCTGGTCGATCGGCGCGTCGCTGGGCATCACGGAGAACGTCTCCATCGGTGTGCAGTACATCGACACCTCGATCAGCAACAGCCGTCTGGCTGAAGACGTCGTCATCGGCTCGTTGACCGCGTCCTTCTAAGGACGAACTGTTGATCATCTGAAATCGGCTGACGCGGGGTTCCCCCCGCCGTTCGGGCCGGTTGAGAAAAGGCCGCAAGCCCCCCTGCCGGATCATTGTCCGGCAGGGGGGACTTGCGTCTTTTTTTGTCTGCACGCCTTCGGGCGCGGCGCGGCGGCGCTTGCCGCCCGGGGATGTCGATGGTAATTTCCGCGCCCGCAGCCGGGCCCTCGAAATGCCCTGCACACCGACCGCCCCTTAAGTCTGGATCCGCCATGTCTCTAGATAAAAACGACGTCCGCCGGGTCGCCTTTCTGGCCCGGATCAAGGTCGATGAGGCTGACCTGGAGCCCGTCGCCCAGGACCTGAACAACATCATCGGCTGGGTCGAGCAATTGGCCGAGGTCGATACGGACGGGGTCGAACCCATGACCGGCGCCGTCGGCATGGTCATGACGCGGCGCGACGACGCGGTGACCGACGGGGGCGATCCGGAAAAAGTCTTAAGTAACGCGCCGGATCGGGTGGGTGATTTCTACACGGTGCCCAAGGTGGTCGAATAATGTCCAAACTTAACGAACTGACCATCGCCCAGGCCACGGACGGCCTGGACAAGGGTGAATTTTCCGCTGTCGATCTGGCCGAGGCCTCGCTGGCGGCCGCGGAGGCGGCGAAGGGCCTTAACGCCTTCATCACCCTGACGCCCGAGATCGCGCGCGACCGCGCCACGGCGTCGGACGCCCGGCGCGCCAAGGGCAGCACCCTGGGGCCGCTCGACGGCGTGCCCGTCGCGGTCAAGGACCTGTTCTGCACCGAAGGGGTGCAAACCACGGCGGCGTCGCACATCCTCGACGGCTTCGTGCCGACCTATGAATCGACCGTCGGCCGCAACCTGATCGACGCCGGCGCGGTGATGATCGGCAAGACCAACCTGGACGAATTCGCCATGGGCTCGTCCAACATGACCAGCTATTACGGCCCGGTGAAGAACCCGTGGGCCGGCCCCGGCGGCGAAGACCTAGTGCCCGGCGGCTCGTCCGGCGGCTCGGCCACGGCGGTCGCGGCGCGCATCTGCCCGGCAGCACTTGGCACGGACACCGGCGGCTCGATCCGCCAGCCGGCCTCGCTCTGCGGCATCGTCGGGTTGAAGCCGACCTACGGGCGCTGCTCGCGCTGGGGCATCGTGGCCTTCGCCTCGTCGCTCGACCAGGCCGGGCCGTTTGCCCGCACGGTCGAGGACGCGGCCATCCTACTGGGCGCCATGGCGGGCCACGACCCCAAGGATTCGACCTCGGCCCCCCGCGCGGTGCCGGATTTCCGGGCGGCGGTTCACGGCGGGGTCAAGGGCCTCAAGGTCGGCATTCCCCGCGAATACACCATGGATGGCATGCCGGCGGAAATTCAGGCGCTGTGGGACCGGGGCGCCGACTGGCTCAAGTCCCAGGGCGCGGAGATCAGGGAAGTTTCCCTGCCGCACACCAAATACGCGCTGCCGGCCTATTACATCGTCGCCCCGGCGGAGGCGTCCAGCAATCTGGCGCGCTATGACGGCGTGCGCTACGGGCTGCGCGTCGACGGCGACACGCTGGACGACATGTACGCCAACACGCGCGGCGAAGGCTTCGGCGCGGAAGTCCGCCGCCGCGTGCTGATCGGCACCTACGTACTGTCGGCGGGTTATTACGACGCTTATTATGTGAAGGCGCAGAAGGTCCGCACCCGTATCCTGGAGGATTTCACCAAAGCCTTCGCAGACGTGGATGTGCTGCTGACGCCCACGGCGCCCAACGCGGCCTTTGCCATCGGCGCCAAGATGGACGACCCCATCGCCATGTACCTGAACGACGTGTTCACCGTGCCCGCCAACCTGGCCGGCCTGCCCGGCATCAGCGTGCCGGCGGGGCTGGACAAGGACGGCCTGCCGCTCGGCCTGCAACTGGTCGGACGGCCCTTTGACGAGGAAACGGTGCTGCGCGCCGCAAAGGCAATCGAGGACGCCGCTGTGTTCGACGCCTTGCCGAAATATCTCGGGGGGCAGGACGCGTGACTAGATGGTTGAGACAAACTCCCGACCTCATCCTGAGGAGGGCCGAAGGCCCGTCTCGAAGGATGCGCGAGGGAGCGTTCGCCGGTTGAGCGTGGCATGGCGGCCTATGTCTATATGCTGCGTTGCCGGGACGGCAGTTACTACGTCGGCTCTACCCGGGGCAGCCTGGAGCATCGGATAAACGAACATAATCAGGGGACGTTTCGCGGATATACATGGTACAGGCGGCCTGTGATCCTGGTGTATCACCAGGAGTTTGAGCGCATCGAAGACGCCATCTCGGCCGAACGAAAGTTGAAGGGGTGGAGCCGCGCGAAAAAGGAAGCCCTGATCCGTGGCGATTTCGAGGAGATTCGCCGGCTGGCACGGCGCAAGGGAACAAAAGCATCCTTCGACACGCGAGCTTCGCTCGCTGCTCAGGATGAGGAGTAGAGTTAGTGACAGTTGGTCAACAAATCAAAGAATCGGTACTGGGACGGATCGCTAACGGCCACGCCTTTTCTTTCATGGGAAATGCGAAATGGCGGATCGGGCAGAAGGTCATCCATGTTCGATTTTGTTCATCGCCGAAGTCCGGAGCCATCTTTCCATACAACATAAACAAGAACACGCTGACGGCTGATTTCGAACTCTGGATCTGTCGCGACGCTGATACCTTTTATCTGTTTCCTTCGCAGATTATGAGGGACATCTACGAAGACCCAGATGCCTACGTTGATCGTCACCACCCGGATATTCGTGTGGCAGAGGTGGATACGCAGGTACACCGTCTGCTGTTCGGTAAAGGCGGTAAAAGTTTCGACGCTTCGCCTTACTTCCGTTCCGTTTTGCAGGATTCTTGAACAATGTCCTATCTGATCCACGGCGACACCGGCGACTGGGAAGTGGTCATCGGGCTTGAGGTCCATGCCCAGGTCTCGTCCCAGGCCAAGCTGTTCTCGGGCTCGCCCACGGCCTTCGGCGCCGGGCCGAATTCCCAGGTTTCGCTGATCGACGCGGCGATGCCCGGCATGCTGCCGGTGATCAACGGCTATTGCGTCGAACAGGCGGTGAAGACGGGCCTCGGCCTCAACGCCAAGATCAACAAGACCAGCGTGTTCGAGCGCAAGAACTACTTCTACGCCGACCTGCCCCAGGGCTATCAGATTTCCCAGTACCTGCATCCGGTGGTCGGCGAGGGCATCGTCACGGTCGATCTGGCCGACGGCACCACCCGCGACATCGGGATCGAGCGCCTGCACATGGAACAGGACGCCGGCAAGTCCATGCATGATCAGGACCCGAAACGGTCGTTCATCGACCTCAACCGGGCGGGCGTCTGCCTGATGGAGATCGTGACCAAGCCGGACATCCGCTCGCCCGAGGAAGCGGGTGCATTCGTGCGCAAGCTGCGCTCCATCCTGCGCTATCTCGGGACCTGCGACGGCAACATGGAGCAGGGCTCCATGCGTGCCGACGTCAACGTCTCCGTGCGCAAGGTCGGCGAGGACGGCTACCGCACCCGGGCCGAGATCAAGAACGTGAACAGCGTGCGCTTCATCATGCAGGCCATCGAGATCGAGGCCGAACGTCAGGTCGAAATCCATGAAAGCGGCGGCGAGATCGTTCAGGAAACCCGCCTGATGGACCCGGTGAAGGGCGAGACGCGCCCCATGCGGGCCAAGGAATTCGCCCACGACTACCGCTATTTTCCGGACCCGGACCTGCTGCCGCTGGAACTGACGGATGAGTTCATCGAAAGCCTGCGTAAGACCCTGCCCGAACTGCCCGACGCCAAGAAGCAGCGCTTCATGGACGACATGGGCCTGTCGGCCAAGGACGCGTCGGCCCTGGTCGCCGACCGCGAAAGCGCCGAATACTTCGAGGAAGTCGCCAGGAATCATGACGCCAAGAAGGCCGCCAACTGGGTGACGAACGATCTGTTCGGGGCGCTCAACAAGGCCGGGCTGGCCATTGCCGACAGCCCCATTTCGGCGGCGCATCTGAGCAAGCTGTTGGGCCTGATGGACGACGGCACCATTTCCGGCAAGATCGCCAAGGACGTGTTCGAAATCATGTGGGAAACCTCGGGCGATCCGGAAAAGATCGTCGCGGAAAAGGGCCTCAAGCAGATCACCGACACCGGCGCCATCGAGGCCGCCGTGGATGCCGCCATCGCCGCCAACCCGGAACAGGCCGATGAAATCCGCCTGGGCAATGACAAGGCCATCGGCTGGTTCGTCGGCCAGATCATGAAGGCGACCCAGGGCAAGGCCAATCCCCAGCAGGTCAATCAGCTGCTGCGCGAGAAGCTGAAGGGTTGACGGTGGTGCATATCCGACCCTTCGCCCCGGCCGATCACGCCCGGGTCCGCGACATCTTCATAAACTGGAACCGCCACATCACTCAGCCGGGGATGGAGGACCTGTTCGAATCCTATATCCAGCTTGCCCTGAACGAAGAGATTGACCGCATTCCCGAATACTACGGGCGGCCCGGGTTCGGCTTCTGGGTGGCGGAAGTCGACGGCACCGTCGCCGGCATGGTCGGCCTGGAACGCCTGGACAACGGCGAGGCCGAGGTCCGGCGCATGTACGTCGCCGCCGAGTTCCGCCGCCGCGGCCTCGGCCGCAAGCTTCTCGCCTTTGTCGAAGACCGTGCCCGCGATCTGGGCTACACGCGCATCGTGCTGTCGACCTCGGCCCTGCAGCCCCAGGCCAAGGCGCTTTACGAAGTCTCCGGCTACGACCTGGAACGCGAGGAGGCATCCACCGTGCAGACCAAGCGTACGGTCGGCTCCGGCCTGACGCGCTATTACTTCGCCAAGCCGCTGGTCTGAATTTTCGCGATTTGAAATAGAACCCTAGAGCCTATCCTCTTGATACGGAATCGCTGAGACGGCGAAGGACGTGCTCTGGCCAGGAAGGCGGCGCGCAGCGATACGGGGTCATCGGAAGCGCCGCCTGACGCCGCCAGAGCGCGTCATCCGCCGCCTGCGGTCGGTTGTCCGGGGTTCCGGCGTCGTCGAGGCCGCTCGCCGATGCCCCGCATCGCCGTCACGTCCTCTCCTATCCGGAAACCCGGACAACCGATCTCAGCCGCTTCCGTATCAAGATGATAGGCTCTAGTCGGCGGCGTCGCTTGCGGGGACATCCGCCACGGCCAGGGTCACCGTGAACACGGTGCCGCCACCGGGGTTGTCTTCGATGTTCAGGCGGCCGTCGTTGACCTGCACCAACTGGCGGCATAGCGCTAGGCCCACACCGGTGCCGATCTCGCCCTTGGTCCCGGTCGCCAGATCGGCGCTGGCGCCCGACAGCACGCGGCTGACCAGATCCTGGTCCATGCCGATGCCGGTGTCGGCGATCACCACCTTTGCGTCCTTGCCGTCGTGACAGACTCGGACGGCGACCTCGCCGCCCTTGGGCGTGAATTTGAGCGCGTTGTTCACCAGGTTGCGGATCACCGTCGACATCTGGTGCCGGTCGAGCCGAACCTTGACCGGCGGCCCCGCCTCGATCCTTAACGTGACGCCGCGCAGGGTCGCGTCTGAGGAATAGACGCCCGCCGTCTGCCGGGCCAGCGCGCCGAGGTCCGTGACCTCCATATGCGTCTGGCGTTGGCCCGTGCGCACCAGGGCCCATTCCAGCAGGTTCTCCAGAACCTCGGACGCGTTGCGCCCGGCCTCGTACAATTTTTCGCCGTATTCCTGGACCGTCTTGGGATCGAGCTTGCGGCTGGGATCGGCCAGCAGTTGGGCGTAGATCAGCAGCGGGTTGAACAGATTGCGGATGTCGTGGCCGATGACGGTCAACAGCACGTCCTTCTGGCTGTTGCTTTCCTCCAATTCGCCGGTGCGCTGGGCGAGCGCGCCCTGGGCCTGTTCCCGTTCTTCCATTTCCTGGCGCAGACGCTGGTTGAAGGCCGCCAGCCATAGCCCGGCCAGCAACGCCAGCAGAGCGACAAGCGTGGCGCCCAGAAGTGCTTTGGGCATCCAGGCCGGCAGCGCCTTTGCGCCGTCCTGCTCATAGATGAACCCGTCGAGCGACATGTCCTTGGGTAGCAGGCCCAGCCCGGCGTAATGTTGGGCGATGCGCTCCCACCGCGCGGGGTTGATGAAGCCCACGGGCACGACGTCGGCCAGGATCAGATTGGCGGATTGCCGTGCCTCGAACAGCAGGTTGTCGCGCGCCTTCCGCTTGCCGTAGACATCGAGGATAAGGTCGACGATCTCTTCCTGATGTTTCATGGCGTAGCGCCAGCCGTCGAGCGAGGCGTCGAGAAAGGCCTGGACCATCTTCGGGTCCTTTTTCAGAACGTCTTCCGTGGTGAACAGGTTGTCACCGTAAAAATCGACGCCGCCGTCGATGGGACGGAACAGGCGGACCGGCCCGACTTCCTTCGCGTACTGGTAGGGTTCGTCCGTGGAATAGATGCTCATGGCATCGACATGCCCGGACTTCAGGTCCTCGACGTCGAAGGTGTGCTCGACGAAATTCATCTGACTGATGTCGAGCCCCTCGGCGGCGAAATAGGCGCTCAGTTCCGTCTCATGCGGGGCGACCATGATCTTGCCGCGGGCAAGCTGGTGGATGTTGTGGATGTCGTTGCGCGCATCGAGCATCAGGGTCAGCGGGGAATGCTGATAGATCACGGCCAGGACGACCACGGGGATGCCGGCGGCCCGCATCATCAAAAGATCGGTGGTGCCGACGCCGAATTCGGCCTTGCCCTCGGCCACGGATTCCATCGGCTTGTCGCCGGGCATGGCGGGCAGGATCGTCACGTCCAGGCCCCGGTCGCGGTAATACCCCTTGGCCTTGGCCGCGTAATAGCCGGCGAACTGGAACTGATGTGCCCATTTCAGCTGCAGGGTGACCTTGGTCAGCTTGCGCGGGGCGTCCTCTGCCGCCCGTGCCGGCGCCGGGTGGCCCAGGCCGACGAGCAGAGCAGCCGTGAACACGACCAGGAGCAGCCAATGCGAGGCCCGCACATTGCCCCTGTTTTCCGCGTCTGCGCTTATCATGATCTGTGTTCGTTGTTGGAGGGAAGGCACCGGCACGCCACCGGCGGGAATAGGCCGCGCACCATGCTCAGCCCGAAAGGAAAGCGGTTCGATTAGGGTGCAAAATTAAGCATAGTTTTACAAGGGATACTAAGATGGAATCTGGATTTTTGGGAGGAGCCCGTGTTCGACGCCGAATTGGATACCGTCGCCGCGGCGAAGACCGCGGAAAGGTCCGATGACGGCCTTTACTGCGCGCGCTGCGGGCATCTGGTGACGCGCCGCCGCTGGGCCTTCGCGCCCGACGGCGGACACGAGCGAATCTGCGCGAATCCGGCGGGCCGCCTGTTCACGGTCGTCAGTTTCCTGGAGGCGCCGGGGGCGGCGGACCGCGGGCCGCCGACCGAAGACTTCACCTGGTTCACCGGCCATGCCTGGAATTTCGCCCATTGCCGGGGCTGTAACGGCCATCTCGGCTGGCGCTATACAAGCGATCTTGATCCGCCGGTATTCTGGGGCCTTATCAAGGACCGTCTCAGCAGCCTGTCGAAATAGGAGCCGCCCATGTCCAAGCCGCTTGTCGCCATCACTTACTGCACGCGCTGCCGCTGGCTTTTGCGCGCAAGCTGGATGGCGCAGGAACTGCTGACCACCTTCGAGGACGATCTGGCGGGCGTGACCCTGGTGCCCGACGGCGTGGGCGGGCGGTTCATCGTGCGGGTCGGAGACACGGTGGTGTGGGACCGCAAGCGCGACGACGGGTTTCCCGAGATCAAGGTCCTGAAACAGCGGGTCCGCGACGTGGTGGTGCCGGACAAGGACCTGGGCCATTCGGACGGCGCCTGACCATGGCCGGTTCCCGCCGGGGCGGAAAAATGGCATAATCGGCCCATGGCAACGGCGCTTGAAGGTATTCTGTTCGACCTTGAAGGCGTCCTCTACCAGGGCGGGACGCCCGTCCCCGGTGCGGCCGAAGCCTTGGAATGGACCCGTGGCCGGGGCCTGAAAACCCGCTTTCTCACCAATACCACTCTGCGCCCGCGCGCCGCCGTGTGGCGGCGGCTGCGCGACATGGGCCTGCCCGTGGATGCGGACGACATCGTTACCCCGGCCATGGCGGCGGTGTCGCTGTTGCGGGCCCGCGGGCTGCGGCGGGTGTATCTGGCGGCCGAACCGGCCCTGGCCGAGGATTTCACCGGCTTCGACCTGGTCGACGCCCGACCCGATGCCGTCGTCATGGGCGATCTGGATGCCGGCTTCGACCGGGCCCGCCTGTCCGGTCTGACGGGCATGTTGCTTGACGGGGCGATGCTGATCGCGCTTCACAAGAACCGCCTGTCGCGGCCCGGCGGCGATCTGATCATCGATCTGGGGCCCTATGTGGCGGCCTTGGAATATGCCACCGGGGTGGACGCGGTGGTCATGGGCAAGCCGTCGGCGGATTTCTTCGCCCGCGTGCTGGCCGACATGGGCGTTTCCGCCGCCGCCGCCGTGATGATCGGCGACGACGCGGAATCGGATATCGCCGGCGCCCAGGCGGCGGGCCTGCGCGCGGTCCAGGTCATGACCGGAAAGTACGACCCGCGCACGGCGGGCCGCGCCACGCCCGACGCCCTGATCGCCAGCGTCGCCGACCTGCCCGATGCCATCGCCGCTTGGACCTAGGGGGCGTTTGTTGCTACCGTCCGCGCCGTTAAGAAGAAACCATGAAGGAGACGATCCATGGACCTGGTGATTCGGGGTGCCACTATCTATGACGGCCGGGGCGGCGCCCCTTACCGGGGCGATGTCGGCGTGAAGGACGGGCGCATCGCCGCCGTCGGCGCGGTCGACGTAAAAGGTGCCGAGGAAATTGACGCCTCGGGTCTGGCCCTAATGCCGGGGATCATCGACAGCCACACCCATTTCGACGCGCAGATCACCTGGGACCCCTGGTGCACGCCGTCGCCCGCGCTCGGCGTGACCAGCGTTCTGATCGGCAACTGCGGGTTCACCATCGCCCCCTGCAAGGCGCCGGACCGCGATCTGATCATGAAGAATTTGGTGCAGGTCGAGGGCATGTCGCTGGACGTGCTGCGGTCGGGCATCGCCTGGGATTTCGAAACCTTCCCCGAATACCTGGATATGCTGGAAGCCCGGGGTTCGGCCCTCAATGTCGGGGCCTTTCTGGGCCATTCGTCCCTGCGCACCTATGTGATGGGCGATGCGGCGACGGAACGCGCCGCCAACGACGACGAAATCAAGACCATGGCGGATATCGTCCGCGCCGCCATGAAGGCCGGCGCCGTCGGCTTCGCAACCTCGACGGCGCCGCAGCACAACGGCTGGGGCGGCGTGCCGATGCCGTCGCGTTTGGCCGACGCCCGGGAACTGGAAACGCTTGTCACCGCCATGGGCGAGGACGGGCAAGGCGTGTTCATGCTGACCAAGGGCAATACGACCGACGTGCCCTACCTGGAAACCGTCGCCGCCAAGTCGGGCCGGCCGGTGATGATCGCGGCCCTGCTGCACAACCCGACCAATCCGGAAGGCACCTTCAAGGATCTGGCCGCCGTCGCCGCCGCGCGGGCCAACGGGCGGGAATTGTGGGGGCAGGTGTCGTGCTGTCCGCTCTATATGGATTTCTCGCTCAAATCCGCCTATCCGCTGGAAGGGCTCGCGGCCTGGAAGCCGGCCATGGAGGCCTCGGGCGAGGCCTTGAAAGCCGTCTATGCCTCCGACGCCTTTCGTCAGGCCGTGAAGGACGAACTGGAAGGCGAGGCCGGCGTGCGCCTGTTCAACGGCGAATGGGACAAGATCGAGGTCACGGAAACGGCTCGGCCGGAAAACCGAGCCTATGACCAGAAGAAGGTGGCGAGTCTGGCCGATGTGGCGGGCAAGCACCCGCTCGACTGGATGCTCGATCTGGCGATTTCGGAAGACCTGGAAACCCTGTTCATGGCCGAATTGCTGAACACGGACGAGGACGCCGTGGGCCGCATGATGGCCGACCCGAACGCGTCGGTCGCCCTGTCCGATGCGGGAGCACACCTGACGTTCTTCTGCGACGCCGGGTTCGGCCTGCACCTGATGGGCCATTGGAGCCGCGATCTCGGCAAGCTGACCCTGGAGCAGGCGACACACGAACTGACCGCCAAGCCCGCCACCATCTATCGCATTCCCGAGCGGGGCGAGATCAAGGCAGGCTATCACGCGGACCTGTTGCTGTTCGATCCCAAGACCGTGGGCCGGGGGCCGAAACGCCGCGTCCATGACCTGCCGGGGGGCGCCCCCCGCTTGACCACGGACGCCGTGGGCGTCGCGGGTGTGTGGGTCAATGGCGTGCAGGTGGCCGATGCCAAGGGCCCTGTCGGCGCGAAGAGTGACGTCTTGCCGGGGCGCGTGCTGCGCAGCTTCGGTAGTTGAGCGGACAGAGAGGACCCAACATGACCACATCCTGCATCGCCGTCATGGCGCCGGGCGACATGGGCCATGCCGTGGGCAAGGTCCTGGGCGATCACGGCCATGACGTCATCACCTGCCTGGCCGGGCGCAGCGACCGTACCCGCGCCCTGGCGGCCAAGGGCAATTTCCGCGACGTGCCGGACCTGGAAGCCCTGGTCACCCAGGCGGACCTGATCCTCTCGATCCTGCCGCCGGCCAACGCGATCAAACAGGCGCAGGACATGGCGGCGGCCATGAAGGCGGCGGGCACGACGGCGGTCTATGTCGACTGCAACGCCGTGTCACCGGCCACGGCTTTGGAAACGGCGGCGATCCTGGCCGAGGCCGGGGCGCCTTTCATCGACTGCGGCATCATCGGCCTGGCGCCGGCGCCGGGCCGCTCGACCCGGTTTTATGTCTCCGGCCCGGACACGGGACCCATGATGGCCTTGGACGGGCAGGGCATCACCGTGATCGACATCGGCGATACAGTCGGCCGCGCGTCGGGCTTGAAGATGGCCTATGCGGGCCTGACCAAGGGGACCAACGCGCTGCACACGGCAGTGCTCATGCTGGCACAGCGCCTGGACCTGTTCGACGAGTTGATCGGCGAGTTCGAGGACAGCCAGCAGGCGGCCTTGAAGAACATGCGGGCCCGGGTGCAACGCTTGCCCGCCGACGCGGGCCGTTGGGTGCGTGAGATGGGGGAAATCGCCGACACCTACCGCGAAGCAGGCCTGCCCGGCGGCTTCCATGACGCGGCGGCGGACATCTTCCGCATCCTCGACGCCACGCCTTTTGGGGCGGAGACGCGGGAAACCATCGACCCCGACCGCACCATGGAAGCTTCCATCCCCGTCTATGTCGATCACATCAACGCCAAATCCAAGGACGCCGCCGATGACTGAAGCAACGGGCCTGAAACATCTGAGCCTGGGCGCGGTCCACGACCTTGCCTTCAACTGCCTGAAAGCCAATGGCTGCGACGACGCCAATGCCCAGGCCATCGCCGACAACCTGACGGCGGCGGAACGCGATCGTTCGGAATCCCACGGCCTGTTCCGCCTGCCGGGCTATGTCGCGTCCTTACGCAGCGGCAAGGCCGACGGCAAGGCGCAGCCCCGCATCGAGGACGCGGCCCCCGGCGTGGTCCGGGTCGACGCCCTGGGCGGCTTTGCGCCCCTGGCGTTGGAGGCCGGACGCAAACCCCTGGCCGCCAAGGCGCGCAGCCAGGGCATCGCCGCCTTGGCCCTGGTTGGGGTGCATCATTTCGCGGCGCTCTGGCCCGAGGTCGAGGCCCTGGCCCATGAAGGCCTGGTCGCCTTCGCCTGTACCTCGACCCTGCCGTTCGCCGCACCCGCGGGCGGTGCCAAGCCCCTGTTCGGGACCGACCCCGTGGCCTTCGCCTGGCCGCGCAAGGACGGCCCGCCCGTGGTGTTCGACATGGCGACCACGGCCATGGCGCGGGGCGAGGTGATGATCGCCGCGCGGGAAGGTCACGACGTGCCGCTGGGCGTCGGCCTGGACGGCGATGGCCAGCCGACCCGCGATCCCAAGGCGATCCTGGACGGCGGTGTGATGCTGCCGTTCGGCGATTACAAGGGATCGGCCATTTCCATGATGGTGGAACTGCTGGCGGGGGCGCTGATCGGCGAGGTGTTCTCGTTTCAGGCGGGTGCCGCCGACAACCGCGACGGCGGGCCGACCCGGGGCGGGGAATTCATCCTGGCCATCGATCCGGCGCGCACGTCGGGCGGGGCGGACTGGCTCGGCCAAGGCGAGGTGTTGTTTCATCAGATGCTGGAGACGGGGGCTGCACCCGGCCAAGTGCGCCTGCCCGGCGACCGGCGTTATGCCAACCGTGAAAAAACGCCCCAGGACGGCGTGGCCATCCCGGGGGCGCTTTACGAAAAGATCGTCGAGTTGACGGGTTAGGCCGTCAGTAGGGGCGGTCGCCGTTCACCGTCACGCGGTGCATTTCCCGGCGATAGCCGTGGTAATCGTTGAGCGCGTAATGGTGGGTGCAGCGGTTGTCCCAGAACGCGATGGAGCCGACCTGCCAGCGGAACCGGCAGGTGAATTCCGGGCGCTTGATATGGGCCAGCAGGTAATCGAGGATCGGGCGGCTTTCCTGGGCACTCATGCCGTCGAAGCGGACCGTAAAGGGCTCGTTGATATACAGGCATTTCCGGCCCGTTTCCGGATGGGTGCGGACCACGGGATGGATCGTTTCCTTGGCTTCCATCTGCCCGCCGCGCAGCTTGGTCGAACGCGTCGCGTTGCGTTCCGAATTGACCTGGGTCAGGAAGGCATCGCTGTGCACGGCGTTCATGGAGGACAGCATACGGCGCATGCCGTCGGTCAGCATTTCGTAGGCCAGGTACAGGTTGGCGAACAGGGTGTCGCCGCCGAACGGCGGGATTTCGCGAGCATAGAGGATCGATCCCATGGGCGGTTCGGGCAGGAAGGTCGCGTCCGAATGCCAAGTGTCGCCGATGTTGTTGAGGGCGTCCGCCTCCTTGACCACCTGCAGGATTTCCGGGTGACCGGGCAGGGGCTCGTACACCGGATGAATGTTCAGGGTACCGAAGCGCAGGCCGAAAGCCTTTTGCTGGTCCGGGGTTAGGTCCTGGCCGCGGAAGAAGATAACGAGATATTCGTTCAAGGCCTTGCGGATTTCCGCCAGGACGGCGTTCGAGACATCCGCCGACAGATCGACGCCGTCGATCTCGGCGCCCAAGGCACCGCAGATGGGCGTGACGCCGATGTGCCGATATCCTTCGGGGGCTTTCGACAGCGTGGGCACGGGGTTAAGCATTTTCGGTCTCCTAGAGTTTTTCCGGTTGCGTCCGTCTGGACAGAAGCCAGCGGACCGTAAGGTGGCTGATGACGAGAGCGATCCCGAGCAGGTCGAGGCCGTGGCCGGGCTCGACAAGGCAATAGGCGGCGACGAGATAGAGGGTTCTCTCCACGATGGTGCGTGCCGGATAGCCGCTGATCGCGACGCCGAACAGCACCGCGCCGGCGATGGCGGTCAGGATCGACAGCACGATGGCATGCCAGGGGAAGTCGCTGCCGATGATCAGCAGATCCGGGTTGAACACGAACACGAAGGGAATCACGAAGGCCAGGGCGGCATAACGGATGGCCGCGATGCCCGTTCCGGTGACCGACCCTTCGGCCAGGGCGGCCGCCCCGAAACTGGCGACCATGACCGGCGGTGTGATCAGCGACAGCACGGCGAAGTACAGGATGAACATATGGGCGGCCAGCACGGGCACGCCGAGTTCGATCAACACCGGCCCGCCGATCGCAATCGTGATGATATAGGCGGCGACCGTCGGCATGCCCATGCCGAGCACGACGCAGGTCAGCATGACGAAGATCAGGGCCAGCAGGATCTGGCCGTTGGTGATGTTGATCAGTTCGCTGGACAGGCGCAGCCCGAACCCGGTCATGTTGAGGACGCCGACGACGATACCGGCGGCGGCGCAGGCGATCGTGGCGACTACGGTGGTCTTGGCCGCCGTATGCAGGCAGCCGAGGATTTCCGGCAGGGACAGCCGCGTTTCCGCCCGCAGGCTGGACACCACGATCGCTGTGGCGATCCCGACCAGGGCCGACATCATGGGCGAATATCCGGAAACCAGGGCGACGACCAGGGTGACGATGGGCAGCACCATATGGGCAAGCTGCATGATCTCGCCCCGCTTGGGCATCATCTCTTCCGGCACGCCCTGCATGTTGTCGCGCCGCGCCGTCAGGTCGATGGCGACGAACAGCGAGATGTAGAACAACAGCGCGGGCACGGCGGCGGCCACGATGATGTCGGCATAGGGAATGCCGGTGATGTCCGACATCACGAAGGCGACGGCGCCCATGATCGGCGGGGTCAGCTGGCCGCCCGAGGATGCGGCGGCCTCGATGCCGCCGGCGTCTTCCTTGCGGAAACCGATCCGCTTCATCAGCGGGATGGTCACGGCCCCGGTCGCCATGACGTTGGCCAGGGCACTCCCTGAAATGGTGCCGAACGACGCGCTGGTGACCACGGCGACCTTGGCCGGGCCGCCCGGGGACTTGCCGGTCATCTTCAGGCCGACGCGTTGGATCAGCAGGCCGGTCTTACATTTTTCGATATAGGCGCCGAAGATGATGAACAGGAACACATAGGTCGCCATGGCCGCCACGGGGCTGCCGAAGATGCCGAAGGTGGTCATGTACAGGCCCTGGAACACCTCGGGCGTGGGGATCGGCCGGTGGCGGAAGATGGAAAAGCTGTCGCCGCCCCAGATGCCGTAGGCCAGGATGACGAGGATCAAAAGCGCGATGGGCAGACCGATGCAGCGCCGCGCCAACTCGACCACCAAGGCGACGAGAGCGACGGCAGCGACGGTGTCCGGCAGGGTCGCTTCCGAATAGGCGAAGCGTTCTTCCAGGCCCGTCGGGTCAAGGAGAATATGCACCAGGGACAGCACCAGGGCGGCACCCAAGGCCAGATCGATCACCCAGGTCCAGTCGGGTTTGGAAAAGTCCCGCTTGCCGCCCCGGATGTGGAACGAGAGCAGGCCGACCAGGCTGATCAGCAACAGGTGCAGCGGGCGCAGGACGAAGGTGTCATAGGCCCCGACGATGGGGACATAAAGATGATACAGGCTGGCGAAGGTGCCGATCGCCACGGTCAGGAGTGCTGGAATTTGCCACCATTTGCGGCCGGCACCGGTCAGGAACTGGCGTGCGGCGGCGAATTCGGTGACCGGGGAATGTGACGGGGATGTGTGTTCTTGCATCGGTTTTCGCATTTTCCTAACGCCCGCCTCCGCCCGTCATGACGGGAGGAGGCGGAGGCGGGATCAGGTTGACGGGAAAGGAGCGGGCGGCTGCCTACTTCAGCAGGCCGATTTCCTTCCAATACTGGGCGGCGCCGGGATGGAACGGGATGCGCACGCCCTTGACGGCGATCTCTTCACCGAATTCGCCGTAGGCCTTGTGCGCTTGGACCATCCGCTTGCGGTTTTCCCAGGTCGTCTTGACGATGTTGTAGGCCCATTCGTCGGGCATTTCGGCGTAGGTCGTCACCTGGGTGACGGACCCGATGGTCGGAACGTCCTTGTCCTGGCCCTTGAAGGTGCCGGCGGGGATGGTGACCTTTTCGTAGTTGAAGGCCTTGCCCAGGGCGTCGGCGACGGCGTCATCGACGGGCAGAAGGTGGCCTTCGGAAACGGACAGAATTTCATCGACCACCGGATGGGGGATGGAGCCGATGACGGTGGCGGACTGCACCACGTTGTCCTGGAACAGGGCGGACATTTCACCGTAGCCGGTGTTGACGATCTTGATGTCCTTGGTGACGCCCAACTGGGCGACGATGCGTTCGAAGCTGGCAAGGCCGGTCATGCCGGCGCGGCCGGGGGCGGCGCTTTTGCCGGCCAGGTCGGCATAGCTTTTGATGTCCGGCTTGGCGACCGTCGACAGATAGGCGCCGTTGGTCGACATCAGGGCGCGCAGGTTCTGGATCGGCTTGCCCTCGAACTTGAGCATGCCCTTGTAGGCGGCGGTGACGTCCATGGCGAAGGCGAAGCCGACCTCGATCTTCTTGGCGCCGACGCCCTTCAGGTTGGAAATGCCGCCACCCGGGGTGACGGTGGTGGCGACGCCGGGCCAGACCTTCTTGCTCAGCTCGGCGATGGCGGCCGCCCCCAGGTACCAGGCGCCGCCCTGACCGCCGCCGACCATGGTCAGGTATTGCGGCGCGGCCGCCGCGGCATGGGCCTTGCGGGCCAGGGCCGCGGGCAGGACCAGGGCCGAGCTGAGGGCCAGGCCGGTTCCCATTTTGATGAAATCTCGTCGTCCAACGTCACGCATGTCTTGTTTCCTCCTGATGGTGGTTTTGTGGTTTGGGTGGTTAGGTGGGCTGTACGCCGCGATAAGGCCGGGGCGGCAGTTGCCCGACCCAGTCGGCGGTTTGGAAATGCTGTGCCAGATCGGCCAGCCGGACCCCCAGGTCCGGCAGGGAATCCTCGGTGATGCGCGAGGACGGGCCACCACAGTTGAAGGCCGCGAGAACGTCGTTCGACAGGGTGACGGCGACGCCGACGGCGTTCACGTCGTCTTCCCAGATGCCGACGGCCGTGCAGTAGCCTTTTTTCGCGTATTCCTTTTCGGCGGCCCGCAATGTCCGTTCAACGTCCTTGAACCGGGCGGGGTCGTGGGTCTTGAACTGGTCGAGGATGCCGTTTTGTTCGGCCGGTTCCGCCGCCGCGAAATAGGCATGGCCCATGGAGGTCGTTTCCATGGGAATGCGCGAGCCGATGTCGAGCGGCAGGGCCCGCACCGTGCGGTCGCGCGAGCGTTCGATGAGGATCATGGACAGCCCGTCGCGGATGCCGAGCGACACCGTGCCCCGCGAATAATCGGCCAGTTCCTGCATCATGGGCAGGGCGACCAGGCGCTTGTCCATCGACGCCATGACCGGATACCCCAGGGTCAGTACCTTGGGGTGCAGGCTGTAGCGGCCGGAATCGGGGCAGACGTAGACATAGCCGGTTTCGACCAGGGTATGGACCAGGCGGGCGACCGTCGATTTCGGCAGGCCCGTGGCCTTGGCCAAGTCGCCAAGGCTCATCCGGTTATGTTCCGGAGAGAACGATGCGAGGACCCGAAGGCCCCGCGCAAGTCCGTTCACGAAGGCGCGGTCCTTGCCGGCGCCCGGGTCCGAGCTGTCGCTCACAGAAGTTTCCAATCCCCAAGGTCGAGTCCGTTAATCGAACTCTTGTTTGCATTCCGGGATTAAACTTCATATCAAATTGCAGTGTCAATATGCGGTACGATATACCGCTATGCGGTACGGTTATGGGAGAGCATCAATGAACGCGACGACAGTCGTTACCGGGGCAAGCCGGGGCATCGGCCTGGCAACGGCACACCTGCTGGCCGATCAGGGGCATGAGGTGGTGGGTACGGGCAGAACCGCGCCGGAAGACTTCCCCGGAACATTCTACGAAGTCGATTTCGCCGATTCCGCCAATCTGGCGGCTGTCGGCGCGGAAATCGCCGAACGCTACGCCGTCACCGGCCTGGTCAACAATGCGGGCGTGTCGCGGGCGCGGTCCATCGATACGGTGACGCTGGAGGACATGGACGACCATTACGACGTCAACCTGCGCGCCGTGGTTCAGATCACGCAGCTTTTGCTGCCCCGGCTGCGGGCTGCGGACGGCAACGGCAGGATCGTGAATATCGCCAGCCGGGTCGTCGTCGGCCGCGCCGTGCGCACGCCCTATGTCGCGACCAAGGCGGCGCTGGTCGGGCTGACGCGAAGCTGGGCCCTGGACCTTGCATCGGACGGAATCACGGTCAACTGTATCGCGCCCGGCCCCGTCGCAACCAAGCTGTTCAAGGGGAACCATCCGGACGGCTCGAAGGAGCTCGCCGATGTTCTCGCATCGATTCCGCTGGGGCGGGTCGGCGCGCCGGAAGAGATCGCGGGACCGATCGCGTTCCTGTTGTCGCCGGCGGCGTCCTACGTCACCGGACAGACGCTATACGTCTGCGGCGGCGGCAGCATCGGCCATGTCCCGGTCTAATCGACCGGGGGCCGGCGGCTGCGGCGTTACTGAGCGGGCTTGGTGGCCAACGACGGGCTTTCGTCGGCCAGGGTCGGTCCGTCGGCCGGGGCGCTGACCGCGCCGTTGCTGACCTCCCACTGGCGGTGCTGTTCGTACAGCGCCTTTTCCGTCGTGTAGGGATCAAGAGAATTGGCCGTCGCCGCCTTGATCGCGTCCTGGTTTTCCGAATAGTTCACGGTACCTTGTGCCGCCTTGCCGACGAGCGGCAGGGGGTTGGCGATCGAGGTCAGGATGTCGCCCGTGGCATCGCGCAGGTTGCTCGGCCCCAGGATCGGCAGGACGATGTGCGGGCCCGGCGCCATGCCGCCCGCGCCGAAGGCCTGTCCCAGATCCTCGGGCCGCGACTGCAGGCCCATGTCCGTGGCCGGGTCGCCCAGGCCGCCGACGCCCACCGTCGAATTGACCAGGAAGCGCTTGGTCGCGTTGCCGGCGTTGTCCGTGTCGCCCTGCAGGAACGAGGACACGGCGGTGACGGGTTCCGCCAGGTTGCTGGCGGCGTTGGCGATGGCTTCCTGCATGCCGTCGGGTGTTACGGCCTTGTAGCCCGAGATCAGGGGATCAAGGATCAGGCCGCGGAACAGGCTGTTGAATTCAGAAGTCACGCGGTTGATGGATTCCAGCGGATCGTCGTCCTTGGCGTCGGCTGCGGGCTGGTGAAACTGCATCTTGATTTCTGCGGGCGGGGTGTTGGCCTGTTCCTTCGCGGGCTCGGCCGCATGGGCGGCGGCCACGCCGACCAGAAACGCCACGGCGACGGCCGCAGGAAGGCGGATGAAATCGTCAGAAAAGCGGATGTTGACCATGTCAGATCTCCAAATGGCGCGCCCCCACGCACCAGCGTCCAAGTCCCCGGGTCCTCTTGCATATAAGAGTGCCACAATCTTTCTTGATCCGGAAAGTTAAATGTTAGAAATGGGCGGAGAACGATCCGGCTTTTTCGGGCGGTTCGGCACCGTAATCCGCCGCCGTCAGGCGAAGGCCCGCAAGGCCAGATAGACCCCAAGCAGAAGCAAGCCGGAAAAGAACACCCGGCGGAAGGTTTCCGCGGGGATGCGGCGGCGGATCATTTGTCCGCCGGCCATTCCGGCGGCGGCCGGGATCAGGGCGGCGGCCGAGGTCAGGCCCAATTCCGTGGTCATGATGCCGTGGCCGGTCAGGCTGACCGCCTGGGCCGCCGTCGCGATGGTGAAGGCGATACCCATGGCCTGGACCAGTTCGTCGCGGGTCAGGCCGAGTGCCTGAAGATAGAGCGCGCCCGGCATGGTGAACGAGGCGACGCTGCCCGTCGCCACGCCGGCCAGAAAGCCGATAAGGGGGGCCAGCGGCTTTTCCCAGCGCCCGGGCGGCGGGATCTGCGGCGTCATCAGGGAATACAGCGAATAGGCGGCGAGCAGAATCCCCAGGGAGCCCGACAGCAGATGGGCGTCGACGATCACCAGCAGGGACGCGCCGAACCAGGTGCCGACGCAGGCCGCCGCCAACATCGGCCACAAGCGGCGGATCAGGACGGCGAAGTTGCCGCCCACGGCGCCTTGCCAGATGTTGGTCACCAGGGCCGGAACGACAACCAACTGCACGGCCTCATGCAGGCCGATGACGGCGGTCATCAATCCCATGGCGACGGTCGGCAGGCCGACGCCGACGACACCCTTCACGCCGCCCGCGATCAGGAAAATGACACCAACGAGGGCGAGAATCTGGGGTTCTGGCATGGCGGTGTGCGGGATCCTGGGGAAAGCCGATGGCGGGATGTTTTGCGGGACGGCACTGATAGCATAATATCCCGTGGCGTCTGGCTGGAAACGCTTCGGCGCCCGCCGAAGCGTCCCGCCGTGAAGCCGTGGGCCGAGAATGTGCCTGCCGGTTGTTTTGCAGGGCCGGACGGGGGTATTGTCCCGGCGTCTGCCATCGCAAACCTTTTGAGATTGAAAAGTGAACGCCCGTCCGTGATCAAGCGACTTTGGAATATGTTCTACGGCCCCGAAGCCGAGGCCAGGCGCCTCAACCGCGACGTGACCTATATTGTGCACGCCTTGACCGAGGAACATTACGGCCCCATCGCCAAGGATGTCGCCACCGACCTGCGCAAGGACATCGACTACACGCTTGAGACGTTCATCCGTAAGGATGAGGCCTATGGCTTCAAGCGGGGCCTGGACAACCTGAGCCGCATGCACAATGAAGCCCGCAAGCGCCGCGACCAGCGTGCCCTGACGTCGCTGACCCTGGCCATCATCTACATGCGCGCGGGCAAGATCGGCGACCCGGCCAAGCCGGCGATCGTGGCGATCGAGGCCTTTGTCGAGGAATGGTCGCCCGTGAGCGATGAGAACAGCGGCGTCATGCCGCCAATCCCGAACTGACGCTTCCGTGAACGGCAAGCAAAGCCTTGCCCGCGACCGGCGTTCGCTTATGCTTGCGCGCAATTGATCAAATGCCGATGACGGAGGAGGATCCCCGATGATCGACCTATATACCTGGGCCACGCCCAACGGGCGCAAGGTGTCCATCATGCTGGAAGAAGTCGGCCTGAAATATACGACCCACCAGGTGAACATCTCCAAGGGTGAACAGCACGCCCCCGAATTCCTGAAGATTTCGCCCAACAATCGCATTCCGGCGATCATCGATTCCGACGGTCCCGACGGCAAGCCGATCTCGGTGTTCGAGACGGGGGCGATCCTGATTTATCTGGCGGAAAAGACCGGCAGCGAACTGTTGCCCCGGTCCGGCCGCGAACGCGTTGCCACCTTCGAATGGCTGATGTGGCAGATGGGCGGCGTCGGGCCGATGTTCGGCCAGGCCCATCATTTTCTGTTCAATCCCTCGGAAGTCGTGCCCTACGGCCAGAAACGCTATCACGACGAGACCAAGCGCCTGTACATGGTGATGAACGACCGCCGCCTGAACGAAACCGAATACCTTGCCGGCGATTTCTATTCCATCGCCGACATCGCGGTGTACCCCTGGGTGTCGCGCCACGAACGCCATCAGGTCGACCTCAACGAATATCCCAATGTGAAGCGCTGGTTTGATACAATCTCGGCGCGCGAGGCGGTGCAGAAGGGAATGGCGGTGCCGTTCGCGAACTGACGGCGCCTTAGGCAAAGACAGGAGCGGGCGGCGGCCATGGCGTTCAAGACCAAGAAATCGGTGCAGCGGGTTATTGCGGCGCTCAAGGCTGCGGGCCTGGGCGACCGGGTGATTGAACTTACCGCGACGGCCAAGACGGCCGAGGACGCGGCCCGCGCCGTCGATGCCAAACTGGGCCAGATCGTCAAGTCGCTGACCTTCCGCATCGGCGACAGGGCGGTGCTGGCGCTGGTCGCAGGCGACCATACCTGCAATCCGGAGGCGTTGCCCCGGGTCCTCAACCTGGAAGGCAAGGTCACGAAGCCGCAGGCCCAGCGGGTCAAGGACGTCACCGGCTTTACCATCGGCGGCGTGTCGCCCGTGGGGCTGGTCAACGACATCCCCATCGCCATCGACGCCAGCCTGCGCCGCTTCGATCAATTGTTCGCCGCCGCCGGGCATCCCCATTGTCTGTTTCCCGTCAGCTTCGACGAACTGAAACGCCTGACCGGTGGGATCGTGTCCTACAACATCGCCGCTGCCATCGACCCCGACGCGGTCGAGATGCCGCGCTTCGGGCGGACCCGAACCTTTCGCGAGAAATCGGAACAGTCTGGTTGAAAGCGGGCGGCGGCTTCGTTATGACTGCGGTTCCGCAGGTGCCCGGATGTCTCGTTTCCGGCACAAGCGGCCTTGAGGACAGGTGCGCGAGTGGCTGAAGCGGGCTCCCTGCTAAGGAGTCGAAGGGCATTGAATTTTCAACGCTTTTTGCCCTTCCCCACAAACTTCCCCACTAAATGTCGTTGATTGCGCTGGCGAAGAACCGCCGCCGCCCTTTCTTGATCGAGCGTTACGTAGTGATCTGTTGCACGGGTATCCGTCCAGGTTCCCGCGTTCATCACATCCCAGGCTGAGCCACCATCGGCTGCGATATCCGAAGCGAACTTGTGCCGGGCCATGCGGGCACCGAAGGAGACGCCCAGGCGGTCCCTGAGGCGCTTAATCAGTTTCCAGGCCCATTTATCGCCCCAAGGGAAAAGGCGGCCCTGGCGGGCTTCCTGGGGCTCGTTGGCAAGCAATTCGAAGACGTGCTCGTCCATGGGAATCCACTTGGTCTTGGCGGCCTTGCCGATGACAGCCTGGAAGCGCCGGTGCTTGAGGTCGATGCCATCCCATTCGAGGGCGAGGGCATCCGATGGCCGGAAGCCCTGGAAGTGATAGAAGGCGATCAGAAGCTTCAAGTCGCCATCCGCATTTTGGAACATGAGCTCGCCGGCATCATCGCTTGGGTGCTCTTTGACGGCGGGCGTTTCCTTGAAGCGCTTGATCCGGATATGCGGACACCACTCGTCGTCGGCGGCACAGTTGATCACGGCGCGGGCCACGGTGATAACCGATCGGTTGAGACTTGACGCCTTGAGGTTTGGGTAGATCTTCGGTGCGATGGTGCGGATCAGGCCGGGGCGAATATCGGCCACGGGCAGGTCGCCGATCCTGATGCCATCATGCCGGTGATTTGCAATTTTTTCCGCCCACTTCAATTGTTCGAGTGACCGGCGCTCGGTCGCTTCGTAGTGGGCTATGGCGTCTTGGAACGTTTTGACCTCGCAAGGCTCAGGCTCGTTACAGGCGCGGACGTCTGCTTCGAACTCAGCCCAAGCCTCTCGAGCCTCGATCTTGTTTGCTGCGCCTGTAAGTGAGATTTCGTAGAGGCGACCTTTGATGCGTCCACGCGCGAGCCAGTGCCGGTTCCCTTTGCGTGTCCCCGGGGGGTGGAACGATGGCATATCACAGCCTCCAAAATTTCATTGACGTGGGCATCGATGAAATAGCGCTGTTTGGCTCTTCCCTGACTAAAACCTAATTCTCTAATGATGTCATCAAGAGTTCGTCTGGACACCATGTGAGAGAGCGCGTCGTAGACCTCATCGAAACTGTAGGTATTCGGAAGTTGGATGTTTGGTTTTCGCTGCTCATTCATCGTGAATACCTTTTCAGAAACCGCATGGTGTAAACCAAGCAGCAGCAACCAGGCCGCCGGATAGGCGCGGGTTTTCGAAGGTTCAGTTTTTTGGAAGTGGCATCGATATAGAGATCGTGCACAGCTAAGCCGATCGTCAACCTGTCAACCGGTGGACAGTCAACCTTTGTTCGCGACGCCTGTGGCTAGCGTGATACTGCAGTGTGCAAAACCCGTATCGAAAAGGGGCAAGGAAGGACCCAAAAAGGCCCACACACTTCTCGAACGTTAGCTTTTTGGTATGCCATTTTCGGAAACTTAGGCAACCTCGATTTTTAGTCCCAAGCGTGAATTGTTAGAATTTGTCCATGTAAGATAGGTTCAACAGTGGTCCAGGGAGGTCCAGGCAAGGGTTGTTGCTTGGACGCGTCTAAGGCTTTGATTTTAAAGCCCTGGTCCAGGCGGTCCAGGTGGTCCACCCATAATTACTCATGTGCGCATATGCGCGTGCAGGTGCGCGCGCGTACGTATGAGAATGTGCCTGGACCGCTTGGACCGCCTGGACCAACCCAAGAAAACCGCGGAGTCGCAAAAATGGCTTGCCTGGACCCTGCCTGGACCAAATCAGGGTTTGCTTGGACACTTCACCTTTTGTTCCCGCGTCTAGACACAGGTGAAGCTAACTCGCATCTTTAGCTTTCCCATCAATAATAAGCCTCAAAACTTGCTGTTTCTGATCAATTCACTTTAGAATTTTTCATGATCGAAGTTTTCGGAAAATACGTTCTCGTCTTCTTAATCGTCATTGCTGTGGCCGCAACGTTACGGTCACTTTTCGGTTAGCAGTATATTTTCAAACGTCTCAATGTTCGCAAACCTGGATTGTTGGGTGCGAACCGGGTTCGCAGGGGCGATCGTCTGCTGTGGTCATATTCACAAGCCCTTGGCGCGCTTTAGAAAAATCTTCTATTGTTCGGTTTGGGAAGACAAAAGAAACCTATCGTGCTCTAGAGGAAGGCCACTTGAACCTAATCCAACGACAGGGGTTGCCATAAGTGCGTTCAGAAGTGGTGTTCCGAGACGGAACGCGGTCCTGGTTGATCTTCGGTCAGGACAGCGGTAAACCGCCTGATCTGGTTGATTCGAACCAGGTGGTCGTGCGCGCGGGCAATGAGGCCGTGCTGATCGATCCCGGCGGCGTCGAGATTTTCCCCGCCGTGTTCGACGCTGTCGAACGCGAGGTACCGCTTGCCGATATCAAACACGTCATCCTGACCCATGAGGACCCGGACGCGGGATCATCGCTGCCGTTGTGGCGCGAGGTCTGCGTCGATGAACTGAAGGTCCACGTGCCCTGGCTGTGGCTGGGCTACGTCACCCATTACGACCGCGAGGCCGATTTCGTTGCCGTACCCGACGAGGGCATGGAAATCCGCTTCGGCGAGGGCGGCCGGCTGCAATTGATCCCGGCCCATTATCTGCATTCGCCGGGCAATTTCTCGGTCTTTGATCCCGTCGCCAAGGTGCTGTTCTCCGGTGACATCGGCGGCGCCCTGGTGCCACCCGATGACCGTGACGGGTTCACCGTGCGCGACTTCGATCGGCACGTTCAGTACCTGACCGGGTTCCACCAGCGTTGGATGGGCTCGCCTGCCGCACGCGACGACTGGATCCGCCGTGTGCGCGACCTGGGCCCTGAAATCATCGTGCCGCAGCGCGGCCTGGTGTTCACCGGCGCCAACGTGGACCGCTTCCTTAACTGGTTCGAGACTTTGGAAATCGGCCTCGCGGTCAAGGGTGGCACGCCTCAGCGCCTGGCGCCGCCGCAGGCAGCGCCGGAGACGGTGATGTCGGCCGAGGAAAACGCGACGCCCGCGCCCGAGGCCAAGCCTGAGGCCAAGAAGGCGGCGACGCCCATCGAGTCCCCGATCATGGGCGCGGGAAAGCCGCTTGCCCGGGCGTTCAAGGAAAGCGGTCGCCAATTCCGCCTGATCACCCGCAGCGATTTCGACGGCCTGGTCTGCGCCGTGCTGTTCGAGGAGATGGAGTTGATTGACGACATCCTGTTCGTCCATCCGCGCCAGATGCAGTACGGCGAGGTCGACCTTACCGACAACGACATCTCGACCAACGTGCCTTTTGATGAACGGGTCTATCTCGCCTTCGATCATCACCTGAGCGAGATGGAGCGCGTCGGCGGAAAGCGTGACAACCATGTCATCGATCCGACGGCGCCGTCGGCGGCGCGCGTGGTCTACAACTACTTCGGCGGGGAAGAGGGCTTCCCCTACGTATCGGGCGAACTGATGGACGCCGTCGATCAGGCGGACTCCGCGCAATACGAAATGGACGACGTGCTCGACCCTCAGGGCTGGGCGCTGCTCAACTTCATCATGGATCCACGCACGGGCCTGGGCCGCTTCCGCGGCTTTCGCATTCCCAATTACGAACTAATGATGGGTCTGATCGAAGACTGCCGGAACTTCACCATTGAGGAAATCCTGGAGCTCCCCGACGTCAAGGAACGCATAGATCTGTACAACGAACATCGGCCCAAGTTCGAAGAACAGCTCCGGCGCTGCACCACGATGCATGACAAGCTCGCCGTCATCGACATGCGCAAGGAAACTGATATCTATTGCGGCAACCGGTTCCTGATCTATGCCCTGTTCCCGGAATGCAATATCTCCATGCATGTGGTCATGGGCAAGCAGGACAAGAACACCGTGTTCGCCGTCGGCAAGTCGATCTTCGACCGCTCCTCGCCGGTCAACGTGGGCGAGCTCATGTTGCGCTTCGGCGGCGGCGGCCACCGCGCCGCCGGCACCTGTCAGGCCGACAATCCGATCGCCGAGGAAACCATGGCCGAACTGATCCACCGGATCACCTCAGCAAAATAGATTAGTGGCATCATCCATCTGGAGGACGGAATGGATGACCGAAAATCAAAGCTCGTAAATCGTGATAGGCGTCGTCAAATCGGCGGGGATAAAACCGTATTCTACTGGCGTGTCCGTACTTGTAGGTATTTTGGTTACACGCGACGCAAAACGTCGACCCAGGGTTACTGGTACGCGCGCATCGTGATGAAGAATGGCCGGGTCCGGTCTAAGCGCATCGCCATCGCTGATGACATCTTGCCAGCAGACAACATCAACGTAATGACGTTTTATCAAGGACTAAACCATGCCGAGGTTTGGTTCCTTAGCCAAGAAGATGTTGCTGTGCCGGACCGCTATGAATTTGAAGCGCGCGATCCGTTCCCGACCGTTCCTCTTCCGCCACCGTACACTGTGGGCAATGCTGTCGTCGGCTACTTGAAGTGGCGAAGTAATCGTATGCCGCCCAGTGGGCATCCTTACTCTATGTTCAAACATCATGTGATGGATCAGCTCGCTCACATCCCACTTGATCAACTGACAGTGCAGACTTTGACCGATTGGCTGCATGAATTAGCGCAGAAGCCGAAGATTATTTCGTCAGGTCGGCTGAAAGGGGTTCAATATGGGGAAACTAGTCTTGATCCTGAATGGATTAGAAAACGTCGTAAGTCTGCCAACTCCATTTTGTCTCATTTGAGGGCTGCCTTACGGTTCGCATACAACCAAGGCTATGTTGACACGGATAAAGCTTGGCGCCGTGTTCGGCCCTTCAAAAGGGTCAACAATTCTCCTTCATCAACAAGCCTTGAACGTGATGAAATTTTACATCTGCTACGTGCTTGCCCCGATCACATCGGCAATGTCGTAAAAGCTGGTCTAGTTACTGGCTGCCGCATTGGCGACTTACTCCGACTTCGCGTCTCGAATGTTCACCTGAAAACCGGCGTTGTCCGATTGCACTCATCGAAGACCGATCGGACGATCAGTGTTTCGTTATCAAACGAGGGTATAGAGTTCTTCGCAAGCTTGATTGATGGTCGCAAAGCTGACGAATACCTGTTCGTCGATCTTAATGGGCAATCTTGGAATACGCGCGGCATCAGTGGCGAGTTTCTCAAGTGCCAGCGGGCTGCCAGGATAAAGCCCACAGTCACGTTTACAAAAATTCGTCACACTTTCGCCAGCCAGGCCGTGATGGCCGGCCTTCCGATGAAGGCTGTTGCAACTCAACTTGGCCATGTGGATACCCGAATGGTGGAAGGCGTTTATGGACACTTGACCGAGAATTTCATGACCGAAGAAATTCGAAAAAAAATGCCTCGTTTGTTTTCGTAAGAATTTTCTGGTGGCGATGTGATTCAATAATGTCGTTATTCCCGAAAACTCGAGATGCACGATTGGCGGTACTGAGTGCTGCTGGCGCGCGGAGCTCGTTGAAAGGGAAAACCTCCGTCACTTATTGGACAATAAGACGAGCTCGGCACATAGGTTACATCAGAAGGGCGAATGCGTCGGCCGGTTCTTGGTATGCGCGGGTACTTCTAAGAAATGGACGGCAAAGAGTGAGAAAGATTGGCTGGGCCGATGATGATGCCCCCGCCGATGGTATTGATTTGATCGACTTTCATCAGGCATTGCAAAGGGCTGAGTACTGGTTTGAGACGCAAAGCCACGAGGCGATACCAGATGAACTGTTAGTTCATGCAGAAGTTCTTTTTGATGAAATCCCACCGGCTCCCCCTTACACGGTTGGGCATGCCGTTAAAGATTACATCAGGTGGTACCGAGATAATCGAAAGGACTACAGGCGTTCGTACTATGTCGCGAAACGCCACATTATGGATCAGATTGGGAGTATCCCCATCGTACAGTTGACGGCGCCACAAATTGAAACATGGTTGACGGACCTCTCTCGGAGCGCCCCTACAATCCCAATTGGGCGTAACGGGAAAAAGCGTTTCGGGCCGATAAGCGACGATCCCGAGTGGCGTAGAAGAAGACGCGCTTCAGCCAACAAAGTTCTCGTGCTTTTGAAGGCCGCGTTAAATCACGCGTTCGACCGTGGGTACGTGCAAACTGATCGCGCTTGGGCCGTTGTTAAAGTTTTCCGAAGAACCATAGCTAGCCATGAACCGAAGCATCTCACCCTCGATGAGGTTCACCGCTTAATTGACGTCTCTCCGGCACCGATCGCCGAAGTGATTAAAGGTGGTTTAGTTACGGGGTGCCGCATCGGTGATTTATTGAAGATGCGTGTGAACGATTTTCTCCCGGACCTAGGGCGCATCAAAGTGGTCGCGAGAAAGACCGACAGGTTCTACCACGTGACCTTGTCTGAAGAAGGCAGAGAGTTTTTCGAGACATTGACGCTAAGGCGTCCAACGAATGAACACATGTTTCTAAATGAATTTGGCAAACCCTGGAGTTACAACTCTTTCCGAAAGGGGTTTGTAACGGCCCAGTTCGACGCAGATTTTCCGATCAGTTTTAATTTTCACAGGCTCCGTCACACATTCGCCGCGCAAGCGGTGATGGCTGGGATACCGCTTAAGGCAGTGGCAAACCAATTAGGTCATGCAACGACATTGATGGTCGAGCAGCGGTACGGCCATCTGCGGGACGACTTTATTTCTGAGAAAGTTCGTGAAGTAATGCCAAGGCTTTTCACATAACCAGTTTTCTTATGCCGATCGCATCGATCTTTCCTGCAGGTATTATGTAGGGGATATCATTCACATCGGCAGAATCCGGAACAGCGCCTTTTGGGTGCCCCAAAGCGCCAGTCGCAAACGTCGGGAACGGGGGAGTAGCGGAACCGAGCAGCGCACGGCGCGCCAACGGAACCCGGGCTACTCCCTGAACGCTCCGGTTCAGCGGCGGGCCGCGTAGCGACCGCCTGCTACAACCGGTTGTTAGCCGTCAATCTTCGTTTCACGTCGGGAACTCGAGAGGAGGATCCGCTGCTCACAGTTTCTTCTCCTTCGCAAGCCGCCAGTACTGCGCCCCCAGCGCCGTCAGCCGGCATGACTTTGAGTTTATCGCGGCATAGTACATGTGCTCCTCGCCGACAGGAACGACCAAGCCGACTCCCTCCATTTTCTGAAGATCTTTGAGCACCTTGGCCTTGTCCGGGTCGTGGTTCTCGACTGTGTCTTCGTAACTCGGATCAAGGGCGTATTCGTCTTGCGAGCTGGGGAAGTAGTCGACGAGCTTGCGCAAAGTCTCCAACGGCACCTGCGGAGACACCTCACGGAGAGAGGTGAACTGAGTCACGTTTGTTTTGAAGATTGGGCGCTGTTCCCAAGCACCAAGGGCCTGGTCAACGTAGGCGTAGATCGAGCCCGGCGTGACATGGCCGCGCAGATCCGCCGCGCCACCCTGAAGCGCGGCGACGACTAGACCTGTGAAGATCCCTCCACCGTCCTGCTCGACAGCAACCTCTGATCCTCTACTTGCGGTAAGAACGGTGAGCCCTTCGGAGAGCTGTGCCACGCCCCCTTCATCGATGTTGGGCGTGCCCATGTTCCCGGAGAAGCAGCAGTCCAGGATGATGACCTTGTTCTTCACTGGCGAGCGGTTAGCAATCTTGAGGAGTTCTGTCATGCCGATCCCCTCGTCGTACTTCGTGGCGTCCTTCGTAACAATGTAGCCATCCACACTTCGCAGATAACCGTGACCGGAGAAGTACAGGAGTGCGATGTTGCAGTCCGTCGCGAAGAGCTTCTCAATGGCCTCTCGAAGCTTCGGCCGCGTGACGTCGTCGGAGGGCGACGTCATAAGGCGAACTTGGAAGTTCGGAGATCCGGTCCCGTGTGTTTCCAGGACTGCCGCGATCGCATGCGCATCATTCACGCAGCCTTGGAGAGGGGCTCCGGCGTATTCGTCAATCCCAACGATCAAGGCGCGACGCATCGGTATCTCCTACTTGTTCTTGCCCTCGGTCATCACCTGGTCGACGGCGTCCGCAATCTTGGCCCAGTCCCATGCGATGGTACGGTTGCGGGCGAGCCCCGTCGGAAGCGTGCTGCTCGTGCCAGCGCCATCGACGTAGACGCCGAAGAACGGCACGTCCTGGTCCTTGGCGAAGCCGATTTCCTTCGCGACACCCGTCGCGCTCCCCATAGACTTGCCGACAAGAACGATCATGAGATGGCACTTGCCGATCTTCTCCTTGAGGAGCTTCTCCCACTGCGCCTGCGGTAGCGGGGTCTTTGAGGACCAATCCTGTGCGTTGAAGGGGGTACGAGAATTCTTGATCTGACCAACGAACAAGGTCTTCTCAGTTGAGTTGTTGTCGTAGTCGAAACTGATGAACGCTCTCGGGCCTGATGCCATCGCTATTGTTCCTCTATTGGTGGATGTTGATTCGTCGTTCTCGTGTCACTCGAGCCCACCTCGGCTCCTGTACGGATAACAATGTTTATGCAGTCTGCATAAGCCCACGAACCCAGCATCCCGTGCTTCCGCAAAAGCGTGTTCGAGAGTCAGGAAAATCCAATAAACGCTTTCATATCAAATGCATGTCGCCGGCTTTAATGACGCTAGCGGAGCGCGTCGCGCAGCTGATCGAGCAGCTTTCGCCGCGGCGGAGCCGTGGCTATGGCCAAAGGGCCATTCACAGCCTCGCCAGAAAGAGCTGTTTCCGACTCCCGTACCCACCGTTTTGCGTACTTCGACTCATCTTCAGCGCACGCCTGTTTTCCCAGTTTACGCCGTCAGACATTTCTAAACTGAAACAAATTCAATCATAGCGCGATACACTCCATAGTTTCAAGGCGGGGCTTCATTTGGGGCGATGAGCAACAATTAAACGCCTGTTCGACCTCAAGCCGCCACCGCAGAAAGCCGTACCAGAGGAACGTCCCTCGGAGAAAGTCTGCGCACCGGTCGCGATGTCTACCATAGCGGACGCGAGCGTGACTGAAGCCGTAAACGTCGCTTTTGGCGATCTGCAGCGATATTCTTTGGTCCGCAAGTGGCTACACCTGGCAAACCAGCCGCGGTGGTTTTCGTCGGGTCCTGAGGGACAAGTAGATTTGATATCACCGCGGATCGGATTTCTCGAAAACTATGGTTGCTTAGCCCGCAATACCGGATCTACTTGTCACCGTTCGGGAATGCGTGCTGATGACCAGAAGGAGACAAATGTCTACGTCAGCCGCCTCCGCCGTCGCTGATAATTTAAGTACAAGCTTGCAAGGTACTCACGCTCCGTCAGCAAACAAGTTGGCTTTGGTCGACTGATCGCGCAGAGCACATTCAACTATGGACTGAACGCCCAATAACCCTTCTTTGTCGCGGGCTCCTCTGAGGGAACAGGGATGAGGTCAAGCTTTCGGAGGTTTGGTGGGTGGTGGTTTCTGACGACGTGGAACAGATCGTTTATGACGGTTCGATCATCTCCAATATAGGAATGTCCCAGCCCAAAGAAATCTGTGTTGAGGTTTGTTGCATCTACTGTTTCGACACTATCAACGACCAAGATTTCTTTCGAGGTGTCGCCGGCCCGAGGTTCCCCGTTCGCCTTGATAGAGAGTTTCAAAGCCCTATCTGTGCTGGATGCGTAAAGGGTCGTCCGCATCGCTGCTTTCGGGAAGGCTCTCGCCAGCTTCTTGAATTGTCTCGCGCGCACGTCAGGCGCCGCCAAGATGATCTCATTTAAGACGGGTGACGCGTCTTCCCCCTGCGAAATCACGATGTCATGAAGCGCTTCAACGAGGGGAACGTTGCCCATACTATGGGCGATCACATGGATGGCTGTCGCCCCCGTCTTTTGGGAGAGCGCCATAATAAAATCACGTAAATCTGTGGTGGCACCGGCCGAGGCATCCTTGTCATGGGTATAAAGTGGCCAAGCACCTTTTGACGGCCAACTGAATAAGATCGGTGTTCCTGGAAATCTTAGGTCATAAGCGATCTGACCGGTTCGCCTGACTGCGTCGACAAAACTGACGTTGTACCCATGGATAAAAACCAAAATCTCAGGCGCCATGGTTGATTGGACGGAGTTCTCAACAGCCTCAAAGAATCCGTCTTCATCAAAGAGCGTGATGGACGCTAACGTCACATGCTTCTCAGGATTAGGCTTGCGCCGAAACTCAGGGATCGTGAATTCAAACTTCCAATAACTTGGCGATTCTAGATGGCCTTCTCGGTGATCCCCAGGAAGGCGCACATCGATGAGACCATAGTTTATATCTCCTTCGACACCGGGATAGGCGTCGTCAATCTCTCGCATTGATTTGGCTACATCCGTAAAGGTGTACTTGGTTTTTGCGACCATATGTTTTTCATCACGACCAAAATCTCGGGCACGGTTTGTAGCAAAATGTACTGGGACAATTTTCTCTTCTGATACTTCTTCCTTGATTTCTTCTATAGCGGCAAGGGCGTCTGATAAGGTTGCGCCGACAGAAAACGCCACCGATTCAGAACTGCCGTCAGGGTGCTCAATGGTAACACCCTCCACTTGTGCTTTTTGGACAGGATCCGGCAGGGCAAAATCCGCGCTACCATCACCAAAATAATCTTCTACGATGGTTTCGACGCTGTCTTCACTTTTTATTACGAAGTGTTTGTCTCGGCGAATAATTGTTACTGCTTCATCGCTGACGGAGTAAGTGTCATTCGTATTTTGCAGCGCTTCTAACGACACAATGTCTTCATCACTACTACCTATAATCAGGTCATCGCCTTCACTGGAAGCATCATCGATAGGTTCCGCGCCACCATCCAAAAGGTCATCCTCGGCCCCACCAACAAGGAGGTCGTCGTTTCCCGCCAGAACGTCATCTACTAAGCCGCGCCACTCCTCTTCAAGAGCCTCGCCATCCTCTGAGGTTTCATGCGGTTCTCCAATAGAATACTGCGGCATTGACGCAAGCGGAGATGGCTCTTGGCCTTCATCAAGGGGCCCGTCCTCGTCGTCCTTTAGGGAACGTTCCTCCAGTCTCGCTATGAACCTCTCTTCAGTTGCGATAAGTTTTTCACTAATGGATTGTTCCGCTATTTCGATTTTTTCAAGTCGCCCTTCAATTCGCTCGATTATTCTTGCTTCCC
The DNA here is from genome assembly GCA_963976055.1 of uncultured Alphaproteobacteria bacterium. GTDB lineage: Bacteria > Pseudomonadota > Alphaproteobacteria > Rhodospirillales > Casp-alpha2 > UBA1479. The sequence goes on from CAXBJB010000007.1 coordinate 250,413, forward strand.
TGACCGTCATAATTTTTTCGAGACGTTCCATCCGCCCTTCTATTGAATCAGAGATATTTTCCCCCGGAGCAAATGACTTCATTCCAACGCGTAATTCTTTTGGGATAAGACGTTCTATTATTTTCTTCTCTAACCTCGCGACAAAAGCATATGCAGCAGAGACCGCGGCAGCAATCGCAGCACCGATAGTCGAAATCTCCGGCAGTAACTCTTTAACTGTATCTAAAACGCTCACATCCACCATTGCTTAGGCCCCCTCGATCTATGGATTGGAAAACCCAAACGTAATTTCGTATCCGGATCCGTCGGTGCGAATGATCACATTGCCGTTTGTCGCCGTTGAGTAGATTCCATCCGTATAATTTTCGGTGTCCGTGTAGGTGTAATTAGGTTGCCGTCCTGAACCGATATGCATGGCATGGGGCGCAACCTCCTTTGTATAGGGCTCAAGGCGCTCAATGACGCTCTTCCTTGGGTGCGCAAACCGGCTTTTATACTCCGCGCTAGCAATCGCAATCTCCGGCTTGATGGCTTCCAGCCAATCGTCACCTGTCGACGTCGTACTGCTGCCGTGATGTCCTATTTTGAGGACGTCGGCATTTAGCCAATCTTTCGAATATCGTTGAAGGATTACCTTTTCAGTGTCGAAAGTAGCGTCTCCCGTCAGAACCGCTTCGAAGTCTCCGTAACGCATCATAAGCGTGATGCTCATAGCGTTCTTTCGGGAGGCGGTCGCTTTAATGCCCGCCGCCATTATCCAAATATCAGCCGCTCCGCATTCCATCTTTGCGTTTGGAGCATCGGTCTTGTCGTAATAATCCGAAGGCAGCTTTTTCGTAGTGGCCGATTGTTTGTCCAACCATTTCCAAAATGAGCTGTGGTAATCATCTTCTTCACCAACGCGATATATGAAGTCCACGGGAACTCCACCCAAAACATCCTCAAGCAGGTTGTAGTGGTCCTGGTCAGGGTGGGTAATGACAAGCACGTCAATTTTTCGAACCGGTGTCAAAAGGGGGAGTAAATAGTCACGCACGTCATCGGCCGAATAGCCGGATAAGCTACCTGCATCGACTAAAATTTTTTGGCCATTGGGGCACGAAATCAGCGTGGCATCCCCCTGCCCAACATTCATGAAATGCAATTCGAGTTTCTGACCACCTGCCAATGGCGCGGACGGGATTAAGCGTGACCAAGATTTGTGAACATAACCTTCGGTCCCGTTGGCCAAGCGAACCTTAAACCAATGGGCCTCTTGCCCTAGGTAATTAGCTTTTTCACCAGGTCTCAGCTTCCCAATGACCCTGGCCCCATCTCGGGCGGCAATGTCACGAACGTTCAGATGATTTCGAATACGATCATTCGGGGTCACGCTATCAGCAATCGCAACTGATCCCAGCGCGATGGCGACGCTAAAGCTAAAAAGGAAAAAAAGTACTCGGACCATGGCTTACCCTCCCCAAGGCTTCACCTCTGAAACTCTACCATGGTTTTTATTTTAGTTACCAACCCGACTCTTAGTGTTCGTAAAGAAAACCCTTATATTTCGGCGCCTCGAGCCCGTTTTATGGGACGGGCATTTAAAAGCCTTAGCCCCTTTAAAGATAAACATGCCTTTACAATGCCTCGGACCACGCCTGGATGAAACCCTTTAAAGGCGATAAAATCTTTAAACGTGCAGCTGGAAGGGGCAAGTGATGGCAATAAGGGAAGCTTTTTGGGCGATCGCCCAAAATTTTGGGAACGCCAAAGCAGAGACTTTTGGCGAACACCCGTTGGCTCAATTCATCCGAAAGGAGGCGGCGGATGCTGTTGCCCAGTATGTGAATGCTACAGAACTTAAAATCACGGGAAGCCCAGGTCAGGGAAATTGGGCTGACGTTCCTTGGGTGGGGATATTTCATCGCGATGTGACGACATCTGCGACGCACGGCTACTATGTGGTCTACTTGTTTTCTGCTGATTTAAAGACGGTGAATTTGAGTTTTGGGCAAGGCGTCACCCAAGTTCGTAATGAGTTCGGCAAGCTTACCAACGATGAGCTCCTAAGGCGAAGCGCCCTCATCCGAGACCGACTACCTAGCTTTAAACGTTATTTTGCGGAGGGGCCCGTCAATCTGAATGGCTCAACCCAACTGGCAAAAGACTATGAACAAGCCGTTGCATTTTTGAAGTCGTATGATCTCGATGCCCTCCCCGACGAAGACGTGCTTGTTGCCGACCTTCAACGTATGATCGATCTATATCGAACGCTCGTCGATTTGGGTGGGCTCGACAATCTCAACGGCGTTGTCGAAGCTAACTTCGACTTAGACGACAAAGCCGAACCTGGAACTGTCGAAGAGCAAAGACGCTACGTTCGACACACGCGCATTGAACGCCGTTCAAATGCCAGTAAGGCTGCGAAGCGAGTTCACGGCTACGTTTGCCAAGTCTGCGGTTTTGATTTCGAGGCTGTCTATGGTGAACTCGGGAAAGAATTTATCGAGGCGCACCACCTAATCCCCATGGCAACGCTTGAGCCGGGAGAAACTGTCAACCGTGATCCTGATAGAGATTTCGCGGTCTTATGTGCGAATTGCCATCGCATGGCACACCGCGAGAAAGAGCCCGTCGCTATTCAAGACCTAAAGAGCCTGCCTGGCGTAATCGTCCTCAAAGCAAAGCTTCAAAAGATCTAAGCTCCTGTCGAATTCTCTAAATGATTTTTGGTGCCGGGGAGTATCAATCAAAAACCTATTGTGAGCTGAAACTTTAGATTTGTATCGGAATGGACTGAGTCTGGAGACCCCACTGCAATGGATTGCGGATGAACTTGATAGTGAAGCAGACCATTAAAGTTTAGAAAATAATGATGATTTGATGTTTGAGTAGAGTTGAAATGCCCGCGAGGGGTACTGCAATCAACTTATATCAATCAATTGACGAAAAATTTGGGAATTAGTATGTGCGCGTTAGCCCTTTCAGCTGATCTATCCTTCAGCTCGCAGACGCGTATCGATGCGACGGTCTGGTGGAAGTACAGCACTCATGACGCCATCTAGCCTAAGTTATCCACAGATTTTTCGATCTTGGTGTCACCCAGCACATTACGCATCAAACGAAATATGCGCGTTGATAATTTTTGGTTCCCCCATACGCTAGTTTGGAAAGGAGGGAACGGCCCTATGTCAGATGAAGAGAACTATCTGAGAAGGTCCGCACTCTGGGGGGAGCGGACGGGCGAGCAGAAACGCGCAGCTAAGAGTTTTAGTGCTAGATGTGGCCACGTAAAACGACGGCTAAAAAAGGGCGAGCCATTAACTGGCAAAACCTTAGAATTAGCTCTTGAGTATGCCCAGGATGATGAAGTGTCACGAAAGCTGGTCGCAGGGGAAGAGCTCAGCGACTATGAGTACCATGTCCTTGTAGAAGTAGTGCTGTTACATGCACGGTTGTCGAGCTGAGCTGAGCCCCAGTTTCCCTCCAGTCAGAGGGAGAGGCCGGTTTCAAAATGTTGCCCTTTGCGGGCGTTGTGTTCAAGCCGATAGGGGGCAAGTTAGCAGTACGACTTAGGGGAGGGTTTATGCTGTGAACGTATTTAGAACATCCTCCCCACACTTTCCCCACATTTCCCCACATTTTCACCGTATGTTCCCGCATTTTGCCGCATTTCTAAGGTTGACGTGAGCGCGCTAAAAGTGCTTATTCCCTGGGCTTTTTGGCCCAGAGGACAGGTGCGCGAGTGGCTGAAGCGGGCTCCCTGCTAAGGAGTTAGGCCCCCATAAGGGCCTCGAGGGTTCGAATCCCTCCCTGTCCGCCACCCTACGCCTTCGGCTTCGGGTGGCAGGCCACCCTTGGGTGGACTGGCGCGCGAAGGCGTTTAGGCGTAGGAGTGTCGCCCGAAGCTCCGCAGGAGCGAAGGGGGACCTGCCCGTCCATGTGGTACGTGTACTTTCTCGAACTGGCAAACGGCGATGTCTACGTCGGGTCGTCAAATGACCTTCGGCGCCGGGTCAAATCTCACCAAGAGGGCCGTGTGCAGTCGACCAAGGCGCACACACCAATGCTTCTGAAATCCTATGTCGCTGTTGAGACAGAACAGACCGCTCGTGAGCTGGAAAAGTACTTCAAATCCGGTTCGGGTAAGGCCTTCGCGAATAAACGATTTTGGTGAAGCTCGATGTCGGAACGTCCACAACCGGGCAAAAGCCCCAAGTCGCCTACCGCCCGCCGCCGCCCGGCGGGGGTCATGGGGTCGGTCTTGAAGGCGTTCGAGGTGCTTGAGGTGTTCGAGCGCAAATGGCGGCCGCTTGGCGTCACCGAACTGGCGCGCGAGACGGGCCAGCCGAAAAGCTCCCTGCATCGCGTGCTGTCGACCCTTGTCCATGCCGGCGTGCTGGAGCAGAACGAGCAGGGCCTCTACCGCCTGACGTTGAAGCTGTGGCGGATCGGCAGCCTGGCGCTGGCCGAGGTCGATCTGGTCCAGGTCGCCTTTCCATTCCTGGAGGCGCTGTGCCGGGCCACGGACGAGACGATCCATCTGGCGGTGCTGGAACCCGGCGGCGGCGTGGTCTATCTGTCCAAGGTGGAAAGCCCCCGCTCGATCCGCGTGCAGACACAGGTCGGGCGCGTCACGCCGTCCTGGTGCACGGCCACGGGGCGCATGCTGTTGGCCCACGACCCGGGGCTGCGCGACCGGGTGCTGACCGGTCCCATGACGAAACTGACCCCGGACACGGAAACCGATCCCGAACGCCTGCGCCGGATCATCGACAAGGTGGCGGGCGACGGGGTCGCCGTCACCAAGGGCGAGAACAATCCGGAAATGGGCGGCATCGCCGCCCCCATCCGCGACCACACGGGCGCCGTCGTCGCGGCCTTGGGCCTGGGCGTGCCGGCGTTTCGCATGGATGCGGACCTGGTCGCGCGCTGCTCGGTCCAGGTCGTGCAGACGGCGGCCGAGATTTCCCGGGCCTTGAACTACCGGCCGGTGGATGAAGATACGGTCTAAATGTTCCGCAATGTGGAACGTTTATCGTATTTTATCCGATTATGCCAAATAATAGCTGATTTTCAGCCTTATTTTAGATTTTAGTTGTTCCGCAATATAGGAAAAGCTTTTCGCGCTTGCCGCGGAATGGTAACGTATGGGCGTCGATACCCCGCCTTTGGAGACAAAATATGCAAGCCGCCGAACTGAGGAACGATCCTTTCCGCCGTATCACCGTGGTCCCGTTCACAGGCGTGTTCGGCGCCGAAATTTCCGGCGTCGATCTGAACAACCTCGATGACGAGACCGTGGCCGAGATCCGCGAAGCCCTGCTGCGCTACAGCGTCGTGTTCTTCCACGGGCAGGACTTCACGCCGGATGCCCAGGCGGCGTTCGGGCGGCGCTTCGGGGTGTTGAACCGCCATCCTTACGTAAAGCCCATGGACGGCTATCCGGACGTGTTCCGCATCGTCAAGGAGCCGACGGACAAGCATCACTTCGGCAGCGGCTGGCACACGGATCTGGCCTATGCGGAAAACCCGGCGCTGGGCACGATCCTGTATGGTGTCGATGTGCCCGTGGCCGGCGGCGACACCATGTTCGCCAGCCACTACGCGGCCTATGACGCCCTGACCGACGGCATGAAGGCCATGCTGGCGGACGTGAAGGCGGTCTATACCAACGCCCATACTTACGGAAAGGACGCGGCGCGCTTCAAGACCGGCGTGTCCAAGGCGATGAGCGTGCAGCCGGCGGCGGTCAAGGAAGTCGCCCATCCGGTGATCCGCACCCATCCGGAGACGGGCCGCAAGGGACTGTACCTCAGCCCGATCCATTTCTCGCGGTTCGAGGGCATGACGCCCGAGCAATCCAAACCCCTGTTCGACACCCTAGTCGCCCATGCGACGCAGCCGGAATTCACCTGCCGGTTCCGCTGGAAGAACGGCTCGGTCGCCATGTGGGACAACCGCTGCACCATGCATTTTGCGATCAACGATTTTTCCGGCGTCGGACGCACCATGCAGCGCGTGACCCTGGAGGGCGACCGTCCGGTTTAAGGAGCGGCCCTTTCCACCGCGCTACAGGACCGATATAAACGACGGATTGGCCGCGCGGCCCCGCCGCCGGCGTGGGAGCATCCGTCGAACATGCGGGCCTTCGTCTTCATCGCGATTCTCATCCTGTCCACGGGGCCGGCTCTGGCCGACATGGAGGGCCAGCCGGCCGTGATTGACGGCGACACCCTGTCCATCGCCGGGGTCGCCTTCAACCTGCACGGCATCGACGCGCCGGAAAGCGACCAGACCTGCGAAATGGATGGTGAGCGCTATCCCTGCGGTTTCCAGGCGGCCAACGCGCTCGGCTACATGACGGCCTATCAGTGGGTGCAATGCCGCGACAACGGCACCGCGCGCGACGGGCGCTACACGATGACCTGCTTCCTCGGTGGCCGTTACGACGTGGGCGAAAAGATGATCCGCCAGGGCTGGGCGCTCTACGACCGGGCCTACCGTATCCCGGCCTATATGGCGGCGGAGGACGCGGCCCGGGCCGAGCGCGCGGGCCTGTGGGCCGGCGGTTTCATCGCCCCCTGGGACTGGCGCCAGGGAAAACGCTAGGCCGCGAAGTCCGGCAGCCGGTCGTCCAGGCGCTCGAAGCACACGGCCCAGCCTTCCAGCATGGGCGTCTTCATGGCGTTGTTGCGGGCGTTCTTTGACGAATACAGCACCGTGGTGGTGACCCGCGTGCGGGTGCCGCCGTCCAGGTCCTCGAAGGTCGTGGTGCAGACGGTTTCGCCCTCGGTCCAGTCCTGGTCGAACAACTCAGTGACCACCAGGCGTTCCGGCGGGTCGATTTCAAGGAACCGGCCGCCCATGCCCATGTCGCCCAGCTGCGCGTTGCGCCAGACATAGCGATAGGTGCCGCTGACGCGGAGGTCGATTTCGCATTCCGCCATGGGCCAGTCGTCAGGGCCCCACAGCCAGCGTTGGACGAGGGCCGGGTCCGTATAGGCCTTGAAAACCAGGGCGCACGGGGCATCGAATTCGCGGCTGACCCGCAGTTCCCGGTCCGAGGGCAGGGTGGCGGTCAGGGGGATTCTCGGTTTCATTTGTTGTCGTCCTTGGGCGTGTTCTCATTGTCGGCAGGGGCCCGCAATTCGGCGAGCAGGGTGTCAAGCCGTTGGAACCGGGCTTCCCAGAATTCGCGGTAGGTTTCCAGCCAGTCGACGGCCTCGGCCAGAGGCGCGGCCTCCAGCCGGCAGGGCCGGCGTTGGGCGTCGCGGCGGCGGCTGATCAGTCCCGCGTTCTCCAGCACCCGCAGATGCTTGGACACGGCCGGTTGGCTCATGGCGAAGGGTTCGGCCAGTTCGGCGACCGAGGCTTCGCCCGCCGCCAAGCGCTGAATGATGGCGCGGCGGGTGGGATCGGCGAGGGCGGCGAAGGTGGCGTCGAGTTGGTCGGTGATGATCATAATATAACCATATAGTTATAAAACTAATGAGTTTTAGAATAAGAATCCCATACGGTCAAATGGAATGCGGGGAACCCTGGCCGGTTCCCCATAAATCCCGCTTCGCGGCGGAATGAGCGTGACATATGCTCATGTCCGCCGCGCGGGTGCCGCGCGGTTCTGGGAGTGCGCGGATATCATGGAACGGTTTCGGCGGTGCCTGTCGGCGGTGGCGGGTGGGGTTTTCGGTCTGTTTGCGGCGGCAACGGCATTGCCGGTTTCGGCCCTTGCGGGGCCGCCCCGCGGGTTGGAGCAGGTTCAGGAGCCCGTGGCCGGCTATCTGGCGGCGCGCAGTCGGCCGGGGCCGGGCTCGATCGATTCCCTTGCCCCGGATTTCGCCCGCGCAGGTTCCTTCCGCGCGATGCTGAAGACCGCCGTGATGGCCGACTGGGGCGGGTTGAAGCCCGCCGCCGCCGCTGCCGGATACCGTGCCTTCGCCCTGGTCGAAGACACGGGCTGGTATCTGGTGCTCGACGACGCCGTCGATGGGCTTGGCCCCACGGTGGTGCTGTCGCCGGCACCCAGGCGCGACCTGATCGCCGAAGCCCCCCATCCGGTCATCGACCGCCATACGGCGCCGGAAACGGCACTGTTCGTCACCCAGTTGGGCGCGCGCGCGGCCATCGTCGCCGGGGCCAACCGCTGCGCGGCGGCGGCCGAGTCGCCGTGCTCCGGCACAACCAAGGTATGCAAGGCCCACGGCAAGGCGCCCTACCGGGATTCGGACGTGGCCCATAATCCGGAAACCCTGTTCCAGGTCGCCCATGAGGTTCTTTCCGCGCAATGGCCGGAAGCGGTGGTGTTCAGTATCCATGGCTTCGCCAAGACCAAATCGGCGCCGGACACCTGGGCGGTGATTTCCGACGGCGGCAAGGCCGAAGGCGGGCCAGGTGACCGTCTGACCCGCCGCCTGCGCGACCGGCTTCGCGCGGCGCTCGACGGCGGCGATGCCCGCGCCGTGGCCTGCGACGATCCCGAGGACCACCGGTTCGGTTTCGCCAGGCTGTGCGCCGCGACCAACGTTCAGGGCCGCCATCTCAACGGCAGCGCCGACGCCTGTCGGCAAAGCGTCGAACAGGCGAGCGGCCGGTTCCTGCACATCGAACAGACCCTGGATCTGCGCGATCCCTTCGAATACGGCTGGCGCGCGCCCCGCGACCATGCGGCGATCCGCGCGGTTCTCGACGCGGTCGGCGACGTCGTTTCCTGCCTGCCCGGACGCTGTCCGTAGCATTTCCGCCGCGCCCACTTGGCGGCGCGCGAAAAATCCCGCAGGATGGACTCCAAGAAGGCGGGGCGCTTTCAACACGTTCCGGATAAAACCGGGCGGGAGGGGATATGTCTCCCATCAGATTGATGGCTACCACGGGCATTCTCGGTTACGGCTTTACCGAGGAAGCCTTCCATGCGGGCATCGCCATGAAGCCCGATCTCATTGCCTGCGACGCCGGATCGTCCGATCCGGGGCCCCATTATCTTGGCTCGGGCACGGCCTTTGTGTCGCGGGCGGCGGCCAAGCGCGACCTGGGCCTGATGGTCGCCGCCGGGATGGAACACGGGATCCCCGTGATGATCGGCTCCGCCGGCGGCAGCGGCAGCGACGTCCAGGTCGACTGGACCTTGGATATCCTCAAGGAAATCTGCGCCGAGAAGGGTCTGAAGCCCAAGGTTCGGGTGATCCGCACGGAACAGACCAAGGACGCCATCAAGGCCAAGGTGCGGGCCGGCAAGATCGCGCCCTTGGGGCCCATTCCCGGGCTGACCGAGGACGATGTCGAGCAGTCGTCCCGTATCGTCGCCATGATGGGCCCGGAAGCCTATCAGCAGGCCCTGGCCGACGGCGCCGACGTGGTGATCGCCGGGCGCGGGACGGACGCGGCCCTGTTCGCGGCCCTGCCCCTGATGCGTGGCGCCGACCCGGGCCTGGCCTGGCATCTCGCCAAGATCATCGAATGCGGTGCCCAGGTGGTGGAGCCGCGCGAAGGCCAGGACTGCGTCATCGGCACCATCTACGACGACCATTTCACTGTCGAGCCGGGCTCGCCGATCCGCCGCGCCACGGTTACGCGCGTTTCCGCCCATACCTTGTACGAGAACCCGGAGCCCTACCGCCTGAAGGAACCGGACGGCATCCTGATCACCGACCGCTGCAAGTTCGAGCAACTGGACGAGCGCACGGTCAAGGTCTCGGGCAGCCGCTACGAGCCGTCGGAAAAATACACGGTGAAGCTGGAGGGTGTGCGCCCGCTCGGTTACCGCACCGTGTTCATCGCCGGCATCCGCGACCCGATCCTGATCGACATCATCGACGATTTCGTCGAGGCCTGCCGTGGGCGCATCGCGCGCGACGTCGGCACGCTGGGCATCGCGGCGGCGGACTACACGCTGTCCGTCCATCTGTACGGCAAGAACGCGGTGATGGGATCGCTGGAGCCCGAGGCCGATCAACCGATCCACGAGATCGGCCTGCTGCTCGACGTGCTCGGCCGGACCGAGGACATCAGCCGCGCCGTCCTGGCCAAGTCGCGCTATGCCTTCCTGCACACGGACTTTCCCGGGCGCATGTGCATTTCCGGCAACCTGGCGATCCCGTTTTCGCCGTCGGACATGCATGTCGGGCCGGTCTACGAATTCAACGTCTGGCACGTCATGGAATGCGATCCCATGGAGCCGGTGCGCATGGAGTGGCTGGAGGTCTGAACATGAAGATCACCCTGTTGGGCACCGGCACGCCGACGCCGTCGTTGAAACGCATGAGCTCGGGCTATCTGGTCGAGGTCGCGGGCGACGTCATGCTGTTCGATCACGGACCGGGCGCGCATCACCGCCTGCTGGAGGCGGGCAAGCGGGCGACGGACGTGACCCATGTGTTTTTTTCCCACCTGCATTACGACCACTGCCTCGATTACGGCCGCCTGGTCCTGACCCATTGGGACCAGGGCGTCGGCAAGCTGCCGGAATTGCAGGTCTACGGCCCGCCGTTCACGGCGCGCATGACGGAACTGCTGTTCGGCGACGACGGCATCTGGGGGCCGGACCTGAAGGCGCGCACGGAACACCCGCTGTCGACCGTGATCTACAACGCGCGGGGCGGCGAGGGGGCGCGGGCGAAGCCAAACCCAAACGTGACGGAGCTGAAAAGCGGCGACGTGATCGAGACGGATCATTGGAAGCTGACCTGCGCCAGCGTGCGCCATGTGCAGCCGTTCCTGCATTGTTACGGCTACCGCCTGGAAACGGACGACGGCGTGTTCGTCTATTCCGGCGACACGGGGCCCTGCAAGGCGATCGAGAAACTGGCCGAGGGCGCGGACGTGCTGGTCAACATGTGCCATTACCTAAGCGGCACGGAACTGGGCAAGGAATTCGCCGAGGGCTGCATGGGCCATCTGGAAATGGCCGACCTGGGCGCCGCCGCCGGGGTCAAGAACCTGGTGATCAGCCACGTCACGGAACAGATGGACCGACCGGGGGTGCGCGAACGCATCCTGCGCGAAATGGGCGAACGCTATGGCGGCAACCTGTTCTTCGGTCACGACCTGATGGAAATTCCGCTCGGCGGGCCGGCGCCCGCCAAACTGGACTAAGCGCGGATTAAGACGAAAGAGGACGAATACGACATGGCCAAGCTGAGAGACATCGCGCGGGTGGTCCGCGGCAAGAACGCAGGCGCGCTGTACTTGACCCTCGACGTCATGTTCGACGACGACGCGACTTACCGCCGGGTGCGCGACTGCGGGGTGCTGAGCCCGCGCGCCCTGGCGCCGCTCTACGGCGTCACCGACAACGAGGTCGCGATCATCCCCTTCGACGTCGCCCGCGCCATCAAGATCACCGTGCCCAGGCGCGTGCGCTCCGGCTCGCCCGGCGACACGGACGTTTACGGTGCGCAGCAGCACGTGCCGCTGATGCAGCTTGAGGTGCCGGAGTAGAGCCCCGGTTTTTAGAAGTCCATGGACATGGATAGTTTGACGGTGAACGGCGCGCCTTGCACCAGATAGCCGCCCTGGGACGAGGCCCAGTACCCGCTGTTTGCGATGTTTTCCACATTCAACAGGAAGTTCGCTTCGCGTCCGGCAATATTCCGGACCAAGCGAGCCCCCATGTCGAAGCGGGTCCAAGATCCGATTTCCTGAGAATTGCCGGTGTCGATGTATTGCCGGCCGGTATGCAGGGCCCGCGCGCTTAGGGTCAGGCCGTCGAGACAGGGGCAATCCCATTCCACGCTCGCATTCAGTTGGTACAGGGGCACGCCGACCGCGACGTTGCCGTCGTTTGTGCCGCCCGCGGTTTCGGTCAGCTTGGCGTCGGTGACGGACGTTCCGCCCAACAGTCGCAGGCCGGGGACCGGTTCACCGAATACGGAAATCTCGATGCCTCGGTTCCGCTGTTCGCCGTCGGCGGAATAGATGTTCGTTGTCGGATCGGTGACCGCGCTGGGCTGGGTCGTTTGGAATAGGGCCAGCGCGGCGCCCAAGTTACCTAAGTCGACCTTGCCGCCCACTTCATATTGGACCGACGTATAAGGGGCCAGCACTTCGCCCGAGTTTGCGGCGCTGGATGGTGCCGAACCGCCCGGTTGGAGACCCTCGATGCGATTGGCGTAAAGCGAGATGCTGTCCGCCGGTTTGTAGGCCAAGCCGACCACCGGGCTGATGGCCGTATCGTTGAAGTTGCTGGTCTCCAGGTTGCTTGTCCGGTTGAAGTTCAGGCTTTGAATCTGCTGATAGCGGACGCCGACCGTCAGCAGGACCCGTTCATCCAGATCAGAGATCGTGTCGGACGCATAGTAGCTGCGCAGCAGGACCTTGCTGACCAGAGGCAGGCGTTCGAAATCACCGCCGCTCGATGTTGTGGCGCCGCGTGCCAGTTCGACGGGGTCATAAAGGTTGGTGTTTTCGGTGGTGCCGAATTCGTAGGCGTTACGGTTGGCGCTTTTCAGGGCGGACATGCCGGCATTCACCTTGTGCCGTAACGGTCCTGTATCAAGGTTGCCTTTGATTCCGGCCTGACCGGTGAGGCTCAGATCCTCGCGCGGCACGGTCAGGCGCCGGGCCGTCGCGGTGCCGTCGTTGCTACTCACCCGGATCGAGGCATAGTCGCCATCCTCGCGCAGGGTATGCACGCCGAAGGCGGCCTGCAGGGTCAGGTTCTGAAGCAGATCGTATTCAATCCGTGTCTGAGCAAAGGAATCCTCCAGGTCGGTATAGGAATAGGTTGCCGCGTAGTTGTGGCTGGCGTCCGGCGCATTGGGCACCTGGCTTCCCGTGACGAAAACGGTCGGCCGACCTTGGTCAACTCGCTGGCGCTGGGTTGCGATATCCAACGTTGCGCGGAGTTTGTCCCCCCGGTAATCGAAGGCGCCGGAAGCCATGTGCATGTAGCGCTCTTCGTTTTCAACGGCGGTCTCTCCGGCGCGCAGGGCGCTGTTGATCCGCACACCGAAGGCATTATCGGGGCCGAAGCGACGTCCGATGTCGGCATGGACCCCGGCCCGCAGGGTCTGTCCGTAGTTCGCGGTCACCCGAGTCAACGGTTCGTCGCCTGCGCGTTTGGGGACCAGGTTTATGCCGCCGCCAATGCCCGTAGCACCCGGAGCCGCACCATTCAGAAAAGCGTTGGCGCCTTTGAAGACCTCGATACGTTCGAACATGTCGGTCGACGAGATTTGCCGAGGCGACGTGCCGTAAAGGCCGTCAACGGACAGGTCGTCGTTGTATAGGGGAAAGCCGCGGACAACGAAGAGTTCCGAAAAGTTGCCGTAGCCATAGGTGCTGCGAATGGCCGGATCGTTGTCCAGGATGTCGCCGATCGTTTCCGCCTGTTGGTTGCGAATGGCGGTTTCCGTATGGGCTGTCATGGTGAAGGGGACCTCCATCATGTCCTGGTTCCCGAGGACACCGGCCCGCGCACCGCGCGCGACCTGACCGCCGGCAAATTCTGCGGGCAACGTGCCGATCTCCGCCTGGGTGGGAACGATCCGGCCTTCGACGGAAACGGTGCCGAGGGTGATGCGGCCGCCACTTGCCTGCGGCCCGTCGAGGGCCACCGTGCGCGCGCGGGTCAGGCGGAAGGTGACACCTGTCCCGGCGAGTAAGCGTTCCAAGGCGGCCGTCGGTATCAGCCTGCCTGCCACCCCCGGTGACTTGCGGTCGCGGGTGACCTCGGCCGTATAGCCGACCTGCCAGCCGGTGGCCGCGATGAAGGCGTCGATGGCGGCGCCGAGCGGCTGGGCCGCGATGTCGAAGGCGACCCGTGCGTCCTCGGCGACTTCCGCCGCGCGGGCGGGGCCCGGCGCCGCAAGGACGCAGGTCATGGACAGGCCAAGGGCCGTGCAGGTCATCAAGGCCGCCGTGAAACGACGGGTGCGGGTGGTGGTCATGTCTCGTTATTCCCCTTATTGGCCCTTATTGATCTTCGCGGCGTCGTGTATTTGAATTTGCGACGCATTCGCATTTATGAGGCCGAGACGAACGAGGGACCGTCGTCTCCCAACGAAAAGTTCAAAAAAGTTTCTAGTGCAGGACGGTCAGCAGGCCGGGAAGGCGGATGACGTCGGCCCCAGCCACGTCGGCCAGGGCAGCGACCACGGCGGCCGGGTCGTCCAGGCGGTAATTGCCGCTGACCCGGAGCCTGCGCAGGCGCTCCGTGGCCAGGACCACCCGGTCCTTGTGGTGGCGGGAGAGCCGCGCCATGACCTCGGCCAGTGGCCGGTCGTGGAACACGAAGCGGCCGTCGAGCCAGGCAAAGGCCGTCTGCGGCGCGCGCGCGGCACTACCCGCGTGTCCCGCGGTCACGGTCACGCCCTCGCCGGGGGTCAGGTCCACGGGCGTGCCGCCGTCGTCGCTGGTCACCCGCACATGACCGCGTCGTACGCGGACCTCCGCATCCCCGCCTTGTAGCGTGACGGAAAAGGCCGTGCCGACGACACGGGTCAGAGACCGCCCGGCCGCGACCTCGAACGGCCGGATGGTATCGGGCCGCACGTCGAAGAAGGCCTCGCCCCGGACCAGTTCGACCCGGCGCTTGTCGGCATCGAAGGAAACGTTGACGGCGCTTTCCGCGTTCAGCACCACCACCGATCCGTCGGGCAGGGGCACTTTCGTGCGCTGCCCCGTTTCCGTCCCATGGTCGGCCGGTGGCTGGAACGGATTGCCGCCGCTCAGATGGCCCAGGCCGACGGCCAGAACCAGGACGGCGGCCAGGGCCAGCGCCGGGCGCAAAGCGGCCCGGCGGCGGGCGGGGCGGGGCGGGGTCGCGGGCGCCTGGGTTTCCAGGGCATGGGCGAATTCCGGCGAGGCCCAAAGCCCGGCCACGCGCTCATAGGCGCGGGCATTGGCCGGATGGGCGGCGCGCCAGACCTCGAAGGTGTGCGCCTCGCCCGACGTTATCGTTCCCGACTGACGGCGCGTGAACCAATCCAGGGCCTCGGTCATGGCCGCGTCGTGGTCGGGATTTTCGTCGTCATGGGTCATGGTGATGCGTCGCGGGTTGCCGTCCGCGGATGACGGCGCGGACATAGATGAGACGGATGAGGGGACGGGTTCTCCCAAAGGGTCCTTGCGGAGGCTCATGTCTTGTCTCCGTCATCCAGGGAAGCAAGACAGCAGGCCAAGGCGGCGCGGATATCGTTGTAGACCGTGTTTTCCGACACGCCCAGGCGGCGCGCGATCTCGGGATAGGTCAGGCCCTCCAGGCGCGATAGCATGAGGGCTTGGCGCGCGCGTTCAGGGACAGCGGCCAGGGCACCCTCGACCCGGTTCAGGCATTGGGCGTCCATGACCGCCGTTTCCTGGGTCGGCTGGGGGGCGGCGATGGTGTCGGCGGCGCCGTCGGGGACTTCGGACATGAAGGTGCCGCGCAGGCGTTCACGGCGCAGGTGATCGAGGGCGAGATTGCGCGCGGTCTGGTACAGGAACGCCTGCAGGTGGGGCACCGGGCGCTCGCGGGCCGCCTTGGCGACACGCAGATAGGCGTCGTGGGCGAGATCTTCCGAAGTGTGCAGGCAGCCCACCATACGGTACAGCGTGCCGATCAGCGCGCGCCGCTGGGCCTGGAATATCTGAGTCAGAAGGTCGCGTTGGCTGTCCGTCGCCATGTCGGCCCCGCAGGTGGAATGATTGGCGCCGCCCTTTCGGTGTCGGCTCAACTGCGATTGATTATCATTATCTTTCGTGCGGGGCCAGAATGAATTCCCGACGGCGTCCGCCCGCAGGTTTCGCTGATGCCGCCCAGCATGCCGGACCGAGTTCGAGGACTTGGTTTTTTCTCAGAAAGTGCCTGATTGCCACTGAAAACCATCTATTTTTGCTTAATTAATGGTCAAATGCGCGGCGGCGCATCAGGCTGCATGAATATGTCGCATTAATGTCAATTGGCTGTAGCCAACGGGTATGCGCCTGTGCAAAATCGCACTCAATAAATAAATTTGCCTACTACGCCTAACCACGCCAACAGGGAGAATTTTCATGAAAAGACGTGAGTTCCTTAAAAAATCCGCAGTCGCCGGTGCCGCCGGCGCGGCTGCCGTGACGCTTGCCAAGCCTGCTCTGTCGCAGGGCCGCAAGGAGATGATCATCGTCTCCACCTGGCCGCGCGACTTCCCGGGCCTTGGTCTCAGCGCGCAGCGCCTTGCCGCCCGCATCCCGGTCCTGACCGACGGCCGCATTCAGGTCAAATACTTCGCCTCCGGTGAACGCGTCGGCGCTTTCGATTCGTTCGACGAAGTGGCCTCGGGCAATTCCCAGGCCTACATCGGCGCCGACTACTACTGGAAAGGCAAGCACCCGGGCTGGGCCTATTTCACCGCCGTTCCGTTCGGCTTTGCCTATGCGGAAATGGACGCCTGGATGAAGTACGGCGGCGGCCAGCAGCTGCATGACGAACTTGCAGCCGGATTCGGCATCAAGGGCTTCCCCTGCGGCAACACGGGTTGCCAGATGGGCGGCTGGTTCAACAAGGAAATCAATTCCGCGGCCGACTTCAAGGGCCTGAAGATGCGTATCCCGGGCCTGGGCGGCGACGTGCTGGCCAAGCTGGGCGCCTCGACCGTGTCCCTGCCGGGCAGCCAGATCTATGAAAACCTGGTTTCCGGCGCCATTCAGGCGACCGAGTGGGTCGGCCCCTACAACGACTACTTCATGAAGTTTTATGAAGCGGCCAAGTTCTACTACTATCCGGGCATGCATGAGCCGGCTTCCCAGCTGCACATGGGCATGAACAAGAAGTGGTGGGACGGCCTGTCGAAGACGGACCAGGCGATCATCGAAGCCGCCTGCCATGAAGAAAACTCCCATCAGATGGCGGAAACCAACGCCAACAACGGGACGTACCTGAACAAGCTGATCAACGATCACGGCGTCAAGGTGCGTGCCTTCAACGACGACGTGTACGACGCCTTCGGCAAGGCCGCCGAAGAAGTCTTCGCCGAAGTGCAGGCGCACAGCCCGCTGGCCAAGAAGATCCACGAAAGCTTCCTGACCTCGCGTGCCGACCTCGGCCGTTGGATGATCCTGGCCGACTCCGGCTACATCAACCAGCGCAACCGCGTCCTGGGCATCAAGGTCTAATTGCCCGCATAACCGGGTATTAAGGTGGGACGGGGTATGACCCCGTCCCATCCTTATCCGCCCGGACTTGTTCTTGTGGGGAATTGGGACAAGGGATTGCCAGTTTATGGCCGCCGAACACATGACTATTGACGCCACCGGCGGGGGTGTTTCGCCCGAGGTGTCGCCGCGCACGACCATTGCCGTCCGATTTTTCGGCTGGGCGATGCTGTCCGCGCTGCTTGTTTTCTTGATCAATAACTATCTCACCTTCTGGCACGGCTGGCCGGGTGAGGGGGCCGCGCTGCAACTCGGCTTGCACGGCGCCGCGACCGAATCGTCGCCGCTGGCCTGGGTGCAGTTGCTGGCCTATGTCGCCGGCATCGCCGCCGCGGCGATCTATACGGTAAAAAGCTGTTCGCGCACCCTGCGCCAGGACAGCCAGTGCATTTCCGACTTCAACGCGCTGTTGATCCGCATGGCTTATTTCGCCGTGCTGTATATCGGCGTGGTCGATGCCGTTCTGTCGTTCATGCGGGTCGAGGGCCTGCTGCCCGCCGTGTTCGGCGATGCGCTTGCGCTGGAACTCGGCAAGTCGCAGTTTCGCGGCCCTTATGTCCACCTGCCGCTGACCGCGGCCGCCATGGTCACGGCGTTTTTTACGCGCACGCTGGGCTTTACCTGGCTGGCGCTGCTGATCGTCATCGCCGAACTGCTGATCGTCATCACCCGATTCATCTTTTCCTACGAACAGGTGTTCATGGGCGACCTCGTGCGGTTCTGGTACGCGGCCCTGTTCCTGTTCGCCAGCGCCTATACGTTGATCGAGGAAGGCCATGTGCGGGTTGACGTGTTCTACGCCGCCTTCAATTCCCGGCGCAAAGGGATGGTCAACGCCCTCGGCTCGGTGTTCCTGGGGATCACGCTCTGCTGGGTCATTTTGATCGTCGGCATGGGCGGCAAGAACGCGGTGATCAATTCGCCGGTCCTGACCTGGGAAACGACCCAGACCGGGTTCTCCATGTACGTGAAGTACATGATGGCGGGCTTCTTGGCTGTGTTCGCCATTTCCATGATGATTCAGTTCGTCAGCTACATGATGGACGCCGTCGCGGACATCCGGGATGAGCCCGGCGGCCGCGATCATTCAAGCCACACGATCCAGTAAGCGACAGGGGCCGCTACTCAATGGAACTCGTCTTCCTCGTCATTCTCATGATCACCATGGCCTATGCGCTGGGTGTGGGCTTTCCGGTCGCCTTCGCGCTGCCGGGTTCGGCCATCATCACGATTACCTTGGCGGCCCTTTGCGGCTGGCTGTTCGCGGGCAATGTGGACGCCTACTTCGCCCAGGGCGGGGCGTGGCAATGGCTCAGCGCCGGCGTCACCAACTTCCGCGGCGTCTATTGGGAGGCCGAACGAGACACCCTGATCGCCATTCCGTTGTTCATCTTCATGGGGATCATGCTGCAGCGCTCGAAACTGGCCGAAGACCTGCTGGTCACCATGGCGCAGTTGTTCGGGCCGGTGCCGGGCGGGCTGGGGATTTCGGTGATTTTCGTCGGCGCCCTCCTGGCCGCGACGACGGGCATCGTCGGCGCCACCGTCGTCGCCATGGGGTTGATTTCGTTGCCGGCGATGATGCGCAACAAATACGCCAATTCCCTGTCGACCGGCACCATCGCCGCGTCGGGCACCCTGGGGCAGATCATCCCGCCGTCCATCGTGCTGATCATTCTGGCGGACCAGCTTGCCAGCGCCGTCGATCAGGCATCGACCACGCGCAAGGAGTTGTTCAAGGAATCGACCGGCGATCTGCTGATGCCGTCGGGCTTCGACGTGACCTCGACCAGCGCCGGTGAAATGTTCCTCGGCGCCTTCGTGCCGGGCTTGGTTCTGGTCAGCTTGTACATGGCCTACGTCCTGATTTTAGCCTTTTTCAAGCCAAAAATGGCGCCCGCCGTGCATCGTGAGGGGGCTTTCGACCGCGCGTTCATGGTCAAGGTGTTCGTCACCCTGGTGCCGCCGTTGACCCTGATCTTCCTGGTCCTGGGCTCCATCATCACTGGCGTTGCGACGGTCAACCAGGCCGGCGCCATCGGCGCGGCGGGGGCCTTGATCATGGGTGGCTACCGCCTGCGCGACGGCCACAGAAACGCCTATTACCCGGCGATCATCGCCCTGGTGTCCCTGGTCGCGCTCGCGGTCATCAGCACGTATTTCAAGATCAACATCAAGGCGATCAATACCGACTTCGACAGGGTCGGTCTGGTGCTTGGCCTGATCTTCACGGCGACGCTGATCTTTTCCATCGGCTGGAGCGGTTGGCGGGCGTTGAAGATCGAAGACACGCTGCAAGACGTGATGGTTGAAACCGCCAAGACCACGGCCCTTGTGTTCATCATCCTGATCGGCGCCGCCATGCTGACCGCCGCGTTCCGCGCGTTCGGCGGCGAGGAACTGGTGCGCGAATTCTTGACCGGCATACCCGGCGGGTTCTGGGCTCAGTTCACCATCGTGATGCTGGTCATCTTCATCATGGGGTTCTTCCTGGACTTCATCGAAATCGCCGTCGTGGTGGTGCCCATCGTGGCGCCGATCCTGCTCATGGACCCCTCGGCCAACGTCACCGCCGTCTGGCTGGGTGTGATGATCGGCCTCAACATTCAGACCTCGTTCCTGACACCGCCCTTCGGTTTCGCCCTGTTCTATCTGCGCGGTGTCGCCCCGCCCAGCGTGTCGACCGTCCAGATGTACAAGGGCGTGGTGCCGTTCATCTGTCTGCAATTGCTCGCGCTTGTCATCGTCGGCCTGACGCCGCAGTTGGTGAACTATCTGCCGCAGCGTGTGAGCCTGACCTCGGAAACGGCGCCGCCGCCGCGCAACCCGGCATTGTCGTCCTGCGTGCAGGATCATCTGTTCAAGGTCTATGACGCCAAGGGCGACGTCCTGCGCGCCGCCATCGCCAAGGCCAGGACGCTCGATCTGTCGCCGCTTCCCGGCGAACTGCGCGGCGACCTGAAGAGCAGCTTCGACAAGGCGGAAAAGACGTTCGATCTGGTCGCCAAAATCCGCGCGACGCAAAAGATCATCGACGAGGCCACGCCGGGGTACCTGCCGCTGCATGTGGAGGTGCGCGAAACCCAGCGTCAGGCACGCCGCTTGAAGGAAGAGGTCAAGTACCTGCAGACGACCATCCGCCAACTCCCCCGGAACGAGCGGAGCGAGGCGCGGAAGGAAAAACTGGAGGCAAAGATCGAGGAACTGCGGGCCGAGATCAAAGTCTACGAAGCCAAGGTTCCCGACAACTGGCGGGCGGATCACGCGGCCTTCGCCAAGCTGCAAAAGGCGGAGACGCTTGCCATCCGGCTGTATGAACGCAACGTCGATGGCGCCTATGAGCCGCTCCAGGAGGTCACCAAGGTGATCGCCGGAGCGGATGCCCTGGCAGCGCTTGGCAAGGACCTGGCGGGCCTGCCTGCCGCCGTCACCGGCGCGGCCGATGGCGAAAAGGCGATGGACGCGGTCAACGCGGTCGAGAAGGTGATGCGCGAGGTGCCGGGCACCCGCGCAATCCAGAAACCTTTGGCGGACGCCCGCCGCGCCATGCGCGGCGACAAGCCCGACGTGGAAAAATCACTGAAGGCCCTGGCCGATGCCCAGGCGGCATACGACAACGACATTGCCTGGCGCAAGAAGGCGGCGGCGGAACTCAGCGCGGGGCTTGCCGAATACGAACAGGCGATCCGCATGAACATCGGCCTGCGTCAGCAGCCGAAGCTGTCCAGGGAGCAGGCCCTCGACGTCGCCGCCTGCATGGCCAATCCGCGCGATCTGACGCTGCACTTCTAGATTAGGTCGGAGGCAGCCCATCATGCCGCCGGTCCTGAGGGCAGCACTCTGGATGCTGGGGACGCTGACGTCCCTGGCGCTCATGGCCATCGCCGGGCGCGAACTGTCGGCGGAATTGTCGACCCTGCAGATTCTGTTTTTCCGCAGCGCCATCGGCTTGGTGATTATTCTGGCCGTGATCTGGCGGGCGGGCCGGCACCATCTGGCGACCCTTCAGCCGGGCCTGCAGGTCCTGCGCAACGTCGCTCATTACATCGGACAGTTCGGCTGGTTCTACGGCATTTCCTTGCTGCCGCTGGCTCAGGTCTTCGCGCTGGAATTCACCATGCCGGTCTGGGCCACGCTGCTGGCCCCGCTGCTGCTGAAGGAACAGATCACGCCCAGGCGGGCCCTGGTCGTGGCCATCGGCTTCGCCGGCATCCTGATCGTCGTGCGCCCCGGCCTGGTGACGATCAGCCCGGCCGCCCTGGCGGTCCTGATGGCGGCCGTCGGATACGCCTTCGCCTATACTCTGACCAAGAAGCTGACACGCACGGATACGGCGCTTACCATCGTGTTTTACATGTGCCTGGTGCAGTTGCCGCTCGGCCTCATTCCGTCATTGTTCGATTGGGTCAATCCTTCGGCCGCCATGTGGCCCTGGATCATGGCGGTCAGCGTCACCGGTCTTAGCGCCCATTACTGCCTTGCCTGCGCCTTTTCCGAGGCCGACGCCATCGTCGTCGTGCCCATGGAATTCCTGCGCCTGCCGCTGATCGCGGTTGCCGGGTTGCTGTTCTATGGAGAACCCTTGGACCCCTGGGTCTTGGCTGGCGCCGCCGTGATCTTCGCGGGAAATTTCCTCAACATCCTGGGGGAACGCAGGGGTTCTTAGCGCGCAACCGCTCGGTGTCAGGCGGCATATTATTGCACATTATTATTATTCCAGTGATGAAGGTCACAGCCCGAGGTGCTGCGTTTGCCCATTGTGGGTAAGGGTCATTGACCTATGCCGCGTATACGGCTGCGCTTGGGGGCAGGCAATAGAGCGAAGGTAATATCATGAATAGACATGCCATCATTCAAGGTCCGCAATCGCCCAAAGATATCAAGGTACGTCAACGTCTTAGGGACGCAGGCCGCGACCTGGCGGAAGCCCTCGCCGAGCAGCAGACGGAGATGAGAAACCTTCAGGGAAACCTGAATTCCTTGGATGCGGCCCTTGATCGCGTGTCCGATTCGATGGCGCGCGCGGCATCAATGGGGCACGGTGACGGCTGACAGGCGCGCTACTCGGGCAGGGGAATGAACTCGGTCTCGCCGGGTACTTTCGCGAACCGGCCGTTCTGCCAATCGTCCTTGGCCTGCTCGATGCGGGCGGATGAATGGGACACGAAATTCCAGAACATGAAACGGGGCTGGTTCGGCCGCGCATCGGCCGCGGTGTCGAGGGGAGCACCCCCCAGGACCATGACCTTGGCCGCCGTTTGTCCGGCGATGACCACATCCGAGCCTTCGCGGAAAATCACCGTCTGTCCGGCCTGGAACGTCTGGCCGTCGATCGTCACCCGACCCTCGGCGACATGGGCCGCGCGTTCGGCATGGTCGGGCGGCAGGGTGAAGGCCGCCCCCGCCGCCAGGCGCAGATCGGCATAAAAGATCGGCGAGAAGAATTCCACGGGCGAGGTCCGCCCGGCCATGGTGCCGGCGATCAGCGCGACCTCCGCTCCGCCGTCCCGCCAGCGGGGCAGGGCGTCGGCCGGATAGTGCACGAAGGACGGCGCTGTCTCTTCGAAATCAATGGGCAGCGCCACCCAGGCCTGCAGGCCGAACAGCGGGCCGCCCGCGGCACGGACGTCGCCCGGGGTGCGTTCGGAATGGACGATGCCGCGGCCGGCGGTCATCCAGTTGATCTCGCCGGGCCGGATCGCCTGATCGAAGCCCAGGCTGTCCTTGTGGCCGATCACGCCGTCGTACAGATAGGTAATGGTGGCGAGCCCGATATGCGGATGCGGGCGCACGTCGATGCCCTGTCCCGGCTTGAACACCGCCGGGCCCATCTGGTCCAGGAACACGAAGGGGCCGACGCTGCGGCGGAGCGGCGACGGCAGTGACCGGCGCACGATCAGCCCACCGATGTCGTGTTCCTTGGGCGTGACGACCAGGGCGACCGCGCCATCATTCGGCGCGTCCTTGCATTGCGGATCGTCGGCGGGCTGCCAGCTCACGTCCCGATCCCCGCCCTTATTCGGCAAGCCAGCGGTCGCGGATGCGGTTCACTTCGTCGAAATGATGGCGTGCCATCTTCATGGTCGGGGCCAGGGGCTCCTGATAGAAAAAGTCGGGCAGTTCATCGTCCGCGCTGGTAAATCCGGCGGCCTTGTTGAACTTTTCTTCAAGAACCAGGGTTTCCTTGCCCAGGCGGTCGAAGAATTCGGTCTCGAAGGTCGTGCCGACGGCGTCGTTGATGGCGGTGACGATCAGGTCCGGATTGACGTTGGTCACGGACCGCCCGAACACGCAGATGCCAAGGGAATCCACGGCGGCGCATTTGGCCTGAATCTTCAGGCTTTCCAGGGCCAGTTCCTCCGTCGACTTGCCGGCGCATTCGAAGGTCGGCAGGTTGCCGGTCGTGTGGTCGGCGCCCTGGGCCGTCAGCATCATGGAAATGCCCGTGACTTCGATGACGCGGGGGTCGTAGGCGCTAAGCGCCTGTTTCTTGATGACCGGCAGGCGTTTGATGCCGTAATGCGTGCCGACCCGCGCGGTGCCCTGGGCCAATATCCGGCCCCGTTCGTTGCCTTCGCGGATGTCGGCGAGCGCTTCGAGCATGAAATTCTCGTCGCCATATTCGCCGTGTCCCGCGTCCATCAGGGCGCCCAGCAGGGCTCCCGTCTCGATGGTGTCAATGGCCAGATCGTTGGCGACTGCGTTGAGTCGGGCGACTTGGTCAGGATGAGTCAGGCCGCAGTTGGTGCCGAGCAGACCGATGGTCTCGTACTCCAGCGGTGCCACCAACTCGTTCCCGTTTTCATCGGCATAGACGTTGGAACACTTGATCATGCAGCCGGGCATGCAGGCATGGGTGGTTTCGCCGCCGCGCTCCAGGTTCTGTTCGCGGATATAGTCGCCGCCCATCTTCAGGCGTTCCTTGGCCGTGTCGACCAGTTGCCCGGACGAGAAGTTGCGTACCGGCAGGCCGCCCAGGTGGTTGATCACGTCGGAGACCAGGGCCGTGCCGCGGGCCCCCAGGTTTTGGGTCGCCGGGTCGTCCTTGATCATGCCGCCGTAGGTCTTGATCGACTGCATCAGTTTCTTGCGCTCGTGGAAGTCGGGCATCTTGTGCTTGTCGCAGACGATGGCCTTGACCTTTTTCGAGCCCATCACCGCCCCCACGCCGCCGCGCGCGGAAATGCGCGTTGGGCGGCCTTCGGGGTCGGTGAACACGATGCCGGAAATCAGGCCGCCGTATTCTCCGACCGGACTGCAAATACCCAAGCTGACCTTGTCGCCGTATTTTTCGAACAGCATGTCGGCGGTTTCGAACACGCCCTTGCCCAGATAGGGCGTTGCATCGTCGAAAGTGATGTCGCCTTCCAGGGGGATGCGGATGACGACCCAGTCGTCAGACTGGTTTTCCAGGGTGATCCCGGCGATGCCGATCTGGCCCATGGCGAAGGCCATGGTGCCGCCGCCGTTGGATTCCTTGACCCCGCCGGTCAGCGGGCTTTTGCAGCCGACGCTGATCCGGTTGGCGTTGGAGAAATTGGTCCCGGCGAACGGGCCGGCGGAGAAGATCAGGGGGTTTTCCGGGCCCAGGGGGTCGATGTTTGCCAGGCCGCGGTCGACCAGGGTCTTGGCGATCAGATAGCGCCCGGCGCGGGCGAGGGCTTCGCCGGACAACTTCTCGCTTTTGATGTCACGGGTGGCAAGGTCGATGGTCAGGTACTTTCGCATGGTTCGTCTGATCCCCAAGTCATGGTTTGGCCGTCGGCACGCCGTCCATCCGATGCCGGCGCCGGTGCCGATGGGAAAGAGGCCGATGAAGCGATGGGCTTATCTTAAAATGGGGACGGCCCCGGGGGAATACCAGGATTTCGCGGCCCCGCTGCTCAGGTCCCGCCGTCGGCGTAGCCGAACCCCTTGAGGAACGGACGCAGGTGCTGCTGGTAGGGCGCCATGTGGATTTCGAAGGTGCGCCAACGGCCGGCGGGCATCGCAACCCCGTTCGCGGCGGCAAGCGGCGCCAAGATTCCATCATCCCAGGAAACGCCCAGGAATTCCAAAAGCTTCCGTGCGGTCTGTTCATGTCCGGCAACAAGGTCTTCATGACGGACTTCATGGACGTTCAGGGCCAGGGTCTCGCGCTGCGTCTGCCACAGGGACATGACCTGTTCGTAGAAGCCGACGGTGTCGTCCAAACGCGTGAAATGGACCGTGCCATCGTTCATTGCAAAAGGATGCGTGAAGCAGTCCAGGCAGACGTCGCAGGGGTGGCGTTGCGCCAGAATGAACTTGGCGTCCGGAAACAGGCGATGGATCAGGCCCGCGTCCAGGATATTGAGCGGCAGCGTGTCGATCAGCAATGCGTCCGGATCGCGCGTAACGGCACGGTCGACGGCCTGGAAATAGATTACACGCAACGTTGCCAGGTCCGTGTCGGAAATGTCGAACAGGTTGGCCGGAAAATTGTCTCCGCGTGCAAGAAGATGGTCGCGGACCACGGACAGGGCGGCCTGTTCCTGCAGCACCTGGATTCCCGGATGGGCGTTCATCACCCGCTCCAGGAGCGCCTCGCCCGATTGGGGAAACCCGACCAGGAACACGGGCGTCCCATCGCCCCCCGGGACGATGTTACCGGCGGGCCGGGCCGCCGGTCCGTCATAGGCCCGCTTCAGGCGCTCCAGGTATTCCGCCGAGCGGGCGCGGAACATGGCCACGGCCTGCGCATCGCGAGCGAGAAAGGCGTTGCCCAATTCAAAATTCTCGACCGCGTCGCCGGGGCGGTTCAGGCGTTCATAAAGCATGCTCATTTCAAAGCGGATGTCTCCCAAGGCAGGAGAAGCATCCCGCATCGCCGGATCAAGCCCGTTCAGGCGGGCCAGGGCCTTGCCATGGTCACCCGCCCGTTGCTCCAGGCGAGCCGCCACAAGATTGAGCGCCGGGTCGCCGGGGTGCTGATCCAGCACCGGCGTGATTTCGGCCCATGCATCGTCCGGCCGGTTCATCCGTTCCAGCAGGATGCCGAGGGCCACGCGGTTTGCCGGGTCGTCGGGCGCGGCCTGGACCGCCATGCGGTAATGGTCCAGGGCCCCCTCGGTATCTCCCATGGCGCGCAGCGCCGCCGCCTTCGCACGCAGAACCTCGGGATCTCCGGGCCGTTTCGTCAACAGCAGGTCGTAGTATTCAACCGCGGTCCGGAAATCGCCCATCATCGCCGTGACCTCGGCGTAGAAGCTAAGTACTTCGGGAACGTCCTGTGTCAGGGCCAGGGCATCCTCGAGGGCCTTGCGGGTCAGGGCGTAGCGTTTGCTCAGGTAAAGGGCCCGAGCCAGCAGGACGCGCGCTTCAAGGTCGTTCGGTGCGCGGTCGACCACGCGCTGCAGGATCGCCGCCGCCTGATCGAGATTTTCAAGGTTGTAATGGCACTGCCCCAGATTGAACAGCGCGTTCAGATTGTTCGGATCCAGGTCGATGGCCTGCTTGTAATGTTTCGCTGCGAGGGGAATTTGGCGGTCGTCACGGTAGGCATTGCCCAGGTTGTAATGGATGTTCGCGGCATCCGGAGAGATGTCTAAGGCCTTGCGGAAGTGCCGGATCGCGGCATTGACCCGACCCGACTGGCGCAGAGCACAGCCGAGCAGGTCATGGGCCTCGGCCGAACCGGGGACCAGATCGGTCAGTTTTTTCAGATTGTCCGCCGCCGCATCCGCCTTGTCCTGGCGAAGCTGTGTCAGGGACAGGAGGTGCAGGACATTGGGATTGTTCGGCAAGGTCAGCGCCAGTGCCGTCAGTCCCGCCTCGGCGCCGAGGAAATCACCCGATTGATACATCTGGGCGGCAGCCTGGAATTGCTGTTCTGGGTCCATGTTCCGGTCAGTCGGCGAAGGGTGGGGCGTCGCGGGTTACGAAGAAAAGGGCAGGTCGGCCAGGGTCAGCCGGTTGTTCAGCCGCCAGCCGCCGGGCTTGTCTACGTCCGACGCAAGGTCCGGGTCAATGCGTAATGCCGCCGCACGGTCCAGTTGGGCGGCCACGGCGTCGGTGCGCGCCGCATGCACGTTGGCGCGGCCCAGGTAGGCTGCGGCGAAGCTGCCGTCGATATCAAGGGCACGGGTGAAATGCTGGGTCGCATCGCCGTAAAGGCGCAGGATTTTTTCCGCTTCCGCCCGCCCGGCCCAGGCGGCGGCGTCGCCCGGATTGTTCTCCGTGGCCTTTGTGAAATCGGCCAGCGCATCGTCGATGCGGTTCAGCGCCAGCCGGGAAAACCCTCGAATGCGCAGCAACAGGGATGTCGGTTTTGTTTCGGCGATCAGGGCGGAGGCGGCAATGGCCGCTTGGTCGGGCTTGCCCTGACGAAGCATGAGTTCCGCCTGCAGGGTGCGCAGCCAGGGATCGTTGGCCGTTGCCGCCAGGCCGCGCGCAATGTCCGCGCCGGCTCCTGCAAGGTCGTTCGTGCGAAGCCGCAGGAACGCCAGAACGCCGTGCGGTTCGGCGTTGCCGGGGCTCAGGGGAGCCAGCCGCTCGTAGGCGGCCGAGGCCTCGCCCCAGCGTCCGCCGAACAACAGCGCGCGGGCCTTTTCCCGCAGCGCGCGCGCCTGATAGGGCTGCATGCGCTGGGCCAGTTCCAAGTCGGCGACGGCGGCCTCCGTCTGGTTGAGGCGCCGATAGGCGCGGCCGCGCAGGATCAGGGCGGCGATGTCCGTGTCGCCGCCGCGCACCCCTTCGGAAATGGCGGCGGTGGCGTCGTCCACGGCGGCGTCCGCATATCCGGCCGCCAGTTGCGCCTCACCGCGTGCCAGGAGGGCTTTCGCATCGCCGGGGTGGGCGGCCAGAACCTGGTTCAGATCGGCGATGGCGCCGGTGTAATCGCCCAAGGCCTGGGCGGCGGCGGCCCGGCGGCGGCGCAGGTCCATGGCGTCCGGGCGGTCCTCCAGAATGCGGGTCAGGTCGCGATGGGCGCTGGCCGGGCGGGCCGCCGCGGCATGCAGCGCGGCGCGCAGGTCGAGCGCCGCCAGATTGGCCGGGTCTTCCAATAACAGACGATCGAGGTCAGTCAGGGCACGGTCCGCTTCCCCGATGTCGCGGTAGGCAGCCCCCCGGATCAGCCGCGCGACAGCGTTGTCCGGCGCCAGGGTCAGGGCGGCGGTCATCGACTGCACCGCATGCCGCTGATCGCCCCGCCGGTAATAGGCTTGGCCGCGCAGGACCAGGGCCGCCGTATGGGTCGGGTCCCGGCGCAGGACCGTGTTCATGTCGGCGATCACGCCGGCGAAGGTCTCAAGCTGGAACAATTGCTCCGCGCGCATGAAACGGGCGGCCGCATTGCCGGGATCGGCGGCGATGGCGGTATCAAGGTCTTCCAAGGCCAGGCCCGTCTCGTCCTGGCGCAGGTGGATGCGGGCGCGCAGCATGTGGTGGCGGCTGTCCTCCGGGGCGAGGGCGATCGCCTGATCGACGTCGTCGAGGGCCAGCTGCAGTTGCTCCATCTTCAGGAAGGTCTCGGCGCGGGCGGTCCAGGTCGCCGTTGCCATGGGATCGGCCTCGAGCGACGCCGAAAGATCGGCGCGCGCGGCCGAAAGATTGCCGCCGGCCAGATGCGCCTGTCCGCGAAGGCGCAGGAGTTCCGCATCCGTGGGCGCCATGTCCAGGGCCTCGCCGAAGTCGGCGACGGCCAGCTCAAACTCCTCGGTCACCATATGGACGAGACCGCGTTCACGGTAACTTTCAAGAGGGCGGCGCAGATGGCGGATCGACAGGTCCAGGTCGGCGATGGCCAGGCGGTACAGGCCCATGCGGCGCAGCAGCGCGCCGCGCACCTGCAAGGCTTCGCCGTTTTCCGGGGCCAGGGCGACGGCGGCGTTGAGGTCGGCCCGCGCGAGCTGGTGATGGCCTTGTGCCAGATAAGCGGCCCCCCGTTGAATCAAGGCCCCGACGTGGCGTGGCGTGGCGTCGATGGCCCTGGACGCACTTTCCGCCGCGTCGCCATGGCGGCCGAGGGCGATCAGGATACGCGCGCGGAGCGTCAAGGCGTCGGCATTGCGGGGGTCGAGCGCCAGACCGGCATCGGCATCGGCGAGCGCCACCGCATCGCGCCCGGCGATGTGGTTGATGCGGGCACGCAGGAAGTGCACGCGCTTGCGCCGGGGCGTCAGGCGCACGGCGCTGTTCAGGTCGCTCAGGGCCTTGTCGGGAAAGCCTTCGTCGATCAGTGCGTCGGCCCGGTTGATGAACAGGTCGGCGAATTTTTCGGGATCGGTCTCGCCCTGGGCGATGGCCTCAGTGCAGGCGAACACGCGCATGGCGGCGGGCAGCGCGCCGTCCGCGCAGTCGGGCGTTTGCGCGCGCGCGGGCTGGGCCGCCGTCGCCGCCCAGGCCAACATCAACAGGGACGCCCCCCGGATCAGCCGCATCGTTGCCTCGTTTCCGCCAAGTACCGAAAATTCTTAGCAAAAAACCGAAGGTAACGCCATCCGAGCCGGTCCAGGGGGGCGCGTCCGTTCAGGTTTCCGTGCCGCCGTTGATCTGGATCAGTTGGCCGTTCATGAACCCGCCCTGATCGGAGACCAGGTAGGCGATCATGCCGGCGATCTCCTCGGGCGTGCCCAGGCGGCCCACCGGCACCCGCGCCTTCATGGAGGCGATGTGTTCGGCCATGGCCGGATCGGCGTGATCGCCGGCGATGGGGCCGGACGAAATGATGTTGGTGGTGATGCCTTTGGGCCCGAACTCCTTGCCCAGGGCCTTGGTCAGGCCCCAGGATCCGTGCTTGGACACGCTGACATGGGCGCGGCCGTTGTAGCCGTGAATGGCGTTCATGCCGGCGAAGTTGACGATGCGGCCCCAGCCCCGGTCGACCATGCCCGGCAGGCAGGCGCGGGCCAGTCGGAAGGCGGCGTTCATGTTGACGTCCAACACCCGTTCCCAGATGTCGTCAGTGATGTCGAGAAAACTGTGGCTGGGCCGGATCGCGGCGTTGTTGATCAGCACGTCAATGCCGCCGAAATGGCCGATGGCCTCGGCCGCCATGGCGTCACAGGCGGCCTTGTCGCCGACGTCGGCCATGATCACCAGGGCGTCGGCGCCAAGGGCGCGTGCATCTTCGGCGGTGGCGTCGCAGGACGCCCGGTCGCTGGAGCCGTTGATGACGACGTTGAAGCCGTCCCGCGCCAGGGCCAAAACACAGGCCCGGCCAATATTCTTCCCCGACCCTGTGACCAGGGCCGCGCGCTTTCGTTCAGTCATGAATGGTGTTCCTCCCGGATGTCGATCCGGTGACCCTACGCAAGGCGGCGGAGGCTGGCAAGCCGGCGCGGCGGGAAGGCCGGTAACACAGTGCGGTTAGCAGACGTAATCCGGCGATGGGGTGAACAGTTTTTTCAGGGTTTCGGTAACGCCCCGCCGGCCGACGAAGGCGAACATTTGGGTAATGCTGTGGCCGTCTTCGGACAGCGGCATGCGCAGCGACCGCAGGGGCTCTTCCACCCCTTCGTAGGTGTTGAGAAAGACCAGGGGACGCCGGGCTTCGAGTACCGCCACGTACTGCCGCGTCAACAAGGTCGCGGACCAGGCATCGGCCATGTCGGTCAATTTTTTCCCGGTATAATCGCGCCGGTGGTAATGGGTATGGCCCGACCCCCAATAACGGTAGGTGAATTCCGCCGGCTCACCCGCGACGTCGAGTACCAGTGCATAAGGTAAAACCCGGGCCGGCAGTTCATGCAGGTGGAAATTCGCCCAACTGGGAGCGAAGGCATCGCCCTTCACGTCGGACCAGTACGCCATGCAGGCCTGGATGTGCGGATCGTCGACCGTTTCCGGTTCAATCGCGACCGTACTCACGACAGGCCGCATCTGGCCGTCCAGTACGATGGGAGGCAGGATTTTCATATCACCGTGGTCTCGATCTTCCGACGAATTGGGGAGAATGTCGGTTTATCAGACAAGACTACAGCGACCCAACCTGCGGGGGTAACCCTGACTTTGGTCTATATTTTGGGGAATTATAATGTATGCGGTGCGCGGGTGACGCGGCGGGCTCAGGCGTGGCGGTCGAGCCGGCCAATCGCCTCGGCGACGGCATCCAGGCCCGAGCCGTCGGCGTCGAATTGCACCGCGAAACCGCCGTCGTAGGTCCGCGCGACACGGCCCGAAAGATGCCCCAGGCCCTCGACATGCATGTCGACGAATGTGCCGTTGTCGACCGTCACCCCGGCCTCGCCCAGGGCGATCGCGGCCCCCGTGGCGGAGACGTTTTCCACGGAACCGTGGAAGGCACGGTTGCCGTACCGGCCGTGGGCGGGTTGATGATAGGGATGGCGGGTCGGGCGGGCGACGTGGTTGTGGGCCGCGACATGCATGCAAATTTTCCCCGGCGGCGGCCCGAACGGCGGACCTGTCCAAATATGTGCGGACAGGATGGCGCAGCTACATTAAGAAAGTGTAATTAAGTGACGGGGTGCGTGATGTCATCCCGCCTGGCGGGGGGCTTCCTGGGGCACGGTCGGAACCTCGTCGGAAATGGTGGTTCGGCGCATGTCGCGGACGTCCGCCGGGTCGTGCCAGCGGCCTCGGTGCATGGTGCAGCGGTTGTCCCACATGACCACGTCGCCCGGCCGCCATTGGTGGCTGTAGACATATTTAGGCTGCGTCGCGTGCTCCATCAGGTCCATCAGGATGATGCGGCCTTCGGGCACGGGCAGGCCCTCGATGCTGCCTGCATGGGATGCGAGATAAAGACTTCTACGCCCCGATCCTGGATGGGTGCGGACCAGGACCTGCCGGACCGGCGGCAGACCTTTGCGTTCGCCTTCGTCGAAATCGGTATATCCCAGACGTTCCCGCGAATTCATGATGGAATGGATGCAGATGTAATGTTCGATGCGGGCCTTGGTGGCGTCGTCCAGGTCGTCGTAGGCCGCGCGCATGTCGGCGAATTCCGTGTTGCCGCCGCCATTCTTGGGCAGGACATGGGCCGCCAGGATCGAATAGCGGGCGGGAATCGGTTTGAACGACGAATCCGTGTGCCACAAACGGTTGGCGTACATGTTGAGCAGGCGAAAATCGTCTTTCGGCAGCGGCTTGCCGTTTTCATCCAGGTTGGAAATGTCGCTCATCTTCGGGTCGAGGCGCGGGACATACCCCTTGCGGTGCAGCTTGCGGCTGGTTTCCAGGGGGCCGAAGTTTTCCGAAAACCGTCGTTGTTGCGCGTCGTCCAGGGATTGACCGCGAAACGCCAGAACTCCGTAGGTGTCCATGGCGGCGCGGATCTCGGATACCTGGGCCGCGGTCAATTCGGCGGCAAGGTCGATATCCATGACCTCGGCGCCGAGAACGGGATGAAGGGGCGTGATTTTCACGGTCGAATGTCCTCCCAAGTCGTGCGGGGCGCCGGAGCACTCCTGGCCCGTTTCGGGCCCATTTATTGTATACAATTTACCCTTTTCGGAGGTGGCGATCCAGCTTCCCGTGCAGGTCCGCACCTTTACGGCCCGGTGCTTAAGGCTCTAAGGTCGCGGGAAAGACGGGATTCTGTTTTCCCGCGCAAACCATCGGGCGGAGACGATCATGACAGTCAGAGCCACGTCCTTTCTGACCGCGGTCGGGATAGCCGCCATGACGGTGGTATCGACCCCCGTCGCGGCTGGCAACCTGGTGTCGCACAAGGCAGTCTATCACCTGTTGCCCGGTCCCATTTCGGGACAGGTGCCCTATGACGGGGTCGAAGGCCTGGTCACCCGATCGGTCGAGCGGACCTGCGACGGCTGGATCGTCGCCGAACACATGGTCATGCATATCCTGACCCGGGTGGGCGGGGTGATCGACCGGGAAATCCGCTTCACCAGTTGGGAATCGACGGACGGCACGCGCTATCGTTTCGCCGCGACGATTAAAAGCAAGGCAGGCGACGAGGATACCAGGCTGAAGGGCCGTCTGGAGGTTGCCCGCGAAGGGGCCGGCGGCGAAGCGGTCTATGCCGAACCGGATGGCAAAAAGGTGAAAATCCCCGACGACACCTATCTGCCGGTCGGGCAGGTCCGCAAGCTTCTGGCGGCCGCCCGGGCGGGCGAGAAACAGGTGCGGTTTCATGTCTTCGACGGGACCGAGGATATCGGTCCGCAGCTGATGTCCAGCGTGATCACCGGCCGCTTCAAGGCGGGTGAGGGCAAGGGGCTGCAGACGGACTGGGGGTCGATGGGAACAGGGCCGGGCTGGCGCGTGTCCTCCGCCTATTTCGAAACCACGGGCACGCAGCCGCAATCGACGCCCAGTTTCCAGTTCACCATGGAATTGCTGGACAACGGCGTGCCGCGCCGCATGGAGATGGACCTGGACGGGTTTGTCGTCATTCAGGCGCTTAAGGAAATCAATCCGCTGCCGGAACCCAACTGCGGCTAGCGGCAAGCCATGGGGACGTCAGCCCTTGCGCGCCTTGGCGATCAATTGGCGCAGGGTGTTGACATCAACCGCGCCGGGCACCAGTTCGTCGCCGACGATGAAGGCCGGTGTGCCGCGGATGCCGAGGGTTTCGGCGATCTGGTGATTGCGGTTGATCTCGGCGGTGACGGAATCGGACGCCATCTCCTTCTTGAGCTTGTCCGCGTCGTACCCGGCGGTTTTGGCGATCTTCAGGATGCGGTCTTCGGGCAGGCCGCCCGAGGTCGCCATCAGGGCAGCATGGAAGGTCAGGTATTTGGCCGGGTCCAGCTTCCAGGCGGCCAGTGCCGCGCGCGACGCGGTCACCGATTCCGGGCCCAGGATGGGGAATTCCTTGAACACCCAGCGCAGGTTCTTGTCCGAGTCCAGAAGTTCGCGCAGCACCGGGAACACCCGCTTGCAGTAGCCGCAGTGGTAATCGAAAAATTCGACCACCGTGACGTCGCCCTTGGGATTTCCGGCGACGGGGGCGTTGGGGTCGTTGGTCAGGCTGTCCTTATGGGCCGACAGCGCTATTTTGGCCTGGTCCGCCTGGGCCTGCTGTTCCCGTTCGCGGTACAGGCGGATGGCATCGACGATGACCTCGGGATTGGTGAGGAGATACTCGCGAACGACGGTCTCGATGGCGCCGCGCTGCTGCGGGTCCATGGCGGGCGCCTTGTCCTGGGCCTGTGCGGCCGGGGCGACGAGAACCGCGCCGAGGGCAAGAGCGGCGGCGATGAGCGAGACGCCCGGCAAAGCGGCAAACCGAAGGGTCATGGTCGTTCCTTATCCAAATGGTGGGCGCATATTGGTCCAGACCGCGGCAAGGGGCAAGCGGGCGCGGACGCCGCCACGTCACGATCCCGTCAGCGCAGCAGGCGAATGTCTGAAATCAGGGCCGCCGGAACGGATGTGCCGGGCCGGGCCGGTGGCGTGGCGGCCACGCGCGCCGCGACGAACACGATCCGGGTATGGCTGGTCGACAGGCCCGGCCAGGCCGTGTCGTGCAGGGAGATCAGGTCGATGCCTTCCTGCCAGCGCTTGCCCAGGGCTTCCTCGCCGCCGCGCACTGTATAGCGCGCGGGCCCGTTGTCCTTGGGCATGTCCATGGTGCCGCGGCGCAGCGCCTTGTCGTTCCACACCAATTCCAGCACCCGCACGCCGTCCGGCAGGCGGCGCAGGGTGACGTCCTCGGGGTCGAGCGGACGCGACGTATCTGCGAAACCGACGATGACGCGGACCGGATGATAGGGCGGAGCGTGGGGCGACATCTTCCAGTTCCAGGTCAGGAAGGGAGCGGCGAGAAGGTGTTGATCGATGCGCCGGCCCAGGATCAGGTCGTCCGGCCCCGCCGACAAGTGGACAACCGGTAGGCCTTCATCCATCGCCATCCGGGCGCGGCCGCCCAAGGGATCGCCGACGATCAGCCAGCGGTCGCCGGGGTCCAAGCCCGCGAACAGGGGCGATGGGCCCAGGGTCGCCATGATGTTCTGGATGTCGCTGGGCGGTTGGCCAGGGGTAGGGCGGTCGCCGCCGTGCGGGCCGGTCACGCAACCGGCCAATGCGGTGCTGAGCACCGCCGCCGCGACAACCATCCGCGCGGCCGTGGGGTGCCGCCGTGGTGTCACGCCTATTGTTCCTTCCGCTTCTGCTGCTGGACTTGGGCGGCGTTGATGATGTCCTTGGCGCGCACCCATTCGGGGCTGCCTTCGGGGAACGACCGGGCGGCGACTTCGCCGTTGTAGATCGCTTTTTCCATTTCGCCTTGCAGGAACGCGGCGTCGGCGTGGTAAAGCCGGGCCCGCGCCTCGTCGCCCTTTTTGTAATAGGCGTTGCCGAGAAGCTGGTAGATGGACGGCGAGAACCGTTCGTAATGGGCGGCAAATTTCAGATTCTCGATGGCGTCGTCAAGTACATCGGTTTCGCCGGTCGCCAATTGGATGCGGGCCAGTTCCAGGCGCAGCAGATCCGATTCCGGCCTCAGTTTCACGGCCTTGGCATAGGATGTCATGGCGTCCTTGGCGTTGCCGTTTTCATACAGGCCCTGGCCCCTGATCTCGTGAAAGTAGGGATCGTCGGGATACTCGGCGATCAGGCCGTCGATGACCTTCAGGAATTCGTCGACCCGCGCGGTCCGGAAATAGGCGATGGCCCGGGCATAGCGGGCCGGCACGCTGGTGTCGTCGCTCTTGAACTTGCGCAGCGCCTGGCCCGGCGTGAGGAAGGCAAGCAGCTTGGCCTGCATGCGCGCGTGCCGGGCGACCAGCTTCGGGTCGTCCTGGACCTTGGAATAGGGGGACCGCGCCAGATGCGCTTCCAACGCGTCGATGCGTTCGCGGGTCAGCGGGTGGGTCAGCAGATAGGGGTCGCGGCTGGCGCTAATCAGAAGTTCGTTGGATTCCAATTTGCCCATGAAATCCAACAGGCCCTTGGTCGATTGTTTCGTGCGGTCCAGATAGGTCATGGCGGCTTGGTCGGCAGCCGCTTCATGGCCGCGGTTGTAGGCCAGAAACGACCGCTGAAGCATGCTCTGCCCGCCGCCCAGGATCGCCGCACCCGCATCGGGGGCACCGGCGATAACCGCGGCGCTGCCCAGGATCATGGATAGGATCTGGGCCGCCGCCGTACGCGACAGGGCCTCGTGGGTCCGCGCCAAGTGGCCGCCCGCAATATGGCCCGTTTCGTGGGCGATCACGCCGATCACCTGTCCGGGGGTGTCGGCCTGCAACAGCAGGCCCGTATTGATGAACATGTTCTGGCCGCCCGCGACAAAGGCGTTGAGTCGGTGGTCGTTTACGAGGTAGGTCTTGATGGACTTGGGATTCAGCCCCGCGGCCTCGAAAACTGGCGTCGCGTACTCCTGGATGATATTTTCGATTTCGACGTCCCGAATCATCGACAAGCGCTGGGCAAGGGAAGCCGTCGACCAAAAGCACAGGCCGATGCCAAAAACAACGATCAAAAACAACGGTTTAAAGATGCGGCTTTTCAAAGCAATCAGCGCCGGTTGGGACGCGTTCCCTTCTGTTTCCGGGCCCGGTAAACGTAGTCACGCTCCGGGGTCCCGTCAATTCACCATGCCGATAGTGACCGTTGCGCTTTGCGCAGGGCTCGTCGCCGGCTGTTCGGGGGGGATCCCCAATCCGTTCGGCGATAAGAAGAAGGAAGAAAACACCAAGCAACTGGGCGAGACCGGCTTCGTGCGCGGTTTCCTGGGCGGTATCGTCGCCGACGATCCGCAGGCGGCCCTTGTTGGGCGTGACATCCTGTCGGCCGGCGGGTCCGCGGCGGATGCGGTGACGGCCATGTACTTTACCCTGGCGGTGACCAAGCCGACCCACGCGGGCCTGGGCGGCGGCGGCGTCTGCGTCATTCGCGACAACGTCAACAAACGCAACGACGTGCTGTCGTTTCCGGCGCTGGTTCCCCAGGGTGCCGGCGGCGCCGACCGGGGAAAGGTGCCCGTGCCGGGCAATCCCAGAGGGTTCGCGGTGCTGCATGCGCGCCTCGGCAGCCTGAAATGGGGCCAGGTGGTACAGCCGGCGGAAAACCTGGCGCGGTTCGGCGGGATCGTGTCGCGCGCCTTCGCCACGGATTTGCGTCAGCAGGCCGGGCGTCTGGCCGGGCTGTCCGACGTGACGGCCTTATTCCGCAAGGCCGGGTCGCCGAACCTGGCCGAGGAAGGCGACCGCATGGACCGCCTGCGCATCGCGGGCGTGCTTGGCCGCCTGCGGGTGCGCGGGGTCGGCGATTTTTATCAGGGCCAACTGGCGCGTGATTTCGTCGACGATGCCAACAGTCAGGGCGGCGCCCTGACCATCGAAGACATGCGGGCCTACCTGCCCGAGGTCCGGCCCGCGATCACGCTTCCCTATATCGAACGCACGCAATTCCTGTTTCCCTCTCCCCCCGTGCTGGGCGGTGCCCTGGCCGCGGATCTGACGGGCATTCTTGCCCAGTCCAAGTATTTCGAACGCGACGATGCCGCGCGCATGCATGTGTTCGCCGAAGCGGCCCTGGCGGCCCAGGCGCGACGCACGGATTGGCTCCGGCGCGATGGCCTAGTGACGCGGCCGGCCTATTATCTTGCCGATGTCGAACGCCACGCCCTGATCGCCCGCACGCTCGATGAAGACCGCCACGCCCAGCGCCCGCCCACAGGCGACGCGGCGATTCCGCTGCCGCCGGGGGCCGACGCAACGGGTATTGTCGCGATCGACCAGCTTGGTTCGGCCGTCGCCTGCACCGTGTCCATGAACGGGGCCTTCGGTTCCGGCAAGGTCGCGCCCTCGCTCGGGTTTCTTTTGGCCCGGCCGTCGGGCAAGGACAGCCTGCCGCCGGTGACGGCGACGCCACTGCTGTTGGTCGGTGAGGCGCGCGTCAAGAAAGACGAGGAACGCGTGTTCATGGCCGCCACGGTGACCGGCGGGCCGGGCGCCACGGAAGCCCTCGCCGATCTGGCGCTTCGGGTGTCCGGTGGCGGACAGGGCCTGGAATCGGTGCTTGCGGGCCCGCGCCTTTATTACGCCGAGGGCACGGACGCCCTGGTCATCGAACCCGGCCTGCCGCAGGACCAGCAGGCGGCGTTGCGCGAACGGGGCCATACCCTGCATCCGGGGGCTTCGGGTGTGCGCATCAACGCCATTTATTGCAGCAGCGGCGTGCCGAACGACAACCAAGCCTGCGCCGCCTTCGCCGATCCGCGCGGTTTCGGGCTCGGCGCGGTCGGCGACCGCTAGGCCGGGGATCGGCCGCAGGCATATGGCGTTGAAATCATCCAACCGCGGCCAGGTGCCACCGTTCATCGTCATGGACGTCATGCGTGCCGCCGAGGAGCGCGAACGCGCCGGTGAAAAGGTCCTTCACCTGGAGGTCGGCCAGCCCGGAACACGCGCCCCTGCGAAGGTGATCGAAGCCGCCCGCAGGGCCCTGGATGACGACCGCATCGGCTATACCAATGCCCTCGGCATGTGGGGCCTGCGCGAGGCCATCGCCCGCCATTACGGCCAAGCCTACGAGGTTTCCGTGGATGCCGAGGACGTGGTGGTGACGACCGGCTCGTCCGGCGGGTTCGTGCTGTCGTTCATGGCCGCCTTCGACCCCGGCGACCGGGTCGCCCTGGCGTCGCCGGGATACCCGGCCTACCGCAATATCCTGACCGGCCTGGGGGTCGAGGTGATCGACCTGCCGACGACCCTCGAAGACAATTTCCAGCCGACGGTGGCGCGGCTGCGTGCACTTGACCGCGCCCCCGACGGCCTGATCGTCGCCAGCCCGTCAAACCCGGCGGGGACCATGATCGCCCCGACGGAGTTCAAGGCCTTGGTCGATCATTGCCGGGAACGCGGCATTCGTCTTATTTCCGACGAGATTTATCACGGCATCACCTATGGCGTGCCGGGGGTGACGGCGCTGTCTCATACGTGGGACGCCGTCGTCATCAACAGCTTCTCGAAATACTATTCCATGACTGGCTGGCGCCTGGGCTGGATGGTCGTGCCCAAGGACCTGCACCGGGCCATCGAATGCCTGGCGCAGAACCTGTTCATCTCGCCGCCCGGCATTTCCCAGCACGCGGGCATGGCGGCCTTCGACTGCACCGAGGAACTGGAAGCCAACGTCCGCCATTATGCCCGCAACCGGGCTCTGTTGCTGGACAAGCTGCCGAAGGCCGGATTCACGCGTCTGGCTCCGGCCGAAGGGGCGTTCTACATCTACGCCGACGTCTCGGACCTGACCAACGATTCCACCGAATTCTGCCGCCGCATGCTGGCCGAGATCGGCGTCGCGGCGACCCCCGGGGTCGATTTCGATCCGACCCGGGGCGACCATTTCGTGCGCTTTTCCTTCGCCGGCGGCGAGGACGAGGTATCGCAGGCGGCCGACCGCCTTGTGAGCTGGAAACGCTAACGAAAAACGCCGGCGGGTAAGGTACCCGCCGGCGTTTTCTTAACGTCACTTACCGTTCATATCTAGTCGACCAGTCGGTTCCACCAGCCGCGGCGGGCGTTGGTGGTTTCCGTGTCGGCGCCGACTTCGATCACCACGGTCTTGCTGCTGTCCGCTTCCGGCTCGGCCGGTTCCGGGGCCGCCATTGCCATCGCCGGTTCAGGTTCGGGCTGCGGGGCCGGTTCCGGCGCGGCCTCGACTTCGGGGGCTTCAGGTGCGGGCTGTTCCGCAACCGCTTCCGTTGCCGGGGCTTCCGCCGCGTCGACGGCCTGCGGTTCGGCGGCGGTGTCCTCGGCCTTCTTGGCGGTCCGCCGCCGGCGCGGTTTGGCGGGCTTCTCCTCGCCGTCGCCGCTCTCGGCCGCCTTCGGGGCGCGACGTGTGCGGGTCCGCTTCGGCTTTTCCGCGACCTTGGGGGGCGTTTCGCTTGCCTCGGCGTCGGCAGCTTCCGCCGCCGGCGCGTCGCCGGTTTCGGTGCTTACCGCCGGGGCATCGCCATCGGCAGCCGCATCGTCTGATGCAGGGGCGTCGGGTGTGGGCACATCCGAGGTCGCATCGTCGGCCTGGGGTTCGCCACCGGCGTCCGCCGCGATTTCGGTCTGGCCGTCTTCCGAACGGCCCTCTTCCGGCCGCCGCCGCCGACGTCCGCCACGGCGTCCGCGACGGCGCCGCTTGGGTGCGCCGTCTTCCGACTGCTCGCCTGCGCCTTCTCGCGTCTCACGCGGCTCGCCGTCGCCGTCGCCGTCGGTTTCCTCATCGGCTTCGGTGGGCTCGTTGGCGTCATTGTCCGTCCGCGTCTCCTGCGTGTCGTGGGCATCGCCCTCGCCACCGCGTTTGCGCCGCCGTGAACGCCGCCGGCGCCGCCGGCCGCCTTCTTCCTCGGACTTCTCGCCGTCGCTGTCGCCATCGGCGGGTGTCGCTGCCGGGGTCGCCGCCGCCGGGGTCGCCGCGGCGGGGGCTTTCGTCACCGTTTCCACGCCACCGTCGGATTTGATCCGCTCAAGCCGGTGGTCGGGCGGGATCAGGGTGTCGTCGGCTTCGATGCGGATGGTCAGGTTGAAGCGCTGTTCCATGTCGTTGATGGCATGGCGCTTGTTGTTGAACAGGTAAAGCGCCACCGCCGTCGGCGTGATCAGGGTCATCTGCGAGGAGCGGCCCTTCTGTCCTTCCTCGCCGAGCACGCGAAGCATCTGCAGCGCCGTCGATTCCGTCGACCGGCGGATGCCCGAGCCGCCGCAGTGGGCGCAGGGCTCGAAGCTGGTTTCATGAAGTGCCGGGCGCAGACGCTGGCGTGACAGCTCCAACAGACCGAAGGGGCTGATGCGGCCGATCTGGATGCGCGCGCGGTCGTTGCGCATGGCGTCCTTCAGACAACGCTCGACCTTGGCCTGATTGCGGCTGACCTCCATGTCGATGAAGTCGATGACGATCAGGCCGGCAAGGTCGCGCAGGCGCAGCTGCCGGGCGATTTCTTCGGCCGCCTCCATGTTGGTCTTGAGCGCCGTTTCCTCGATGTTGCGCTCTTTCGTCGCGCGGCCCGAGTTGACGTCGATGGAGACCAGGGCTTCCGTCGGATTGATGACGATGTAGCCGCCCGAGCGAAGCTGAACCTCGGGCTCGTGCATGGCGTCCATCTGGCTTTCGACCTGGAACTGCTGGAACAGCGGGATCGAGCCGTCTTCGTGGGGCTGGACCTTTTTTGCGTGACTGGGAATCAGCAGCTTCATAAAGTCCTTGGCCGCGCGGTAAGCGTCGCCGCCCTGGACGATGATTTCGTCGATGTCCTTGGTGTAGAGGTCGCGGATCGCGCGTTTGACGATGTCGCTTTCCTCATGTACCAGGGCCGGGGCGATGGATTTCAGGGTTTTTTCCCGGACCTCGCCCCACAGGCGCAGCAGATAGTCGTAATCGCGGCGGATTTCCGCTTTGGTCCGCTTCGATCCCGCCGTGCGTACGATCACCGCCATGCCCT
Source organism: uncultured Alphaproteobacteria bacterium (assembly GCA_963976055.1). Classification (GTDB taxonomy): domain Bacteria; phylum Pseudomonadota; class Alphaproteobacteria; order Rhodospirillales; family Casp-alpha2; genus UBA1479. The sequence goes on from CAXBJB010000007.1 coordinate 291,829, forward strand.
GGGGGATATCCAGTTCGCCGAGGATCTGCTTGAGCTTCTTGCGGTCGCCCGATTGCGCGATCTTGCGCGAAATGCCGCCGCCGCGCGCCGTGTTCGGCATCAGCACGCAATAGCGTCCGGCCAGCGACAGATAGGTCGTCAGCGCCGCACCCTTGTTGCCGCGCTCTTCCTTGACGACCTGGACCAGCAGGATTTGGCGCCGCTTGACGACTTCCTGGATCTTGTACTGGCGGCGCAGGTTGACCGGCCGGCGGATGGGGATTTCCTCGTCCTCGCCGCCGAGAACCTCGACGCCTTCGCCGTCTTCCTCGTCGCCGTCCTCGTGCGCCTTGGCTTCCTGTTCCTGGTGCTCGGCGACCAGGGCTTCCCGGTCGGCGATCGGAATCTGGTAGTAGTCGGGATGGATTTCGCTGAAGGCCAGGAAGCCGTGACGGTTTCCGCCGTAGTCTACGAAGCAGGCCTGCAACGAGGGTTCAACCCGCGTTACCTTGGCCAGATAGATGTTTCCCTTAAGCTGCTTCCGTGACTCTGACTCGACGTCAAATTCTTCCAGGCGGCTGCCGTTTGCGATCACGACCCGGGTCTCTTCCGGATGCGACGCATCGATGAGCATTCTCGTGGTTGGCATAAAAAGGTGTTCTCCAGTGCCCGGCGGCGCGCACATTCGCCGGTTCCGGCAGGAAGTCGTTCCGCCGCGGGGCACATTTCTGTGGTGTTAAGCCGGCCGCGCGCGCAGACATCCGGGCGTTCGCAAGCGAATACGCCAAAACTCTTTCCGGAGACTGCACGGCCGTTGCCAGCATCATTGTTCCTTGGTGAGGTAAACCTCGTTCGGACACTCGTGGGCTCCGGCGAAAATCGCCTCGACATCGCCTGGGACAGAGGGGGAGACCCATGCCCGGACGGTTCCGGCTACGACGGAGCCATTCCTCGCCCGTTTCCCCTACGATCGGGGAGAGGCGGGCCGGTGGAATTCTTCGCCTACTAACATAGACAGAGACCGTCTGTTCCACAACGCTGTTTATACTCGGCACGGCGATAGGGGACTGGGATTGCTCGGGAATTCCGGGTGACCCCCGCGACTGCCGGAATTGCGAGAAAAAAGCGGACGGAATCAACGGATTACCGTAAAATGCCAACGGCATGACAGCGAACCGAACCATCGACGTCGCGGCATCGGGGGCATGAGCGCGCGGCCCCACCACCGAGCCATGGGGATCGGCGGGCGAATCCGCCGTTATGCCATGGTTTTCAGTGCGTTATGCCTTGCCGCCTTGGCTGCGGGCCAAGTCCGCGCGGCGGATGCCGTGGTCACGGACCTGCAAAGCGGGGTCAGTGGCAACGAAGCCCGATTCGTCCTTCATCTGGACCGCCGGGTCGCGTTCCGCCTGTTCACCCTGGTCAATCCCTACCGTGTCGTGGTCGACCTGCCGGAAGTCGGCTGGCAACTGCCGGCCAGACCGTTGCCGGGCAAGCAGGGCGTGTTCAACGGCCTGCGCTATGGCCTGTTCCGGCCGGGCAATTCACGGATTGTGTTCGAATTTCTGCATCCGGTTCAGGTGGCGGACGCCTATGTCACTCCGGGGGCGGGCGGCACCGCCTTCGAGTTGGTGATCGACGCCCAGCGCACCACCCATGACGCTTTCGCCGCTTCCGTCGCCATGCCGCCCCGCGAGATCGTGGGCCTGCGCCCGCGCGGGGCCGCCAAGCCGCCGGTCGCGGCCAGCCGGCTGGAATCCGTCGCACGGCGCACTGCCGCTCTGGTCGCTCCGGCCGAGGCATCGGCCGCCCCGGCCTCCACCCAAGTCGTGGCCGCCAATTACCTGCCCCTGCCGCCGCGCCGTCCCGGCGACCGCCCGTCCGCCCATCGTCCGATGGTGGTCATCGACCCGGGCCATGGGGGCGTCGACCCCGGCGCGCAGAGCCGCCACGGCATTTACGAAAAGCATGTGGTGCTCGCGCTGAGCCGCGAAATCACCCGGCAACTGGCCGCCTCGGGCCGCTACCGGGCGGAGATGACCCGTGACCGCGACGTGTTCATCCGTCTGCGTGACCGGGTCGCCATCGCGCGCAAGAAAGGGGCCGACCTCTTCATTTCCGTGCATGCGGATTCCATCCGTAATTCGAAGGTGTCCGGGCCCTCGGTCTATACCTTGTCGGAAAAGGCATCGGACAAGGAAGCGGCCGAGCTGGCCGAGCGGGAAAACAAGGCCGACCTGATCGCCGGCATGGACCTGAGCCATGAAAGCGCCGATGTCGCCAACATTCTGATAGATCTGGCGCAGCGCGAATCCATGAACCAGTCGGCGCGCTTCGCCGGCCATCTGGTCAGCGAACTGGGCAACAAGACCGAGGTCCTGCCCCGTCCGCACCGCTTCGCCGGGTTCGCCGTGTTGAAGGCGCCGGACCTGCCGTCGGTGCTGCTGGAAACCGGGTTCCTGTCGAACCGCGACGATGAGCGCCGCCTGACCAGCAAATCCTACCGCCGGCAACTGGCCGCCGCCATCGTCGCCGCCATCGACCGGTATTTCGGCGCCGTTGAGCAGGCCAAGGTTCGCCAGCCCTAGCCGTGGCGCCATAATTTGTTCATAAACCTCTGGAAATGTGCAATGAACCGGCCCGCCCGCCCCGTCCGGGGGCGGGTTTCCGGGCGATTGCCCGGCAAAATGAAAGCGCAGCGTTAGCATGTTCCGCCTGTTGTCCTCGATCATCGGATTGATCGTCATCGGCGCCGTGGTCGGCGGGGCGGGGCTGCTCTATGTGCTGTACACCTACGGCCAGGACCTGCCCGACTACCGCCAGCTTGCCAATTACGAGCCGCCGGTGATGACCCGCGTGCATGCGGGCGACGGACGCCTGCTGGCGGAATTCGCCCGCCAGAAGCGTGTGTTCGTGCCGATCGAGGCGATCCCCAAGCGAGTCATCAAGGCCTTCCTGTCGGCCGAGGACAAGACGTTCTACGAACATCCGGGCATCGACATTCCGGGGGTGATCGCGGCGGCGCTGCGCAATCTGAAGAACATCGGCTCGGACCGCCGGCCCCAGGGGGCCTCGACCATCACCCAGCAGGTCGCCAAGAACTTCCTTCTGACCAACGAGGTGTCGATTGAGCGCAAGATCAAGGAAGCGATCCTTGCGTTCCGCATCGAGCGGGCGTTCTCCAAGGACCGGATTCTCGAACTCTATCTGAACGAGATCTATCTGGGCCTGGGCTCCTACGGGGTCGCGGCGGCGGCGCTCAACTACTTCAACAAATCCATGGACGAGTTGACCGTGGCCGAGGCCGCCTATCTGGCGGCCCTGCCGAAGGCGCCCAACAATTATCACCCCATCCGCCAGCTTCAGGCGGCGCAGGCGCGCCGCGACTGGGTCGTCAACCGCATGCTCGAAGACGACCTGATCACCGACGAAGAGGCCAAGCGCGCCTGGACCGAACCGCTGCGGGTCAGCCAGCGCATCGACACGGAATTCGTCGAGGCCGATTATTTCGCCGAGGAAGTGCGCCGCGAGCTTCTTGACCAATACGGCGAGGACCAGCTTTACAACGGCGGCCTGTCCGTGCGCACGACCCTGAACCCGCGCCTGCAGAACATCGCCGAAAAGGCGCTGCGCGACGGGCTGGAAAGCTTCGACCGTCGCGTGCGCGCCTGGCGCGGTCCGCTGGCCCGGGTGCCCGACGGGGTCAGTTTTTCCGGCGCGCCGGAATGGCGCTCGATCCTCGCCGCCTTCAAGGCGCCCAAGGGGCTTGAACATCACCGGATCGCCGTCGTCACCGCCGTCGACGGCGAGGCGGCCCACCTGGGCCTGGCCGACGGCACGGCCGGGCGTCTGCCCATGTCGCTGATGTCCTGGGCCCGCCGGCGCATCGACGAGGACACCTGGGCGCCCCGGCCCAAGCGCCCGGCGGATGTCGTGGTGCCGGGCGACATCATCGCCGTCAGTCCGGAGACCCAGGACGAGGACGGCAAGCCCGTGCCCGTGGGCAGCTACGCGCTGCGCCAATTGCCGGAAGTCCAGGGCGGCATCGTCGCCATGGACCCGCATACGGGCCGCGTGCTCGCCATGGTCGGGGGCTATTCGTTCCAGATCAACCAGTTCAACCGGGTGACCCAGGCCTGGCGGCAGCCCGGCTCGGCGGTGAAGCCCTTCGTCTATCTGGCCGGGCTGGACGCCGGGTATACGCCGTCGACGCGCATCCTCGACGCGCCGTTCGTGGTCGACCAGGGCCCCGGCCTGCCCAAGTGGCGGCCCGGCAACTACACCAACAAGTTCTACGGGCCATCGACCATGCGCCTGGGGATCGAGAAATCGCGCAACCTGATGACCGTGCGCCTGGCCCAGACCATCGGCATGGAGCAGGTCTGCAAGTACGTGGAGGCCTTCGGCATCGTCGACCACCTGCCGCGGGCCTTGTCCATGGCCCTGGGGGCTGGGGAGACGACGCTTTTGCGCCTGACCACGGCCTACGCCATGCTGGTCAACGGCGGCAAGCGGATCGAGCCGACCCTGATCGACCGTATTCAGGACCGCAAGGGCCGCACCGTGTTCCGCCACGACGAACGGCCCTGCCCGCAGTGCCGCACGGGGGCCTGGACGGGTGCGGAACAGGTGCCCGACGTGCCCGACATCCGCGAACAGGTCGCCGACCCGGCCAGCGCCTACCAGATGGTGTCCATGCTGGAAGGCGTGGTCAAGCGCGGCACCGGCGCGCGCATCGGCCAGGAGGTCAAGAAGACCCTGGCCGGCAAGACCGGCACCACCAACAAGAACCGCGACGCCTGGTTCATGGGCTTTTCGCCCGACCTGACGGTCGGCGTGTTCGTCGGCTACGACAGCCCGGAAACCCTGGGGCGCCGGGAAACGGGCTCGTCCGTGGCCGCGCCCATTTTCGCCCAGTTCATGAAAGAAGCCTTGAAGAACACTCCCGCCATCCCGTTCCGAATTCCACCCGGCATCCGCCTGGTCCGCGTCGACGCGCAGACCGGCCTGCCGGCCCTGATCGGCCAGACCGAGGACGTGATCTGGGAAAGCTTCAAGCCAGGCACCGTGCCGAAAGAGGATACCGAGATCATTTCCGCCGGCCAGGGCATGTCGGGCGGCGGCGACGCAACCCAGCAGCCCTTCGGCGGCACCGGCGGGCTGTACTGACCGTGGCCGTGCACCCATATTGATCCGGCGACCCGCGTCCGCTACAACCCCCTGCCGACCCAACAGCGAAAGCCACGGACCCCCGCCATGCGCGCCGAAATCACCAGTATCGTTCAGGACATCGAGCAGTCATTGGAACTGCTGAGGAGGCATCTTTGACTACGACGATGCCGTCCTCAAACTACAGGAACTGAACGCCCAGGCGGAAAACCCTGAACTGTGGAACAACCCGGACAAGGCCCAGGCCCTGATGCGCGAGCGCAACCGCCTGGAATCCGGGATCAAGGGCATTGAGGCGGTTCAACGCGAACTGGCCGACAATATCGATCTGATCGAACTGGGCGAGGCCGAGGGCGACGACGCCATCGTCGCCGAGGCCGAGGCGGCGCTGACGGCGCTCAAGGTTCGCGCCGACGCGGCGGAACTGGAAACCCTTTTGTCCGGCGAGGCCGACGCCAACGACGCCTATCTCGAAGTCCACGCCGGGGCCGGCGGCACCGAGGCCCAGGACTGGGCCGAGATGCTGCTGCGCATGTACGCGCGCTGGGCCGAGGCGCACGGCCACAAGGTCGAATGGCTGGAAGAAAGCCCCGGCGAAGAGGCCGGCATCAAGTCGGCGACCCTGAAGATTTCCGGCCATAACGCCTATGGCTGGCTCAAGACCGAAAGCGGCGTGCATCGCCTCGTCCGCATTTCGCCCTACGATTCAAGTGCCCGCCGCCACACCAGCTTCGCCTCCGCCTGGGTCTATCCGGTGGTCGACGACACCATCGAGGTCGTGATCGAGGACAAGGACCTGCGCATCGACACCTACCGCGCGTCGGGTGCCGGCGGCCAGCACGTCAACAAGACCGACAGCGCCATCCGCATCACCCACCTGCCGACCAACATCGTCGTGCAGTGCCAGAACGACCGCTCGCAACACAAGAACCGCGCCCAGGCCTTCGCCATGCTGAAGGCGCGGCTGTACGAGTTCGAACTGCGCAAGCGCGAGGAAGAGGCCCAGGCCCAGGCCGACGCCAAGACCGACATCGGCTGGGGCCACCAGATCCGCTCCTATGTCCTGCAGCCCTACCAGATGGTCAAGGACCTGCGCACCAACGTCGAGACCTCGAACACCCAGGCGGTGCTCGACGGCGACCTCGACGAATTCATGGCGGCCGCGCTGGCCCAACGGGTCAAGGGTGGCGACGAGGCGGCGGGGTAATCAAGTCCGGCGGGCAGTTAAGTATGCTGTGCCCGAAATTGCCTGTCCCCGAAATTGCGGTGCCCCCGAAATTGCCCGAAATTGGTGAAGGCTGAAAAACGGCGTCTTTCATTCCGTCGCCGACCTCCAGGTCGCGATCAACTGCTTCATCGCCGAGCACAACGGAAGCGCCAAGCCGTTCGTCCGGCGCACGCACTTCCGGTGAATAATGTCCGTGTGTTCCCTGTTTTTCCATCGCTCCATCCTCTCAAGAGTTGGAGCCTCCGGCAATCCCGGGGCGGTTCAACCCCTTCTTTTGCCGTCGGATTGGAACGAGTGTTAGTGTAGTTGGCAGCCTTACACATTCGAATAAAAGGGCTCTGGGGGGAGATGTACTTTGGACAATGACGAGTTCTTCGCCCGACTACATGCGGGTGATGTCGATGGCGGGGTCAAAGATTTCCTGGCGGCGAATCCGGAGATTTCTCTTTACGGAATCGCCATGGGGCTAACCAACAGCGATAACCTGGATCTCGCGGAGTTGGTCGCAACCTATTACGTCAAGACACAATCTGAAAACTCCAGTGCTCACCTTGTGTTTGCTGAATTGTGCCGTCGCATGGGACGGCGGGAAGACATGTTCGCCGCCATAGCAACTGCGCGCAATCTGGAGCCGGACGCACGGCAGGTCTATAACCAGATTATCGGGATCCTTTCGCAGGCGGGCGAAATCGAAGCCATCCGCGAAACAATCCAACTGGCGCAGGAGAACATTCCGGACGGCTTCTTTGTAGATACCCAACCAGGGTGGCAGCTCCGCCATCTGGTTGCTCCTCCGGAAAAGTGGGACCGTCAGAACGACCGGGCGACCGCATGGCGCAATAATCTTTCGACCCGTCGCAAGGCGCCACAGCCCAACGAACAAACTGAATCATCGGAACCTCAGGTGACCGCCGCTGACCGCGCGGCCGATTTACCCGATCTGGTTGCCGATACCGGCCCGTGCCACGAAATGGGTACGGGCGGCGCTTGCTTCACCGCACAGGTTTCGGCACACGCAGATGCCGCAGAATACCGGTTCGAATACGGGGGCGACCCGACGAACCTCGATAAGGCAACGAACTGGCAACCCCTACCTGGCCCCCAGAATGCGCGCGCGACTTTGTCATTAGAGACCGCCCCGGAAAGTTTTCGATTTGACGCGGTCGAAGCAAATTGGGATGAACACGCGGGAATGTTTCTGTTCAAGTCGCCATTCGCGTTTGACACCAATCACCTGACGGGATTGGGCTTCTTATCACTGCTGGTCAGTGTCCGACCAATGAGCTGCCAGCCCAACGGATCATTCGCCTACCATGACTTTGAGACCTACGATCTTCGTGGCGCGGATTACGAACTGCGGCTGCTGTTCCGAAATTTCAAGGAGAAAGACTTCATCTTCGCCATCGGGCTATCGAGCGGATGGGCCCCCTGGATGCTGACCAGCGCCCCGGTGGACCTGGAGAACTTGAACGGCAACGGGGACACAGACCTGGCCTTTCACCTGCCTTCGGACCCGGCCCAGTGGACATTCATGGGGAATAATCCCCGCGACCAAGACAATGCCGAACGGTATGCCTTCGCACCGCTGGACCGAACCTTGTCCCATGGAACGGACATGATTTTCTTTTCCGGCATTGCCGGCGATTGGCGAAAGGCGCCGGAAGGCGCTTTTGGCGTTCGCGACGCGTCACTTCGCTACCGTAGCCGATGCGTGTTGAACCCAGCCAACGGTGCGAAACTCGTGGATTGCAATGCGACGGGCGACTGTGATCCCGGAAAACTCGCCGATGGGAATCGGGGACGCGGGGGCGACGGGTGGTATCAATCCGGTGCCCTGACGGAGCCTGTTCGGTTTCTTTGGCATCTTGCCGCGCCGGTCACGATCTCGACCATTGTCCTCCATCAGGACGCTTTGATGCCCGTCACCCAATGCCGGTTAATCCTTGGCAACCGGATAGGTGCGGAAGATGCCTTGCAGGTTTCCGATCAGTTCAATATTCCAGTTGATGAGGATCCCATATCGACCATTCCCGGAAAAATTCTTCGCCTGCCTGGCGACCAGACGTTTGATGTATTCGGGATCGAGTTTCTTGCCTCGAATTCACCGGACGGGATCGCCATGGAGGCCATCGAAGTCTTCGCCAAAGACTTCACCCCGCCGCCAAGCCGCCAACGAGTAACGATATCCCAAGCTATCGATGGCCTGACGCCGGGGGAAACCATCCACTACCGCGTCGCCTGCCGTGCGATCTCAGGTCAAACACACGGGAACGTAAACTCACTTTCCATCCCCTCGGACAACGCACCCATTCTGCACGAATTGACGGTCTTCAGTTCGACGAACGCAAAAGCAATCATCGTGGTTCGTGGGAACGCCATGGGCCTTGAAACGACCGTCAAGTGGCACATGGACGACGGAACGTGGCAGGAGATACCCATGGGCTGTGAAAGAACCAGCGGCCATCGCCATATCATCATCCGCGATCTGGATAAGGGGGCAGAAAACCGCCTGACCGCAAAACTGATCAACGAAGCGGGAGAGAGCATCGAAAAGGTCGTGACATGGATGACTTATTAGGCGGAAGGTCATCTCTTTTAAATTTTAAATTCCGGGGACGCTTTACTAAATTTCGGGCCGTGCACAGGCCGGGCAGGACGACGGACTTGCGCGACGCGGTGTTTGAACGGTTGCAGGCGCACGGCTTCTCCCCCATGGCCTGCAAGGCAGCATAGCAAATCCGCTCGGGGCGAAAAATGCAATGGCCGTTACTGAATAATCAAATCCTTGAACAGGACCGTATGGGCCTTGACCGGGGCGATCGCGAAATTGATGACGTTCAGCAGCTCGAAGCGCAGGCGCTCCGAGCCTTCCTTGCCGATCACGTCCTTGTATTCCAGGTCGCGCAGCTGGGTTTTGATGTTGTCGACGATCAGCGCGGCCTTGAGTTCATCCTGAAGCACCGGCAGGTCGTGCTCGTTGACCTGCACGATCAGGTTCAGCTTGATGAAATGATTGCGCTTGCCGACCTTCTTCAGGTCGGTGCGGATTTCCGGCAACTGATGGGTCACCGGCTTGCCGATTTCCAGGGTCACTTCGGTGATCGCGGGCTTGCCGAGGATAGCTTCGGTCGCGCCCAGCATATGGGCCGTAAAACCCCCGCCGATCAGGACGAGCAGAACCCCGGCGATCGCCGCGATCTTGAGGATCTTTTTCTTCTTGGCGGCCTTGAGCTCTTCCTCGGTGGGTTCGTCGTCTTCGTCGTCCTCCCACTCTTCGTCGTCGTCTTCCCACTCCTCGCCGTCCTCAAGCTCTTCGTCGTCCTCGTATTCCTCGTCTTCGTCGTCGTCGATTTCGTCGGTCTTGTCGGCCATCGATATTTCCCCAGAGGACGTTGGCCCGATGGTGCAACGGGTCGGGCGCGATTTTATCGAGCGCGGAGACTAGCGCAAAATCCGCGCGGTCAAAACCACCCAATGGTCGAGGTTTCGGCGATCCAGCCCGAGGGGGCCTAGAGCGCCTTGACCGCCGCCAGCACCTCGTCGGCGTGTTCCTTGACCTTCACCTTGGGCCAGATGTTGCGGATTACGCCCTTTTCGTCGATCAGAAACGTTGCGCGCTGAATGCCCATGTACTTGCGGCCGTACATGTTCTTTTCGACCCACACGCCGTAGCTGTCGCAGAGCATGCCGTCTTCGTCGGACACCAGATGAAAGGGCAGGTCGTACTTGGCCTTGAACTTGTCGTGGCGGGCGACCGTGTCCTTGGAGGCGCCGACGATCACCGCCCCTTCTTTCTCAAATTTCTTGATCGCGTCGCGGAAGCCCTGGGCCTCGGTCGTGCAGCCCGGCGTGTCGTCCTTGGGGTAGAAATACAGCACCACCTTCTTGCCCTTCAGGTCCTTCAACGCCAGCATGCCGCCGCCGTCCGCAGGCAGGGTGAAGTCGGGGGCCTTGTCGCCGATGGAAAGGGTCATGGTTCGGGTCTCCTTATGCGTCGTGGTGTCATTCGGTGGCGTCCTCGATGGGCGGCAGGTCCGCTGCCGGGCCGTCGATCAGGTCCTGGTAGATATCGAACACGGCCTGGGCCGTTTCCATCATCATGCGTTTCAGGCTGTCGAAATCTTCGGCCCCCGCGACGCGCACCAGGTCGTCGGCCAGGGCGCCGGATATCAGGTCTTCCTTTTCCTTGGTCAGAGTGCCCTCGATGGTTTCGGCCAGCAGGCCGAGGATGCCCATCCAAAGCTCCTGGGCCCGCATCAGGGTCCGCCAATGGGCGGTGGCGAGCACGCCCGCCGATTTCAATTTGTCCAGGCTGGCGGCCGTGTTGGCGTCGCGGATATCCGGGTGGTCGCCGATATGACGCAGGGTCAGGTATTGCACGATGAAGGCGATGTCGACCAGGCCGCCGCGCAGGTTCTTGACGTCCCAGATGCAGTCGGAAGTCTTTTCCTTCGCGATGCGCTGGCGCATGTCGGCGGCGTCGCGCAGCAGCTTCACCGGGTCCACGGGATCGCCCAGGATGGCGGCGATGGCATCCTCGACCCGGCCGCGCAGGTCGCCGGTGCCGGCCACGGCGCGGGCGCGGACCAGGGCCATGCGCTCCCAGGTCCAGGCCGATTCATCGTGGTACTTGCGGAACGCGGTCAGCGACGTGGCCAGCGGTCCCTTGGTGCCCGACGGGCGTAGGCGCATGTCGACCTCGTACAGCGGCCCCTCCACCATCATCGCCGTGACAGCGTTGATGGTGCGCTGGGTCAGGCGGCCGAAATACTGGGCGGGGGCAAGGGGCCGCGCGCCATCCGATTCCTCGTCGTCGGCGTCGTAGACGAAGATCAGGTCCAGGTCCGAGGCCGCGGTCATTTCCCGGCTGCCCAGGCGGCCGAGCGCGACGATGGCGATCTCGCCGCCGGGGATGCGGCCGTGGCCTGCGGCGAAGTCGTTGGCGACGCGGGCCAGCACCGCGCCCAGCGCCGTTTCGGCGATGTCTGAGAGCGCGCACGAGGCATCCAGCGGCGCAATCCGGGCATCCAGGCGCTGCACGCCGATCTGAAAGCGGCGGTCGTTGGCCCAACGGCGGCAGGTGATCAGCACGTCTTCCAGGTCGCGGCAGGCCTTCAGTTGGGCCTCAAGTTCGTCGTGCAGGCCCGAAAGGTCCGGCGGCGGGTCGAAGAAATCGGCGGTCAGCACGCTGTCCAGGATCGACGCGTGGTTGCCCATGTGCTCCGCCAGCTTGGGCGCCTTGCCGGCGATCTCGACCACCAGAGACAACAGGTGCGGGTTGGAATGGAACATGGAAAACAACTGCACCCCGCCGGGCAGCACCTTGAGGAAGCTGTCGAAGCGCAGGAAGGTCTTGTCCGGCTCCGGCGTCTTGGCGATGGCGCGCAGCAGCACGGGCATCAGTTCGGTCAACAGTTCGCGGGACCGGGTCGACCGCATGGCCCGGTAGCGCCCGTGGTGCCAGGCCCGGATCTGGGCATCGACGCGGGTCGGTTCCTCGAACCCCATCTTGCGGATGGTCGCCAGCGTGTCCGGATCGGCCTCGCCGCCGGTGAACACAAGATTGCCGCCGGCGCCGTCCTGATCCGCCTCGGCGCTGAGCGCCGGCGCGTCGCCGAACAGGGCCCCGTAATGGGTCTGCACCCGCTCAAGGTGGCCGGTCAGGGCCTCGGCGAAGGCGTCACCCGTGGCATAGCCCATGAAGGCGGCGAAGGCGTCGAAGGCTTCCGGTGCTTCGGGCAGGGTGTGGGTCTGCTCGTCGTTGACCATCTGCAGGCGGTGTTCGACTTGGCGCAGGAAATCATAGGCGGCCTTCATGTCGGCTGCCGCCTCGGGCGCCACCTGTTCCAGGGCGACCAGGCAGTCGATGGCGGCCTTGGTGCCGGACAGGCGCAGGTCCGGGATACGCCCGCCCCAGATCAGCTGTTGGGTCTGGGCGAAGAACTCGATCTCGCGGATGCCGCCGCCGCCCAGCTTGACGTTGTGGCCAAGCGCCTTGATCGCGCCGATGCCGCGATGCGCGTTGATCTGGCGCTTAATCGAATGAATGTCCTGGATCGCCGCGAAATCCAGGTGCTTGCGCCAGATGAAGGGGCGCAGCCATTCCAGGAACCGCGTGCCGGCCTCCAGGTCGCCGGCCACGGCGCGGGCCTTGATCATGGCGGCGCGTTCCCAGTTCTGGCCCAGGCTCTCGTAATAGCTTTCGGCGGCCAGGACCGAAATCGCCAGCGGCGTGGCGCTGGGGTCCGGGCGCAGACGCAGGTCCGTGCGGAACACATAGCCGTCGACCGTGCGCTCATCCATGATTCGGAGTATCTGGCGGACCAGCCTGACCATGGCCGGCTGCAGCTCGTCGGGTTTGGTCGTCCGGATGGCATCGGGATCGAACAGCACGATGATGTCGATGTCCGAGGAATAGTTCAACTCCCTGGCACCCAGCTTGCCCATGCCGAGCACGACCAAGCCTGAGCCAACGGATGGCGATGCGGAATCCGCCAATTCCAGTGCGCCGCGCCGCGCCACTTCACCGAGGCAGAAATCGCAGGCCGCCTTGAGGCAGGCTTCGGCGACATCGCTGAGCCCGCCCGTGACCTGTTCCAGAGACCAATCGCCGCCGATATCGGCCATGGCGATGGTCAATGCCGCACGCTTCTTGGCGACGCGCAGGCGTGTCTTGATGGCGGGTTCGGTTTCGCCCTCGGGGGCGCCGGCAATGTCCGACAGGATGTCGGCCAGGACCGCGTCGGGGCCGTCGGACAAAATGCGCAGGGTGAACGCGGGGTCGCCCGATGCCAGGCGGCCGAGGAACGGGCTATGGGCGAACACCGCGTCCAGCAAGGCCTTGCCCGGGCCGCCGCCGGCGATTTCCGTCGCCGCCGATTCGGTACCCGGATCGGTGCTGCGGGAAACGGCGGAATCCCAATGTTCCCAGGCAACTGCCAGGGATTCGGGGTTTCCCGGGCTTGGCAGATCGGGTTTACTGCTGACGGTCGAATTTTCAGGCATACTGATCACTTGTTTCTCAGGCCTTGGGGGGCCTGAACACTGCGGTAAGCAAAAACTGGGGTCAAGCGCGCTAACGGAGGCGTGGTGGCAAACGACGTCGATCAACACGGCGGGCAGGGTGAGAATCGGACGGGTGGCCATCTAAAGCGGTGGTGCCGGGGTGCCGCGCATCTTGCTGGCGGTCTGCTGGCGGGCGTGGCCATCGTCGCGGGCCTGTTGTCGTGGCAATTGTCCAAGGGGCCGATCTCCCTCAGCTTCCTCACGCCCTATATCGAACAGGCGCTCAACGAACGCAGCCCCGACATGCAGGTCGAACTGGGTGACACCATCCTGACTTGGGCCGGGTGGGAGCGCGCCCTCGATATCCGCGTGCTCGACGTTTTGGTGTACGACCGCGTGGGCGCCATCGTCGCGGCGATCCCCGAAGTCTCGTTCTCGCTGTCCAGCCAGGCCCTGATCCGGCGCGGTGCGATCGTGCCGAAAAGCGTCGAACTGTTCGGCCCGCGCCTGGTCCTGCGGCGCGGCGCCGACGGCACGTTCGAGGTCAACCTAGGCAACGCTCAATCCGACGGCAAGGACCTGTCTGACGGCAAGGGATTGGGTAGTGGGCTGCTCGACCTGCTGGTCGCCAAGGCCGGGGCTGGAAGCGGGCCCGATGCCGGCGCGCAACTGGCCTATCTGTCGCGTCTCAACATCATCGGCGCGGAAACGGTGATCGTCGACGAAATCCTGGGCCGCCGATGGACCGCGCCGGTCGCCGACATCCGCCTGGTCCGCGACGACGCGGGCATCCAGGGCGAGGTCGCCTTGCAGATGGATCTGAACGGCCGCCGGTCCGAGGTCACGGCCAAGGGCAGCTATCTGGTCAACGAGGGGCGCCTGGCCGTCAGCGTCGCCTTCACCGATCTCGACCCGAAGGCGCTTGCCGGCTTCCACGAATCCCTCAAGCGCTTCGAAAGCATTGAGCTTCCGCTCAAGGGGACGGTTACCTTGGGCATGACCGTCAACGGCCCGCCCGAGGATATCGGCTTCCGCTTCACGGGCGGCGAGGGCGAAATCCGCACCCCCGACCCGTATGAGGAAGCGATCGCGGTCAAATCCCTTGTTCTTGCCGGCCGCTATGACGGCCGCGTCCGGACGGCCGAAATCTTCGATTTCACCGTCGTTACCAAGGATGGCGAAAGCGTGCGCTCTCCAGGATCGGCGGCGCATCGTCTGCCGGTTTCCGGTCTGCAATTCGCCGGCAAGTACTGGATGGATGACGATCGGCTGGAGATCTCACGCCTTGCCCTCGACACGGGCGGCCCCCGGGTCACGGTGTCCGGCGCCGTGGAAGATGCGACGGGAAGCGCCGTGGGCGCCTTCGACGTGGCGCTTCGGAATGCCCCGCTGAAAGACATTCGGAAGTACTGGGCCCCGGAGTGGGCGCCCGATGTCTACAACTGGTGGACGGAGAACGTGAAGGACGGCGTGGTGCCGCGTCTCAACATGAAGGTCCGGGCCAGCGGCGGGGCAGGCGGCTGGGCGCTGACCTCGGTGGTTGGCGACATGGATTTCCGGGACACGGTCCTATCCTACCTTCCCGGCATGCCGGACATCACGGACTTGGCGGGCAAATCGACCTTCACCCACAAACGCTTTGACGCCTTCATCAGCCAGGGGAAATCGGGTGGGATGGCGCTCAGCGAGGGGCAGTTGTTCATCACTGGCTTGTCGACCGGTCGGGAACAGGCGGAAATCCAGGCGACGATCGCGGGCCAGCTCGACAAGGCGCTGGCCTTGATCGACCATCCGCCGCTCGCCTATGCGACCAAGATGGAGGTCGACCCCAAGGGCACCAAGGGGGCGGCCAAGGTCCGTCTGCGCATCGGGTTTCCGCTGATCCTCGATCTGAAGCTGGCGGACGTGAACATCGCCGCCGACGCGCGCCTGCGCGAGGCCGCGATTCCCCATGCCCTGCATGGCTTCGACCTGGACGCCGCCGACCTGACCATGTCCATCGACAAACGCGGCATGGAGGTCAAGGGCAACGGCATCGTCGCCGGCATGCCGGCGGATATTTCCTGGCGCGAAAACTTCGGCGAGAAAGTCGCCTTTCGCACGATCCTGGACCTATCCGGGCGCATTCCCGATGTTGAGCGCATCCGCCAGCTGGGCCTGAACGTCGGCCTTTTGAACGAGGAATACGTCAGCGGTGCCGTCGGCGCCAACCTGCGCTTCACGGTGCTGAACGACGGCGAAACGCGGGTCGAGGTTCGCGCCGACCTGGCCGAGGCGCAGCTCGCCATTGACCGGGTGAAGTGGAAGAAGCCCTTTGGGGCCGCCGGCCGGGCGGAAATGAACGTTACTTTCAAACAGGATAAGGCGCGCGAGATCACCCATTTCGCGCTTTATGCCGAGGACCTTGCCGTCGCCGGGCGGGGAACGTTCGAGGACGACGGAAAATCCGTTCAGCGCATCGATTTCACGCGCATCAATCATGGCCGCACGGACATGAAGGGGGCGTTGATCCGGCGCGCCGACGGTGCCTGGGACCTGGGGTTCCATGGCGCGGGGCTCGACCTGTCGCCGGTGTGGAAGGACCTGACCGAAAGCGAGGGCGGGGAGTTGTTGGGGAACTTCGTGCTCGCCGCCGAGTTCGATAAGGTCTGGATCGACGACAAACGGGCACTGACCGACGTGTCCGGCACGTTCCAGCGCGAAGACAATATCTGGCGCACGGTCTATCTGAATTCCATTCTCGAGGGGGCCACGGCGCTGAACGTGGAACTCAAGCCGGGGCCGGACGGCGGCAATCGCACCGTTGATATCAGCACCGCCGATGCTGGCATCGTGCTGCGCACGCTGGGCTTCTACGACAACATGCAGGGCGGTGCCTTGCAGTTGACAGGCACCTTCGACGATAGCCACCCCGATCATCCCCTGAAGGGCCGCTTGATGATCCGCGATTACCGCGTGCTGAAGGCCCCGGCCTTGGCGCATCTGGTCAGCATCATGGCGCTGACCGGGATTCTGGACGCATTGCAGGGCGACGGCCTGGGCTTCGCCGTGCTCGACATTCCCTTCACCATGCGCTCGGGCGTGGTCGAAATCTCCGACGCCCGCGCGGCGGGCGCGTCGCTCGGCTTCACGGCCTCGGGCACGGTCTATACCCATGCCGATATCGTCGATCTGGAAGGCACGGTGGTGCCGGCCTATGCCATCAATTCGGCCTTGGGGCGCATTCCGATCCTGGGCAACATCTTCACCGGCGGCGAAAAAGGCAGCGGCCTGTTCGCCGCCAACTTCCGCATGACCGGCCCGCAGGAAGACCCCAAGGTCGACGTCAACCCGCTGTCGGCGCTCGCCCCCGGGTTCCTGCGCCGCCTGTTCGGCGTGTTCGGGGATTCACCGGCGGCGCCCAAAGACCTAAACCCCGTGCCGACGCCGCAATGAATGCTTTGACAGGCCGGATCATTGCCGCCGGCCCAGGCCGGTTGGCCGTGGCGTTGGCGACCTATGTGGCGGTTCTACTGGTCCTGCGTTTGTCGTTGTTTCCGGGGGGCTCCGACGACGACGCGGAAATCCTTTATTACACACAGTCCTGGGCGCTCGCCTACAAGACCGGCCAGCCGCCGCTCTATGCTTGGCTGGTCCGCGCGGCGGAGGAGATCATGGGCCCGACCATGGGGGCGGTGATCGGGGTCAAATACGTCCTGCTCGCCGCGTTCTATGTCTTTGCCTATCGGGCCGCGCGGCGGTTGTTCACGGACAACCTGTTTGCCGCCCTGGCACCGCTGTCGTTGGTCGCTTGTTATTTCATCGGCTGGGAAACAGTCGTCAGCTATTCCCATACGGTCCTGCTGCTGGCGGCCATGGCGGCGGCGTTCTGGTTGGTCCTGCGTCTGGAAACGCGGTCTGGATGGCTGGACTATCTGTGGGTCGCTCTGGCGGTCGCCACGGGCCTGCTCGCGAAATACAATTTCATCCTGTTCCTGGTGCCGCTGCTGGCCGCCGCGTGGCGGCATCCCGGATTGCGGTCCCGGGTGTTCTGTTTGCGCTTTTTTGCGGCGCTCGCCCTGGCGGCGGGGATCGCGGCGCTTCCCTTGGCCCATTTCCTGACCAATGCCGACGCCGTGGCCGATGCCGCCGGGGCCGGACGCCTGTTTCCCGTGGTCGACAACCGGCTGGCGGCGGCGGGCCGGGGGGTTGGGCAATTCGCCCTGGCGACCCTCGGCCTGGTATCGCCGTTCCTGCTTTTCGCCTTGGGGGTGTTCCCCGGCGCCTTGGCGCCGCTGCCCCATCCGTCGGCGCGCCTGATTAATTCGGGACGGTTCCTGGAAACCTATCTGCTGGCGCTGTTGGTGGTTTGCGTCGCGGCGATCCTGGTCACGGGGGCGGCGGACGTGCGCAACAACTGGATGGTGGTGTGGTTCCCGCTGCCGCTCTACCTGCTGCTGCGTATCAAGGTGTTCACGGATGCCGGCGGGGCGGAACGTCGCCTGCATTGGTTCACGTCCGCCCTTCTGGTCGTGGCGCTCGCCGTGCCGGCGGGCCTCGTCGGGCGGGGAATTCTGGGTCCTCAGACCTGCCGCAAATGCAATTTCTTCGTCCCTTACGAGGAACTTGCCCGCAGTCTGGTCGTTGCCGGGTTTAGCACCGGAACCATCGTCGCCGTGGATCGTCCGAACCAGATCGCCGGAAATCTGCGCCGCTATTTTCCCCACGCCCGCGTGATCAGTACCCGGTGGCGCGATTACATGCCGCCCCTGAATGCCGCCGGGCAGGCGGGGGAAGGCGGTAAATGCGCGTTGATCTGGTCCGGCGGGCCGTCCGGGGGTGGGGAGGGGCGGATGCTGGTCGAAGACTTGCGGGGGGGCATCCCCGTGCCGAAGCAGACGATCTTCCGCCGCACTTCGCATCCCCTGCTGCGCAATCCGGACAAGCGCCTGTCCTGGTCCTTCGTGGTGCTGGACGGTGAGGGCACCTGTCGCTAGGGGCTTGGCCTTAGCGACAGTCGCCCGTGCCGGGAACCAGGATCACGCCGAGCGCCGCCGTCTTGCCGCCGGTCAGCATCGGCAATCCCTCCAGCGGTGAAATCACCAGACGTTGCGCCGTGTCCGGGGCGATGCCGGCGTCGAGCAGGCTGTTGGCGCCGGCGATGGCGGTGGGCCGGTTGTCGCGGTCTGCGTCCGCCGACCAGACCACAAGGCATTGACCGGCGGCCCCGGGCGCCAGGGACGGAATGACGTCGGGATGTTTCAGGCTGATGACCCGCGCATCCGGCAGGGCCGCGCGCAGGTTGCCGGGCAGCGGGTCCGGATGCCAATAGGCGACGACGGTGCCGCCCGCGAACCCCATGGCCTTAATCCTGGCGGCCAGGTCGGCGTAGGGGATGTGATGCTGGCAGCGCCCGCAGGACAGCGGCTCGAACAGGTACTTGGCGATCAGGGCCGAGGGCTGGGCCCAGAGGACCAGGGTGATGAGGGCCGCGAGCGCCCGTTGCCGGGGGGGCGGCGCGCCCGCCGCCTCGGCCCGCAGCAGTACCCAGAACGGCGCGAACAGCAGCACGAACATGTAATGGGTGCGGATGCGGAAGTCGGGCTGGATCAGGGTGCCGACGGCGGTCACGGCCAGGACCAGGATCATGTAGAGGCCGAGAACCCGGACCATGGGATGGACGGGCGCCTTCAGCGGGCGGAACGCCGCCGGAAAGCAGATCAGCGCGATCAGCCAGAACGGTGACAGGAAGCCCGCCGCCGCCTTCGCCGCGTGGGCGAGGCCGGTCAGGGAAAATCCGCCATGGGTGGCGGCCGTGTCGCCCGCCTGTGCGGCCAGGATGTCCAGGCGCTCGGCCAGCCATAGGTAGTGGGGCGCCAGGACCGCCGCCGCCACGGCGAGCGACAGGACCAGCCAGGGAGACAGCAGCCGGCGGCGCAGGTCGCGGTCCGTCAGCGCCGCCGCGAGAAGACAGACGAGGAAGATCCAGAACGCGTACTTGGCAAGCCCGCCCAGGCCGATGGCGACACCCAATAGGGCGTAATCCGCAAGGCGGCCCTGCGAGGCATCGCGCAGACGCAGCAGAAGCCACAGCACGGTGGCATAGAGGCAGGCCGTCAGGACCGTATGGCTGAACCCGGTGACGACTTCCCAGGCCACGAAATAAAACAGCACCGGCGCCAGGGCCGCCAGCCCGGCCAGGGCCCGCGTGGCGAACAGGTAGAGCGCCGCCCGCCACAGGAACAGGTACATGGCGTAAAGCAGGCTGAACTTGACGATGTTGACGGTCCACAGGTTCGGCCCCGTGACCTGGGACACGGCCATGACCAACCAGGTGTAGAGCGGCGGATTGCGGACCTGATAGCCCCAGGCGAAGAACTGCGAGAAGATCAGCTGTTCGCCGTCGTCGCCGCCGGTGCCGGGGAACAGGGTCGCCCGGATCAGGGCCATGGCCAGGATGATCGCGCCGACCACCAGGGGCGGGCCCGGTTGGTCGGTCAGGATCGCGAGGTTGCGGTCAAGCAGGCGGGACAGACGCGATGCGCTTTCCGCCATCGGGCTTGTCAGACCGCCCGCACCAGGGCGTGGCGTTTCTTGCCGGCGCTGAGCTTGATGACCCCGTCCTTGAGATCGCCCGATCCGGCGGTCGCCGTTTCAGAGGCAATCTTTTCGTCGTTGAGGCGCGCGCCACCGCCCTTGATCAGGCGCCGCGCCTCGCCGTTCGACGCGGCCAGACCGGCCTCGCGGAACAGTTCGAACAGGGGCACGCCGGCATCCAGGCGGGCCGCCGGCACGTCGATGGTCGGCAAGTCGTCGCCCAATGCTCCTTGCTCGAAGGTCTTGCGCGCGGTCTCGGCGGCACGTTCGGCGGCGTCGCTGCCGTGGCACAGGCGCGTGATCTCCGTCGCCAGGATCTTCTTGGCTTCGTTCAATTCCGCCCCCTCAAGGGCTTCCAGGCGCGCGACCTCGTCCAGCGGCATGTCAGTGAACAGGCGCAGGAACTTGCCGACGTCGGCGTCTTCCGTGTTGCGCCAGTACTGCCAGTAGTCGTAGGCGCTCAGCATGTCCTCGTTCAGCCATACGGCCCCGGCGGCGGTCTTGCCCATCTTGGCGCCCGACGACGTGGTCAGCAGTGGCGTGGTCAGGCCGAACAGGCCGCGGTTATCGACACGGCGCGCCAGTTCCACGCCGTTGATGATATTGCCCCACTGGTCCGATCCTCCCATTTGCAGGGTGCAATCGTGGCGGCGTGACAGTTCGAGGAAATCATAGGCCTGGAGGATCATGTAGTTGAATTCCAGGAAGGTCAGCGGCTGTTCGCGCTCCAGCCGCAGTTTAACCGAATCGAAGGTCAGCATGCGGTTGATGGAGAAGTGCCGGCCCACGTCGCGCAGGAACCCCAGGTAATTGAGTTGGTCCAGCCAGTCGGCGTTATTGACCATGACCGCGTCGGTCGGGCCGTCCCCGAAGGTCAGGAACTTGGCGAACACCTGTTTGATGCCGGCCATGTTGGCGGCGATGTCGGCGTCGGTCAGGGCCTTGCGCATCTCGTCCTTGCCGGACGGGTCGCCGACCTTGGTCGTGCCGCCGCCCATGAGCACGATCGGCTTGTGGCCCGAGCGCTGCAGCAGGCGCAGCGTCATGATCGAGACCATGTGGCCCGCGTGCAGGGACGGCGCCGTGCAGTCGAATCCGATGTAGGCGGTGATCGTTTTCGTCGCCGCTAGTGCGTCCAGCGCGTCCATGTCGGTGCACTGATGGATAAATCCGCGCGTCTGGGCGTCGTTCAGAAATTGGGATTTCAGCTGGGTCATGGCGGCTTTTACCGCGCCCGCGCGGGTTGGGCAATAATCCCTTGGCGGTGTCGGGCATTCTGGCCTTGCCCGGGCCGGAACAGGCCGACACAATCCGGCGCATCTTTTCCGGGGGGGAAGCCCATGCCAGAAGATACCTGCCTTGCCGTCGGCCTGATGAGCGGCACGTCCATGGACGGCGTCGACGCGGCGCTGATCGAGACGGACGGCGAGGCCGTCGTCTGGCGCGGCCCGGCCTTGACCCATCCTTATGATGCCGATTTCCGCCGCGATCTGCGCGCCACCCTCGGCCATGATCCCTTGATCCGCGCGCCGGAAAACGACCTGATCGGCCGCCTGACAGACCGTCATCGCGATGCGGTCCGCGCACTTTTGGCCGCGGCGGACAAATCGCCCGGCGACATTCGCGTCATCGGCTTTCACGGCCATACGGTGCTGCACCGCCCCGAACTGGGGGTGACGCGGCAGATCGGCGACGCCGCGCGGCTGGCGCGGGAAACGGGGATCGACGTGGCCGGCGACCTGCGCCTGAACGACGTGGCGTCAGGCGGCGAGGGCGCGCCGCTGGCGCCTGTCTATCATCGCGCCCTGGCACGGAATCTGGATAAGCCGCTTGCGGTTCTCAACCTGGGTGGGGTCGGCAATGTCACCTGGATCGGTCCTGACGAGATCGGAACCGGCGGCACGCTACTGGCCTTCGATACAGGCCCCGGCAACGCGCTTCTCGATGACTGGATGCAGGAAAAGACCGGGGAGCCCATGGACCGGGACGGGACCGTGTCGACCCAGGGCGCGGTCGATCAACATGTCCTTAGCATCCTGATGAACCATGATTATTTCGAAATTCTGCCGCCCAAGTCCTTGGACCGGAACGCCTTCGACCTGGCTCCCGTTCAGGGGCTTTCGACGGCCGCCGGGGCGGCGACGTTGGCTGCTTTCACGGTTGCGTCCGTGGCCCGCGCCGCGCAGTTCTTCCCGCAGCCCGCCAAACGCTGGCTGGTCACCGGCGGCGGGCGGCATAACGCGGCCCTCATGCAGGGCTTGCGCCGGGCACTGGGGGCCGAGGTCCAGCCGGTCGAGGATGCGGGGTGGCGCGGCGACGCGATGGAGGCCGAGGCCTTCGCCTTCCTCGCCGTGCGCGCGCTCAAGGGCCTGGCGCTGACCTATCCGGGCACCACGGGGGTTGGCGAGCCGCTGTCGGGCGGGCGGCTCTACCCCTTCAAGGAATAGGCAGGGAGGGGCGGCTAGGCCGCCTTTTCCACCAGGCGCTTGTCCAGGTAGTCCTCGACATGCTTCAGCAAGTTGTCCAGGTGCTCCGAGAAATAGTGGTCGCACTTATCGATGGTGCGGTAGTCGATCTCGATGTTCTTCTGCGACGACAGCTTTTCCACCAACTTGTCGACCGAGCCCACGGGCACGACTTCGTCGGCCTTGCCGTGAATCAGCAGGCCCGAGGCCGGGCAGGGGGCGAGGAACGAGAAATCGTAGATCGACGCCGGCGGCGAGGCCGAGATGAAACCGGAAATTTCCGGCCGGCGCATCATCAGCTGCATGGAAACCCAGGCACCGAAGGAGAATCCGGCGATCCAGCAGGTCGAGGCATTGGGGTTGTGGCCCTGCATCCAGTCGAGCGCCGTCGCGGCGTCGCTCAATTCGCCCTGGCCGTTGTCGAATTTGCCCTGGGACCGTCCGACGCCCCGGAAATTGAAGCGCAGGGTCGAGAATCCGCGCTTCACAAAGGCCTGATACATGGCATAGACGACCCGGTTGTTCATGGTGCCGCCGTATTCCGGATGGGGGTGGAGCAACAGGGCGACCGGCGCATTGGGGTCATTGGCGTGGTGATAACGGCCTTCGATGCGGCCTTCGGGCCCGTTGAAAATGACTTCTGGCATGGGTGATAAACGTCCTTGAAAGGGTTCTTCCGGTTAATATCCGAGCGTCAGGGTCTGGCTTAATGTGCGTGCAGCCTTAATTAAGCTGCCGATTGCCTGGAAATACTTGATAGAATTAGTCGGGCATCTTATATTCCGGGTACCGACGCCTGGGCCGCCCAGGGGCGCGTGAGCGCGCCTTGCGGAAAGCCCCGATAACATAGTGTGAAGCCAATGATTTTCAAGAATATTCAAGAAGATATCCACGCCTTTCAAGAACGCGACCCGGCGGCCAAGGGGCCGCTCGCCATCTTCTTCACCTATCCGGGCTTCCACGCGGTCGTCTGGCACCGCATCGCGCACTGGCTGTGGGGCCATAAACTGTTCTTCGTCGCGCGGTTGATTTCCAATTTCGCGCGCTGGGTCACCCTGATCGAAATCCATCCGGGGGCCCAGATCGGCAAGCGTCTGGTCATCGATCATGGCGGCGGCGTGGTGATCGGCGAAACGGCGGTCGTCGGCGACGACGTGACGATTTATCACCAGGTCACCCTGGGCGGTGTCGCCCCCTCCGTGGATGCGGACAGCCAGCGCGGCCAAAAACGCCATCCGACGGTCGCCGATGGCGTCATCATCGGCTGTGGGGCGGCGATCCTGGGTCCGATCACCGTCGGCCGGCAATCGCGGGTCGGCGCCAACGCGGTGGTCACCAAGGACGTGCCGCCGGGCGTCACCGCCGTCGGCAACCCGGCCCAGGTGGTTCTGCCCAAGGACAAGGAACGGGCCAAGGCATTCCAGGCCTATGGCACGCCGACCGACGGTCAGGACCCGGTCATGCAGACCATTGAAAATCTGCGCTCGCAACTCAACGTGTTGATTGACCGGGTCGCCGAATTGGAAGGCCGCGAAAAAGCCGTGGAAGACGAAAAAGAAGGCAGCGAACCAACCCGGGGCATGCGCCCCAAGGCCGCCGCCGGGGACAAGTAGCGGGAAACGCGATCGACGCCGCGCGCGGGGATGCCGTGCATGGTGCGATCTTTGAAGGAGACGGAACGTGAAACTGAGCACAAAAGGCCGATACGCCGTGATGGCCATGGTCGATCTCGCCGCCAATGCATCGGCGAAGCCCGTGGCGCTGGCCGACGTGGCCGACCGGCAGGACATTTCCCTGTCCTACCTGGAACAGCTGTTCGGCAAGCTGCGCAAGGCCGGTCTGGTCAAGAGCGTGCGCGGCCCGGGCGGCGGCTATCTGCTGGCTTACGGCGCCGCCGACACCCGCGTCGCCGACATCATCATGGCCGTGGATGAGCCCATCAAGACCACGCGCTGCACCCCGGGTCAGCCCACGGGCTGTCAGGCCGACCGGGCACGCTGTCTGACCCACGACCTGTGGGAGGAACTGGGCAACCAGATTTACCTGTACCTGTCGTCCGTATCGCTGGAAGACGTGGTCGAGAAGAAGGTGCTGGGCACTTCCGGCCGCCTGTACCAGCAGGAACAGGAACGCAACGCCGCCGCGACCGTCGCGGCGCAATAGAGAGTTCGAGACAAGACTGAGGCCCCGATGACCATCTATCTCGACCATAACGCGACCACGCCGGTCCGGCCCGAAGCGGCCGAGGCCGTGGCCGCGGCGCTGACCGCGACGGGCAATCCGTCGTCGGTGCACGGCGCCGGCCGCCGGGCGCGCATGCTGGTCGAGAATGCGCGTGAACAGGTCGCGGCGCTGGTCGGTGCGCGGGCCGAGGACGTGATCTTTACCTCCGGCGGAACCGAGGCCAACAACCTGGCCCTGGCCAATGCCCCGCAGGGCGGTGCCGAAGGGCCCGTGTTCGCCTCGGCGGTCGAACATGTGTCGGTCCTGGACGGCACCGACAACGTGATCCAGGTGCCCGTCGACGGCGACGGCGTGGTCGATCTGGCGGAACTGGGTGCCTGCTTGAAGGATGCGCTCAACCGGGTCGAGGGCGGGCGCGCCCTGGTGTCGGTGATGCTCGCCAACAACGAGACCGGGGTGATCCAGCCCATCGCGCGCATCGCCGAATTGGCGGCGGAATACGACGCCGTGTTCCATTGCGACGCGGTTCAGGCGGCGGGCAAGCTGGCCATCGATTTCCCCGCCCTGGGTGTCCATATGATGACCCTGTCGGCGCATAAGATCGGCGGTCCGCCGGGCATCGGCGCCCTAATTGTCGCGCCCGGCCATCAGGCCACGGCGGCGATCCGCGGCGGCGGGCAGGAACGCTCACGCCGAGGCGGCACGGAAAACGTGCCGGGCATCGCCGGCTTCGGCCGTGCGGCCGAGGCGGCCAAGGCCGACGTCAACCGTCTGCAGGGCCTGGCCGGCCTGCGCGACCGCATGGAGGCCGAGATCACGGCCGCCGCATCGGACACCAAGATTTTCGCCAAGGATCGCGACCGCCTTGCGACGACAAGCTGCCTGACCATGCCGGGCGTGTCGTCGGAGACCCAGGTCATGGCCTTCGACCTGGCCGGAATCGCGATCAGCGCCGGGGCGGCTTGTTCGTCCGGCAAGGTGGCGCCCAGCCATGTGCTGACGGCCATGGGCGTGGACGAAGACGACTTGAAATCGGCCATCCGGGTCAGCCTGGGATGGACCACGACCGTAGACGACATTGACACATTCACCGCCGCCTGGAAGGGCCTTCATGCCCGTATCGGCGGGGGCAGCCTGGCTGCCTGACGCAGTAACAAGACGACGACACCTGGAAGGAATTGACGCTATGAGCGCCATGACAACACAAGAAAAGCACGAACTTCCGCACACGCTGAAGAACCGGAAAGCGCCCATCTATCTGGATTACCAGGCGACGACGCCGACCGATCCTCGGGTGGTGGAAAAGATGCTGCCGTTCTTCTCCGAACAGTTCGGCAACCCGCATTCGCGCAGCCATTTCTACGGCTGGGAAGCGGAAGACGCGGTCGAGATCGCGCGCGAACAGGTCGCCTCGATCATCGGCGCCAATCCGAAGGAAGTGATCTTCACCTCGGGTGCGACGGAATCCAACAACCTGGCGATCAAGGGCGTTGCGCATTTCTACAAGGAAAAGCGCAATCACATCGTGACTGTGGTGACTGAACATAAATGCGTGCTCGACAGCTGCCGCCACCTGGAACAGGAAGGCTTCGAGGTCACCTATCTGCCGGTCAAGGAAAACGGTCTGATCGACCTGGACGTGCTGCGCGAAACGGTCACCGACAATACCTCCATCGTGTCCGTCATGGGCGTGAACAACGAAATCGGCGTGATCCAGCCCCTGAAGGAAATCGGCGCCATCTGCCGCGAGAAGGGGGCCTTCTTCCACACCGACTGCGCCCAGGCGGTGGGCAAGATTCCACTCGACGTGGAAGACATGAACATCGACCTGATGTCGATCTCGGGCCACAAGATTTACGGCCCCATGGGCATAGGCGCCCTTTATGTGCGGCGCCGCCCGCGGGTTCGTCTGGTGCCGATGATCAACGGCGGCGGTCAGGAACGCGGCATGCGCTCGGGCACCCTGCCGACGCCGCTGTGTGTCGGCCTGGGCGAAGCCTGTGCCATCGCGGAAAAGGAAATGGGTGCCGAGAACGAGCGCCTGCGCCGTCTGCGCGACCGCATGTACCAGTCGATCGTCGGCCGCCTGCCGGAAGTCTACCTGAACGGCGACATGGATCAGCGCATCCCGGGCAACCTGAACATCTCCTTCGCCTTCGTCGAGGGCGAGGGCCTGATGATGGGCATCAAGGATTTGGCCGTGTCATCGGGTTCGGCCTGCACCTCGGCCTCGCTGGAGCCCAGCTACGTGCTGCGGGCGCTCGGCGTCGAGGTCGAAATGGCCCATACCTCGCTCCGCATCGGCTTCGGCCGCTTCACGACGGAGGAAGAGGTCGATGAAGCCGTGGAATGCATCATCCGCGAGGTCGAACGCCTGCGGGAAATGAGCCCGCTTTGGGACATGCACAACGAGGGGATCGACATCTCCTCCATCGAATGGGCGGAACATTGATCCGCCCCCAAACGACCACAATAACCAACTAAAATAAGTTCTTAGGAACAGGAGACTAAAATGGCCTACAGCGAAAAAGTCATCGACCATTACGAAAAGCCGCGCAACGTCGGCACGCTGGACAAGAACGACACCAGCGTCGGCACCGGCTTGGTGGGCGCGCCCGCCTGCGGCGACGTCATGAAGCTGCAGATCAAGGTCTCGGAGGACGGCATCATCGAGGACGCCAAGTTCAAGACCTTCGGCTGCGGTTCGGCCATCGCCTCGTCATCGCTCATCACCGAATGGGTGAAGGGCAAGACCATCGAGGAAGCTGGCTCGATCAAGAACACCCAGATCGCCGAGGAACTGGCTCTGCCGCCGGTCAAGATCCATTGCTCCGTGCTCGCGGAGGACGCCATCAAGGCGGCGATCTCCGACTACAAGACCAAGAAGGGCGCTTGATCCGATCCGCCGGAACGGCAGGGGGCGCTTGCCTCCTGTGCGCCGGCGGGGTTAAGCAAGGGTCCAGAACAGAAGCAGGCGACCATGACTGAACGACCGCAAATGATGACCATCACGGATCAGGCCGCAGAGCGCGTGAAAGCGCTTTTGGCCAGCCGTGGAAAGCCGTCCGCCGGGGTGCGCATCGGCATCCGGACGAAGGGCTGTTCGGGCATGTCCTATACCCTCGAGTTCGCGGACGAAAAGAACGAGTTCGACGAAATCGTCGAGGACAAGGGCGTGCGCGTCTTCATCGATCCCAAGGCCACCATGTTCATCATCGGCACCCAGATGGACTTCGTGGAGGACAAGCTGGAATCCGGCTTTACCTTTGAGAACCCGAACGAAAAGGGGCGCTGCGGCTGCGGCGAGTCGTTCCACGTGTGATCGCCCGCCCGGGAGCGGTCCCGGCGCATGAATGCAACTTCGGAATATTCGGCGAAAAGGAAAGTGACGCTGGTGCAAGCGAGAGCAGACGGCGCGGCCCGACGTGATGCCACAGAGGTCCCCGAAGAACGGATCGTCGAGGCCTGCTGGTCCTGTCAGGGGCCGGTGGCGGCGGGCGAACCTTTCTGCACAAGCTGCAAGGCCGTGCAACCGCCCGGTCAGGCGGACCACTTCCAACGCTTGGGCCTGCCGCGCGGGTTCGAGATCGATACGGCGGCGCTTGAGGCGTCCTATTTCCGAATGCAACGCCTGTTGCATCCCGACCGTTTCGCCACCCGTACGCCCAAGGAGAAGACCCTGAGCCAGCAACAGGCGACCAGCCTTAACGATGCCTACGAGACCCTGAAGGACCCTCTGGACCGCGCCGTGTATTTGGCGCACCTAAAGGGCCTGGACGTGCTGAAGGAAGGCTGCAACACGCTGAGCGATCCGGTGATCCTGATGGAAGCCATGGAAATGCGCGAGGCCCTGGCCGAGGCGGAAACCGCCGATGACCTGAGCGCCATGACGAAGCATACCCAGGGCGAGATCGCCGACTGTGAAAGCGAACTGTCCGGCGCCTTTGCCGCCGACGACCTGGACAAGGCGGCGGCCCTGATCACACGCCTGAAATACCTGCGCAAGCTGGCCGACGACACGCGCGCCCGCCGCGCCGAGCTGCGGGGAAGAGCCTGAGCCATGGCGCTGTTGCAGATTCACGAGCCCGGCGAAACCCCGGCTCCCCACGAAGGCGATGCGAACGTCGCCGTCGGCATCGACCTGGGCACGACCAATTGTGTGACCGCGGTGTCCGTCGACGGCAAGCCCGAAGTTCTGCGTGACGAGGACGGGCAGGCCCTGGTGCCTTCCGTCGTCGCCTATGCGCCTGACGGCTCACCCATCGTCGGCGGGTTGGCGAAAAGCCTGATCGCCATGCGCCCGGACAGCGTCGTCAGTTCCATCAAACGCCTGATGGGCCGCGGCATCGGCGACATCAAGGCCGTGGCCGGGCACTTGCCGTTCCAGGTCGAGCCATCGGAAGACGGTGCCGCCATGGTGCGCATCAACGTCGGCGGCCGCAAGCTGACGCCGGTGGAGATTTCCGGCCATATCCTGACGGCCCTGAAGGAACGGGCCGAAGGCGTGCTTGACCGCGAGGTCACCCGCGCCGTCATCACCGTGCCCGCCTATTTCGACGACGCGGCGCGGACGGCGACCAAGGATGCGGCCCGCCTGGCGGGACTCGAGGTTCTGCGCCTGGTCAACGAGCCCACGGCGGCGGCGCTGGCCTACGGCCTGGATAAAGAGGCCGAGGGCCTTTACGCCGTTTACGACCTGGGCGGCGGCACCTTCGATATCTCGCTGCTGCGCATGGAAAAGGGCGTGTTTCAAGTTCTGGCGACAAGCGGCGACGCGGCGCTTGGCGGCGACGATTTCGACCACGCCATCGCCGAACATTTCCTCAAGGACTGGACCGGCGAAACGCCGGGTGCGGGCGCCGTCAAGCAGGCTATCGCCATCGCCCGTCAGGTCAAGGAAGACCTGAGCACGGCCGAAGGCGGCACCTGGGCGCTGGAATTGGGCGGCGAGCAGCAGTCGTTCTCCCTCGACCGCAGGGCCTTCGAATCCCTCATCGCCCCCCTGGTCGCGCGCACGCTGCGCATCTGCGAGGACGTGCTGGACGACGCCGAGGTCACGGCGGACGACGTCAAGGGTGTGGTCCTCGTCGGCGGCTCGACCCGCGTCCCCCTGGTTCGTCAGAAGGTCGCCGAGCTGTTCGGGCGCGAACCCTTGGCCGACATCGATCCGGATGAAGTGGTCGCCGTGGGTGCCGCGCTGCAGGCCGAGGCCTTGACCGTCGGCTCGGACACTCTGTTGCTCGATGTCACGCCCCTGTCGCTCGGCATCGAGACCATGGGTGGGCTGACGGAAAAGATCATTCCCCGCAACACGCCGATCCCCGTGGCCAAGGCCCAGGAGTTCACGACCTATCAGGACGGCCAGACCGCCATGGCCGTGCATGTGGTCCAGGGCGAGCGTGAAATGGTCGACCAAAACCGATCTCTGGCCCGCTTCACCCTGCGCGGCATCCCGCCCATGGTCGCCGGGGCCGCACGTATCCGAGTGACCTATGCGGTGGACGCCGACGGCCTGATGACCGTCAGTGCCCGCGAGGAAGCCACCGGCGTCGAGCAGAGCATCGAGGTCAAACCGTCCTACGGTTTGTCCGAGGACGAGATGTCGCAGATGCTTTACGACAGCATGAAGAACGCCAAGGAAGACATGACCCAGCGCCTGATCGCCGAGGCGCGGGTCGAGGCCGGGCGCGCCGTGGGCGCGGTCAAGGCGGCGATGGAGGTTGACGGCGACCTTCTGGAAGACGGTGAGCGCGCGGAGATCATGGCGCTGCTGTCGGCCACGGAGGCGGCGATCGCCGGCGACGACCGCGACACCATCAACGGCGCGGTCGAGAAACTGGAAGAAGGCACCCGACTCTTCGCCGAAAAACGAATGGACCGCGGCATTCGCGCGGCCCTGCGCGGCGTCGACGTCGACCGCCTGGATGAGGCCGCCCACGAACGGGACGACGTGGCGCGCGATTACAACCATGCGCGCAAGTCCGCCGACGTCGGCGATTGACGGAACGAGGAACGAAAAAAACCATGACCAAGATGTTCAAGATGACCTTCGTGCTGCCCGACGGCACGCCCAAGGAAGTCGACGCGCCGGAGGGCCTGTCCGTCCTTGAGGTCGCGCACCGTAACGGCATCGACCTGGAGGGGGCCTGCGAAGGCTCGCTGGCCTGCTCGACCTGCCATGTGATCGTCGATCAGAGCTACTTCGACAAGCTGGACGAACCCAGCGAGAACGAAGAGGATATGCTCGACTTGGCGTTCGGCCTGACCCATACCTCGCGCCTCGGCTGCCAGATCGTCATGAGCGAAGAACTGGATGGCCTCAAGGTGACGTTACCGAAGGCGACCCGCAACATGATGGTCGACCGGAAAGTTTAAGGGAGGGAACGGCCATGGGACTGCGCTGGACCGACACCGTCGACATCGCCATCGAACTGGAAGAGGCCCATCCCGACGCGGACGTGGTCAATCTGCGGTTCACGGACCTGTGGAAATGGGTTCAGGAACTGCCGGGTTTCGACGATGACCCGCAAAAATCCAACGAGAAGGTCCTGGAGGCCATCCAGATGGCCTGGCTTGACGAGCGGGACTGACCGTCAGCCGCTTTCCATGATCCGAAGCCGCGCCGGCGGAAAGCGGATGGTGACCGCCGTGCCCTTGCCGGGGACGCTGTCCAATTCCAACGTCCCGTCGTGCATTTCCGTCAGGTTCTTGACCAGCGGCAATCCCAGGCCGACGCCCTTGAAGCGTCGTGCAAAGGGGCCTTCGGCCTGGCCGAAGGGGCTCAGGACCTTTTCCCGGTCCTTTTCTGCGATGCCGATGCCCGTATCGGAAACCCGGACGAGCAGGCCGCCCTCGGCGGTCTTTTCAAGATCGACCCGCACCGTGCCGTCGTCGGGCGTGAACTTGATCGCGTTCGACATCAGGTTGATGACGATCTGACGCAACCGCCGTTCGTCGCCCATGAACGGAGGCATCGCTGTCAGGTGGGATTCCAGGGTGATGTTCGCCTGTTTGGCCTCTTCCTCCATCAGGGTGATGCAGGCTTTGACCGCGGCGCCGATGTCGAAAAGTTCTTCTTGGAACTGCACCTCGCCGGCCTCGATCAGGGAAATATCCAGTACGTCGTTGATCAATTCCAGCAGATGGCGGCCCGACTGTTTGATATTGGCGATATATTCGGCGTATTTCTCGTTGCCCAGGGGGCCGAGGGTGCCCATGCCGATAAGTTCCGAATATCCGATGATCGAATTTAGCGGCGTGCGGAACTCGTGGCTCATGTTGGCGAGGAATTCGGTCTTGGCGCGGTTGGCGCGTTCGGCCACGTCCTTGGCCCGGGCCAGGTCCCGTTCCGCGCGCCATTGCTTGGTGATGTTGCGCCCTGTGCCTCGGTAACCCTTGAAGGCACCGTCCTTGTCGTAGACGGGCTTGCCGCTGATCGCCAGATAGTTGATCTCCCCGTCGGGGCGGACGCGGGAATGGATGAAGTCGCGGAACGAGCGATGGGCCTCCAGGTCGGCGATATGGCTTTTCCAGGGTTCCTCGTCCGGGTTGTCCCACAGGGTTTCCCTGCGCGACCGGCCCAGCAGTTGTTCGGGGCGCACGCCCGACGCCCAATAGAAGCGGTCGGAGAAATAGGAAAACCGCAAGTTAGCGTCCATTTCCCACAGCCAGTCCTGGGACGCCTCGGCGAAATCACGGAACCGTTCCTCGTTTTCGCGCAGCGCCGTGGTGACGGCGATCCATTCGCTGATGTCGCGGCGGATGGTCAGGATGCCGCCGTCCTGCAGGCGGTACTCCATGAGCTCGTACCAGGTTCCGTTGGAAAACCGATGGGCCGGCAGGCCCATGGCGTTGCGGTGACGGTCCAGGCGGATGCGAATGAATTCCTCCTCGCGGCCGATCGCCTGATCGATCAGGCCGCGGTCCGTATGGGCGCGGACAAGGTCCCCGAACACAACGCCCGGGACATAGAGCGCCTTTAGATCCTCGGGCAGGTGTCGCAGGTAGGCCTTGTTGACGAAAACCAGGCGGTCCTCGGCGTCGTAGACCACGACCCCGTCATCGACCCGTTCCAGGGCGTCGATCAGGGCGGGGACGGCGTGATCGACGGGACCGCCCATGGACGACAGTGGGATGTTTTCCGAATTGGCACGGGCGCGCAATTGCGCAAGTTCGGTCTCCAGGGCCTCGACCCTGGCGATCAGCGCGTTTTTTGTCAGGCTCCGGAGCTCATTCTTCCCTGGCATAATGGCCTCTTAGACCTGCATCGGGCCGAATTCGTATGTAACCTATTTGCAGACCGAATGACATAGACTGATAGTGCAGGTCGACGTTCCAGTTGATGAGGGGATTTCATGTCGCTAAGCGAGACCATGTTGTTCAACACGTCCATTCCAGTGCTGGACGCCCTGGCGCTTGCCTGGTTTCTTGCCGGGGCGGCGCTCTATACGATGCTTGCCGACCAGATCGCCTGGGGTAAGCGGCCCATGGCGGTGGTGCTGCACGATTACCGCCTGCGCTGGATGGAACGCATGCTGGAGCGCGACAACCGCATGGCCGACGTGCAGATCGTCAATTCCTACATCCGCTCGGGCAGCCTGTTCATTTCCACCACGCTGTTGGTATTGGCCGGGATTGTCGCCCTGCTGGGCCAGATCGAGGATCTGCGCGTCATCATCCATGACGTGTCCATGGCGCAGCCGGCGTCTCGGCGGCTGATGGAATTCCGCGTGTTCATCCTGGTCCTGGTGTTCGTCTATGCCTTTTTCAAGTTCGCCTGGTGCCTGCGCCAGTTCAATTACACCCTGGTCATGATCGGCGCCGCCCCCCATGCGGGACAATGCGACGCCGCCATCTCGGCCCAGTTCCCGCCCCGCGCGGCAACGATCCTGTCGCGCGCCCAGGACAACTTCAACCGGGGGCTCCGGTCCTACTACTTCGCCCTGGCGCTGCTGCCCTGGTTCATCCATCCGCTCATGCTGTTCGGCACCACGGTCTGGGTCCTGCTGGTGCTCTATCGCCGGGATTTCCGCTCCGTGACACTGAAGACCCTGGCGGAACTGGGCGCGGCCGACGACGCGGCGGCGGACACCAGGGCCCCGGGGACGCCACCGGCGCCCTAGGCGCGTCCGTGCGGGTAGCTTGTTTCCCTCGGCGAAATCCCTATATTCCGCCCCATGAACACCCCCGTGATCGATCTGGGCCTGGGAAAGGATCCTAAGGACTGTCGTGTCGTCGTCGCCATGTCCGGCGGCGTCGATAGTTCGACCGCGGCCGCCTTGGTCAAGGAAGCGGGCTACGACGTGGTCGGCATGACCATGCAGCTGTACGACCAGGGCGAACCGAGCCTGGGACAGAAGACCTGCTGCGCCGGCAAGGACATCTTTGACGCGCGGCGCGTCGCCGACCAATTGGGCTTTCCCCATTACGTCCTGAACTACGAAAGCCGGTTCAAGGACCAGGTCATGGACGACTTCGCCGATACCTACCTGCGCGGCGAAACACCCATTCCCTGCGTGCGCTGCAATCAGACGGTGAAGTTCAAGGACATGCTGGGCCAGGCCCGCGAACTGGGCGCCGACGCCCTGGTCACCGGCCATTACGTGCGCCGGGTCGACGGCGCGGCGGGGTCCGAGCTGCACCGCGCCGCCGACGCGTCAAAGGATCAGAGTTATTTCCTGTTCGCGACCACGGGCGCGCAATTGGATTTCCTGCGCTTCCCACTGGGCGGCATGGACAAGGCGGAAACCCGTGCCCATGCGGCGCGTCTGGGGCTGGCCGTGGCCGACAAGCCGGAAAGCATGGACATCTGTTTCGTGCCCGACGGCAACTATGCCCGCATCGTCGAACGCCTGCGCCCGGAAGCCCATGATCCGGGCGACATCGTCGATCAGGCGGGCACCGTGCTGGGTCGCCACGACGGCATCATCCATTTCACCGTCGGCCAGCGCAAGGGCATCGGTATCGGCGGGATGGGCGATCCGCTTTACGTTCTCCGGTTGGAACCTGAAACCCGGCGCGTCGTCGTCGGGCCCAAGGCGGCCTTGGGCCGCGAAAACCTGAACGTGCACGAGGTCAATTGGCTGGGCGACGGCCCGCTGCGCGCCAAGGCGCACCGGGTCGAGGTCAAGATCAGGTCGATGTTCAAGCCCGTGCCGGCAACCCTGTTCGGCACCGGCGACGACACCGCCGCCGTCACCTTCGACACACCACAGAACGGCGTCGCGCCGGGCCAGGCCTGCGTGTTCTATCAAGGTGACCGGGTGCTCGGCGGTGGCTGGATCGCGCGGAGCACGGCTTCTTAGTCCGCAACGCGGCCAGCATATCCCTTTTCAGACGGTCTGTTGATCGGCATGCGTCCGGAGTCTGTTCATTGCACTATGGGCAAGTATCTGGCCAAATATTTCAGAACGGATGGATTTATGGGTTTATTTTATAAATAAGCATAAATATCAATAGGTTGGCTTCTATGAAAGCAAACCGGCTCATACTGACGGGCATGACCATACATGCCGAAACATCGGAAGACTTCACGTTTCCGAATACGGCCAAGCTATATGAATATTGGAAGGGGCTGTCCCAGATAACTCGGTTTGGGGGTTATCATGGGGCCGATGCGCAAGA
>CAXBJB010000008.1:0-179386 GCA_963976055.1 uncultured Alphaproteobacteria bacterium
TCCCCGCTGCGCCAGGCGCAGGTGCGCCTGTGCTCACATGGGAACGGCTCAGGGCTGTTGTTCCGGTCTCCCCCGGCCGCCACCCTGTTAACCATTGAAAGCCTTGGCCGCCGGAGTCCCCCGTCGCCCGGCAGCATTTGCCGCCCCGGGCATTTTGTACCCAGAGCAGACGAGTCAAAATCGTTTAAAAACAACGGCTTGATTCTGGCCCGAGTCTTGCGACACCCGTTCCATAAAATTAACGCCCGAAAACAGGGCGCGAAGAGAACGGGAAAAAATCGATGACACTGCCCTCCGAAGGGATCAATCCCTGGCGCGTGGCCCCCGCCCCTGGCGGGACCGGCGCCCTTCCAGCCAAACACACCCCCGCCAACCTGCCGGACCTCAAGCTCCGCAAGGGCGATGCCCTCGACGCAAGCGGGAAGACCGCCGACGGCGGCAAGGAATTCAAGGCGTTCGGCGACGACGGGCTCACCTTCTGGGACCTGGTCGACGTGGTCAATCCGCTGCAGCACATCCCCGTGGTCTCGACCCTCTACCGCGACCTGACCGACGACACCCTGGACCCGGCCCCGCGCGTCATGGGCGGCACCCTGTTCATGGGCCCGATCGGCCTGGTCGCCTCGGTCGCCAACGTGATGGTCGAGCACAACACGGGCAAGGACATGGGCGGCCACGTGCTGGCCTATTTCCGCGACGACGCGCAGCCGCTGTCGACCGCGACCGCCGCGGCCCCCCCCGCCGCCGCGGGCACGGACGGCACCGACCCGGTCACCCAATGGGCGGCCGAGCAAACGGCGTTCTACCAAAGCGGCGCGGACGCCGCCGATCCGGTCAGCCGCTGGGCCCAGAACCAACAGGCCTTCTACCAGGGACGGGACGGCAAGGGCGCCGCGACGGCGACCGCCGCCGATCCGGTCGGCCAATGGGCATCCGAACAGCATGCCTTCTACCGGAACGCCGCGCCGGGCGGCGGCCCCCAGATGGCCGCGATGGCCCCGGAGGCCGCACCCGTGGCCGCCGGCACGGACGGCGTCGATGTCACCGCCTGGGCGGCCCGGCAGGTCGCCTATTATCAGGGCAGCGACGCCCAGCCCATGGCCGCGGCCGATCCCGTCGCCGCCTGGGCCCAGCGGCAAACCGCCTATTACCGCGCCGGTGCCGAAACGGGCCCCGCCCGTCCGGCCGCGCCACGGGCGCAGGCCGTCCAGACCGCGCAGGCGGCCCCTACCGAGACCCATCACACCGGGATCGATCCTGCGGGCATCAACGGCGATGTCTCGACCTGGGCCCGCGACCAGCTGGCCTGGGTCATGGGCGACCGCGCCAAGGAGGTCGCCGCCCTGCCCGAGGCCGCACCGCGAGACCGCGCGGCCCCGCGCCGCGAGGATAACGGCCGCGACGACCGGGATCCGTCCGGCGCCATCGCCGAAGGCGGCGGCTGGTTCCGCGACAACATGGTCGACGGCTGGACCCGCTATCAGGCCGCCCAGCGCCTGGCCGAGCCCGGCTTTCGCCCGGACCTGACCGTGGCGGCGGGCGGGCGCTGACCCCCCATCCGCCCGGCATGATCTAGCGCCGCGAAAGGGTTAGGCTGGCGGTCATGGAGATTCTGGTTGAGCCGACGGACGATCTTGCCCGCGGGCGCCTGAGCTGGGAGCGGACGCGTGTCCCCTGCGCGCTCGGCCGCGCGGGCATCGCCCTCGTCAAAAGGGAAGGCGACGGCGCCACGCCCATGGGCCGGTTCACCCTGCGCCGCCTGTTCTACCGCGCCGACCGGCGGACCCGGCCGGAAACAAGCTTGCCGGCAACCCCCATCACCCCCAATCTGGGCTGGTGCGACGACCCTTTGAGCCCCGCCTACAACCGGCTGGTCCGCCTGCCCTGCCCGTGGCGCCACGAGGAACTGGCCCGCGCGGACGGCGTCTATGATCTGATCGTGGTTCTGGGCCATAACGACGCGCCGCCGCAACCGGGCGCCGGCAGCGCCATTTTTCTGCACCTGGCGACATCCGACTTCGCCCCGACCGAGGGCTGCGTCGCCCTGGCCGATGCGGATCTGGTCGATCTGCTGCGGGCCGCCTCGCCCGGCGACGTGATGACCGTCAGGGGCTGAGCCCCTATCTTTTAAGCGGGCCCTTCAGGCGGGTTTCGGGCGGGTCCCGAAAATGGCCGAGCCGACCCGCACGTGGGTCGCGCCGAACGCGACGGCGATCTCGTAATCGGCGCTCATCCCCATGCTCAACTGGGCGAGGCCGTTGCGCCGGGCGATGTCCGCCAGCAACTGGAAATGCAGGGACGGCTCCTCGTCCACGGGCGGGATGCACATCAGGCCGGTGACCGGCAGGGCGAAATCGTCGCGGCACTGGGCGATGAGGGCGTCGGCGTCTTGCGGCAGCACGCCGGCCTTCTGATCCTCGGCCCCCGTGTTGACCTGGATGAAGCAGTCCGGGCGTTTCCCCGTTTCGGCCATGACGCCCGCCAGCGCGCGGGCCAGCTTGGGCCGGTCGACGGTTTCAATGACGTCGAAGACCTCGACGGCCTTGCGCACCTTGTTCGACTGTAGCGGGCCGATCAGGTGCAGGCGGATATCGGGGAAGCGGTCGCGCAAGGCGGGCCATTTCTCTTCCGCCTCCTGCACCCGGTTTTCCCCGAAGGCGCGCTGCCCGGCGGCCAGCGCCGGCAGCATGCGGTCGGCGGGAAAGGTCTTGCCGACGGCGACCAGGGTGACGGCGGCGGGATCGCGGCCGGCGGCCCGGGCGGCCTCGGCAACCTTGGCCTGGACCTCGGCAAGGTTTGCGGCAATATCGGGGTCCGCGCTATGAGGGGCGGTGTCGGATGGCATCATGGGTGGATCGGGGCCAGGAATGAGGAAGCGAGGGGGGGCAACCCTAGCATGGGGCGGGCGCGGGAAAAAGCCGCGCCGGCACGGCCTGCCGCTGTTTGCCTTCATGACCGATGCCGGCCGCACGCCCGATCCGGCCAAGGCCCTGGGCCTGCTGTCCCCCGGCACGATGGTGATCTTTCGCCATTACGACGCCCCCGACCGCGCGGCCCTGGGCCGCCGCCTGGCAATCCTGGCCCGCCGGCTTGGATTGATCTTCGTCGTGGCCGGGGACCGGCGGCTGGCCCATCGCCTGCGCGCCGACGGCCTGCACCTGCCGGACGGCATGGTGCGGCGGCGCCGCCGGTTCGCGCCGCAGGGCGATCCCTGGCCCGTTTCCGCCGCCGCCCACGACGGGCCGGGCCTGAGGCGGGCGGCGCGGGCCGGCGCCGACCTGATTCTGCTGTCGCCCGTGTTTCCCACGGCCAGCCACCCCGGACGCCCGGCCCTGGGCGTGCGGCGATTGGCCGCATTGTGCCGCGGCACCGCCGTACCGGTGCTGGCGCTTGGCGGGGTTACACCGACGACACTTCGCCGGGTGCGGGCCGCGGGGGCCGCGGGGGTTGCGGGAATCGGCGCCCTGCCCCATCTTTGCCGCGATCCCTTCGGCCTGCGGGCGGCACGCCCGCGCAAGGCGCGGTCACGGCGCTTGGCGCATGGCCGCGATATGGTTTAAGAAGGGGCGTCATTCACCGGCGACGGCATAAAAGAGGACGTGACAGCAATGATTCTTGGCAAGGGAAGGCGCATCCTGGCGCTGATCGGCGCGGCGGCCCTGGTCGCCGGCACGGCGGCCTGCGCCGATTTCTCGCCGGCCGATATCCAAGCGACGACGCATGACCAGACCGATGACGGGTCCAAGCGCGACACCATCTGGGGTGCCGGCGGCATCAGCCTGTGGGGCGACGGCGACAATAACGACAGCGGCGGCGGCGCGCTCGGCGTCAACAGCTTCCTGTGGCGCGCGACCCTGGACACCATCGCCTTCATGCCCGTGTCCACGGCGGACCCGTTCGGCGGCGTGATCCTGACCGACTGGCATTCGACCGAAGAAGCCCCCAACGAGCGCTTCAAGTTGAACGTCTACATTCTGGGCCGCACGCTGCGCGCCGACGGAATCCGGGTCGCCGTGTTCAGCCAGACCAAGGACCAGGGCGGCCAGTGGCGCGACACGGCCGTGCCGGAACAGACCGGCACCAAGATTGAGGACGCGATCCTGACCCGCGCCCGCCAGCTCCGCCGCCAGACGGTCAACACCAAGTAGACGGCGGCTTTACCTTTCCACCTCCTCTCGCCCGGACGACCATGGCCGGCGACATCTTCCCGCCCAAACCTTCTGGGGACTTGAATGGCGCGCTACAACGTCAAGGAAAACGAACAGAAATGGCAGGCCGCCTGGGACGACAAGGGTTGTTTCCAGGTCCGTGAGGACAGCAGCCGGCCCAAGTACTACGTGCTTGAGATGTTTCCCTATCCGTCGGGGCGCATCCACATGGGTCATGTCCGCAACTACACCCTGGGCGACGTCGTCGCGCGCTATAAAAAAGCCCGCGGCTTCAACGTGCTGCACCCCATGGGCTGGGACGCCTTCGGCCTGCCGGCGGAAAACGCCGCCATGGAAAACAAGGTGCCGCCGGCCCAGTGGACGCGGGAAAACATCGCGACCATGCGCCGCCAGCTCAAGACCATGGGCCTGTCCTATGACTGGGGCCGGGAACTGGCGACCTGCGAGCCCGGCTACTACCGCCATGAACAGAAGATGTTTCTCGACTTCCTGGCCGGCGGCTTGGTCTACCGCAAGGAATCCTGGGTCAACTGGGATCCCGTGGAGAACACCGTGCTGGCCAACGAACAGGTCATCGACGGCCGCGGCTGGCGCTCCGGCGCCCTGGTCGAAAAACGTCAGTTGAGCCAGTGGTTCCTCAAGATCACGGACTACGCCGAGGAGCTTCTGGCGGGGCTCGAGACCCTGGACCGCTGGCCCGACCGGGTGCGCCTGATGCAGGAAAACTGGATCGGCCGGTCCGAAGGGGCGCATGTGCGTTTCCGGTTCGACGGCCGCGACGACCGGCTCGACATCTACACCACCCGCCCCGACACCCTGTTCGGCGCGTCGTTCTGCGCCGTCGCCGCCAACCATCCCCTGGCCCAGGAGCTGGCCCAGGGCAACCCCGACCTGGCCGCCTTCATCGCCGAATGCAACCGCATGGGCACCAGCGAGGCGGCCATCGAAACGGCCGAGAAGATGGGCTTCGACACGGGCGTGAAGGTGCTGCATCCGTTCATCGAGGGCCATACCCTGCCGGTCTATGTCGCCAATTTCGTGCTCATGGACTACGGCACGGGGGCGATCTTCGGCTGCCCCGCCCATGACCAGCGCGATTTGGATTTCGCCCGCAAGTACGGCCTGCCGGTGCTGCCGGTGGTCGCCCCCAAGGGCACGGACGACACGGCCTTCACGGTCGGCGACGAAGCCTTCACGGACGACGGTCTGCTGATCAACTCCGATTTCCTCGACGGCCTTGCCGTGCCTGAGGCCAAATCCAAGGTCATCGACCGCCTGGAAGACATGGGCATCGGCACGCGGGCCGTGAACTACCGGCTGCGCGACTGGGGCGTGTCGCGCCAGCGTTACTGGGGCTGTCCGATTCCGATCATCCATTGCGGCGACTGCGGCATCGTTCCGGTTCCGGAATGGGGCCTTCCGGTCGAGCTGCCGGCCGACGTCGACTTCACGGGAACCGGCAATCCCCTGGCCCGCCATCCAACCTGGAAGCATGTCGCCTGCCCGACCTGCGGCAAGCCGGCCGAGCGCGAGACGGACACCTTCGACACCTTCTTCGAATCGTCCTGGTATTTCGCCCGGTTCTGCAATCCGGCCTCGGACGTCCCCCTCGACCGCGCGGCCGTGGATTACTGGCTGCCCGTGGACCAGTACATCGGCGGCATCGAGCATGCGGTGCTGCACCTGCTGTACAGCCGATTCTTCACGCGGGCCTTGAAGAAATGCGGCTATCTGTCTGTCGAGGAACCCTTCGCCGGGCTGCTGACCCAGGGCATGGTGTGCCATCAGACCTTCAAGGACGCGGCCGGCAAATGGCTGCTGCCGTCGCAGGTGGTATGCGACGGCGACGTCGCCAAACATGCCGAGACCGGCCAGCCGGTGACCCTCGGGCGGTCCGAGAAGATGAGCAAGTCGAAGAAAAACGTGGTCGACCCCGAAGCCATCATCGGCGCCTACGGGGCCGACACGGCGCGGCTGTTCATGCTGTCGGACAGCCCGCCCGACCGCGACCTGGAATGGACCGACGCCGGCGTCGATGGGGCCTGGCGCTACCTCAACCGGCTGTGGCGCCTGGTCACGGAAAACCCCGCCCCTCTTGCCGCCGCCGGCGACGCCCGACCCGCAACGATGGGGCCGGCCGCGGAAGAGGTTCTGAAGGCCACGCATAAGACCATCGACGGCGTGTCCGCGGACCTGGAAAAATTCCACTTCAACAAGGCGGTGGCGCGCATCCGCGAACTGACCAACGCCGTCGAAGGCCTGAAGGACACCGCACCGGATGCGGATTGGGTGCGCCGCTTCGCGCTGGAGACCTTGAGCCTTCTCATCGCCCCCATGACGCCCCATCTGGCCGAGGCCCTGTGGCTTGAACTGGGCCACGGCGATGCGCTGGTCGCCGACACCCCCTGGCCCGAGGCCGACCCCGCCTATCTGGTCGACGACCTGGTGACCATCGCGGTCCAGGTCAACGGCAAGCTGCGCGGCACCATCGAGCTGCCCAAGGATTGCGCGAAGGATGCCGCGGAGGATGCGGCCCTGGCCCTGGATAAGGTACAATCCGTGCTGGAAGGCAAACCGCCCCGAAAGGTCATCGTCGTGCCGAACAGGATCGTCAATGTGGTCGCGTAGGAAAATCCTTGCCGGGATCGCCGGCGGGTTGGCGGTTGGCGGGCTCGGCGGCTGCGGTTTCCGCCCGCTCTACGGCCGGTCGGGGGTCGGCACCGACCTAAGCGACACCTTGTCACGGGTCGAGATCGGCCCGGTCCGCAACACCACCACGGAAGGACGCGATGTTGCCCGCGTCGGTCAGCAACTGCACAATGCGCTGCTGGACGGACTGTCCCCCCGGGGGCCGAGCGGCGAACAGGTCTATCGTCTGGACGTTACGTTGAATGAAAGTATTTCCTCGCTGGCCGTGCAGAAAAGCGCCGACGCCACCCGCGCCGATTTGTCCCTGACCAGTTCGTTCAGCTTGCTGGATTTGCGCACCGGGCAGCATCTTTACTCGGGCAACAGCCGGGCCATTTCCAGCTTCAACATCCTCAATTCGGAATTCGCCACGCTGATGGCCGAAAAGGGCGCCCGCGACCGGGCCGTCCGCCAATTGGGGGACGACATCCGGCTCAAGGTCGCGATTTTCCTGAAAACCAACGCTGACAAGCCATGAGCCCGGCGCCGACACGACCCCGGACATCCAAGGTCTCGTCATGAAACTCTCCGGCCGCCAGATCGACAGCTTCCTCGACGATCCCGGGAGCGCGGTCGCGGCTGTGCTGATCTATGGTCCCGACCAAGGCTTGGTGCGGGAACGCGCCGACCGCGTCATGCGCGCCGTCGCCGGATCGACCGACGACCCCTTCCGCACCGCTTCCGTCACCGAACAGGACGTGGCCGACGACAGCGAGCGCCTGGCCGCCGAACGGTCCGCCATGGCCTTCGGCGGCGGCCGGCGCGCGGTCCGCGCCGACGGCGGCGACCGACTGGCACCGGCGGTCGAGCGCGCTCTCGCCGCCGAAGGCGACGGGCTGGTCATCATCGTCGCCGGCGACCTCACCCCTCGGGCGAAATTGCGCAAAATTTGCGAGACCGCGCCCAATGCCGCCGCCATTCCCTGTTACGCCGACGACGCCCGCGCCATGGAACAGGTCATCCGCGACACCCTGTCTGCCGCCGGACTGACCATCGGGCGGGAAGCCCAGGCCCATCTCGCCGCCAATCTGGGCAACGACCGGCTGATTTCCCGGCGCGAGTTGGAAAAGCTGGTGCTCTACATGCAAGGGGCCGGGCCCGAAGTGACCTTGGCCGACGCCCAGGCTTGCGTCGGCGACAACGCCGGACGCGGCACCGAAGCCGTGACCCAGGCCTTGGCCGGCGGTGACGTCCCGGGCCTGCTCAGCGCCTATGCCAGCGCCCGCGACCTGGGCGAAACCACCGTCGGCATGCTGCGCGCGGCCCAGCGAATGTTCCAGCGCCTGCATCTGGCGGCCGGCGACGTGGCCCGCGGCACACGCCCCGAGCAGGCCGTCGACAATCTGCGCCCGCCCGTGTTCTTCAAGGAAAAGCCATTGTTTATCAATGCATTGAGGTCATGGACGCCGGGCCGTCTGGGAACCGCCCTGGACGTCTTGACCGAGGCCGAGCGGGCCTGCAAAAGCGGCCTGGGGCCCGACGAGGTCATCTGCGAGCGGGCCTTCATCCGCTTGGCCCGCCTCGCGGGCTAGAGCCTATCCATGGCAGGCGACTCGCCGGAATCGTTCTTTCCCGGCGACTAGGGTTATCCGGCTGATCCAAGAAAACCCGGCCGATCACGCGCCCCGGCTTGACCGCCGTTATTCGCCCGCGGCTTGGCCGCTCAGGCGCTGCAACAGACCGTCGAGCTGATCGAGGGATTTGTAATAGAGGGTGACCGAGCCCTCCCGCCCCTTGGCCGCGATGGCGACACGCAGGCCGAGCAGATCGGACAAATCGGTTTCCAGGGCCCGTGTGTCCGCATCCTTTTCCTTCGGCCCGCGCCTGGCACCGCTGCTTTTCGCCGTCGCGGCGCGCTGCACCAACTTTTCGGTCTGGCGCACGCTGAGGCCCTGGTCGACGACTTGGCGGGCCAAAGCCTCCGGAGCCGCCGCCGACAGCAGGGCGCGGGCATGCCCCGCGCTCAACTCGCCCTTGTCGACCATGGCCTTGACCGCATCGGGCAGACCCAACAGGCGCAGCATGTTGGCGACATGGGATCGGCTTTTGCCGACGGCCTTGGCCAGGGCCTCCTGGGTATGGCCGAATTCGTCCATCAGGCGTTGCAGACCGACGGCCTCTTCCAAGGGCGACAGGTCCTCGCGCTGCAGGTTCTCGACCAAGGCAACCTCGAGGGTTTCCTTGTTCGACAGCACCTTGACCAGAACCGGCACTTCGTGAAGCTGGGCCAATTGCGCGGCCCGCCAGCGCCGTTCGCCGGCGATGATCTCGTAATTTCCGGGGCGGTCGGGATCCTCGCGGACCAGAATCGGTTGCAGCACACCCAGTTCGCGGATCGACTGGGCCAGGTCCTGCAATTCCGCCTCGCCCATGGTGCGGCGCGGCTGATAGCGGCCGGGATGCAGCTTTTCGATGGCGATCTGGCGCGCCCCGCCGGCCTGCGCCGGGGATGTGTCCTCACCCAGAAGAGCCGACAGGCCGCGCCCCAGGT
The DNA here is from genome assembly GCA_963976055.1 of uncultured Alphaproteobacteria bacterium. GTDB lineage: Bacteria > Pseudomonadota > Alphaproteobacteria > Rhodospirillales > Casp-alpha2 > UBA1479. The sequence continues at coordinate 9,349 of CAXBJB010000008.1, forward strand.
TTCTGCGTTTTTCCGCCATCATGATGCCCCCATCGGCTGGCTGCCGCCCTGGCGCGCCAGGGCCTGGCGATGTTGCGTCTGGCGCTCGCGGCTGATGACCTCGCTGGCCAGGTTGAGATAGGCCCGCGACCCGGCGCAGGCAGTGTCGTAGATCAGCACCGGGCGGCCGTGGGACGGCGCCTCGGAAATCCGCACGTTGCGGGGGATGACGGTCTCGTAAACCTTGTCGCCGAAATGATCGCGGACATCCGTTTCGACCATGCCCGACAGATTGTTGCGCTGATCGAACATGGTCAGGACAATGCCCTGAATCTCCAAGGCCGAATTAAAAGCGGCGCGCACGCGCTCGATGGTCTGCATCAATTGGCTGACCCCCTCGAGCGCGAAGAACTCGCACTGCAACGGCACCAGAACGGCCTGGGCCGCGACCAGGGAATTGACGGTCAGCAGGCCGAGGGCCGGCGGGCAGTCGATGAGCACGAAGTCATAGGCCGGCCCGGCCGCGGACAGGGCCGCCTCCAGACTTTGCTTGAGGAAATATTCGCGGCCGTCCTCGTCGACCAGCTCGACCTCGATCCCCGACAGGTCGATGCCCGAGGGCACGATGTCCAGATTGGGGATTTCCGTCGCCTGGGCCGCCGCCGCCAGGGGCTCGGCATGGATCAGCAGATGGTAGGAATTCACCGCCCGCTGCGCCCGGGGAATGCCAAGGCCGGTCGAGGCGTTGCCCTGGGGGTCGAGGTCGATGATCAGCACCCGGTTGCCGACGGCGGCCAGCGCCGTGCCCAGGTTGATGGCGGTCGTCGTCTTGCCGACCCCGCCCTTCTGATTGGCGACGGCGATGATGCGCGGCGGGGCCGGGATATCCGGCACCACGGGGCCGTTCAGGCCGTCGTAAAGGGGCTCAGCCATGGCGTCGTTCAAGGTCCTCGATCAGGAGAATAACGCCCTCGGAATCACTCGCGCTGGGCATTTTCGTGACGCGCATCTTCCAGGCTTTTTCCGATTCGGTCAATTCCGCATCCGTGGCTTTACCTTTTAAAAACAAAAGTTTTCCACCGGTTTTCAACAGGTTGTTCGACATTTCCAACAATTTAAGCAAGGGCGCCAAGGCCCGCGCGGTGATGATGTCGTAGCCGGCGGCCCCGGTTTCCGCCATTTCCTCGATGCGCCGGTTTTCGATCCGCGCCTGGGTGCCCATCAGCCGGTTGGCCTCGCGCAGGAAGGCCGCCTTGCGGCTGTCGCTTTCGATCAGGTCGAGGCAGGCCCCCTCCCCGGCCCCGATGCCAAGGGCCGCCAGCACCAGACCCGGCAGGCCCGCCCCCGACCCCAGGTCGCAGACCCGCACGGGTCCCGCCGGAATCAAGGCCGCCAGCTGGCCGCAGTCGAGAATATGGCGGCGCCAGATATCGGCCACCGTGGCCGGGCCGATCAGGTTAATGCGGCGCTGCCATTTGACCAGGGCCGCGACATAGGTTTCCAGACGCGCCCGCGGCACCGCCCCGTCCTCACCGTCGAGACCGAGAGCGCGGACGACATCCTCGGGCATCCGGGACGCGGGTTCGGGGGTCGATTGTTTCACGTGAAACAGTCTCTGTTCGGTTGGGGGCCTGTGTGGCCGGTCTGAAGGTTTGGTCAGGCGCTCAGGCGGGCGTCCCGGCGTTTTACATGGGCGAGCAGGATGGTCAGCGCCGCCGGGGTCACGCCGGGCAGGCGGGCCGCCGCCCCCAGGGTCGCGGGGCGGGCCTGCTTGAGTTTTTCCCGGACTTCGTTGGACAGGCCGGACACCGCGTCGTAATCGAGCGCGCCCGGCAGGGTCAGGCCCTCGTCGCGGCGGAAGGCGCGGATGTCGGCGTCCTGGCGCATCAGGTACTGGCTGTAGCCCGCCTCGATGGTCAGTTGGCCGAGAATCTCCGGCCGCAGCTCCGCAATCTCCGGCCAATGGGCGGCAATGACCTCCGCCGTCACCCCCGGATAGGACAAAAGCGTCCAGGCGTTGCGCCGCGCCCCATCCTGGTTCACGGCGAAGCCGGCCTTGGCCAGCGTGTTGGGGCTGGCCTCCAGGCGTTCCAGCAGGCGGCGGCCCAGGGTCAGGGCCGTCTGCTTGCGGGCGAAGGCGCGGGCCCGGTCAGCGCCGACGCAGCCGATGCCCATGCCAAGCGGCGTCAGGCGCTGGTCCGCGTTGTCGGCCCGCAGTTTCAGGCGGTATTCGGCGCGCGAGGTGAACATGCGGTAGGGCTCGCGGGTGCCGAGGGTCACCAGGTCGTCGATCATGACGCCGATGTAGGCGTCGGCGCGGTCGAGCACGAAGTCCCGGACGGGCCCCGCCCCGCCGCCGGCCCCCGCGCGGGCCGCCGCGTTGATCCCGGCGATCAGGCCCTGGGCCCCCGCCTCCTCGTATCCGGTGGTGCCGTTGATTTGTCCGGCCAGGAACAGGCCCGGCACCCGATGCGTTTCCAGGGTCGGGGTCAATTGCCTGGGATCGACGAAATCGTATTCGATAGCATAGCCCGGGCGGATCATCTCGGCGTTTTCCAGGCCCGGGATGGTCTTCAGCATCGCCAGCTGCACGTCCTTCGGCAGGGAGGTCGAAATGCCGTTGGGATAGACCGTGGGGTCGTCCAGGCCCTCGGGTTCAAGGAAGATCTGATGGCGCTCGCGCTCGGCAAAGCGCACCACCTTGTCCTCGATCGACGGGCAATAACGCGGGCCCTTGCTTTCGATCTGCCCGGAATACATGGGCGAGCGATGGATGTTGGCGCGGATCAGCGCATGGGTCGCCGGGGTGGTTTCCGTAATGCCGCAGGCAATCTGCGGCGTGGTGATCGCCTTGGTCAGATAGGAAAACGGCACCGGGGGCGTATCGCCCAGCTGTTCGTCGAGCCCGGTCCAGTCGATGGTGCGGCCGTCCAGGCGGGCCGGCGTGCCGGTCTTCAGGCGCCCGAGGTCGAAGCCCAGGCGCCGGAAAGTGTAGCTGAGGCCGATCGCCGGCTTGTCCCCCACCCGCCCGGCGGGAATGCGGGTTTCGCCGATATGGATCAGGCCGCGCAGGAAAGTGCCCGTGGTGATGACCACGGCAGCGGCGCGGAATTCCCGGCCGCCCAACGCCCGCACCCCGGCCAAGCCGCCGCCCGCGCCGAACATCAGGTCATCGGCCCCGGCCTCGATAATCGTCAGATTCGGGGTTTCGGCCAGAATGGCCTGCACCGCCTCGCGGTACAGCTTGCGGTCGGCCTGCGCCCGGGGACCCCAGACCGCCGGCCCTTTGGACCTGTTGAGCATGCGGAACTGAATGCCGCCGCGGTCGATGGCGCGGCCCATGACGCCGTCGAGGGCATCGATCTCGCGCACCAGCTGGCCCTTAGCCAGGCCGCCGATGGCCGGGTTGCAGGACATTTCACCGATGGTCGCGGCCTTGTGGGTCAGCAGCAACGTCGCGGCCCCCTGGCGCGCCGCCGCCGCGGCCGCCTCGGTTCCGGCGTGCCCACCGCCCACCACAATGACGTCGAAAGTCCGGTCCATGGACCGCCTGCCTGATTCTGCCTCGGGAAACCTATTGTGTCCGCCCCGCCGATGGCGCGGAAACACAGGCCGGAATGTAGGAACCCCGCCGATCCGAGTCAAATCCCTTCGCAGATCGCCGGTCATGCCGCCTCTCGCCGCCCGGGCCGGAATTTGCCCCCGGGCCGGTCCGGCAAAGCCGCACCGGGCCATCTGCGGCGGCCGCGAAAAACCCTCCCGGAGGGAAATGTTTCACGTGAAACATTCTGTCCTGCCGCGACCCCATCGGGTGGCATAGCAGCGGCCAATCGGGCCTCGAAAGGAAATTCAAAAGTCGCTTAATCGATTTAAAGGTTATCAATCTGCTTCCAAGGTATGTCTATTCAGCTTTAACCCACTACATATTATATGAGCATAAATAGGCTAGAAAGAGTGATCACTTACCGATGCAGAAGTCGGCGAAGATCACATCGAGCAAATCCTCCACATCGACCCGCCCGGTGATCCGCCCGATGGCCCGCGCGGCGAGGCGCAGATCCTCGGCAACCAATTCCGGCCCCCGGCTCGACCAGCCATCGAGGGCCTGGGTCAGGGCCGCCCGCGCCTCTTCCAGCGCATGACGATGACGCGCCCGCGTCGGGCCCGGCGATGCCCCCGCCCCGGCCAGGGCGAGGCCCCGAACCGCCTCGGTCAAACGGGCAATAAAGCCCTCCACCCCCGCGCCCGTGCGGGCCGAGAGGGCGAGCACGGGCGCGCCGCCCAGATCCCCCGGATCATCGACCGGCGCCAGATCCGCCTTGTTGACGAGAACCAAGGCCCTGCCGTCCGCCGCCAGGGCGCGCAGGTCGTCCGGCACGTTCGGCCAGTCAGCGCGGTCGAGCACGATCAGCTTCAGATCCGCCCAATCGGCCCGCGCCGCCGCCCGGCGCACGCCCTCCCGTTCGATCTCGTCCATGCCGTCGCGCAGGCCCGCCGTGTCGGCGACGATGACCGGCACGCCCCCCAGGTCGAGATGCACCTCGATCACGTCCCGGGTCGTGCCCGCCGTTTCCGACACGATGGCCGCGTCCCGCCCGGCCAGCAGGTTCAACAGGGTCGATTTGCCCGCGTTGGGCCGCCCCAGCAGGGCCAGATGCACCCCGGCGCGCAGCCGCTCGCCCCGCCGTCCGTCGTCGAGATGGGCCGCGATTTCCCCCGCCAGCACCGCCAGGGCATCCCGGGCCGCGCGGTCGATGTCCGCCGGCAGGTCCTCGTCGGCGAAATCGATGCCCGCCTCGACATGGGCGATGGCCGCGATCAGCCGTGCGCGCCAGCCTTCGTAGATGCGGCCGAGCGCCCCCGCCGCCTGATCCAGGGCCTGGCGGCGCTGTTCCGAGGTTTCCGCCGCGACCAGGTCGGCGATGGCCTCCGCCTGGGTCAGATCGAGCCTGCCGTTGAGGAAGGCGCGGCGGGTGAACTCCCCCGCCTCCGCCGGGCGCAGGCCAGGCAGGCCGCCGAGCGCCGCCAGGACCCCCTCGACCACGGCCGGGCCGCCGTGCAGGTGCAGTTCCACCACGTCCTCGCCGGTGAAGCTGGCGGGGCCGGGAAACAGCAGAACCAAGGCTTGGTCGAGTGTTTCCCCACTGGCCGGATCGTGTAGGTCCCGCAGCGCCGCCCGCCGCGCCGCAGGCAGCACCTTGCCCGGCGTCAACGCCACCAGGGCCGCGCCCGCGTCAGGGCCGGACAGGCGCACGACCGCGACGCCCGCCCGGGCGCCGCCGCTTGCCAATGCGAAAATGCTGTGGTCGCTCACCGGCCCCCCTCGGCGGCTCCGCCGGGGCCCCCTACTTGGTTTTTTCCGGATCGTCGCCGGGGCGCAGCATCAACTCGGGCACCCGGCCGCCGTCTCGCACATGGGCTTCCAGGACCCGGTCGACGTCTTCCCGCGTGGCGCAGCGGTACCATACGCCCTCGGGATAGATGACCAGGGTCGGGCCCAGTTCGCAGCGGTCGAGACAGCCCGCCGAATTCACGCGCACCCCCTTGATCCCCAACTCCTTCGCCCGCGCCTTCATGTAATCGCGCAGCTTCACCGACCCCTTGGCGGCGCAGCTTCCCCGGGGATGGCCCGCCGGGCGTTCGTTGGTGCAGAAAAAAACATGGCGGTCATAGAACAGGGGCGGATCCCCGGCCTGGTCGTGTTGGGCGTCGCTCACTTGGTGTCGTCCTTCTTGGTGGTCTTGGCCTGGCCCTCGTCCCTGGACGCGGCCGACATCTGGTTCCAGAACATCTTCTGAAGCTGTTCGAACCCCTGAACCCCGGCGGGGAACCAGGTATTGAACATGGTTTCCGGATCGAGCGCGGACAGGTTCGCTCTCATCCGCTCCTCCAGATCCTTCATCAGGGCGTCCTGCATGGGCTTCACGTCGGGCAGGCCGAGGAACTTGCGGGCCTCTTCCGGGGTGCAGTCGATGTTCACGGTAATCTTCATGGGTCTCGCCCCTTCCTCGCCGGCAAGCCGCCCGGGGGCGATCCTTTGCAATGGCGAATAACAGCTTGTATGCAGGACACGGCACCCCAACCTAGCCAGGAGACGCGCCCGTGGCAATCGGCCATCAAGCGCGCGGCCAAAGCGGAGCATTCATGAGCGACAACCAACTCGGCCAAGAGACCAGCCCCTATCTCTTGCAGCACAAGGACAACCCGGTGCACTGGCGGCCCTGGGGTTCCGAGGCCCTGGCCGAGGCCCGCGACGGCAACAAACCGATCCTGCTCTCCGTCGGCTATGCCGCCTGTCACTGGTGTCATGTCATGGCCCATGAAAGCTTCGAAAACCCGGCCATCGCCGAGGTCATGAACCGCCACTTCGTGAACATCAAGGTCGACCGCGAGGAGCGCCCCGACCTGGACAACATCTACCAAAGCGCGCTCGCCATGATGGGCGAGCACGGCGGCTGGCCGCTGACCATGTTCCTGACCCCGGACCTGGAACCGTTCTGGGGCGGCACCTATTTTCCGCCGGCCCCCCGCTATGGCCGCCCGGGGTTCCCGCAGGTGCTGGAAAGCCTCGCCGCCACCTACCGCGACGAGCCCGCCAAGATCGCCGACAACGCCAAGCGCATGCGCGACGCCCTCGCATCCCTCGCCACCCCCAAGGGCGGCGGCACCGTCACCCTGGCGGCGCTGGACGAGGTCGCTCGGCAGATGCTGCGCTTCGTCGATCCCGTCAACGGCGGCACCCACGGCGCGCCCAAGTTTCCCCAACCCAATTTCTTCCAGGCCCTGTGGCGGGCATATATCCGCACCCGCGGCCCGATGTACCGCGAGGCCGTGACCGCGACTCTGGCCAACATCTGCCAGGGCGGCATCTACGACCACCTGGGCGGCGGCTTCGCGCGCTATTCCGTCGACGCCGAATGGCTGGTCCCGCATTTCGAAAAAATGCTGTACGACAACGCCCTATTGGTCGAACTGATGGCCGAGGTCTGGCCGCGGCTGGATCCGGGGTCCAAGGCCGACCTGTTCCGCCTGCGCACGGCGGAAACCGTCGACTGGATGCTGGGCGACATGCGCTCCGCCGACGATCCCGCCGCGCCCTTCGCCTTCGTTTCCGCCTACGACGCCGATTCCGAAGGGGTCGAGGGCAAGTACTACGTCTGGACCGAGGCCGAGATCGACGCGCTTCTGGGCGACGACGCGCCCGTGTACAAGGCCGCCTATGACGTCACCGCCCATGGCAACTGGGAAGGCCATACCATTCTCAACCGCACGGCCGACGCGGATTTCGGAAACCCCGACCGGGAAGCCGTGCTTGCCCGCTGCCGCGCCGTCCTATTGCCCGAGCGGGCCAAGCGGGTGCCGCCGATGCGCGACGACAAGGTATTGGCCGACTGGAACGGCCTGGCCGTCGCCGCCCTGGCCAAGGCCGCCGCCGTGTTCGACCGGCCCGATTGGCGGACCACCGCCGAAGGGGTGTTCGCCTTCATCCGGGAAAACCTTGCGGACGGCGACCGCCTGTTCCATTCCTGGTGCGCCGGCAGGGCCGCCCATCCGGGCGTGCTGGAAGACTACGCCAACCTGGCCCGCGCGGCCCTGGCCCTGCATCAGGGCACCGGCGACGCCGCCTATCTGACCCGGGCGCAATCCCTGGCCGCCGTGTTGGACCGGCATTTCTGGGATGTCGACACCGGCGGCTACTTCATGGCCGCCGACGACACGGCGGACCTTTTGACCCGCTCCAAACCCGTGCACGACAACGCCGTGCCCTGTGGCAACGGCACCATGGTCGAGGTCCTGGCCCGCCTGTACCACCTGACCGGCGACACCACCTACCGCGACCGCGCCGATGCCCTGATCGCGGCCCTGGCGCCGGAAGACACGGCCCACCTGGCCCATCAGACCACGTTCCAGACCGGCTTCGAGATTCTCGAGAACGCCGTGCAGGTCACTGTCGCCGGATCAGGGGACCCCGCCGCCGCCCTGGCCACCGCCGCCCTGGCCTCGGGCCATCCGCGCCTGGTGCTGCTGCGCACGGCCGACGGCCAGGACCTGCCGGCGGGCCACCCCGCCGCCGGCAAGGGGCCCGTTGACGGCACGCCTGCCGCCTATCTGTGCACGGGCGCCACCTGCTCCTTGGCGATGACCGAGACAACCGCCCTCACCCAAGCCCTCGCCGCCCAGACATGAGCGATTTCTACACCACCATGAACTCCCCCGTCGGGCCCCTGACCCTGTTCGAGGACCAGGGGGCGCTGGCGGCACTCGAATGGGGACGCGCCCCGGCGCCCCGGTCGACCCCGTTGCTGAACGAGGCGACGCGCCAGATGACGGCCTATTTCGACGGCGGGCTCAAGGAATTCGATCTGCCCCTCGCCCCCGTCGGCGGCACGGAATTCCAACGCCGCGTGTGGCAAGCCATGCGCGACATCCCGTATGGGCACATGGAAACCTACGGCGAATTGGCACACCGCATCGACGGAGTCGCGCGGGCGGTCGGCGGCGCCTGCGGCGCCAATCCCCTGCCCATCCTGATCCCCTGCCACCGGGTCACCGGCGCCGGCGGGCGCATGACCGGATATTCCGCCGGCGAGGGCATCGAGACCAAGCGCGCCTTGCTGCGGCTTGAGGCCGCGACCCTGATTTAGCGCCCGCCCAAGCCCTCAACGGGCTTGCCCCCGGCGCCCCGCGTGACCAAGATACCGCCACATCCCGAAAAAGCGCCCAGGGCGAGCATGCGCCCGGGACCACCACCAAGGAGGAATTCTCTCATGACCAAGGCCATCCGCATCCACGAGACCGGCGGACCCGAAGTCCTCAAATACGAGGACGTCGATGTCGGCGATCCCGGCAAGGGCGAGATCCGCATCCGCCAGACCGCCTGCGGCCTCAACTTCATCGACATCTACCTGCGCACGGGCCTGTACCCGTTGACCGACTTCCCGGAAGTCATCGGCATGGAAGCCGCCGGCGTGGTCGAAGCCGTGGGCGAGGGCGTGACCGACAAGAAGGTCGGCGACCGCGTCGCCTACCCGATGCTGAAGGGCGGCTATACTCAGGCCCGATGCATCCCCGCCTGGAAGGCCGTCCACCTGCCCGATGCGATCGACGACCAGACCGCCGCCGCCATGATGTTGAAGGGCATGACCGCCCATTACCTGCTGCATCGCACCTATCCGGTGAAGCCGGGCGACGCGGTTCTGGTCTATGCCGCCGCCGGCGGGGTCGGCCAAATCCTCTGTCAATGGGGCAAGGCCCTGGGGGCGACCGTGATCGGCTGCGTCGGATCCGAGGAAAAGGCCGAGATCGCCAAGGCCGCGGGCGCCGCCCATACCATCAACTATTCGACGGAAAACATCGCCGAGAAAGCCAAGGAATACACCGACGGCGAAGGCGTCGCGGCGGCCTATGACAGCATCGGCAAGGCGACCTTCATGGCGTCCCTCGATTCCCTGCGCCCGTTCGGCGTGCTCGCGACCTACGGCAACGCGTCCGGCCCGGTCGATCCCATCAGCCCCGCCATCCTCGGGCCCAAGGGATCGCTCTACCTGACCCGCCCGACGCTGGCGACCCATACCCGTAACCCGGAAATCCTGACCGAGGGGGCGAACGCCCTGTTCGACGCCGTGACCTCCGGCAAGGTCAAGATCAACATCAACCAGACCTATCCGCTGGCCGACGTGGCCCAGGCGCATACGGACCTGGAGGCCCGCAAAACCACGGGCTCCAGCGTGCTGATCCCCTAACCCCTCTCCGTCACCCCCGGGCTTGACCCAGGGGTCCATGGCATCGTTTTTGTGGATTGCCGGGTCAAGCCCGGCAATGACGGCATAGGGTGAAAACAGAAACGCCGGCGAGGGAAACCCCGCCGGCGTTTTCTTTTGCGCAACCCGGATGCCGGGGCGCTTTCTGTTCGTCGCAAACCAACCGCCGCACCGGAAAAACCGGCGCTTGGGTTTTGCTAACTGTTCATGGAATCGAAGAACTCGCTGTTGACCTTGGTTTCCTTCAGCTTGCCCAACAGGAATTCCATGGCGTCCGTAACGCCCATGGGCATGAGAATCCGGCGCAGCACCCACATCTTGGCCAGAGTGCCCTTTTCGACCAGCAGTTCTTCCTTGCGGGTACCCGACTTGGTGATGTCGATGGTCGGCCAGACACGTTTGTCGGACAGCTTGCGGTCGAGAATGATTTCCGAGTTACCGGTACCCTTGAATTCCTCGAAGATGACCTCGTCCATGCGCGAGCCGGTATCGATCAGCGCCGTCGAGATGATGGTCAGCGACCCGCCTTCCTCGATGTTGCGCGCGGCGCCGAAGAAACGCTTGGGCCGCTGCAGGGCGTTGGCGTCGACACCGCCGGTCAGCACCTTGCCCGACGACGGCACCACGGTGTTGTAGGCGCGGGCCAGGCGGGTGATGGAATCGAGCAGAATGACGACGTCCTTCTTGTGCTCGACCAGGCGTTTGGCCTTTTCCAGCACCATTTCCGTGACCTGGACGTGACGCGTCGCCGGCTCGTCGAAGGTCGAGGAAATGACCTCGCCCTTCACCGAACGGTCCATGTCGGTGACTTCCTCGGGCCGCTCATCAATCAGCAGCACGATCAGATAGCATTCGGGATGATTTTCGGCGATGGAATGGGCGATATTCTGCAGCATCACCGTCTTACCCGTGCGCGGCGGGGCGACGATCAGCGCGCGCTGGCCCTTGCCGATCGGGCAGATCAGGTCGAGCACACGGGACGTCGGGTCCTTGTGTTCGGGGTTCTCGATTTCCATGATCAGCCGTTCGTCCGGATACAGCGGCGTCAGGTTGTCGAAGTTGATGCGGTGGCGCACCGCCTGCGGGTCCGTGAAGTTGATCTGGTTGACCTTCAGCAGGGCGAAATAGCGTTCGCCGTCCTTGGGCGCCCTGATCTCGCCTTCCACCGTGTCGCCGGTGCGCAGGCCGAAGCGCCGTACCTGGCTGGGCGATACGTAAATGTCGTCCGGGCCCGGAAGATAGTTGGCTTCCGGCGAACGCAGGAAACCGAAACCGTCCTGCAACACCTCAAGGACGCCGTCCCCGTAAATCGCAACGTCATTGTCGGCAAGCTGCTTGAGGATCGCGAACATCATGTCCTGCTTGCGCAGGGAGCTCGCGTTTTCGATCTCCAGCTCTTCGGCATAAGCCAGAAGGTCGGCGGGCGATTTCTGTTTCAGTTCCTTGAGATTCATGTGAGGCCTGATTGATGTGGGGGAAAAAACCGGAAGGAATTAGGAGCCGGAAAAGGCGTCGTCCGGATGGGCCGCCGTGGTCGCGGCGATGCGCGGGCCTGCGGAACGGCCCCACCGTCCCATCCTGGGCCGGCTGAAACCGTAGCGAGACATCGGACGCGCCCGGGCCGGGTTGGTCGATGGAGAAAGGATTGGGCGGGACCTTTGGTAGACCGGGCCCGAAAGAGGCGGGATGCCGTCCGCGTCGGCACATGGGATGATTAACGAATGCGGAAAATCAAGTCAATTGAACTTTTTGTGCCGTCCGCTTCACATCCGCTGCCAAGGCCCCCGAGATCTAGCTCGGCCGCACGATGACCATGATGACGATAACCACCATCAGCACGGCCGGGACCTCGTTCATGAAACGATAGAACCGCCCGGAATGCCGGTTGCGGTCCTCGGCGAAGGCGCGCCGCCACTTGCCGCACAATACATGCATCACCATCAACACCACCACGGCGGCCGCCTTCACCGGGAACCAGACCGTATGCCAGATCGCCGGCCCGGACGCCGCCATCAGGATCAGGCCGAACAGGACAGAGGCCATCATCGCCGGGTTCATGATGCCCCGCATCAGCCGGCGTTCCATGATCTTGAAGGTCTCGGATTTGTCGGACCCGACATCGGCATCGACATGGTAGACGAACAGGCGCGGCAGATAGAGCAGCCCGGCCATCCAGGCGATCACGCTCATCACGTGCAGGGCCTTGATCCAGACATAGGCGGTGGCGCTTAGCTCCATCGTGCCGTTTTCCCTAGACCGCGCAGGGACAGGCCGACCATTCGGCCGGACAAATCCGCGCGGCCGACGGATGACAGGTTCGGGCTCCCGGGCTTGAGGCCGTCTCGACGATTTCGGCCAGGGCCGCGATAAAGCTCGGCGCCGTGCCCACGGTGCGAACGCGGTGATACGCCGGCACGCCCGCATGATCGGCGACCTCGCGGTATTCGATGTCCAGTTCGACCAGGGTTTCCGAATGCTCCGAGATGAAGGCGATGGGCACCACAACCAGGGGTGTCTTGTCCGCCCCCGCGCGCTTGATTTCGTCCTCCGTCGCCGGGCCAATCCATTCCAGAGGACCGACCTGGCTTTGGTAGCAAACGATCGGATCGAACCCGTCGACCCCCTGCCGGCGCAGTTCATCGACCACCGCGGCCGCCGTCTGCTCAACCTGCCACTGGTAGGGGTCGCCCTTGGCGATCACCTTCTTCGGCAGACCATGGGCCGAAAACAGGACACGCGGCGTCCCCGTTTCCTTGGCCGCGGCGATCCCTTCGGAGACCAGGTCGGCCTGCGCCGCGATGAACCCGGCCGCCGTGGGGTAACAACAGGCCGCCCGCGCGTTATCCGTCACCCCGGCGGATTTGGCCGCCCGCCGCCAATCCTTCAGGGACGAACCCGAGGTCGTCGTCGAATACTGCGGGTAAAGCGGCAGTTCGATCACCTGATCGGGGGCGAATGCCGCGACCGCCTTGGCCGTCTCGGCGCTCATGGGATGCCAATAACGCATGCAGATGAACACCCGGGTTTCCGGGTTTCCCGGTCCGTTCAAGGCCGCTTCCAGAGCCGATGCCTGGGCCTGGGTTTCCGCCAGCAGCGGCGACCGGCCACCGATGTTGGCATAAATTTCCCGCGCGATCGGGGCGCGGCGGCGGCTGATCATCTTGGCGATGAACCAGCGCAGCGGATTGGGCAGGGAAATGATCGCGGGGTCGATGAACAGGTTGAACAGAAACGGCTCGACCGCGTCGGGCCCGTCGGGTCCGCCCAGATTGAACAGCACGACCGCGCGTTTGCCCGCCATGGTGCCTATCCCTTCGCCTTGCCACGCAACACGTCCAACACCCGCCCGACATGTTCCCGCGGCGTGTGCGGTAAAATACCATGGCCCAGGTTGAACACGAAGGGATGGCCCTGCATATCGCGGACGATGCGTTCGACCGCCCGGTCCATCTCCTCGCCGCCGGTAACCAGCAGCTGATTGTCGAGATTGCCCTGCAAGACCAGATTGGCCGCAACGTTTTTCCGCGCCCAGGCAAGCGGCACCTGGCTGTCCACGGACATGCCATCAACGCCCGTCTCCGCCGCATAGGCCGCGACCATCGGCCCCGCCCCCCGGGGAAAACCGATGATCGGCACCGTCGGATGCGCTTCCTTCACCCGCGCCACGATGCGCGCCGTGGGATCGATGATCCAACGCTTGAACAGGGTTTCGTCGGCGATGCCGGACCAGCTGTCGAACAGCTGCAACACCTCGGCCCCGGCCTCGACCTGGCGGCACAGATAGGCGACCAGGGCTTCTTCCAGAACCGCCATCAACGCAGCGAAATCTTCCGGCTGGCCGTAAGCCATGCGCTTCAGTTTGCCGCCGTCGACACCGCCCCGGCCTTCGATCATATAGAACGCCAGGGTCCAGGGTGCTCCGGCGAAACCGATCAACGCGGTTTCGTCCGGCAGCTCGCGGCGAAGGCGCGTCAGGGTTTCGAACACCGGCGCCAGATGGTCGAGCACGCCATCCGTCTTCAGGGCCGAAATTCCCGCCCGGTCCGTGATCGGGTCCAGCAGCGGCCCGACCCCTTCCTCGAACCGCACGTTCTGACCCAGCGCGTCGGGTATCACCAGGATATCGGAAAACAGGATCGCCGCGTCGAAACCGTAAAGCCGGATCGGCTGCAGGGTCGCTTCCACCGTCAGGTCGGGGGTATAGCAAAAGCCGAGAAAATCCGGCGCCGTCTTACGCAGCGCCCGGTATTCGGAAAGATAGCGGCCGGCCTGGCGCATGAACCAGACCGGCGGCCGGGCCGGGATGTTACCGTGAAAAGGTTCAAGGAAAGGACGCAAGGGATCGGGTCTCCAAAGGTTCGTTCAAGGGCCTCAAGACCCGTCCGGCACCATAGCGGGGTGCCCTCCCTAATCAAATAAACAAGTATTTATAAAGATTATTGATGTTGTAGTAGGGGGGTGGAATGACGGGGATCAAATGCGTCAACAGGTTATCCCGATTCCATAACGCGGGGATCGTTTCTGACGTGCCAGGCTGTGTACAGTCATCGGCGAGGTCCCGGCATCCCTTTGAAGCATGGACATTTTCCAGATACGTGAGAAACGGGAAAAGCCGGGATGAAATCGGGGCGGCAACCGGGTTGTCACCGCTCCCCCAAAGGCTGAATTGTGTTTTACAGTCGCATTTTGCCTGTGTATCCATAAATGGTCAGCGCGTGGGAAACGGGGCTTTGTGAAAAACACCTCAGTTGTCCACAACCCGTCCCGATTTCATACAGCCCTTGTGTCGGAGTTTTCCCGCCCGTGAAGGAGTTCCATCTGCACCTCGTTTCGGACAGCACGGGGGAAACCGTGTCCATGGTCGCGCGCGCCTGCCTGGCGCAGTTCGACAGCGTCCAGGCGCAGGAACACATGTGGAGCATGGTGCGCTCCCCGGAACAGATCGACCAACTGCTCGGCGTCGTCCACGATCAGCCGGGCATGGTGCTCTATACCCTGGTCCATGAAGAGTTGCGCAAGCATCTGGAAGACGGTTGCCGCCGCCTGATGGTGCCGCATATTCATGTTCTCGATCCCGTGCTGAACGCCATGGGCAACTATTTCAACGCCAAGGTGCGGGGCCGCGCCGGCCGTCAGCACGTCATGGACGCGGAATACTTCGACCGCATCGAAGCCATGCATTTCGCCCTCAGCCACGACGACGGCCAGTCGACCTGGGACCTGGACGACGCCGACGTGGTCCTGGTCGGCGTGTCGCGCACGTCCAAGACGCCGACCAGCGTGTATCTGGCGAACCGCGGCCTGAAGACCGCCAACGTGCCCTTCGTGCCGGGCGTTCCCCTGCCCGACGATTTGTTCAAGCTGACCCATCCGCTCGTCGTCGGCCTGACCAAGGACCCGCGCCGGCTGGTGGAAATCCGCCGCCAGCGTTTGCGCCTGCTCGATCAGGACGAAAACACCGACTATGTCGACCTCGACATGGTGTCGAAGGAAATCACCGAGGCCCGCCGGGTGTTTTCCAAATACGACTGGCCGGTCATCAACGTGACCCGCAAATCCATCGAGGAAACGGCGGCCAACGTGATCCAGCTGTTGAGCCGCCGCCGCGGGGAAGCCCCCGGCCCCCTGACGTGACGGCGGCCTCCGGGACCCGGCTGGTCCTGGCCTCGGGCAGCCGCGTGCGCGCTGACATGCTGCGCGCGGCGGGCCTCGACATCACCGTCGATCCTGCCGACGTGGACGAACCCGAAATCGAGGCGGCCTGCCGCCGGGACGGCCTGACCACGCCCGACGTCGCCCTGGCCCTGGCCGCGGCCAAGGCGTCCCTGGTCGCCGGGCGTCACCCGGGCGCCCTGGTGATCGGCGCCGATCAAATGCTGGACATGGACGGCGCAAGCCTGCGCAAACCGGACGATCTGACGGCGGCGGCGCGAAACCTGGAACGCCTCGCCGGCCGCGACCACACCCTTATTTCCGCCGTTGTCCTGGCGCAGGGCGGTAACGTGGTCTGGCGCCATCATGCTGCGGCCCGCCTCACCATGCGGCCCCTCGACGGCGGCGCCATCGCCAATTATCTGGATCGTGCCGGCGCGGCGGTGCTGACCTCCGTCGGTGCCTATCAGTTGGAAGGCCTGGGTGCGCAGTTGTTCGAGGGCATCGAAGGCGACTATTTTACCATCCTGGGCCTGCCGCTGCTGGCCCTGCTCGGCGAACTGCGCCGGCGGGGCGAGCCCGTGGCGGGGCTTCTCGGCTGACAACGGAACGGACCGCAAGACGATGACGATGACCGGGCGGGCGAAACTGGCAGGCGTGATGGGATGGCCCGTAAGCCATTCCCTGTCGCCGGTGCTGCACGGCCATTGGCTGGACAGCCTGGGCATCGACGGTGCCTATGTGCCGCTGCCGGTGGCGCCCGAGAATTTCGCCGAGGTCCTGAAGGCCCTGGCCAAGATGGGCTTTCGCGGCGTCAATGTGACGGTGCCCCATAAGGAAGCGGCCCTGGCCGCCGTCGACGCGGCCGACGCCCTGGCGCGGCGCATCGGCGCCGTGAACACGGTGATCGTCGGCGATGGCGGCCGGCTGACCGGCACCAACACGGACGGCTTCGGATTCCTGGAAAATCTGAAAGAAGGGGCACCCGGCTGGAATCCTGCGGCCGGACCCGCCGTGGTGCTGGGCGCCGGCGGGGCGGCCCGCGCCGTGGTGGTCGCCCTGATCGACGCCGGCGTGCCGGACATCCGCTTGACCAACCGCACCCGCGCCCGGGCCGACCGCATCGCCCGGGACCTGGGCGGCCCGGTCACGGTCCATGACTGGGACCACCGGGCGGCGGTGCTCGCAGACACCAACCTTCTGGTCAACACCACCACCCTGGGTATGACGGGCAAGGATCCGCTGGAGATTGCCCTCGACACCCTGCCCGTGGCGGCGCTGGTCAACGACATCGTCTACGCGCCCCTGGAAACGGGTCTGCTGGCCGCCGCCCGGGCGCGGGGCAATCCGGCGGTCGACGGGCTCGGCATGTTGCTGCATCAGGCGCGGCCGGGCTTCGAAGCCTGGTTCGGCGCTGCCCCCGAGGTGACGCCGGACCTGCGCGCCCGCATCCTGGCCCAGATGGGCCAGGGCTGAGCGGGCGGGGGCCGATGTTCATTCTCGGCCTGACCGGCTCCATCGGCATGGGCAAGTCCACGGCGGCGGCGCAACTGCGTCGCCTCGGCCTGCCGGTCCACGACGCGGACGCCGCCGTGCACGCCCTGATGGGCCCAGGGGGTGCCGCGGTCGCGGCGGTCGATGACGCCTTTCCCGGGGTGGTGAAAAACGGCGCCGTCGATCGTCAGGCTCTGGGCGCCAAGGTGCTTGGCGATGACGCGGCGCTCAAGCGCCTGGAAGCGATCCTCCATCCCCTGGTCCGGCGCTCGGAAAAAAAATTCCTCGCGGCCTGCGCCCGGCGTGGCGCTCCGCTCGTCGTGCTCGACATTCCCCTGCTGTTCGAAACCGGCGGCGACGCGCGCTGCGACGCGGTCCTGGTGGTGCATTGCCGCCCGGCTTTGCAGCGCCGCCGCGTGCTGGCCCGCCCCGGCATGACCGAAGAAAGGTTTCAGGCCATCCTGGCCCGCCAGGTGCCGGCGCGGGAAAAGATCTGGCTCGGCGATTTCACCGTCAACACGGGGATCGGCCGACATGCGGCCTTGATGGATCTCAAGCGGATCGTCAAACTGCTGCGGACATGCACAGGACGGGTCTGGGCTCCCTCCTCTTATTGGTGACTTGGTTCAAGGAGGCGACCCATGCGGGAAGTGGTGCTGGACACGGAAACGACGGGACTTGATCCCCTGAACGGCCACCGCATCGTCGAAATCGGCTGCGTCGAGCTGGTCAATCATGTCGCCAGCGGCCGCACCTATCACCAATACGTCAATCCCGACCGTGACATGCCGATCGAAGCCTTCAACGTGCATGGCTTGTCGATCGAATTCCTGTCCGGTCACCCCCCGTTCGCCGAAATCGCCGACGCCTTCCTGGACTTCGTCGGCGACGCCCCCCTGGTGATCCATAACGCGTCCTTCGACATGGGCTTCATCAATGCGGAACTGGCGCGTCTGAAACGGTCGTCGATTCCCCTGAACCAGGCCGTTGATACGGTCGCCATGGCGCGCAAGAAGTTTCCCGGCGCCGGGGCCAGCCTGGATGCGCTGTGCCGACGGTTTCAGATCGACAACACCCACCGCGACCTGCACGGCGCCCTGTTGGACGCGCGCCTGCTGGCCGAAGTCTATCTGGAATTGATCGGCGGGCGGCAGCCGGATCTGGAACTTGCCGCCGAGGCGGGCATCCAGGGCGTCACCGTGGAACGGGTCGCCCGGCCGCCGCGCGCCCACGCGCCGTTTCCGGAAGAAGAGGCGGCGCATCGGGCCTTTCTGGAAAAATTGAAAGACCCCGTCTGGGTTGCGTGATCGCGGCCCGCCTGCGGCGGATCAATGCTCAAGCGTCGCTTTTGACCTGGCTTTGCAGCTTGTCGACGTTCTGCTGATAGAGGGCGGCGAAATCGATCGGGCTGAGCACCAGGGGCTGGAATCCGCCGTCGCGGCTGACATCGGCCAGAATCGCGCGGGCGAAGGGGAACATCAGGCGCGGGCATTCGACGAATAGGACCGACGCCCGGTACTCTTCCGGGAGGCGCAGGGTGAACAGACCCGCATACTTCAGTTCCAGGATATAGGTCACCTGACCGGCGATCTTGCTTTCCGCCTTGATGTCGAGAATGACCTCGAACACGTTCTCGGCCAGGCCTTCGACCTGCACGTCCAGATTCAGGTTCAACTCGGGCTGGCCCTTGGGGGCTTCGAGGAAAATCTGCGGCGCGCCCGGAACTTCGAAGGACAGGTCCTTGATGTACTGACCGTGGATCATCAGGGGGACTTCGTCTCCTGGCTTGATCCCACCGGTGTCGGCCGGTCCCGTTGCGGGCGTCGTGTCGTCGCTCATGATCGTCTCCGTATTTAAGGCGGATAGCTGGCTACCATGGATCAGGGCCGGGAACAACCGCCAAGGCGGCCCTGACCCGGGTCTGCGTCAGCCGGTTTCGGGCGGCCCGTCGGGCCGTCTGGGGCCGTCCCTGTCCTCGAGCGCTTCCGGGTTCGGCGGAACCTCTTCGAAATCGCCGTCGATGACCGGCCCGCCGCCCGGCCCGCGGCCATGGCCGGGGCCCGGCCCCGGCGCGGCCCCGGGCCCCATGCTCATGGTCTGGACATGGACGCGGCCGTGACTCAGGACATAGCGCCCGATGGCCTGGGCGGCGGCGGCGCGAAACGGCGGGACGAACAGAAGAAAGCCGAAAAGGTCGGTCATGAAACCGGGCGTCAGCAGCAGCGCCCCCGCCATCAGCAGGCACAGCCCGTCGAACATTTCGGCCACGGGCAGGCGGTCCTGGGCCAGGCTGTCCTGCACCCGGCGCAGGGTGTCGAGCCCCTGGTGGCGCAGCAGCGCCGTGCCCAATACCGCCGTCAGGATGACGATGGCCAGGGTCGGCCACAGGCCGATTGCGCCGCCGACCTGCACGAACAGGCCGATCTCGATGATCGGGACGGCGATGAACAGGATCAGGATGAATGGGGCCACGGGTTGTAGTTATCCTGTATTGCGACTATCTCAAGGGTCTGAGGCAAAGGCTTGGCACACAAGACCCATCGGCGGCTTGAGTTTAGCAGCCGGGAGCAGCGGGGTCGCCCCCGATGCGGCGCCCGCCCATCCGCAGCTTTGCTGGACCTGGGCACGGGGGTCCGCTAACCTTGGCGCGCAAGGGCGCGTTCGAACTTAAACCACGGGTGCCGGCGGCGGATCCAGCCGCTTCGGCGCCAAAGTCCCCATCGTCGGGGGCGAAAACAAAAAGGTCCGAATTCACAAATGGGCGGCGGATTCCAGTTCATCGACATCATTCTCATCGCCATGGTCGCGGCCTTCTTCGTGCTGCGCCTGCGCAGCGTGCTCGGCCGCCGTGACGGCAACGACGGCAGCGGCCACCGCGATCCGTTCAAGCCGGTCTCGCCGGAGGACGCGCCGGACGGTCCGGACGGTAAGGTCATCTCCCTGCCCGAGCGCAAGGTCGACGATTCGCCGCAATCCAAATCCGACCCCGGCGACTTCGCCGCCGAGGGCACGGTCGACAACGGCCTGGTGCAGATCCGCGTCGCCGATCCCGACTTTGCGCCCGATGAATTCCTGTCAGGTGCCCGTGTCGCCTTCGAGATGATCCTGGACGCCTTCGCCGCCGGGGACGTGAAGACCTTGAAGACCCTGCTGGACCCGGGCGTGTTCGCCGATTTCGAGGCGGCGATCCGCGACCGCGAGGAACACGGCCATACGGTCGAGGACACCCTGGTCGGCTTCAAGTCGGCGGACATCGTCGAGGCCTATATGGAAGGCCGCGTCGCCAACATCACCATCAAGTTCGTGACCGAACAGGTCAACGTGACCCGCGATGCCGAAGGCCAGGTCGCCGAAGGCAACCCGAACGAGGTCATCACGGTCACCGATTTCTGGACCTTCGCCCGAGATACCAAGGCCCGCGACCCCAACTGGGCCCTGGTCGCAACCCATAGCGCCGACTAGGCAGGCGATGGGGGGCTCACGCGTCCGCCGCCGCTCGTCCGCCTGGGCGCTCGCCCTGGCCGTTCTCGCTTCCGGCCTCGTCGCGGGCTGCGGTGCGATCCAGAAGATCGTCCCCGCCGGCGACTATCAGGCCCCGGCCGAGGTCCTCCCCCAACTGATCCTCGAACCCGCCGAGTTCAAGACCCTGCCCGGCTGGCGCGCGGACGTGCTGTCCGACGCGCTGGCGGCCTTCCTCGCGTCCTGTCCGGCGGTCGCTGCCAAGCCCGCCGATCAGCCGCTCGGATACCTTCCCGAACACGGCACCATGGGCGATCTCGCGAAAATCTGCGCCGAGGCCCGTGGCCTCAACACCAAAAGCACGGCGCAATTGCAGTTCTTCGTCGAACGCAGCTTCCGCCCCTTCCATGTGCGCGACGGCCAGAAACGGGACGGTAAGTTCACGGGCTATTATGAGCCCCTGCTGCGCGGCAGTTTTCAGCCCACTGCCCGTTACCGCCATCCGGTCTATGCCCGCCCGCGCGACATCGTGGTGGTCGAACTCGGCATGTTCTACCCGGACCGCAAGGGCGAACAGCTGGCCGGGCGTTTGGCCGACGACCGCCTGCTGCCCTATTACGACCGTCGCGACATCCTTGAGGGCGCCCTGCGGGGCCGGCAGTTGGAACTGCTCTGGGTCGACAGCGCCATCGACCTGTTCTTCCTGCATGTCCAGGGCTCGGGCCGCATCCTGTTGCCCGACGGCAGCCATGTCCGGCTTGCGTTCTCCGGGCGCAACGGCCACCGCTATTCCTCCATTGGCCGCGAACTGGTGGCCGAGGGCGTGATGAAGGTCGAAGACGTGACCATGCCCAGCCTGCGGGCCTGGATGACGGCCAATCCGCTGGCCGCCGAACAGCTGATGCTGAAGAACCGGTCCTTCATCTTTTTCCGCGTGGAACGGGACGAGGTCGTGAAGGGCGCCATGGGCGTGCCGCTGACCGCCGGCCGCTCGCTCGCCGTCGATCCCAAATACGTGCCGCTGGGCCTGCCGCTCTGGCTGGTAACGACGGACCCGCTCGATCCCAAGAACGAAAAACCGCTGACCCGCATGGTCGTCGCCCAGGACACGGGCTCGGCCATCAAGGGCATCGTGCGCGGCGACCTGTTCTGGGGTTTCGGGGCCGAGGCCGAGGCCCGGGCCGGGCTGATGAACGAAGGCGGCGTGTACTACCTGCTGCTGCCGCGCAAGTAGGTGGGCGGCACCGCCCGGCGCACCTGCCGTTCGGCCTTGTCAATCGGCGGCCAAGCCCGCATTCTGCCTCCATCATGACCGAACATGCCCCCGCTTTGAAAACCCCGCCAACCTCGCCCGAGGTCGGCCTGTTCGCGACCTGCCTGGTTGACCTGATGCGGCCCAGCGTCGGCTTCGCCACGGTGAAGCTGCTGGAGGACGCGGGCTGCAAGGTTTCCGTGCCCGAGGCCCAGACCTGCTGCGGCCAGCCGGCCTATAATTCCGGCGACAGCCCGGACGCCCGCGACATCGCCAAGAATGTGATCGCCGTGTTCGAGGGCTTCGATTACGTGGTCGTCCCCTCGGGCAGTTGCGCCGGGATGATCTCCCACCACTATCCCAATCTGTTCAAGGACGACGCGAGATGGAAGGCGCGGGCCGAGGCGCTTGCCGCCAAGACGTTCGAGCTGGTGGCCTTCCTGACGGACGTCATGCAGGCCGACGTCCGCCCGCCGGACTTGGCCGCGACGGCGACCTATCACGACAGCTGCTCGGGCCTGCGCGAACTGGGCATCAAGGCGCAGCCGCGGGCATTGCTCGGCAAGGTCGGTGGCCTGACCCTGGTCGAGGGCGACATTCCGGAAACCTGCTGCGGCTTCGGCGGGCTGTTTTGCGTCAAGTATCCGGACATTTCCGAAAAGATGGTCGACGCCAAGGCCGACGACATTCTGGCCACGGGGGCGGACCTGCTTTTGGCCGGCGACCTGGGCTGTCTGATGAACATGGCCGGGCGGCTGAAACGCCGGGGGGCGTCCGTCGAGGCCCGCCATGTCGCCGAGGTCCTGGCCGGGATGACCGATCGGCCGGCCATCGGCGAAGCGGACGAGGACACGGCCTGATGGAAAGCCAGACCCGCCGGTTCAAATCCAACGCCCGCGAGGCCATGGCCGACGGCCAACTGGCCCAGGCCCTGACCCGCCTGGGCCAGGGCTTTCCGCTGTGCCGGGCCGAGGCCGTCGACCGCCTGCCCGAATTCGATCAATTGCGCGACGCCGCCAAGGCGATCAAGGACCATACCCTGGCGCATCTCGATCTGTACCTGGAACAGTACGAATCCCGGGTCAAGGAAGCGGGCGGCCATGTCCATTGGTGCCGCACGGGCCAGGACGCGCGGGAAAAGATCCTGGAAATCTGCCGCAGCGTGGGTGCGAAGACCGTGACCAAATCGAAATCCATGATCGGCGAGGAAATCGCCATCAACGATTTCCTGGAGGAAAACGGCGTCGCCCCCATCGAAACGGATTTGGGCGAATACATCATTCAGCTGCGCAAGGAGCCGCCGTCGCACATCATCGCGCCCGCCGTGCACCTGAACAAAAACCAGGTCGAGGACACGTTTCGCAAGGCCCACACCAACCTGGACCCGGCGCGCAATCTGGACGACCCCAAATCCCTGCTGGAGGAAGCGCGGAACGAGCTGCGCGAAAAATTCCTCAACGCCGACGTCGGCCTGACCGGCGCTAACTTCCTGATCGCCGAAACGGGGACCAACGTGCTGGTCACCAACGAAGGCAACGCGGACCTGACCTATTCCCTGCCCCGCGTGCATATCGTCATCGCCAGCCTGGAAAAGGTCATCCCGACGCTGGAGGACACGGCGACGGTGCTGCGCGTGCTGGCGCGCTCCGGCACGGGGCAGGACATCACCGTCTACACCACCTTCTGCACGGGCCCGAAGCGGCCGGCCGATCTCGACGGGCCCGACGAATACCACGTGGTCCTTTTGGACAACGGGCGGACGGAGCTGGTCGGCACGGAATTTCAGGACATGCTGCGCTGCATCCGCTGCGGATCGTGCCTCAACCACTGCCCGGTCTATCACGCAATCGGCGGGCATGCCTACGGCTGGGTCTATTCCGGGCCCATGGGGGCGGTGCTGATCCCGGGGCTGATCGGCATTCACGAAGCGGGCGACCTGCCCAATGCCTCGACCTTGTGCGGCAAGTGCGAAACCGTCTGTCCCATGCGCATCCCCCTGCCCCGGATGCTGCGCGCCTGGCGCGAACGGCAGTATCAGAGGAAGGGTAATTCGGCGGCGGCGCGCTGGGCGCTCCAGCTCTGGGCCGGGCTCGCCAAGCGGCCCCGGCTGTACCGCGCCATCACTGGGCCGCTGATGACGGCGCTCGCCATCCTGGGCCGCCGGCGCGGGCGGTTCCGCTGGCTGCCGCTGGCCGGCGGCTGGACCGGCCCCCGCGACCTGCCCGCCCCTCAGGGCGATAGCTTCATCGCGCAGTATCACAAGGGCCCGGTGGGCG
The DNA here is from genome assembly GCA_963976055.1 of uncultured Alphaproteobacteria bacterium. Classification (GTDB taxonomy): domain Bacteria; phylum Pseudomonadota; class Alphaproteobacteria; order Rhodospirillales; family Casp-alpha2; genus UBA1479. The sequence continues at coordinate 33,222 of CAXBJB010000008.1, forward strand.
CCGTGGTGCGGAGCAAATCCTCATGAGTGGGCGCGAACAAATTCTCGGCGACCTGCGCGCCGCCCTGACCCAATCCAACGACGGGGCGCGCCGCGCCGCCGTGGCCCAGCGCCTGATGGCCAAGGCGCGCCACGTCATCCCGGCGCGGGGTCAGGATACCGGCCCGGCGGCCACCGACCGCTTCCAGGCCGAGGCCGAACGGGTTCAGGCCACGGTCGCCCGCGTCAAATCCCTGGACGATCTGCCGGGCGCCGTCGCCGACTATCTGGCGGCGCAGAACATGCACGCCAATGTCCGCATGACGCCGGACCCGCGCCTGCGGGCGGCCCCCTGGGACAAGACGGCGATCACCATTGCCGAAGGTCCCGCCCAGGGGTCCGACACGGCGGGTGTCAGCCATGCCTTCGGCGCCGTCGCGGAAACGGGATCGCTGGTGTTTCTCTCGGGTCCCGAAAGCCCGACCACGGTCAACTTTCTGCCGCCGGTGCATATCGCGGTGCTGCGCGCGTCCGACATTTCCGGCTGTTTCGAGGACATCTGGTCGCGCCTGCGCAAGGACCGTGCCGGGGCCGAAGGCGGCGACCGCTTCATGCCGCGCACGGTCAATTGGATCACCGGCCCGTCGCGCACGGCGGATATCGAGCTCACCCTGTTCCTCGGCATCCATGGGCCGAAGCATCTGCACATCGTGATTGTGGACGATGGGGACGATGGCGGACAAACGGGTTAAGGGACCGCAGACCCCGCCGGAAGACGACGCCCTCTGGGCGCTGGTCACCCGCGACGTCAAGCCGCTCCCCGTCCGCGAAGCCCGCATCGACCATCCGGTCCCGGACCCGGCCGCGCCCCCCGCCAAGGCCAAACCCGCGCCGCGCTCCTACCGCACGACCCCCCTGCCCGAACCGGCGTCCATGACATCCGCCGCCGCCCGCGAGCTCAGCCATGGTGCCGCCCCCGGGCTCGACCGCCGCACCCAGACCAACATGCGGCGCGGCAAGATGGCCGTCGAAGGCCGCCTCGACCTCCACGGCATGACGCAGACCGTCGCCCATAACGAACTCATCGGCTTCATCACCCGCGCCTATGGTCAGGGCAAGCGCTGCGTGCTGGTCATCACCGGCAAGGGCACGCGCGACACCGGCGAAATCGGCGTGCTGCGCCAGGCCGTGCCCGGCTGGCTCAACGCCCCGCCGTTGAACGGCCTGATCCACGCCTTCGACCACGCCGCCCGCCCCCATGGCGGCGCGGGGGCGCTCTATATCCTGCTCAAACGCAACAAGGGGGCCGCGCAATGACACCCTTCGGCCAGAAGGTGCGCCGCCTGCGCAAGGTGCACAAGATCACGCTGAAACAGTTCGCCCAGGAAATGGGCGTGTCCTCGGCCTATTTCTCGGCGCTGGAACATGGCTACCGCGGCCGCCCCGGCCCGGGCCTGGTGCAGCAGATCGCCGGTTACTTCAACCTGGGCATGGAGGAAACGGACGAGCTCAAACGCATGGCGGCCCTGTCCCATCCCCGCATCACCGTCGACACGGCGGGCCTCAACCCCAAGGCGACGGAACTGGCCAACCTGCTGGCCGAGCTGATCCATGAGTTGGACGAAGACACCATCGACTGGATTATCGCCGAAATCCGCGGCCGCCGCGCCGCGCGGACGCGGGGTGGGCCGGCGCATTAATTTTCGGGATAACCACTGAGGCACAGAGGCGGTGAGAAGAAAGAATGAGGAACAAGACTGGATTCCCGCGTCCTCGGGAGTCCATAAGCGCCCTCTTCTCACTATTTCATCTCACTGCCTCACCGCCTCTGTGGTTTTCCTTAAAGAATAAACTTCGACAAATCCGCGTTCTTGGCCAGGGGCGCGACCTGTTCATCCACGTACTTGGCGTCGATGGTCACCGTTTCGCCGGAGCGGTCGGAGGCCGTGTAGCTGATCTCCTCGACCAGCTTTTCCAGCACCGTATGAAGCCGCCGGGCGCCGATGTTTTCGACCCCGTCGTTGATCTCCACCGCCAGGCCGGCGATGGCGTCGACGGCGTCGTCGGTGAAGATCAGCTCCAGCTCTTCCGTCTTCATCAATGCCACGTACTGTTTCAGCAGCGACGCCTCGGTCTCCGTCAGGATGCGCTTGAAGTCGTCCTTGGTCAGGGCCCGAAGGTTGACGCGGATGGGCAGGCGGCCTTGCAGTTCGGGCAGCATGTCGGACGGTTTGGAGACATGGAAGGCACCCGAGGCGATGAACAGGATGTGGTCCGTGTTCACGGGCCCGTGCTTGGTCGCGACGGTGGTGCCTTCGATCAGCGGCAGCAGGTCGCGCTGCACCCCTTCGCGGCTGACGTCGCCGCCCTTCACGTCGGTGCGTTGGGAAATCTTGTCGATTTCATCGAGGAACACGATGCCGTTGTTTTCCACCGCATGGATGGCGTCCTTCACCACCCGGTCGTCGTCCAACAATTTGTCACCTTCCTCGGCCAACAGTACGCCGTAGCTGTCCTCGACCGTCATGCGCCGGGGCTTCTGCTGCTGGCCGAAGGCCTTGCCCAGCATGTCGTTCAGGTTGAGCATGCCCATCTGCGCCCCCGGCATGCCGGGGATGTCGAAGGTCGGCATGCCCAGGCTCGGCGTGTCGGAGACGGTGATCTCGATCTCGCGGTCGTTGATCTCGTTATTGCGGAGTTTGCGGCGGAAGGTTTCGCGGGTTTCCTTTGAGGCGTTGTCGCCGACCAGGGCGTCGAGCACGCGTTCTTCCGCCCGCGCCTCGGCCTTTGATTGGACCTGTTTGCGCAGGCGTTCGCGGGTCATGTGAATGGCGGTCTCGACCAGGTCGCGGACGATCTGCTCGACATCGCGGCCGACATAGCCGACCTCGGTGAACTTGGTCGCCTCGACCTTGATGAAGGGCGCCTGGGCCAGCTTGGCGAGCCTTCGCGCGATCTCGGTCTTGCCGACGCCGGTCGACCCGATCATCAGGATGTTCTTGGGCAGGACCTCTTCCTTGAGGTCGTCGTCCAACTGCTGCCGCCGCCAGCGGTTGCGGAGTGCGATGGCGACGGCGCGCTTGGCGTCCTTCTGGCCGATGATGTGGCGGTCCAGTTCGGAGACGATCTCGCGCGGCGTGAAGCTTGACGTGCCGGCGCCCAGCGTGTCGTCCAGGCTGCGCGGGGCGGAGGTCTTTTCGGCGGGCTCGGTCATAGGGCCTCGATGGTCAGGTTGGAGTTGGTGTAGACGCAGATTCCGGCGGCGACGGCCATGGCCTTTTCGGCGATTTGCCGGGCGTCCAGGCCGTCCTGGTCGATCAGCGCCCGGGCGGCGGCGAGGGCGTAATTGCCGCCCGATCCGATGCCGATCAGGCCGTCCTCGGGCTCGAGCACGTCGCCGGTGCCGGTCAGGACCAGGGAAACGTCCTTGTCGGCCACGGCCATCATGGCTTCCAGCCGGCGCAGGTAGCGGTCCGTGCGCCAGTCCTTGGCCAGCTCGACACAGGCCCGGGTCAGCTGCGTGGGATATTGCTCCAGCTTGGCTTCCAGGCGTTCGAACAGGGTGAAGGCGTCGGCCGTGGCACCCGCGAAGCCGCCGATCACGTTGCCGTCACCCAATCGGCGGACCTTGCGCGCATTGGCTTTGATGACCGTGTCGCCGAGCGAGACCTGGCCGTCGCCGGCCAGAACCACGTCGTCCCCTTTGCGCACGCAAAGGATGGTGGTGCCGTGCCAAAGGGGGGTGTCGCTTGCCATGGGGGTCGTTCCTTGGGGTGCCGTTGTGCCGGGGACGGGAAGCCCGGATGATAGGGAACCATGTGGTCCGGTCAACGGTGCATATCAAGGCGGGGGCCGGGGCCGCATGCCGCGTCGCCCATTGCCGCGCGGCCCGGGCGTACTATTTTTTTGGTAAAAGAGGGTCTGCCTGATAAAAGACCGCATCCGAATTCATAAAAGGGTCAAGGCCATGCGCACGGCCAGCGTCGAACGCAACACCAAGGAAACGCGGATCAAGGTCAGCGTCAACCTGGACGGCACGGGTGAATATTCCGTGTCCACCGGGATCGGCTTCCTCGATCACATGCTGGAACAGCTGTCGCGCCATTCGCTGATGGACCTGACGGTCGAGGCCCAGGGCGACACCCATATCGATTTCCACCACACCACCGAGGACACGGGCATCGCCATCGGCGAGGCGGTGACCAAGGCGCTGGGCGACCGCAAGGGCATCACGCGCTATGGTGCCGCCCTGGTGCCGATGGACGAAACCCTGTCACGCATCGCCATCGACCTTTCAAACCGGCCCTATCTGATCTGGCGGGTGAACTTCTCCAAGCCCAAGTTGGGCGACATGGACACGGAGCTGTTCAAGGAATGGTTCCAGGCCTTCGCGCAAGCGGCCGGGGCGACCCTGCACGTGGAAAACCTCTATGGCGAGAACAACCACCATATCGTCGAGTCCTGCTACAAGGGTCTGGCGCGGAGCCTGCGCGACGCCGCCACCATCGACCCGCGCAAGGCCGACGCCGTGCCCTCGACCAAGGGAACCCTGGGCGGCTCGCTCTAGGGCGCCCCGCCCCGCCCATCCCCGGGCGGATTGATGTCTAACGAGCAGCCGGATTCATGCGCGTCTTCACCGTTCACCTTCGCCGCCACGGCCTGGACCCGGACAAGGATGTCCGCCTGGTCAAGGAAGGCTTCAATTGGCCGGCCTTCCTGTTTTCGTTCCTTTGGGCGCTGTGGCACCGCATGTGGTGGACGGCGCTCGGCCTGTTCGTGATCATCACGGGTGCGGGGCTCGCGGTCGAGGTTCTGCTGCCTGATCCCGTGGCCGGCACGGCGGTGATGCTGGCGCTATATGCCGCCGTCGGCTTCGTCGCCAACGATTTGATGCGCCGCCATCTGGCGGCCCGGGGCTTCGCCGAAAGCGGCCCCGTCTGCGGCGATGACCGGGACGATGCCCTCTACCGCTTTCTCGACGCCGATCCGGCGTTGGCCCGCGATCTCGCGGCGGCCCGGACCTAAGGCGGGAGCGGCCCCATGACCATCGCCCTCATCGATTACGGTTCCGGCAACCTGCGCTCCGCCGCCAAGGCGTTCGAACGCGTGGTGCGCGAGCTTGGCCGCTCGGATGCCGTCGCCGTGACCGCCGATCCGGACGTGGTGGCCAAGGCCGACCGCGTCGTCCTGCCGGGTGTCGGTGCCTTCGCCGACTGCCGGGCCGGGATCGCCGCCATCGACGGCATGATGGCGGCCTTGGACGAGGCCGTCATCGTTCGCGCGCAGCCCTTTCTCGGCATCTGCGTCGGCATGCAGCTGATGGCGACCACGGGCTTCGAATTCGGTGAAACCCCCGGATTAGGTTGGATTCCGGGGGCCGTCAAGGCCCTCGACCCGGCCGACAAGACCCTCAAGATCCCGCACATGGGTTGGAACGAACTGTTCTGGGTCGGCTACGCGGAGCATCCCGTGCTCAAGGACCTGGCCAACGGCCAGCATGCCTATTTCGTCCACTCCTTCCATCTGGTGCCGGAAAATGCCGAACACCTCCTGGCCGTGACCGATTACGGCGGCCCGGTGACCGCCGCCGTGGGCCGCGACAACCTGGTCGGCACCCAGTTTCACCCGGAGAAAAGCCAGGCTGTGGGACTTAAGCTCATCGAAAACTTCTTGAAATGGACGCCCTGATTATTAAGAAAACCACAGAGGCAGTGAGACGGTGAGAAGAAGAAAAGAATGAGAGTAAGCTTATGTTGATGTCGCCCGGGCACGCCCTGCCGTTGATGAGAAACTCAGGAATCTCACCGCCTCACCGTCTTTGTGGTTCAATCTTCTGTCGTGAACGGCGGAGAATGATGAAGGGGGCGCGGCTGGCATGATTTTTTTCCCCGCCATCGATCTCAAGGACGGCCAGTGCGTGCGCCTCTACCAGGGCGACATGGACCGGGCGACGGTGTTTTCCGACGATCCGGCGGCCCAGGCGCGGGCATTCCAGGATGCCGGATGTGAATGGGTTCATTTAGTCGATCTTAATGGTGCATTTGAAGGCAAGCCGGTGAACGGGGCGGCGGTCACCGCCATTTTGGCGGCCCTGGACATCCCCGTGCAGCTCGGTGGCGGCATCCGGAATATGGATACGATCGACGATTGGCTGGCCCGCGGCGTGCGCCGCGTGATCCTCGGCACGGCTGCGTTGACGGACCCGGGTCTGGTCAAGGCCGCCTGCAAGGCCCATCCCGGCCGCGTCGCCGTCGGCATCGACGCCCGCGACGGCCTGGTCGCCGTCGAGGGCTGGGCGGAAGTCTCCGAGCTGACGGCGCTGGATCTCGCCAGGCGGTTCGAGGACGCGGGCGTGGCCGCCATCATCTTCACCGACATCGGCCGCGACGGCGTCATGCAGGGCCCCAACCTGCGGGCGACCCTCGATCTCGCCCGCGCCGTCTCGATCCCGGTCATCGCGTCGGGCGGTGTGTCGTCCATGGCCGACCTGGAAGACCTCAAGGCCCAGGGCGGCGGTTTGTTGGAAGGCGTGATTTCGGGCCGCGCCGTCTACGACGGCAAGATCGACCTGCCCGCCGCCGTCACGTTGCTCAGGGACGCGGCCTGATGCTCAAGGCACGCGTCATCCCCTGCCTCGACGTCAACGAAGGCCGCGTGGTCAAGGGCGTCAACTTCGTTGATCTGGTCGACGCGGGCGATCCGGTGGAACAGGCCCGGATCTACGACGCCGCCGGGGCGGACGAATTGTGTTTCCTCGACATCACCGCCAGCCATGAAAACCGCGACACCATCTTCGACGTGGTGGCGCGCACGGCGGAACAGTGCTTCATGCCGCTGACCGTGGGCGGTGGCGTGCGCACGACCGACGATATCCGCAAGCTTTTGCTGGCCGGGGCCGACAAGGTCTCGATCAACACGGCGGCCGTGCATAACCCCGAATTTGTCCGGGAAGCCTCGGAAAAGTTCGGCGCGCAATGCATCGTCGTCGCCGTCGACGCCAAGCGGGTCGACGCGGTGACGCGCGAACCCACCCCCGACGGCACCCGGTTCGAGATCTTCACCCACGGCGGGCGCAAGGCCACGGGCATCGAATGCATCGCCTGGGCGGAAAAGATGGCGGATTTCGGGGCCGGGGAAATCCTCCTGACCTCCATGGACCGGGACGGCACTAAGAACGGCTTCGACCTAGCCCTGACCCGCGCCGTCGCCGACGCGGTGCCCGTGCCGGTCATTGCCTCCGGCGGGGTCGGCAATCTCGACCACCTGGTCGAAGGCATCACCCAGGGCCATGCCTCGGCCGTGCTCGCCGCCTCGATCTTTCATTTCGGCACCTATTCCATTCAACAGGCCAAGGCGCATATGCTGGCGCATGGCGCGGCCGTCCGCATGGACGACACCGCCGCCTGAGACTTTTCACGTGAGGACCCTGGCCATGACCCATATCCTGGACGCCCTGTTCGCGACCATCGAAAGCCGGAAGGGTGCGGACCCGGACTCGAGTTACACGGCCAAGCTGTTCGCCGGCGGCACGCCCCTGATCGCGCGCAAGATCGGCGAGGAAGCGGTCGAGACCGCCGTCGCCGCCCTGACCGAGGACAAGGCGTCCGTGGCCAAGGAAAGCGCCGACGTGCTCTACCATCTGCTCGCCCTCTGGGCGCAACTGGGGCTCGACCCGGCCGACGTCTGGGCGGAACTCGAACGCCGCACGGGGCAGTCGGGCATCGCCGAGAAAAACAGCCGCAGCAAATAGGGCCGGAGAATTTCCATGGCATACGACGAAAGCAACATCTTCGCGCGCATCATCCGTGGCGAGATTCCCTGTTCGACTGTTTACGAGGACGACCATGTCCTGGCCTTCAAGGACATCCAGCCGCAGCGCCGGGTCCATGTCCTGATCATTCCCAAGGGACATTACGTCGACATGAGCGATTTCTCGGAAAACGCCAGCGATGCGGAAATCCTCGCCTATACCCGGGCCATCAGAAAGGTCGCCGACAAGCTGGGCGTGACCGCAGACGGCTACCGGCTGATCGCGAATACAGGGGCGAACGGCCATCAGGATGTGCCCCACCTGCACATCCACATCGTCGGCGGCGAGCCCGTCGGCCCGATGCTCAAGCGCCCCTGACCGCGCCCCGGCCGCGTCTCATAACGGTATGAATTACATACCGTTTTCCAGTTCTCTTTGCGAAATCCCAGTGACATACTTTTGTATGAATTCAGCGACCATGAATAACCGGGGGGATTATGCATGGACTCGGATTTCGATTTCGACATGACGCTGGACGACAACGGCGTGCTGATCTTCCGGTTCAGCGGCGTCTTTGATGTCGACAAATGGGCCGAACGGCAACGCGCCGCCACGGCGCGCATTTTTCCGCAGGGCCGCGATCCCATGGTGCCGGCCGTCACGGACCTGCGCGACTTCATCCCGCCGCCCGGCGACTGGACCAAGATCGCCAAGCTTGTCTTCGGCAAAATGGATACCCTGGGCGACGCGCAGCAACGCTGCGCCCTGATCACGGGCGGCAATCCCGGGATCAAGATCGCCTGCCGGTTCTACATCCTGTCCCGGACCGCCGTGTTTCGCCGCAAGGGTGAAACCCGCGACTTTTCGGATTTCGACGAAGGCTACGCCTGGGCGGCGGGCGCGCTGACGGACTCCGTCCCGACCGTGGTCCACTGACGGGCCCCGGCCCCGATGTCACCCTAGACGCCGGATGCCGCCCCGCCCCGTCCCGGTATCAGGCGGCGAAACGACAGCGCCTCGGCGATGTGCAGCCGGGTCACGCCGCCGGCTTGCTCCATGTCGGCCAGGGTGCGCGCCACGCGCAGCACCCGGTGATAGCCGCGGGCGCTGAGACCCAAGCGCGCGGCCGCGTCCACCAGCAATTTCCGCCCCGCGTCGTCGGGCCTGGCGACCCGGTCGAGCAATTCGCCGTCGGCCTGGGCGTTGGTGCGGATGCCCTGGTCGCGGACATCCCTGTAGCGCTTCGCCTGGATTTGCCGCGCGGCGGCGACCCGGGCGGCGACCTCGGCGGTGCCCTCGGCCGGCGGCGGCAGGTCGAGGTCCAGGGGGCTGACCGCCGGCACGTCCAGGTGGATGTCGATGCGGTCGAACAGGGGGCCGGAAATGCGGCCCTGGTAATCCTCGGCGCAGCGCGGCGCCTTGGAGCACGCCTGCGCCGCGTCGCCCAGATAGCCGCAGCGGCAGGGGTTCATGGCGGCGATCATCTGAAACCGCGCCGGATAGGTGACATGCGCATTGGCGCGGGCCACGGCGGCGCGCCCGGTTTCCAGGGGCTGGCGCAGGCTTTCCAGGGTGGCGCGCTGGAATTCCGGCAGCTCGTCCAAAAACAGCACGCCGAGGTGCGCGAGGGAGACCTCGCCCGGCCGCGCCCGCGTGCCGCCGCCGACCAGCGCCGGCAGGGACGCCGAATGATGTGGGTCGCGGAACGGCCGCTGCCGCGACAGGCCGTCGCCGGTCAACGCCCCGGCCAGGCTCTGGACCATGGAAACCTCAAGGATCTCTTCCGGCTCAAGCGGCGGCAACAGGCCGGGCAGGCGCTGCGCCAACATCGACTTGCCCGCCCCCGGCGGGCCGACCATCAGCAGGTTGTGGCCGCCGCTGGCGGCGATCTCCAACCCCCGCTTGGCCGTTTCCTGGCCCTTGATGTCGGCCAGGTCCGGATAACGGGCGGCTTCCCCGGCCTCGGGCCGGACGGGCGGGCCCAGAACCTGCGTGCCCTTGAAATGATTGACGAGCGCGAGCAGGTTGGGCGCGGCGAGGATGTCCGCGCCGCCGGCCCAGGCCGCCTCGCCGCCCTGCCGGGCCGGGCAGATCAAGCCCAGGTCGCGCGCGTTGGCGTGCACGGCGGCGGGCAGCACCCCCGCCACGGGGGCCAGCGCGCCGTCCAGCGCCAGCTCGCCCAAGGCGAGATAGCGCGCCATGTCGTCGGCCGGCAGCACGTCCATGGCGGTCAGCAGCGCCAATGCGATGGGCAGGTCGAAATGGCTGCCTTCCTTGGCCAGGTCGGCGGGTGCCAGGTTCACGGTGATGCGCTTGGGCGGCAGGGCCAGGCCCATGGCGTGGAGGGCGGCGCGCACCCGCTCCCGGCTTTCCGCGACCGCCTTGTCCGGCAGGCCGACCACGGAAAAGGCGGGCAGGCCGCCGGTCATCTGGACCTGGACGTCCACGTCCAGAACGTCGATGCCCTGAAAGGCGGCGGTGGCGATGCGTGCGACCACCGTATCCTCCTCTCCGGCGGGTGACCCTAATGCGCGTAATTGTAGGACCGATAATATCCTTTGCCTAGCATTCCGGGACGGCCCAGGCCGACGCCGGTGGACGCTTGCGATCCGCGCCTGTGTTTGCGGTCGATCGGCGGATGATTTGGATCAATTCATTTGCCCGGGACGTCGCCTAGTTTATCCCCATAATTCTTGGGGATATTGCAACCGCCACCAAACGATAGACGAGGATTTCCCTTACCATGCGATCCCTCACCACGGGCGTTCTGACGCTCGCCCTTGCGGCGGCGAGCGCCGCGCCGGCCCTTGCCGCGGAACCCGGCGACATCCTCATGCGCCTGCGCGGCATCGGCTTCATGACCGACACCAGCGGCACCACCGATGCTTTCGGCGGTCAGGCCAGCACCTCCAACGCCTACGTGCCCGAACTGGACTTCACCTATTTCTTCACCAAGAACATCTCGGCCGAACTGATCCTGGCGACCACGAAGCACCGGGTTAAGGTGAAGGATTCGACCGGCGGCGATCTCAACCTGGGCACGGTCTGGGCCCTGCCGCCGGTGCTGACCCTGCAATATCACTTCAATCCGGAGGGCAAGTGGAATCCCTATGTCGGCGCGGGCATCAACTACACGATCACCTATGCGGACAAGAAAGGCCCGAGCGTGAACCGGGTGTCGTACAGCGACGAGTTCGGATACGCCTTCCAGGCCGGTATCGACTACAAGATCGACGACAAATGGTCGCTCAACTTCGACGTCAAGAAGGTCTTCGTGTCGACCGACATCGTCGCCAACGGCGGTGGGGTCAACGCCAAGGGCACGGACCTCGACCCCTTGGTCATCGGCTTCGGCGTCGGCTACAAGTTCTGAACGACCTCGCCTCGGACATCACCGCGCACCCGGGACTGGCCTCTTAGTCCAGGTCCCGGGGCGTGACGAAGCGGCGCAGGTCGCCCGCGCCTTCGCCGATTTTGCTCCAGCTGTCCCGCGCGAAGCGGATTTCGGCGAGCGCGCCTGTCGGATACTTGTCCGCCAGACTTGCCAGCGCCTTGGCCTTGCCGGTCCCGGCCAGACGATGGGCCAGGTCCTCGATCTCCGGGTTATGGCCGATCAGCAGCAGACGGCCACAGTCGTCGGGCACGCGGCGGATGGCCGCCAGCAACGCCGCCGACGAGACGGCGTAAAGTCCCTTGCTGAAGCGAACGGGGACCTCGCGGTCCAGTTCCGCCGCAGCCAGGTCCCAGGTTTCCTGGGCGCGCCGTGCGGTGGAGCACAGCACCAGATCGGGGATCAGGTCCTCGTCCTTGAGAAAGCGGCCCATGCGGGGCGCGGCGTCGTGTCCGCGGGGGGCAAGCGGCCGGTCGATGTCGTCGCGTCCCGGCGCGGCCCAGTCGGATTTGGCATGGCGTAGTAGAAGAAGTGTTTTCACGGCGTTATTTGCGCTTCGCCGGGCTGGCTTTCTTCAGGTTGCGGTCCCACAGGGCGAACAGTTTGTCCCAGGCCGCTTCCGCCGGCACGGGGGCATAGACCAGGCGTTCGGCGAACTGAAAACCGTGTTGGGTGTCCTTGGGCTGCACGACCGTCGCCTTCACGCCGGTCTTCTTGATCGCCTTCTTCACCGCCTCGACCGTGGCCTGCGGCACGTGGGCGTCCGTTTCGGCGAAGATGAACAGCAATTCGCCCTGGACCTGACCCAGCAGCAGATGGGGCGAGTCCTCGGCGGCGGTGACGATGCCGACCCCGTACATCGAGGCCGCCGCCTTGATGCGCGTCGGAAAGCGCCCGGCGACGGTCACCACGTAACGCCCGCTCATGCAATAACCGACGCAGCCGACCGGCCCGGCGGCGGCGTCGGCCTGGGCGTCGAGGAAGGCGAGGATGCCCGCGGTGTCGTCGGTCACGTCGGCGTTGGTCAGGGAATTCATGGCCTCCCGCCAGACGCTGGTCATGGCCTCGGTGCGCCGGGTGTTGTCGAGACGGATGGTGCCGAGCCGGTAATACATGTCCGGCAGGATGCAGTAATAGCCCGCCTTGGCGATGCGGCGCGCCATGTTGCACAGTTCCTCGCGGAAGCCCGGCGCGTCCATGTAGAAGATGACCGCCGGAAACGGCCCGCCCGCATCGGGCCTCGCGACGAAGGACGGCATGCGCCCGTACTTGGTCGGCACCTCGACCATGCCTTCAATAAGCGCCATTGCGTTTCTCCCTTTGCGTTTCTTGTCGCGGCCTAAAGCCGTGCCTCGATGGCGTCCCAGATGTCGCTTTCCAGGCTGACCCCGTCGAAGCGGTTGATTTCCTGCAACCCCGTCGGCGAGGTCACGTTGATTTCGGTCAGGTAGCCGCCGATGACATCGATGCCGACGAAGATCAGGCCGCGCGCCTTCAACTCGGGCGCCAGGGCGGCGCAGATCTCGCGTTCGCGCGCGGTCAGCTCCGATTTCAGCGGCTTGCCGCCGACATGCATGTTGGACCGGGATTCCCCCGCCGCCGGCACGCGGTTGACGGCCCCCGCGACCGCGCCGTCGATCAGGATGATGCGCTTGTCGCCCTGGCGCACGTCCTTGAGATAGGCCTGGACGATGACCGGCTCGCGGAACATTTCGGTGAACATTTCCAGCAGCGAATTCAGGTTCTCGTAGCCGGGCGTGATGTGGAACACGCCGGCCCCGCCGTTGCCGTACAGCGGTTTGACGATGATGTCCTTGTGTTCTTCGCGGAACGCCAGGATGTCGCGGCGGTTGGTCGCGATCAGGGTTGGCGGCATGAACTGGGCGAAGCGGGTGACGAACAGCTTTTCCGGCGCGTTGCGCACCTCGGCCGGGTTGTTGACCACCAGGGTCTTGGGGTGGACCATCTCCAGCAGATGCGTCGCCGTGATATAGGCCATGTCGAAGGGCGGGTCCTGGCGCATCAGCACCACGTCCACGTCGGCCAGGTCGACGCGCGATGTCTCGCCCAGGGTGAAATGGTTGCCGGCCTCGCGCCGGACCTCCATGGGTTCGGCCCAGGCGGTGACGCGCCCGTGGTGATAGGAAAGATCGCCCGGCAGATAGTGCAACAGCTTGTGGCCGCGGCGCTGGGCCTCCAGCGCCAGGACGAAGGTGCTGTCGCCGCTGATGTCGATGGACGACACATGGTCCATCTGAATGGCCACGGTAAGCGCCATGGGGAAATCCTTATCCTTCGGCCGATTGGGGGAGCGTGGGGCGGGGGCCGGCCGGTTAATTTAACTTGGCCCGCAATTCCTGCAACAGCAAGGACGCCTCATAGCCGTTTTCCTCGCCGGGGGCGCGCTTGAGGTATTCCTCCAGCGCCTCGACGGCGTGGGCGACGCGGTCGAGGCGCGCGTTGACGATCCCGGCCTCGCGCCACAGATGGCCGGTATCGGGGGCGATCAGCAGCATCAGGGCGATCGTGTCGGCGGCGTCGGCCAGGTCGCCGCGCTGCATCTGGCGCACGCGGATGTTGTCCTCCAGGCGCAGCACGACCTGCCGCGCCGTCATTTCCGAGAGATAGCGGGGGTGCAGTTCGGCATCGGCCCCGGCCATGGTCTTCAGCATGCCGCGCAGGTCCGGCGGCGTCAGTTCCCGCCCGCCTTCGAACAGGTCGAGGATCATGCGCCCGCCGGCATGCTCCAGGCGGACCAGGAAGCGGCCGGGGAAATCCAGGCCGACCAGGGACCAGCCCAGACGGTTGCAGACTTCCATGTAGACGATGCCGAGAGCCACCGGCAGGCCGCGCCGGGTGTCGATGACCCGCGCCAGGTTGGCGGCGTCCAGGTCCTCGAACACGCTTTCGTTGCCGCCGTATCCGTAGCGCCGGTCGATGACCTGGATCAGGGCATCGTATTGGCCGGCCAGGTTCGGCGTGCCGGGGCCGGCGTAATCGGCGACCTCCCCCGTCAGGCGCGCAAGGTGGCGCTCGTAAGGCCCCAGGTTGAGGCCCGGCAGGCGCGCCGCCGCGAGATGCAGGGCGGCGTCGGCGATGGGAAAGTCCGTGTCGTCCCGGCGGCCGATCTCGCCGAGGGCGCGCCGCAGGTCGTCGGCCAGGATGTCGGCACCAACCGCCATGGCTCAGGACGCCTTCTTCGGCTGGTCGGCGGCGGGGGCTTCGGGGGCCTTGACGCGGATGTGGCTGACCACCTCGCGGACCCGGGAAATGCCCCGGGCATGGCCCAGCACGCGGTCGAGCTCGGCCTGGCTTTGCGCGGCACCCAGCAGGTAGACCACGGCGTTTTCCGTCTCGATGATGTAATTGATGGCCTGGACGTCCTTGTCGAAGGTCAGCTTGGTCGTCAGTTGCGCCGAAATCCAGCTGTCGATCGCCGCGTCGGACATCGACGTGTCGCCGACGGCCAGTTCGTTGATCACTTCCTCGATGCCCTCGACCTCCCAGGTCAGGCGCACGGCCTTGGCGCGGATGTCCTCGGTCTTGACCGTGCCGGTCAACATGGCGCGGCGGTTGTAGACCTTGACGCTGCCGTCGACGGCGAGGGTGTCGCCGGTTTCCAGGTCGTAGTTCAGCCATTTGCCGCGCACCCGCGTGGCCAGACCGGCGTCGCGGGCGACGCCCTGCACGCCCCGGTCGTCCATGGCGGCGACGCCCACGGTCGCCCCCGCGCCCACGGCGGCGCCGACACAGCCGGTCAGGCCGGCCGCGGCGCCGAGCAACAGCAGCGCGGCAAACACGCGGGGCAGGGCAGGGGTGGTTTGGGGTTTCGCTCGGGACGGTCGAATTGGTGCGGCCATGGTGCGTGAAATCTCCTGCATTGGACGGTCCCCGGTCGGCGGGCATTCTAGCGCCGGTCCTGGCCGGCGACAAATTCTCTGACGCCGACTTCCGGGGACGAAGACACAGGATAAGGGATGGAATATGCGGTTTTCATGGCACTGGGGTCAGCCCAGGCCGGGCCGCCAGGCATCCTTCAGGTGTTTCAGCCGCCAGCCGCCGGCGACCGCGATCAGATCGAATCGCCAGTCCAGACCGGCCAGGTCGGGCCGGGTGCGGACGAAGGCCTCGGCGGCGCGGGCGATGCGGTCCCGCTGGCGGGGGGCCAGGGCCTCCGTGCCGGCATCCAGGCCGGCCCGCGCCTTGACCTCGGCGAACACCAGGGTGCCGCCCTTGCGCGCGATCAGGTCGATCTCGCCCGCGGGCGTGCGCGCGCGGCGGGCCAGGATGCGGTGGCCCTTGAGGATCAGCAGTAAGGCCGCCAACATCTCGGCCCCGCGGCCCCGGCGTTCGGCGCGGCGGCGGTCGGGGCCGGGCGCGGCCCGGGTCATTCTCGTTTGTGCGCCGGGGCGCGGGCCCGCTTGAGCTCCAGCGCCCGGGCATAAAGGACCTTGCGCGGCTGACCCGTGCGCGCCGCGACCTCGGCCGCCGCGTCCTTCACCGACCCCTTGGCCAGGGCCTCGGCCAGCAGGGCGTCGATGTCGGCGTCCGTCGACGGCGCCTCGGCGCCGGGTGGCCCGGCGACGACGCAGATCTCGCCCCGGGGCGGGCCGGCCTCGGCATAGTGAGCGGCCAGTTCGTCCAAGGTGCCGCGCCGCACGTCCTCGAATTTCTTGGTCAGCTCACGGGCCACGGCGGCCGGGCGAGGGCCCAAAACCTGGGCCATGTCGGCCAGGGACGCGGCCAGGCGCGGCCCCGATTCCATGAAGATGAGGGTCGCCGGCACAGAGGATATTTCGGCCAGGGCCGTGCGCCGCGCCGCCCCCTTGGCGGGCAGGAAGCCCTGAAAAAAGAAACGGTCCGTCGGCAGGCCCGACAGGGTCAACGCCATCAGGGGTGCGGACGGGCCCGGCACGGCGGTCACGCTCAGCCCGTCCTCGACGCAGGCGGCGACCAGCTTGTAGCCCGGATCGGAAACCAGCGGCGTGCCCGCGTCCGACACCAGGGCCACGCTGCCGCCGCTTTTGATGCGGTCCATGATCTGCGGCCGGCGGTGGGCCGCGTTGTGGTCGTGATAGGCAAGCAGGCGGCCGCCGCCGTCGCCGCGCTTGATGCCCAGGATCATCAGCAGCTTGCCGGTCACCCGGGTGTCCTCGCAGGCGATCAGATCGGCGCGGGCGAGAACGTCGCGCGCCCGGGCACTGATGTCTCCGGCGTTGCCGATGGGTGTGGAGACCAGATACAGTGCGGCCTCCAACGGGGTGCCATCCGGCGCCCGCACGTCCTTGGCAGCAAATTCCGGCGGATCATCGGATGAAGATGAACAGGTCATATTCGCAAAACGCCCTTTCGCGCCCGGCCCTGGCCACGGTCGTCGCGGCGGTGCTGCTGCTGCCCTTGTTGGCCGCGTGCCAATCTTCGACATTCGGCGGGTTAATTCAAGGCGGCAAGTCCCAGTCGGAGGCGCCGTCCCGGCCCATCGTCTCGGGCCCGCGCACGCCGCCGCCGCCGACCTATGCGGTGACGCCCGTGCCGCGCCCGGCCCCGCCGCCCCTGACTCAGGCCGCCCCCGGGGAGCCGGCCCAGGCCCCGACCACGACCATCGCCGCACCCGACGACGGCTCGGTCCGCGTTGCCTTGCTGCTGCCGCTGTCGGGGCAGAACGCGGGCGTCGGCCAGGCGCTGTTGAACGCGGCGCAGATGGCGTTGTTTTCCTTCGCCGACGACAAGTTCAAGCTTTTGACCCACGACACCCGGGGCACGCCCGAGGGCGCGGCCGAGGCGGCGCAGCTTGCCATCGGCGACGGCGCGCGGCTGATCCTGGGGCCGCTGCTGGCCGCCAACGTGCGGGGGGCGGCGTCCGTCGCGCGTCAGGCCGGGGTGCCGGTGGTGGCCTTTTCCTCGGATCGCTCGGTCGCCGGTGACGGGGTCTTTACGCTCGGCTTTCTGCCCCGCGCCCAGGTCGAACGGGTGATCTCCTTCGCCCGCGAACGGGGGGTCGTGCGGTTCGCCGCCATGGCGCCGGACAATGCCTATGGCCGCACGGTGCTGGCCGCCTTCAAGGCCGCCGTCGGCCGCGCCGGCGGCGAGATCGCGCGGCTTGAGGTCTATAATCCCGACGCCGACGACTTCTCCGCCGTGGTCCGCGACATGGCCGATTACGAATTTCGCCGCCAGACCCTGCTGAATCAGAAGAAGGAGTTGGAGGGCAAGGAGGACGAGGTGTCCAAGGCCGCCCTGGCGCGCCTGGAAAACCTACAGACCATGGGCGACCTGCCCTATGACGCGCTGCTGGTCGCCGACGGCGGCAAGCGCCTGCAGGCGATCGCCGCCCTATTGCCGTTCTACGACATCGACCCCAACAAGGTGCGCATGCTGGGCACCGGGCAATGGGACGAGCCGGGCATCGGGGCGGAGCCGGCCCTGGTCGGTGGCTGGTACGCGGCGCCGCCACCGGGCCCGCGTGCCGGGTTCGAAAAGGAATATCAGGACGTCTACGGCGAGGCGCCGCCCCGCCTCGCGACCATCGCCTACGACGCGGCCGCACTCGCCGCCGTGCTGGCCCAACTGCCCGGGCCCGACCGGTTCACGGCCAAGCTGATCGCCAACCCGAACGGGTTCGCCGGGCGCGACGGCATCTTCCGCTTCCTGCCCGACGGCACGTCGGAACGCGGCCTCGCCATCCTCCAGGTTCGCCAGCGCGACGCCGTGGTCATCGACAAGGCGCCGGCGACCTTCCAGGCGATTACCAACTAGCCGCCCCGGTCAGGCCGCCAAAAGCGACGCCAGCAGGCTGTTGAGCCGCAATCGCCCCTCGGCGGTGGCGGCGATGCGCGTTTTGTCCAAGTCCACGTAACCGGCCCCCACGGCATAGGCGAGCTTCGACGGGTGGATCAGGGTCAGCACGTCGCGCCCGGTCTGGGCCTGGAAGCGGGCGCGGTCGATGCCCTCGGCCAGGCGCAGGCCCATGATGACCCGCTCCTCGGCGCGGTCGCCGTCCTCCAGCAGGCGGCGCTTGGCCGTGCCGTGGCCCTGGGTTTCGACCAGGTCAAGCCAGCGCCCGGGATTGTGGACCTGATGGGTGCCCCAGTCCTGGATTCCGTCGCCGTCCCCCGCCAGGGCGAGGCGGCCGTGCGCCCCCGGCCCGACGCCGACATAATCCCAGCCGCGCCAGATGTTCAGGTTGTGGCGGCATTCATGGCCCGGCCGGGCATGGTTGGAGATTTCATAGGCGGGCAGGCCCGCTTCGCCCAGAACCTCTTGCGTGACGTCGAACAGGGCCGCGCCCAAGTCGCCCTCGGCGGCCGTCACGCCGTCCTTGTGGAACGGCGTGCCGGGCTCGATGGTCAGTTGGTAGAACGACAGGTGCGGCCCGGCGAAGGTCAGGGCTTCCCGCAGTTCCTGGCGCCATTTATCCTTGGTCTGTCCTGGTCTTGCATAAATAAGATCAAATGAAAACTCTTGAAAATGATCGCGGGCCCCGGCCAGGGCCCGGCGCGCCGCCTGGGCGTCGTGGCGGCGACCGAGGGCCGTGAGGGCCGCATCGTCGAAGGACTGCACGCCGACCGAGAGCCGCGTCACCCCGGCGGCCTTGAGGTCGGGAAAGGCGGCGATTTCCGCGCTCGACGGATTGGCTTCCAGGCTGACTTCCAGGTCCTCGGCGCAGGGCCACAAATCCCGGATGCCTTGGATCACGGCGGCCACGGTTTCCGGTTTCATCAAGGACGGCGTGCCGCCGCCGAAAAACACGGTGGAAACGGTACGTCCCTGGGTATCGGCCGCGTAGTGGGCCAGGTCGGCGACCAGGGCCCGGGCCCAGCGCGTCTGCCAGTTTTTGTCGTCCGAGGCGTCCTGGACGTGGCTGTTGAAGTCACAATAGGGGCATTTGGATTCGCAGAACGGCCAATGCACGTAGATGCCGAAGGCGGTCATCGCGGCGGGGTCAGCCCCGGCCCTTGAAACAGGCCGCGACCAGCTGTTCGAAGGCATGGGCGCGGTGGCTGATGTGGTGCTTGGCGGCGGGTTCCATCTCGGCGAAGGTAATGAAATAGCCCTCGGGCTGGAAGATCGGATCGTAGCCGAAGCCCTTGTCGCCCGTGGGCGGCCAGACGATGTCGCCATCGATCCGGCCTTCGAACACTTCCGATGATCCGTCCGGCCAGGCCAGGGCCAGGGCGCAGACGAAATGCGCCCGCCGGTCCTCGGATTCCAGGACCAGCTCCCAAACCCGCGCCATGGCCTCATTGAAATCCTTCTCGGGTCCCGCCCAGCGCGCCGAATGGATGCCGGGTGAACCGCCCAGGGCGTCGACGGCCAGGCCCGAATCGTCGGCCAGGGCCGGCAGGCCGGAGGCCTCGGCCGCCGCCCGCGCCTTGATCAGGGCGTTGGCCTTGAAGCTGTCGCCGTCCTCGACGGGTTCGGCCAGGCCCAGCTCCCCGGCCGAGGTCACGGCGACCCCGAAGGGTGTCAGCAGGGCGCCGATTTCGCGCAGCTTGCCCGGGTTGTGCGTGGCGATGACCAGCCGGTCTTCCGTGAACGCCCGGGCCATGGCCGCTATTCCAATCCGATGGCCCGGCGTTGCGCCTGGCATAATTCGTCGACACCCTTGCGGGCCAGGGCCATCAGGTCGTCGAACTGGGCCGGAGAAAACGGCGCGTCTTCGGCCGTGCCCTGGATTTCAACGATCCCGCCGTGTCCGGTGAACACGAAGTTGGCGTCGGCCTGGGCCGCGGAATCCTCGGCGTAATCAAGATCGAGAACCTGCGTGTCCTTGAAGATGCCGCAGGATACGGCGGCGATCTGATCGGTCAGCGGAATGGCTTTCATGAGGCCAAGATCGACGCAGCGCTGAAACGCCAGATGCAGTGCCACGTAGGACCCGGTGATGGCCGCCGTGCGGGTGCCGCCGTCGGCCTGAATCACGTCGCAGTCCAGGCGGACCTGAATTTCGCCCATGGCCTTGAGGTCGGTGATCGCACGCAGGCTGCGTCCGATCAGGCGCTGAATTTCCTGGGTGCGGCCCGATTGCCCGCCCCGCGCGGCCTCGCGGTTGGTGCGGCTGTGGGTCGAGCGCGGCAGCATGCCGTATTCCGCCGTGACCCAGCCCTTGCCGGAATCGCGCATCCAGCCGGGCACCCGTTCCTCCACCGTGGCGGCGCAGAGCACATGGGTTTCGCCGAACCGCGCCATGCACGATCCTTCGGCATACTTGGCGTATCCCGGCTCCAGCACGATGTCGCGCAACTGATCGGCGGCGCGGCCCGATGGTCTCATATATAAATTCCCCCCGTAGATGGTCTGTTCGGCCAGACCCTAGCCCCGGCGGGCGGCCCGGTAAACCCGGCAATTGGTCGAGGGTCCCCGGCCGGGGCCGGGAAAGATGCGCGGCCCGGCAGCCATTGCGCTCCGGCGGTCCGACGACTAAATTCCGCGCAAGCCCGAATTTCATTGAAACCTCATGTCCGCGACCCTGATCCGACCGCAGACCGAAACTTGGCCATGATCGAAGAACTGAACGACCGCTCGCGCCAGATCTTCCGGGAAATCGTCGAAAGCTTCGTCGAGACCGGCGAGCCCGTGGGCTCGCGCACCCTGCCGGTGAGCCTGTCGCCGGCAACGGTGCGCAACGTCATGGCCGACCTGGAGGACATGGGCCTGCTGTTCTCGCCCCACACCTCGGCCGGGCGTCTGCCGACGGAAACGGGATTGCGTCTTTATGTCGATGGCCTGCTCGAGGTTGGCAATTTGACCGAGGCCGAGCGCGCGTCGATCAAAAGCCAATGCGCCGGCACCGCCAATTCCGTCGAAGGCCTGCTGGCGCAGGCGACGCAGACGCTCTCGGGCCTGGCCCATTGCGCGTCCCTGGTGCTGGCGCCCAAGACGGAAAGCCCGCTCAAGCATATCGAATTCGTGCATCTCAGCCCGGGCCGGGCACTCGTCATCCTGGTCACGGAATCGGGCGTGGTCGAAAACCGCATCATGGAAATTCCCATGGACCTGCCGGCCTCGGCCCTGGTCCAGGCGACCAATTATCTGTCGGCCAAGCTGGTCGGGCGCAGTATCTCCGACGCCTACGACGGCATCATGTCCGAGCTGGAAAACCAGCGGGCACAGCTTGACGAGCTGACCGCAAGGCTGGTCGAAGGTGGCCTCGCGACCTGGGCCGGCGGCGATACCGGGCCCGGCGGATCGCTCATCGTGCGGGGTCAGGCTCATCTGCTGGAAGACGTCACCCTGGTCACCGACCTGGAACGCATCCGCGGCCTGTTTTCGGCGCTGGAGACCAAGGAGCAGATGTTGAAAATCCTCTCCATGGCCGACCGCGCCGACGGGGTGCAGATCTTCATCGGCGCCGACAACACCCTGTTCAACGTGTCGGGCTGCGCCATGGTCGTGCGCAGCTACCGCAACGAACAACAGCAGATCATCGGCGCCGTCGGCGTGATCGGCCCGACCCGCATGAACTATTCCCGCATCATCCCCATGGTCGATTATACCGCCGATCTGATCGGCGGCTATATCGGCGCCGGCCGCCGCGGCTGATCCCCGGCCGGCCAGACCCCAACCGCAAGGAACACCCTGAAGGAACCAAGATGTCCGAAACCACACCCGAGCAAACCCCAGACAGCGCGCCCGAGGATGCGGCCGCCGATGCCGCCGCCGATCCCGGCCAGCCGGAAGCGGCGCCGGAAGGCGAGCCGCCGATCCCGTCGATGACGGCGGACGCGGGCGCGGCCGATCCGGCCCAACGCATCGCCGCGCTGGAAGCCCAGTTGGCCGATGCCAACGACCGCACCCTGCGGGCATTGGCCGAGGCCGAAAACGTGCGCCGCCGGGCCGAACGCGACAAGCAGGATGCGTCCAGATACGCCATCGCAAACTTCGCCCGCGAGATTTTGACCGTGGGCGACAACCTGCGCCGCGCGCTCGACAGCGTCGACGCCGAGGCGCGCACGTCGTCGGAGGTCGTCGAAACCCTGATGACCGGGGTCGAGATGACGGAACGCGCCCTTTTGTCCGTGCTGGAACGCAGCGGCATCAAGCGCCTTGATCCGCTCGGCCAGCGCTTCGATTCCAACGCCCATGAGGCGCTGTTCGAAATTCCCGACCCGACCCAGCCCCAGGGCACGGTGGCCCAGGTGATCGAGGCCGGCTACACGCTGAACGACCGCCTGCTGCGCCCGGCCAAGGTCGGGGTGACCAAGGGCGGGCCGAAACCCGACGCGCCGGCCGCCGGCGACGGCGAGGCCTCGGGCAATGACGGCAAGGACGGCAACAAGGCCTATGAAAAGGGCGGGCCGGGGGCCGGCGGGCAGGTCGACGAAAAGCTGTAGAAAACCCCGGAAAGCCGGGTTGCGGGGCTGCCTGCACCCGCTTATATAACCCTCGAACCGCAACGGTCTTTGATGCGGTTTTGGCAGGAGCCTGTTAACCCTGGGCCGTGTAAACTGGGCGATGACATCTTTTCATCCCAAGGGGCATGGGTTAAGCAGCACCTGAAACAACGATGGAAGCCGCAGACGGGCGCCGCAATCGGGCCCTGGGACGGTTGGCCTTAAGGAAAGGACTGAACACATGAGTAAGGTTATCGGTATCGACTTGGGCACCACGAACTCCTGCGTCGCCGTGATGGACGGCAAGGATGTCAAGGTGATCGAGAACTCGGAAGGGGTCCGCACCACGCCCTCCATGGTCGCCTTCACGGACGCGGGCGAACGCCTGACGGGCCTGCCCGCCAAGCGCCAGGCGGTGACCAATCCGGAACACACCCTGTTCGCCATCAAGCGCCTGATCGGGCGCCGTTACGACGACAAGATGGTGGCCAAGGACAAGAAGCTCGTCCCCTATAAAATCGTCAAGGGCGACAATGGCGACGCCTGGGTCGAAATCGAGGATTCGAAATACAGCCCCAGCCAGATTTCCGCCTTCATCCTGCAGAAGATGAAGGAAACGGCGGAAAGCTATCTGGGGGAACCGGTTTCCCAGGCCGTCATCACCGTGCCCGCCTACTTCAACGACAGTCAGCGCCAGGCCACCAAGGACGCCGGCAAGATCGCCGGGCTCGAGGTGCTGCGCATCATCAACGAACCGACGGCGGCTGCCCTCGCCTACGGGCTCGAGAAAAAGGAAAACGGCGTCATCGCGGTCTATGACCTTGGCGGCGGCACCTTCGACGTCTCGGTCCTGGAAATCGGCGACGGCGTGTTCGAGGTCAAGTCGACCAACGGCGACACCTTCCTGGGCGGCGAGGACTTCGACCACCGCATCGTCGACTACCTTGCCGACGAGTTCAAAAAGGAAAACGGCATCGATCTGCGCGAGGACCGTCTGGCCCTGCAGCGTCTGAAGGAAGCCGGCGAAAAGGCCAAGATCGAGCTGTCGTCGACGACCCAGACGGAAATCAACCTGCCGTTCATCACCGCCGACGCGTCGGGGCCCAAGCACCTCAACATCAAGCTGTCCCGCGCCAAGCTGGAAACCTTGGTCGAGGACCTGGTCGAACGCACGGTCGAGCCCTGCAAGAAGGCGCTCAAGGACGCCGGCCTCAAGGCCTCGGAAATCGACGAGGTCATCCTGGTCGGCGGCATGACGCGCATGCCGCTGGTCCACAAGATCGTCAAGGAATTCTTCGGCCGCGAGCCCCACAAGGGCGTCAACCCGGACGAAGTCGTCGCCATCGGCGCCGCCATCCAGGGCGGCGTGCTGAAGGGCGACGTGAAGGACGTGCTGCTGCTCGACGTGACGCCGCTGTCGCTCGGCATCGAAACGCTGGGCGGCGTGTTCACCCGCCTGATCGACCGCAACACGACGATCCCGACCCGCAAGAGCCAGACCTTCTCGACCGCCGAGGACAATCAGGGCGCCGTGACCATCCGGGTGTTCCAGGGCGAACGCGAAATGGCCGCCGACAACAAACTGCTCGGCCAGTTCGACCTGATGGGCATCCCGCCGGCCCCGCGCGGCCTGCCGCAGATCGAGGTCACCTTCGACATCGACGCCAACGGCATCGTCAATGTGTCGGCCAAGGACAAGGCGACCAACAAGGAACAGCAGATCCGCATCCAGGCCTCGGGCGGCCTTTCCGATGACGACATCGAACGCATGGTCCAGGAAGCCGAGGCCCATGCCGACGACGACAAGCAGCGCCGGGCCCTGGTCGAAGCCAAGAACACGGCCGACACCCTGATCCATTCGGCGGAAAAGAACCTCAAGGAATACGGCGACAAGATCGGCGCGGACGACAAGGCCGCCATCGAGACTGCCGTCGAGGACCTCAAGGAAGCCAAGGAAGGCGACGACGCCGAGGCCATCAACGCCAAGTGCGAAGCCTTGTCTCAGGCCTCCATGAAACTGGGCGAAGCCATGTACAAGGCGGCCCAGGAAGAAAGCCCGGATGACGCGGCCGCGTCCGGCGCCGACGACGCCAAGTCCGAGGACGCCACCGTGGTCGACGCCGACTTCGAGGAAGTCAATCCGGACGCCGACGACGCCCCCAAGGGCAAGAAGGGCGGCAAGGACGACTGATCCGGCGTGCCGGGGGCTTCGGCCCCCGGCGCCATTTCGGATCATCGCCTGTAACGTCCTGATGTCCGGGAGGGCTCTCGATCATGGCTGACAAGCGCGATTACTATGACATTCTCGGCGTCAAGAAGGGCGCCGACGACGGAGAGCTGAAAGCGGCCTACCGCAAGCTTGCCATGAAGTTTCATCCCGACCGCAATCCCGACGACAAGGAAGCGGAAAAGAAGTTCAAGGAACTGAACGAAGCCTACGAGGTCTTGAAGGACGCGGAAAAACGCGCCGCCTACGACCGCTTCGGCCATGCCGCCTTCGAGGCGGGCGGCGCCGGTGGCGGCGGCGGCTTCGATGCCGGCGGCCAGGGCTTTTCCGGCTTCGGCGACATTTTCGAGGAAATGTTCGGCGAATTCATGGGCGGCGGCCGCGGCGGGCGCGGCGGCCATGCCGGCGGCCACGGCGCCGACCTGCGCTATAACATGGAACTGTCGCTGGAAGACGCCTTCAACGGCAAGAAGGCGGAAATCCGCGTGCCGACCTCCGTCGCCTGCGAGCCCTGCAAGGGTACGGGCGCCGAGGACGCGGCGGCGCCCATCACCTGCACGACCTGCGGGGGGGCGGGGCGCGTGCGCTCGCAATCGGGCTTCTTCACGGTGGAACGCACCTGTCCGGCCTGTCAGGGCCGGGGCACGGTGATCAAGGACCCCTGCCGGACCTGCGGCGGGGCCGGGCGCGTGCACAAGGAAAAGACGCTCAGCGTCACCATTCCCGCCGGGGTCGAGGATGGTACGCGCATCCGCCTGGCCGGCGAGGGCGAGGCCGGCCTGCGCGGCGCGCCGCCGGGCGATCTCTACCTGTTCCTCGGCATCCGCCCGCATCGGTTTTTCCACCGCGACGGCGCCGACATCCATTGCCGGGTACCCATCCCCATGACCACGGCGGCCTTGGGCGGCCAGGTCGAGGTCCCGACCATCGAGGGCAAGCGCGCGCGGGTGACCATCCCCGCCGGCACGCCCACGGGCCACCAGTTGCGCCTCGCGGGCAAGGGCATGTCGGTCATGCGCACCAAGTCGCGCGGCGACATGTTCGTCCAGGTCACGGTCGAGACGCCGCAGAACCTGACGGACAAGCAGAAAGAGCTTCTCAAGGAATTCGACGCTGCCGGCGACAAGAAGACCCAGAGCCCGCAATCGACGGGCTTCTTCGACAAGGTCAAGGAAATCTGGGAAGACCTGAAGGACTGACCTTGTCCTCCTCGTTTCTCACGCCCTCATCGTCTCAGTGGTTTTTTTAAATATGAACCACAGAGGCAATGAGG
Source organism: uncultured Alphaproteobacteria bacterium (assembly GCA_963976055.1). Lineage (GTDB taxonomy): Bacteria > Pseudomonadota > Alphaproteobacteria > Rhodospirillales > Casp-alpha2 > UBA1479. The sequence goes on from CAXBJB010000008.1 coordinate 59,174, forward strand.
CCGTGAGGAAGAAAAAAGGTTCCTTTTCAAATCCCTGATCCATAGAGTTCCCGCCGAGATCAATTCGGCGGGGGAAGATTCCCATGAACATCGGAATTGTCGGCTGCGGCGGGCGCATGGGGCGCATGCTGATCCAGGCCGTGATGGCGACGGACGGCGCGGCGCTTGCCGGCGGCACGGAACAGGCGGGCAGCCCCTTCATCGGCCAGGACCTGGGCTTGCTGGTCGGATCGCAGACCGTGGGCGCCGTGGTCATGGACGACGCGCGGGCGCTGTTCGAGGCGTCGGACGTGGTCATCGACTTCACCGTGCCGGCGGCGACGGCGGGCCATGCGGCGCTCGCCTTCGACACCGCCACCGCCATGGTCATCGGCACCACGGGGTTGTCGCCGGACCAGCAGTCGACGATCCAGGGGGCGTCGGAAACCGCCGCCATCGTGCAGGCGGGCAACATGTCCTTGGGCGTCAACCTGCTGGTCGGCCTGGCCCGGCAGGCGGCCGAGCTGCTCGGCCCCGATTACGACATCGAGGTCGTGGAAATGCACCACAAGCACAAGATCGACGCGCCCTCGGGCACGGCGCTGATGCTCGGCCGGGCCGCCGCCGAAGGGCGCGGCATCGACCATGACAAGAACGCGGTGATGTCGCGCGAGGGCCATACGGGCGCGCGGCCCGACGGCGCGATCGGATACGCCACCCTGCGCGGCGGCGACGTGGTCGGCGACCATACGGTGATCTTCGCCGGCCCGTCGGAACGCATCGAGCTGACCCACCGGGCGTCTTCGCGGGAAATCTTCGCGCGCGGCGCCGTGCGCGCCGCCATGTGGTGCGAGGGCAGGGCGCCCGGCCTTTATTCCATGCGCGATGTCTTGGGCCTGAGCTAGATTAGGCCCCCAGCGCCGGGTTGCGCAGGTCGGCCAGCACCTGTTTCAGGCGGTTGGCGACGCCGGTCTTTTCCTCCAGCGTGAGAAACCGGCCGATGGCGAGCGAGCGCCCGTGCGAGCGCAGCAGCAGCCGCGCCCCCCGGCCCCGGGTTTCGTCGATCAGCACCTGCAGCCATTGCGGCTGGAAGGTCCAGCGGTGATGGCAGCCCCAATGGGTGACGCGGTCGACGCTCAACTCCCGCGCCGTCACGGCGATGGTCTCGACCTCGGCCCCGCGCCTGAGGTTCAGGCGCAGCAGGCCGTAGAGCAAAATCATCTCCACCCCCATGAAGGGAAACACCGGCCAGGCGCCGATCATGATGAACAGCACGGACAGCGGCACCCAGAACACGGCCAGCACCCACATGAACACGTGCGCGCCCTTCAGCGTGCTTGAGCGGTGCGGCCTGAGTTCCGTGCGGAACAGGCAGGCGTCGGGATCGTGGATGGCGTCGGGCGTGCTCATGGCGACCATGATACGCAAGCGGCGGGCGGAGAAAAGGGCCTTCGTTCAGGACCCGGGGTCGGCGGCCGCGCCGGGATGGCGGCGGATGCGCACGGGCTCACGCCGGCCCTTGACGGAAATCGCCTCTTCCTGGCCGAAACCGTCGGCGGCGTCCGGGCCGGCGGCGGCAAGGGTGTCCGCGTCGGCGACGACCTCGCCCGCCGCCGCGGCGGCGCACAGCCGGGCCGACACGTTGACGCCGTCGCCGATCACCGTGAAGTCGCGGCGATGGACGGCCCCGATGGCGCCGGAGATGACCTCGCCCGTATAGACGCCGACGCCGACCGGGCGCGGCAGGTTGGCGCGCGCCAGCTCATCCTGCACGTCGCGCGCGGCGGCAAGGGCGCGGGCCTCGGCGCCGGGGCCGTCGAAACGGGCCAGCAGCGCGTCGCCGATCATCTTGTCGACGTCGCCGCCGTGGGCCTCGACCGCCGCGACCTGGATGCCCATCAATTCGTTGAGGTACCACACCACCCGTTCCGGCGGGTTGCTTTCCGAATAGCCAGTGAAGTCGCGGGCGTCGGAATAGAACAGGGTCAGCCGCACGCGCCGGGACGGGATGTCGCCGCCGCCCCGGGCCGCGTCGACGGCGCTCATAGACACGAAGCTTTCCAGTTTGCGCCGGGTCTCGTCGAGGGCGGCCGAGCGGCTGTCGATCTCGCGCTGGCCGCGCGCCACCAGCATGCCCAGCCCGGCCAGCAAAAGCACCAGTCCGGCCGCCGGTGCGGCGGCGGCGATGGCGCCCGAGCGCAGCAGCAGCGCATCCAGATAGGCGACCGGCTCGTACAATTCGAACACGGCGGCGATGTCGCCCGCCGCGTCGATCACCGGGACGTAGATTTCGTAAAGCGGCTGTCCGTTCTCGACAATCCGCACCAATACCGGCTTGCCGTCGAACACGACGGTCTTGAGGGCGGCGTTGGTTTCGCGCTTGGCGAAGTCGGCGGCATCGGTCGAGAACAGCACCTGGCCCGCCAGGCTGTAGACCTTCATGGCCTGGATGCGCAGTTCGCGGACTTCCTGTTCGATGGCGGCGCGCAGCTTGTCGTGATCGGCCTTGGTGTCGCCGTGCGCCAGCAGATGCGCCCAGGCCTCGGGCGCGGCATGGGACACGGCGGCGGAAACGGCCTCGGCGCGCTGACGCGCCAGTTCCAGATAGATGCTTTCCGTGGTGCGGATCACCGCATACACGGTCGCCGCCACCATCACGGCCAGCAACACCGCCAGGCCCGGCGCGATGCGCCGCCAGAAATGCCGCTTCAGGGGATAGCCGATGTCGTTCATTGGTTGTTCCGGGCCGGGTGTCGGTGGCAATCTAGCGGCGCCCCGGCGGGGGCGGCATGACATGCATCAAGAACCGAAGGCCCGGCCATGAAGAAAACGCCATGAAAAAAGCCGACATCGAGGAATTCTACCGCCGCCTGCAGGCCCAGAACCCGGAGCCCAAGGGCGAACTGGACTGGGTCAACCCGTTCACCCTGCTGGTCGCGGTGGTGCTGTCGGCCCAGGCCACGGACGTCGGGGTCAACAAGGCGACGGGTCCCCTGTTCAAGATCGCCGACACGCCGGAAAAGATGGCGGCCCTGGGCGAGGCGACAATCCGCGACTACGTGAAAACCATCGGCCTCTACCGCACCAAGGCGGCCAACGTGTTCAGGCTGTGCAATATCCTGATCGAGCGGCACGGATCGGTCGTGCCCAACGATCAGGAGGCCCTGGAAGCCCTCCCGGGCGTCGGCCGCAAGACCGCCAACGTGGTGCGCAACATCGCCTTTGGGGAGCCGACCATCGCCGTCGACACGCATATCTTCCGCATCGGCAACCGCACGGGCATCGCCCCCGGCAAGACGCCCTTGGCGGTCGAACAGAAACTGATGAAGGTCACGCCCGCGGCCTACATGCGCCACGCCCACCATTGGCTGATCCTGCACGGTCGCTATGTGTGCAAGGCGCGCAAGCCCGAGTGCGCGGTCTGTGTCGTCGCGGACCTGTGCCGGTTCAAGGGAAAGACGGTATAGCAAATCCCGAGCGGGCCGCGTTCCAGCCCGCGACGGTGCATTTGCGGGAAAAATAATTAAAGATGCCGCGCGGCGGCGGAAGGGGAGGATTATCCGCGCAGGCGCGGCGTGGCGTTGACGCAGGACTGGCGGTCGGTCGCCTTGCCGGCCTCGTCGCGGGCTTCGACATGGGCGACCCGGGCGGCGGCGTCCCTGGCATCCTTGTACAGGAACACGTCGAGCACACAGCCCTCGCCCTGGAACCGCAGGATTTCCGCCCCCTTGTCGATGCGGCTGAAGGCGGGGGCGCCGAACGCGGCGACCAGGTCGGGGCGGGAATATCCCAGAACCGCCTGGACCGCGATGCGGGGCAAGGGCGGCAGGGCGGCGACCTCGGGCTCGGCCGGGGTGGCGTCCGCGCCCGACGATCCGGCCGCCACGGGCAGCCCGGAGGAGGACGGCGGGGCCATGCCGTCACCGGCGCAGCCGGCCAGCGCAAGGCCGAGGATCAGGGGAACAAGAAGGCGGTGGCGGCGCGGGGCAGGCACCGGGCTCAGTCGCCCTCGTCGAGGGTCTGCATGTCGCCGGAAATCTCGCCACCCTGTTCGATGACGATCCGGCCATAGCGGATCTTGCCCTGGACGCGGCCGCCGGCGCGGACGACGAGGCGCCCACGGGCGATCAGTTCGCCTTCGAAACGGCCGGAGATATCGGCTTCCTCGACGTCGGCGTTGCCCTTGAACACCCCCGTCGGCGCGACCTCGATCAGGCGCGCGGCGGGCAGGGTGACCTCGACCTGGCCTTCGACGACCAGACGGTCGCAGGAGGTGATTTCGCCGGTCAGGGAAATATCGCGGCCGACGATCAGGCGCTTCTGATCCGACGCGGTGTCGAGCGAGCGCGCGCGGTCGATGCGCCGGGCCGTGGTCGAGACCTCCGGCGGGCGGCGGTGCATCTCGGACGCCATGCCGGACGACGTGGGCGGCTTGGGCGCGTGGGAGCCCTTGCGGGAAAATGGTTTCAGGGGCGGCGCGGAGAAGTCCCCGCCGTCGTCTTTTGTTTCGTCGCTCACGTCAGCTTCCTTCTGGGCGGCCGGTGCCGGTGCGGTCGGGCCGTCCTTTTTCTTCCCAAACATAGTCAATTACTTACGCCTTGGGCCCTGATCCGTCCAGCACGGAATTGGCGCCCGGACGGGCCACATGCGTGCCCTGCGGGGGGCCGCCCCGCGTCCCTTCCGCCTGCGCCCCTCCCGATTGTCCCGGGGTTCCCCGCCGCCGCCATTTTTCGAACTGATGGACCATGGCCGCGGTGGCGATCACCGGAGTCAGGAGATTGACCACGGGAATTGTCAAAAGAAAGGCAATGGCGACCCCGGTCAGGAACATCCGGCCGCCGTGGGCCTGGCGCAGGCGGATCGTGCCCGCCAGGTCGATGCGCCGGGCGGCGACCATCTCGAAATACTCGCGGCCCAGAAGATAGCCGTTCACGCAATAGAACAGCACTGGATAGACCGGCCCCAACAGCATGGTCGGCAGGAGCAGCAGGTTGAGGCTGACCATGACGCCGAGAAAGCGCAGGGCGGCGACCACCTGCTCGCCCACGGGCTGGCCCTTGGCCGGGCCCAGGTCCGGATAGTGCCGGGCCTCGACCGATTCGGCGATCCGATCCAGGAACAGGGCCACCACGGCCGAGACCACGCCGGGAAACAGAACCCAGGTTATCACCAGCACCAGGGCCCAGCCGAGCCCGTCGGCGATGGTCTCGAGCCAGCCGAGCTCGAAGATTGCCGTGTACTTGATGAGCGTGCCCGAGCCTGTCCACAGCCCGACGAACACGCCCAAGGCGACGGCGATGGAAATCCACAGGGGTTTCTGGGTGTTCTTGTCGCCCAGCTGCTGGACGCCTTTGACGAGGGCATCGATCATGGAAAAGAGGTGTCCTGTTCCTTAGGTGGCGTCAAGGGGCCGGGTCGCGGCCGGGTGTGGCGGTCCCCGGTTTTACGCCGGTCCGCCCGCCGTCCGCAAGGCCCCCACGGCCCCCTCCATGAGGGTGGGGTAGACGTCACGTTCGTCATCGGTATACTCCGCGCCCAACCAGCGCCCGGAACGATGCGGCCCGGCAAGGCCGCGTCGGGGCGGAATGAGTTGAAAGAGGTTTTCATGTCCAATCCCCGTTTCGACGTTGTCGGCATCGGCAACGCCATCGTCGACGTTCTGACCCAGACCGATGACGCCTTCCTGGACCGCGAAGGCCTGGCCAAGGGCGCCATGACCCTGTGCGACGAGGCGCAGGCCACGGCGGTCTACGACAAGGCCGGCCCGGCCACGGAATGTTCCGGCGGGTCCGCCGCCAACACCATCGCCGTGATGGCGGGCCTGGGCGCCAAGTGCGCCTTCGCCGGCAAGGTCAAGAACGACGCGTTCGGGCGCATCTTCACCCATGACATCCGTTCGCTCGGCGTGCATTTCGACACCACCCCGGCGGAAGACGGCCCGGCCACGGCCAATTGCCTGGTCCTGGTCACGCCGGACGCCCAGCGCACCATGCTGACCTATCTGGGCGCCAGCATCCATCTGAAGCCCGCCGACGTGGACCTGGATGTCATCAAGGACGCCCGCGTGACCTATCTGGAAGGCTATCTGTGGGACCCGGAAGATGCCAAGCAGGCCTTCCGCGCGGCGGCCCAGGCGGCCCGCGCCGCCGGGCGCGAGGTCGCGCTGTCGCTGTCGGATCCGTTCTGCGTCGACCGTCACCGCGCCGATTTCCTCGATCTCATCGAAGGCCATGTCGACATCCTGTTCGCCAACGAGGCGGAAATCATGGCGTTGTATCAGGTCGACGGTTTCGATGCCGCCCTGGACAAGGTCAAGGGCCATTGCAAGGTCGCGGCCCTGACGCGGTCCGAAAAGGGCTCCGTCGTGGTCAGCGCCGCCGGCGTCGAGACGGTCGCGGCGGCCCCGGTCAGCAAGGTCATCGACACCACCGGCGCCGGCGACGCCTATGCCGCCGGGTTCCTCTACGGTTATACCCGGAACGAGGCCCTTGAGACCTGTGCCCGCATGGGCGGTATCGCCGCGGCCGAGGTCATTGCCCAGATCGGCGCCCGCCCGGAAACGGATCTCAAGGCGGCCATGGGGCTCAAGTTGCGCGGCTGGGACGCCGCCGAATAAGAATGCAGTGCAGCATTTTCTGGCGTATTGGGCCCGCTGGCCTTATATAGCGGCCAGCGCAATGCTGCGTACCCCCTCATCTTATTAGAAGCGACCCGATCTCATGACCCGGACCCTGCTCCGAAACATCGCCATCATCGCCCACGTCGATCATGGCAAAACCACCCTCGTCGATGGGCTTTTGCGCCAGTCCGGCGCTTTCCGCGCCAATCAGGCGGTGGCCGAGCGCGCCCTCGATTCCGGCGATCTGGAACGCGAGCGCGGCATCACCATCCTGGCGAAATGCACCTCCGTGGAATGGGATCGGTACCGCATCAACATCGTCGATACCCCGGGTCACGCGGATTTCGGCGGCGAGGTGGAACGCATCCTCGGCATGGTCGATGGCGTGGTGCTGCTGGTCGATGCCGCCGAAGGCCCGATGCCGCAGACCAAGTTTGTGCTGGGCAAGGCGCTCAAGCTGGGTCTGCGCCCGATTGTCGTCATCAACAAGGTCGACCGTCCCGACGCCCGCATCGACGAAGTGCACGAAGAGGTCTTCGATCTGTTCGCGGCGTTGGAGGCCAATGACGCGCAGCTCGATTTCCCGCTGCTCTACGCCTCGGGCCGCAACGGCTGGGCCGGGCTCAGCCCCGATGCCCGCGACGACGGCCTGACGCCCCTGTTCAAGATGATCACCGACCATGTGCCCTCCCCCGACGTGGGCCCGGTCGACGCCCCCTTCACCATGCTGGCGACGACCCTGGAGGCCGATCCCTACCTGGGCCGCATCCTGACCGGGCGCATCCAGTCGGGGGTGATCGAGGCCAACATGCCGATCAAGGCGCTCAACCGTCACGGCAAGCTGGTCGAACAGGGCCGGGTGTCCAAGATCCTGGTGTTCCGCGACCTCAAGCGTCAGCCCGTGGACCGCGCCGAAGCGGGCGACATTGTCGCCATCGCCGGCCTGGCCAAGGCGACCGTCGCCGACACGCTCTGCGATCCGCAGGTGACGGTGCCGCTGTCCGCCCAGCCGGTCGATCCGCCGACCCTGTCGGTGACGTTCTCGATCAACGATTCCCCGCTCGCCGGCAAGGACGGCGACAAGGTGCAGTCGCGGGTGATCCGCAACCGCCTGGACCGCGAGGCCGAAGGCAACGTCGCCATCCGCATCACCGAAACGCCCGACGACAACGCCTTCGACGTGGCCGGGCGCGGCGAACTGCAGCTTGGCGTGCTGATCGAACAGATGCGCCGCGAAGGCTTCGAGTTGTCGATCTCGCGGCCCCGCGTGCTCTACCGCAACAACCCGGAAACGGGCCAGCGCGAAGAGCCGATCGAGGAAGTCGTCATCGACGTGGACGAGGAATATTCCGGCACCGTCGTGGAATCCTTAAGCCTGCGCAAGGGCGACCTGCTGGCCATGCGGCCCAGTGGCGGCGGCAAGGTGCGCCTTGAATTCCATGTCCCGACCCGGGGCCTGATCGGTTATCACGGCGACTTCATGACGGAAACCCGCGGCACCGGCGTGATGAGCCGCCTGTTCCATGCCTACGGCCCGTTCCGCGGCAACGTGCCGGGCCGGCGCAGCGGCGTGCTGATCTCCAACGCGGGCGGCCAGAGCGTGGCCTTCGCCCTCGCCAACCTGGAGGAACGCGGCTTCATGTTCATCGGCTCGGGCGAAGCCGTCTACGAAGGCATGATCATCGGCGAAAACGCACGGCCCAACGACCTTGAGGTCAACCCCATGAAGTCCAAGCAGTTGACCAACATGCGGGCCTCCGGCAAGGACGACGCGATCCGCCTGACGCCGCCCCGAAGGTTGACCTTGGAGCAGGCCATCAGCTACATCGACGATGACGAACGGGTCGAGGTGACGCCCAAGTCGATCCGCTTGCGCAAGGCGATCCTGGACCCCAACGAACGCAAGAAGGCGGAACGCCGCCGCGAGGCCGAATCCGCCTAAGGCACAAGGACCCTTCCGCAGATGACGACCGGCGTGGACAAGCTTCTCGATGGATACCGTCGGTTTCGCGCCGGCGCCTTTCAGGAATCCAAGCCCCTGATCCAGGAACTGGTGGCCCAGGGCCAGCGGCCCCAGGTCGCGGTCATCGCCTGCTCGGACTCCCGGGTCGAACCGGCGACCCTGTTCCAGACCGATCCGGGCGATCTGTTCATGATCCGCAACGTCGCCAACCTGGTGCCGCCGCTGGAAGAAGACGGCAAGTTCCACGGCACCTCGGCGGCGCTGGAATTCGCGGTGCTGGGCCTTAACGTGAAGCACGTCATCGTCCTGGGCCATGCCCATTGCGGCGGGGTCAAGGCGATGATGAACGCCGACACGGAAGGCGGGCAGTTCACCTTCGTCACGCAATGGGTGTCCATGCTGGCCGCGGCCCACCGCCGTGTGCTGGCGACCATGGCCGGCGCCGACGATGCCTCCCGCACCCGGGTGTGCGAACAGAACGCGGTGCTGGTGTCGCTGGAAAACCTGACCACCTTTCCCTGGGTCCGCGAGCGGGTCGAGGCCGGGGAGCTGCAGCTTCACGGCTGGTACATCGACATCGCCGAGGCCAAGCTGTCCGTCTACGATGGCGCCCAGGGCAAGTTCGAACCCGTCGGCTGAGCGCCGCCGCGTGGGGGGCAAGGGAATAAGACCATGAACCGGGCCCGGCGGCCCGGCTGGGCCGACGCCCTGGCCGGCCATGTCCGCCGCCCGGCGCTGATCCAGCTGTTCCTGGGATTTTCCAGCGGCCTGCCCTATCTCCTGGTGTTCTCGACGCTGTCGGCCTGGCTCCGGGAATCGGGGCTTTCCGTCGCCGCCATCGGCTGGTTCGCGCTGGCCGGATCGGCCTATGTGTTCAAGCCCGTGTGGGCGCCGGTGGTCAACCAGACGCCGATCCCCTATCTCACGCGCCGCTTCGGGCAACGGCGGTCCTGGCTGTTGCTGTCGCAAAGCGCGGTGGCGCTGGCGATCCTGTTTCTCGGCACCTCGGACCCCGCCGCCAACCTGGCCCTGACCGCGTTCTGGGCGGTCGTGCTGGCCGCCGCCTCGGCGACCCAGGACATCGTCGCCGACGCCTACCGCATCGACAGCCTGGAGCGCGACCTGGAAGGCCCCGGCACGGCCAACTTCGTCAACGGCTACCGTGTCGGCGTGCTGGCGTCGGGCGCCGGGGCGCTTCTGATCGCCGACCAATGGGGCTGGCAGGCGGCGTACTGCGTGATGGCGGGCCTCATGGCCGTGGGCATTGCCGCGACCCTGACCTCGCCCGAGCCCAAGCGCCCGCCCGTGCGCTCCGGCCAGCCCTTCCGCGCCGCCCTGATCGAGCCGTTCCTGGATTTCATGACCCGGCGCAACTGGGCCATGGTGCTGGTCTTCATCACCCTGTTCCAATACGGCGAGGGCCTGCTCGGCGTGATGGCCAATCCGTTTTATCTGGATATCGGCTTCACCAAGACCGACATCGCCCTGGTGACCAAGGTCTGGGGCTTCGCCATGAGCATCGCGGGCGCCATCCTGGGCGGTGTCCTGGTCGCGCGGTTCGGGCTGCTGCGGGCCCTGTTCGCCTGCGGCGTGATGCAGGCGGCGGCCAATCTGGCCTTCGCCTGGCTGGCCGGGCAGGGGCCGTCGATCCCGGCGCTGACGGTGACCATCGCGCTCGAGAACCTGACCTCGGCCATGGCGACGGCGGCCTTCGTCGCCTACCTGTCCGGGTTCTGCGACCGCGCCTACAGCGCCACGCAATACGCGCTGCTGTCCGCCTTCGCGGCCTTGGGGCGCAAGATCTTCGTCGCCGGCGGCGGCGAGGCGGCCCAGGCCTTGGGCTGGAAGCTCTATTTCGTCGGCACCACGGCGGCGGCGATCCCGGCCCTCCTGGTCCTGCTCTGGCTCATGAACAGGGACCGGCATTTCCGTTAGCCGCCCGTCCGGCGCGGGGCATTTTGTATACAAAGTGCGGGACTCTTTTCGCAAAAGCGGCCAAAATCCGGGGCAATCACAAACACCAAACCAACCCCGGAGGATTCATCCCGTGCGCGCCACCACCCGCCTGCGTCAACTCATCAAGTCCGATAAAACCCTGGTCGTGCCCGGCGTCTATGACGCCATGACGGCCAAGGTCATGGAGGTCGTCGGGTTTCCCGCCGTCTACATGACCGGCTACGGTACGTCCCTGGCCCTGCTCGGCATGCCCGACGCGGGTCTGGCGACCATGACGGAAATGCATCTCAACGCGCGCTATATCGCCAACGCGGTGAAGGTGCCGCTGATCGCCGATGCCGACAACGGTTACGGCAACGCCATCAACGTGATCCGCTGCGTGCGCGAATACATCCAGACGGGGGCGGCCGCCATCCATATCGAGGATCAGATCATCCCCAAACGCTGCGGCCATGTCGCCGGCCGCCAGGTCATCCCCATGGCGGAGGCCGTCGGCAAATACCGCGCCGCCAAGGAGGTGCGCGACGAGCTCGACCCCGACTTCGTCATCATCGCGCGCACGGATGCGCGGGGTGCGGTCGGCGGGTCGCTCGACATCGCCATCGAACGCGCCAACGCTTATTTGGAGGCGGGTGCGGACGTCGCCTTCGTCGAAGGCCCGACCACGCGGGACGAGGTCGCGCGCATCTGCAAGGAAGTCGACGGCCCGATCCTCTACAACCAGACCGGCGTGTCGCCGCGCTTCACGGCCGAGGAAATGACCGATCTCGGCATCGCCCTGACGATCCTGCCCGGGGCCTGCCACCGGGCGACCCTGAAGGCGATCTACAACTTCGGCACGGACCTGATGCAACGCGGCCCCATGGTCGAGGCCGAACTGTTCGACAGCCTGAAGGGCCATCCGGTCGGCGATTTCCACACCTTCGCCGGGTTCGACCAGATCAAGAAATGGGAAGAAGCCTATCTCGATCCGGCCGAGATGGACAAATACACCGGCACGGTCGGTTTTCAGCCGGACAGCAAAACCTAAGCGCCCGGAATCCGCCGTGAAGGTTGTTTTGCGCGGAAAAGATAAAGGCTGATTAATTGGCGTGGGTGGGGCGGGTGCCGCGCACCTTGGCCAGGGCCGCGTCGATGGTCGTCTCGAAAGCGACCAGGGGCGTGGTGATTTTGTGGTTGGCGAGGTCGCGGCGCACGCTTGCCGAGACGCCGGTCAGGATCACCGCGACGCCCTGGCGCTGGGCCTTCCGGGCCAGGCCGTCGATGGTGTTGGCCGCCGTCGAATCGAGGAACGGCACGGCGGCGAGGTCGATGATCAGGGCCTTGTGGGTGTCGGAGATGCGCTCCAGCACCGCGCCGATGGAGGCCGCGGCCCCGAAGAAAAAGGCGCCGACGATGCGGTAGACGACGACGTCCGGGTCGGACGCGTCGTCCTCGTCATAGGGCTTGCGCCCGCCGTTGGCGTCATCCGCCTTGTCCTCGGCGACGAAGGGCCGGTGGCTTTCGACTGCCGTGGTCTTCGACATGCGATGGATGAACAGCACCGAGCCCAGGGCGAAGCCGACCACAATGGCCTCCGTCAGGTCGCGGAAGATGGTCAGCCCGAGCGTCGCGAGCAAAACCAGCGCGTCGCCGGGCGAGGCGCGGAGCAGGGTCGCGAAGGCGTGTTTTTCGATCATCTTCCAGGCCACCACGGCGAGCACCCCGGCCAGGCTGGCGAGCGGGATATAGGCGGCGAGCGGGGCCGCGATGAGGATGAAGCCCAGTAGGAACAGGGAATGCATCATCCCGGCGACGGGCCCATGCGCCCCCGCCCGCACGTTGGTCGCCGTGCGCGCGATGGTGCCGGTCACGCAGATGCCGCCGAACAGGCCGGAGGCCACGTTGGCGATGCCCTGGGCCACCAGTTCGCAGTTGGAACGGTGACGTCGCCCGGTCATGCCGTCGGCGACCACGGCCGACAGCAGGGATTCGATGGCGCCCAGAAGGGCGAAGGCCACGGCGTTGGGCAGCACGGCCTGAACCTTGGCCCAGGACACGTCGGGAATTGCCGGCAACGGCAGGCTTTGGGGAATGCCGCCGAAGCGGCTGCCGATGGTCTCGACCGGCAGGTTGAACGCGGCGGTCGCGAGCGCCGCGCCCGTGACCGCGATCAACATGCCGGGCCAGCGCGGCAAAAACCGCGACCCCCCCGCGATCGCCAGCACGCTGCCCAGGGACAGGGCGAGCGCCGCCCCGTTGACGGTCGCGAGCCCGGCCCATAGCACCGGCAGCTTGTCGAGCAACGGCCCCGGTTCGGGTGCGGCGAGCGTCAGGCCCAGCAGGTCGCGGACCTGGCTGGCGAAGATGATGACGGCGATCCCCGCCGTGAAGCCGACGGTCACCGGATAGGGAATGAACTTGATATAGGTGCCGAGGCGAAGGGCCCCCACGCCCGCCAGGATCACGCCCGCCAGCAGGGTCGCCAGGATCAGGCCGTCCATGCCGTGGGCGAGGACGGTGCCGGCGACCAGCACGATGAAGGCCCCGGCCGGGCCGCCGATCTGAAACCGGCTGCCGCCCAGCAAGGAGACGAAAAAGCCGCCGATGATGGCGGTGTAAAGCCCCTGCGCCGGGGTCGCACCCGAGGCGATGGCGATGGCCATGGACAAGGGCAGGGCGACGATGGCGACGGTCAGGCCCGCGACCGCGTCGGCCCGCAGGTTGGCGAGGCTGTAGCCCTCGCGCAGTACCGTCACCAGCTTGGGCGTGAACAACTCGGCGGCGGAGGCGGGCGCCGCCAGCCCGGCGGATTTCAAGGACATGGAGATACGGCAATCTTCTGTGCAAAGGGGATAAAGCACAGTTTTTTGCAGTAAAATGCCCGGCGGGTCAACGGCGTTCTGGGCCGGGGCATTTTCCGCTTAAACAATTGTGCGGTGCAGCATATACTCCGCCCCCTCTTGAACGGCGCGACCTGGCCAAGGAGGGGCAACGCGATGAACATGGACAAAATCCCGGTCGGCGAAAATCCGCCCTACGACGTCAACGTCATCATCGAGATCCCCATGGGGGGCAATCCGGTGAAGTACGAGCTCGACAAGGAATCGGGGGCGATGTACGTCGACCGCTTCCTGCACACGGCGATGTATTATCCGTCCAATTACGGTTTCATCCCCCATACCCTGTCCGACGACGGCGACCCCACGGACGCCATGGTGCTGGGCCAGGTGCCGGTGCAGCCGGGGGTCATCATCCGCTCGCGGCCCATCGGCGTGCTGATGATGGAGGACGAAGGCGGTCTGGACGAAAAAATTCTCTGCGTGCCCGTCGACGACCTTCATCCCTATTACGGCAACGTCGGCAGCTACCGCGACCTGCGCCCGGTGATGCTCGACCAGATCGCCCATTTCTTCGAACACTACAAGGATCTGGAACGCGGCAAATGGGCCAAGATCAAGGGCTGGGGCGAGGCCGAACAGGCCATGGACCTGATCCGCGAAGCCATGGACCGGGCCCAGGAAAAAGCCAAGTCCTGACCGCTTTTCCGGCCCGGCCGACCCTTGCTAGACTGAGGCCATGACCTCACGCGACCGCATGTCCGTGGTCGAGGCCGATATTACGACCCTCGACGTCGACGCCATCGTCAACGCCGCCAACGAACATTTGGCGCCGGGCGGCGGCGTGTGCGGCGCCATCCATCGCGCCGCCGGCCCGGCCTTGGCCCGGGAGTGTGCTACCCTCGGCGGCTGCCCCACGGGCGAGGCCCGGATCACCCCGGGACACGATCTTCCCGCCCGCTTCGTCATCCATGCCGTCGGCCCCGTGTGGCACGGCGGCGGCGCCGGGGAGGACGGCCTGCTGGCCGGGGCCTACCGCCATTCCCTCGCCCTCGCCCGCGACAACGGCCTCAGGTCGATCGCCTTTCCCGCCATTTCGACCGGCATCTTCGGCTTTCCGGCCGGCCGCGCGGCGGGTATCGCCGTGGCGACCTGCGCCGCGTTCCTCGACGCCAACGCCCTGCCGGAACGGGTGGTGTTCTGCTGCTTCGGGGCGGACAGCGCCGCCCTTCACCGCAAGGCCCTGGCGGACCTTAATCCGGGATAAAAAGAAGGCGGGCCCGGGGGGCGCCGCCTTCAAGGAAGAAGCCGCTGATAACGCCCAGCGGCGGGGGGTGTGGCGGCGCGGACGCGCACATCCGGATGACCGGGATGCTAGGGCCCGTCCGCGACAGGCCGGTGACCGGCCCGTGACGCCTCTGTGACTCCTTTGTTGAGGGGGATCAGCCGACGTTGGCCTGATGCGCCGTCAGCACCGCCATGGTCGCGATGTCGGACGCCGAGGCATCCATCTGCACCACCTGGGCGGGCTTGGCGAAGCCCAGCAGGATCGGCCCCAGCACCGTCGCCCCGCCGGCCGCCGACAAAAGGCGTGCCGAAATGCGCGACGAATGCAGACCCGGCATGACCAGCACGTTGGCCGGGCCGGACAGGCGGCAGAACGGATAGTTGGCCATCAGGTCCGGGTTCAGCGCCACGCCGGCGCTCATTTCCCCGTCGTATTCGAAGGCCACGTCGCGGCGGTCGAGCACGCCGACGGCGTCGCGCATGGTCTCGGCATGGGGCAGGTCCGGGTTGCCGAAGTTGGCGAACGAGATCATGGCGACCCGCGGTTCGTGCCCCATGGCCCGGGCGACCATCGCCCCGCCTTCGGCGAAATCGGCCAGCAGGTCCGGCGACGGCGCGACATTGACCGCCGTGTCGGTGATGAACAGCGCCCGCCCGTCCTTGGTCAGTACGATGGAGACGCCGAACACGGGCTTGCCACCCCCGACCTCCAGCACCCGCGAGATGTCCTTCAGCGACACCATGTAATGGCGCGTCAGGCCGGTGACCATGCCGTCGGCGTCGCCGGCTTCGACCATGCAGGCGGCGAACACGTTGCGGTTGTTGTTGACCCGGCGCTGGGCGTCGCGGCGCAGCGATCCCTTGCGCTGCTCCTTGCGGTACAAGGTGTCCGTATAGGTCTCGTTCTTGGCCGACAGCCGCGCGTTGGCGATCTCGATGCCGTCGGGCGCGGGCAGGCCCAGGTCGGCGATCTTGGCCTTGATGGCGTCCTCGCGGCCGACCAGGATCGGCGTGCCGTAGCCCTGATTGAAGAACGAATAGGCGGCGCGGATGACCTTCTCTTCCTCGCCCTCGGCGAACACGATGCGCTTCGGGCTGGCCTTGACCTTGTCGAAGATGGCCTGCAGGGACCCGGCGGTGGGGTCCAGCCGCGCCGCCAGTTCGCTGGCGTAGGCGTCCATGTCGGCGATCGGCTTTTGCGCGACGCCACTGTCCATGGCCGCCTGGGCCACGGCCTTGGGCACGGCCCAGATCAGGCGCGGATCGAACGGCGTCGGGATCAGGTAGTCGCGGCCGTAGGACAGCCGCGATCCCGAATAGGCGGCATCGACCTCGTCCGGCACGTCCTGGCGCGCCAGATCGGCGAGCGCCTTGGCGGCGGCGATCTTCATCTCCTCGTTGATGGTGCTGGCGCGCACGTCGAGGGCGCCCCGGAAGATATAGGGGAAGCCGAGCACGTTGTTGATCTGGTTGGGATAGTCGGACCGCCCCGTGGCGATGATGGCGTCGTCGCGCACTTCCCGCACCTCTTCCGGCCAGATTTCCGGCACCGGGTTGGCCATGGCGAAGATCAGGGGATTGGGCGCCATGGCCGCGATCATTTCCTTCTTCACCGTGTCGGGCCCGGACAGGCCGACGAACACGTCGGCGCCCTTCAGGGCGTCGGCCAGGGTGCGGGCGTCCGTCGCCACCGCGTGTTTGGACTTCCACTGGTTCATGCCCTCGGTGCGGCCCTCGAAGATCACGCCCTTGGAATCGCAGAGCGTCACCTGGTTGGCCGGCAGACCCATGGATTGGAACAGTTCGACACAGGCGATGGAGGCCGCCCCCGCGCCGTTGATCACCATGTGCACGTCCTTGATGTCGCGCCCGGTCAGGTGCAGGCCGTTGATCAGCCCCGCCGCGGTGATGATCGCCGTGCCGTGCTGGTCGTCGTGGAACACGGGGATGTCCAGCAGCTCCTTCAGGCGCTCCTCGATGATGAAGCATTCGGGCGCCTTGATGTCTTCCAGGTTGATGCCGCCGAAGGCCTTGCCCAGATAGCGCACGCAGTTGACGAATTCGTCCACGTCCTCGGTGTTGAGCTCAAGATCGATGCCGTCGATGTCGGCGAAGCGTTTGAACAGCACCGACTTGCCTTCCATCACCGGGGTCGCTGCGGCGGCCCCGATGTTGCCGAGCCCCAGCACCGCCGTGCCGTTGGAAATGACGGCGACCTTGTTGCCGCGCGCCGTGTACTCGTAGCCCTTGGCCTCGTCCTTCTGGATTTCCAGGCAGGGGGCGGCGACGCCCGGCGAATAGGCCAGGGTCAGGTCGCGCTGGGTGGTCAGCGGCTTGGTCGCCGACACCTCCATCTTGCCCGGACGGCCCCTGGCGTGCATGCGCAGGGCATCCTGGTACATCATGTCGTCGGCTTGTTTTTTCATGGTGATCGTGTCTCTTCCCAATTGGTCGTGCCGCCGCGTTCATCCGGCGTGCGTCGGGCCCTGACGCCAACCCCGCAGGGACGGCGGCCAAGGGCCGGTTCGGTTTCTTTTGGACGATGGCGGCGGCCCAAGGTTCGCCGCGTCTCCCCAGAATGCTCCCTGATCGTGTGATCTTCGTTTCGGTTTATGCGAAACTTAATTACATTCGCAAGACGAAATTTGAAAGTATCGTATTTATCCGGCCCTGGAAAGCCATGATTTCCCGGCCCGGCTAGGGGCAGATTTCCACAGCCGCGTCCCCGGCTTCCCTTGCCTCCGCCGTGCCAAGATGTGGTAGGCTCGGCCATCCTGGGCGCCGTAGTGAACATATTAAATCAGGCGAGTTATGCCTCCCGACGACATTGCGCCCCTCTCCGACGACGACGACCTGAACGCGGCCGAGACCGCGGGCGGCGAGGGTGTGCCTGCGTCCGGGGACGTCGCCGTGACCCCGATGATGGCCCAGTTCCTGGAGATCAAGGCGGCCCATCCGGGCGCTCTCTTGTTCTACCGCATGGGCGATTTCTACGAGATGTTCTTCGACGACGCCGTCAAGGCGTCGCAGGCCCTGGACATCGCGCTGACCAAGCGCGGCAAGCATCTGGGCGACGACATCCCCATGTGCGGCGTGCCCGTGCATTCCCACGAAAGCTACCTGACGCGGCTGATCCGGGCCGGCCACAAGGTCGCCATCTGCGAGCAGATCGAGGACCCGGCCGAAGCCAAGAAGCGGGGATCGAAATCCGTCGTTAAACGGGCGGTGCAGCGCATCGTCACCCCCGGCACGATCACCGAGGACACGCTGCTCGACGCGCGGTCGCACAACTATCTCTGCGCCGTGGCCGCCGCGCAGTCGGACCTGGGCTTGGCCTGGATCGACATGTCGACGGGCGATTTCCTGACCCAGCCCGTGTCCACGGCGTCCTTGGGCGCGGCGCTGGCGCGCATCGATGCGGGGGAGCTTTTGTGTCCCGACCGGCTTCTGGAAACGCCCGACCTGTACGAGACCTTCGCCGACTGGAAGGACCGCCTGACGCCCCTGCCCGGCGCGCGGTTCGACAGCGCCAACGGCGAAAAACGCCTGAAGGACCTGTTCCACGTCGGCACCCTGGCGGGGTTCGGCAATTTTTCCCGGGCCGAGCTGGCGGCCGCCGGCGCCCTGGTCGACTATGTCGAGCTGACCCAGAAGGGCAAGGTGCCGCGCCTGGCGCCGCCGCGCCAACTGTCCGCGGGTGCCGTCATGGGCATCGACGCGGCGACCCGGCGTAATCTGGAACTGACCCGCACCATGACGGGTGAGCGCCGGGGCTCGCTGCTCGACGTCATCGACCGCACCCTGACCGGCGCCGGGGCGCGGCTGCTGGCGGCCCGCCTGTCGGCGCCGCTGACCGATCCGGCCGACATCGCCGCGCGCCTGGACGCCGTCGAATTCTTCCATGACAACGCGCGGCTGAGCGACGACCTGCGCGCCGCCTTATCGCAAGTGCCCGACGTCGCCCGCGCCCTGTCGCGCATTTCCCTGGGCCGGGGCGGGCCCCGCGATCTGGCCGCCGTCCGGGACGGGCTGATCCAGGCTTCGGCCCTTCGGGGGTTGTTGCAGGGGGCCCGGGGTCTGGTGCCCAAGGCCGTGGCCGAGGCCATGACGGACCTGGGCGAACACGGGCAATTGACCGATCGCCTGGGCCGGGCCTTGGCCGACGACCTGCCGCTCTTGGCCCGCGACGGCGGCTTCATCCGCGCGGGCTACGCCCCCGCGCTGGACGAGCACCGCCAGCTGCGCGACGACAGCCGTAAACTGATCGCAGGACTACAGGCCCGCTATGCCGAGGAAACGGGCATCGCGGCGCTCAAGATCAAGCACAACAATGTACTGGGTTATTTCATCGAGGTCGCGGCCAAGCAGGCTGAGCGCATCAAGACCGGCAAGACGGAGGACGGCGACAGCCCCTTCATCCACCGCCAGTCCATGGCCAATGCCATGCGCTTTTCCACGGTCGAACTGGCCGACCTGGAATCCCGCATCGCCAAGGCCGCCGACCGGGCCCTGGCCTTGGAACTGGAATTGTTTCAGGACCTGGTCAACGAGGTCACGGGCCGGGCCCGGGAGATCGCCCTCGCCGCCGACGCCCTGGCGCGGCTCGACGTCGCCGCGGCCTTGGGCGCGCTCGCGCTGGAACGGCGTTATGTGCGGCCCCTGGTCGACGGCTCCAAGGTGTTCCGCATCGAAGGTGGGCGCCATCCGGTGGTCGAGGCGGCGCTGAGCCGTCAGGGTGACGGCGCCTTCGTCGCCAACGACTGCGACCTGACCCCGGCGGACGAAGCGGGCGCGGGAGAGGGCGGCCCCGGCGGGCGGCTGTGGGTTTTGACCGGGCCCAACATGGCCGGTAAATCGACCTTCCTGCGCCAGAACGCGCTGATCGCCGTGCTGGCCCAGATGGGGGCTTTCGTGCCGGCGGCGGCGGCGCACATCGGCGCGGTCGACCAGTTGTTCTCGCGCGTGGGTGCCGCTGACGATCTGGCGCGCGGGCGCTCCACCTTCATGGTCGAGATGGTGGAAACGGCGGCCATCCTCAATCAGGCCGGGCCCAAGGCCCTGGTCATCCTGGACGAAATCGGGCGCGGCACGGCGACCTACGACGGCCTGTCCATCGCCTGGGCCGTGGTCGAACATCTGCACGACGTCAACGCCTGCCGGGGTCTGTTCGCAACCCATTATCATGAGCTGACGCAGCTGTCCGGCCGCTTGGCGGAACTGGCCCCCCATTCCATGCGGGTGAAGGAATGGCAGGGCGACGTTGTGTTCCTGCACGAGGTCGCGCCCGGCACCGCCGACCGCTCCTACGGCATCCATGTCGGCCAGCTGGCGGGCCTGCCCGCCGCCGTCACGGCGCGGGCCGAACAGGTGTTGGAAAAGCTTGAGGCCGGCGACGGCAGCCCCCGCGCGGCGGACTTGGCCGACGACCTGCCGCTGTTTTCCGCGGCTCCGCCGCGCGCGGGTGGCGGCGTCGGCGGCAAGGGCGGCCCGTCGCCGGTGGACGAAGCCGTGGGCGTGATGAACCCCGACGAAATGACGCCTAAACAGGCGCTCGACTTCCTATATACTCTGAAAAATCTGGTGCCCGTCAGGGACTGACGGCCGCCGTTTCCGCCGCGAACACCCCAACGGCGCGGGTGTTTCGCATGTCCGCGTGTTATATAAGGGCGCCATGAGCCGCACCACCGTCAAAGACCCCCGCGCGATCATCGACCGCAAGGCGCTGACCAAAAAGCTGGACGATCTGGCCGGCTGGTCGGGCTATACGCCGAAAAGCCAGGGCGAGGTTCTGGCCATCTTCAAGGACGCCCATCAAGCGGGCTGGGACGAGGTCAGGCGCCGCTTCGAAGCCGGCAAGCTGACCGGGCCGGAGGCGACCCGCGCCCATGCCCATCTGATGGACCAGCTGATCCGCACGGTCCACGACTTCGCCGACAAATGGGTCTATCCCTCGGCCAATCCGACCACGGGCGAGATGCTGACGATCATCGCCACGGGCGGCTACGGGCGGGGCGAGCTGGCGCCGTTTTCCGACATCGACCTGATGTTCCTGCTGCCTTACAAGATGACGCCGCGCACGGAACAGATCGTCGAATTCACGCTTTATATGTTGTGGGATCTGGGGCTCAAGGTCGGCCATGCGACGCGGTCGGTGGACGAGGCCGTGAAACTCGCCAAGGAAGACCTGACCATCCGCACCTCGTTGTTGGAGGCGCGTTGGCTGTGGGGCGACCAGGCGCTGTTCGACAAATTCCGCCAAGCCTTCTGGGACGATGTCGCCGAGGGCTCGGGCATGGCCTATGTGGAACAGAAGCTGGCCGAACGCGACAACCGCCACGACAAGATGGGCGACACCCGCTACGTGCTCGAGCCCAACATCAAGGAAGGCAAGGGGGGCTTGCGCGACCTGCAGACCCTGATCTGGATCGCCAAGTATCTTTACCGCGTCAACGACATGAACGACCTGGTCGGCGAGGGCGTGTTCACCAAGGACGATCTCAAGCTGTTCGAGAAGGCGGAAAATTTCCTCTGGACCGTGCGTTGCCACCTGCACTTCCTGGCCGGCCGGCCGGAAGAACGCCTGAGCTTTTCCGTGCAGAAGGAAATCGCCCAGCGTTTGGGCTACCGCGACCATGCCGGGACCAACGGCGTCGAACGCTTCATGAAGCACTATTTCCTGATCGCCAAGGACGTGGGCGACATCACGCGCATTCTCTGCGCGGTTCTGGAACATCAGCACAAGAAGGCGGCCAAGCGGTTCCGCCTGCCGTTCTTCCGCTTTTCCGAACCGGACGTGCCGGGCTTCAAAATCGATTCCGGCCGCCTGACGGTCGAGAACAAGAAGGCCTTCGCCGATGATCCGGTGAAGCTGGTCAGCCTGTTCCACGCGGCGCAGAAGCACGGCCTGGACGTGCATCCGGAAGCACTTCGCCTGGTCACCCAGAACCTGAAGCTGGTCGACGCCAAGCTGCGCCGCAACAAGGAAGCCAACCGCCTGTTCCTGGAAATGCTGACGGGGAAGGATCCGGTCACCACCCTGATGCGGTTCAACGAGGCCGGCGTGTTCGGCCGCTTCGTCCCCGACTTCGGGCGCGTCGTCGCGCAGATGCAGTACGACATGTACCACGTCTATACGGTCGACGAGCACACCATCCGCGCCATCGGTCTTCTCGAAGGGATCGAGACGGGACGGCTGAAGGAAGATCATCCCGTTGCCTGCGAGGTGATCTCGGAAATCCAGTCGCGCGAGGCGCTTTACGTCTCGGTGCTGCTCCACGACATCGCCAAGGGCCGGGGCGGCGACCATTCGGAACTGGGGGCCGAGGTCGCGGTGAAGCTCTGCCCCCGGTTCGGCCTCAACGCCTGGGAGACGGAGACCGTGTCCTGGCTGGTGCGCCATCACCTGCTGATGTCGGCGACGGCCTTCAAGCGCGACCTGGACGATCCCAAGACGATCCAGGATTTCTGCGACCTGGTGCAGTCGCCGGAACGCCTGCGCCTGTTGCTGTGCCTGACCGTGGTCGACATCCGCGCCGTCGGGCCCAACGTGTGGAATAACTGGAAGGCGGGCCTGCTGCGCGAACTGTACTGGCAGGCCAAGGCCGTCCTCACCGGCGATGCGCCCGGCGAGCGGCGCAAGACCCGGGTCGCCCGCGCCAAGGCGGCGCTGGAACAGGCGTTGGCCAAATGGCCCGCCAAGGACCGCGAGGATCATCTGGCCCGTGGCACGGATGCCTACTGGCTGGCCGCCGACACGGCGGCCCAGGTGCGCCACGCCGAACTGGTGCGCAAGGCGGAAAAGGACAAGGCCGACCTGACCATCGCCATGGCCGTGGACAAAACCCGCGCCGCCAACGAGATCACCGTCTACACCGCCGACCATCCGGGCCTGTTCGCCAATATCGCGGGCGCCCTGTCGCTGGCCGGGGTCTCGGTGCTCGACGCCAAGATCGCGACCCTGACCAACGGCATGGCGCTGGACACCTTCTGGGTTCATGACGCGGCCGGCCTGGCGATCGAGGAAAAGGGCCAGATGGGCCGCATGACCCAGCGCATCGAGGATGCGCTGCGCGGCAAGCGCGATCCGGCCCGCGAATTGAAGAAGGAACCGGACGCGGTGTTCCCCGACAAGTCCCGCGCCTTCGCCATATCGCCCCGCGTCATCATGGACAACCAGGCGTCCAACACCCATACGGTCATCGAAATCAACGGCCAGGACCGGCCGGGCTTTCTCTATGACGTGACCACGGCGTTGACCCAGGAAGGGCTGCAGATCGCCTCGGCCCAGATCACCACCTACGGCGAGCGGGTGGTCGACGTGTTCTATGTGAAGGACATCTTCGGCCTCAAAATCCGCCACGGTGACAAGCTGAAATCCATCGAGACGCGGCTGCTGGAACGCATCGGCGGCAAGAAGGCGGTGAAGGCGGCGGCCAAGGCCGACAAGGCGAACAAGACGGAAGCCCCCGCCAAGGGCGCGGCAAAGGCCCCCGCCAAGGTCTCCGCCAAACCCGCCGCCAAGGGGGCGAAGGACGCCAGGCCCGAGACGGCCGGCAAGGCCAAGACGGCCGTGAAGGCGCGCGACAAGGCGCCAGCAAAGACGCCAGCAAAGACTGGGGCAAAGCCTGCCGCCAAAACCCCCGCCAAGGACAAGCCCGTCGCCAAGGCTTCCGGCAATTCCGTGGAAGCGGCGGAATAAGGGGCTGTCCCCCCACCCTGTCTAAGGCCTTGTCATCGCCCCAATCCCGGCGTACCAGCGTGCCATGAACCTGTTGAAGGCCATCACGACGGTCGGCGGCTTCACGATGCTGAGCCGGGTGTTCGGTTTCGTCCGCGACATGCTGATCGCCAATTTCCTGGGCGCCGGCATGGTCGCCGACGCCTTCGTCGTCGCCTTCCGTCTGCCCAATCTGTTCCGTCGCCTGTTCGCCGAAGGGGCTTTCGCCGCCGCCTTCGTGCCCCTGTTCGCCCGCGAACTGGAAGCGGGCGACGGTGCCGGGGCCGAGGCGCGGGCGGCGGCCCAGGCCCGGGCCCGCATCTTCGCCGACGAGGCCATGACGCTCCTGGCCCTGGTGCTGGTCGCCTTCGTCGCGGTGATGGAGCTGATCATGCCCTGGGCCATGGTCGTGCTGGCCGGCGGGTTCGAGGCGGTGCCCGGCAAGATGGAGATGGTGACGGAACTGTCGCGCATCGCCTTTCCCTATCTGCTGTTCATCTCATTGGTGTCGCTGCAATCGGGCATCCTCAATTCCTTGGGCCAGTTCGCCGCCGCCGCCGCCGCCCCGGTGCTGCTGAACCTCTGCCTGATCGCCGCCTTGCTGGGCCTCACGGGCCATGTGGAAACGCCGGGCCATGCGCTCGCCTGGGGCGTGTTCGCGGCGGGGGTGGCGCAGTTCGCCTGGCTCGCCTGGTTTTGCCGCCGCCAGGGATTTCCCCTCCGTCTGGTGCGGCCCCGCTGGACGGAAAAGGTCGCCGTTCTGATCAAGCGCATCCTGCCCGTGGTGTTCGGCGCCTCGCTTTATCAGGTCAATCTGCTGATCGGCACCATCCTCGCGACCTATGTGTCCGACGGGGCGGTGTCCTACCTTTATTATGCGGACCGGGTGACGCAGTTGCCGCTCGGCGTGGTCGGCGTCGCCGTCGGCACGGCACTGCTGCCGCTGTTGGCGCGGCAGCTGAAGGCGGGCGAGGATCGGGCGGCGCAGAACAGCCAGAACCGGGGTCTTGAATTCGCGCTGCTGCTGACCCTGCCGGCCGCCGCCGCTTGTCTGGTCATTCCCGACGAGATCATCCGCGTGCTGTTCGAACGGGGTGCGTTCGGGGCCGAGGCCACGGCGGCCACGGCATCGGCGCTGTTCGCCTATGCCACGGGGCTGCCTGCCTATGTGTTGGTCCGCGTGCTCGCCCCGGGGTTCTACGCGCGCGAGGACACGTCGACGCCTGTGCGCATCGCCATCGCGGCCATGGTCGTCAACATCGTTCTCATGCTGGCGTTGATGAAGCCCATGGGCCATGTCGGCATCGCGCTTGCCGCCTCGGCCTCGGCTTGGCTCAACACCCTACTGCTCGCCGTCGTGCTGGTCAGGCGCGGGCACTTCGCCCTCGACGCCCGCCTGCGGGCGCGATTGCCCCGCATCCTGCTGGCCACGGCGGGCATGGTCGGGGTGCTTGAGATCACCCGCCAGAACGTAGGTTTTCTGATGACCGGCACCACGGCGCAGCAGGTGCTGGGCCTGGTCCTGCTGGTTGCCCTGGGGCTGACCGCCTTCACGGCCTTGGCGCTGGTGCTGCGCGCGGCGGGGCTCAAGGACGCCAAATCCATGCTGAAGGCCCGGGACCTCTAGCGGCCCAGGCTTGACCAACGGGGGGCGAGCGGCGATAACCGGCGCGCGTTTTCGACCATTCATTGCAGGGACCAGCCACATGCGGCGCATCTTTTCCGGCGTTCAACCGACAGGCAACCTTCACCTGGGCAACTACCTGGGCGCCATCCGCAACTGGGTGCACCTGCAGCAGGATTACGAGGACTGCCTGTTCTGTGTCGTCGACCTGCACGCCATCACCGTGTGGCAGGACCCGGCGCAGCTTCGGGCCTCGACCCGCGAGGTCGCGGCCGCCATGATCGCCGCCGGCATCGACGCGGAGAAATCCGTCATCTTCAACCAGAGCCAGGTGCCCGCCCATGCGGAACTGGCCTGGATCTTCAACTGCGTGGCGCGCATGGGCTGGCTCAACCGGATGACCCAGTTCAAGGAGAAGGCCGGCAAGAACAAGGAGAACGCGTCGGTCGGGCTGTTCGCCTATCCCAACCTGATGGCCGCCGATATTTTGGCCTACAAGGGCACCCACGTGCCCGTGGGCGACGACCAGAAACAGCATCTGGAACTGGCCCGCGACATCGCCCAGAAGTTCAACAACGACTTCGGCGTGGATTTCTTCCCCGTGGTCGAACCGCTGATCTTCGGCGAGGCGACGCGGGTCATGTCGCTGCGCGACGGCAGCAAGAAAATGAGCAAGTCCGACCCGTCGGATCAGTCGCGCATCACCCTGACTGACGACGCCGACGCCATCGCCAAAAAGGTGCGCAAGGCCAAGACCGATCCGGACGCCCTGCCGACGTCGAAAGAGGGGTTCGAGGGCCGGCCCGAGGCCGCCAACCTGATGGGCATCTACGCCGCCCTCGCCGGCCAGGACCTGGCCCAGGTCATCGCCGATCACGGCGGCCACCAGTTTTCCCAGTTCAAGCAGGACCTGGCCGACCTGATGGTCGACAAGCTGCAGCCGATCACGGCGGAGATGCGCCGGCTTGCGGCCGATCCCGGCTATATCGACGGGGTGCTGCGGCGGGGTGCCGAGAAGGCGCGGGCCCTGTCCGGGCCGATCATGGCCGAGGTCCACGACATCGTCGGCTTCCTGCGGCCCTGAGCGGATATATCTGATATACTTGACCTCGCTTGTCGGACTTGATTGCGGGCGCCCCCGGCCCCATGTTAGGCCCAAGCACCGCCGGAACCTGTCCGGCACCGACACAATAGGATAAAGGTGGCCCCCACGGCCGCCCACGCGGAGACCAAGACCCATGTTCATTCAAACCGAAACCACCCCGAATCCGGCGACGTTGAAGTTTTTGCCCGGCTGCACGGTGATGGCGGAAGGCACCGCCAACTTCGCCGAGGTGGCCTCCGTCGGTCGCTCGCCCCTGGCGCAGGCGCTGTTCGCGGTTGATGGCGTGACCGGCGTGTTCTTCGGTCACGACTTCATCACCGTGACCAAGGCCGAGGACAAGGAATGGGACACGCTGAAGCCGCGCATCCTGGGCGGCATCATGGAACATTTCACCAAGGGTCTGCCGGTGATCGCCGAGGGCGCGGAGGACGTCGCCGCCTCGACCGCCGACGACACGGAAATCGTGACTCAGATCAAGGAGTTGCTGGAAACCCGGGTGCGCCCCGCGGTGGCCCAGGACGGCGGCGACATCATCTATCACGGGTTCGAGGACGGCATCGTCTACCTGCAGATGCAGGGGGCCTGCTCGGGCTGCCCGTCGTCGACGGCGACGCTGAAGCACGGTATCGAGAACATGCTGCGCTACTACGTGCCCGAAGTGAAGGAAGTCCAGGCCGTCATGTAGGCCGGCCTTTCGGGGGGCATTATGGCGCTCCCCGATCGGTGGATAAAAATTCCTTGCCGCAGCTTATGACTTTAGTGATATAAGGCGCGCCGTTAACTATAATACGAGGAAGCGGTGTACAGCCCATCCCGGAGCAAACCGGCGCACTGACGACCGGACCGGGCTTTGTCGAATCCTTGAGGGAGAATTTGACAATCGGACCAGGGGCGGCCTTCGCAATCAGGTCTCCTTCTCTATCTTCAGAAACGTTCTTCCATCCAAGCACCCTGGGCACTGCTGTGAATAGGTGCGGAAGACGGCCCTGACCGATTCGAAGATCACATGAACACGTTTTTCGAACGCACGGTGATGACGGTTGTGCTTACGACCGCGGTCACCACCGGATACCTTGCCGTTGAACGGGCCCCCCAGGCGTCCGTTCCGCCGACGACGGCGGCCGCCGTCGCGGCCGGTCAGGCGAGCGCGCATGCGCGCGCCGACGGATTGGACCTGGACGACGGAGACCAGGGCCCGCTCGCCGCGACCCTGCACCTGATCCCGCCCCGGCGGCCCGACGTCAAGCGCCTGCCCAAGGATTCGGTGACGGCGCTGCACGACTGGTTCGCCGAACTGAACTACGACCTCGGCCACATCCAGGACGGCAATGCCCATGTTCCGCCGGCCTTCCTGGCGTCGCTGCCGCCGGATCTCGGCAATGTGCCGGAAACGGCCATGCGCAAGCGCCTGTTCTTCCAGGCCGTGCTGCCGCTGATCCTGCGCGCCAACCAGGAAATCCTGACCGACCGCAAGCGCCTGTGGCAACTGCACGCCGATCAGCGCCTGGGCCGCCGCATCGCCCCGGCCGACCGCCTGTGGCTGACGGCCATGGCCGAACGCTACAAGGTGCCGGCGGACAATCTGCCCCTCTTGATCCGCCGCATCGACGTGATACCGCCGTCCATGGCCCTAGCCCAGGCGGCCGAGGAAAGCGGCTGGGGCACCTCGCGCTTCGCCCGTCAGGGCAACGCCATTTTCGGGCAATGGACGACCGCCGACGGCCCCGGCCTGGTGCCGCTAGAGCGGGACGGCGACAAGGACCACAAGGTGCGGGCGTTCAACAAGCTGATCGATTCCGTGCGCGCCTACATGCTTAACCTGAACACCCACCGGGCCTACCGCGAACTGCGCCGTGCGCGCGCCGCGCTGCGCCGCTCGGGCGAGCCGCTCAACGGCCACACTCTGGCGCGCTTCCTGTTCCGTTATTCGGAGCGCGGCGACGACTACGTGGGCGCCATCCGCGCGATGATCGAGGCCAACGGCCTCGACCGTCTGGACGACGCCCGCCTGCTCAAGGTCCAGCGCCCGGAAGCCTGAGCCGCCGGTTCTCCCCACTCCTCGGATGCCGCCTACTTCGTGATGAAGAACTGGCGGCCCAGCCAGTACCAGCGCCCGTCGGGCCCCGGCACGGTGCAGTTGATGCGCCCGCGGCCCGCCGGGAACGGCTGATTGACCCGCACCTCGATCCGCAATTCGCCCAGGCGTTCCAGCCGCGCGCGCCCTTCGTGGGACGCGAAACAGGCCAGCCGGTCGATCGCCTTGGGGGCCGGCGGGATCAGGGTGAAGCCCATGGCCGGCGGGTTGTTGGTGGTGATCAATTGGTCCGCCGGCGTCAGGTCGGTGACCGGCATGGCCAGGGCGTTGACCGCAAGCCGGAATCGTCCGATGCCGCCGAAGCTTTCGTTCATGGCGAAGCGCGGCAGGTAGAAATAGCCGAGACTGGGGTGGGCGACGCCCGAATGCTGGCCGAAGGCGGCGATGAAACCCTGATCGCTGGCCATGGCCTCCAGTTCCTGCGACGCTTCGCCGTAGGGATAGGCGAAGAGCTTGGGCACGCTGCCCAGTTCGGCCTCGAACCGTTTGCTCGCCTCCGTGAACTCGGTGAGATTCTTGTCCTTCGCCGCCCCCGCCATGTGGGCGTGGGTCACCGTATGATGGCCGATGGTCGCCCCCTGGTCCCTGATCTCGCGGATCTGGTCCCAGGTCATGATGCCGCCCAGCTTGCTGTCGACCGGATCCGTCGCGACGAACAGGGTGAACGGCAACCCGGCCTTCTTCAGGCGCGGCCAGGCATGTTCGTAGACCGAGGCATAGGCGTCGTCGACGGTAATGCCGACCGTGCGGTCGGGCAGCGGCGTGCCCGCCTTCATGGCGGCGACAATGTCGGGCAGGGACATCACCGTGTACTTGCCCGACGTCAGCTCGGCCAGATGTTCGTCGAACTGGTCGAGGCGGATGTTGGTGGTCGGATAGTCCTGCTCGTCGAACCGATGATACATGATGATCACCGCCTGGTCGGCGGCGCGCGCCAGGTCCGGCCAGAGCATGAGCAGTCCAAGCATGGCAAACGCGACCGTCCACGGCCATGGGCCATGGCGGCGGTCGCGGGCCCCGGCGGGCCGATGGCCGCCGGTCATGAAGGGTCGCCTTTCATTCTCCTCACCCCCGATTTGAATGGTTGTCCCATGTTATGACATGATTTTTCCCTCTTCCGCGTTGCAGCACAAGTGTCCTAGGGTCAGACCCGCCCCTATCATTCCGCAATCGCACGAAAGGTCCCGCCCCCATGTCGGACAAAATCACCGAATCGGCCCTCGACCAATTGTTCCGCGATGCCCGGACGCACAACGGATGGACCGGCGAGCCGGTGGGCGAAGACCTGCTGCGCCAGCTCTGGGATTTGGTCAAAATGGCGCCGACCAGCGCCAACTGCTCGCCCGCGCGCCTGGTGTTCGTGACCTCCGACGCGGCCAAGGAAAAGCTCAAGCCCTGCCTGATGGACGGCAACGTGGCCAAAACCATGGCGGCCCCGGTGACCGCGATCATCGGCCAGGACATGGAATTTTATGAAAAGCTGCCGGAATTGTTCCCTCATACCGACGCCAAGTCCTGGTTCGCCGGCAACGCCGACCTGATCGCCGAGACCGCTTTCCGCAATTCGACCCTGCAAGGCGGCTATCTGATCATGGCGGCGCGCGCACTCGGCCTCGACTGCGGGCCGATGTCCGGGTTCGATACGGCCAAGGTCGACGCCGCCTTCTTCGCGGGCACCAAGGTGACGGCCAATTTCCTGTGCAACATCGGCTACGGCACGACGGAGGATCTGTTCCCGCGCGCGCCCCGCCTCGCCTTCGACGACGCCTGCCGCGTCGTCTGACGCGGCCCGGCCCGTCATGCCCGATATCGACATCGCCACGCCCCCGCCCGGCCAGGCCGCGGACGGCCCGCCCCCCCGCCCGTCGCTCTCGGCCTGGATCTATCTCGGGCTCTGCGCCGTCGCGATCCTGCAGGTGTTCTGGCTCCCGGACGGCTGGCAGGTCGTCGCCGTGATCCTGGGGGCAAGCTATCTGGCCCTGGAATTCACCCGCACCTCGACCGTGCAGCGGCTGGTCGGCTACAGCCTCGCCTTCGGCGGCCTGGCGCTCGGCCTGCGGGCCGGGCAGGGGGTGGATGTCCTGCTCGACGGCATGGCGGCGGCGCTCAAGTTCCAGCTCGTGTTTTTCGCCGTCGCCTGGATGCAGATCCCGGCCAAAAGCAGCCCGACCCTGATGGCGGCGCGGCAGTTCGTGCTCGACCAGCCGGCCGGCCGGCGCTTTCTGATTCTGTCCTACGCGGCGCATTTCCTGGGCGCTTTCCTGAATTTGGCGGCGCTCACGCTGCTGTCGGACATGGTCGCCCGGCCCAAGGACCGTCAGTTGAAGGATCGTCTGGCCGTGGCGCTGATGGTCGGGTTTACCTCCGCGTCGTCATGGTCGCCGTTCTATGTCAGCGTCACCGTGGTTCTGGCGGCGCTGCCGGGGCTCAAATGGGTCGACATCGCCGTGCCCGGGCTGGTCATGGGCATTCTGGTGGTCGCCACGACCGCGCTGATCGACCGCCTGTTCGTGCGCGGTGCCCGCCCGCGTCCGGCCCCCGGGCCCAAGGTCGAAAACGCCAACTGGCGCAAGCTGTCGCTGCTGCTGGGTGCCTTGATGGTCTCGGTCATTACCCTGGAATCGCAGCTCCACCTGTCGATCCCGGTCGTCCTGGCGATGCTCGCCCCGCCCTTCGCGGTGATCTGGCTGTTCATTTCCAAGGGCCGTCAGCACGAGGCGGCGGGCTTGCCGCGCCGCGTCGTCGCGTCCCTGCCGGGCCTGCGCGGCGAGGCGCTGATCTTCATCGGCGCCAATCTGTTCGGCACGGGGGTGGCGCGGGTGCTCGACCCGGCGGCGGTGGCGGGGCTGCTCAACATCGGCGCCTGGCCCGACGTCGCCAAGCCGCTGGCGCTGGCCGGCTTCATCATTCTGGCCGGCGGCATCGGGCTGCATCCGGTGGTCCTGGTGATTCTGGTCGGCTCGGTCCTGCCGCCCGAGGTGTTCGGCATGCCGCCCACGGTCATGGCGCTGGTCATGCTCGGCACCTGGGGCCTGTCGACGACCTCGTCGCCGGTGTCCGGCACGACCCTGGTGGTCGGCCGTCTGACCGGGGAAAGCAGCTTCCGCCTCGCCTGGCGGCGCGCCCCCCTGTATACCCTGTCGGGCGCCCTGGTCGTGGCCGCCGTGGCCATGGCTTATTGGAAACTGGGCGGCGCGCCCTGAAGGACCCGCAGGTCATGAACCTCCTCGCCTTTGACACGGCGACGACCGGCTGTTCGGCGGCCCTGTTCTTGGACGGCCGTCTGGCGGCCCATCGCGCCGCCGCCATGGCGCGCGGCCAGTCGGAAGCCCTGATGCCGATGATCGCCGAGGTCCTGGCCGACGGCGGCTGTTCTTACGGCGATCTCGGCGGCCTGGCGGTGACGGTCGGGCCCGGCGCCTTCACGGGCCTGCGCATCGGCTTGGCGGCGGCGCGCGGCCTGGCCCTGGCGCTGGCCGTTCCCTGCGCCGGGGTGACGACGCTGGAGGCCGTGGCCCGGGCGGTTCCCGAAGCGACGCGGGCCGGCGGGCGGGTTCTGGTTGCCCTCGATTCCAAGCGCGCGGATATGTACGTCCAAATATTCGACGGAAACCTGGCGCCCCTGACCGAGCCGGCGGCCATGATGGCGGCGGCCCTTGCAGAGATCGCCGCCGGCGGGCCGCTGACGGTTGTCGGCGACGCCGCCCCCCGGGCCCTTGAGGCCCTGGCCGACGCGGGCATCGCGGCCCTTGACGCCGACGCCCCCGGCGTGCCCGATGCGGCCGTGGTCGGCGAGATCGCCCTGGCCCGCGGCCTGCCGCCCGTGGGTGCGGCGCCGGCGCCGATCTATCTGCGTCCGCCCGACGCGATCCGGCCCAAGGACGGCGGCCGGCTGCGTCCTTAAGTATTCAAAATGACTTTGGTTCGGGGGCTTTCAGGCGGTCTTGCGGATGACCAGCCGGTGGGGGGCGTCGGCCTCCGGGTGGGCCGGGTCCTCCGGCGCCAGGGACAGAATTTCATGGCCATGGTCGCGCACGGACCGGGGCACGTTGTTCAGCGGTTCCGGCCCTTTCAGGCGCACGTCAAGTACCGCGCCGGCATCCAAACGCTCCAGAAAAAGCTTGGTTTTAACGAACGTCATCGGGCAAATGTCGTTCGAAATATCCAAAAAATGCGCAATTTCAGGCGAGTCGGCCATTTCTTCCGGTTTTCCCATCGTATACTCTTGTGTACAATACACGCGTACTTTATATAGGCGCCGCCGGGTCAAATAAAATGTTTTGACCGATGTTTTCTGGCCGTGACGACACGGAAACTTTCCAGCATCTCGGCGATCTCCCAGGATCGGGACTCTGTTCTGCCGATGGCACCCAGCAGACACGCTTTTAAAGGACAAGGCGAACTAATGACTGAAAAACCGAATGCCTCCGACCTGATCGAGCTGACGACGGAGATCGTCGCGGCCCATGTCGGCAACAATACAATCGCGCCCAGCGACATTCCGGCCCTCATCAACGAGGTCTATACCGCCCTTTCCAACGTCGGCGCGGTTCCGGCGCAGGCGCAGCGCCCCAAGCCCGCCGTGCCGCCGAAAAAATCCGTGTTCCCCGATTACATCGTCTGCCTGGAGGACGGCAAGAAGCTGAAGATGCTGAAGCGGCATCTGAAGACGGCCTATAACCTGACGCCGGAAGAGTATCGCGAGCGCTGGGGCCTGCCCGTCGACTATCCGATGGTCGCGCCGAGCTACGCCAAGCACCGCTCAAATCTGGCCAAGAAGATCGGCCTTGGGACCAAACCCCGGCGTAAACGCTAAACCTTTCCCACGGGTTGATCCTCAGGCTTTGGCACCTGCCCTGTTCGGGGTATAGTAAATGGGCGAATCCAGACGCCTGCTGGCAATCCGTGGGGAGATGATGTCGGAATCACGTATCGAGCAACTTTGCGTCGACAAAGGCATGAAAATGACGGATCAGCGCCGCATCATCGCGCGCGTGCTGTCCGAATCGGAAGATCATCCCGATGTCGAGGAAGTCCACCGTCGGTCGTCCGAGATCGACAACCGGATTTCCATCGCCACGGTCTACCGGACCGTGCGTCTGTTCGAGGAAGCGGGCATCATCGAGCGCCATGATTTCGGCGACGGCCGCGCGCGTTACGAAGAAGTAACCGATGAACACCACGATCACCTGATCAACGTGCAGTCGGGCGCGGTCATCGAATTCCAGAACACGGAAATCGAACGCCTGCAGGAAATCATCGCCCGCGACCACGGCATGCGTCTGGTCGGGCACAAGCTGGAATTGTATGGCGTGCCTCTGAAGAAAGGTGCGGGCAAATAGGAATGACCCGACGCGACATTTCCCTGAACCGTGATTTCGGGGCCGACGGCAAGCGGGGCGTGAGGTAGGCGGTGACGGACGCGACGCCCAAAAAACTGCATATCAAAACCTATGGCTGCCAGATGAACGTCTACGATTCTGATCGTATGGCGGCGCTTCTCGCACCCTTGGGCTATGCCCTGACGGATGTCGTGGACGACGCGGACATTGTGTTGCTGAACACCTGTCACATCCGCGAAAAGGCGGCGGAAAAGGTCTATTCCGAGCTTGGCCGGATCAACAAGATGAAACAGGCGCGCCAGGCCGGCGGCGGGGCGATGATCCTCGGTGTCGCCGGCTGCGTCGCCCAGGCCGAGGGCGAGGAGGTTTTGAAGCGCGCCCCCTATGTCGACATGGTGTTCGGGCCGCAGACCTATCACCGCCTGCCGGAAATGGTCGCCCGCCTGCACCGTGAGAAGGGTGCCCAGCTCGACACCGACTTTCCCGAGGAATCCAAGTTCGACCACCTGACGGGGCTGTCCCGGGTCGAAGGCCGCGCCGCCTTCCTTACCGTGCAGGAAGGCTGCGACAAGTTCTGTACCTTCTGCGTCGTGCCATATACCCGGGGTGCCGAATTCTCGCGCCCGGTCGACCAGGTGCTGGCCGAGGCCCGCCAACTCGCCGCCCAGGGCGCCGTCGAGATCACCTTGCTCGGCCAGAACGTGAACGCCTATCACGGCGCCGGCGCCGACGGGGCCGAACTCGGCCTGGGCGGGTTGATCCGTCTGCTCGCTGAAATCGACGGGATCGAACGCCTGCGCTACACCACCTCCTATCCGGCCGAGGTCGACGACGCGCTGATCGCCGCCCACCGCGACGTGCCCGAACTGATGCCTTATCTGCACCTGCCCGTGCAGTCGGGCGCGGACCGGGTATTGAAGGCCATGAACCGCCGCCACGGCCGTGACTTCTATATCGACCTGGTCGCGCGCCTGCGCGCCGCGCGCCCCGATCTGGGCCTGTCGTCGGATTTCATCGTCGGCTTTCCCGGCGAAACCGACGCCGACTTCCAGGACACGCTGTCCCTCGTGCGCGAGGTCGGCTACGTCCAGGCCTATTCGTTCAAGTATTCGCCGAGACCCGGCACCCCGGCGGCCGCCATGGAATTGCAGGTGCCTGAAGACGTGAAGGACGCACGCTTGAAAGAGCTCCAGGATCTTCTCAACACGCAGCAGCTTGCCTTCAACGAAAGCTGTGTCGGGCGCACTTTGCCGGTGCTGCTCGACCGGCCCGGCCGCCATGCGGGCCAATTGCTGGGCCGCAGCCCTTACATGCAGGCGGTCCATGTCGAAGCCCCGGCCGATTGGCTGGGCCGCGTCGCCGATCTGGAGATCGTCTCGGCCGGCGGCAACAGCCTGGGCGCGGTCCTCACGGACGCCCCGGGGCAGCCCACCGCCAGGAGATCGGCATGAGCCGCGGGCGCTCCCGCCGGCAGACGCGCGGTGGCGTCGAGGCCGTGATCCCCATGGCCCCCGCGACCGGCGGCGGCCCGGCCGCGGCCATGGTCACGGAACAGATGACCTTCGCCAACAACGGTCTCGCGGCGGCGTTGTTCGGCTCCCACCACGCCCATCTGGCGCAGATCGAACAGGGCCTGGGCGTGACCATTCATGCCCGCGGCAACGAGGTCGCGATCACCGGCGACGGGGCATCCGTGGACCGTGCGGCGGCGATCCTGGCCGCCCTATACGACCGCCTGAAACACGGCCACAGTGTCGACACGCCCGAAGTCGACGCCATGCTGCGGATGTCCAGCGGGGCGCGCGGCGGCGATGGCGGCGACCCCAAGGAAGGGTTGAAGGACGCCGGTGTCGCGGTCCATACCCGCAACAAGGTGATCACCGCCCGGACCGCGACCCAGGCCGACTATCTGGGCGCCATCGACGAATGCCCGCTGGTGTTCGGCCAGGGCCCGGCGGGCACGGGCAAGACCTATCTGGCCGTGGCCAAGGCGGTCGAACGTCTGGTCCAGGGCCGGGTCGACCGCATCATCCTGTCGCGCCCGGCGGTCGAGGCCGGCGAGCAGCTCGGCTTCCTGCCCGGCGACATGCGCGAAAAGGTCGATCCCTACCTGCGCCCGCTGTACGACGCGCTGTACGACATGCTGCCGCAGCAGCAGGTGGAAAAGCGCCTGGAAAGCGGCGAGATCGAGGTGGCGCCCCTCGCCTTCATGCGCGGCCGCACGCTGTCCAACGCGTTCGTCATTCTGGACGAGGCGCAGAACACCACGCCCGTGCAGATGAAGATGTTCCTGACCCGCCTCGGCGAAAATTCATGCATGGTGGTGACCGGCGACCTCAGCCAGGTCGATCTGCCGCGCGGCACCCGGTCGGGCCTGCGCGACGCCCAGGAAGTGCTGATCGGCACCAAGGGCATCCGTTTCGTCGAATTCACGGAACAGGACGTTGTCCGCCACCCCCTGGTGTCGCGCATCGTCCATGCCTATCAAAACGTGGAAACCTCGCGCCGTGCCGGCGCGCGATATGAGCACTATGAAAGCGAACGCGAACAAAGCGACGAATGACGGCAGGGGCGTGATGCCCGAACCGGCATTGGAGATCGCGGTCGACATCGCGTCCCCCGAATGGGCGGTGCTCGGCGATGCCGAAACGATTGCCGAATGTGCCCTGGCCGCCGCCTACGGGTTCCTGGACCATGGCGCGGACGCCCGCCCGGCCGAGGTCTCGCTGGTGCTTGCCGACGACGCCATGGTGGCGGCGCTCAACCGCGATTACCGGGGCAAGGACGGGCCGACCAACGTGCTGTCGTTCCCGCAACAGGACGGCGATGTGCCGCCCGCGGGCGTGCTGCCCGGCATGCCCGAGATGCTGGGCGACGTGGTCATCGCCTTCGGCGTCACGGCGGCCGAGGCGCGCGACCAGGGCATCCCCCTGGCTGACCATTTAT
Organism: uncultured Alphaproteobacteria bacterium; assembly: GCA_963976055.1. Lineage (GTDB taxonomy): Bacteria > Pseudomonadota > Alphaproteobacteria > Rhodospirillales > Casp-alpha2 > UBA1479. The sequence goes on from CAXBJB010000008.1 coordinate 95,625, forward strand.
CGCATCTGTGTGTCCATGGTATGCTGCACCTTCTGGGTTTCGACCATATCGACGCGGACGAGGCCGACAGGATGGAGCGGCTGGAAACGGATATCCTTGGGGGCCTCGGCGTCCCCGATCCATATGGAAAGGAGCGGTGACCGCCCGTTCGCAAGGGCATCTATCCTGGTAACATGAACGATCAATCATCGAGTCCCCCGCCCCGGGAAACCGGGGCCGCCCCCCATTCCTCTCCGCAGGAATCCCAGACCTCGCAGACCGAGGCGCGCGGCTCTTCCCTGTGGCAGCGCCTGATGCGCCGGCTTCGCGGCGGACAGAACGGCTCCGTCCGCGAGGCGCTCGAGGAAATCATCGAGGAACGGTCCGAGCCCGCCGCCCCCATCGGCGACGACGAACGGGCACTCCTGTCCAACATTCTCAACCTGCGCGGCCTCACCGTCGAGGACGTCATGGTGCCACGCGCCGATATCGTCGGGGTCGAGGTGGATACGCCGCTCAGCGAGATCGTGCGCATCATCGGCGAACAGGGCCATTCGCGCCTGCCGGTCTATCGAGGCACGTTGGACGACGTCATCGGCATGGCCCATATCAAGGACCTGTTCCTGTGGGAAGGCCACGACAAGGACTTCAAGCTGTCCGAACACCTGCGCCGCATCCTGTTCGTGGCCCCCTCCATGGAGGTTCTCGAACTGCTGCTGGAAATGCGCGCCCGGCGCTCGCACATGGCGCTGGTGGTCGATGAATACGGCGGCGTCGACGGCCTGGTGACCATCGAAGACCTGGTCGAGGAAATCATCGGCGAGATCGAGGACGAACACGACCGTTCCTCCGAACCCGTGCTCAAGGAAAATCCCGACGGCTCCTACACCGCCGACGCCCGGGTCGAGATCGAGGCCCTGGAGGAAAAGGTCGGCCCCTTCGCCTCGGACGAGGAGCGGGAATACATCGACACCCTGGGCGGACTGGTGTTCGCGCTGGCCGGCCGCGTGCCGATCCGCAGCGAGCTGGTCGCCCATCCCTCGGGCTTCGAATTCGAAATTCTCCAGGCCGATCCCCGGCGGGTGCATCGCCTGCGGGTGCGCCGCCGCAGCGCCGGCGACAAGAACGCGAAAGCCGGATGACCGGGGCCCTGACGGGGGTCCGGCGCCTGCATGACCTTGCCGTGGGCCTGACGGGCTGGCGGCGGCGGGGGCTCGCCGCGGCGCTCGGCCTACTGGCGGCGGGGGCGTTGCCGCCGTTTCATCTCGTGTTTCTACTGGTGCCCGCCTTCGCCGGCCTGATCTGGCTGGTCGCGTCACGCCGGCGCCTTCTGGGGGCGCTCGCCGATGGCTGGTGGTTCGGCGCCGGGCACGCGGCGGCCGGCACGTTCTGGATTTCCCATTCCCTGACCATCGATCTCGCCCGCCATGGCTGGCTGATCCCCATCGCCGTGCTCGGCTTCGCGGCCGTGCTGGGCCTGTTTCCGGCCCTGGCGGCGGCGCTTCTGTACCGGTTGCGCCGCGCGGGCGCGGCTCCCGGCGGCGGCGACGCGCTGATCCTGGCCGGGGCCTGGACCGTCGGCGAATGGCTGCGCGGCTGGCTGTTCACGGGCTTTCCCTGGAACCTCATGGGCACGGTCTGGACCTTCGCCGACGCCATGATCCAGCCGGCGGCGATGTTTGGGGTCTACGGGCTCAGCCTGTTCACCGTCTGGGCCGCGGCGACCCCGGCGGCCCTGGCGGGACCGGGTCGGCGGCCGTGGCTGGCTTCGGCCTTCGCGGCGGCCTTCCTCGCGGGGGTGTGGGGCGGCGGCCTGTGGCGCCTTGCCGGGGCGGAGACGGCGTTTGCCCCGGGCGTCCATCTGCGCCTGGTGCAGCCCAACATCGCCCAGGCGGACAAATGGCGGCCGGGCCTGCGCGCGGGCCATGTCACCCGCCAGATCGAACTGAGCCTCAACCCCAAGGGCCTGAACGGCAATCCGGCGGCGATGCAGGACCGGGAACCGGTCCCCGAGCCCACGCATGTCATTTGGGCCGAGACGGCGGTGCCCTATGTGCTGGGGCGTGAACCTGTGCTGCTGCGCGCGTTGTCGCATGCCACCCCCATCGCCGGGGCCCTGCTGACAGGGTCTCTGCGCATCGAGGACGCGCCCGGCGGCCCGCCCCGGGTCTACAACAGCCTTTATGCGCTCGAGGCCTCGGGCCGCGTCGCCGAAACCTACGACAAGCACCATTTGGTGCCGTTCGGCGAATACGTGCCGTTTCAGGACTGGCTCGGCTTTCTCAAGATCACCCAGGGGCGCGGCAATTTCACCCCCGGGCCGGGCCCCCGGGTGCTCGAGGTCAAGGGTCTGCCGCCGTTCTCGCCGCTGATCTGTTACGAGGTGATCTTCCCCCATGCCGTGCTGCCGCCCGCCGAAGAAAACGCCGAGGGCCCCCGCGCGCGCTGGCTGCTGAACATCACCAACGACGCCTGGTTCGGGGTCTCGCCCGGCCCCTATCAGCATCTCGCCGCGGCCCGCCTGCGCAGCGTCGAGGAAGGTCTGCCGCTGGTCCGCGTGGCCAACACGGGCATCTCGGCGGTCATCGATCCCTGGGGCCGCACGGTCGCCGCCCTGGGCCTGGGCCGGACCGGCGCGATCGACGCTGGCCTGCCCGAGCCGATCGAGGCCAGAACCCTGTTCTCCCGGGTCGGAAACGCCCTGGCGCTGGTCCTGGCCGGCCTGTTCGCGGCCCTGGGATATTTGGCCCAACGCCGGGCCGAAACGGGGGAATCTCCCTCCACACCCTAGGGTTTCAGCCAATATCACCTTGACGCGGACCCGCAAGGCTGGCACAAACGGCGGCCCGGGCACATGCGGTTCGGGCGTGGCGTATTTGGACCGTTTGCCGCCACGAAAAACAACGCGCTAAGCGGACGAGCGTCGCCCCCGCACGTTTCGTCCTCATAGTCCTACATCTGTAAACGACGTTACCGGAGGCTACACCCGTGACTCTATCCAACTATCTGTTCACGTCCGAATCCGTTTCCGAAGGCCACCCGGACAAGGTGTCCGACCGCATTTCCGATGCGGTGCTCGACGAATTCATTCGCCGCGATCCCCAGAACTGCCGCCTTGGCTGCGAAACCATGACCACGACCAACCGCATCATCGTCGGCGGCGAAGGCCGCTGCGGCGACGACGGGCGCGGCCCGATGTTCGACGCCAATGGCGACGCCGACGCGGCGTTGATCGAAAAGATCGCGCGCGATTGCGTGAAGGACATCGGCTACGAACAGGAAGGCTTCCATTGGCAGACCGCGAAGGTTCAGGTTTATCTGCACGGCCAGTCCGCCGACATCGCCCAGGGCGTCGATTCCGCCGGCAACAAGGACGAGGGTGCGGGCGACCAGGGCATCATGTTCGGCTTCGCCTGCACGGAAACCGAAGAACTGATGCCGGCCCCGATCCACTTCTCGCACCGGATCCTGAAGGAAATGGCCGAGGCGCGCCATGCCGGAAAGACGCCGGGGCTGCTGCCCGATTCGAAAAGCCAGGTCACCCTGCAGTATGAGAACGGCAAGCCCGTGCGCGCGACTTCGGTTGTCGTCTCGACCCAGCACACGGCCGAGCTGTCCACGGACGAGGTCCGCGAAATTGTCCGCCCCTTCGTGGAAAACGTGCTGCCCGAGGGCTGGATGTGCGACGACGCCGAACTTTACGTCAACCCGACGGGCCGTTTCGTCATCGGCGGGCCCGACGGCGACGTCGGCCTGACCGGCCGCAAGATCATCGTTGATACCTACGGCGGGGCGGCACCGCACGGCGGCGGCGCCTTTTCCGGCAAGGATCCGACGAAGGTCGACCGCTCGGCCGCCTATGGGGCGCGCTATTTGGCGAAGAACGTGGTCGCCGCCGGCCTGGCCGACAAATGCGTGATCCAGTTGGCCTACGCCATCGGCGTGTCCAAGCCGCTGTCGGTCTATGTCGACACGCAGGGGACCGGCCGCGTCGCCGAGGAACAGATTTCCGCCAAGTTGCAGGAAATGGTCAACCTCAGCCCGCGCGGCATCCGCGAGCATCTGGAGCTGAACAAGCCGATCTACGCTCGCACCTCGGCCTACGGTCATTTCGGCCGCAAGCCTGATGCCGACGGCGGCTTTTCCTGGGAAAAGACCGATCTGGTCGACGGCCTGAAGGCTGCTTTCGGAGCCTAAGTCCGGCGCGGCCTTTCGGGGGCGACGGGAATGGATCCCGACGAACAACCACGGTTCTACGGCCGGCGGCGGGGCAAGAAACTCCGCCCCGGCCGCCGTGCCTTGGTCGAAGACCTGCTGCCCACCTTGCGGGTGCCGCCCGGCGACGGGCCGCTTGATCCGGCCGGCCTGTTCGACGATGAAAAATCCGCCTATTGGATGGAAATCGGCTTCGGCGCCGGCGAACATCTGGCCGATCAGGCCCAGGCCCATCCCGACATCGGCTTCATCGGCTGCGAGCCCTTCGTCAACGGCGTGGCGACCCTCCTTGCCCAGATCGCGGAGCGGTCGCTGGACAATATCCGCCTGCACGACGACGACGCCAGGCCCCTGCTGCCGCGCCTGACGCCGGGGTTGATCGGCCGCGTCTATCTGCTGTACTCCGACCCCTGGCCCAAGAAACGCCATTGGAACCGCCGCTTCGTGCAGCGGGACACCCTGGATCAGCTGGCCCGCATCCTGGCCCCCGGCGGCCTGTTCCGCTTCGCAACCGACCACATGGGCCATGCCCGCTGGGCCCTGGGCCTCGCGGCCAATCACCCGGATTTTCAGTGGACGGCCCAGGGGCCCGAGGATTGGCGCACCCGCTGGGCCGACGGATACCCCACCCGCTATGAGGAAAAGGGCCTGGCCGGCCCGCACCGGGTCTATCTGGAGTTCCGCCGCCGGGGCGGGTAAGGCGCGGAAAATCACGGCAAGGCTTGTCTTGCGGACGATTTGGGACTATATAGGCCCCGCATTTCAGGTTTAAGGAAATGCGCTTCGTTAAGTCCGATAACGGAATTGATGGGGCGGGCCGGTGGCCCGCCTTTTGTGTTTTTTGTACTGGATGCTTCGCGGCCGCCGAACGGGCCGCGGGCGATAGGAACCCCGACCACGTGACCTTGGAACAGCGCATCGCCGAGATCATCCGCCCGGCCATCGAGGATTTGGGCTTCGAGCTTGTCCGCGTCCTGGTGTCCGGCCAGCGCAACAAGAAGCTGCAGGTCATGGCCGAACCCAAGGACGGATCGGCGATGAACGTCGATCATTGCGCGGTCATTTCGCGCACCGTGTCGGCGCTTCTGGACGTGGAAGACCCGATCGACGACGCCTATGTGCTTGAGGTCTCGTCGCCCGGCATCGACCGGCCGCTGGTCAAGCTGGCCGATTTCGCGCGCTACGCCGGGTTCGATGCGCGCGTCGAAATGGACGTCCCCGTCGCGGGCCGGCGCCGGTTTTCCGGCCGCCTGCTCGGCGTCGACGGCACGGACGTGGTGATGGACGTGACGGAGGGAGAGGTTCGCCTGCCCTTCGCCGACATTCAGAAATCAAAACTGCTGATGACCGACGAATTGATCGCGGCCCATCAGCAGGCGGACGGATAGGCCGTCCCGCCGGAAACCGACTTTTTTGTGAGTTTGAAGGAACATCGGAAATGAGCGACGTCATGCAAAACGAAGCCGTCCACGCCCGCCCGGAACTGCTGGCCGCGGCCGATCAGGCCGCCCGTGACAAGGGCATCGAGCGGGACGAGGTCCTGGAAGCCATGGAACAGGCGATCCAGAAGGCCGGGCGCTCCAAATACGGGCATGAACACGACATCCGCGCGGTCATCGACCGCACCTCGGGCGCGATCACCCTGGCCCGCTATCTGGAAGTCGTCGAAGACGCCGCCGCCGTCGAAAACGAAATCACCCAGCTGACCCTGGAGCAGGCCAAGCAGCGCAAGGCCGACGCGGTGGTCGGCGAATTCCTGATCGACCCCCTGCCGCCCATCGATTTCGGGCGCATCGCGGCCCAGACCGCCAAGCAGGTCATCGTCCAGAAGGTGCGCGAGGCCGAGCGCAAGCGCCAGTACGAGGAATATCAGGACCGCATCGGCGAGGTCGTCAACGGCCTGGTCAAGCGCATCGAATACGGCAACGTGATCGTCGACCTGGGCCGCGCCGAGGCGCTGTTGCGCCGGGATGAATCGATCCCGCGCGAGCATTTCTCCAACGGCGACCGGGTGCGCGCCTATATCATGGACGTGCGCGAGGAAACCCGCGGACCGCAGATCTTCCTGTCGCGCACGCATCCGCAGTTCATGGCGGCCCTGTTCAAGCAGGAAGTGCCGGAAATCTACGACGGCATCATCGAAATCAAGTCCGTGGCCCGCGATCCGGGCTCGCGCGCCAAGATCGCCGTGCAGTCGCACGACAGCTCCATCGATCCCGTCGGCCCCTGCATCGGCATGCGCGGCTCGCGCGTGCAGGCCGTGGTCGGCGAACTGCAGGGTGAAAAGATCGACATCATCCAGTGGTCCCCGGACGAGGCGGCCTTCATCGTCAACGCCCTGGCCCCGGCGGAAGTGTCCAAGGTCGTGATGGACCAGGACGCCCACCGCATCGAGGTCGTGGTGCCCGACGATCAGCTGTCGCTGGCCATCGGCCGGCGCGGCCAGAACGTGCGTCTGGCCTCGCAACTTTCGGGTTGGGACATCGACATCTTCACGGAAGCCGAGGAGTCGGAGCGCCGCAACGAGGAATTCCGCGCCCGCTCCGCCCTGTTCGTGGAAGCCCTCGATGTCGACGACGTGATCGCCCACCTGCTGGTCACCGAAGGCTTTTCCAAGGTCGAGGAAGTGGCCTTCGTGCAGATCGAGGACCTGACCGACATCGAAGGTTTCGACGAGGACGTGGCCCGCGAACTGCAGGCCCGCGCCCAGGCCTACCTGGAAACCCGCGACGCCGAGTTCGACGCCCGGCGCCGCGAACTGGGCGTCGAGGACGACCTGATCGAAATCGAGGGCATCACCAACGAATTGATGGTGGCGCTCGGCGAGGCCGGCGTGAAAAGCCGCGACGATCTGGGCGATCTGGCCGGCGACGAGCTTCTGGAAATCGCGCCCCAGGGTACGATGACGCTCGACGCCGCCAACCAGATCATCATGGCCGCCCGCGCCCATTGGTTCGCCGACGAAGACGCGGCCGCCGGTGACGGCGAGGCGGATGCGGCTTCCGGCGAAGACGGCGGCGACGCGCCGCAGGCGTCCTAGGGGCCGGTTGTGGCGCACGGCGAGACGGCACGATGAGTTAGAACCGGAGACAGGCATGACCCGTGGAGTGCAGACCCACGCGGAAGACGACATGGTCCCGGCGTCCGATGAGGACGGCGGGCCCGTCCGCCGCTGTGCCGTCACCGGGAAAAAAAAGCCTGTCGCGGAACTCATCCGTTTCGTCGTCGGCCCCGACGACTGCATCGTTCCCGACCTGGCCGGCAACCTGCCCGGGCGGGGAATATGGTTGAGTGCCCGCCGCGATGTGGTAAATACAGCCAGCGAAAAGAACCATTTCGCCAAGGCGGCCAAGCGCAAGGTCACCGTTCCGCCCCGGTTGGCGGACGATATCGAGGCGCAGATGGTCCGCCGCTGCATGGATGCGCTGGGTCTGGCGCGCCGGGCGGGCCGGGTTGTCGCCGGGTTCGAGAAGACCGACGCCTGGCTGAGGACAGCCAAACGCGGTCTGTTGGTTGCGGCCCGGGACGGCAGCGAGGACGGCAAGTCCAAGCTGCGGGCCCTGGCGCCGGGACTGACGCAATTCACGGTCCTGGACGCAGCCGAATTGGGCCGCGCGCTGGGCCGGGACCATGTGGTCCACGCGGCGGTCGCACCCGGTGGCTTGGCGGATCGCCTGGTCTTCGAACAAAACCGGCTTTTGGGGTTTCGCGAGGGCGCCCCGGCCGGAAAGACTTCTCCCTCGCAGGAATAGGCCGGGTTCACTGGAGCCCGAAAATCCGGGGCTCCGGACCGTGCCGATCGGAAGGTATTGATGGCTGAGACGACTGAAAAAGACAAGGCGGACAAGGGCGGCAGCGGCAAGCTGGGCCTGGGCGGCGGCGGCGGAAAGCTGACGCTGAACAAGACCGTGGAAAAGCGCCAGACGCGCCAGAACTTCTCCCACGGGCGGTCCAAGATGGTCACCGTCGAGGTTAAGAAGAGCCGCACCATCACGCCGGCCAAGGACGACGCGCGCCCGGCGGGCGCCGGCGACGTCCCGCACGATGACGACGGCGATACGTCGATCCGCGATCTCACCGATAAGGAACTCCAGGCCCGCCAGAAGGCCCTGGAGACCGCGCAGCAGACCAAGGACGACGCGCCCGAAGCCGCGCCGGCCCGACCGCTCGGCCCGACGCCGGTCGTTCGCGCCGAACCGGAACCGGAACCGGCCGAAGAAGCCGCGGCCGAACCCGCCGCGCCCGCCGCCCCGGCGCCGGCCCCCGCGCCGGCCGACGTGGCGCCGGCACCGATCCCCGGCGAGGATGGGCGTCCCGCCCGGCCGCGCCCGGCGGCGGCCCGTCAAGAGGAAGACGACGATGGTCCCCGCGGCAAGAGCCGCGGCAAGAAGGGCCCGGCCGACGTCCGCCGCGCAGCACCCACGCGGGGCTACAACGAACGCCGCCGCGGCAAGCTGACGATCTCAGACGCGCTTGAGGGCGAGGAAGATCGCCAGCGCTCCATCGCCTCGGTTCGGCGTGCCCGCGAACGCGAAAAACAAAAGCAGCGCGAGCTGCTGCAGGAAGGTGCCAAGGTCGTGCGAGAAGTCGTTGTTCCCGAAGCCATTACCGTTCAGGAACTGGCAAACCGCATGGCCGAACGGGGTGCCGACGTGGTCAAGGCGCTCATGAAGATGGGCGTCATGGCCACCATCACCCAGACGATTGACGCCGACACGGCGGAACTGGTGGTCGAGGAATTCGGCCACCGCCTCCGCCGCGTGTCCGAGTCCGACGTGGAACAGGGCCTGCGCCGCGACCAGGACGATCCCAAGGATCTGACGTCCCGCGCACCCGTGGTCACCGTCATGGGCCATGTCGACCACGGCAAGACGTCGCTGCTTGACGCGCTGCGCGCGACCGACGTGGCCGGCGGCGAAGCCGGCGGCATCACGCAGCACATCGGCGCCTATCAGGTGACGACGCCGTCGGGGGCGAAGATCTCGTTCATCGACACCCCGGGTCACGCCGCCTTCACCGAAATGCGCGCACGTGGTGCGCAGGTCACGGACATCGTCGTGCTCTGCGTCGCCGCCGACGACGGTGTCATGCCGCAGACCATCGAGGCCATCCACCACGCGAAGGCCGCGGGCGTGCCGATCATCGTCGCCATCAACAAGATCGACGTGGCGGGCGCCGACCCCAGCCGGGTGCGCACGGAACTGCTGCAGCACAACGTTCAGGTCGAGGAAATGGGCGGCGACGTGCTGTCCATCGAGGTCTCGGCCCTGAAGAAGACCAACCTGGACAAGCTGGAAGAGGCGATCGTCCTGCAGGCCGAACTGCTCGACCTCAAGGCCAACCCGAACCATGCCGCCGAAGGCGTCATCGTCGAGGCCCGCATGGAACAGGGTAAGGGCTCGGTCGCCACGGTCCTGATCCAGCGCGGCACGCTGCATGTCGGTGAAATCTTCATCGCCGGCTCCGAATGGGGCCGGGTGCGCGCCATGTCCGACGCCCACGGCGAACAGCTCGACGAAGCCGGACCGTCCGTGCCGGTCGAGATTCTGGGCCTCAACGGCACGCCGCAGGCGGGCGACGACTTCGTCGTCGTCGATTCCGAATCCCGCGCCCGCGAGGTCACGGAATTCCGTCAGCGCCAGGAACGCAACAAGCAGGCCGCCGCCGGCGGCCGCGGCACCCTCGAACAGATGTTCGAGCGGATCCAGGAAGGCGAAGCCCAGACCGTGCCGCTGGTCATCAAGGCGGACGTGCACGGTTCGGCCGAGGCCATCGTGGGCGCCCTGGAAAAGCTTTCGACCGACGAAGTCCGGGTGCAGGTCCTGCATTCGGGCGTCGGCGGCATCAACGAAAGCGACGTGACGCTGGCCCGCGCCTCCAACGCGGTGATCGTCGGCTTCAACGTGCGCGCCAACCCGCAGGCCCGTGACCTGGCCAAACGCGACGGTCTGGACATCCGCTACTATTCGGTGATCTACAACCTGACCGACGACATCAAGGCCCTGCTGTCGGGCCTGCTGGCGCCGACCATCCGCGAAAACTTCCTGGGCTACGCCGAAGTGCGCGAAGTCTTCAACGTGTCCAAGGTCGGCAAGGTCGCCGGCTGCATGATCACCGAAGGCACCGTGAAACGCGGCGCCAAGGTGCGCCTGCTGCGCGACGACACGGTGATCCACGAGGGCGACCTGAGCCAGCTGAAGCGGTTCAAGGACGACGCCAAGGAGGTCCAGTCGGGCACGGAATGCGGCATGGCGCTGGCCAACTACCAGGACATCCAGGTCGGCGACGTCATCGAATGCTTCGAAACCGAGGAAGTGGCCCGGGAACTCTAGGGTTCCGGGCGCACGACCGCCGATCCACCCGGACCCGGGCGGGGCCAGAGGGCCCCGCCGGCCGGCCAATGGTAGCGCATCGCCATGTCAGAAAAATCCCGTAAACGGCAGGCCGGGGCCAAGCCGCCCTCGCAGCGCCAGCTTCGCGTCGGCGAGGAACTGCGCCATGTCCTGGTGCGGATTCTCGAGCGCCGCGATTTCCGTGATCCGCTTTTGGCCGAGGCCAACCTCACGGTGACCGGCGTCGACGCCAGCCCGGACCTGCGCCGCGCCACCGTGTTCGTGGTGCCGCTCGGCGGCAGCGTGATGAGCGACATCGACACGGACGCGGTTCTCAAGGCGCTCAACCACGCCACGCCCTATATCCGCCGCCAGGTCGCGGGGGAAATCAGCCTCAAGTTTCTGCCCCAGTTCTCCTTCCGCCTGGATCACAGCTTCGAACATGCGGGGCGCATCGGCGCCATCCTGCATGACCCCCGCGTGCGCCGCGACCTGGAAACCCCGGGCGACCCGGCGGACGACGAGTAGGCCCGACGCAGGATGGGCCGTCGCCGCAAGGGTCTCGCCATTCACGGCTGGATCAATCTCGACAAACCGTTGGGCGTGACCTCGACCCAGGCCGTGGGCCGGGTCAAGCGCCTGTTCAATGCCGCCAAGGTGGGCCATGGCGGCACCCTCGACCCGCTCGCCACGGGCATCCTGCCGATCGCCCTCGGCGAGGCGACCAAGACCGTGGCCTATGCCATGGACGGGGAAAAGGAATACGTCTTCACCGTTCGTTTCGGGATCGAGACAGAAACCGGCGACGGCGAGGGCGCCGTATCGGCGGAAAGCGACGCGCGGCCCACGGAGGCCGAGATCGCGGCCGCCCTGCCGGCCTTCATCGGTGAGATCGACCAGGTGCCGCCGCGCTATTCGGCGATCAAGGTGGATGGCGAGCGGGCCTATGACCTGGCCCGCGGCGGCGAGGATTTCGAGATGAAGTCCCGCCGCGTCACGGTCCTCGACCTGACCCTGGAAAGCCGCCCCGACGCGGACCATGCGGTGATCCGCTGTCGCTCGGGCAAGGGGGTCTACGTGCGCTCCCTGGCCCGCGATCTGGCGCGGGCACTCGGCACCGTCGGGCATGTTTCCGCGCTGCGCCGGACGGCGGTCGGGCCGTTCACGGAGAAGGGGTCGATTTCGCTAGATAATCTGGAGGCTCTGGGGCATAGTGCGCGCGATTCCGGGCACCTTTTGCCCGTCGAGACCGCGCTGGACGACATCCCGGCGCTGGCCCTGACGGAAGCCGAGGCCCGGCGGCTGGCCCAGGGACAGGCCATTGCGGCCCTTCCCGTCGCCAGCCGTTCGCCGTTCAAGAACATCCGCCAAGGCGACATGGTTTCGGCCATGCTCGACGACCGGCTGGTGGCTCTGGCGGAGATCAAGGGCGGCGAAATCCGTCCTGTACGGGTTCTGAACCTGGATGGTTCCGAAACCTGATCTTCAACAATCAAGAACAGGAGTATGACGATGTCGATTACCGCTGAGCGGAAGCAGGAACTTATTGGTGAGTTCCAATCGGGTAACGGCGACACCGGATCGCCCGAAGTTCAGGTCGCCATTCTGACCGAACGGATCGCCAATCTCACCGAACACATGAAAACCCACAAGCGGGATTTCCATTCCCGTCGCGGTCTTCTCATGATGGTCGGCCAGCGCCGGCGTCTGTTGGACTATCTGAAAAAGAAGAACGACGGCCGCTACGAAGAGCTGGTCAAGCGCCTGGGTATTCGGCGCTAATTTACAGGAATGGGCGTGCATCCGTCAGGTGACGGAATGTTCTCCGTGGGCGGCCAGGGTACGGATGCCGCCTTTTGCCCCGCCGTTTTCCGCCGCCGTCATGGCCCGCGGAAGACGCTTCGGGGCCGGTCCGCCGGCAGGGTGCCGGGGGACCAACGGGCAGGGGTCCGCGATTGGCGCGGGCTTCCGGTCCCACGTACGTTTGTAGGAAGAGTAGACAATGATGTTTCAAGAGTTTCGTAAGGAAATTGACTGGGGTGGGCGCAAGCTGATCCTGGAGACCGGCAAGATTGCGCGTCAGGCCGACGGCGCCGTGCTTGCCACCTATGGCGACACCAAGGTGCTGTGCACCGTGGTCGCGGAAAAGACGCCCCGTCCGGGCATCGATTTTTTCCCGCTGGCCGTCCATTACGTCGAAAAAGCCTATGCCGCCGGTAAGATTCCGGGTGGCTTTTTCAAGCGTGAAGGCCGCCCCGGCGAAAAGGAAATTCTCACCTCGCGCCTGATCGACCGGCCCATCCGGCCGCTGTTCGCGCCAGGCTACAAGAACGAAGTGCAGGTCATCTGCACGGTCCTGACCCACGACCTGGAAAACGATCCGGACGTGCCGGCCATGATCGGCACCTCGGCGGCGCTGTGCATCTCGGGCGCGCCCTTCATGGGCCCGATCTCGGGCTGCCGCGTCGGCCTGATCGACGGCGCGTTCGTGCTCAACCCGACCTGCGACCAGATGACGGAAACCAAGCTCGACCTGTTCGTCGCCGGCACCCAGGAAGGCGTGCTGATGGTCGAATCGGAAGCCCACGAATTGTCGGAAGATGACATGCTGGGTGCTGTGATGTTCGGCCATAAGGCCAACCAGGACGTGATCAAGGGCATCATCGAACTGGCCTCGGCCTGCGCCAAGGATCCCGTCGATCTGCCGGCCGAGCCGGAAGGCAAGAAGGCCCTGGCCGACAAGGTCAAGGCGCTCGCCGAAGACGGCCTGCGCGCCGCCTACAAGGAAACCGTCAAGCAGCTGCGTCAGGAAAAGATCTCGGCCGTGAAGTCGAAGGTTTCCGAAGAACTGGCGGCCGACGCCGGCATCGACCAGGACCTGGTCGGCGCGGCCCTCGGCGGCATCCTGAAGAAGCTGGAAAGCGACATCGTGCGCCGCGACATCCTGGCGACCGGCAAGCGCATCGACGGCCGCGACACCAAGACCGTGCGCCCGATCGCCGCGGAAGTCGGCGTTCTGCCCCGGACCCACGGATCGGCCCTGTTCACCCGGGGCGAAACCCAGGCCCTGGTGGTCGCCACGCTGGGCACCGGCCAGGACGAACAGATCATCGACGATCTCGCCAACGATCATCGCCGCACCTTCATGCTGCACTATAACTTCCCGCCGTTCTCGGTTGGCGAAGCGGGCCGTTTCGGCTTTACCGGGCGGCGTGAAATCGGCCATGGCAAGCTGGCCTGGCGGGCGCTCAACCCGCTGATGCCGTCCAAGGACGAATTCCCCTATACCATCCGCGTTGTCTCGGAAATCACCGAATCCAACGGCTCGTCCTCGATGGCCACGGTCTGCGGCACCTCGCTGTCGCTGATGGACGCGGGCGTTCCGCTGCCGCGTCCGGTGGCGGGCATCGCCATGGGCCTGATCAAGGAAGGCGACGATTTCGCGGTCCTGTCGGACATCCTGGGTGATGAAGATCACCTGGGCGACATGGACTTCAAGGTTGCCGGTTCGTCCGAGGGCATTACCTCCCTGCAGATGGACATCAAGATCACCTCGATCACCGAGGAAATCATGAAGATCGCCCTGGGCCAGGCCAAGGACGGCCGTCTGCACATCCTGGGCGAGATGTCCAAGGGGCTGACCTCGGCCCGTGAAGGGGTCGCGGATACGGCACCCCGGATCACCCAGTTCACCATCAACAAGGACAAGATCCGCGAAGTCATCGGCCCGGGTGGCAAGATGATCCGCGAAATCTGCGAGGTGACGGGCGCCAAGATCGACATCGAAGATGACGGCACCGTGCGTGTCGCCGCCGTCGATGCGGCCGCCGGCGAAGCCGCCATCGACTGGATCAAGTCGATCACCCAGGAACCGGAAATCGGCGCCATCTACAACGGCAAGGTCGTGAAGGTCGTCGATTTCGGCGCTTTCGTGAACTTCATGGGCGCCAAGGACGGCCTGGTCCACATCTCGGAACTGGCCAACGAACGGGTCGGTCAGGTCACTGACGTCGTCAACGAAGGCGACCAGGTGAAGGTCAAGTTGATCGGCATCGACGACCGCGGCAAGGTCAAGCTGTCCATGCGGGTCGTCGACCAGGAAACCGGCGCGGACATCACCGACCAGGTCGGTGAACGGTCCGGCGGCGGTGGCCGGGGCGGCAAGCCGCGCGAGACGCAGGACGCCTAAGCGGCATCCGGTCTGCATACGAAGTGCCTCAGAGGGCGGTGCCGGAAGCGGCGCCGCCCTTTGTCATTGGGCTGTTCGCCACGGTTGCCTTGGGGCGGATTCTCTGGCTATTGTGCGGCTGAGATCAAGCTCAAGAATCCGGTTCTAAACGGCCCGGACAAAACAGAAACTTAAAAGCCGTGTTGCCGGGGGGGATGCCCGCATTCAAGACGGCTTGCCCAAGGGAGGCGGGCAGGAATGGCCGCAAGCGTGTGACCAAAAAAAACGCCTATTCCTATGAAGATTTGATCGCCTGCGGAAAGGGCGAATTGTTCGGGCCCGGCAACGCGCAGTTGCCGCTGCCGCCGATGCTGATGTTCGACCGCATCACCGCGATTTCCGACGAAGGCGGCGCCAACGGCAAGGGCTATGCCGAGGCCGAATTCGACATCAATCCGGACCTGTGGTTCTTCAAGTGCCACTTCCAGGGCGACCCGGTGATGCCCGGCTGCCTGGGCCTCGACGCCCTGTGGCAGCTGCTGGGCTTCTACCTGGGCTGGACGGGCGCCCCCGGCCGCGGCCGGGCGTTGGGCGTCGGCAACGTGAAGTTCACGGGCCAGGTTCAGCCGGACGCCAAATTGGTCCAGTACCGCATCGATATCCGGCGCGTCATGGCGCGCCAGATCACCCTCGGCATCGCCAACGGCGTGATGCTCGTGGACGGCAAAACCGCCTACGAGACCGAGGATTTACGCGTAACCTTGTTTACCGACCCCGAAGGGTAGTAAGAGAAGCCCATGAGACGTGTGGTCGTTACCGGAATGGGAATCGTGTCACCGATCGGCAGCAACGTTGCCGAGGTGACGGACAGCCTGCGCGCGGGGCGCTCGGGCATCGTGTTCTGCCCTGAGTATGCGGAGCGCGGGTTCCGCTCGCATCTGCACGGCGCGCCCAAGATCGACATGGACGATCTGATCGACCGCAAGCTGCGCCGCTTCATGGGCGACGGCGCGGCCTATGCCTATATCGCCATGAAGGAAGCCATCGCCGACGCCGGGCTGTCTGACGCCGATGTATCCGACGAGCGCACGGGCCTGGTCATGGGCTCGGGCGGACCGTCGACCTCGGCCCTGATCGACGCCGCCGACACGGCCCGCGAAAAGGGCGCCAAGCGCATCGGCCCCTATGCGGTGCCCAAGGCCATGTGCTCCACCGTGTCGGCCAACATGGCCACCGCCTATCACATGCGGGGCCTCAGCTATTCCATCTCGTCGGCCTGTTCGACCTCGGCGCACTGCATCGGCAACGGCGCCGAATTGATCCAATGGGGCAAGCAGGACGTGGTGTTCGCCGGCGGCGGCGAGGAGCTGCATTGGTCGCTGACCGTGCTGTTCGACGCCATGGGCGCCTTGTCCTCCAAATACAACGATACGCCCGAGCGCGCGTCGCGTCCCTTCGACGCCGGCCGCGACGGCTTCGTCATCGCCGGCGGCGCCGGCGTGGTGGTGCTCGAGGAACTGGAACGCGCCCAGGCGCGGGGCGCCAAGATCTACGGTGAAGTGGTCGGCTATGGTGCCACGTCGGACGGCGTCGACATGGTCGC
Source organism: uncultured Alphaproteobacteria bacterium (assembly GCA_963976055.1). Lineage (GTDB taxonomy): Bacteria > Pseudomonadota > Alphaproteobacteria > Rhodospirillales > Casp-alpha2 > UBA1479. The sequence goes on from CAXBJB010000008.1 coordinate 111,922, forward strand.
CCCCTCGGGCGAAGGGGCCATGCGCTGCATGCGGCTGGCGACGGCGGCCCTCGGCAACACCAAGGTCGATTACATCAACGCGCATGGGACCTCGACCCCGGCCGGCGACATGACCGAACTGAAGGCGATTCAAGAGGTGTTCGGCGCCCACAAGCCGAAGATCTCCTCGACCAAATCGCTGACCGGCCATTCCCAGGGGGCCACGGGCGCGCACGAGGCGATTTATTCCCTGATCATGCTGAACAACGATTTCATCGCCGCCTCCGCCAACGTGGAAAACCTCGACCCGGAAGCGGGCGACGCGGACATCGTGACCAAGCGCATCGACGACGCGGGCCTGAACTGCGTGCTGTCCAATTCCTTCGGTTTCGGCGGCACCAACGCCACGCTGGCGTTCAAGCGGCTCGAGGCATAATCGGCGGGCCGCCGCCGGCCCGCGCAGGAGAAGTCTCATGAACGGCCCCGTTGACGGATCTGGCGTGCCCCCCCAGGACACACCCGATGCGCCCGCCTTGCACTCCAACATCATGGCCGGCCGCCGGGGCCTGGTGCTGGGCGTCGCCAACGACCATTCCATCGCCTGGGGCATCGCCCGGACCCTGCGTCAGCATGGCGCGGAACTTGCCTTCACCTATCAGAACGAGGCCATCGCCAAACGGGTGACCCCGCTCGCGGCCGAGCTCGGCTCGACCCTGGTCATGCCTTGCGAGGTCGAGGACCAGGCCTCGATCGACAGCGTGTTCGCCCGCCTCAAGGCGGAATGGGGCGGGCTGGATTTCGTGGTCCACGCGGTCGCCTATTCGGACAAGGACGAACTCAAGGGAAAGTATCTGAACACGTCGCGCGATAACTTCCTGCGCACCATGGACGTCAGCTGCTATTCCTTCACGGCCCTGGCCCGCGCCGCGTCGGAACTGATGGGCGAAGGCGGCGCCCTGGTGACCCTGACCTATTCCGGTTCGAGCCGGGTGATGCCCAACTACAACGTCATGGGCGTGGCCAAGGCGGCGCTGGAAGCCAGCGTGCGCTATCTCGCCGCCAACCTGGGGCGGCAGGGCATCCGGGTCAACGCGATCTCGGCCGGGCCCATGCGCACGCTCGCCGGCAGCGCCATCGGCGGGGCGCGCCACGTTTACAAGTGGAACCAGCGCCATGCGCCGCTGAAGCGCACGGTGCGGCTTGAGGATGTCGGGGGGGCGGCGCTCTACCTGCTGTCCGAGCTGTCCGCCGGGGTCACCGGCGAGGTCCACCACGTCGATTCCGGCTATAACATCATTGGTCTGCCCAATCCCGAGGACATGGTCGACGATTGAGCGCGGCTGCGCGGAATTTTCAGACCGTCCAGGCATAACAATTAAGCCTGGAATAAACTTTAGACATCTTTATATAATCATTCTAATTATGAAGATGGTGCCCGGGAGGCGCCGCACAACAAAGGTGCGCGACCGAATGATGAAGATGCACATCCCCCATGATACGCGGCCCCATGACACGCGGCAGGACGCCCGGCCCTTCAGCCATATCCTGGAACGGCTGCGGGGCGCCGGCCTGCGCCCGACGCGTCAGCGCATGGCCCTGGCCAAGCTGCTGTTCGAGGGCGGCGACCGCCATCTGACGGCGGAAATGCTGCACGCGGACGCCCAGTCGGCCAACGTGCGGGTGTCGCTCGCCACCGTGTACAACACCCTGCACCAGTTCCACCGCGCTGGCCTGCTGCGCGAGATCGTCGTCGATTCCCAGCGCACCTACTTCGACACCAACATGTCGGACCACCATCATTTCTATTTCGATCAGTCGGGCGAGTTGGCCGACATTCCCGGCGACCAGGTCGAGGTCGCGGCCCTGCCGGCGGCGCCGGACGGGATGGAAGTGTCGCGCGTCGACGTGGTCGTGCGGGTGCGCCCCCAAGGGGCCTGACGAGGTCGCCTGACGGCCGCACAACGCAAGCGGCCCTTACGACACCCGATGCTCTGTGCCCCGCCCCTTTCCAGGGGCCGGGAAGGCCTGTCTTCATCAGATTAAAATAATTCTAAACTTGACAACAACCGCCTGTCATCGCATAACCTTTATCTCTAAAAACCTTGTCCACCAAACGTATCTAGGGAGTCATGCAATGAGCCTCAAAGGCAGCCAGACCGAAGAAAACCTGAAAGCCGCGTTCGCCGGGGAATCCCAGGCCAACCGCCGCTATCTCTATTTCGCCCAGAAGGCCGACGTCGAGGGCTACAATGACGTCGCCGCCGTGTTCCGGTCGACGGCCGAAGGCGAAACCGGCCATGCCCACGGCCATCTGGAATTCCTCGAAGAAACCGGCGACCCGGCCACGGGCGAGCCGATCGGCCCGACCGGCTCGAACCTGAAGGCCGCCATCGCCGGTGAAACCCACGAATACACCGACATGTATCCCGGCATGGCCAAAACGGCCCGCGACGAAGGCTTCGACGAAATCGCCGATTGGTTCGAAACCCTCGCCAAGGCTGAAAAGTCCCACGCCGGCCGCTTCCAGAAAGCGCTCGACAGCCTGGACTAATCCGCCAGGATTAAATCCGCATGATCCGGTTGCGGCGCGGACGGTTGCCGTCCGCGCCGGCCGGGTTAGGCCGCAACGCGCCGCGCGACCGCCGTGCGGGGTGGTTGCGGTGTTGCGACAGCTTGATACCCGATCAGACCGCTTTCGGGGGAGGAAGCGCGTCTCTGTCGATCCGCCGTCCGGATTTACCCCCGGGCCGCATGAAAAGGACATGACATGAGCGAAGGCAGCCTGGAAGCCCCGATCCGCCACGCAATCCCCTGGCAGGACCCCGATTTCTACGACGCGGAAAAACTCGACGCCGAGCTGCGCCGGGTGTTCGATATCTGTCACGGATGCCGGCGCTGCTTCAATCTGTGCGACAGCTTCCCCCGCCTGTTCGACCTGATCGACGAAGCGGAATCCGGCGAGCTCGACACGGTCGACAGCGCCGATTTCAAGCCCGTGATCGACGCCTGCACGCTTTGCGACATGTGTTTCCTGACCAAATGTCCGTACGTGCCGCCCCATGAATTCAACCTGGATTTCCCGCATCTGATGCTGCGCGCCCGCGCCATCGACCAGAAGAACGGCAAGGTTCCCTTCGCCGCCCGGGAAATGACCAAGACGGACCGCAACGGCAAGTTGGCGTCCGCCGCCGCCCCGGTCGTCAACTGGGCCTGCAAGTGCGACAACGGCCTGACCCGTCCGGCCATGGAAAGCCTGGCCGGCATTCACCGCGACGCCAAGCTGCCCGAATTCCATTCAAAGACCTTCCAGGACCTGGCCAAGACGCCGCCCGCCGTCGATCCGGCGGCCCCGGCCCATGGCCGCAAGGCGGTGCTTTACGCCACCTGTTTCGCCAACTTCAATAATCCCGGCATCGGCACCTCGGCCCAGGCCGTGCTGGCCAAGAACGGGGTCGAGACGGAAGTCGTCTATCCCCGCTGCTGCGGCATGCCGCAGTTGGAACAGGGCGACATCGCCGCCGTCGCCGAGGCCGCCCGCGCGGTTTCCGCCGAGCTTTGCCAATGGATCGACAAGGGCTACGAGATCATCGGCCTGGTGCCGTCCTGCGCCCTGATGATGAAGTTCGAATGGCCCCTGATCCTGCCCGACGACGACAACGTGAAAAAGCTCGCGGCCCATACCTCGGACATCACCGAATACGTCGTCGCCATCGCCAAAAAGGAAGGCTTGGCCGACGGCATGACGCCCTTGGCCGGCGGCGTCACGGCGCATATCGCCTGTCACGCCCGGGCCCAGAACATGGGCCAGAAGGGGGCGGAGATGCTGCGTCTGGTCCCCGACACGGACGTCAAGGTGATCGAGCGCTGTTCCGGCCACGGCGGATCCTGGGGGATCACCAAGGAATTCTTCGAGGTCGGCCTCAAGGTCGGCAAACCCGCCGCCCGTCAGGCCGCCAAGAACGAAACGCCCTTCGTGGTCTCCGAATGCCCGCTGGCCCGCGACCACATCATCCAGGGTATGGAGCGGCTGGATACGGACGTCAGCGGCATCAACCATGCCCAACACCCCATCGAACTGATGGCCATCGCCTACGGCCTGTCACAACCGAAGGCCTGAAGGACAGAACCCATGCCCAACAAGCACGAGATCACCCCCGCCGATATCCTGCCCATGGACGTCTACGGCCGCGAACGCGCCGAGCGCCGCAAGGCCATGACCGGGATCAAGCGTAACCGCCGCATCGCCGTCGGTCCCGACGCCACGTTCTATTTCGAAAGCTTCGACACCATGTTCCATCAGGTGCACGAAATGCTGTTCATCGAAAAGGGCGGGGCGGATCAGATTCCCGACGAGCTGTCCGCCTACAACCCCCTGATCCCCAAGGGCCGGGAACTGGTCGCGACCTTGATGTTCGAAATCGACGACCCCGTGCGCCGGGCACAGTTCCTGAACGGCCTGGGTGGGGTCGAGGAAACGGTGACCTTCGAATTCGCCGGTGAAAGCGTCGTGGGCGTCCCCGAGGCCGACATCGACCGCACCACAGCCGACGGCAAGGCGTCGAGCGTGCAATTCCTGCACTTCCCCTTCACCGACGCCCAGGTCGCCAAGTTCAGGGACCCCGGCACTCAGGTGCAGCTGCAGATCGCCCATGAAAAATACGGTCACATCGCGATCCTGCCCGCCCCGGTGAAGGACGCGCTGGCGGCCGATTTCGACTGAAACGGGCGTGTCATTCCCGTGAAAACGGGGACCCGGGAATTTTCTCATCCTTTCTTCTCATTGCCGCTGCGTCTCTGTGGTTCAAAAAAAGAAAACCACTGAGGCGGTGAGACGGTGAGAAGAAGATGACATGCGCGATCCCGCGCCTTTTCCGGCGTTACTCGACCGCCTCGTCCTTGCGCACGCCCCACAATTCGACCCGGCGGATCCAGCCTTCGAAGCCGGCGGCGCGGACCCGGCACCAGCCGCCGTCCTTGGGGCAGACGGCGATGCGCACGATGACGTCGGGCTCCAGCCGGGCCAGGGCCCGGGCATCGCTGTTGGCCTCGGCGCGCAAGGTGCGCGTGCGGCCCAGAACGATGGCCGTGCGTTCCCCGTCCAACATGGTCTGATGGACCCAGCCCTGGGTGCCCTGGTGGTCGCGCACCTTGCGCCAGGTCTGGAACTCGGCGATCACCTCGATGGGCAGGTGGCGGCGCATGTACACCCAGTCGACGGGATATTGTACGCCGGGGCCGGACCGCATGTTGACCTCACCGGCGCGCAAACTGACGAAGCGCGGCAAGGGCTGGCCCGAGGGCGTATTGGATGTGGTTCCGGAAGCCTGTCCCGGCGCCTGCGCCCGCACGGCCTGGGGAAGCAGGGCGGCGGCCAGCATGATGGCGGCCAGCGCCGCGGCCCGGAACCAGATGGTGATGGCGCGTGCGGTTTGGCTGCGGCGGGCGATAAGCCGGTTCATTCGGGTCCTCGGGTCCTGGGGCGCTGGGGGAAATCAGCGAATGCGCCCAAGCCGGTCCTTGGCGTCGGTCTTGCAGGACTTATCGCCATCACGGCGCGGGCCGTCAAGGCCCTTCCCGGATATGCAGCCCCGGTCGCCGCCCGCCGTTTCATGATGCTATAGACAAGGGATGTGATAACTTGCTATGGCCCAGCGGAACGGAGAAAACCCGCCATGCCCAACAAGAAACCCCGCGTCGTCGTCACGCGCAAACTGCCCGACGCCATCGAAACCCGCATGATGGAACTGTTCGACGTGCAGTTGAACCTGGACGACAAGGCGATGACCAAGGCGCAGTTGATCGCCGCCGTCGCCAATGCCGACGTCCTGGTGCCCACGGTCACCGACCGCATCGACGCCGCGATCCTGGCCCAGGCCGGCGACCGCCTGCGCCTGATCGCCAATTACGGTACGGGCGTCGATCATATCGACCTGGCCACCGCGCGCCAGCGCGGCATCACCGTCACCAACACCCCCGACGTGCTGACCGAGGACACGGCCGATATGACCATGGCGCTGTTCCTTGCCGTGTCGCGGCGCATCGCCGAGGGCGAGCGCGTCATGCGCACGGGCGGCTGGCCGGGCTGGTCCCCGACCTGGATGCTCGGTCACCGCATCAACGGCAAGCGGCTCGGCATTATCGGCATGGGCCGCATCGGCCGCGCCGTGGCGCGCCGGGCCCGCGGCTTCAACATGGCGATCCACTATCACAACCGCAAACGCGTCCACGAGTCCGTGGAAAATGAATTGGAGGCGACCTATTGGGAAAGCCTGGACCAGATGCTGGCCCGGGTCGATCTGGTTTCCGTCAACTGTCCGCACACACCGGCCACCTATCATCTGCTGTCGGCGCGGCGTCTGGCCTTGCTGCAGCCGCACTGCATCATCGTCAACACGGCGCGCGGCGAGGTGATCGACGAAAACGCCCTGACCCGCATGCTCGAAGCGGGCGACATCGCCGGGGCCGGCCTCGACGTGTTCGAGCATGAGCCCGCCGTGAACCCCAAGCTGCTGGCCCTCGACAACACGGTTCTGCTGCCCCACCTGGGCAGCGCCACCGTCGAAGGCCGCATCGACATGGGGGAAAAGGTGCTGATCAACATCAAGACCTTCGTCGATGGGCACAAGCCGCCGGACCGCGTGCTGGGCGACGCCTTCTGATCCCGCCCGGCCCGCCCGGGGCCGGATCGCAACAGGGAACGGGCCGCGCCGCGGCGCCGATACCGTCATGCATATCGCCCAACCCCTCCACGTGCAGCCGATCCCCTTCACGGATCCCGTGGACGCCTTCGAGGCCTTCGCGGGCGACCCCGTCGCGGCCCTGCTCGACAGCGCCGACGCGGTCGGCGGGCGCGGACGCTATGCCTTCCTGGCGGGCGACCCCTATCACGTGCTGGAGGCCGGGGCCGGGGACGACCCCTTCGGCCAGTTGGCGCGCGAATTGGCCCGTGTGCGCACGGAAACCGTGCCCGGCCTGCCGCCGTTCCAGACCGGCGCCGTCGGCGTGCTGGGCTACGAGCTGGGCGGCGCGCTGGAACGCCTGCCCGCGCGCAAGCCGGGCGGCCTGAATTTCCCCGACATGGTCATGGGTTTCTACGACACGGTCGCCGTGTTCGACATGAAGCTGCGCATGGCCTGGGTCCTGGCCAGCGACGTCACGGGCTCGGGCGGTCGCCGCCGGCCGGGGCGCGAGGCCCGGGCCCGCGCCATGGCGGCGCGCATCCGGGACGCCCGCCCGGTGGCCGAGCCGCCGGGCCTGGACCTGACCTGGCGCCCCGACCAGACCCGGGCCGAGATGGAAGCCCGCATCGCCCGCGCCATCGACTACATCCACCTGGGCGACATCTTCCAGGCCAACATCGCGCAGCGTTTCCTCGCCGATCTGCCGGCGGGCACCCGGCCTTATGACGTGTACCGGCGGCTCCGGCGCATTTCCTCGGCCCCCTTCGCGGCGTTCCTCAACTGCGGCAAGGGCCGGGCGGTGATCTCCGCCTCGCCGGAACGGTTCCTGTCGTTGGGCCCCGGCGGCGTCATCGAAACCCGGCCGATCAAGGGCACGCGCCCGCGCGGCGTGACCACGGACGAGGACCGGGCGCTCGCCGCCGCCCTGATTGCCTCGGAAAAGGACCGGGCGGAAAATCTGATGATCGTCGATCTGTTGCGCAACGACCTGTCCAGGGTTGCGCGCATCGGCTCCGTGCGCGTGTCCAAGCTGTTCGAACTGGAAACCTTCGCCCGGGTCCATCATCTGGTGTCCGAGGTTCAGGCCGACATCGCCGAGGGCCTGGACGCGGTCGATCTTTTGCGCGCGACCTTTCCCGGCGGCTCCATCACCGGGGCGCCCAAGATCCGCGCCATGGAAATCATTCACGAGCTGGAGCCCGTGTCGCGCGGGCCCTATTGCGGCGCCGTCGCCTGGCTCGGCTTCGACGGGGCCATGGATTCCGCCATCGCCATCCGCACCATGACCCATGTGGACGGGGTGGTCGCGGCCCAGGCCGGCGGCGGCATCGTCGCCGACAGCGACCCGGCGGACGAGTACGAGGAAACCATGACCAAGATCAAACCGCTGCTGGCCTCCCTCGACGGCCGGGTGGCCCTGCCATGATCATTGATCTCAACGGCGACCTGGTCGCGGCGGAAGATGCCCGCCTCGATCCCTTCGACCGGGGCTTCACCCTGGGCGACGCCATTTTCGAAAGCCTGCGGGTGCGGGACGGGGCGCCGGAATTCGCCGCCGAGCATCTGGCCCGCCTGGCCCAGGCGTCCGCCGTCACCGGCATTCCCCTGCCGTTCACGCAGGCCGAGGCCCTGGAGCGCATGGCGCGGTTGATCGCGACCAACGACCTGGCGGACGCGGCGCTGCGCCTGACCGTCAGCCGGGGGGCCGCCGCCCGCGGCGTTGCCGCTCCCAAGGCCGCGGACTGCACACCGACGGTGCTGATCTCCCTCCATCCTCTGCCGCCGACGCGCACCGCCGTGGTCGGCATGATCACGGCGACGGTGACCCGGCGCAACGAGCATTCGCCGTTTTCCCGCGTCAAGGCGACGCCTTATCTCGACAGCATCATCGCGCTGGAGGAGGCCCGCGCCGAGGGCGCCCAGGACGCGGTGCTGCTGAACACGGCGGGCCGCGTCGCCTCGGCCTGCTACGCCAATCTGTTTGCGGTGGTGGACGGCCGCCTCGTCACGCCGCCCTTGGCCGACGGCCCGCTGCCGGGGGTGACCCGGGGCCGGGTGCTGGATGCGCTCGGCGGGGCGGAACAAAGCCTCGCGCCCGAAGGCCTCGCCCGCGCGTCGGAAATCTTCCTGACCAACAGTTTCGGGGTGCGCCCCGTGGGCGTGCTCGACGGCCGCCTGCTCACCCCCATGCCCGGACCCATGACCCAGAAGGCGCAAGCCCTCGTCGGTTGATCCGGACCCTCATTTAAATTCTTCTCACCGTCTCTGTGTCTCAGTGGTTCTCTTGTTTTTTAACCACAGAGGCGGTGAGGCAATGAGGCAATGAGAAGGAAGGGAGGGTCAGATAAACAGGATCGCGCCGTCTTTCGAGGCGTCGTTGAGGAAGGTAACGAGCCCGCCCGGACGTACCGGCACGTCGTCCCTGAGCGGCATGGCTTCCAGGCCACGGGCACGCAGACCCATCTCGCAGACCATGAAGGCGACGTCCATCTCGACGCAGGCGGAAAGCAGGGTCTCGAACGTCGCGACGCCCTGGGCCTCGTAGCGGTCGTCGAGGGTGCCGCCCGGTTGCACATGGTCCTGGCCGCCCAGGCCTTGGCCCACGGGCAGGTCGCGCCAGGCGTCGTCGGCGCCCAATGCCTTGCAGGCGTCCATGGTGAAGAACAGGGTCACGGCGCGGCCGATGGCGGCGGCGGCGGCGGCCGTGGCGAGGGCGTAGTGAATCTTGTCGTACTCGCCCGCATAGACGATGACGGAGAGCTTGTCCGGCGGTGCCGTGTCAGCCGGCGGCGCAGGTTCGGCCATCTGGGGCCCCTTCGTGGCTGGAAAGGTCGGTGATCGTCGGATGGTCGCCGCACAGCGGGCAGCCCGGATCGGCCTTGACCTTGATCTTGCGGAAATTGGCGGCGAGCCCTTCGTAGACCATCAGATGACCCGACAGGCTGTCGCCGGTGCCGAGCAGTTCCTTGAGGATTTCCGTCGCCTGCAACGATCCCATGGTGCCGCACAGCGCCCCCAGCACCCCGGCCTCGGCGCAGGACGGAATCTGGCCCGGCGGCGGTGCCTCGCGGAAGATGCAGCGGTAGCAGGGGCCGTGATGGCCCGCGCCGTCGACGTCATGGGCCTTGAAGGTCGCCAACTGGCCGTCGAAGCGCAGGATGGCGGCGGTGACCAGGGGCTTTTTCGCAAAATAGGCGGCGTCGTTGATGAGGAACCGGGTCTCGAAATTGTCCGATCCGTCGGCGATCAGGTCGTAACCGGCCATCAGATCGAGGGCGTTGTCCGGCGTGATGCGCTCGAAATGGGGGATCAGGGTGACGTCCGGGTTGATGGCGGCCAGCGTCGCCTTCGCACTCTCGACCTTGGGCATGCCGACCGACGCCGTCTGGTGGACGATCTGGCGCTGCAGGTTGGACAGGTCCACCCTGTCGTCGTCGATCACGCCGATGGTGCCGACCCCGGCGGCGGCCAGGTACATCAGCACGGGCGAGCCCAGCCCCCCGGCGCCGACGACCAGAACCCGGCTCGACAGCAGCTTGGCCTGGCCGATGCCGCCCACTTCCTTCAACAGGATATGCCGGGCGTAGCGGTTGACCTGATCCTCGGTGAAATCGGTGAACTCCATGGGCGGCCTATTCGCCCAGGCCCGCGAACAGGTCCGTCGATAGATACCGTTCGGCGAAGCTCGGCAGGATGACGACGATGCGGACGTCCACCAGCTTGTCCCGCGCCGCCAGTTCCAGCGCCGCCGCCACGGCGGCCCCCGACGAGATGCCGCAGGGCAGGCCTTCCAGCCGTGCGACCTTGCGTGCCGTCTCGATGGCGCGGTCGTTGCCGATCTGCAGAACCTCGTCGATTTCCTTGGTGTCGAGGATCGCCGGCACGAAGCCGGCGCCGATGCCCTGAATCTTGTGCGGGCCCGGCAGGCCGCCGGACAGGATGGCGGAATCCTCGGGCTCGACGGCGACGACCTTGAGCTTGGGATTGTACTTGCGCAACACCTGGGCGCAGCCGGTCAGCGTGCCGCCCGTGCCGACGCCGGAGATCAGCACGTCGACCTTGCCGCTGGCATCCTTCCAGATTTCCTCGGCCGTGGTGGTGCGGTGGACTTCCAGATTGGCCGGGTTTTCGAACTGTTGCAGCATGATGGCACCCGGCGTGGCGTCGACGATCTCCCGGGCGCGCTCGATCGCACCCCGCATGCCCTGGGGCGCCGGGGTCAGTTCCAGCTCCGCGCCCAAGAGGTAGAGCATCTTGCGCCGCTCCAGCGACATGCTTTCCGGCATGGTCAGGATCAGCCGGTAGCCCTTGGCCGCGGCGACGAAGGCCAGCGCGATGCCCGTATTGCCTGAGGTCGGCTCGACCAACGTGGCGCCCGGCTTGAGGCGGCCGTCGCGTTCGGCGGCGGCGATCATGTTCATGCCGATGCGGTCCTTGACCGAGCCCAGCGGGTTGAAGAACTCGCACTTGCCGACGATGTCGGCGGTCACTCCCGCGTCCTCGGCCATGCGCTTGAGGCGGACCAGGGGCGTGGCGCCCACCGTGTCGACGATGCTGTCGTAGATGCGCCCTCTGAATTCGCCCTGCTGGGCGGCGTCCTTTGCCGTGTCCATGGAATCCGTCTCCTCCGGTTGGGTTTCCTCTTAGATGAGGATGCTAGGTCGTGTACTCATAAATGGCGTTTGCTGTGACGCAGCTATTTTTGTTCGCCGACAAGGCGTTAGGAGGGAGCGATGCTGAAGCATCGTGACCCCAGATCTCATTGGCGCCACAACGCAGTTCGGCGACAAAAAGAGCCGCGCCCCGAAGGGGTCGGCAAGGAGCCCGTTTCGCCGCGTCAAACGGCCTCGCCGGGGCTTCGGCCCCGCTTTCGGCCCTTTTCCTAACGAAACGGGCTCCTTGCCGATCACAGTCAATCGCCATTTATGAGTACACGACCTAGATGGTGAAATCCAGGTTGGGCCGGCCTTCGCTGTCGACCCCGGCCTGATGGGCCTTCAGGCACAGCTCGTCGATCGACGTGGCGTCCAGGCGGACCATGGCGGCTTCGCGCAGCTCCGCCCACAGGGGCCGCACGACCTTGAGCCCCAGGTCCGACCCATCGGCGTCCTCCAGGATGTCGTCGGCGCCGTCGGCGCCCGCGATCACGCGCACGATGTCGCCGACGGTGATGCGCCGCCGCTCGCGGGCCAGGCGGTAGCCGCCCTTGGGCCCCCGCACGCCGACCAGGATGTCGGCCTTCACCAGTTGTTGCAGGGCCTGTTCCAGATAACGCCGGGGAATGCCCTGGCGGCGGGTGATGTCGCGGCTCTGCACGGGCTGCGCCCCCATGTGATAGGCCACGTCCAGCACCGCCTCGATGGCGTACAGGGTCTTTTTCGACAGTCGCAGCATGTGGTCAGCTTCCCCCCGTTCCGGTCGACCCGAACCCGCCGGCCCCCCGGGCCGTGCCGTCCAGGTCCGCCCGCTCAATCCAGGCGATCTGCGTCACCGGGGCGATCACCATCTGCGCGATGCGCATGCCCGGCTCGATTTCAAAGGTTTCTGCGCTTAGGTTCACCAGGATAACCTTGATTTCCCCGCGGTAGTCGGCGTCGATCGTGCCCGGGCTGTTGAGCACCGTGACCCCATGCTTGGCGGCCAGGCCGGAGCGCGGCCGCACCTGTGCCTCGTATCCTTGCGGCAGGGCGATGGCGATGCCCGTGGGCACCAGGGCGCGGGCCAGGGGATTAAGCATCATCGGTTGATCCAAGGCCGCCAAAAGGTCCAGTCCCGCCGCGTCCGCCGTGGCATAGGCCGGCAGGGGCAGGTCCGCGCCATGGGGCAGGCGCTGAACGGGAACGGAAAGCGCGCTCATTCGGCGGTCGTGTCCGTGGTCGCGGCCGATGCCGTGACATGATCGGCGATGCGCTGGGCCAGGCGTTGGCCGACCTGGGCCTTGGTCTGCGGCGGCCAATCTTCGACCCCCGCGCCGGTGACCAGATGCACCCGGTTCATGTCGCCGCCGAAGGTGCCGGTTTCCGGCGACACGTCGTTGGCGCAGATCCAGTCGCAACCCTTCTTTTTCAGCTTGGCAACGGCATGGCCGATGACGTTTTCCGTCTCGGCGGCGAAGCCGACGACCAGGGCCGGGCGGCTTTTGCCGGGCGCCGCGAGGGCCGCCAGGATGTCCGGGTTTTCGGCCAGCGCCAGGGCCGGCAGGCTTTTGCCGTCCTTCTTCATCTTTTCGGGCGCCGCGTCGGCGGTGCGCCAATCGGCCACGGCGGCGGCGCAGACGGCGATGTCGGCGGGCAGCGCTTCCGTGCAGGCGGCCAGCATGTCGCGCGCCGTCTCCACATGCACGGTGGCGACGCCGGCGGGGTCCTTCAGGGCGACCGGCCCGGTGACCAGGGTGACGCGGGCACCCAGGGCCGCCAGGGCCTGGGCGATGGCATGGCCCTGCTTGCCGGACGACCGGTTGGCGATATAGCGCACGGGGTCGATCGGCTCATGGGTCGGCCCGCTGGTGACCAGGGCGTGCAGGCCCGCCAGCGGCCGGCCGCCGTGGAAAAAGTCGATCAGGGCCTGGGCGATGTCCAAGGGCTCGGTCATGCGCCCGGGGCCGAATTCGCCGCAGGCCATGTCGCCCTCCTCCGGGCCGATCACGGTGACGCCGCGCGATGTCAGGGTTTCGATATTGGCCTGGGTCGCCGCGTGCTGCCACATGCGCACGTTCATGGCGGGGGCGACGATGACCGGCTTGTCCGTCGCCAGCAGCGCCGTGGTTGCCAAATCCGTGGCCAGCCCGCCCGCCATCTTGGCCAGCACGTCGGCCGAGGCCGGGGCGACCAGGATCACGTCGGCGTCGCGCGACAGTTGGATATGCCCCATCTCCTGCTCGTCCGTCAGATCGAACAGATCCTGATAGACCTTGTCGCCGGTGACCGCCCCCAGCGCCAGGGGCGTCACGAACTGGGCGCCCCCCGCCGTCAGCACGCAGCGCACCTGGGCCCCCCGCTCCTTCAAGCGACGAACCAGATCCGGCGTCTTATAGGCGGCGATCCCGCCCGTGACGATCAACAGAATGCGTTTTCCGGAAAGCATGTTCCTGGGCTGTCCCTTGCCGGCCGGTCCATCCCGGCCCCACATAAAATACGCAAAGAACAGTGTACTTAAAGTAAATTTTACCCCCAGGCAAGGCCGGGGCCTGCCGCCTAGTTCATCAGGTTATAGGTGAAGATCACGGCCAGGACGGCGACGATGATCCAGAGCAGGACCGGCGTGCGGGGTTTGTCCTCGCCGTCGCGGAGCAGGCGCACGGTTTCCGGGTCCAGGGTCAGGCGGCCTTCGGCCAAGCGGCGGGCGCCGATTTCCAGGTCTTCCATCACGCGCGGCAGGCGTTCCGCCGCCTCGGCCAGGCCCTGCAGGGTGTCCATGATCTTGGCCTCGGGCCCCAGGTTGGCGCGCATCCAGTCTTCGATCAGCGGCCTTGCCAGCACCCACATGTTGGTGTCGGGGTAGAGTTTGCGGCTCACCCCTTCGGCGGTCAGCATGGTCTTCTGCAACAGGAGCAGCTGCGGCTGGGTTTCCATGGCGAAGGTTTCCGTGACCTGGAACAGCTGGCCCAGCAGGCGGCCGATGGAAATTTCGTGCTGGGGCTTGTCCAAGATCGGCTCGGCGATGGAACGGCAGGCCTGGGTGAAGGCATCGACGGATTTGTCGCGGGGCACCCATCCGGCCTCGAAATGGACCTCCGCCGCGCGGCGGTAGTCGCGGGTCAAAAAGCCCAGCAGCATTTCGCCCAGATTGCGCCGGGTCTTCTTGTCGACCCGGCCCATGATGCCGAAATCGACGGCGCCGATGGCCCCCCCTTCCATCACGAACAAATTGCCCGGGTGCAGGTCGGCGTGGAAGAAGCCGTCGCGGAACACCTGGTTGAAGAAGGCGCGGGCGGCGTTCTCGACCACCGTCTTGGGCTCGATCCCCGCGTTAACAATGGCGTCCACGTCGTTGATGGGAAAGCCGTCGATGCGTTCCGTCGTCAGCACCCGCGATCCCGTGCGCGCCCAGTCGACGGCGGGGATGACGAAGGTCGGATCGCCCGCGAAGTTGTCGGCCATTTCGGCGGCGGCGGCGGCTTCGAACCGCAGGTCCATTTCCAGTTCGACCGACTGGGCGATGGTTTCCACCACTTCGCGGGGTTTCAGGCGCTTCAGGTCCGGGCGGGCGCGCTCCATCACCCGGGCGGCCCAGCGGAACAGGTCGAGGTCGCGGCGGAACCGGGCCTCGATCCCCGGGCGCAAAATTTTCACCGCGACCTTGTCGCCGTCGGTTGTCTCGGCGAAATGGACCTGGGCGATGGAGGCGGCGGCCACGGGTTCGTCGTCGAAGGACGCGAACAGGGTGTCCACCGGCACCTGGAATTCCTGCTCGATGGTCTGGCGGGCCAGGGCGCTGGAAAACGGCGGCAGGTCGTCCTGCAATTGCGCCAGGTCTTCCGTGATCTCCTCGCCCAACAGGTCCGGGCGGGTCGACAGCGCCTGCCCCAGCTTGATGAAGCTGGGCCCGGCTTCGGACAAGGCATTGGCCAGGCGCTCACCCGGCCGTCCGGGGACCGAGCGTTTGGACAGCAGCTTGGCCGCCTTGGCGACGGCCGGGGCGACGCCAAGGTCCTCCAGCGGGAACAGGGCGTCGTGGCGCGCCAGAAGGCGGGCGATGGCGAACAGGCGCCAGAGGTTGGAAAGATGACCGCTCATGAATGCGTGTTCCGTTTGGGCGTCAGGTGCGCCAGGCGGAATGGATGGCCGCGATCCCGCCCGTCAGGTTGCGGTATTCGGCCCGCGCCAAACCAGCGGCGCCGATCATGGCCTTGAATTCTTCCTGGGGTGGGAAGCGGCGGATGCTTTCCGCCAGGTACTGGTAGGATGCCCGGTCGCCCGCGACCTTTTCGCCCAGCACGGGCAGCACCTTGAACGACCAACGGTCGTAAATCTCGTCCAACAGCGGCAGGACGACCTTGGAAAATTCCAGGCACAGGAACCGGCCGCCCGGCTTCAGCACCCGCCGAGCCTCGGCCAGGGCGTTTTCCGGGTGGGTCACGTTGCGGATGCAGAAGGCGGTGGTATAGGCGTCGAAGGAATTGTCGGGAAAGGGCAGGCGTTCGGCATCGCCGGTGACCCAGTCGATGCCGCCCTGGTCGCGGTTTTTCAGCATGCCCCCAGGAAGCATACCTTTGTCGATGGCGCGGGCCTTGCCGACCTTCAGCATTTCCGTGTTGATGTCGCAGACCGTGACGCCGCCGCCGCCGCGCGCCAGAAAGCGGAACGCGATGTCGCCCGTGCCGCCGCCGACGTCGAGCAGCGTCATGCCGGGCCGCGGCCGCAGCCAGTCCAGCATGGCCGATTTCCACAGGCGGTGGACGCCCAGCGACATCAGGTCGTTCATCAGGTCGTACTTGGAAGCGACGCTGTCGAACACGCCCCGCACCAGGCCGGCCTTTTCGTCCTCGGTGACCTCGCGGAAGCCGAAATGGGTGGTGCCGGGTGACTCGGATGTATCCGCGTTATCAGGGGTTTCGGGCGTCTCTTTGATCATGGCGATGGAACATAGCGTAACCGGCCGGGACAGGCTACGTTCCTTGGGCCTTCCCCGTCGTTTCATTCAAAGACGCGCCATGCCTGAATTGCCTGAAGTCGAAACCGTCCGCCGGGGGCTGATGCCCGCCATGCAGGGCAAGCGCCTGGACGCGGTGATCCCGCGAAGGCCCGACCTGCGCTTTCCCCTGCCCGACGGCTTCGGCCAGCGGCTCACGGGCCGCACGGTGGTCGATATCCGCCGCCGCGCCAAGTTCCTGATGGTCGACCTGGACAGCCCGGACGTGCTGATCGCGCACCTGGGCATGTCGGGCAGCTTTCGTCTGGGGGCCAAGCCGTTCCCGGAAGAAAAGCACGACCATGTGATCTTCAAAATGTCCGGCGGCGGCGAGGTTCATTACAACGACCCGCGCCGCTTCGGGTTCATGGACCTGTGGCCGGCGGCGGACCTGGCCGCCCATCCCATGCTGGCCAAGCTGGGGCCGGAGCCGCTCGACGACGACGCGTTCTCGGGCGCCGTGCTGGCGGCCCGGCTCAAGGACAGGAAGACGCCGATCAAGGCGGCGCTGCTCGACCAGGGCGTGGTCGCCGGGGTCGGCAACATCTATGCCTGCGAGGCGCTGTACCGCGCCGGCATCTCGCCCAAGCGTCTGGCCCATACGGTGCAGGGCGCGCGGGCGGAGCGGCTGGCCCAGGCGGTCAAGGCGGTGCTGACGGACGCCATCGCCTCCGGCGGCTCAAGCTTGCGCGACCACATCCGCCCGGACGGGGAATTGGGCTACTTCCAGCATTCCTTCGACGTCTACGGGCGCACGGGCGAAGCCTGCGCCAACGCGGCCTGCGGCCAGCCGATCCGCCAGATCCCCCAGGCCGGGCGGTCGACTTTCTACTGTTCCCGCTGCCAGAGGTAGGGTATCACCGGGCCATGACCTTGATTGCCCGCCTGCGTCCCGGTTTCGTTGCGGCCCTTTTGTGGCTGGCGGCGGCGCTGCCTGCGGCCGCGCAGTTCGTCGGCGGCATCGACGATCTGCCGCTGATGCCGGGGCTGACCGACATCCCCGACGCCGGCGTGGTGTTCGAGACGCCCGGCGGGCGCATCGTCGAGGCCCAGGCGCTGACCGGCGACCAGACCCGCGCCCGGGTCCTCGAATTCTACGACGCCAGCCTGCCGCAGCTCGGCTGGGAGAAAATAAAGAGCGGCCAGTACCGCCGCGAGGGGGAAACTCTGCATCTGGAATTCCCGGACGGCCCCGTGCCGACCGTGCGGTTCCGTCTGGCGCCGGGCCCCTGAGCGGCCCGCGCCGGCGCCACATCGAGACCACTCATATAAGGAACGGAAGCGACACCATGGCTTACGAAAATATTATCGTCGAAACCCGCGGCGCCGTCGGGCTCATCACCCTCAACCGGCCGAAGGCGCTGAACGCGCTGAACAAGGCCCTGGTCGGCGAAATGCGCGCGGCCCTCGACGTGTTCGAGGCCGATGACGCGATCGGCGCCATCGTCGTCACCGGATCGGAAAAGGCCTTCGCCGCCGGCGCCGACATCAAGGAGATGCAGGGCCAAAGCTGGATGGACGCCTACAAAAGCGACTTCATCACCAAGGATTGGGAGCGCATCGCCTCCTGCCGCAAGCCGGTGATCGCCGCCGTGGCGGGTTATGCCCTGGGCGGCGGCTGCGAGGTCGCCATGATGTGCGACCTGATCATCGCCGGCGACAACGCGAAATTCGGGCAGCCGGAAATCACCATCGGCACCATCCCCGGGGCCGGCGGCACGCAGCGCCTGACCCGCGCCGTGGGCAAGGCCAAGGCGATGGAAATGTGCCTGACCGGGCGCATGATGGACGCGGAAGAGGCCGAACGGTCCGGCCTGGTCGCGCGCATCGTGCCCGTGGCGGATCTGGTCGAGGACGCGGTCAAGACGGCTGAGACCATCGCCGGCATGTCGCGGCCGCTTTCCATGCTGGCCAAAGAGGCCGTCAACCGGGCCTTCGAGACGACCCTGTCCGAAGGCGTGCGGTTCGAGCGGCGCATGTTTCACGCGACCTTCGGCACGGAAGATCAGAAGGAAGGCATGGCCGCCTTCGCCGACAAGCGGAAGCCGGAATTCAAGAACCGCTGAGCCGACGGCGCGGGGCCCGGAAAACGCTGACACGGGGCCTTGTTTTCCGGGCTTGACCTGGCCTCGGCCCGCCGATATAACCCGGCCTTCCGAATTCAGACCCAGAGTTAGAAAAGGGTGTCCAGATGGCACATCATGCCTCGGCCAAGAAACGCATTCGTCAAACGGCCCGCCGTACGCAGGTCAACCGCACGCGCCTGAGCGCCGTGCGCACCTCGATCCGCAAGGTCGAGATGGCCATCGCCGGCGGCGACGCGGCCGCCGCCCAGGAAGCTTTCAAGAACGCGCAGCCGCTCGTCATGCGCGGTGCGCAGAAGGGCATCCTGCACGCCAACATGGCGTCGCGGAAGCTGTCGCGCCTGGTCAAACAGATCAAGGGCCTGTCCGCCTAAGGGCTGACCCCGACCGCGATCGAATACCGAAAGGGCCGTGCCGAAAGCGCGGCCTTTTTCTTTGCCCGAAGGCGCTCGAAAACCATTGCTGGGACTCGGAAAAACGCGGCCGCGGAGGCTCGTCGGGAAGGGGCCTGAGGGGACTCTCGGGGCCATTTTTGTCAAGGGAATTATTTTGCAAATTTGGGGGCGTTCGCGATTCGTCTCATTGCCATCGGCGGCACGCGTCCGTAATATCCCCGTCGTCGTTGGGGGCTTCGTGCCCGCCAGCGGACTCACTAAGACGCCGTCCGGTGACACGAGCCAAATAAAGAGAAAGGAGCTTTGAGAGAAAGACAAGCCTTTTTTCTTTTTGGCCTCATGTGATTTCAATCACACCAGGGAAAATTACTTCTCGTTATTATAACATCTAAATAATTTGTTATTTAATAATAGGCTAAAAGCCAAATCTAAGGGGGGTGTGTCGCGGATAAAGTCTAACAGGTTCGCCGCTCATGCGGCGTCGTCTCTCGCGGCTCTAGAGAGGCGGCGGCGTGACGGAACCGCATTCAGGTTCCCGACACGGCGGCGGGCGTGAATAAAGACAAGCCGCGACAGCGCCGGCCGGTGGTTGTCCCCACCGGGCCTCATCGCCTCCCAACACCCAGGGAGGGGGAACCTTGGCCGCGTGGCCGCCGGTCCCCCCTGATAATGAAAACAAGCACCGCCTGAATGGGCGGGACCGAATGTTGGTGGCAAAATGACGGAACAGCAGAGCCGAGACGTAGAGCCCTGCCAGGACCTGCAGGAAACCTGGTTGGAAATTTGTGAATCCCTGCGCGCCGAGATCGGCGAAGCCTCCTATCAAAGCTGGATCAAGCCCATGCGGCTCATCGGGAAGGACGGCAGCGCCGTGCGCACCGGCGTCCCGACCCGTTTCATGCGCGAATGGATCCAGGCCCATTATCAGGACCGTTTGTCGGAACTGCTGGACGGCCGGGGGCTGTCGGGCGGAATCGACGTGGTCATTCATCAGGAACATGCGGCGTCGGGCCGGGCCGAAACCAAGCCCGCCGAGGCGCGCAAGGAAGACACGGCCCCCGCCGGTCCGGTGAACGGCACCGGGATCGGCAACGGCCCCCATGCCGACGATATCGGCGCGCCTTTGGATCAGCGCTACACCTTCGATCGCTTCGTCGTCGGCAAGCCGAACGAATTCGCCTATGCCGCTGCGCGGCGCGTGGCCGAGGCCGAGGTCGTGCCCTTCAACCCCCTGTTCCTCTACGGCGGGGTCGGGCTCGGCAAGACCCACCTGATGCACGCCATCGCCTGGCACCTGCGCAAGACGCGGCCCGACCGCTCCGTCATCTATCTGTCGGCGGAAAAGTTCATGTACCGCTTCGTGCGCGCACTGCGCGAACACAACACCGTCGACTTCAAGGAGCAGTTCCGTTCCGTCGACGTGCTGATGGTCGACGACGTGCAGTTCATCTCGGGCAAGGAGTCGACCCAGGAAGAGTTCTTCCACACCTTCAACGCCCTGGTCGATCAGGGCCGCCAGATCGTGATCTCCGCCGACAAGTCGCCCAACGACCTGGAGGGCATGGAAGAGCGCCTGATCTCGCGCCTCAACTGCGGGCTGGTCGCCGACATTCACGCGACCACCTACGAGCTGCGGCTCGGCATTTTGCAGGCCAAGGGCGAGCAGATGGGTGTCGAGGTGCCGTTGAAGGTCATGGAATTCCTCGCCCACAAGATCACATCGAACGTGCGCGAGCTCGAAGGGGCGCTCAACCGGGTGGTCGCCCATCATCAGCTGGTCGGCCGCGACATCACTCTGGAAACCAGCCAGGACGTGCTGCACGACCTTCTCAAGGCGTCGGAACGGCGGGTCACCATCGAGGAAATCCAGAAACGCGTATCGACCCATTTCAACATCCGCGTATCGGACATGCATTCGGCCCGCCGAGCGCGCTCCGTCGCCCGCCCGCGCCAGGTCGCGATGTATCTCTCGAAGCAGCTGACGTCCCGCTCGCTCCCGGAAATCGGGCGTAAATTCGGCGGCCGCGACCACACCACGGTGATGCATGCGGTGAAGAAGGTGGAAGAACTGCGCGAGTTGGATTCCAGCTTCAACGAGGATGTCGAACTGCTGCGCCGGATGCTCGAGGGCTGATCCCTTCGGGGCTCCCGGCGGGACCGCCCCAAAAGTCGCGACCGTGACCCCGAAATTCGGGGAAAAGGCTTCGGAATCCAAGGGCCTCTGCTATAATGCCGCCTTGGTCAGAGGGCGCCCGTCCGGGTGTCTTCACGCTGCTCTCGGTGGGGGCTTTGGACCGGCATTTCAGCGCCCGGGGCGGAGGGTTCCTGCCCCGGTTTCGTTGCCGCCGGACCGGCCCGGAAAAGGGTCGGCCGGAAGCCGGAACATCCCGTCGAAAGCGTCATAACGGCATGTAATTTTGAACGGCGATAGACGGCACATATGAAACTGACAATCGAGCGGGCCGCCTTGCTGAAGTGCCTTGGGCACGTGCAAAGCGTTGTAGAGCGCCGCAATACCATCCCCATCCTTTCCAACGTGAAGATCGAGGCCGGCGACGGCAAGCTCGCGCTCAACGCCACGGACATGGATCTCGACATCGTCGAGGCCGTGGCCGCCGACGTGGCCGAAGCAGGTGCGACCACGGCCCCCGCCCACACCCTTTACGACATCGTCCGCAAGCTGCCCGAAGGGGCGCAGGTGGTGATGGAAAAGGAAAGCGGCGGGCAACTGGTGCTCAAGGCCGGACGCTCCCGATTCGCGCTTTCCTGCCTGCCGACCGAGGATTTTCCCGTGCTCGGCTCGGGCGAACTGCCGCATCAGTTCAAGATGCCGGTGCATGACCTGAATACGCTGCTCGACCGCACCCGGTTCGCCATCTCGACCGAGGAAACGCGCTACTATCTGAACGGCATCTATCTTCACGTCGCCGAACGCGACGGCACCAAGGTGCTGCGCGCGGTCGCCACGGACGGCCACCGTCTGGCCTCGGCCGAAGTCCCCCTACCCGAGGGGGCCGACGGCATTCCCGGCGTGATCCTGCCGCGCAAGGTGGTGACGGAACTGGGCAAGCTGATCGACGAAAGCGTCGGCGAGGTCTTCGTCGGTCTGTCGGAAACCAAGGCGCGCTTCGCCATCGACGAGATCGTCATCACGTCCAAGCTGATCGACGGCACCTTCCCCGATTACGAACGGGTCATCCCGCGCGACAACGACAAGATGCTCGACGTCGACCGCAAGCTTTTGGCCGCTGCCGTCGACCGCGTGTCGGCGATTTCCTCCGAGAAATCCCGCGCCGTGAAGCTGACCCTGGGTGCCGGCGTGCTCAAGCTGTCGGCCTCCAGCCCCGAACACGGGCTGGCCGAGGAAGAGATCGAGGTCGATTACAACGGCGACGGTCTGGAGATCGGGTTCAACGCGGCCTATCTGCTCGACATCACCCGCCAGATCGAAGGCGACACGGCGTCGTTGGCCATGGCCGACGCGGCCTCGCCCACGGTGCTGCGCGAAGCGGGCGACGAAAGTGCCTTGTTCGTACTCATGCCCATGCGTGTTTGAACGGGTTTTTTAAGGAACGATCCTGTACGTCCAACCCACATTTGCCGCCGATGGGGCATATCCGGAAACTGCCGCCGCCGTTGCGGGCTCTCTTGCGGTCCGCCGGCTGACGCTGAGCGACTTCCGCTGCTATGCCGCGCTGCGGCTTGACGTGCCCGAGGGGCCGGTCGTGCTGGCCGGGCCCAACGGAGCGGGCAAGACGAACATTCTGGAGGCACTGTCATTCCTGATTCCGGGCCGCGGGCTGCGCCGCGCCCGCCTGTCGGAAGCCGCCCGCCGCGACCCCGGCGAGGATGCGGCCCCCCGCTCCCGGCCCTGGGCCGTGGCGGCGACGGTGGCCGGCCCCGACGGCGAGACGGATGTCGGCACGGGCCTTGCCGCCGGTGAGGCGGGGAACACGGAAAAGCGCCTGGTGCATGTCGACGGCGCGCCCCAGCGCGCCCAGGCCGTCTTGTCCGAACATGTCTCCCTGCAATGGCTGACACCGCAGATGGACCGCCTGTTTCTCGACGGCGCCTCGGCCCGGCGGCGCTTTCTCGACCGTCTGGTCTATGGCCGCGACCCGGCCCATGCGGGGCGCGTCGGCGGGTATGAGCAGGCCATGCGCGACCGGCTGCGCCTGCTGACGGCGCGGGGCGGTTGTGACGATGCCTGGGTTTCGGCCCTGGAGGCGACCATGGCGGAACGCGGCGTCGCCATCGCGGCGGCCCGGCTCGACATGGCCGGGCGCCTGGCCGGCCAGTTGGAGGCCGCCGGCGACGGCCCGTTTCCGGCCGCCGACCTGGCCGTCGAGGGCGAGGTCGAGGCCTGGCTTAACAGCGGATCGGCGCTCGATGCCGAGGACCGCCTGAAGGCCGCCTTGAAATCCGCGCGTGGGCGCGACGGCGACAGCGGGCGCACGGCCCACGGGCCGCACCGCTCCGACCTGCATGTCGAATACAAAAGCCGCGGCCGCCCGGCGGCCGACTGTTCCACGGGCGAACAGAAGGCATTGTTGATTTCCCTGGTCCTGGCGCAGGCGCGCCTGCAGGCGGCGGAACAGGGCCGGGCCCCCATGCTGCTGCTGGACGAGGTCGCGGCCCATCTCGACGCCGACCGTCGCGCCGCCCTGTTCGCCGAGATCGAGGCCCTGGGTTTGCAGGCCTGGATGACCGGCACCGACCTGGATCTGTTCGGCCCGCTGGCCGGGCGGGCCGCCTTCTTCCACGTCGCCGAGGCCAAGGTCCGCCGTCAGGACCCATGACCGGACAACATTGAATTTTCCCGGGCGGCGCTTCTGCCGGCCCCAATCTGAAGAGCGTGAACGACCATGACCGACGAACCCGAAACACCGAAAATCGATAGCGCCGCCCAACGGCGCGCGGACAACAACGGCGAATACCTGGCGGATTCCATCAAGGTCCTGCGCGGCCTCGACGCCGTGCGCAAACGCCCGGGCATGTACATCGGCGATACGGACGACGGTTCGGGCCTGCACCATATGGTCTACGAAGTCGTCGATAACGCCATCGACGAAGCGCTGGCGGGTTATTGCGATACCGTGCGTGTGACGCTCAACGGCGACAATTCGGTCACCGTGTCCGACAACGGCCGCGGCATCCCCGTCGACATCCATACGGAAGAAGGCGTTTCGGCGGCCGAGGTCATCATGACTCAACTGCATGCCGGCGGTAAGTTCGACCAGAATTCCTACAAGGTCTCGGGCGGTCTGCACGGCGTCGGCGTGTCCGTGGTCAACGCGCTCTCGGAATGGCTGGAACTGCGCATTTGCCGCGACGGCAAACAGCATTTCGTGCGCTTTCGCGACGGCGAGGTCGAGGCCCCCCTGAAGATCATCGGCGACGCCCCCCTGGGCGACGACGGCAAACCGATCTCCGGCACCGAGGTCACGTTCCTGGCGTCCAAGGAAACCTTCACCCAGACCGATTACGACTATGCGACGCTCGAACATCGCCTGCGCGAACTGGCGTTCCTCAATTCAGGCGTGGGCCTGACCCTGACCGACGCGCGCGGGGTCGAGCCGCAGACCAAGGAGCTGCGCTACGAAGGCGGGCTTCAGGAATTCGTCAAATACCTCGACCGTTCCAAGAACCCGGTGCTGGCCGACTCGATCGCCGTTTCCGGCGAAAAGGACGGTATCACCGTGGAAATGGCGATGCAGTGGAACGACAGCTATCACGAGACCATGCTGTGCTTCACCAACAACATCCCGCAGAAGGACGGCGGCACGCACCTGGCCGGCTTCCGGGGGGCCTTGACGCGGATGATCAACAACTATGCCAACGCGTCGGGCATCGCCAAGAAGGCCAAGGTCGGGATCACCGGCGACGACGCCCGCGAAGGTCTGACCTGCGTGCTGTCCGTCAAGGTGCCCGATCCCAAGTTCTCGTCCCAGACCAAGGAAAAGCTGGTGTCGTCCGAAGTCCGCCCGGCGGTGGAAAACCTGGTCGGCGAGGGCCTGGACCGCTGGTTCGAGGAACATCCCGCGGAAGCGCGCAGCGTGATCGGCAAGATCGTCGAGGCCGCCGCCGCCCGTGAGGCCGCGCGCAAGGCCCGCGAACTGACGCGGCGCAAGGGGGCCTTGGACATCTCGACCCTGCCCGGCAAGCTCGCCGACTGTTCGGAACGGGACCCGGCGCTGTCGGAACTGTTCATCGTCGAAGGGGACAGTGCCGGCGGCTCCGCCAAGCAGGCACGCCACCGCGCCAATCAGGCGATCCTGCCGCTGCGCGGCAAGATCCTCAACGTGGAGCGCGCGCGCTTCGACAAGATGCTCTCGTCGGCGGAAATCGGCACGCTCATCGCGGCGCTCGGCACCGGCATCGGACGCGAGGATTTCAACGTCGAAAAATGCCGCTACCACAAGATCATCATCATGACGGACGCCGACGTCGATGGCAGCCACATCCGCACCCTGCTGCTGACCTTCTTCTTCCGCCAGATGCCGGAACTGGTGACGCGCGGCTATCTCTATATCGCGCAGCCGCCGCTGTACCGCGCCAAGCGCGGCAATTCCGAGGTCTATCTCAAGGACGACGCGGCGATGGAAAAGTACCTGTTCGCCAGCGCCATCGACGAGGGTGCGGTGATGCGGCCCTACGACGGCAGCCAGATCGCCGGCCCGGAACTGCACGCCGTGGTGCGCGAGGCCCGCGACGTGAAGGCCATGGTCGGGCGTCTGTCCCAGCATGTGCCCATGGCCCTGGTCGAACAGGCGGCGATCCTGGGGGCCTTCAACCTGGACATCCTGTCCGACCAGGAACTGGCGCAGGGCACCGCCGAATACATCGCCAAGCGCATGGACGCCCTGGTGCCGGAGGCCGAACGCGGCTGGACCGGCTCGGCCCTGCCCGGCGGCGGGTTCTCCATCGACCGCACCCTGCGCGGCGTTTCGGAAAGCCATGTCATCGACGGCCAGGTGATCCGCTCGTCCGAAGCCCGCCGGCTCGACGCCATGGCGCCGGCCCTGCAGGCGCGCTACGCACGCCATGGGGTGCTGATCCTGAAGGAAAAGGAGCACGTCATCACCGGACCCGTGTCCCTGGTCGACGCGGTGATGGACGCCGGCAAGAAGGGCATCGGCGTGCAGCGTTACAAGGGTCTCGGCGAAATGAACCCGGACCAGCTTTGGGAAACCACCCTGGACCCCAACGCGCGCTCCCTGTTGCAGGTCCGCATCAACCATATCGACGACGCCGAAGAGGTGTTCTCCACCCTCATGGGCGACATCGTCGAGCCGCGCCGCGAATTCATTCAGGAAAACGCGCTCAAGGTCGCCAACCTGGACATCTGATCGTTCCGGCCGGCAACCGGCGGGGCGGTTTACTCGGGCCCGGCCTTCCGCCTATGATCGCCCCAACACCGGGCCAACCCGGGGGGAAGGGCGGTCGGGCATTGAACTGGGTTCACGGGGGGGGGAATTTCCCGATGGCGGATACGAACACGTCGGTCGCGGCCTTGATCGAGGCCCACGAGGCCTGGCTGCGCGGCGGCGGCGATAGCGGCAAGCGCGGCGACATGCTGCGTCTCAACATGCGGGACCTGGACCTGCGGGGGGCCTCCCTCGCCAACGCCAACATCCGGGAATGCGATCTCACGGGATCGGACCTGTCAGGGGCCGATCTCAGGGGCTCGTCCCTGATCTCGTCGGTCATGGTCGGGGTCAATTTCACCAGCGCGCTGCTTGATTTCACGGACATGACCGACACGGACCTGCGCGGCGCCAATTTCACGGGGGCCTCGCTCAACGGCGTCGACATGTGGCGGGCCAACCTGAAGGGCGCCGTGATCGACCCGATCACCCTGCATACCCTGCTCGACTGCCGCGAACCCGATGAAGCCTCCGCCTACTTTGCGTTAACCAAATACTGACGCCCATCCGCCCATAAGACGCAAATGGCCAAATCACCGCGTCCCCGTCCCCGCCCACGGGCGAACAAGACTCCCGAGCGCGCCCCTGCCGGGCGCCGCCGCGGCCGCCTCGCCACGATCCTGAAATGGGCCGGGGCGGCGGTTGTCTGGCTGTTGATCGCGGCCCTTGGCGCCGGGGTCTGGGTGTCCATCGGCCTGCCCGACCTGGACGAGGCGCTGAAGACCGAACGCCGGCCGACCGTGACGATCCAGGCCGCCGACGGCACGGAAATCTACCGCGCCGGCGACCTGGTCGGCGAGACGGTGGCCCTCAAGGACCTGCCGCCGCATCTGATTCAGGCCGTCCTGGCGACCGAGGACCGGCGGTTCTACAGTCATTTCGGGGTCGATCCTATCGGCCTGGGCCGCGCCATGGCGCGCAATATCCGGGCCGGGCGCATTGTCGAGGGCGGATCGACCATCACCCAGCAGCTGGCCAAGAACCTGTTCCTCACCCCGGCCCGCACGATCATGCGCAAGCTTCAGGAAATGGTCGTGGCGTTGTGGCTGGAATGGGAGTTTTCCAAGGACCAGATCCTCACCCTCTACCTCAACCGGGTATATCTGGGGGCGGGGACCTACGGGGTCGACGCGGCGGCCCATCGCTTTTTCCAGAAACCCGCCGCCCGGGTCAACACCTACGAGGCGGCCGTGCTGGCCGGCCTGCTCAAGGCGCCGTCGCGCTACAACCCCGTGGCCTCGCCGGAACGCGCCCATGCCCGGGCCCGCACCGTGCTCGCCAACATGGTCGCCGCCGGCTATCTGACGGAAACCAAGGCGGCGGACGCGGCCCGCGGTATCCAGGTTGCCGTCGTCTCGGCGCCCACGGGCAACGCGCGGCATTTCGTCGACTGGGTGCTCGAAGCCGTCTCCGACTATGTCACCGCCGGCGGCCGCGACCTGGTGGTCAGAACGACGCTCGACCCGGCCCTGCAACGCCAGGCGGAAACGGCCATCGGCCGCGCCTTCCTCGCGGCCGACCGGGCGGGCATGCAGGCGGGCGAAGGGGCGCTTATCGCGTTGACCCCAGAGGGCGCCGTGCGCGCCATGGTCGGCGGCCGGGATTACGGCAAAAGCCAGTTCAACCGCGCCGTTCAGGCGCAGCGTCAGCCGGGCTCCGCGTTCAAGCCCGTGGTCTATCTGGCGGCGCTGGAGGCCGGGATGACCCCCGCGACCCCGGTGATCGACAGGCCTGTCAGCCTCAGCGGTTGGCAGCCGTCCAATTTCTCCGGCAAGTACGAAGGCCACATGACCCTGGAATACGCGCTCGCCCATTCCGTCAACACCATCGCCGTGCAGCTGGCGCAGCAGGTCGGCCCGGCCAAGATCATCGACACCGCCCGGGCGCTGGGCATCACCACGGACCTGCCCCGGGACGCGGGCCTGGCGCTCGGCACGGGCGAGGTGTCGTTGCTGGAATTGACGACCGCCTATGCCGTGCTGGCGCGGGCGGGGATGGGGGTCTGGCCCTATGCGATCACGGAAATCATCGGCCCGGGCGGCGCGCCGTTGTATCGACGCCAGGGTTCCGGCCCCGGCCGCGCCGTGCCGGCCCCGCCCGCCCGCACCCTGACCGCCATGATGACCAAGGTGATCGACGGCGGCACGGGCAAGCGCGCCGCCATCGGCCGGCCGGCGGCGGGCAAGACGGGCACCAGCCAGAACTACCGCGACGCCTGGTTCGTCGGCTTCACGCCGCAGCTGGTGACCGGCGTGTGGTTCGGCAACGACGACGGATCGCCGATGAAGCGGGTGACCGGCGGCGGCCTGCCGGCGCGCACCTGGGCCGGATTCATGGGCGCGGCGCATCAGGGATTGCCGGTGCTGGCCTTCGACGACATCGGCGACGACGGCAAGCCCGGATCGGGATCATTCTGGGGGCGGTTGAAAAATCTTATCGGCTCCGGCCCCGAAACGAGTGAGCCCGTGGGCGAAAACCGGTCGGGCGACTGATTTAATTAAACCACTGAGACGGTGAGACAGTGAGAAGGAAGATGCCTGGCCCCTCGCATTCGCAGGGGTGACGGCCTGATTCTATTTTATTGTCATTCCCGCGAAAGCGGGAACCCAGAATCCTCACCGCCTCAGTGGTTAAATCACTTTTGCGGTATACGCCGATGGAAGGCCGGGGATTTCCCGGTCAGCCCTGCCCGGCCAACTTGGCGATGGTCGCCGTGGTGCTGTGGCCCGGCGCCAGATCGGCGAGATGCACGCGCCCGCCGGCGGCCTCGACGGCCGCGCGGCCGACGACCTGATCGACGCGGTAATCGGCGCCTTTGACCAGAACCTCGGGCAACAGGCCCTCGATCAGGGCCAGCGGCGTATCCTCGGCGAACAGGACCACGGCATCGACCCCGGCCAGCGACGCCAGCACGGCGGCCCGGGCGGCCTCGCCCTGGATCGGGCGGTCCCGGCCCTTCAGGCGCTTGACCGAGGCATCTGAATTCAGCCCCACGACCAGCCGGTCACACTGGCCCTTGGCCTGGCGCAGCAGCGACACATGGCCCGGGTGCAATAGATCGAAGCAGCCGTTGGTGAAGCCGACCGTGAGCCCCCGACGGCGCCAGCCAGCGGCCCGGTCGAGAAGCTGCTCGAACGTCAGCACCTTGGCCTCGGCGTCGCTCAGGTCCTGGTGATGGAGCTGGGCGATGAGGTCGCCCGCGTAGGCGACGGCGGTGCCGACCTTGGCGACGACGATCCCGGCGGCGAGATTGGCAAGCGCCGCGGCGCGGCCCAGATCGGCGCCTGCGGCGAGGCAGGCGGCCAGGGTCGCGACCACCGTGTCGCCGGCGCCGGAAACGTCAAAGACTTCCTGGGCTTCCGCCGCCAGGTGGACGACCGCGCCTTCGGCCGGCACCAGGGTCATGCCCTCGCGTGACCGGGTGACCAGCACGGCGGTCAGGCCCAGGCCGTCGATCAGCCCGCGGGCGGCGGCGATCACGGCGTCGTCCGTGTCCACGGGCTTGCCCGTGGCGGCGGCCAGTTCCTTCAGATTGGGGGTCAGAATCCCGGCCCCCCGATAGCGCCCGTAATCGCTGCCCTTGGGATCGACGATCACGGTCGCCCCGGCCTTGGCGGCGGCGGCGATCACGCGGGCCAGGGTGGCGTCGGCCAGGACCCCCTTGCCGTAATCGGACAGCACGACGACCTTGTGGTCGCGGACGGCGGACTCGGCGTCGGCGGCCAATTGAGCCTGCAGCGCGTCGCTCGTGGCCCGACTGGTTTCCCGGTCGGCGCGCAGCATCTGCTGCGTGCCGGCGACGAAGCGGGTCTTGATGGTGGTCTGGCGGCCGGCGTCGGTTCTGAGGTCGCCCGTCACGCCCGCTTCCTGGGCCAGAAGGGTTCGCACTTCCGCGCCCGCGGCGTCGTCGCCGACGACGGACAGGAACCGGGTCTTGGCCCCCAGCGCCGACAGGTTGCGCACCACGTTGCCGGCCCCGCCCAGCATGCGGGTTTCGCCGGTCACGCGCAGCACGGGGATCGGGGCTTCCGGGGAAATCCGCTCGACCTCGCCATGAACGAAAGTGTCCAACATGACATCACCCAGGCAAACCACCTTGGTGTCCGCCAGCGCCTCGACCAGGGCGATCAGGTCCGTGCGTTCCGTCATTGTCCCGCGTCCAACGTCACCAGACCCAATTCTACCTCAAGCGCGCCGCAGAGCATTTGGCCCCCAAGGCGCTGGTCACTAAGGCCCATCATATCAGACCCAATTCGATTTCAAGGGCGCCGCAGAGCATTTGACCCAAGGTAATATGCATTTCCTGGATGCGCGCGGTGACATCCGACGGCACGATCAGCAAGGGGTCGGCAAGGCCGGGCATTTCGCCGCCGCCGCGGCCACTCAGGCCGGCCGCGATCAGCCCGCCCGCCCGTGCCGCGCGCAGGGCTTCCAGCACATTGGGGCTCTGGCCCGAGGTGGAAATCCCGATGGCCACGTCGCCGGGCTTGCCCAGGGCCTGGATCTGACGGGCGAACACCTGCTCGAACCCCAGGTCGTTGGCGCCGGCGGTCAGGGCCGACGAGTCCGTGGTCAGGGCGATGGCGGCGATCGGCGCGCGGTCGGTCTTGTAGCGGACGGTCAGTTCCGTCGCCAGGTGCTGGCAATCGGCGGCGCTGCCGCCGTTCCCGAAGAAAAGCAATTTTCCGCCGTTTCTCAAGGACTTGACGGAAGCGGTTACAAGCGCCTGGAAAGGGGTGGCCAGGGCCCCTTGGGTCGCCTTGGCGACGGCCGCATGCTGTTCCATTTCGCTGTCAAAAAATGCCGCTAAGTCCATGAGAAAAACCTGTTTTTCCCTGTGCGCGAGATTTGGCCGGTCACAGGACCCCTTTGAAATAGGCGATGGTCTTGGCGAGGCCGTCCTTCAGTTGGATGGTCGGCTGCCAGCCCAGTTTGTCCTTGGCGAGGGAGATGTCCGGGCAGCGCTGCATGGGATCGTCCTGGGGCAGCGGCATCTTGACGATCTTGGATTTGGCGCCGGTCATCTCGATCACCAGTTCGGCCAACTCCAGGATCGTGAATTCGTTGGGATTGCCCAGGTTGATCGGCCCGGTCACCGCATCGGGCGCGTTCATCAGTCGCATCAGCCCGTCGGCCAGATCGTCGACATAACAGAACGACCGCGTCTGCCCGCCGTCGCCGTAGACGGTCAGGTCCTCGCCTTTCAGCGCCTGGACGATGAAGTTGGACACCACCCGCCCGTCATTGGGGTGCATGTTGGGGCCGTAGGTATTGAAGATGCGCGCGACCCGGATGTTCAGGCTGTGCTGGCGGTAATAGTCGAAAAACAGGGTTTCGGCGCAGCGCTTGCCTTCATCATAGCAGCCGCGCGGCCCGATGGGATTGACCCGGCCGCGGTAATCCTCGGTCTGCGGATGGACTTCCGGGTCGCCGTAAACTTCCGAGGTGGAGGCCTGCAGGATCTTGGCGCCGGTCCGCTTGGCCAGGCCCAGCATGTTGATGGCGCCGTGCACGGAGGTCTTGGTCGTCTGCACGGGGTCGTACTGGTAATGCACGGGCGAGGCCGGGCAGGCCAGGTTGTAGATTTCGTCGACCTCGACATAGAGTGGGAAGGTCACGTCATGGCGCATGACCTCGAAATGGGGATTGTCCAGCAGGCCCAGAATGTTGTCCTTGGAGCCGGTATAGAAGTTGTCGGCGCAGATCACGCCGGCCCCCGACTCCAACAGGCGCGCGCAGAGATGCGAGCCGATAAAGCCGGCCCCGCCGGTGACGAGGATGGTCTTGCGTAGGGCCATGAATGGGTCACCCGTTCTGATTTTGCCGCATTTTGGGCAGAAAACCGCCAAATCCGCGATCCATAATGCCCGCCAAGTATTAAGAAACCGTCGCTTATGACCCTCAAGCGGGGTCGAGGTCAAGATGGCTGACGTGGTGCGCCGCCGGGGTCCGGGCGGCCGCGGCGCGGAATCCGAACCGCCGAACCAAGCGCCGGAAATGAAATGACTTTTTTAACGATTTCACTTTAGCATTGGCACAACTTGCCGATTACGGCGAAACCGCCGGGGCTGCGGAAAGGGTCCCCGGAATGACTGTCGACATCGGGGTTCCGCCTGCGCGGGGTCCGGGGGCGAACGGGAGCACCATGGCCGAGATTCCTTCACCGGATACGCTCGAGGAAAAACTTCTGCTGGACCGTCTCAACCGAATGGAGGCGGGCGCGCCCGGCTATTACGCCGTGCATCTGCATTTGTCGGAGTTGAAAAGTTCGAACCGCAAGCCCCATTTCATCCGTCTGGCGGCGCGCAACTTCGACAACCTTACCAATCAGCACGAAGCGACCTTGTTCCAGATGAAGAACGCGGATCAGATTCTTCTGTGCCGCACCGTGCCCGTGCACGAGGTGGAAAACCCGGTCGAGAAGGTCCGCGCGCTGTTCTCCGAAGACCCGCTGACCCATATCGACGAGACGGGCCTGGGCGAGGATCGCCTGTCGACCTGGTATGACCTGTCGGAGAACGAGGATTTCCGCGCCTTCGTGCGGGTCGTCGGCTCCCTGGTGCTGGAGGCCGAGGAAACCGCCAAGCGCGAGGCCGCCGAGGCGGCGGCGCAACAAAAATCCGTGGGCCAGCCGCTGACGGCGCAGCACCTGACGGCGCTTTCCCAGGTTCTGCCGCGCGTGCCGATCGACGACCTGATCCGCGAACAGCTGTGCCTGCACATCGGCGCCCACGGGCCCGAGGGCGTGATCTTCCGCGAACACTTCATTTCCATCGGCGACCTGAAGAAGCGCGTGGCGCCCGGGGTCAACCTGTTCTCGTCGATCTGGCTGTTCCAGTATCTGACCGAGGGCCTGGACCGGGTCATCCTGGCCAACATGGCCGGGCGCAATTTCGAGAAGATGAGCGAGCCGATCTCGCTCAACCTGAACATCGGCACCGTGCTGTCGCGCGATTTCCAGAATTTCCACCGCGCCGTCGCCGGACACGAGGACAACGTCATCATCGAAATGCAGGTGATCGACATCTTCTCCGACGTCGACGCCTTCACCATCGCCCGCAACATGCTGCAGCAGAACGGATACCGCGTGCTGGTCG
Organism: uncultured Alphaproteobacteria bacterium; assembly: GCA_963976055.1. Classification (GTDB taxonomy): domain Bacteria; phylum Pseudomonadota; class Alphaproteobacteria; order Rhodospirillales; family Casp-alpha2; genus UBA1479. The sequence goes on from CAXBJB010000008.1 coordinate 145,214, forward strand.
ACGGCATCTCGCCCGTGTCCATGCAGTTCTTCGACCCGGCAGTCCTGGGCGCCGACTTCATCAAGGTCGGCTGGGGCACGGAATTCGAGAACGAGGAAGAGGACGACAGCAAGGTCGCGGACCTGCGCCGCATCATCCGCGACGCCGGCAAGGAATCGATCATCCTGTCCCGGGTCGATTCCGAACAGGCCATTCAATGGGGACTGAACCTGGGCATCACCCGGTTCCAGGGCTTTCTCATGGACCGGCTGATCGACACCGTGCGCTCGCAGGGACGGCGCGCGCGGATCAAGAAGGAACGGGCGGCGGCGGCGCGCTGAGGCGCGGTTCCGGCACCCGGCAAGGAAACAGGAAACGGCGGAAACATGGCGACGGCGCCCGACGCACAGAAAGCAATCCCCAGCCAGGAAAACCTGCTGCTGGATTATGTGCGCCGCCTGGAAAAGCACCGGGGCGGACGTCAGGTCGTGCATGTCCATCTGTCGCAATTGCGGCCGTTCAACCGGCGCGAACAGCATATCCGGGCCGCGACCTCCAGCTTCGATCCCCTGATTTCGACCACCATGGGCCAGTTGTTCGCCCTGCGCAGCGCCGATCTGATCTTCGCCTTCAAGGCCGAGGCCCGGCCCCAGGTCGAAACCGTGGTTCAGAAGGTGCGTTTCCTGTTTTCCGACGATCCTCTGATCGCCGAGGCCTCGACCCACGAAAAGCCCTTTGCGACCTGGTACGACGCGGTCAACGACTACGACGACATCCTGCGCCTGGCCCGCGAACTGGCCGAGGAAGAGGAAGTGCGCCTGACCAAGGTGCGTTCGCGCATGGATGCGCGCTCGTCGCTGCGCGCCAAGCAGGAACAGGGCGAACCCCTGACGCCCGACATTCTGGCCCGGGTCGAGGACGCGCTCGGCCGTGCCGATTTGTCGAACTACGTGCGCCGCCAGTTCGTCTGCAAGGTCGACAGCAAGCTGATTCCCGAACAGGAATTTTCCGAACTGTTCATCTCCATCAACGACCTGCGCGAAACCCTGATGCCGGGGGTCAACCTGACCTCCAACCGCTGGCTGTTCTATCATCTGACGGAAACCCTGGATAAGCGCATGCTGTCCATGTTGTCGAAGACCGACGCCATCACCATCACCGGTGAGATTTCCATCAACGCCAACGTGAAGACCCTGCTGTCCGACGAATTTCAGATCTTCGACGACAACGTCTCGGCCTCGCGCCGAGGGGCGATGGTGATCGAGTTGCAGAAGGAAGACATCTTCGCCGATCTGCCGGCCTTCCTGATCGCCCGCGAATACGTGCAGGAACGGGGTTACCGGGTGCTGCTCGACGGCCTGACCATGCAGACCATGTTCCTGGTCGACCGGGAAAAATTGGGCTGCGACCATGCCAAGCTCATCTGGACCCCGGCGCTCGCCGATTCCAGCGACGACGTCAAGGAACGGCTGCGCCAGATCGCGGCGTCGGGCGGTGGTGGGCGGATGATCATGTGCCGCTGCGACACCCGCGAATCCGTCGAATTCGGCCGTTCCGTCGGCATCGACCGGTTCCAGGGCCGGTTCATCGAAGGCCTGATCGCCGAGGACGGCCGGCGCCGCGACTTGCTTAAGCTGAAACACCGCATTCAGCGCGGCACCGCCGGCGACGGCGATGATGAAATGGTCGACTAGGCGGACGTGCCGCCGGACCTAGTCCTTGCCGCTGACGCCGGCACTTTCAAAGGTCGCCATGCCCCGGTGACAGGCCAGGGCCGCGCGCACCAGGGCGACCGCCAACACCGCCCCCGACGCCTCACCCAGACGCATGTTCAGGTGCAGCAGCGGCGCCATGCCGAGCTTCGCGAGCAGCCGCCCGTGTCCCGGCTCCGCCGACAGATGCGCCGCCCGGCAATGGTCGAGGGCCCCCGGCCGGGCTGCTTCGAGACAGGCGGCCGCCGCGCCGCAGACGAAACCGTCGAGCAGCACGGGGATGCCCAGCTTGCGGGCCCTGGCCACGGCGCCTGCCATGGCCGCCAATTCCCGCCCGCCCAGGGCGCGCAGAACGTCTAGTCCGTCCGTGGGTGCTGTGCCGTTGGCCGCGACGGCGCGCGTGATGACCGCCGCCTTGGCCGACACGCCCGATGACGGCAGGCCCGTGCCCGGCCCGGCCCAATCGGTCCCCGTGCCGCCGAACAAGCCCAGGCAGACGGCGGCGGCGGCGGTGGTATTGGCGATGCCCATTTCGCCGACGCACAGAAGGTCGGCCCCGTCATCGACGGCGTCGGCCCCGGTTTGCAAGGCGGCGGCGAATTCACCCACCGTCATGGCCGGGCCTTGCGTGATGTCGCCGGTGGGGCTGTCCAGATTCAGGGGGATCACGGCAAGATCGACGCCGAAGGCATGGCACAACTGGTTCACGGCCGCCCCCCCGGCCTGGAAGTTGGCGACCATCTGGGCCGTGACCTCGGGCGGATAGGCGGACACGCCCTGGGCCGCGACACCGTGATTGCCGGCGAACACCAGGGCCTGGACGGTGTCGGCGCGGGGCTGGGCGCGGCCCTGCCATCCGGCCAGCCATTCGGTGATCTCTTCCAGCCGGCCGAGCGACCCGGCGGGCTTGGTCAGCACCGCCTCGCGCGCCCGCACGGCAGCCTGGGCATCGCTGTCCGGTCCGGGCAGGTCGGTCAGAAAGGCGGCGGGATCACGCGGGGGGTCGAATTGCGGCACGGGGTCTTGTTTCCTTTTCCGGGGTCGGTCACATATAACGCAATCATTCGCCAAGGGGGCCGGAATTTACCCGTCCTTTCGGCTCGGCCCCATAACTCCAGGAGTTGCCCCGTGGCGACGGACGATCTCGCCCCCGATCCCGATCCGGTTTCCGCCGCGGCCCCGCGCCGCCCGTGGGATGACGCCCTCCTGGCCGTCGCCTTCCTCACGCGGCTGCCGGTGCCCGCGCGCCTGGGCGGCGGGCCGGGGGCGCTCGGCCGGGCCGCCTGGGCCTTTCCTTTGGCGGGGGCCGTGGTCGGCGGCCTGGGTGCGGGGGTGATTCTGGCGACGGCGGGCTCGGGCCTGCATCCGATGGCCGCGGCCCTGCTGGCGCTTGCCGTCATGGCCGTGGTGACGGGGGCGCTGCACGAAGACGGCCTCGCCGATTTCGCCGACGGACTCGGCGTCGCGGGCCGCGACCGGCGGCTTGAGGTCATGCGCGATTCCCGCATCGGGACCTTCGGTGTTCTGGCCCTGGTGTTCGCGACGGGGTTGAAGGCGACGGCGTTGGCGTCCCTCGCCGGACCGGGCACCGCGGCCCTGGTGCTGGTCGCGGCAGGGGCCCTATCCCGCGCGGCCCTGGTGCCGACGATGCTCGTGCTCGCTCCGGCGCGGGCCGACGGGCTGGCCCGGGACGCCGGCCGGCCGCCCGCCTGGGCGGCGGGGCTGGCCCTGGTGCTGGGATTTGCCGCCCTGATCCCGCTTCTGCCCATTCTGGGGCCGGGGGTCGGCACTTTGGCGGCGGCGGGTCTGGCGGCGGGGCTGTTCGCCTGCTGGGCCATGCATGCGGCGGTCGGCGGCCAGACGGGCGACACCCTGGGCGCCCAGCAACAGATTGTGGAAATCGCCGTCTATCTGGCGGCCGCAACGGCGGAGATCAGCCTGTGACCAAAAAACCCGACACTCCCGTGACCCGCTGGTGGTGGGTGCGCCATGCCCCCGTGCCTTCCGTGGTCGGCACCATCTACGGCGGCAACGACGTGCCCTGCGACGTGTCCGACCGCGACAGCTTCCGCGCCCTGGCGGGGGCGCTCCCCGCCGACGCGGTGTGGCTGACCAGCCATTTGTCGCGCACTCATAAGACCGCCCAGGCGATCCGCGAGGAAGGCCTGACGTTTCCCGATCCCATCGCCGAGGAACATCTGGGCGAACAATCCTTCGGCGACTGGCAGGGATCGACCTGGGACGAGATGGAGGCGCGGGACCCGGAAACCTTCCGCCTGTTCTGGGAAACGCCGGCACGGTCGCGCCCGCCCGGCGGCGAAAGCTTCGCCGACCAGATCGCCCGCGTGTCCGGGGTGATCGACCGCTACACGGCCGATCACGCGGGCCGCGACATCGTCGCCGTGACCCATGGTGGGACCATCCGCGCGGCCATGGCCCATTCCCTGGGCCTGACGCCGGAAGGGGCGATGTCCTTTTCCGTCTCGACTCTGTCCGTGACCTGCCTGGAACATGTCCGGGGCGGGTTGCTGCGCGGGCGCGGCGGAGCCTGGCGCATCGTCCGGGTCAACGCGCCACCCCATGCGGTGATGCCGCTCGTCAAAGGGGGGCACTGACATGGCAGGCGGCTTGCCGCCAGTGACCTTGATCCTGGGCGGCCAGCGTTCGGGCAAAAGCAAGCTTGCGGAAACCCTGATCGAGGACGCGGCCGGCGGCGGGCTCTATCTGGCCACGGCCGAGGCCCGGGACGGCGAGATGACGGACCGCATCGCCGCCCACCGGGCGCGTCGGGGGCCCGATTGGGAAACCATCGAGGAGCCCTTGGATATTCTCGGCCAGATACGCGAACACGCCGCGCCTGGCCGCCCGGTGCTGGTCGATTGCGTGACGCTGTGGCTGTCGAACCTGATGGCCGCCGGGCGCGACCCCGAATCCGAGGTCGCCGCGCTCGCTCAGGGGCTCGACGGCCTGGGCGGCCCCGTGGTTTTCGTCTCCAACGAGGTGGGCTTGGGCGTCATTCCCGCCAACGCCCTGGCCCGGTCTTTCGCCGATGCGGCGGGGATTGCCAACCAGCGGCTGGCCCAGCGCGCCGACCGTGTGGTATTCACGGCGGCCGGCCTGCCGCTCGTGCTCAAGGGCCATCCGCTTTAATTCTGACTCTCAAATTCTGACAAGGGTTCCTGACTTCATGAAAATTCCCGCCACCGTGATCACCGGCTTCCTCGGCGCCGGCAAGACGACCCTCATCCGCCATCTGCTGCAAAACGCGGGCGGGCGGCGGATCGCCCTGGTGATCAACGAATTCGGGGATCTGGGCGTCGACCGCGAGGTCATCAACGGCTGCGCCATCGAAGGCTGCGCCGAAGACGACGTGGTCGAACTGGCCAACGGTTGCATCTGCTGCACCGTCGCCGACGATTTCCTGCCGACCATGGAAATGCTGCTCGACCGGCCCAATCCGCCGGATCATATCGTTATCGAAACATCTGGGCTGGCTCTGCCCAAGCCCCTGGTCAAGGCCTTCACCTGGCCGGAAATCCGCGCCCGGGTCACCGTCGACGGGGTGATCGCCGTGGTCGACGCGCCGGCCGTGGCGGCGGGCCGTTTCGCCCATGATCCGGCCGCCGTCGCCCAACAGCGCGAAGCCGACGACAACCTGGACCACCATTCGCCTTTGGAAGAGGTGTTCGAGGACCAGTTGCTGTCCGCCGACATGGTGCTGCTGAACAAGGCCGACCTGACCGACGCGGCGGGCCTGGCCGCCGCGCGGGCGGTTGTTGAGGCCGAACTGCCGCGCCAGGTGAAGATCGTCGAAACCCGCCACGGCCAGGTCGACATCAATGTCCTGCTCGGTCTCAAGGCCGGGGCCGAGGACGACCTCGACGCCCGCCCGTCCCATCACGAGGGCGAGGACGACCACGACCACGACGATTTCGACAGCTTCGAGGTGCGAATCGCGGGATCGGCCGACCCGGACGCCCTGAAATCCCGCATCGAGGCCGCGGCCCGCGACCACGGCATCCTGCGCGTGAAGGGCTTCGTCCATGTCGCGGGCAAGCCGCGCCGCCATGTCATCCAGGGCGTGGGATCGCGTGTCGATGGATATTACGACCGCCCCTGGGCGGATGGTGAGACACCGGAAACCCGCCTCGTCGTGATCGGCCTCAACGGCCTCGACCGCGCCGCCGTGACCCGCGCCCTTCAAGGCTAGCCTTTCCGGGGTTAGGTTCGCCCCCCGCCTCTCCTATATAAAAGACCGCAGTGTCCTGAACAGCGGAGCCTGATCTTGCATCTTCTCGCCGCCCAGCCCGGCATCGTCGACGACGGAACGGAGGCCCTCGACCTGGGTCAGACGCCGGGCGACATCGTCGTGCTGTCAGCGGCGGATACGGAACTGGCGGCGCTCGCCGACGCCCAGGCGCGGCGGCTGGCGGAGGACGTGGGCGCGCCGTCCCTGCGCCTCGCCAACGTCATGCACCTGTCCCACAACATGAGCGTCGATCTGTATGTCGATGCCGTGATCCGCCACGCGCGGCTGCTTGTCGTGCGGCTGTTGGGTGGGCGGGCCTATTGGCCTTACGGGGTGGAGCAGGTCGCCCAGGCGGCGGCATCGCGGGGCATCCCGCTCGCCGTCCTGCCCGGTGACGACGCGCCCGATGCGGAACTGGCCGACTGGTCGACCCTGCCGCGTGACGCCCAGCACCGCCTATGGCAGTACCTGGTGCAGGGCGGGCCGGCCAACGCGGGCCGGTTCCTGGATTACGCCGCGTCGCTGATCGGCGGCGGCGATGATTGGCTGGAGCCGGAACCTTTGCTCGCCTGCGGGCTCTACTGGCCCGATGCGGCCGTGCCCGATCTGGACGCGCTGCGCGCCCATTGGACGGCGGGGGCCCCCGTGGCGGCCCTGGTGTTCTACCGCGCCCTCGTGCAGGCCGGGAACCTGGATGCTGTCGACGCCTTGGTCGCCTCCCTCGACCGGGCCGGGCTCAACGCCCTGCCGGTCTACGTGAAAAGCCTGAAGGACCCCGTCTCGGCGGCGACCCTGGAAGGCTTTTTCGCCGATGCCCCGCCCGCCGTGGTCCTGAATACCACGGGCTTCGCGGTGACTGCGCCGGGCACGGACAAGCTGGGCGGTGGGCGCGCGCCGGGCCCGCTGGACAAGCCGGGCGCACCCGTGTTGCAGGCCGTGTTCTCCGGCGGCAATCTGGAAAGCTGGCAATCGGGCACCTTCGGCCTCGGCCCCCGCGACATCGCCATGAACGTGGCCTTGCCGGAAGTGGACGGGCGCCTCTTCACCCGCGCCGTGTCGTTCAAGGGCCGGGCCCGGCGCGACGACGCGACCCAGACGGACATCGTGCGCTACGAGCCCGTGGCCGACCGGGTCGATTTCGTGGCCGACCTGGCCGCCGGCTGGGCGCGGCTTGCCGGGAAGACGCCCGAGGATCGCCGCGTCGCCCTGGTGCTCGCCAATTATCCCAACCGCGACGGGCGCATCGGGAACGGCGTCGGGTTGGATACCCCGGCGGCGACGGTCAAGCTGCTGGGCGAGATGGCGGCGGCGGGCTACGCGGTCCGCGACCTGCCTGCCGACGGCGACGCCCTGGTGCAGCGGCTGCTGGCCGGGCCGACCAACGATCTTCGGGCGCTGGCGTCCCGCACCTGGGACGAAACCCTCTCCTTCAACGAATACCAGATGTTCTTCGGCGGCCTGCCCCGCGCCGTGCAGGACGCGGTGACCGCGCGCTGGGGGCCGGCGGAAACCGATCCCTTCTTCCGCCCGGGGTCGCTCGACTGCGGGCATTTCGCCGTGGCGGCGTTCCGCTGCGGCAACGTGGCGGTCTGCCTGCAACCGGCGCGCGGCTACAACATTGATCCCAAATCCAGCTATCACGACCCGGATCTGGTGCCGCCGCACGGCTATCTCGCCTTCCATGCCTGGCTGCGCGAACATTTCCGCGCCGACGCCGTGGTGCACATGGGCAAGCACGGCAATCTGGAATGGCTGCCGGGCAAGTCGCTCGCCTTGTCGCAAGACTGCTTTCCCGAGGCGGCCCTGGGCCCCCTGCCCAACATCTATCCCTTCATCGTCAACGACCCCGGCGAGGGCACCCAGGCCAAGCGGCGCGCGGCGGCCGTCATCGTCGATCACCTGACCCCGCCGTTGACCCGCGCCGAAAGCTACGGCCCCCTGAAGGACCTGGAAGCCCTGGTCGATGAATATTATGAGGCGGCGGGCGTCGATCGCCGCCGCCTGAAGGTTTTGGAGGCGGACATCCTCTCGCTCTGCGCCGCCACGGGCATCGGCGCCGATTGCGGCATGACGGCGGACGATGCCTCTGGCGACCAGCTTGCCAAGCTCGACAATTACCTGTGCGAGCTGAAGGAAATGCAGATCAGGGACGGCCTGCATATTTTGGGGCTGTCGCCCACGGGCCGCCTGCTGACCGACCTGCTGGTGGCGCTGGCCCGGGTGCCGCGCGGTGGGGCGGCGGAAGACGCCTCGCTGCTGCGCGCCCTCGCGGCGGACCTGGATTTGGGCCGGGATTTCGATCCTCTCGACTGCGACATGGCGGCCCCGTGGACGGGAGCCCGCCCGCCAGCACTGGACAACACGGATGCCCCCTGGCGCACGGCGGGCGATGCGGTGGAGCGGCTGGAGATTCTCGCCGCCGCGCTGGTCGCGGGCGACGCCGCCGCCGATCCGGCCTGGACCGCGACGGCCCCCGTGCTCGATTTTATCCGGGATCATCTGCGCCCGGCGGTGGCCGCCTCGGGCGATGCCGAAATCCGGGGCGTGCTGGCGGGCCTGGACGGCCGCTTCGTGGCGCCGGGACCCTCGGGGGCGCCGACGCGGGGCCGCCCCGACGTGCTGCCCACGGGGCGCAATTTCTATTCCGTCGACACCCGCACGGTGCCGACGCCCGCAGCCTGGCAACTGGGCTGGAAAGCCGCGTCGCTGCTGGTCGAACGCCATGCCCAGGACCACGGCGATTGGCCCAAATCCATCGCGATTTCCGCCTGGGGCACGTCGAACATGCGCACGGGCGGTGACGACATCGCCCAGGCGCTGGCGTTGTTGGGGGTGAAACCGCAATGGGACGGGCCGTCCCGCCGCGTCACCGGGTTCGAGGTGCTGCCCGTGTCGGTCCTGGGCCGGCCGCGGGTCGACGTGACCTTGCGCATCTCGGGCTTTTTCCGCGACGCCTTTCCCGGCCTGATCGACCTGTTCGATTCCGCCGTGCGCGCCGTGGCGGCCCTGGACGAACCCGAGGCCGACAATCCGCTGGCCGCCCGGGTGAAAGCGGACACAGCGACATTGGGCGGCGACGACGCGCTTCGCCTGGCGACCCACCGGGTTTTCGGGTCCATGCCGGGGGCCTACGGCGCCGGGTTGCAGGCGCTGATCGACGAAAAGGGCTGGGAGACGGAAGACGATCTTGCCAAGGCATATGTCGCCTGGGGTGGCTATGCCTACGGCGCCGGGGCGGAGGGCCGGGCCGCCCACGGCCTGTTCGAGGCGCGATTGCGGTCCACCGACGCGGTGGTGCAGAACCAGGACAACCGCGAGCATGATCTGCTCGATTCCGACGACTATTACCAATTCCAGGGCGGCCTGACCGCCGCCGTGCGCAGCCTGAAGGGCAGCCAGCCCGCCGTTTATTTCGGCGACCACGCGCGCCCGGAAAGCCCCCGTGTGCGCACCCTGGACGAAGAGATCGCCCGCGTGGTGCGCGGCCGCGCCGCCAATCCGAAATGGATCGCGGGCGTCATGCGCCACGGCTACAAGGGGGCGTTCGAGATGGCGGCCACGGTCGATTACCTGTTCGCTTTCGCCGCCACGGCGCGCTGCGTCGCGGATCACCATTTCGATGCCGTATTCCAGGCTTATCTGGAAGATAATGAGGTCAGGGACTTTCTGGCCGAGCACAATCCGGCGGCGCTGAAGGATATGGCGGCCCGGTTCATGGAGGCACAGGACCGGGGGTTGTGGCGCTCGCGGCTCAACTCGACACGCCCGCTGCTGGAGCGTCTGGCCCGTGACGGTTGACGGCGGGGGCCGGAAGCCGGGATAAGTTATAATCAGCCGACAGATGAGGCGTTCGCCGATGACCGTAAAATCCAAGGACGCGATGACCGAGGCGGAGCTCGACGCCCGCCACGCCGAGAAAATGCGCAAGAAGAAGGCGGCGCGGGACAAGATCCTGGCGACCAAGACCGAGGAACGCGGCCTGCTGATCGTCCATACCGGCAAGGGCAAGGGCAAATCGACCGCCGCCATGGGCATGGCCATGCGCTGCGTCGGCCACGGCATGCGCGTCGCCATCGTGCAGTTCGTCAAGGGCGTGTGGGAAACCGGCGAGCGCGATGTGCTGGCGAAATTTCCCGACCAGGTCACCATCAAGGCCATGGGCGAGGGCTTTTCCTGGGAAACCCAGGACCGCCAGCGCGATCTGGCCGCCGCGCGCCAAGCCTGGGAAACGGCCAAGGAACTGATGGCCGACCCAAGTTACAAGATGGTCATCCTGGACGAACTGAACATCGTGCTGCGCTACGACAACCTGCCGATCGACGAGGTGGTCGAAACCCTGCGCAACAGGCCCCGCGACCTGCATGTCGTGGTCACCGGGCGCAACGCCAAGGAGGCGCTGATCGACGCCGCCGACCTGGTCACGGAAATGGAGATGATCAAGCATCCGTTTCGCGCGGGCGTGAAGGCCCAGGCGGGGATCGAGTTTTGACCAAGCGGAGGACGGGACGATGACCAAAGGCATTCGCGGACTTTCGGCGCTGGTCCTTACTCTCATGGTCCTGGTCGGCTGCACCCGCCTGGAATCGGAGCCGCCGGTGGCGGCCCGCCATATCATCGCGGCGGCGACGGCGACGGTCGAACGCTTCACCACGGTCCCGCAACTGGCCGAGGCGGCCAAGCATATCCCGACGGCGCGCGCCGTCGTGGTGTTCCCCGATCTGGTCAAGGCCGGGTTCATCGCCGGCGGCGAGGGCGGCAATGGCGTGTTGTTGGCGCGGGCACCCGACGGGTCCTGGTCGGCCCCGGTGTTCCTGTCTCTCGGCGTCGCCAGCTTCGGCCTGCAGGCGGGCATCCAGCAGACCGAGGTCGTGCTGGCCATCCGCTCCGACGGGGCGCTCAAGGCGGTGCTGGAAAACCAGGGCTCGATCGGCGCCGACAGCGGCATCACCATGGCCGTCTACGGGGCCGGGATCGAGGGAGCGATGACGACCAACGCGGGAGCCGACATCGTCGCCTTCGCCAATTCCAAATCCGGGCTCTATGCCGGGTTCTCCCTGGAAGGGGCCGTGTTCATCCGCCGCCGCGACCTCAACGAAGCCTTCTACGGTCCCGGCGCCACGCCGGACGGCATCCTGGCGGGACGGCAGTCCAACCCCGCCGCCGATCCTCTGATCCAGGCCCTTGCCGCCCACAAATAACATGTCCGCCGGCCAAGACCCCGACGCCAAGGGGGGGCCGGCCAAGGCCCTGATGGTTCAGGGCACGGGCTCGGACGTGGGCAAGTCGCTGATCGTCGCGGGCCTGTGCCGCCTGTTCGCCAACCGGGGCCGCATCGTGCGCCCCTTCAAGCCGCAGAACATGTCCAACAACGCCGCCGTGACCGAAGACGGCGGCGAAATCGGGCGCGCCCAGGCGTTGCAGGCCCTGGCCGCGCGCCAGCCCCTGAGTGTTCACATGAACCCGGTGCTGTTGAAGCCGCAGACCGACATCGGATCGCAGGTCGTGGTTCAAGGCCGGGTGCGCGGCAACGCCAAGGCGCGGGACTATCACGCGCTCAAGCCCGAGCTTATGGCCGCCGTGATGGACAGCTTCGCCGTCGTGCGCGACGGCGCCGACATGGTCATCGTCGAAGGGGCGGGCAGCCCGGCCGAGGTCAACCTGCGCGCCGGCGACATCGCCAACATGGGCTTTGCGCTCGCGGCCCGGGTGCCCGTGGTCCTGATCGCCGACATCGACCGGGGCGGCGTGATCGCCAGCCTTGTCGGCACCTGGGAATTGTTGACCGAGGACGAGCGCGCGTTGGTGCGCGGCTATGTCATCAACAAGTTCCGCGGCGACGTGACTTTGTTCGACGACGCGATCCAGATCGTCAAGGACCGCACGGGCATGGAGTGCTTCGGTGTCGTGCCCCATTTCGCGGCGGCCCGCCTGCTACCCGCCGAGGATGCGGTGGCGCTTGACGCGGGAGCCACCCAAAAACAAACCGCGCCGGATCGTATCCGGATTGCCGTGCCGCGCCTGCCGCGCATCGCCAATTTCGACGACCTGGACCCCTTGAACGCCGAAGACGGGGTCGAGGTCGTGATCGTCGAGGCGGGGGCGGTCATTCCCGCCGACGCCGACGTGATCCTGATCCCAGGCTCCAAGGCGACGCTGTCGGACCTTTCGGTGCTGCGCGCGGAAGGCTGGGACATCGACATTCTGGCCCATCACCGCCGGGGCGGGGTCGTCATCGGCCTGTGCGGCGGCTATCAGATGTTGGGGCAAACCGTCGCCGATCCGGACGGAATCGAGGGCGCGGCGGCGGCCGTGCCGGGGCTGGGGCTACTGGAGGTCGACACGGTGATCGGCCGGGCCAAGACCCTGCGTCCGGCGGCGGGCCGCGACACGGTGTTCGGTCAGGCGATCGCCGGCTATGAGATGCACATGGGCGACACGACGGGGCCCGGTCTGGCGTGGCCCTGGCTGGCGCTGGCGGAGGGGACGGACGGCGCGGTGTCCGCCGACGGCCGGGTCATGGGGGCCTATGTCCACGGCCTGTTCGCGGCGGACGGGTTCCGCGCGGCGTTTCTGTCGGCGATTAAGGACGGCGCTTATGCGCAGGCGTCCCACGCGGCGCGCATCGAGAGCACGCTCGACGCCCTTGCGGCGCATCTGGAGCAATGCCTCGACATGGCGGCGCTGGACGCGGCGTTCGCCTAGTCCTTCGACGGCGCGTCGTCCTCTGTTTCCTGCAACAGAAATTCCCGCGCCTTCGTTTCGTGTTGCGGTTTCAGATAGGGGGCGAGCAGCCGCCAGGCGCCGTAGAACACGGTCGCGTCGTCCGTATACCCCAGGGCGGCGATGAAATCGGGCACCACGTCGACCGGCACGATGAAATAGGCCAGCGCCGCCATCACCGCCGCCTTCACGCCCGTGGGCGTGGCCGGATCGCGGGCCGCGTAGAAGGCCGCCACGGCGTCGCGGGTGAAGGGCACCCTGCCGATGGTCCGGCGCACCTTGCCGCCCAGGCCGTGTTCGACCAAGTCTTCGTCGCCGGGCTCTCTGTCTTGCGGTCTGCGTGTCACGTTGTCGGCCTGTTCCTGCTTTGCTAGAAGTCGATCCCCTGCCACACGGCTTCCAAAGACGGAGGACTTCCATGGACATTTCCGGCCACGCGGCCCTGGTCACCGGCGCGGCCTCGGGCCTGGGCGCCGCGACCGCCCGGGCCCTCAGCGAAAAGGGGGCGACCGTCGCCTGCCTCGATCTTAATTTGGCCGGTGCGGCGGAAGTTGCAAGCGCCATCGGCGGAACGGCGTTCCAGGCCGACGTGGCCGACGCGGCCTCGCTGGAGGCAGCGGTCCAGGCGGCGGCCGATGCCCACGGCCCGGCCCGCGTCGCCGTCAGCTGCGCCGGCATCGCCCCGCCGAAACGCATCGTCGGGCGCGACGGGCCGCAGGCCTTGGATGTGTTCGCCCAGACCATCCAGATCAACCTGATCGGCACCTTCAACCTGATGCGTCTGGCCGCCCACGGCATGCAGGGGCTCGACCCGTTGGCGACGGGCGAACGGGGGGTGATCGTCAACACCGCCTCCGTCGCCGCCTTCGAAGGCCAGATCGGCCAGGCCGCCTATGCGGCGTCCAAGGGCGGGGTCGCGGCCCTGACCCTGCCGGCGGCGCGCGAATTCGCCAGATCGGGCATCCGCGTGATGACCATCGCGCCGGGCGTGTTCAAGACGCCGATGGTGGCGGGGCTGTCGGACGAGGTTCAGGCCAGCCTGGCCGCGGGCGTGCCGTTCCCGCCGCGCCTGGGCGATCCGGCGGAATACGCGGATCTGGTGCTGGCGATCTGCGCCAATGCCATGCTCAACGGCGAGGTCATCCGCCTGGACGGCGCGCTGCGCATGCAGCCGATCTGAAAAAGGATCACCACAGAGACAGTGAGGCAGTGAGAAGAAGATTTTTCTCTTCCTTTCTTCTCACCGTCTCACTGTCTCTGTGGTTTTCTTAAAATCCTTCAGCCGGCGGCCCGGTCCATGAACGCCGCGAGGTCGATGTCCTTTTGCGTCACGCCGCCGGCGTCGTGGGTCGCCAACGTGACCTCGACCCGGTTGTAGATGTTGTACCATTCGGGATGGTGGTCCATTTTCTCGGCCTTCAGGGCGGCGCGGCCCATGAAGCCGAAGGCGGCGTTGAAGTCCTTGAAGGTGAAGGTCTTGATGATGGCGTCGCGGCCCGGCACCTCGGCCCAGCCGTCCAGGCCCCGGATCGCGGCTTCCCGCGCGGCGCCGGTCAGTTTTTCGGTCATCTCAGGTCTCCCTGTTTGCGTTTGCACCCGGATCGTTTGGCGCTAGCTTAGCGCATGACCCTGACCGCACCCAGCCTTGCCGATTTCGAGACCATGGCCGAGGACGCCCTGGCCCTGATCCCCGCCGAGCTGCGCGCCCTTGCCGCCGACGTCATCATCCGCATCGAGGATTTCCCCGACGAGGAGACCGCGCGCGACATGGAACTGGACAGCGTCTTCGACCTTCTCGGCCTGTACCGGGGCGTCGCCCTGACCGACAAAAGCCTGAGCGACCCCGGCGACACGCCCGACATGGTGTTTCTCTACCGCCGGCCGATCCTGGATTACTGGTGCGAGACGGGCGAGGACCTGACCCATCTGATCCGCCACGTGCTGATCCACGAGATCGGCCATCACTTCGGGTTTTCCGACGCCGACATGGAGGCCCTGGAGGAACAGGCCGATGCGGCCGGCGAGGATTGAACGTCCCGGCCGTTTCGGCTTACCGCCCGGGCGAATTGAGGTATGCTTTTTCCGCGTCCCGGCCGGGGCGGGGGCAGCGATGTTGAGGGGGCAGCCATGAACGACGTCGAAAAAACCTTGGAACAGAATGTCGAGCAGGTCGCCAAATGGGTCGATGTGCTGCTCCAGTTCGGCGTGACCTACGGCTTCCAGATTTTGGGGGCGCTGCTGTTCCTGCTCGTCGGGCTCAAGGCCGGCGGCTGGATGTCGCGGCGGATTCAGGCCGTCTGCGAGGCCAAGGGCATCGACGTCACCCTGTCCCGTTTCATCGGCAACACGGTCAAGATTCTGATCCTGACCGTGCTCGCCATCATCACGCTGGGCAATTTCGGCATTTCCATCGCCCCCCTGATCGCGTTGGCCGGGGCCGGGGCCTTCGGCGCCACCATGGCGCTGCAGGGGCCGTTATCGAACTACGGGGCGGGGCTCTCGATCATCCTGGCCCGGCCCTTCGTGGTCGGGAACACCATCACCGTGGGCGAGACTTCGGGCGTGGTCGACGAGGTCAAGATGGCCCATACCCGCCTGCTTGGCGAGGATGGCGAGCGCATCACCATCCCCAACAAGGACATCGTCGGCCGGGTCATCGTCAATTCGGAAACCCGGCGCGTGGTCCAGACCAAGATCGCGCTGGCCGCCGACGCCGATCTGGAGCGCGCGGCCCAGGCCGTGCGGAAGGCCGTCATCGATGCCCTGCCCCCGGCCGAGGAAGGCGCCGGCGGCGCGCAGCCCCAGGTCGGGCTGCACGACTTCACCTTCGGCGGGCTGGTTCTGGGCGTGCGGTTCTGGGTGCCGTCCAGCCGCTATTACGAACTGCGCTATGCGGTCAACCGGGCGATTCTGGAGGCCCTGCGCGGGGCCGGGGTGCCGATGCTTGCGGGCGTGCAGCCGGCGGTCATGGGCGATAGCCTGTCCGGCGACGGCGTGCAGGAAGGCCGGCGGGAAGACGGCTGAGGCCGTACAGGGAAAACGGACAGAGACGGTGCGTCAGGCCGGCTGCGTCCGGGGCTCGTCCTCGGCAGCCAACAGGGCGCCGACCACGGCCAGCAGATCAAGGGCGGAAAACGGCTTGGACAGGGTCTTGCGCGCACCCATCTTGGTGGCCATGGCAAGGGAGGAGCCTTCGTTGGTGCGCGGATCGGCCGACACGGCGACGATCGGCAGGCCGGGGCTGTCTTCCAGCAGCGAGCGGATCAGGCCGATGCCTTCGCCGTCGGCCATCAGGATGTCGGTGATCACTATCTGGTGGTGTCCGGCCTTGAATTTCTCAAGGGCCTCGAACCCGCCCGACGCGGTTTCCACGTTGAAGCCGACTTCCGTCAACGGCATGGCAATCAGCTTCCGCGCCAGCTCATTGTCATCGACAACCAGCACACTCGGCATTTTTATCTCCAATTCCGCCGCGCGCTTAATTCTCCCGCACGCGGCAGCCCAAGCTAGTCATGGCGCCGGATGGTATTGCATCTGCGAAATGGTCTCAATTAGGCCGAAAGTCTGGGGTGGCGCCCGATGGCGGGGGTGTCTCTTGCCCGTCCGTCCTCCTGCGCTGAAGCTACGGAGGACACTCCTTCGCCCAAGGCGCGGTTCCGGGTGGCAAGCCACCCGAAGCCCGCAGGGCGAAGGGTGGTGGAGCTGAGGGGAATCGAACCCCTGACCTCGTCATTGCGAACGACGCGCTCTCCCAACTGAGCTACAGCCCCTGAAGAAATCCCGGCGATGCGGGGGATCCCGGGTGAACCGCCGGCGCCGGGAGTGATCCGGGCGGCCCGCCGATTTGGGAGGCCGGATAATGCTTCCGGCGACCCTGGCTGTCAAGCCGCGGTTTCAGCCTAAAACCTTGCGGCGGCGGGCCCTTGCCCCTACGTTTGTGCGGCCTCGGCCCGCACATTCGGAGACCAACATGGACGTCATCACCGGCCCCGTCATTTCGATCCTTCTGATCGCCCTCAACCTCTACACCTGGGTCGTCATCATCGGGGTGATCCTGAGCTGGCTGGTCGCCTTCAATGTGGTCAACACGTCGAACAAGTTCGTCTACATGGTCGGCGACTTCTGCTACCGGGCGACGGAACCCCTGCTCGGGCGGATTCGCGGCTTTCTGCCCAACCTGGGCGGCCTGGACATTTCGCCGGTGGTGCTGATCCTGGGGCTCGTGTTCCTCAAGGAATTCCTGATCCGCCTTGCCCACAAGATCGTCTGACGGCGCCGTCCCCGGCGCGGCCCTGCCGTTCCGGGCGGCGGCGGAGGGCGTGCGTGTGGGGCTCAAGGTCACACCCAAGGCGGCGGCCAACCGGCTGACCGGCCTCGCCGCCGATGCGGAGGGCGGGCGGGTGTTCAAGGTTTCGGTCACGGCCCCGGCCGACAAAGGCAAGGCCAATGCCGCCGTGATCAAGCTGCTGGCCAAGGAATGGGGGCTCGCGAAATCCGACCTGGAAATTCTCCAGGGCACGGCATCCCGGACCAAGACGCTCCTGATCCGGGGCGAGGGGACAATCTTAATGCGCCGGCTTACCGACTGGTGCCAAAGCAAAGGACTGAAGACACAATGACGATTGCGGCGATCATCGACGGAAAGGCCCATGCAGACCGCTTGCGCGAAAAGGTCGCGGCAGAGGTCCGGCGCCTGAAGGACGGCCCGGGCATCATCCCGGCGCTCGCCGTGGTGCTGGTCGGCGACGATCCGGCCAGCCAGGTCTATGTCGGCGCCAAGGGCAAGCAGACCGTCGCCGCCGGCATGGGCTCCATCGAACACCGCCTGCCCACAGCGACGCCCGCGGCCGAATTGCTCGCCCTCATCCATACCCTCAACAATGACCCCGCCGTCCACGGCATCCTGGTGCAGTTGCCCCTGCCGGATCACATCGACGAAGGCGCGGTGATCGCCGCCATCGATCCGGCCAAGGACGTCGACGGGTTCCACCCCGTCAACGTCGGCCGCCTGTGGTCGGGCGATCCGCGCGCCCTGGTGCCCTGCACGCCCTACGGCTGCCTGTTGATGCTGCGCGAGACATTGGGCGACATGTCGGGCAAGCGGGCCGTGGTGCTCGGCCGTTCCAACATCGTCGGCAAGCCCATGGCGGCCCTGCTGCTGGGCGAGAGTTGCACGGTCACGGTCGCCCATTCGCGCACGCAAGATCTGGCCGCGCGCTGTCTGGAGGCCGACATCCTGGTCGCCGCCGTGGGCCGCCCGCGCATGGTGCCGGGGGACTGGATCAAGCCGGGGGCGACGGTGATCGACGTCGGCATCAACCGCATCGCGGCGCCCGAAAAGGGCCCCGGCAAGACACGCATCGTCGGCGACGTCGACTTCGACGCGGCGGTCAAGGTGGCCGCCGCCATCACGCCGGTGCCGGGCGGCGTCGGGCCGATGACCATCTGTTGCCTGCTGCGCAACACGGTTGTCGCCGCCTGCCGCCAGGCGGGAATCGCCGAGCCGGCGCTCTAGCCCGGCGCCCGGCGCCGCGTGCCGTTTTCACGATGTGAAATCCCTGCGCGAGTTACCCTTACGGCATCTGCGGGTTTCGGTTGCGTTTCATTCATTACCGTATGATGATAATCACGGCATCGCTTGGGGAGTCCCGGATTTCGGGCGGCGAAGGGGGGTATCTTTCGTTGGGCCGGACCGGACCTGGGCGCGCTGGCCATGGAACATGGCACGGCCCCAAAAAGGCGAAGATCCTGGGGGTCTGTTACTCCACTCGACAAAGGAAGTTGATCAAAGATGCCTACTGGAACCGTGAAGTGGTTCAATGTAACCAAGGGATTTGGCTTCGTTACCCCCGATGAGGGCGGTAAGGACGCTTTCGTGCATATTTCCGCTGTTCGTGATTCGGGGATGGAAACCCTCGCCGAAGGACAGAAGCTGGAATATGAACTGGTGCCTGGGCGTGATGGCCGTGAAGCGGCCGCAAACCTGAAAGCCATCGGATAAAGATCTCCTGACACCGCCCCGATAATTTTCTGGTCGGTTGGGCGGCGGCCGTTTTCGGACTTGTCCGGCGACGGGCGGGAGACACATCGCAGAAGCGGGCGCCGCGTTCGCGCGGCGTCCGTCCCTGTGCTTTTCGTGCCGATTCTTAAATGTTGTCTGGGAGTGTTTGGCCCATGGCCAGGGAACTCTACCCCGTATCCTGCCCGCATTGCGGCGAGGCGCAAAACGTCATGCCGGGGGGCTTCGACCCGGACCGCGTGCCGTTCGGACCCGTGACCTGCATGGCTTGCGGCAACAATTTCACGCGTGATGACTACCTGAGCGGGCTGGCCCAGGCCACGACCCGGCGCAAGCCGGGGTCCAACGTGGTGCCGCTGCGGCGCAACTGACGGCCCGCGTCCCGTCCCGCATTATCCCATAGCCAGTGAACGAATGCCCGCCCGTGCCTCTTCGGCGACGGCGGTGCGCAGCGCCTGCGCCGCCGGTGTGAGCGGCTCCCCCGCCATCAGGCGGAAGGCGACCCGATCCGGGGCCAGGCCGGGCAAGGGCGCGGACGGCGGCGACAGCCCCGGCGCCAAGGACAGGGCCGTGCGCAGGGTGATGCCCAGCCCCGCCCGCACGGCCGCCAGCACCCCCGGCAGGGACGGGCTGGTCATGGCGATTTCCCAGGGCAGACCAACACGACCCAAGAGAAGGCGGCCATGATCGCCGCCACGCGGGACATGCTGCTGCGCGTCCTGCCCGAGCTGAGCGCGGTCGCCTATGTGGTGATCGACGAAATTCCGGCCACGGACTGGGGCTATGGCGGGCTGACCCAGGCCGCGCGCAAGCGCCGCGCGGACGCGGCCTAGTGGCTTGTTTTTAATATTTGAGTCCGACGAAGTTGGACGCAAATGTGCAAAAACAGCCAAAACAAAAGGTTAACTATTGGTAGGGCGACAGTTCACGGGAGCGAAGTGTCGGAGTCTATCCACTAGGTCCGCCGCACCATGGCCAGACCGGCACCGGCGGCGATCAGCATGCCGCCGGTGACCCGGTTGCGGATGCGCTGGGCGCGTTCGCTCTTGAACGCCCCCAACAGCCGCCCGCCGATCACCGCATACCCGCTGTCGAACAGCACGGCGATCACCAGGAACGCGCCGCACATCGCCCACAACTGCGGGCCCGCGGGCAGACCAGGGTCGAGGAATTGCGGAAAGAACGCGGCGTAGAACGCGAGAAGCTTCGGATTGGTCCAGGCCACGAACGCCGCCTGCAGGAACATGCGCCCGGTGCCTGGGGCGGTGACGGCGGGGGCCTCCGGCGGGACCGGCTTCTCGCGGAAGGCCTGCATGCCCAGATAGACCAGATAGGCCACGCCGAGCCAGCGCAGCACCTCGAACCCGTCGGACAGGACCGCCATGGCCGAGGCTAGGCCGAGCGCCGTAATCGCCAGCTGCTGCGCCAGGGCGAAGGCCGTGCCGGCGACGGTGATCAGCCCGGCCTTGACCCCGAACCGCATGGACCGCGAAATCACCAGCATCACGTTGGGCCCGGGAATGATGATCAGCACCGCCGTGGCGGCGATGAAGGCGGAAAACAGCGTCCAGTTCATGGCGGGCCCAATCTTGTCTCGTCGTCTCCGATTTGCTTAGCAAAGGCGGGGGGCGCCGTAAATGCGATTCCCCTTTGCTACCGCCCGCCGCCGATGCTACATCACGCCCGCCATGACAACCGACCTCAGCCATATCCGCAACTTCGCGATCATCGCCCATATCGACCACGGGAAATCGACCCTGGCCGACCGCCTGATTCAGATGACGGGCGGGCTGACCGACCGCGAGATGTCGGAACAGGTGCTCGACAGCATGGATATCGAGCGCGAGCGCGGCATCACCATCAAGGCGCAGACCGTGCGCCTGGACTACACGGCCAAGGACGGCGAGAAATACGTCCTCAACCTGATCGACACGCCGGGCCATGTCGACTTCACCTACGAGGTCTCGCGCTCGCTCGCCGCCTGCGAAGGCTCGCTGCTGGTCGTCGACGCGACCCAGGGGGTCGAGGCGCAGACCCTGGCCAACGTCTATCTCGCCCTCGACGTCGATCATGAGATCGTTCCCGTGCTCAACAAGATCGACCTGCCGGCGGCCGAGACGGAACGGGTCAAGGCGCAGATCGAGGACGTGATCGGCCTGGACACCTCTGACGCCCTGGAAATTTCCGCCAAGACCGGGATCGGCATCGACAGCGTGCTCGAAGCCATCGTCACCCGTCTGCCGGCGCCCAAGGGCGATCCGGCGGCGCCGCTCACGGCCCTTTTGGTCGACAGCTGGTACGATCCCTATCTCGGCGTGATGATCCTGGTTCGGGTCGTCGACGGCACCCTCAAGCGCGGCCAACGCATCCGCATGATGGCCAACAACGCCGCCTATCAGGTGGAGCAGGTCGGCTATCTCAGGCCCAAGCCGACCAAGGTGGACGAGCTGGGGCCGGGCGAGGTCGGCTATTTCACCGCCGCCATCAAACGCGTCGCCGACACCAACGTGGGCGACACCATCACCGACGACCGCAAGCCGGCGGCCAAGCCGCTGGCCGGGTTCAAGCCCTCGGTCCCCGTGGTGTTCTGCGGCCTGTTTCCGACCGATGCCGGCGATTACGAAGACCTGCGCGATTCCCTGGAAAAGCTGCACCTGAACGACGCCAGCTTCCATTTCGAGGCCGAATCCTCCGCCGCCCTGGGCCTGGGGTTCCGCTGCGGTTTTCTCGGCCTGCTGCATCTGGAAATCGTCCAGGAACGGTTGGAGCGCGAATTCGACCTCGATCTCATCACCACGGCGCCCAGCGTGGTCTACAAGGTTCACCGGACCGACGGCGTGATGCGCGAACTGCACAACCCCGTGGACATGCCGGATCCGTCGGCCATCGATTTCATCGAGGAACCCTGGATCAAGGCCAGCATCATGGTGCCCGACGAATATCTCGGCGCCGTGCTGCAGCTGTGCACGGACCGCCGCGGCGAACAGGAAACCCTGACCTATGTCGGCAACCGAGCGCTGGTCGTCTACCATCTGCCGCTCAACGAAATCGTGTTCGATTTCTACGACCGCCTGAAATCCGTCAGCCGCGGCTACGCCAGCTTCGACTACGAACTGGAAGGCTACCGCGAGGGCGACCTGGCCAAGGTCTCGATCCTGGTCAACCTGGAGCCCGTGGACGCGCTGGCCTTCATCGTCCACAAATCCCATGCCGAGGCCCGCGGCCGCCAGATCTGCGAAAAGCTGAAGGATCTGATCCCGCGCCAGCTGTTCAAGATCGCGATCCAGGCGGCCATCGGCGGCAAGGTCATCGCCCGCGAAACGCTGGGCGCCATGCGCAAGGACGTCACCTCCAAATGTTACGGCGGCGACATCACGCGCAAGAAAAAGCTTCTGGAAAAGCAGAAGAAGGGCAAGAAGCGCATGCGCCAGTTCGGCAACGTCGAAATCCCGCAGTCGGCCTTCCTGGCCGCGCTCAAGACCGGCGAATAACCGGGCCGGGGCGATCCGACATGCTGCCCAACCCCAAGGCTCCCGTCCGCTCGTTCCTCACCGGCTGTCTGTTCCTGGCGGCCCTGGTCACGGCGGCGCTGATGGTCTGGACCCTGCGCCAGGAAGGCGGGGCGCAATATTGCCTTGAGGGCGGCGGGGAGATGTTGGGCCTGTGCCGCCCGACGGCGGATTTCCTCCTCAACGGTCTGGTCTGGTACGCCCTGATCTTCGGCGCCCTGGCCCTGCCCATCGTGTCCGTGGTGGCGATGCGCTGGGCGGCCCGGCGCCGCGGGCCCAGGAATTGAGCCAGGGTTCCAGGCCCTAGCGGTCCGCCCCCGGCGGCGGCGGCAGGCTGTCGACGTCGATGTCGAAATCCGCTTCCGATTCCGCGTAAGTCAGCCCGGCTTCGTCCAGGAAATGCTGGGTTTCGTGGCTCGGCGCCATGTCGTCGCCGTCGCCGTAGCCGTCGCGCATGGCCTGCTCGGCCAGCTCGTCATACAGAAACAGGGAATCCTCGCGCTCCTGCAAATCCTGCACCTCGTCCGCCGTCAAGGGCCGCCGCGGCCGGCAGAACCAGGTCAGCAGCCCGCCGGGCGCGCCGGTCAAGAGCCAGGCCGGCAGGTCGAGCAGGGGGCGGATCACGGCGGACCACAATTCGGGCGACAGGCGCTCGACCCGGATCTGCGTGACCACCAGGTTGCCGGGCCAGGCCGTGTACCAAATGTCGTGGGCCGACACCAGATGCAGGCCGCGCCCGGGCTCGGCTTTGACCAGGGCTTCGGCCGCGCCGGCGGCGAACGCCGCCAGCAGCAGGGCCCAGCCCAGGTAGAACGCCACGCGCTTTATGGTCCAGCCGGTCATCATGGTTTTGTTATGGGGCCGGCGCCCGGTCCGGGCAATGATTATCGGGACACGATGCCGTGCGCGGTTTGTTAGGCGCGCCGCCGCTTTAACCGTTGCATGCCACCCCGCCGCCCGCTATTTTCCGCCCCCTGTTCCCCGGGGGCCGCGACGGCCCCGGCGGCGGAACGCGCGGAGGGGTGGCCGAGTGGCTGAAGGCGCACGCTTGGAAAGCGTGTATAGGGGAAACTCTATCGAGGGTTCGAATCCCTCTCCCTCCGCCAAACTTCCCTGAATTCCCATAAGTTCCCCGTCTCCGGGCCGCAGACCCGGCCGCCCGGCTAAATTGACCCAGGTCAATGCAAAAAACCATATTTGCATCATGGTTTTTGCTGACTTTCCGTTGTCCGGCGAAGATGCCGCGGTGGCGGGAAAGGGAAACCGACAGGGGAACATCACAATGAAAAGCCGAGTGAGCGGAGTAAGCGGGGGCGTTTTGGCCGCGGTTCTGGCCGCGGGGTTTGTGTTCGGCGGTCCGACCGCCGGATGGGCGGCGGACGATATCACCGAGGCGGCGTCCATCGCCCGCGGCGGCAAGCTTTACGACAAGTGGTACAAGGTGGTCGGCCAGAAAGCGCCGACCGAAAGCCACAAGCTTTATCCCGCCGACAAGGAATACGCCAAGAAAGCGAACGCCAACTGGCGGTGCAAGGAATGCCACGGCTGGGACGGCCTGGGTAAGGACGGCGCCTACGCCAAGGGCAAGCATTTCTCCGGCATCAAGGGCATCAACGGCATGGCCGGCGGCGACCCGGCCAAGGTGGTCGCCCTGCTGAAGGCGCCGGCGCACGGTTTTACCGACAAGCTGTCGGACCGTGATTTCACGGACCTCGCCAATTTCGTGACCAAAGGTCAGGTCGACATGGACAAGTATATCGACCGCGCCGCCAAGACGCCCAAGGGTGACGCCGCCAAAGGTGCGGCCTACTACCAGACCATCTGTGCCGGCTGCCACGGCCTGAAGGGATTGGAGCCCAAGGAGATGCCGCCGCTCGGCAGCCTCATGGGGAACCCGTGGGAGATCATGCACAAGGTTCTTTACGGCCAGCCTGGTGAGCAGATGCCGGCCCTCTTGGCCATCGACCGTCAGGTCGTGACCGACATTCTGGCTCACCTGACCACCCTGCCGAAGGAACGGTAACCGCCAACCGTGGCCGCCGCATTCCGGCTGATCAAGGAACAAAGCCGTGATCAAGAAACTCTGGTCCTGGTTTACGGGTCCGGCCCTGCGCTGGGGATGGGGGCCCGTGTTCGTCGTTGGCGGCATTGCCGGCATCGTCTTCTGGGGCGGGTTCAACACCGCCATGGAAGCCACCAACAGCCTCGAATTCTGCGTCTCCTGCCATGAGATGCGAACCACGGTCTATGAGGAATACAAGAAGACCGTCCACTACAAGAACCCGTCCGGCGTGCGCGCCATCTGCTCCGACTGCCATGTGCCGAAGCCGTGGACGGCCAAGCTCGTGCGCAAGATTCAGGCGACCAACGAGCTGTTTCACAAGGTCAGGGGCACCATCGACACGCCCGAGAAGTTCGAGGCCAAACGCATGGAACTGGCCGAGCATGTCTGGGCCGCCATGAAGGCCACGGACTCGCGCGAATGCCGCAACTGCCATGCCTGGGATTCCATGGATTTCCACAAGCAAAGCCGCCGTGCCTCGGAAAAGATGCAGGAAGGCATGAAAAAGGGCGACACCTGCATCGACTGCCACAAAGGTATCGCGCACAAGCTGCCGGCGGGATACGGGCGCGACGACTAGTCGCCGCCCGTCTTGACCGCATCCCCCCTTCCGGCCCGCGCCGGGGGTTGCTAGTCTCTGCCCCCGCACCTTCCCGCTCCCGGCGCCACTGCCCGGGGCGGCCAGCCTTGAGGACATTCCACATGACCAACATCGCATTCATCGGCGTCGGCAACATGGGCAATCCCATGGCGGCAAACCTGATCAAGGCCGGCCATGCGATCGCCGCCTTCGACCTGTCGGCGGATCTTTTGGCCAAGGCCGCCGCCGCCGGGGCCACCGCCGCCGCCAGCGCGGTGGACGCCGCCCAGGGGGCCGAGGCCGTCATCACCATGCTGCCCGCCGGCAAGCATGTGAAGGACGTCTGCCTGGGCGGCCTGTTCGACGCCCTGCCCGCCGGCACCCTGGTGATCGACTGTTCGACCATCGATGTCGACACCGCACGCGAAGTTCACGCGGCGGCGGCGGACCGGGGCCTCGCCATGGTCGACGCGCCCGTGTCCGGCGGCGTCGGCGGGGCCGAGGCCGCGACCCTGACCTTCATGGTCGGCGGCGCCGACGACGCCTTCGCCCGGGCCAAGCCGATCCTGGAAAAGATGGGCAAGACCATCGTCCATTGCGGCGGGCCGGGGAACGGCCAGGCGGCCAAGATCTGCAACAACATGATGCTGGGCATCCAGATGGCGTCCGTGGCCGAGGCCTTCGTGCTGGCCGAGAAACTCGGCCTCGACGCGCAGCGCCTGTTCGATGTGTCGTCCACGGCCTCCGGCCAGTGCTGGTCGCTGACCACCTATTGTCCGGTGCCCGGCCCGGTGCCGACCTCGCCGGCCAACCGGGATTACGCCCCCGGCTTCGCGGCGGCCCTGATGCTGAAGGACATGGGCCTCGCCATCGCCGCCGCGCACAGCACCGGCGCCGATGTGTCGGTCGCCGAAAAGGCGGCGTCGCTGTATCGGGATTACGCCGACGCGGGCCAGGCCGGGAAGGATTTTTCCGGCATCATCAACCTGATCCGCGACCGCGCGACATAGCAACAAAAGCAACTCGACCTAAGGAGCATCCATCCATGACCATCAAGACCGGCGACCGCGTGCCTTCCGCCACGATCTTCAAAATGGGCGCCGACGGCGGGCCCGAAGCCGTTTCCACCGACGATTATTTCAAGGGCCGCAAGGTCGTGGTGTTCGGCCTGCCCGGCGCCTTCACGCGCACCTGTTCGGCCAAGCACCTGCCGGGTTTCGTCGCCCAGGCCGACGCCATCCTGGCCAAGGGTGTCGACGAGATCGCCTGCGTCTCCGTCAACGACGCCATGGTCATGACCGCCTGGGGCGTGGCCCACGAGGCGCCCGGCAAGGTCACCATGCTGTCCGACGGCAACGGTGCCCTGACCGAGGCCATGGGCCTGGCCACGGACATGTCGGCCAAGGGCTACGGCAAGCGCTCCAAGCGCTACGCCATGATCGTCGATGACGGCACCGTCACCCATTTCGCGCTGGAGACGGAGCCCGGGCTCAACGTTTCCTCGGCGGAGCAGATTCTTACGGCCCTCGGCTGAACTCATCATGAAGGAGAGACCGATGACCGACGGCGGTAACATGCGCCCGTTGCAGTTCACCCATTTCGGGGCGGCGGGCTGGAAAATCACGGACGGCGAGACGGTGATCCTGCTCGACCCCTATTTGTCGCGGGTGCGCTTTCAGGGCCGGCGCTACGGCCCCAACGACGCGACGGAAATTCCGGGCGATCCGCGCCCCGTGGTCAAGATGACCGAACCGGCGCCCAGCGACGCGGCGACCATCGACCGTCACGTGCCCAAGGCCGACTACATCATCCTGTCCCATTCCCATTTCAACCACGCCATGGACGTGCCCTATATCGCCAACAAGACGGGGGCGGTGGTGATCGGCACGGAAAGTACCTGCAACATCGCCGCCAACGGCGGCGTGCCGGACGAACAGATCCATGCCGTGCGGGGCGGCGAGGATTACGCTTACGAAAAATTCTCGATCCGCGTGATCCCGAGCCTGCATTCCGCCCTGTCGTGCAAGCTGTACAAGGATTTCGGCACCATTCCGGTGCAGGACACGCCGCTTTGCCTGGACGACTATGTCGAAGGCGGCACCCTTGCCTACCTGATCCGCATCGGCGGGCGCGAGGTTTTGCTGTTCGGTTCCATGAACTTCATCGAGCGCGAGATCGACGGCCTGCGCCCCGACATCGCCTTCATCGCCGCCGCCCCCCCGCGCCTCGACATTCACGACTACACGGCGCGGCTGATGCGCTGCCTGGGCCGGCCGCCGCTGGTGGTCGCGACCCATTGGGACGACCAGGGCCTGCCCTTCGGTGCATCCCAGGACAAGGCCTTCGCACAGACCGACGCCTTCATCGCCGAGGTCAAGGCCGCGTCCCCGGACACGGAAGTTTTCGTGCCGCGGCATTTCGAGACCCTGGTTCTCGACGCGGCCGGGCGGATGCGCGTCGCCGATTAGCCGCCCCGGGGCTGTACCGGCACACCGGCCCGCGTGCTAGGGTCGGCAAAACATTATTGGGAGGATACCGACATGACCACCATCAACACCCTGCTGCCGACCTCGCTGGTCGGCTCCTACGCCCAGCCCAACTGGCTGCTTGACCGCGCCAAGCTGGCCGGGCGGTTCCCGCCGCGCACGCGGGCCAAGGAGCTGTGGCGCGTCGATCCGGAATACCTGGAAGAAGCCCAGAACGACGCCACCATCCTGGCGATCCGCGACCAGGAACGGGCCGGGCTCGACATCATCACCGACGGCGAAATGCGCCGCGAAAGCTATTCCAACCGTTTCGCCACGGCGCTGTCGGGCGTCGACATCGACAACCCGGGCGAAGCGCTCGACCGTTCGGGCCACCCCAACCCGGTGCCGCGCATTACCGGCAAGATCACCCGCATGCACGCGGTCGAGGTCGAGGACGTGAAATTCCTGCGCGCCAACACGGACCGCAAGATCAAGATCACCGTGCCCGGCCCCTTCACCATGTCGCAGCAGGCGCAGAACGATTTCTACGCGTCGGAGGCCGACCTGGCCATGGACTATGCCGCCGCCGTGAACGAGGAAGTCCGCGACCTGTTCGCCGCCGGCGCCGACGTGGTGCAGCTGGACGAGCCTTACATGCAGGCACGCCCGGAAAAGGCCGGCGAGTTCGGGTTGGACGCGCTCAACCGCGCGCTCGACGGGATCACCGGCGAGACCGCCGTGCACATCTGTTTCGGCTATGCCGCGATCATTCATGAGCGGCCCGAGGGTTATTCCTTCCTGCCGCAGCTGGCGGCCTGTTCGGTCTGCGACATCTCCATCGAAACGGCGCAGTCGCATCTGGACTGTGCCGTGCTGGAAACCCTGCCGGAAAAGAACATTATCCTGGGCGTGCTCGATCTTTCGACCCACGACATCGAAAGCCCGGACACGGTGGCGACGCGCATCCGCAAGGGCCTTGCCCATCATCCGGCGGAAAAGATCATCGTGGCACCGGATTGTGGCCTCAAGTACCTGCCCCGCGACGTTGCCTTCGGCAAGATGAAGGCCATGGCCGACGGGGCGGCCATCGTCCGCGCGGAACTGTCCAAATAAGAAAAAGAAAGCCTGCCCATGACCGAGACCAATACCCGGGTGCTGTTCAATTCGACGCCCGAGGGCCTGCCGACGCCCGGGAACTTCCGCCTGGACCAAACCCCCGTGCCCGAACCGGGCGCGGGGCAGTTTTTGCTGCGCAATCTCTACCTCTCGCTCGACCCCTATCAGCGCATGCTGATGGGCGGCGGCTGGACCTACAGCCCCAATGTGCTGAAGCCGGGCGACCTGATGGTCGGGCGCGTGCTGGGCGAAGTGGTCAAGACGAACCATCCGGACTTCCCCATCGGCACCCACGTCGTCGGGCGGCTCGGCTGGCAGACCCATGTGGTGTCGGACGGATTGGACTTGGATTTTGTTGTCGAGGCCAAGCCGGGGGTGCCGCTCTCGGCCTATCTCGGCGTGTGCGGGTCGACCGGCGTCACCGCCTGGGTCGGGTTGAAGGTCACGGGCCAGCCCAAGGCGGGCGAGACGGTGGTGGTGTCCGCCGCCGCCGGATCGGTCGGCAGCTGCGTTGGCCAACTGGCCCGGGACATGGGCTGCCGCGCCGTCGGCATCGCCGGCGGGCCGGACAAGTGCCGGCTGGTGACGGAAGAGTTCGGCTTCGACGCCTGCATCGACTACAAGGCGCCGGACCTGGCGGGTCAGTTGAAGGCCGCCGCCCCCGACGGCGTCGACGTCTATTTCGACAACGTCGGCGGCGAGATTCTGGAAACCGTGATGGGTCAGTGCAACCGCCTGGCCCGCATTCCCGTGTGCGGCGTGCTCGCGCGCTACAACGAAACCGGCGAAGCCTACGGCAACCGCAACATGCACCTGTTCTTCGACAAGTCGCTGAAGATGGAAGGCTTCGTGCTCAACGCCCACAGGGCCATCTGGCCCCAGGCGCGGGCGGAATTGGAAGCCATGGTCGCGGACGGGCGCATGAAGTATCGAGAGACCGTCGCCGCCGGCATCGCCGCCGCCCCCGAGGCCTTCATCGGCATGCTCCAGGGCAAGAACGTCGGCAAGCAGTTGGTCAAGCTGACCTGACTTTTTGCGCCGCCCAGGCCGTGGTCATGAAGAAAATTGAACCACTGAGACAGTGAGGCTATGAGAAGAAAAACGAAGAATGGTCATGGCCGGGCTTGACCCGGCCATCCACGCCTTGCCAGCGTCTCACGAGAGCCCGTGGATGCCCGGATCAAGTCCGGGCATGACGGGAATGTCTCACCGCCTCACTGTCTCAGTGGTTTTCTTTGGGTGTTTGCGGCGGGGATGCCGTGCCGCGGACCCCCCTGGCTCAGGCGCAGGTCGCGCCGCGCAGGTGCGCCTTGCCGTCGGTGCCGAAGGTGCCCCGGGCGTTGCCTTGGCCGATCTTCGGATGGGTGAACAGGCCCAGGACCTCCGCCCCCGCGATCTCCTCGCCCGTCACATAGGCCTGGCCCATGGCGGAATTTTCCAGACGGTCGTCCAGGTCGATGGAGAACACGAATTTCCGGCCGGCCTGGAAATTGGTGAAGTTGAGCGTCAATTCCTCCGCCCCGTCGGCGACCACAGGCGCCCGCATCAGGCCGACCTCGCCCTCCACGGTCTCGAACTGTTGCGGCTCCGACGCGCCGGCGCCACCGAAGTCGGTATCGAACACCACACGGCCGGTGGAATTTGCCGCACGGAATTCCAGGCTCAGCAGGGTCCAGGGCTCCAGGCTGTTGTTTTCGATGATGAACAGGTCGGGGCTGGAATCGATGAAGCGGATGACGACCTCGGGCCCGCAGGCGCGGGCCGTGGGGCCCAGAACCAGGCCCAAGACCACAGTCAATGTGCCGATGAACGCACGCCGCATGACCATGTCTCGCCTCCCGGGGCCTCCCTGCTGGTCGCAGGATGGCGGAAGTCTCAGGCGGCGGCAAGCAGATGGATGGAGAACAGGCCGTCGGCATCGGTCCAGTGACGGTCCGCGCGCCAGCCGGCGCCGCCGGCGACGCGATGGAAATCGCCGACCGCGTATTTATAGGAATTTTCCGTGTGGATGGTCTCGCCGGCGCGGAAGTCGAAGGCATGGCCGTCGATGCGCACCGTCTGGTCGACCGTGCTTTCCAGATGCATCTCGACCCGGCCTTCATCGTCGTCGTAGCGCACACGATGGGCGAAGCGGCCGCGGTCGAAGCCGCCGCCCAACTCGCGGTTGATGCGGTCCAACAGGTTCAGGTTGAAGTCGGCGGTCACGCCCCGGGAGTCGTCATAGGCGGGCAGCAGCACGCCCAGGTCCTTTTTCAGGTCGACGCCGACCACCATGAAGGCGCCGTCGCCCAGCATGCGCCGGGCGCGGGCGAGGAAGCGGGCCGCCTGGGCCGGTTCGAAATTGCCGATGGTGGAACCCGGGAAGAAGCCGACCGTGGGCGCATCGTCGAGGGCGGACGGCAGGGGAAGCTCGGCCGTGAAATCGCCGACCACGGGCACGACCTTGAGATGCGGCAGGCGATCGGCCAAGGCGCCGGCGGCGGCCTCCAGATAATCGCCGGCGACGTCGATGGGCACGTAGCCATGGGGGGCGTCCAGCGCGTTGAGGAACAGGTCCGACTTGCGGCTCGACCCCGATCCGAATTCCACCACCCAGGCCCGGGCCGGCAGCGCCGATCCCAGGTCATCGGCGATGTCGGCCAGCAGGGCGAGTTCCGTGCGCGTCGGATAGTATTCGTCGAGATGGGTGATTTCCTCGAACAGGGCCGAGCCGCGCACGTCGTAGAGCCACTTGCAGGGCAGGGTCTTGGCGTCGGCGGACAGCCCGTCGATCACGTCGCGCCGGAAGGCTTCCCTGCCGTCGTCGTCCAGTCCCGTGTCTTCAACATCGGCAAATGCGTCCATCGCCGTGTCACCCGTCCTCGGCCAGGCGCAGGCCGGTGAACTGCCAGCGCTGGTGCGGATAAAAGAAGTTGCGGTAGGTCGCGCGGATATGGTTTTCCGGCGTGGCGCAGGATCCGCCGCGCAACACGTGCTGCCCCGACATGAACTTGCCGTTGTATTCGCCGCCGGCGCCGTCCGTGGCGGCAAATCCGGGATAGGGGGCATAGGCGCTGGCCGTCCATTCCCAGACGTCGCCGAACATCTGCTGCAAGCCGTCATGGCCCTGTGCCGGGGCCGGGCGCAGGCGGCCCGAGGCGGCGAAGTTGCCGGTTACCGGCAGGGACCCGGCCGCGGTCTCCCATTCGAATTCCGTCGGCAGGCGCTTGCCCGCCCAGCGGGCGAAGGCGTCGGCCTCGAACAGGCTGACGTGGGTCACGGGGGCGTCCGGGTCGACGGGCTGCGGGCCCTTGAGGGTCATGGTCCACCAGTCGTCGTCGCGGTCTTCCCAATACAAAGGGGCGGTCCAGCCCTCGGCCTGGACCGTGGCCCAGCCGTCGGACAGCCACAACAGGGGGTCGGCGTAGCCGCCGTCGGCGATGAAGGCCATCCATTCGCCGTTGGTCGCCGGGCGGGACGCCAGGCGGAAGGGCCGGATCAGCGCGTCGTGGCGCGGCGTCTCGCAGTCGAAGGCGAAGCCGTCCTCGGCGCCGGTGTCGGCGCCGATGGGCAGGATGCCGCTGTCGATGGCGATCCACTCAAGGTCCGGCGCACCCCCGCCCGTGGCCAGCGGCTCGGCGGCGCGGTAGGCGGGGCGCAGCGGATTTTGCGCGAACAGGTGCAGGATGTCGGTCAACAACAGCTCCTGATGCTGCTGTTCGTGATGCAGGCCCAGCTCGATGGTTTTCAGAAGGTCTTCATCACAGTCGCCGCCGGTCATCAGGTCGGCCAGGCCCGCGTCGACATGGCGTCGGTAGGCGATCACCTCGGCCAACGGCGGGCGGGTCAGCAGACCGCGCTGGGGCCGCGGCTGGCGCGGGCCGACGCTGTCGTAATAGGAATTGAACAGATAGGCGAAGCGGTCGTCGAACAGGGTGTAGCCGGGATGGCCGGGTTCCAGGACAAGGGCTTCGAAGAACCAGCTGGTATGGCCGAGATGCCATTTGGCGGGGCTGGCGTCGGCCATGGACTGGGCCGTGGCGTCCGCGTCGGACAAGCCGTCGGCCAGGGCCAGAGTCTCGGCACGCATCGCCTGAAGCCGCCGCAGAAGGGCTTCTGATGCCTCGGCCGCCGATGTCCTTGTCAGTCCGGCGCGTCGGTTCTGGGATGCCATGAAAACGTTGTTCGTGAATGTTTCCGCTTGGACGAATGCGCGCGGCGGTTTCCGCGCGGCAGGGTTCCCGCAAACCTTAACGGACGGGTCCGGGCCTGTGTGGATTATTTATTCACAGTTGCGTGACGTCCCGATGACCGACCAATTCGGCGGCCCGGCAACGGCGGGGGACTCAAATCTGATCGTCGCGGAAGTATTCGTCGTCGCGGCCGCCGCCTTGTTTCATGAGCTCGTAGTCGCGCCAGTATTCCTCGACGTCATCACCGGGTTTGGGGCCGGAGCCGATGCCGTACATTTCCCACTTTTCGCGGTCGCTCAGCTTGTCGATGTTCGGCTTCTTGGGCGAGGTCATTTTCAGCAGCACCCCAGCGACGACCGTCGCGAAGATGAGCACCACGCCGATGGGCAGCCAGCCCAGTTGTTTGATCAATTCCACCGTGACCTCCTTTGCGTGGTCCCCGCAGGCTTGCCCCGACGCCGCCTTGCTTTCCGGCGGTGCGTCACGCCCGGGGCCCCCGATTCCCGGGAAATCGTCACGCGCGCGGAGAAGCTTATACCCCGAAATGCTGACAGACAACTGACACATTAGAGAAACGCGATTGTTTCCAAGGGCTTCGCATATCGATGTTGCCGGGCGTGCGCGGACCTTGCGGCGCCCGTCCCCCGGCGCCTAAAAGGGATGCCAAGATGCGGCATTCTGGGCATGTATTCCGCCGATGGGCCGTGCGAAGCGCGGCCTTTCTTCTGTTGCTGCCGGTCGTTCTGGCGGCGGGCACGGTCGTGTCCGCGCCGGTTCGCGCGGCCGAGGCGGCGGACGTCACCGGCCTGCGTCTGGGCCGTCATGCCGGCTTCCTGCGCCTGGTGTTCGATCTGACGGCGCCCCCTGATTATGACGCCCGGGCCACGGGCCGGCGGACCTTCGAGCTCAGCCTGCCGAACGCGGCCCTGCCGCCCGAAGGCCACGCGGCGTTGGCGGGCGACCCGCTCGCGCCCGATCTGATCGTCCGCCCGGTCACGGGGGGCGGGCCGCTCCGCTTTCGGGTGGCCAGCCGCTTCGACGCCTTCATCCGCCGCGCCTTTCTTCTCGACCCGCCCAAGGACGGCGGGGATGCGGGCGCCGGCCCCTGGCGTCTGGTCCTCGACATCGTGCCGCGGCCGGGACAGCGAACTCGGGCCGAGGACGGCGGCAAGGTGCTGGCGGCGCTGCCGCCGCTTCACGGGATTGTCCCCGATGCTACCGTCGCGCCCGGCCCGGTGCCGCGCCCGGCGCCGTTGGCCGAGGCCCCCGCAGGAAGGGCCCCCGAAACACCCCCCGAACCGTCCCCAGAAACAATCCATGCCTCCACTCCGGCGCAGGTCGAGGTTTCCTGGGCGCGGGCCAGCCGCATCCTGCGCGAATTGCAGGATCATCAGGCGCCCGAGGCGGACCTGCCGCCGCCGCCGCAACTGGTTTTGCCGCCCAAGTACCGCCGGCCCGCCGTGCCGCTTCGGTGATTCCGGCGGGGGCAGTGGACTCGCATTCTGCGTTGCGGATTGACCGTGCTAAATAATTTTGGGGCTGTCCCAGATAACTCGGTTTGGGGGTTATCATGGGGCCGATGCGCAA
>CAXBJB010000009.1:0-111721 GCA_963976055.1 uncultured Alphaproteobacteria bacterium
CAGCTCAGACAATGGGTTAAACGTCATCTCAGGTAATTATCTGGGACAGCCCCTAAACGGAATGTGGGACATGGAAGCTCTTCAAGGATTGAAAGTGATTGAACTGGGCCAGTTCGTGGCCGGGCCCTTCGCAGCCAAGACGTTGGCTGATTTCGGCGCCGACGTGATCAAGGTCGAGGCGGCCGGGGCCGGCGACGGCTTGCGAAAATGGCGCATCGTGCAGGATGGCACCTCGCTGTGGTGGGAGATCCAGTCGCGCAACAAGCGTTCGGTCTGTCTTGACCTGAAGTCCCCGGAAGATCGTGACGTGGTTCTAGCACTGGCCAAGGAAGCCGACGTGGTGATCGAGAACTTCAAGCCGGGCACCCTGGAGAAATGGGGCCTGGGTTGGGACGACCTTCACGCCATCAACTCCAAGCTGGTCATGCTGCGGATTTCCGGCTTCGGCCAGACGGGCCCCTACAAGGACAAGCCCGGCTTCGGCGTGCTGGGCGAATCCATGGGCGGGCTGCGCTACATCACCGGCGAACCGGGCCGCGTGCCGGTGCGGGTCGGCATTTCCATCGGCGACACCCTGGCCTCCATGCACGGGGTGATGGGCCTGATGTTCGCCCTGCACCATGTCAACGTGAACGGCGGCGAGGGCCAGGTGGTTGATGTCGCCCTCTACGAATCCGTGTTCAACGTGATGGAAAGCACCCTGACGGAATACACCTCCGCCGGGGTCGTGCGCGAGCGCACGGGCAGCGCCCTGCCGGGTATCGTGCCGACCAACGCCTATCTCTGTAAGGACGAGCAATACGTCCTGATCGCCGGCAACGGCGACAGCATCTTCCAGCGCCTGATGACCGAGATGGGCCGCCAGGACCTGGCCGACGACCCGGAACTGAAGCACAACGACGGCCGCTCGCGGCATGTGGAGAGGATCGACGCGGCGATCCAGGAATGGGCCGCGACCATGACCTGCGACGAGGTTATTGCGCGGCTTGACGCCGTCTCCGTCCCCGTCGGCAAGACCTATACCATCGCCGATATCGTCGAGGACCCCCAGTACCAGGCGCGCGAGATGATCCTGGATACGGTGACCTCCCACGGTAGACCCATGAAGACGCCGGGCATCGTGCCGAAGCTGAGCGCCACGCCGGGCCGGGTGAAGCATCCCGCGCCGACCCTGGGCCAGCATACGGACGACCTGAAGCAGCCGGGCTGGCCCCGTCGCAGGGATTGAGCGTGCCCGGCATACGCACAGCAGACGAGGAACAGATGGGAAAGCTCCAAGGAAAAGTCGCGATTATTACCGGATCGACCGGCGGCATCGGCCTGGGCGTCGCACGCCGCTTCGCGGCCGAGGGGGCGACGGTCGTCGTCTCCGGCCGGTCGGAAGAAAAAGGCCGGATGGTCGTCGAGGCCCTACGGAAAGACGGCGGGGCAGCCGACTTCGTCGCCGCCGATGTGCAGTCGAAGGCCGATATGGACGCCCTGGCGGCCCATGCGGTGCGGGCGCACGGCCAAATCGACGTGCTGGTCGCCAGTGCCTCCGGCGTGCCGTCCGAGGACACCAACGACCCAAGCGTTCGTGGCATCTTCAACGAGATCGACGTCGCCACCGTGACCGAGGTCGTCTCCCGCGCGACGGCGGCGAAGCTGCTGCCGCTGCACGCGGTCCTGCCCCATATGATCGCGCGCGAAAGCGGCAGTTGCATGTTCGTCACGTCGGAAGGCGGGCGGGTGCCGACGGCGGGTCAGACCACCGTCGCACTTTATGCCGGCGGGCTGGTGATGGCGACCAAGGTGATCGGCAAGGAGATGGCCCGCCACAAGGTGCGGGTCAACTGCATCGCCGTGACCCTGATTGGGCAATCGCCGTCCTGGGACGGCTTCGAGGGCAAGATCGAAATGACCGACCTGCACCGGGCGCAATACGCCCGCATCCAGCAACGGGCGCCGTTAGGCATCGCCAATCCCGAGGATATCGGCGGCGTCGCGACCTTCCTGGCGTCGGAGGATTCGGCCTATCTCACCGGATCGACCATCAGCCCGACCGGCGGTTTGACCTTTCACTGATCAAGGGCGAGTCACTGATCGAGGGCGGGTCAGACCGTCCCGTCGACCACGATTTCCAAAAGGTTCGGCCCCGGGTTGGCGATGGCGTCCTGCAGGGCCGGACGCACGCGGGCCGGGTCGGTGATGCGCTCCGCCGTCAGGCCCATGCCCTGCGCCACGGCGACGAAGTCGATGGGCGGATCGACGAAGTCCATGGCGATGTAGTTTTCCGACCCGTGGAAGGATTTCAGGCGCTGCTTGATGATGCGGTAGCCGCCGTTGTTGGCGATCACATAGGTCAGCGGCAGTTTCATGGCCGCCGCCGTCCACAGGGCTTGGATCGAATACATGGCGCTGCCATCGCCGATCACGGCGACCACGGGGCGGTCGGGCTGGGCGATCTGCACGCCGACGGCGGCCGGCAGGCCCCAGCCGATGCCGCCCGACGCCAGGCCGTGATAGGCGAAGCGGTCGCGGAACGGGAACAGCTGATCCAGCAGCCGGGCCGAGGTCAGGCCCTCGTTCACGATGATGGCGTTGTCGGGCAGGACGTCGGTGATCATCTTGGCGAAATGCCGGGGGTCGATGGGCTGCGGCCCGTCGCCGTCGGACAACTCCGCAATCAACTTGGCCCGGCGGGCCGACCAGTTGGTTTTCGCCAGCGCGGCGATGGACGCCTTGGCGCGGGCGGCATGGGCATCGCCACCGACCTTGACCAGAATGTCGGCCAATGCGGGCAGGGTGGTCTTCATGTCGCCCAGGGCGGCGATCTCGACTGGATAGTTCTTGGCGATGTCCCATTCGTTGAGGCCGATCTGCACGATCTTCATGCCGTCCGGCAGCGGGTCGATGGGGCTGTAGACGGACATGGTCAGGGGATCGGTGCCGAGAGCGATCATCAAATCATAGGGCTCGAGCGCCGCGCGTGCCTGTTTCTGCACGCGCTCCAGCGCGCCCATGAAGCAGGGATGTTCCGACAGGAACTGCGCGCCGTACGGGGCCGACGACTGGAACACGGGCGCCCCCAGGGCCGTGGCGAACTGGGCGGCTTCAGCCAGGGCGTCGCTTTTCACCATCTCGTCGCCGACCACGACCACCGGGTTTTCGGCGGCCAGGATGCGCTTTGCCAGGGTTTCCAGAACGTCGTCGTACGGGCGCACGCGGGTGTCGATGCGCGTCGAATTGCCCAGGTCCAGGCCGGCCTCGTCGTTCAGAATGTCGCCCGGCAAGGACAGGAACACGGGTCCCGTCGGCGGCGTCATGGCGACCTTGGCGGCGCGGTGGATGATGCGTGGAAGGTCTTCCAGCTGCGTCACCTCGACCGCCCATTTGACCAGGGGCCGCGCCATGGAGACGAGGTCGCCGTACAGCACTGGCTCGGTCAGGCCGTGGCCCTGTTCCTGCTGCCCGGCGGTCAGGATCATCGGCGTGTTGGTGAACTTGGCGTTGTAGAGGGAGCCCATGGCGTTGCCCAGGCCGGGCGCGACATGGACGTTGCAGGCGACCAGCTTGCCCGAGGCCCGGGAATAGCCGTCGGCCATGGCGACGACCAGGGATTCCTGCAGCCCCAGGACATAGGTCAGGTCCGGATGATCGGCCAAGGCGTGCATGATCGGCAGTTCCGTGGTGCCCGGATTGCCGAACAGGTGGCTGACGCCTTCCTGCTTCAACAGTTCGAGAAAGGCCGAGCGGCCCCAGATCTTGTTGGCGCTGGTGGTGTTGGTCATGGTGGTCTCTGCCTCGGCTGGGGGTGAAACTGTATACAATCCGGTCTGCGCACAAAGTAACGCGCCCGGCCCGGCGGTCAATCGGGATTTGCGCAAACGATGGACAAATGCGGTGGTGAACCCCAAATTGCCCCCATGTCGAATGAACGCAAACGCATCCTGATTGCCATCACCGGCGCGTCTGGCGCGGTCTATGGCCTGCGCCTCCTGGAAATGCTGGCGGAGACGCCTGGAATTGAAAGCCATTTGGTGATTTCCAAGGCCGGGCGGCTGACCATTTCCGCCGAGCTTGACCGTGACGCGGCCGAGATCGAGGCCCTGGCCGATGTCGTGCATTTGGCGGGCAACGTCGGCGCCCCCGTGTCCTCGGGCTCGTTTCACCTGGACGCCATGATCGTCGCCCCCTGTTCCGTGAAGACGGCGTCCAACATCGCCTACGGCAACACGGGCGATTTGATCACCCGGGCGGCCGACGTGATGCTGAAGGAACGCCGGACCCTGGTCCTGGCCGTGCGCGAAACGCCGCTGCATGCCGGGCATCTGGAAACCCTGACCAAGCTGGCGACCCTGGGTGCGGTGATCTTCCCGCCCGTGCCGGCGTTCTATCAAAAACCCCAGGCGATCAGCGATCTGATCGATCAGACCTGCATGCGCCTGTTGGATCAGGCGGGCGTGCATCTGGATACGGCTCCTCGCTGGGGTGAGGCCGGGGGCATCGCGGCGATCGGCGGCGACAAATCGTGACCGGAACATCAAAGGGACGGACGGCCTTGCGGATACTCGTCGCGTTTTTCGGCTTCATGGCCTGCCTGCACCTGAACACGGCGCGGGTGGCGGCCTACGATCTGGGCGATTTCGACTGGTGCTTCAACACCATGCCCAAGGTCTACGACCGGGCGTTCGAGGCCTGCGTCGACGCCAACTGCATGCGGGTCAGCAACAAGAAGGTGTCCCAAAAGCGGGGCTGTTACCAGACCTGCAAGGGGGAGGCCGTCGATGCCTGCCTGAGCCAGCGGGCCCAGGGACCGTCACCCAAGATCGTCACGCGCCCCGCACCGTCAACGCCTGCGGCGGTCAGGGAAACAGCCTCCCCCGCTCCCAATTCAGCCGCGCCCGAAAGCGCCGCCGCGTCGCCGCCGGCTCCGGTGCAGGGCGAACGGGAGGGCTTCTTTTCCCGTCTTTTCGTCGGCGTCGGCGGTGAACCGGGCCAGCCGGCAGCGGCCGCACAGCCCGCTGCCACTTCCGGCGCGGCACCGGCCCAAACACCTGAAGGCGAAGGCAAGCGCGACGGCTTCTTCACGCGCATCGCCAAGGGCCTCAACGAGGGCATCACGGACGGCTTCGACACCGATTACAACTGGTGCCGCGACCATTCGGGCGGACATTTCCAGGATCTGCTGCAGGACTGCACGCGCGGTTGCCTCGCGGGCCCATCCGGCAGCGCCAACAAACGCCAGGGCTGCATCCAGTCCTGCCGGTCCAGTTCCGTGCGCGCCTGCATCGCCAAGCGGGACGGGAAATAGGTCGCTTTCCCTCTAGAACCGATGGACGTCCTTCGCCACGGCATAGGTGTTGGCGTAGGCCTGGACCGACAGCTCGATGGGGTCGGCATAGCCGCCACCTAGGCCCAGGGACACGGGAATGCCGCGCGATCGGCATTCCGTGAGGACCAGGCGGTCGCGCTTGGCGAGGCCGTCCAGGGTCAGGGCGAGGCGGCCGAGCCGGTCTTCGGCCAAGGGATCGACCCCCGCCTGATAGAGCACCAAGTCGGGGCGGAAATCGAACACGGCGGGCAGGTGGTCGGCGAGGGCCTTGAGGTAGGCCGTGTCCTCCGTGCCGTCGGGCAGGTCCACGTCCAGGTCCGAGGCGACCCGGTGGTGGGGGAAGTTCTTTGCCCCCTGCATGGAGAACACGAAGACGTCCGGATGGCCGACCAGAATGGCGGCGTTGCCGTCGCCCTGATGGACGTCCAGGTCGATGACGGCGATGCGCGTCGCCCAGCCCTCGGCCAGGACCTTCAGCGCCGCGATCGCGAAATCGTTGAAGATGCAGTAGCCCGCGCCGAAATCGCGATGGGCGTGGTGGGTGCCGCCGGCAAGTTGGCCGGACAGGCCGAATTCCAGCGCCGCCTCCGCCGCCGCCACGGCCCCGCCCATGGTCGCGGTGACGCGGTCGACCAGATTGCGGCTCCACGGCAGGCCGATGCGGCGTTGCGCCTCGGCGTCCAGGCGGCCGTCGCGCACCGCCGCCATGTATTCCGCGTCATGGGCGCGGGCGATGTCCGCTGTCTCGGCCAGGGGCGAGGGATGGATACGGTCCGCGGCCAGGATGCCGTCGCGCACCAGCTGTTCGCGCAGCAGGACATACTTCCGTCCCGGAAAGCTGTGGCCGTCGGGCAGGGGGATGACAAACCGGTCGGAGGTGAAGAACCGCATGGATCGGGAGTCTAGCCTGCGACTTGATGGTGAGAAACCGCTTTGACGCGGCGGTTCGGGCGCATTACCACTTGTGCTTCCGTTGCGGCCGGACCCCCGACGCAGAGACCAAGGACCACACGATGTCGGCGACCCGGCTTATTTTCGCTGTCTTCATGGCGCAACTTCTGGCACAGATCGGCGCCTATACGGTGCCGGCATTGCTGCCCATTTTCATTTCTGAATGGCAATTGACCAATACGGAGGCCGGATGGCTGACGGGCATGTGGGCGGCATCCTACGTCTGCGCCGTGCCGATCCTGGTCAGCCTGACCGACCGCATCGATCCCCGGCGCCTCTACCTGATCTGCGTGACCCTGACGACCCTGACCCATCTGGGCTACGCCTTTCTGGCCGAAGGGTTCTGGTCGGCGCTGTTTCTGCGCGCCCTTGCCGGCATGGCCTGGGCCGGCTGCTACATGCCGGGGCTCAAGGTGCTGTCCGACCGGCTGGAGGGCACGGCCCAGACCCGGGGCGTGTCCTGGCACGCCGCCGGGGTCGGGTTCAGCGGGGCCCTGTCGTTCCTGTTCGCGGGCACCATCGCCAGCTTCGCCCCCTGGCCCTGGGTGTTCGGCGGGGCCAGCATCTGCACCATGGGTGCGTTCCTGATCATGGCCTTCGCCGTGCCCGGCCAGCCTGCGAAACCGGCCACCGCCCCGGGCGCGCCGGTGCTCGACCGCCCGCCCTTGTTCGATTTCCGTCCCGTGCTGCGCAATCGCTCTGCCCTGGCCTATGCCATCGGCTACGGCGCCCACTGCTGGGAGCTGTTCACCCTGCGCTCCTGGGGGGTAACTTTCCTGACCTTCACGGCGGTGGCCTGGGGCGGTGGCGAGGGACTTCTTGCCCCGACCTCCATCGCCTTCGCCATGGGCGTTCTCGGCACCTGGTCGAG
Source organism: uncultured Alphaproteobacteria bacterium (assembly GCA_963976055.1). GTDB lineage: Bacteria > Pseudomonadota > Alphaproteobacteria > Rhodospirillales > Casp-alpha2 > UBA1479. Next base: position 7,137 of record CAXBJB010000009.1, read on the forward strand.
CGTCGGCGGCAACGAGATGTGCATCCGTTTCGGCCGCCAGCGGGTGGTTCTGGCCGTGATGGCGGTGGCGATGATCTTCGCGCTGGGCATCGGCTGGGCGGCGGCCGTGGGCTACGGCCTCGCGGTCGCGCTCTGCCTTATGTACAACGTCGCGGTCTATGCGGATTCCTCCGCACTCACGGCCGGCACCTCGGGCAGCGCCGAACCGGGCCGCCGGGGCGCCACTCTCGCCGTGCATTCGACCATCGGCTACATCGGCGGTTTCCTCGGGCCGCTGGTGTTCGGCATCGTGCTCGACCTCGCGGGCGGGGCCGGGGTCACGGGCTGGGTGCTGGCGTTCGGGCATCTGGCGATCATCATGCCCTTGGGCATCGCGGCCTTTTTGTTCCTGCGGCCCTACGACCTGCCCGGCGACCGGCCAGTGAACGGACTGCGCGACGCGGAAGAGGCAGACAAGGACAAGTCGAACCCGGCTTGATGTCCGCCCGCAGGGCGCTATCCTCGAGATTCCTTCAACGTTGATCGTGTGCGTATCCATGGATCTGGTTCTCATCGGCGGCGCCATCGGGGGCATCGGGCTTTTCCTGCTCGGCATGCGCCTGATGACCGACGGCCTGAAGCTTGCCGCCGGCGGCATGTTGCGCGACGTGCTGACGCGCTGGACGCGGACCAGGGCGCGCGCCCTTTGGTCGGGCGTGCTGATCACCGGCATCGTGCAATCCTCAAGCGCCGTCACCGTGGCGTCCATCGGCTTCGTCAACGCGGGCGTGCTGACCCTGGGGCAGGCCATGTGGGTGATCTTCGGGTCCAACGTTGGCACCACCATGACCGGCTGGGTCGTCGCCCTGGTTGGGTTCGACATCAGGATCGAGGCCTTCGCGCTGCCGCTGCTCGGCATCGGCATGCTGCTGTCCCTGACCGGCGTCTCGACCCGGCGTGGCGCCTTTGGCGAGGCGCTGGCCGGCTTCGGCGTGTTCTTCCTGGGCATTTCAACCCTGAAGACGACCTTCGCCGACCTGGGGCAGGCCATCGACCTGGGCGCCTTCGTAAGCGGCGGCATCCTCAACGACATCATGTTCGTGGCGATCGGCATTGTCATGACGACCCTTGTCCAGTCGTCCAGCGCCGTGATCGCCATCGCCCTGACGGCGGCGGCCGGCGGCATTCTGACCGTGGAGGCGGGGGCGTCGCTGGTCATCGGCGCCAATGTCGGAACCACCACCACGGCGATCCTGGCGGTGCTGGGGGCCACATCCAACGCCAAGCGGGTTGCCGTCAGCCACGTGGTGTTCAATGTCCTGACGGGGGCCGTGGCGCTGCTGTTGCTTCCGGTGCTGTTGTTGATCGTCGAGGCGACGGAGAAGACTCTGACGGCCGGTGCGGGTTCGACGGCGGCTCTGGCCCTGTTCCACACGGTGTTCAACGTGTTGGGTGTCGTGCTGATGTGGCCTTTGGCGTCGCGTCTGGAATCCTGGTTGGCGGCGCGCTTCGTCACGGCCGAGGAAGACGAGGCCCGGCCCCGGCACCTGGACAAGACGGGCCTGGAGTTTCCTGCCCTGGCGCTTGATGCCGTGATGCTGGAACTGGGGCGGGTCGCGGCGATCGCCTTCGGGATCGCCCGCGCCGCGTTCCTCGACCCGGCTGCGCCGGCCGAGCGCCTGTGGCGGCGGCGCGCCGTGATCCAGAACCTCAATGACGCCATCGTCGCCTACGTGCAGGCCATTAGTGCCGCCAAGAACGCACAGGCCGTCGCCGCCGCTCTGCCGCATCCCATCCGCGCCCTCATGCACCTGTCCGACATCGCCGACCTGGGCCTTGCGGTGGTCGGCAGGCGGACCGGGGTCGAGACCCTGCCCGAGGCGGCGCGCGATCACTTGACCAATTACGCGACCCTGATCGCGGGACAGATCGACGCTGCCGAACGCCTGTTCGCCGGGGGACGCGGCAGCCTGCCAGCCGAGCATACCTCTCATCCCGTCTACGCCCGCCTTAAGGCGGGGTTCCTGGCCGACGCCTCGCGCGGGGACCTGACGGCCGAACAATTGGAGACGGTGTTGGACACCTTGCACGATTTCAAGGAGGCGGCGCGCCTGATCGACCGCGTCGGCAAACGCATCACGGCCATGCGCGAGGCCGCGGCGGGCGGGGCCGAGCCGCCGCCCGCCGGACCGGTATCGCCGATTTCTCCGCCGGAGCCGCCGCCGGCTGCGCCCGAGGAGACCGACCGATGACGAAAGTCGATCACTGGGTCGACCGCGCGCCGGGACTGGGCGACCTGGATGCGGATACGCGCCGGCAATTGGAAGCGGTCCGCTCGATCACCATCCCCAAGGGACAGGTGTTGTTCCGGCCCGGTGACGAGGTGACCTGTTTCGGGGTGTTGATCGGCGGCCGCGTCGATGTCTATCTGACTGGCGCCACGGGACGCGAAATTCTGCTGTACAGCATCACGCCCGGCGAATCCTGCGTCCAGAGTACGCTCGGCCTGCTGGGCGAGAACGACTATTCCGCCGAGGCGGTCGCCGAGACGGATGTCGATGCGGTGATGATCCCCAAATCCCTGTTCCTCAGCCTGCTGGGAAGGTCGGAAGCCTTTCGCACCTTCGTCTTTCAATCCTTCGCCAAGCGACTGCAATCGGTCATGCAGGTACTGGAACGGGTTGCGTTCATCCGGATCGAGGAACGCCTGGCCGCCGCCCTGCTGGAGCGTGCCGATCATGACGGCGTGGTCCGCACCACCCATCATGAACTGGCGACGGCGATCGGCTCCGTGCGCGAGGTGGTGTCGCGGCGGCTCGAAGTGCTGGCCAAGAAAGGGTTTGTGTCGCTTGACCGGGGCACGATCCGGGTTGCCGACCGCGCGGGACTGGCGGCGCTGATTTCCTGATCGCGGTCACGCTCCTCAATCTTTGTGACCATGTCACCGACGAATCCCCTGCGTTCTGATTGACTAGGGTCAATGCGGCGCTCCGGGCGGAGCGTAGACTTGATCCTATGCCATTCGAACGAGAAGGAGTTCCGTTCATGTTCAAGAAAAATGTCGGCGGCATCGACCGCCTGTTGCGGATCGTCGCGGGTGTTGTCCTCCTGGCCTTGTTCTTCTTGTTTCCGGAAGAACCCTGGCGCATGTGGACTTTGATCGGCGTCGTGCCCTTGGCGACGGGTGTGTTCTCAACCTGTCCGGCCTATTCCCTGTTCGGGATATCAACCTGTCCCGTGACCAAGGCTCAATAAGGCCAAGGCTTTTCAACGATAAAATGGAGGACGGTGGGATGGTTCTATCCTGGAAAACCGGCGGGATTCTGTTGGGTGCCGTATTCTTCGCCGCGGTTTTGCTGGTCAAGCCGGTCGGCGTATCGACCCAGTTCGTGATTTTCGACGGCATCCTGTGGGACGCGGTCGATGACACTGCGGTGGTTGAATCGAAGGATGCCAAAAGCGGCTACGCTAGCCCCAATGCCTATTTGAACAAGTCGGGCGGCAAGTACGCCAAGAACGTGGCCAATCCCTGGAATTACAGTTTCGTGTTCGTGCTCGCCCTGATGGGCGGGGCGGCGGTTTCGGCGCTGCTGCGGGGCGGGGTGTCCCGCGACGAACGTGCGGCACCCGCCGTGTGGCGCGCTAATTTCGGTGACGCGGCGTGGAAACGCCAGGTCGCCGCCTTCGCCGCCGGGTTCGTCGTGCTGTACGGCGCGCGGATGGCCGGCGGATGCACTTCCGGCCATATGATGAGCGGCATGATGCAGACTGCCATGTCGGCCTACATCTTCACGGCCGGCGTGTTCCTGGCCGCCCTGCCGGCGGCGATCCTGATCTACCGCAAGGAGGGCTGAGCCATGACCACTCTGATCCTCGCCATCGTCATCGGCGGCGCCTTCGGTTTCGTGCTGGACCGTATCGGCGCGACCAACCCGAATTTCATCATCGGCATGCTACGGCTGACCAATCTGCACCTGATGAAGACCATCTTCCTTGCCATCGGCACGGCGTCGGTCCTGCTTTACGCCGGGCTGCTGCTGGGCTTCGTCGATCCCGGACACCTTGACGTCAAGGACGCTTATTGGGGCGTGTTCATCGGCGGCCTGCTGCTGGGCCTTGGTTTCGCCGTGTCCGGGTATTGCCCGGGCACCGGGCTTGCCGCCGCCGCCACCGGACGCTGGGACGGGGTCGTGTTCGTGCTCGGCGGGTTGGTGGGCGCAGCCGCCTACATGGCGTCCTACGCCTGGGTCAAATCGACCGGCGTGCTGGGCCATGTGCTGGGCGGCAAGGCGACCCTGGGGCCGCTTGCCGGCACCAACTATCCGGCCGTGCTGTACGGTGTGTCCGGCGAATGGATCGGCCTTGCCCTGGGCGTTGTCTTCATCGCCGTTGCGGCATTGCTGCCCGGGCGCCTGCGCGCCGGTCTGCCGCAGGCAGACTGACGCGGGGGCTCCCGAAGACGGCAAACGGGGACTAGGCGAATTCGACCAGGGTCAGTTCGAACGTCAGTGCCTTGCCCGCCAGGGGATGGTTGGCGTCCAGCGTCACGTCCTCGTCGTTGAATTCGAGCACGACCAGGTGCATCGGATTGCCTGTCTCGTTTGTCGCTTCCAGGACGGCACCGACTTCCAACGGAATTTCCGCCGGAATGGTCCCGCGGGCCACGGTTTGGACTAGGTCCGGGTTGTGGTCGCCGAAGGCGTCATCGGGCTCCAGGGTGACTTTTTTCGTATCGCCCGCGGCCATGCCGGCAAGGGCGTCTTCGACCCCGGGAAGGATCTGGCCGCCGCCCAGGGTGACTTCCATGGGCGCGCGGTCTTTCGACGTGTCGAAGGTCGTGCCGTCATCCAGGGTTCCCGTGTAGTGGACACGCAGGGTATCCCCGGTCGCTGCCTGCTTCATCTGTTCGCTTCCTTTCGTTGTCATCGGCTTCAACAGAACGTCACCAAGCAACGAGACTTCGAGATGACGGTGGACAAGCCACGCGTACTCAGAGCGGACCGATTGAAGAATCCGCCCAAGGGTACAAGGGGAGGCCCAAGAGGGAAACCCTTAACCCGGGAAAAGGCTCAACAATTGAATGGGATACCGGCGGGGGTGAGGGGAAAGGTCAGGATTCGACGGGCCGGCCGCCCTTGACCACGGGGCCGGTCCGGGCCGGCGGGGCCAGGGAGAAGCGACGTCCGAACGTCTCGAAATAGAGCGCATGGTTGGGGCCTTCGCCGACGGCCCGCAGGCGGCGGCGGAACTCGGCCTCGTCAATGTCGCCGGGTAGGTGGCAGAGGGCGTCGAAATCCTTCCTCGACCAAGCCGGTCCCGACCATTGGGCATCAAGATGGGGCAGGGGACCCTCGACCGTCAGAAGGTCCGGGGCCATGCGCGTGAGCAATCCGGTGACCAGGTCGCGGGCCAGGGTTTCCAGGGCCAGGCGGTCCATGGCGGGCGTGATGGCGGCCTCGTCGACGGCGACGATGGGGCCGGCGTCGATCTCCATGGTCAGTTCATGCAGGGTCGCCCCGAAACGGTCCAACCCGTCATACAGAGCGAACACGGAAGGATAAATGCCGCGCACCCAGGGCGGGCCGGGATGGACGTTGTAGGCCGGGCCGGGCAGGCGGTACAGAACCGCCTCGGGCACGATTACGTCCGTGCAGAAGGCGACCAGGCGCAGGTCGGCGGCGGGGGCCGCCGTCGCTTGGTCCAATTCACCGCGGGTGCTGACGCCCTGAATCCGCGCATCCGGGGCCGCGTCCCAGAAAATCCGGGTCAGGCCCGGCAGTTCGTCGGCGTCGGCCAGCAGCAGGATGTGCTTCATATCGGCCCGCCCGCCCGGGCTCAGCCCGCGTTCCGCGCGAACAGGCGGTCGGCGACGTAGGGATTGGATTCCCGCTCGTGCCCGAAGGTCGACAGCGGCCCGTGGCCGGGCACGAAGGTGACATCGTCGCCAAGCGGGAACAGATTCTCGCGGATCGACTTGATCAGGGTGTCGAAATCGCCGCGCGGAAAATCGGAACGCCCGATCGATCCCTGGAACAGCACGTCGCCGACGAAGGCGACGCGCTCGCCCGCATGAAAGAACACGACATGGCCCGGCGTGTGCCCCGGGCAATGCAGCACGTCGAAGGTCTGCTCGCCGACCGTGCAGGTGTCGCTTTGGTGCAGCCAGCGGTCGGGCGTGAAGGCCCGCAATTCGCCGAACCCGTATTCCCGGCCCTGGGCCGGCAACTGGTCGATCCAGAATTTGTCGTCCGCATGGGGGCCTTCGATGGGCAGGCCGAATTCCTCGGCCAAGTCGGCGACGGCGCCCGCATGATCGAGATGACCGTGGGTGACCAGGATTTTCTCCAGCGTCACGCCGGCCTCGTCCACGGCGGCCTTCAGGCGATCGATCTCGCCGCCGGGATCGACCAAGGCCGCCTTCAGGGTGTTTTCGCACCACACTAGGGAGCAGTTCTGCTGCAACGGAGTGACGGGAATGACGGCGGCTCTCATATTAATCCATTGAATTTGTTGTGTTAATTTCACCAAGTGAGGCCGGTCACAGCAGCCGGGGCTGAAAACCGGGTAAAATTCAGACTGGTGAATCATGCATATGCCAGCAAAGACCCTACAACAACCATGGGCGGCCTGCATATTGAAAGGGTGAGAAACATGAGCGGCATGACAGCCTATTTGGGCATTATACTGGGCGCCGCCGGTATCGTATTCGGGGTCATCGCATTGATGGTTTCCGCGGAAATGTCGCGCAGGGTGACGGCGTTGATCGATTCCCGGTTCGAGCAGTCCGAACTGGAACTTCTCAAAAGCCTCGACAAGCAGGACCACGAACTGAAACGCCAGCGCCATGTCCTGGGGGACGCCCTGAGTGAGATGGAGGAGCGGTTCAAGGCCACGTCCGCGGGGGCGGACGACCTGCGCCAACGTCTGAACGCCTTCAGCAACGCCCTCGACGACGTGCGCAACGTGCGCCGGGTTATCCCGACGGACGAGGAACGCGGATTTACGGCAAAAGTGAAGACTAAAGAAAGTTTTGTTTCGGCATCGCCATTCGCGGACTAATATGTGTGGATGCTAATCCGGTGCCTTGTCCCGGCATGGGGGTGCGCGCGTGTCTGCCCGGTTCTTGAAACGCCGGGTTCGGGGCCAGAATGGTCGTAACGATCTATCCCGCCGTCACAAAATCAGGCGCGGAAGATAAATGTTCGGGGTGATGGAATGGGTGAAGCCTCGTCTTTCGCCGATTTGGCGACCATAGCTGCCGGAATCGCGGTCATTATCGGCGTCGTCGCCTTGCTGACTTCGGCCGAAGTGGCCAAGCGCCTTCAGGCCCTGGTCAATCAGAAACTCGCGGATAATGAAGTCAAACTTGCCGTGGCCCTGCAGCAGCAGGACCAGCGGATGACGACCCTGCGCCAGATCATGTCGCAGAACGCCGAAGACCAGGAAACGGCGATCCGCACCATGCGCCAGGATATCAAGGAACTTAAGGAGTGCGTCGGCCTGATGCGCGAAATCCTGGATCGCATGGACACCCGCAACACCCACGATCCCAACGCTCCGCGCCAGCGCCGGGCGTCGAACGGCTAGTCACCGGCGCGGTCAGCCCCGGGGCGTTGCGTCGCCGGTCAGGTCGTATTCGTCGGCACCCGTGATTCGGACCCGGACCATGTCGCCCGGGCGCAGGTTTTTTCCGCCGGATACGCGCACGGCGCCGTCGATTTCCGGCGCATCCGCATAACAGCGCCCGATGGCCGGGCCGCCCGCGTCGCCGGTCTCGTCAATTAGCACGTCCAGGTCGCGGCCGACCAGCCGGGCAAGGCGCCTGGCGCTGATGTCCTGCTGGACCTCCATCAGGCGTTCCCAGCGATCCTGCTTTTCATCCTCGTCCAGATGATCGCCGAGCGCCTGCGCGCGCGCGCCCGCGACGTTTTCGTACTTGAAGCAGCCGACGCGGTCGAGCTCGGCTTCCTGCAACCAGTCGAGCAGGAAGTCGAAATCGTCCTCGGTCTCGCCGGGGAATCCGACGATGAAGGTCGAGCGCAGGACCAGGTCCGGGCAGTCGCGCCGCCATCCCTTGATGCGCTCCAGCGTGCGTTCCTGATGGGCGGGGCGGCGCATGGCCTTCAGAACGTTGGGGCTGGCGTGCTGAAAGGGGATGTCCAGATAGGGCAGGATCTTACCCTCGGCCATCATGGGGATGACCTCGTCGACGTGCGGGTAGGGATAGACGTAGTGAAGCCGGGTCCAAAGGCCCAGTTCCGCCAAGCCCTTGCAGAGGTCGAGGAAGCGGGTGCGGTATTCCTTGCCACGCCATTCCTCGCGGGGGAATTTGGTGTCGATGCCGTAGGCGCTGGTGTCCTGGGAGATCACCAAGAGTTCCTTGACCCCGGCCTCGGCCAAACCTTCGGCTTCCTTCAGCACCTCGCCGATGGGGCGGCTGGTCAGCGGGCCGCGCAGGCTCGGGATGATGCAGAAGGTGCACTTGTTGTTGCAGCCCTCGGAAATCTTCAGATAGGCGTAATGGCGGGGCGTCAGCTTGATACCCTGAGGCGGCAGCAGATCCACGTAAGGGTCATGGGTCGGCGGCAGCGCCTGATGCACGGCGGTCATCACCGATTCATACTGGTGCGGGCCGGTCACGGCGAGCACGCCCGGGTGGATCTCCCGGATCAGGTTCTCGTGCACGCCGAGGCAGCCGGTGACCACGACCTTGCCGTTTTCCGCCATGGCCTCGCCGATGGCTTCCAGGGATTCGTCCCTGGCCGTTTCCAGAAACGCGCAGGTATTGACGATCACCAGATCGGCGCCGTCGTAGCTGTCGACCAGGTCGTAGCCCTCGGCGCGCAGCCGCGTCATGATGCGTTCGGAATCGACCAGCGCCTTGGGACAACCCAGGCTGACCAGGCCGACCTTGGGGGCGGCGGCAACGGGCGCCTTCCGGCGCGGTTTGGCGGCGGATGTGCCCACGGCTTTCGAGGGGGAGGTGCTCATGGCGCCTCTATTATCCCAAAACGCGTTTCCTGTCTGGAAATTTTAAGGGGGTCAGGTCGCCGCCCGTCGCCGGCCCGCGACCGCCAGCGACAGGGTGAAGGCGCCGCAGCCGCCGGCCAGCACCACGCCGCAGATCACCAGCAGCTTGGCGTATTTATGACCCAGCCCGAACAAAGGTTCGATCAGCGCCACATGGCCGCCCGCTTCCAGCATGTAGAGGGCGCCCCCGGCGATCGCCAGGGCAAAGGCGAAACCGTAGGCCCAGGCCTGGATGCGCAGGCCGCCGATGACGTTGAACAGCACCACCGGGGCCAGGAACATGGACGCCGTGCCCGACACGGCGACGGCGGCGAACAGGTCCTTGTTACCGAGGAACAGGAAGCCCAGCCCGCCCAGCAGGAAGCCGGCCATGGCCAGCCGCCCGTTGCGCACGGACGGCGCCATCACCCGCATGTCGGCGGCGACCAGCTTGGACGCGCTGGCGAAGGTCGAATCCAGGGTCGACACCGCCGAGACCACGAGCGCCAGGTTGAACACCAGCATGGCCGGCTCGCCCAGAAGACGCGTCAGGGTGGCGACCATGGCCTCGCCCTCGCCCTTGTTGAGGCCCGCGTAGACGCCGATGACGCCGAAAACCAGGATCCCGGCGATGGAAATCCAGGCCGCGTGCAGGAAGCTTTTGCGCGTCGTCGCCCGGTCGGCGAGAAAACCGCGGTCCATCATCACCGGATCGTGGAGCGGATAGCTCCAGATCTGCAGCAGGGCGACGGCCAGCAGGATCCAACCGGGGCCGCCCGCGTCGGGGCTGGAGCCGATCACCGCCGCCATGTCGAATTCCGGCCGCGCCACGGTCAGGGCCAGCAAAACCGCCAGCCCGAGGTAAAGCAGCGCCGTCTGCATCACGTCCGTGCGCAGCGCCGCGCGCAGGCCGCCCAGCATGGAATAGCCCAGGGTCAGCACGGCGATGCCGACGATGGCGAGCGTGTAGCCGGTGGTGCCCGCCGCGCCGAAGATGATGCCGATGACCAAAAGGTTGGCGAATACCTCGCTCAACAGCCGCACGCCGACCACCAGGTTGTAGGTCCAACGGCCCATGGTCCCGTAATGATCGGCCAGGAAGTCCTGCACGCTGCCCGCCCCGTGGCGGAAGCGGATGCGGTCGACGATCACCCCGCCGGTCAGGAAGCTCAGGTAATAGGCGGCATAGGCCAAGGCCCCCGCGATCCCGTAATAGAAGCCCAAAATCGCAGCATTCATCAGCGAGCGCGCGAAAATCCAGGTCGTGACCTGGGACAGGGTCAGGGTCAGCAGGCCCGGCGCGCCGCCGTCGTCGCCCGTGCCGCGGAAGAACCCATCGGTGGTGCGAACCTTGGGCGACAGCAGGAAACTGGCGACGGCGACCGCGGCGATGGCGGCAATCAGGTAGGACGTCATGGGGGGAAGGGGCTCCGGCGAGTTTAAGGAGCCCCACCTTTAGCCGAGGGGCAAGCGCCGGAAAACGCACGTTTTCTTGAACGGCTTGTGAATTCGCCGCGGCCCGAGCCCTGCCCCTGAGGGGGGAATTGGACCTGTGCCTGAATAAAAACCTGCGTGATCGGGAATTCCCTTTGCCGATCCTGCGTCTTACAATATTGACATCGGTCAAGGACGGTCGTCCCGCATCCGCCTAAAAATGCGCGGAATTGGGGGCATTCCGGGCGGGATTGCAATCGCCCGCCGGCAAGGCGGTGCGCAGGAGAACACGCGATGAACTACGAAAAGGTATTCCAGGACGCCGTGGACAAGGTGAAGGGCGAGGGCCGCTACCGCGTGTTCGCGCATCTGGAGCGGCATTCCGGGAACTTCCCCCACGCGACCCGCCATCATCCCGACGGCACGACCTCGGACGTCGTCGTCTGGTGTTCCAACGATTACTTGGGCCAGGCCCAGAACCAGGACGTCCTGGCCGCCCTTGCCGAAGCAGGGGCGCGCATGGGCGTCGGCTCCGGCGGCACGCGCAACATCGCGGGGACGACCTATCTGCATGCCGAGTTGGAACGCGAACTGGCCGACCTGCACGGCAAGGAGGCGGCGTTGCTGTTCACCTCCGGCTACGTGTCCAACGACGCGGCGATTTCGACCATCGCGCAGCTGATGCCCGACTGCATCATCCTGTCTGACGCGTTGAACCACGCGTCGATGATCGCCGGCATCCGCCATTCGGGCTGCGCCAAGAAGATCTACCGCCACAACGACATGGCGCATCTGGAAGAAATTCTGCAAAGCCTGCCCAAGGCGGCGCCCAAGCTGATCGCCTTTGAAAGCGTCTATTCCATGGACGGCGACATCGCGCCGATGACGCAGATTTGCGACCTCGCCGACAAATACGGCGCCATGACCTACCTGGACGAGGTCCATGCCGTGGGCCTGTATGGTGAGCACGGCGGCGGCATTTCCGAACGCGACGGCGTCGCCGACCGCATCACCGTGATCGAGGGCACCCTGGCCAAGGCCTTCGGCCTGATGGGCGGCTATATCGCGGGCTCCGAAGCCATGGTCGATGCCGTGCGCTGCGCCGCCCCCGGCTTCATCTTCACCACGACCCTGCCGCCGCCCCTGGTCGCCGGCGCCATCACCTCGATCCGCCATGTGCGCGCGACCAACGACCTGCGCGTCCGCCATCAGGAACGCGCCCAGCGGCTCAAGGACCTGCTGGTCGAGGCCGGCCTGCCGGTCATGCCCTCGGTCACCCATATCGTGCCGCTGATGGTCGGCGACGCCCTGCGCTGCAAGCAGGCGACGGACATGCTGCTCGACGACTACGGCGTCTATATCCAGCCCATCAACTATCCCACCGTGCCGGTGGGGACGGAACGCCTGCGCATCACGCCGTCGCCGTTCCACGACGACAAGGTGATGGACGAACTGGTGGCGGCGCTGAAGGACGTGTGGATGCGCCTGCAACTGCAAAACGCGGCTTAAGGGCCTGCCATCATGCGCCTGCAACTCGCCACCTGGCCCGAGGTCGAAACCTATCTGGGCGCCTCCAAGGGCATCATCATCCCCGTCGGCTCGACCGAACAGCACGGCCCCACGGGGTTCATCGGCACGGATGCGCTCTGCCCGGAAATCCTCGCCTACGGCCTGTCGGAACAACGCGCCGCCGAGGGGCGCCCCGTGATGATCGCGCCGACCCTGTCCATCGGCATGGCGCAGCACCACCTGGGCTTCGCGGGCTCGGTCACCCTGCGGCCCTCGACCATGATCGCCATGGTTCAGGACATCGTGAATTCGCTGGCCAAGCATGGGTTCGAACGGTTCTTTTTCCTCAACGGCCACGGCGGCAACATCGCGACCCTGAACGCCGCGTTCTCGGAAATCTATGCCGAGCATTCCCTGGGCCGGGTCGGGGACAACCGCCCGCCGGTGCGCTGCACCCTGGTCAACTGGTTCGACTGCGACAGCGTCATGAATATCTCGGCCGAGACGTTCGGCGACGACGACGGCGCGCACGCGACCTGCGGCGAGGTCAGCCTGACCTACTTCGGGTTCCAGAAGGACGCGGCGCGGGTGCGGGACGCGGCGATGACCCCCGGCCGCGCCGGCGACGGCCCGATCTTCGACTGCGACGACTACCGCCGCCGCTTCCCCGACGGGCGCATCGGCTCGGACCCGCGCAAAGCCACCATCGAGGCGGGCGAGGTCCTGTACAACGCCGCCATCGACGAAATCGGTGCGCGCTACGACAGCTTCGTCGGCGCGGCCTGAACCGGGGCGGTCCGCGCCATGCAGGACCGCACGCGTATCCTCCATCTGACGGACCTGCACCTGCGCCAGGCGCTTTCGGGCACGGCCAAGCGGCCCGAGCGCCTGTCCCGCGACATGCCGGCCGTGCTGGCGCGGCTGGCCGGGCAAATGGACGCCCTGGACGCCGACGTGGTGGTGGTCTCGGGCGATCTGCTGGACATCCCGGACGAATACATCGACGGCACCAACGCCGATCCGGCCTGGCGGGCGGAAACGGCGGCGGCCTCGGTCGCCGACTACCGTCTGTTCCGCGATCTGCTGGAAAACCTGGGCCTGCCCTTCGTCGCCGTGCCGGGCAATCACGACGTGCCGGAATTGTTCGACACGGCCTTCGCCGATCAGGCGTCGATGCGCGACGTGGCGGGCCTGCGCTTCGTCTGTTTCCGCGACGGGCTGAACGCGCGGCGCGAGCCGGTGCGCGACGACGAAGGCCGGGCCCTGTTCGACCGGGCCCTCGCCGACGGCGCGCCGCAGGTCCACGTGCAGCATTACATGATCGACCCGCCGACCTTCGCGCAATGGCGCTATCACTACACGGACGCCGATTGGTACCGCGACCGCATCAATGCCGCGGGCTGCGTGCGCGCCCTGTTGTCCGGCCATTACCATCCCGGCAGCCATCTGGTGTCGGATACGGGCGTGCATTATTCCGTGCCGCCGGCCTTCTGCTCCGCGCCGTTCCCGTTCCGGCTGATCGACGTGGGGCCCGCCGGCGTGCTTGGCATCCAGGACCGCAGCGTGGACAATGGCTGATCCGCACCGGCGAGGGGGAGGAGCCGCGCCATGAAAAAAGCCTTCATCATCTTCCTGACCGGCGGGTTTCTGGGCCTGTTCGCCGGGACCGCTCTCGGCATCTTCGCCTATCCCTATATCTTCCTGGCCGACATCGTGGCCCAGGAAGCGGCCCCCACGGACGCCGCCGCCAATCCCGTCGCCACCGGCAGCTTCATCCACGCCAACCCGTCCGACCCCATCCACTACGGTCGGGGCGGGGTGACGGTCTACGACCGCGCCGTGCGGCTGGAGCCCGATTTCGAGGTCGGGCCCGGGCCCAAGTACCACGTCTACCTAGTGCCCCTCGACACGGTGACGCCAGACACCCAGGTCGACAAGACCATGTTCGTCGACCTCGGCCGCCTCCGCGCCTTCAAGGGCAGCCAGAATTTCAATATCCCCGACGGCATCGACCTCAAGGCCTACGGCCATGTGGCGATCTGGTGCGAGCAGTTCGGGGTTTTGATTTCGCCGGCGAAGTTGAGTTTTAAGGGGTGAGTGTTCGGGGGGATCCGCAAGTGACCCGTTGGGGGCGTTCAAGGTGTTGGACCCCCGCACCCGCATCTAATAAAGTTTCGGCCCAGTTGCGCAAGATGGGGTGAGCCGATGAAGGGTGCGATAATAATGGCCGCAGTATTGGTGGTCACCGGTTGCGTTCAGGCCGAAATTGTGCCCGGGCCCGACGGGCAGCCGGCCGTTCTGATTGATTGTAGCGACTCTTGGTCGGATGGAGACTGCTACCGTGAAGCGGCAAAACATTGCCCATCTGGCTATGAGCTTTTGCCGCCACCGACTGTGACATCATATACACCGCGAACCTTTATATTTGTCCGCTGCACAGGTGTGGTGAAGGCCAAGAAGTGAATGTCGTAAAGACCGCCGCACGGCCTTTTTAAATCAGCCGGGGCCTCCGACGGCACTGGCAGTAGTAGTCGGTTGCACAGGCTTACTTGCCGCGATAGATGCTTCTATTTTACTTAGCAATTCGTTATCTCGATCATCATGTGAAGCCACTCCGGTTCGGAATTTGGGGAGCACGCTTCGAGAATAATTGCACACTTCCAAAAACGCTGTGGCCATAACCAGGACGACATCCCGGTGGATATCGTCAGGCGTCCTGTAGGTCGTAATGATTCGCGCCACGCCGCTACGCGCAGTCTCAAGAAGCGCATAGACTATGACCACGTCCATAGCGTCCTTTTCGAGTAGCCCAATCTTGTGCGCATTCCCTGGGTACACGATCGGGACAGGCATTCGCGACAGGCTTTCTACCATCTTGGCGGTAATTGGTCCGTCTGTCTTGCTGCCTAGTTTTGTGAGGGAACCATGTACTCCAAGCGCCCTGGGGATGAGCAAGCGAAGCTCGACCGCGAGTGACTTGCGCAGTGCTTCCAACTCGCGTTTGGCCTTCCGACGCTCGACCGCCAACGTGCAGCGGACGGTGATGATTGCCGCAACTAACGCGATCAATCCAGTAATCAAGGTCTGCCAGTGATCTAGAAAATTGACGATGCATTGCCACGTCACAGCGAAATCCTACCTTCGGTTTGCTCGGACGGTGGAACACGACCGGCGTCAGGTGCCGCCGGTAGGTCGTCCCGATCAAAGATCGGGAATATTTTGCATCATGCGGGGCAGGACGCATGGAAAAAAGTGCGCAGAAATTTTCTAGCTGTCATCTTCGGGTTCAAAGTAGCTCTTGGGCCAGTCCACGGAACTTTAGCAACTGATCATGACTGGAGCCGGTTCGCGGTAGCAATTTGGTCACCTCTTGGCCATAACCCGTCCTTGTCTGCCATCTGTCAAACGGTTCTGCTGTTTCAGGGTATAGTACCTCCAGGCCAAACCTCCCCTTCCAATTCTGAAACCAGGATTGTATACAATCCGCCATGAATTTCGAACTCACCGAAGAACAGCGTCTGTTCCAGGACGCGGTCGGCGCCTTTGCCCGGGATCACCTGGCCGAGGGCGCCCTTGAACGCGCGCATGCGGGGGAATATCCGCGTGACGTCGCCAGGCTCATGGCCGAAAACGGCCTGCTGGGCATCACGATATCTGAGGAGGACGGCGGCCAGGGCGGCAGCCTGATGGACGCGGTCATCGCCATTCAGGAAGTGGCGATGCATTGCCCGCGCTCCGCCGACGTGATCCAGGCCGGCAGCTTCGGCGCGATCCGGGTGCTGGCGGCCTACGGCACGCCGGACCAGAAGGAACGCTATCTGAAGCCGCTGCTGCGCGGTGAAACCCTGATCGCCGTCGGCATGACGGAGCCCGACGCCGGGTCCGCCGTGACGGAGCTGCGCACCACGGCGACACCGGACGGCGAGGGGCTGCGCATCAACGGCCAGAAATGCTTCACCAGCCATTCGCCGGAAGCCGACGTGTTTTTGGTTTACGTGCGGTTCGGGCCGGGCGTGGGCGGCATCGGATCGGTGCTGATCCCGCGCGATGCGGAGGGCCTGGAATTCGGCAAACCGACGCCGTTCCTGGGCGGCGACGACTGGGCGCCGATGTTCTTCACCGATCTGTATGTGCCGCCGGAAAACATCCTTTTGCGCGAAGGCGGGTTCAAGAAACAGATCGCGGGGTTCAATGTGGAGCGCATCGGCAACACGGCGCGCTCTCTCGCCCTCGGAAGGCTCGCCTTCGAGACGGCGCGCGAACACGCGCTCACCCGCAAACAGTTCGACCGGCCCTTGGCTGAGTTCCAGGGCCTGCAATGGAAGTTCGCGGAAATGCAGATCAAGCTCGACGCCGGGCAATTGCTGCTTTACCGCGCGGCGGTCAACGCCGACAACGGCTTTCCCTCGGCCCAGGAAACGGCCATCGCCAAGGCGTTCTGTAACGAGGCCGGGCATTGGATCTCGTCGGAGGCCTTGCAGGTCATGGGCGGCATGGGCTACAGCCAGGACTCGATCGTCGAATACTGCTTCCGCCGCACGCGGGGCTGGATGATCGCCGGCGGCTCCATCGAAATCCTCAAGAACCGCGTCGCCGAGGGCGTGTTCGACACCCGGTTCTCGCAGCGCCCCCCAAAAGCGAAATGACCAAAGCCAAATGAGCGATAACGCGACCCTGGTTCGGGCCTTGTTCACGCCCCGGGCCGTGGCCCTGATCGGCGCCTCGGCGGACCCGACCAAGAATTCGGGACGGCCGCAGCGGTTCCTCAAGGCGCATGGATTTACGGGCGACGTCTACCCCATCAATCCGGGCCGCGACGAGGTTCAGGGCGTGCCCGCGTTCAAGTCCGTCACGCAAGTGCCGGGCCCGGTCGACCATGCCTTCGTCATGGTCCCGGCCAAGCATGTCGAGGACGCCATCCGCGATTGCGGCGCCAAGGGCGTGCCCGTGGCGACCATCTATTCCGACGGCTTCGCCGAGACGGGGGCGGAGGGGCGCAAGATGCAGGAACGTCTGGTCGCCACGGCGCGCAAGGCGGGCGTGCGGCTGATCGGCCCCAATTCCATGGGCGTCATCCATCCGGCGTCCGCGCTGACGCTCTCGGTCAACGCGGTGTTGGAAATGGAGGGCATCAAGGCGGGCGGCCTGTCGCTCATATCCCAGAGCGGCACCATCCTGGGCACGCTGTTGAGCCGGGGGGCGGCGCGCGGCATCGGCTTCGCCCGCATGATCAGCGTCGGCAACGAAAGCGACCTGGGCGTGGGCGAACTGGTCGATCTGCTGGTTGACGATCCGGAGACCAAGGCGATCCTGCTGTTCATCGAAGCCGTGCGCGACGGGGCGGTTTTGGCCGCCGCATCGCGCCGGGCGTTTGCGGCGGGCAAGCCGGTGATCGCCTATAAGCTCGGCCGGTCCGACGCGGGGCGCGAACTGGCGCTCAGCCATTCCGGGGCCATCGCCGGGCCGGCCAAGGCGGCGGACGCCTATTTCAAGGCCCACGCCATCGCTCGGGTCGAAATGCTCGAAGGGCTTTTGGAAGCACCGCCGCTGTTCTACGGCCATCCGCCCGCGAAAGGAAAACGCGTCGCCGTGGTGACCACCACGGGCGGGGGGGCGGCGTCGGTCGCCGACCGTCTGGGCCTGCTGGGCGCGACTTTGGTCCCCGCACCCGACAGCGTGCGCGCGGCGCTGCGCGGCCACGGCCTGGAAATCGGCCGTGGGCCGCTGGTCGACCTGACCATGGCGGGCACGCGCGAAGGGGTCTACGGCGCGGCCCTGAAAGAGCTTTTGGCCGCCGACGAGATCGACGCCGTGGTCGCGGTCGTCGGATCAAGCGGCCAGTTCAAGCCGGAACTGGCCGTCGCCCCCATCGTCGAGCATGCGGCCGGGGCGTCCAAGCCCGTGGCCGCCTTCATCGCGCCCCAGGCGGACAAGTCGCTGGCATTGTTGCAGGACGCCGGGATCGCCAATTTCCGCACGCCCGAAGCCTGCGCCGACGCGGTCATGGCGTTCCTCAACCGCGCGGCACCCCGCCCGCTGCCCGAGGTCGATGCTTATGCCAAGGAAAAGGCCGACGCCCTGGCGTCCCGCGCCCCATCAGCCCTGTTGAACGAACGCGAGGCGTCGTTGGTGTTCGAGGCGCTGGGCCTGCCCATCGCCCCCGCCCAGGTCATTATGTCGCCGGGCGAGCCTGTCGCCGTGCCGTTTCCGGTCGCGGTCAAGGTCCTGGCCCGCGACATTCAGCACAAGACGGAACGCGGGCTGGTGCGCCTCGGCATCGACACGCCGGAAGGCGTGTGGGACGCGGCGGAACAATTGCTGGCCGCCGCCCCCGAGGCCGAGGGGATTTTGGTCCAGTCCATGGCTCAGGGCGTGACCGGCGAAGTGATCGCCGGATACCGCCTGGACCAGGAAGCCGGGCCCATCGTGCTGGTCGGTCCCGGCGGCGTGATGGCCGAGGTCTATGACGATGCCGCCGTGCGCACGGCCCCCGTGGACGAGGCCGAGGCCATGGCCATGATCCGCGAGGTCAAGGGTCTGGCGCCGATCCGGGGGTTCCGCGGCAAGCCGGCGGGCGACTTGAAGGCTCTGGCCAAGGCCGTTGCGGCGCTGTCCAACCTGGCCGTGCTCGACACGCCGGTGCTGGAGGCCGAGATCAATCCGCTAATGGTCCGGGGGGCCGGACAGGGGGTCGTCGCTGTCGATGCGCTGATCCGCCTGAAATCCTGCTAAGCGCGCTTTGAACGGTAACGGGATCGGCGTATCCTTGGCGGCATAACAACGCCGAACATGGCCGATTGGGACAGCATGTGCAGGGAGGCACCACCCATGACAGTTCAACAAAATCAAATCGAACGCCGCCACGCAAGTGCGCGCATGAGCCAGATCGCCGCCACCGCCGATACGGTCTATCTGGCCGGACAGGTCGCCACGGGCGACGCCCGGGGGGCCAGCGTCGCCGAGCAGACCCGCGAAATCCTGGGGAACATCGACGCCTATCTGGCCGAGATGGGCACCGACAAATCGCGGATATTGCAGGCGCAGATCTGGCTCAGCGACATGGCCTGCTTCGCCGAAATGAACGAAGTCTGGGACGCCTGGGTCGATCCCAAGGCGACGCCCGTGCGCGCCTGTGTGCAGGCGGCCCTGGCCTCGCCCGACTGGAAGGTCGAGATCATGGTGACGGCGGCGCGGTAAGAATTTTGATTTGAACCACAGAGGCGGTGAGGCAGTGAGAAGGACATTGAGGATTTCTGGATCCCCGCCTTCGCGGGGATGACGGGATTGATTATCCGCGCATCCAGTCATTTCCGCGTAAGCGGGAATCCAGGCTTTCTTCTCACCGCCTCACCGTCTCTGTGGTTACCTTCCCTTGAAACTTTCGGATCAACCCCGGGCATTACGGAATAGGACTAAGATGACCATCACCAAACGCGCGGTTGTCGTGATCTGCGACGGCTTGCGGGCCGACATGATCACCCCCGACTGGACCCCCAACCTGTGGCGGCTGAAAGAACGTTTCCGCAGCTTCGCCAATCATCGCAGCGTGTTTCCCTCGACCACGCGGACCAACGCGGCGTCGCTCGCCACCGGCTGTTATCCGGCCCGTCACGGCCTGGAAGGCAACGCCATGGCCCTGGAAGAGGGCGGCCGGTTCGAGGTCTTGAGCGTCGGACCGCCCGGGTTTCGCGACCGACTGGAAAAGGCGCGGGGGCGGACCCTGACCATGCCGACTCTGGCCGAACGGGTGACAGGTGCCGGCGGCCGGGCGCTGGTCTATTCCAACGTGTCGCCGGGGGCGGCCATGTTCCACGATCCGGACGGCCACGGTTTCATTTATCATCGTTCGTTCTCGCAAGGCCCCGGCCGCGCGGTGCTGGACCCGTTGGGTATCGAGCATACGGCAGCCGGCGACACGGTCCTGACAGACCGTTTCCTCGATGAGGTGCTGATCCCCGGCGGGCCGGAATACGCCCTGATCTGGCAGTGCGAGCCCGACCATACCCAGCACGCGGTTGCGCTGGGATCGCCTGAACATCTGGCGGTCATCGCCGCCGCCGACGCCAACGCCGGGCGCATTGCCGCGCGCGTCGAGGAACTGGACCCGACGGGGGAAAACATCCTGCTGCTGGTGAGCTCCGACCACGGCCATGAGACCACGACGGAGATCGTCGATCTGGACGAGGTCCTGGTCGCGGCGGGCCTGAAGGACGGACCGGACAGCCGCGAGGTCGCCATAGCACCCCAGGGCACGTCGGTGACGATCTATCTGGCGCCCGAAGCCATGGACCGGGAAGGGGCCATCGTCAATTTCCTGATGGGCCACCCGGCGGTCGGCGGCGTCGTCCACGGGGCGGACCTGGCCAAGCTGGGCATGCCCGTGGGCGAGGGCGTGCCGCGCATCGCCGTGACCGGCAAGGTGACCGACGCGCCTAACGAATTCGGGATCAAGGGTGGCTCCGTCGCCTTCCAGGGCACGCTGAAGATTTCCAACAATCAGGGCTGCGGCCAGCACGGCGGCCTGGGCGCTTATGAGCAGAGCCCCTTCGCCATGGCGCGGGGGCCGCTCTACCAAGGCGGCACGGAAAGCGGCGATCCGACAAGCACGGTCGATTTGGCGCCGACGATCCTGCGTCACCTGGGCCTGGAGCACGCCGACATGGATGGGGCGCCGCTTCCCTGACCACAGAGTCAAAGGAACTTCCAGATGACCAAGATCAACATCCAGTTCTCCCGCTTTTCGGCCTTCTACACACCGTTGATCGCGACCATGGCCGGCGGCTTCCTGACGGAGGAGGGGCTGGACTACGACTGGTCCAAGGCGGCCAACAACGACGCGGCGTTGCAGAATCTGGCCGACGGCACGGTCGACGTCGCCCAGTCGGCGGTCGGCGTCAGCCTGATCCAACTGGCCCGCGGCGACCGACCGGCCGCCCGCCACTTCGCCCAGATCAATGAACTGGACGGCTTCTTTATCGCCGGTCGCCACGCCGACCCGGATTTTCAGTGGGCGCAGCTTGAAGGCGCGGACGTGCTGGTCGACCACGGGCTGCAGCCCATGGCCATGTTCAAGTATGCCTGCATGAAGGCGGGTATCGATTTCGACAAGCTGAACGTCATCGACGCGGGCGGCGGCGGCGACATGGAAAAGGCCTTCCGCGCCGGCACGGGCGCCTATGTCCATCTTCAGGGACCGGCGCCGCAGAACATGGAATACGAGGGTGTCGGATACCCGGTGGCCGAGGTCGGCCGGCCCATCGGGCCCTGCGCGTTTTCGTCCCTTGCCGCCATGCCGGAATGGCTGGCGACGGACGCGGCCAAGGCCTTCACGCGCGCCTATGCAAAAACGCGGGTCTGGATCAATCAGGTATCAGCCGACGAGATCGCCGGCAAGGTGGCCGAATTCTTCCCCGAAACCCATGCCTCGGTCCTGGCCGAATGCATCGCCGCCTATCAAGGGCTGGGCAACTGGGCGTCTGGGGTCGAAATCACGGAGCCTTCCCTTGCCGTGGCCCAGGACGTGTTCCGGTTTGCCGGGCATATCAAGGAGCCCTATCCTTACGACGTTCTGTGCGCCCACCCACCCGCCGTCTGACCCTGGGGTTTCCCGCCCGCCCATGCCCGACACCACCGATCTGACCGGCGCGCCGCCGCCGCCGCCACCCGACACGAGCGGCAAGAACCCCTGGAAAACGCGCCTGCCCATCCTGGTCGGCGCCCATGCGGTGGGGACGTCCAACAGCGTCGCGATTCTGTCCATGGCGCCGGTGATCTCTGCCGCCTTTGGGTTATCGGCGACTCAGTTCGGGATTTTTGTGTCCTGCTACTACGGCGGGCAGGCGATCTGGTCCGTGCCGGCGGGAGGCGTCACCGACCGTCTAGGCGTGGGGTGGAGCCTGGTCATCGGGCACGCGATCATGGCGCTGGCGGCGGTCCTGATCAGCCAGGCGGCAACCTTCGACATCTGCATGGTCGCGGCCGCCTGCATGGGGGTCGGTTATGCCATGCTGAATCCCTCGACCGCCAAGGGCGTGTTCGAATGGTTTCCCGCCCATCGCCGGGGGGCGGCCATGGGCATCAAGCAGGTCGGCGTGCCCATCGGCGGGCTGGTCGGGGCGGCCTGCGGCTTTCTCGCCGCGACCACGGACTGGCAGGTGTTGATGCTGGGCGTGGCCGGGATCATCGCCGCGAACGGTCTCGCATGTCTGACCCTGGTGCCTGTTTCGACCCAGGGCGGAGGGGCGCGCAAGAACATCGCCGCCGTGGTCAAGGACGGGCGGGTCAACGCCTTCGCCATCGGCGGCGGCGTCATCAACATGGGGCAGACCAATTTCTTCGGTTTTCTGACCCTGTTCCTGGCCGAGGCCGCGCGCATGGGACAGCAGACCGTGTCCACGGCCATGGCCGTGGCACAGGCATCGAGCGCCGTTGGCCGCATGGGCTGGGGCGCCATTTCCGACAAGGCCTTCGGCGGCCGGCGCATCGTCACCATGATGGTGATCTGCACGGCGGCCATCGGTTTTCTCGCCATGATGCCCCTGGTGACGGAATCCTGGGGCATGGTGACGGGCTTCGGTCTGGCGCTCTGCCTGGGCCTCACCATCGCATCCTTCGCCCCCGTGGCGCAGGCGATCCAGGTGGAAATGGTCGATCCGCACCTGGCCGGTTCCGCCGTCGGCTACAACATGCTGTGGACACACGGCTGCGCAACCCTGGCGCCGGTGGTATTCGGCTACGCCGTCGATCACTTCGGCGGGTTCACCAGCGGATGGCTGGTCACGGCGGGCTGCGTCGCCGCCGGAACGGTGGTGATTTACGTCCTGGTGAAGACGGGGCCGCGGCGGCAAAGGTACCGCTGAACGGCGTCCGGTCGCTGGCGGTTCAGATCGGCAGCACGTCGGCCAAGCGGTCGGCCAGATCGCTCTCGTCGGCCTTCGTCAGGTCTTCGTCGATCTCCGCCGTGACCATCTTCCGCACCCGGTCGGGCAGGGCTTTGCGAAATTCGCCCAAGGCACGGGGCGGCGCGACCAGCACCAGACGCTCGAACGCCTTGCGGGTTGCCGCCTTGGCGATTTCGACGGAAATTCCGGCGATGAACTTCTCGCCCGCCGCGCGATGAGGGTCGCTTGCGGGCGTCATCGACCGCATCGCGCCGCCCACGCCGGCCTTGCGGCCAGGCCGGTCGGTCATCAGGTCGTGGCTGCGTTCCAGATGGGTTTCGAAGGTCATGCCCTCGACACGACGGATACCGTGTCCGGGGCCGTCATGGTTGAAGACTTGTGCATGCTGGTGGTCGGCAACGATGACCCAGGTAACGATTTTTCTCATGGATTGACAGACCTCCGCCTACGTCAGTTCCTTGCGGACGGCATCGCCCGCATCGCGTAAGCGAAAGTCTGCCCGGTTGCGTCGCATTCTGCCTTGATCGGGGTCAATCGGCCATTACGCGTACAAAAGAGAAACCCGCCTGACGGCGGGCTTCCCGGACTTGATGGCTGAGGTGTGTGATAGAATCGTGGCGCGCTAGGCGGCCCGGACGTCGTTCAGGAACCGCTCCACGACGAGGCGAAGGTTCGTCGCATTCTCGCTGAGATTACGGGACACGCCGAGAACCTTCTCTGAGGCCAAACCGGTATCGTTGGCGGCCTGGTTGACCGTGAGGATGGTCGACGTCATTTCCTTCGTCCCCGCGGCGGCTTGTTCAACGTTGCGGGCAATTTCTTGCGTCGCGGCCTGCTGTTCCTCGATCGCGGCGGCGATGCCGGTGGCGATATCGTGAATTTCCGAGATCACCGTGGCGATGCCTTCTGTGGCGGCGACAGCCTGTTCCGTCGAGTTCTGGATACCGCTGATCTGTTGGGCGATTTCGTCGGTTGCCCGTGCGGTTTGATTGGCCAGATTCTTGACCTCGCTGGCGACCACGGCAAAGCCCTTGCCGGCCTCGCCGGCGCGGGCCGCTTCGATCGTTGCGTTGAGGGCCAGAAGGTTGGTTTTCTCCGCAATGTCGGTGATCAGGGCCAAGACATCGCCGATCCGCTTCGCCGAGGCGGCAAGATCGGAGACCGTCTGCCGGGTCGTGCGGGTCTGGTCGACTGCGTCCCGCGTGATCTGGCTGGACCGCGAGACCTATCTGCTGATCTCCTGGATCGAACTGGTCAGTTCTTCGGTCGCGCTGGCCACGGTGGTGACGTTGTCCGACGTCTGTTCCGAAGCCGAAGCCACGGTGCCCGCCTGATGGGCGGTGTTCTCCGCGGTCGTCGACATCGCCTGGGCGGTCTGCTCCATATCGGTGGTCGAAGTCGTGACGACAGCCAGCACTTTCGAAATGGATGCATCGAAGTCGTGCGTCAACTGATCGACTCGCTGGGTGCGTTCTGCGCGCGCCTGTTGGTCGCGGCGTTGTTCCTCGGCCAATTGGTCGGCCTTGACCATGGTGTCCTTGAACACCTGCACGGCGGCGGCCATGCGGCCGATTTCGTCGCCGCGGTCGGTCGCCGGTACCGGCTTGGTCATGTCACCGGCGGCCAGCACGCCCATGAATTCCGTCATCTCGCCGATCGGGCGGGTAATTGAGCGGGAAACCATCACGAGAAGGCCCGCCATGAGACAGATCACCACGGCGCCTGCGGCCCCCATGGTAATGACCTGCCGATGGAACGCGGCCTCGACGTCGTCGACATAGACACCCGAGCCGATGACCCATCCCCAGGGCTTGAAACCGGAAACGAAGGATATCTTTTCGACCGGTTCATCGAAACCGGGTTTCGGCCAATGGTAGTTGACCGTGCCGCGGTCCTTGGACTTCACGACCTCGATCATTTCGTGGAACAGCGCGACGCCGTTCGGGTCCTTGAAGTCGATCAGGTTCTTACCGTCTAACTTTGGTTTGATGGGATGCATCAGCATCACGCCGGCCATGTCGTTGATCCAGAAATATTCACCGTCGCCGTAGCGCAGCTTCTTGATCTCGGCGACGGCGCCGGCTCGGGCTTGTTCTTCGGTCAGGTCTCCGCTTCGGCTGCGTTCTTCAAAGCTTTTTGCGACGCCTTCTGCCAATTGGACGGCGTGCTGGATGTCCTGGGTGCGGGATTCATAGAGCTTGTCGCGGAATTCGATCAGATTCAGGGCAAACAGAACCACTGTGCCGACGATGACCAAAGGAATGATCAAAGCAAGCTTTGCGCCGATGGTAAGGTGGGTTAGACGAACCATGTTATTGTCTCCGAACTGTTTTTTTGGGCGTCGATCATGGCGAATGCGGTCGATGCGGTCCCAAAGGGGTGATCTGCGGGGTGCTCAATGCGGATGCCTGTGCCGCAGGATTTCCGCAGCTATGTTGCAGTGCACACATTCATTGGCGAATAAGCAATTAGCGTGCCAACCGGGACGGCATGGCCCTTCCGGGAGAACGGACGGAGTCGAAAAAAAGCCCGCCTTGTCGGCGGGCTTTTGAACGGCGAGATGTCTGTCGTCCGGCGTCAGATATGCACCGTCGTCATCTCGATGTGGCGGTCGGCGATCAGGTCGGCGCCGGCGTCGCGGAACTTCAGGTAATGGGGTTCCTGACGGTGGGAATCCAGGGCCGCCTCGTTGGTATAGACTTCATAGAAGAAGAAGGTGTCCGGATCGTCCTTCGCCGTCATGACGCGGAATTCGTGGCAGTTGGGTTCGTCCCGCATCGCGGCGACGGCGTTCTCCATGATGATCGGCATGAAGTCCTTGCCCTTTCCGGGCTTGCATTTGATGGTGACGATGATGGCGAATTTCGAGGCCATGTCGGGGGATCCTCCCTTGGGATGTCGGTTGAGAATTTCGTTGGGCGCCACCCATTAGTGGGTGACAGATTGTGTACAATTTTCCAATATGCGCGCCATAACACAAGCAACAAGAACATCATTCCACCCGGAGGACCCCCTAGCATGAGCGACAAGCCGCTTTATACGGCGGACCTGTGTGACGACCATCCGGACGTCCGCGTCTGTCAGTTGACGTTCATCGATTTCGCCAAGCGCAGCCATTTCCACGGTCAGATCACGACCTTTTCCACCTTTGAGGACAACAAGGGTATTCGCGAGATCCTGGCCGAGGGCGGCAAGGGCCGGGTGCTGGTGGTCGACGGCCGCGCGTCCCGCCGCCGCGCCCTGACCGGCGGCAACATCGCCGCCGAGGCCGAACAGTACGGCTGGGAAGGTCTCGTCTACAACGGCTGTATCCGCGACCAGCACGAGTTCGTCGACCTGGACCTGGGCGTCAAGGCCATCGCCGCGACACCCATGCGCCCGCGCGTGGACGGTATCGGGCTGCGCGACGTGGACCTGAATTTCGGCGGCATCGTCATCCGCCCCGGAGAATACCTGTACGCCGACAAGGACGGCGTCATCGTGTCGGAGAAGAAACTACATGACTGACCAGACCAACGACCTGCCGGACGCCGTCATCGAGAAGTTCCAGGTGATGCATGAGTTCGCCAAGGCAGCGAAGAAGAACCTGAACAAGAACATCTTCGACTACGTGTTCGGCGGGGCCGAGACCGAAACCACGGTCAAGCGCAACCGCATGGCCATCGAGACCTATGCCCTGCGCCCGCGCGTGATGCGCGACGTGTCGAAAATGGACGCGGGCAAGGACATTTTCGGCATGCGGCTCAAGCTGCCGGTATGCCTGGCGCCCATCGGATCACTGCAGCAAATTGCGGCCGGCGGCGGGGCGACGGCGGCCAAGGCCGCGGGCCGATTCGGCTGCGCCCATATGCTGTCCAGCGTGTGCGAACCGGGCATGGATGCCGTGGCCGAGGCGGCGCCGGACGCCTGCCGCGTGTTTCAGCTTTACGTGCGGGGCGACCACGACTGGGTCGACGACAAGGTCCGCCAGGCCCAGGACCTGGGCTACAAGGCCTTCGCCGTGACCATCGACCTGGATGCCTATTCCCGGCGCGAACGCGACCTGTCCAAACGTTTCGTCACCGCCGGCCGGCAGGCCGCCGTGGGTGAGACGCATCAGGCTAGATTCGACTGGTCCGATGTCGACCGCATCAAGAAAATCTGCAAGATTCCGTTCATCCTGAAGGGCATTGCCACGGCCGAGGATTCCAGGCTGGCGGTCGAGCACGGCGTCGACGTGGTCTACGTGTCCAACCACGGCGGGCGGCAGCTCGACCATGGGCGCGGTTCGCTCGACGTGCTGCCGGAATGCGTGGACGCCGTGGCCGGTAAGGCCAAGGTCTGGGTCGACGGCGGCTTCACGCGCGGCACGGACGTGGTCAAGGCGATGGCCCTGGGCGCCGACATGGTCGGCCTCGGCCGCCTGCAGGCCCTGGCGCTGGCCGCCGGCGGCGAGGACGCCCTGGTGCGCATGCTGGACATCCTGGAGCGCGAGGTGCAGATCGCCCTCATGCTGTCCGGCGTCACCGGTTATGACGAACTGGGGCCCGAGTACGTTCACAAGGAATATCAGGCCTATCCGCCGCATCAGTTCTCGGCCTTTCCGCTGTTGGACGAAGGCTACTGAGCAAGCGTTCGGGACAGCACTTCACATACAAAAGGCCGGCCTCGTTCCCGAGGCCGGCCTTTAACTTTATGTACCGCCGGAGCGGGAAGGGGGCTGGCTCAGCCGATCTTCTTTTCCCCGCCGTCGCGGATGTACTTGTAGACGACGGTGAAGTCGGAGCCCGGCATGTCCTTCTCGCAGCCGTCAAAAATTTTCGAGACCAGCGTGGCGATGGCGTTGGGCGTACCAGCCTTGTCCGAGTTTTCGCGGAACAGACGCACATCCTTGGCCAACAGCTTGGTGAAGAAGCCGGCGTTGAAGTTCTCCGTCATGATCTGATTGGGGAACTTGTCGAGGCTGGCCGTGTTCATGCCGGTCGATACGTTGACCACGTCGAGAATCGCCTTCATCTCGACCCCCTGGGACAGACCGAACAGGACCGCTTCCGTGGTCGCGGTCGTCGCCGTGGCCGACAGGAAGTTGTTGAGCATCTTCACGACCTGGCCCTGGCCGGGCTTTTCGCCGACATGGAACGGGTTCTTGGCGAAGGCCTTGAACACGTCCATATGGGCGTCGAACACGTCCTTGGGGCCGGATCCCATGATCGCGACGGTGCCGGCGATGGCGCCCTTGCGGCCGCCCGACACGGGTGCGTCGATATAGGTGATCTCGGCGTCGGTGAAGATCTTGTCGATGTCCTGGGCGGCGGCCAGGCCGATGGTCGACAGGTCGACCACGACCGAGGTCTTGCGGTCGTTGACCTGGACGATCTCCTTGGCGACCGACGTGCAGATGGGGCCGTCGGGCAGGGACAGGAACACGGTGTCCGCATTGGCCAGCACGCCGGCCAGGCTGTCGTGGGCGATGGCCTTTTCATGGGCCCGGTCCTTGGTCCCGGCGGCGTCGTAGACGTGAACGGGCAGGCCCGCCTTGGCGATGTTGTCGGCCATGGGGCCGCCCATCTGGCCCAGGCCGATGAAACCGTAGGTGCGTTGCTCGGCCATGCGTCAGTCCTCCAGATCGGTTTTGACGTCGATCTTGGAGATGTCGATGCCCTGTTCGTTGAACACCTCGCGGGCGAGGCGGAAGGCCTCGATGCCGGCGGGAATGCCGCAATAGATGGCGACCTGGGTGCAGATTTCGCGCAGGTCGGCGACCGTCAGGCCGTTGGTGATGGCGCCCCGGAAATGCAGCTTGAATTCGTGCGGCCGGTTCAGGGCGGCCAGCATGCCCAGATTAAGAATCGAGCGGTCGCGCTTGGACAGGATTCCTCGACCCCAGCTACCACCCCAGCAGTATTCGGTCACGAATTCCTGGAAGCCGCGGTTGAAATCGTCGGCGCCGCCCATGGACTTATCCACATAGGCGTCGCCCAGCACTTCGCGCCGGTACTTCATGCCCATGTCATGCATTTTCGTTGAATTGGCCATTTTGGATGGTCTCCCTCGGGTGTTGAAAGTGTCACTTTGTATACATTCCTGATGAGGGGGCATATACCAGAACGGTTGCGGGGCAAGGCAAGTTTTTTGATTCGGTCAAAAAACAGCGGCGGAAAATCTTCGTGTGAAAAGCCAAAATTGAGTTGTGAACCCGTTGACAACGGCATGGGGGGCTTCTAGGTTTCCCCCCTAACCCAGGGAGAAAAACAAGAAACTCCCGCATCAAAAACAGTGGGAAGGAAACATTCTGTGGGGGCACTCCTCGAGATTGACAATCTCCAGACGCATTTCTTTACGTCTGGGGGAACCGTTAAAGCTGTTGACGGCGTGTCGTACGACGTCAACGCCGGTGAAACCGTCGCCGTTGTGGGTGAGTCCGGTTCGGGTAAATCCGTTACCGCGCTCAGCATTCTGCGTCTGATCCCGAAGCCGCCCGGCGAGATTGTCGGCGGTGAAATCCGTTTCCAAGGCAAGAACCTGGCGTTCTGCACCGAGGACGAGATTCGGGAAATCCGCGGCCGCGACATTTCCATGATCTTCCAAGAGCCGATGACGTCGCTGAATCCGGTTCTGTCGATCGGCTTGCAGTT
The DNA here is from genome assembly GCA_963976055.1 of uncultured Alphaproteobacteria bacterium. Classification (GTDB taxonomy): domain Bacteria; phylum Pseudomonadota; class Alphaproteobacteria; order Rhodospirillales; family Casp-alpha2; genus UBA1479. The sequence continues at coordinate 36,583 of CAXBJB010000009.1, forward strand.
GACCGAGCCCATGATGGCGCATTTGAACATGTCCGAGGCGGAAGCCAAGGAACGCGCGGTCAAGCTTCTGGAACTGGTCGGCATCAACGAACCGCGCCGTCGTATTGAGCAGTATCCGCACCATCTGTCGGGCGGTATGCGTCAACGCGTCATGATCGCCATGTCGCTGGCGTGTGAACCGAAATTGATCATCGCCGATGAGCCGACGACGGCTCTCGACGTGACCATCCAGGCGCAGATTCTGGAGCTGATGAAGAACCTGACCCGCGACATGAACGTGGCGATGATCATCATCACCCATAACCTGGGTGTGGTTGCGCGCTATGCGGACCGGGTCAACGTCATGTATGCGGGGCGCATCGTCGAAACGGGCAATGCATCGGACATCTATCACCGTCCGCGCCATCCCTACACCCTTGCGCTGCTCAAGTCCGTGCCGCGCATGGACCGTCCGCGCCAGGCCAAGCTCGATCCCGTCGACGGTCAGCCACCGGATCTCACCCGCCTTGACGGCGGCTGTTCGTTCCGGCCGCGCTGCAAGTTCGCCATCGACAAGTGCAAGGAATCGTACCCGCCGCTCGAGGAAATGGGTGACAAGCACTTCAGCGCATGTTTCCGGTCTAAAGAAAGTTTGGCGGAGATCGAACTATGAATGAAGCCCAGACACAGGCCGGCGCGGATTACGGCTCTCAGTTCCGCGGTCAGGTTTCCGACGAAGTCCTGATTACCGTGAAGAACCTGAAGATGCATTTCCCGATCACGGAAGGCATCATCATTCCGCGCAAGGTGGCCGACGTGAAGGCGGTCGACGGCGTCGACTTCTACATCCGCAAGGGCGAGACCCTGGGTCTCGTCGGTGAATCCGGCTGCGGCAAGACGACCACAGGACGTTGCATCCTGCGTCTCGAGGATCCGACGGCCGGCGAAATCATCTACGACGGCAAGGACATCTGTCAGCTTAACAACAAAGATCTGATCGACGTCCGCAAGAAGATCCAGGTCATTTTCCAGGATCCGTACAGTTCGTTGAACCCGCGCATGAAGATCGGCGAGATCATCGGCGAGCCGCTGAAGGTTCACGGCATCATCCCCGATGAGGCCAAGCGCCGCGAGCGCATCGGTTATCTTCTGGGGCGTTGCGGCCTGCATCCGGATTTCGCCGACCGTTATCCGCACGAAATGTCGGGCGGTCAGCGCCAGCGCGTGGGCATTGCCCGTGCGCTTGCCATGGAGCCGGAATTCATCATCTGCGACGAAGCCGTTTCGGCGCTCGACGTGTCGATCCAAGCGCAGGTAATCAACCTTCTGGAAGAACTGCGCGACGAGTTCAAGCTGACCTATCTGTTCATCAGCCATGACCTCTCCGTCGTTCGTCACATCTGCCACCGGGTCGCTGTCATGTACCTGGGCCATATGGTGGAATTGGCCGACTGCGACGAACTGTTCGACCATCCCCTGCATCCCTATTCGCAGGCGCTACTGGCTGCGGTGCCGATCCCCGATCCGGACCTGGAAAAGACCCGCGCACACACGATCATCAAGGGAGAAATTCCCAGCCCGATTAACCCTCCGTCGGGCTGCGTTTTTCACCCCCGCTGTCCTTTAGCTGTGGACTCGTGTAGCCAAAATATTCCAGACTTCAGAGAAGTGCGACCTGGCCATTGGGTGGCCTGCACGGAGGTGTGATCTCCCCCTTTTCAGGGAGGACACAAAAGAGTGGGGAGTGATCGAACATTCCTCGAACCATAAATGGGTAAGGAGACTTCACATGAGTAAATACGCACGTTTCGCGTTGGCACTCGCGGTGGGCACTGGGCTCGCCATGGGTGCAACCGGACCGGCAAAGGCAGAGACGCCGAAGAAGGGGGGAACCCTCACTTACATCGTTGCTGCCGAAGCGCCGTCCTACGATCTGCACAAGGAATCGACCTTTGCGGCAGTTCACCCGATCCGGCCGTTCTACAGCCTGCTGATTCGGGTCAACCCGGAAAATCCGCAGTCGCCGACGGACTTCCAGTGCGACATCTGCGTCGGCGAAGTTCCGAAGCCGACCGATGGCGGCAAGACCTACACCTTCAAGATCAAGAAGGGCGTCAAGTTCCATGACGGTCAGGTTCTGACCGCCCACGACGTGGCCGCCACCTACAACAAGATCGCCTTCCCGCCGGAAGGTGTCGCGTCGGTGCGCAAAGCCTTCTTCAAGATGCTCGACAGCGTTACCGCGACGGACGACGAAACCGTCGTCTTCAAGCTGAAGTTCGCGACCGGCTCCTTCCTGCCGGTTATGGCCAACCCCATGAGCCCGATCTATTCCGCCAAGGACCTCAAGGAACACGGCTACGATTGGCATGAAAAGAACGTGAACGGCACCGGCGCCTTCAAGTTCAAGGAAGCCGTTGCGGGTTCGCACGTCGATGGCGTGCGGTTCGACGATTTCCATATGAAGGGCAAGCCCTACCTGGATGGTTTCCGGGCGCTGATCTCGCGCAAAATGGCCATCCGCGTTCAGGCCATCCGCGGCGACCGCGCGGCCATCGAATTCCGTGGTTTCCCGCCGAAACAGCGTGACGATCTCGTCGCGGCGCTGGGCAAGGACATCACGGTCCAGGAAAGCGACTGGAACTGCGTGCTTCTTTACACGCCGAACCATGGCCGTCCGGTCATGCAGGACCCGCGCGTCCGTCAGGCCCTGACCCTCGCAGTTGATCGGTGGGGCGGCTCCCAGCACCTGAGCCGTATCGCCATCGTCAAGACCGTTGGCGGCGTCGGCTTCCCGGGGCACCCCCTGTCGGCCACCAAGGCTGAACTGGTTCCCCTGAAAGGCTATGGCACCGACCTGAAGGCTGCTCGTGCAGAGGCCAAGAAGCTGCTTGCCGAAGCCGGCAAGTCGGACCTCAAGTTCGAGCTGATGAACCGCGGCACCGACCAGCCGTACAAGATCGTCGGCACCTGGCTGATCGGCCAGTGGCGTCAGATCGGCCTGGAAGTGACCCAGCGGGTCGAGCCGACCAAGACCTTCTACAATGAGCTCCGCAACACGAAGAACTTCGACGTGTCGCTGGACTTCAACTGTCAGTCGGTCGTTAACCCGCTTGTCGACGTTTCCAAGTTCATTGGGTCTGCCGGCAACAACTACGCCAACTTCAAGGGCCAGGACCAGCAGCTCGAAGAAATCTACGAGCAGATGCTGCAGGCGCCGGAAGAAGCCAAGCAGCGTGAGCTGATGCGCGTCATGGAAAAGCGGGCTCTGTCCGACCAGGCGCACATGGGTGTCACCCTGTGGTGGTACAAGATCAACCCGCACCGTTCCTATGTGAAGGGCTGGAAGATCGCACCGTCGCACTACCTGAACCAGAGCCTCGATCAGGTCTGGCTCGACAAGTAGAGTTGCGCCTGACGCAGCCTTAACAAAAACCGGGGATCGCCCGCCGCCGGATCGGCGGCGGGCGATCAACCCCGATAGAGGAAGACATGGGTAAGTATATCCTTAAGCGTCTGATCGCGATGATTCCGACCCTGCTCGGGGCCGCGGTTCTGGTTTTCTTTTTGCTGCGCTTGGCGCCCGGCGACATCTGTGAGGTGCGCCTGCTTGGCACCGGCGCCACGGTGGCTCAGGAGCAGATCGACATCTGCCGCGAGAGCCTGGGGCTGGACAAGCCGCAGATCGTTCAGTTCTTCGATTTCGTCTGGGGCTATTTCATCTTTGATCTCGGCACCTCCATGTGGACGGGCCAGCCGGTTACCCATGAAATCGCGATCCGCTTCGAATTGTCCCTGCAGCTTGCTGTCATGGCGACCATCGTCGCCACGATTATCGCCATTCCGCTGGGCATCATCTCGGCCGTGAAGCAGAACACGCTCATCGATTACTTCGTGCGCGGGTTTGCCATCGCCGGTATCGCCATTCCGTCATTCTGGCTTGGCCTGATGATCATTCTCGGGCTTCTTGTGTTCAGCCAGGCCTGGTTCGGCGAACCTTGGATGCCTCCCATCATGTTCAAGTCGATCTGGGAAGACCCTGCACACAATCTGTCCCAGTTGATTTGGCCCGCCGTTGCGACCGGCTACCGTTATTCCGCCGTCGCTGCCCGCATGACCCGTTCAGCCATGCTTGAGGTTCTGCGCGAGGACTATGTCCGCACCGCACGGGCCAAGGGGATGGTGGAAAAGATCGTCATCAACCGCCACGCGCTGAAGAACGCGTTGTTACCGGTGGTTACCATCCTGGCGCTCGAATTCGCGTTCCTGATGGGCGGGTTGGTTGTGACCGAACAGGTGTTCAACCTGAACGGTCTGGGCAACCTGATGGTCGACGGCGTCGAACACCATGACTTCACGATGACCCAGAACCTGGTGATGCTCGTCGTCATCGTGTTCGTCATCACCAACCTTATTACCGACTTGGCCTATGCGTGGCTCGATCCCCGCATTCGCTACTCGTGACGGGATATAACGATGGTTACCGTTTCTGAAATACAAACCGAAGCCCAGTTCGAGGAAGTCGCGCCGAAGAAGCCGTGGTCGCAGGTGATGCTCGACCTGTGCCGCAAGCAACCCCTCGGCGTATTCGGCCTGGCGATCGTCTTCGTGATGATCATTGCCGCGATCCTGGCCGAAGTCGTCTCGCCGAATGATCCCCTCCAGGAACATTTCGACGCCATGCTGGCGGCGCCGAGCGCTGAATATCTGCTCGGCACGGATGAATTCGGCCGCGACATCCTGACCCGGCTTATCTACGGGTCTCGCACGGCCCTTCTGGTCGGCTTCGTCTGCGCCATCGTGGGTGCGACGGGCGGGCTCGTCCTGGGGGTCGCCAGCGCTTATTTCGGCGGCCTGTTCGACCTGATCCTGCAGCGCATCCTGGACGTGTTCATGGCGTTCCCGCTGATCATTCTGGCTCTGGCGGTCGTCGCCACCCTCGGGCCGGGGATCGAGAACGTGATGATCGCGATCATCCTGCCATTCATACCGCAATGCGCGCGCGTGGTGCGGTCCAATGCCCTGGCTATCCGCGAAATTCCCTATGTGGATGCGGCCCGTGCGCTGGGCTTTTCCGATGCCCGCATCATCCTGCGGCACATGGTGCCGAACGTCATGGCGCCCTATCTGATCATGCTGACCACATTCCTCGGTCAGGCGATCCTGCTGGAAGCCTCCCTGTCGTTCCTGGGGTTGGGCGTGCAGGATCCGACCCCGGCTTGGGGCCTGATGCTCAGTAACGCGTCCGAGTTCTTTGAGGGTGCGCCCTGGGTTGCCGTCTATCCCGGTATCGCGATTTCCCTCAGCGTGTTCGGATTCAACCTGTTCGGTGACTCCGTGCGCGACGTTCTGGACCCGAAAATGCGTTCGCGCTAAGGGGCGGGAACGTACCTACGTTTACGGCAAGGGCGGCTTCGGCCGCCCTTTCCATTGGGGCTTCCGCATTAAGGACCACAGACCATGACCAAACGTATCGCCATTCTTGGCTTCCTTCTTGAAAGCAACGCCTTCGCCCCGGTGACCACGCGGGCCGATTACGAACGGCGCTGCCTGCTTGCCGGCGCGGACATCCTGGCCGAGCTGGCGGCCCCCAATCCGCGCCTGCCCGTGGAGGTCAATGCCTTCTGTCAGCAGATGGAAAAGCTACATCCCGATTCCTGGGAAATGGTGCCGATCCTGGTCGGCGATGCCGAGCCGGGTGGCCCGGTGGAGAAGGGGTTCTTCGACTGGTTCGTCGCCGAGGTCGAGACGCGCCTGAAGGCGGCCGGGCCGCTTGACGGAGTCTATATCGTCAGCCACGGCGCGATGCGGGCGGAACATGAAACCGACCCCGACGGACTGCTCTATGGCCGCGTCCGGGACATCGTCGGGCCGGAGGTGCCGATGATCGCGACCCTCGACCTGCACACCAACGTATCTCAGGTCATGGCCGATCATGCGGACGTGCTGATCGCCTATCTGACCAACCCGCATGTGGATCAGCGCGAACGCGCCGGCGAGGCCGCCCGCGCCATGGACGAGATGTTCCAGGGCATGCGCCCGCAGACGGCCTTCGTGAAGGTGCCCATCGCCGCCCCCTCGGTGGTGCTGCTGACGGCGACCGGCCCCTATGCCGACATCATCAACGCCGGTCAGGCCGCCCAGGCGGCGTCCGACGGCACGATCCTCAACGTCTCCGTCGCCGCCGGTTTTATCTATTCAGACAGTCCCAAATGCGGCATGTCGGTGATCGTCACCGCACGGAACGACATCGCGCCGGCGCGGAAACTCGCGGGCGAACTCGCGCGTCGGCTCTGGGCCGACCATGAACGCTACCAGAAATCCCTGACATCGCTGCCGGACGCCGTCGCCATGGCGGTGGCAAACGGCCGGGATGCCAAGCGACCTGCCCAAATCCTGGCCGATGTCGCCGACAACCCCGGTGGCGGCGGCACGGGCAGCACCATCTATCTGCTGAAGGGCCTGATCGAAGCCGGTGCCGACGGCGTGGTCATGGGCGTCGTCATTGACGGCGGCGTGGCTAGCGACGCTCACGCAGCGGGTGAGGGGGCGGAAATCACGGCCCGCTTCAATCGCGCCCCCAAGACGGCCTTCGAGCAGGCCTATGAGATCCAGGCCAAGGTGCTGAAGCTGACCGATGGTTCCTTTGTCGGGCGCCGCGGCATCCTGCGCGGCCGGTCGCTTTCCGTCGGCCCGGCGGCCTTGCTGGAGATCGGCGGCGTCCGCGTCGCCGTCGCGACCCACCGCAAGCAGTGCGCCGACCCGGCCATGCTGGAAATGTTCGGCATCGACATCGCCCAGGCGCGCACGGTCGTCGTCAAATCGCGCGGCCATTTCCGCGCCGGGTTCGATGAATTCTTCCCGCCGGAAAACGTCTACGAGGTCGATTGTCCGGGCCTGACCTCGCCCGTGTTCACCAATTTCACCTGGGGCGATTTGTGCCGTCCCGTGTTTCCGCTCGATCAAGACACCACCTGGACGCCGCCCGCGTGGTGACAGGGTGTCCCCGGAAGCGTATCATTGCCGGACAATCCGCAAGGAGGGTGCCATGTCCCGTTTCGCCGCTTTGCTACTGAGCCTGCCGTTGTTCACGGCACCGCTGCCCGCCCTGGCCGGCGATGACGCTCCGGCGTCGGGCACGGCGGCGGACATTCAGGGCTACATCTCCGCCATCACCGGGGATTTCGATCAGAACCCCCACAGCTGTTACGAAACGGACGACGATACACAAGAGCGCCCGGACTTGGCCAGCAGGCCGCAGTCCTAACCGCCGCCACCCCTCCTTTCCCTCCACCATCACGGAACATCTCACTCATGGCCGTTCACCGTACCTACCTGTTTGCCCCCGGCAATCACGCGCGCCGGGCCGAAAAGGCGTTCACCCTTGATTGCGACGCCGTCATCCTGGACCTGGAAGACGCCGTCGCCGTCGCCGAAAAACCGGCGACCCGTGCCCTGGTCGTCGAGACCCTGAAACAGAACCCCGGCAAGCGCGGATACGTGCGGGTCAACGCCTGGGATACGGAATTCTGCTTCAACGACATCCTGGCTGTCACCGGCCCCTGGCTGACGGGGCTCGTGCTGCCCAAGGTCGAGGAGGCCGCCCAGGTCCTTGCCGTCGATTGGATTTTGGCGAACATCGAACGGGACAAGGGCATGGACGTCGGCACCATCGACCTACTGCCGATTATCGAAACGGGCAAGGGCGTCGCTAACGTGCGCGCCATCGCGGCGACGGCGACCCGCGTGCGGCGGCTCAGCTTCGGCGCCGGCGACTACACCAAGGACATGTCGATGCGCTGGACCCTGGCGGAGACGGAGATCGACCACGCCCGGGCTGAAATCGCCCTGGCGTCCCGCGCCGAGGGGCTGGAGCCGCCCATCGATTCCGTGTGGATTCACATCAAGGATACGGACGGCCTTGTCCGTTCGGCGGAAAAGGTCCGCGACATGGGCTATCAGGGTAAGCTCTGCATCCATCCGGACCAGATCGGCCCGGTGAACGGCGTGTTCACGCCGACGGAAGAGCAGATTTCTTTCGCCCAGAAGGTCGTCGCCGCCTTCGAGGAAGCCGAGTCACGGGGCCTCGCCTCCATCCAGATGGACGGCTACTTCATCGACTATCCCATTGTCGACCAGGCCCGGCGCACGCTGGACCAGTGGCGGGACATCCAGAACCGCTGAACGCCCCGCCGCCGGTGCTTGGTGTCGTCTCTGGGGGTCAGGTGCCGAGGAAGAGGCCGCCGTTGACGTGGATGGTCTGCCCTGTGATGTAGGCCGCATCGGGCTGGCACAGGAAGCGCACGGTGGCCGCCATTTCCTTCACGTCGCCCTGACGTCCCATGGGGATGTTCATGGCGTTGCGCGGGTTACCCGCACCGGCCGAGGCCGGGCGCACGGTTTCCGTGGCCCCCGGGGACACGCAATTGGCGGTGATGCCCTGGGTCGCGAATTCCGACGCGATGCCGTGGGTAAAGCCGACGATGGCCGACTTGCCGGTCAGGTTATGGATGCGGTTGGGCATGCCGATGTACCAACTAACGCCGCCCAGGGTGATGACCCGGCCCCATCCGGCCTTCAGCATGTGCGGGATCGCCGCCTGACACAGGTGAAAGGCGCTGTCGATGGTGGTGTCGACGACGCGGCGGAAATCTTCGTGCGGCATTTCCAGAAACGCCTTCTGACCCCGGGTCGAGGCATTGACGACCATGATATCGACGCCGCCGAAGGCATCCACGGCGGCTTGAACTACCGCGTCGGCGCCGTCCTTGGTCGCCACGTCGGCCAGTTTGGCGACGGCCTTGCCGCCCACGGCCTCGATCTCTTTCACCACGGCATCTGCGGCATCCTGGTCCTGCACGCCATTGACAACGATGTTGGCGCCGTCGGCGGCCAGGGCCAGGGCCGTGGCCTTGCCGATGTTGCGCGACGATCCGGTGATGACGGCGGTCTTTCCCGCCAGTGTTCCCTTGGACATTCTTGAAGTCTCTCCCATGTGGTCGGGTTGCGTTGTGGGAAGGCACAGGCCTTCCATTGCCCGCCATATTATGGGGGACGCGGGCGCTTGTCTCGCGGCGAAGACGCGTTCAGATGGGAAAGGGGCGGTTCAGTCGACGAATTCACAGCCCTTGTCTTTAAGCGCCTTGTCGACCCAACCGCGGTCGATGGTGCCGTCGGCGATGGCGGCCATCTGCTTGTCTTCGGCGGCCTTTTTCTGCCGCGAGGCAGCGAGCACCACCTCGGCCTCTTCTTTGGGCACGCAGAGCACGCCGTCGCAATCGCCCAGGATCAGGTCGCCCGGGTTGATCCGCATGCCGTACAGGCTTATGGGAAAGCCGATCTCGCCCGGGCCGTCTTTGTAGGGGCCGCGGTGGGACACACCTGCCGCGAAGACCGGCAGGTTGTGGTCGAGGAAGGCATCGCGGTCGCGCACGGCGCCGTTGAGGACCAATCCCGCGACGCCGCGCTTGATGGCCTGCATCAGCATCATTTCGCCGAACAGGGAATTGGTCAGGTCGCCGCCGCCGTCGACCACGATGACGTCGCCTGGGGCCGCCGTATCGATCGCCTTGTGCAGCATCAGGTTGTCGCCGGGTCGGGTCAAGACGGTGAAGGCGGGGCCCGCCAGCACGCCGTCCTTGTGCATGGGGCGCAGCGCGTCGCCGCCCGCGAACATGCGCGACATGCAGTCGCCGACGTTGGCGACGGGCAGGGGTTTGAACGCGTCGACCAGGTCGGGCGAAATGCGTTCCCAGGTCTTCTTGATGCGGAATCCGACGGTCATGGGCTTGGTCTCCCTGGAGTGTTGTGCGTTACGGGTGTCAGGCGGCGGGCAGCTTGAGCCGCGAGAACACCTTGAGTGCGTTCTTGTAAAACACTTTTTCTTTTTCCTCCGCCGTCAGGTTGGCGGTCGCGTCGATGTAGCGTCGCGTGTCGTCGAACCATTCGCCCGTGTCCGGATCCTTGCAGCGCACGGCGCCGTGCAGTTCGGACGCGAACAGGATGTTGTCCACGGGCACGACCTCGGCCATCAGGTTGATGCCCGGCTGATGGTAGACGCAGGTGTCGAAATACAGATTGTCGCCCATCATGTCCTTGGGCTCGGGCCGGTTCATGCCCATGGCGATGCCGCGGTAGCGGCCCCAGTGATAGGGCACCGCACCGCCGCCGTGGGGGATGATCAGCTTCAGACCCGGGAACCGTTCGAACAGGTCCGATTCCAGCAGCTGCATGAAGGCCGCCGTGTCGGCGTTGATGTAATGGGCACCTGTGAAGTGGAAGTTCGGGTTGCAGGACTGGCTGACGTGAATCATCGCCGGGACCTGCAGTTCCTCCAGCTTGGCGTAGAGGTCGAACCACCAGGGATCGGTCAGGGGCGGGTCGGTCCAATGGCCGCCGGACGGATCGGGGTTCAGGTTGACGCCGATGAAACCCAGTTCATTGACCAGGCGCTCCAGTTCCGGGATCGAATTAGACGGCGAACATCCCGGTGACTGCGGCAACTGGCCCACGGGGGCGAAGTTGTTGGGGAACATGTCGCAGATGCGCTTGATCTGATCGTTGCAGATGCGCGACCACTGGATGCTCATCTTCTCGTCGCCGATGTGGTGGCCCATGCCGCCGGCGCGGGGGGAAAAGATCGTCAAGTCCGTGCCGCGTTCCTGCTGCAGGCGCAGCTGTGTATTGGCGACGCTGTCGCGCAGTTCGTCATCGGAAACGACCGGCTCCTTGGCGCTCATCTTGCTGAGGTCGCCTTTGGCGTCGATCTGTTCCTTGCGCCAGGCTTCGTGCTGGGCGGGGGCGGTGGTGTAATGGCCGTGGCAATCGATAATCATTGAGACGTTTCCCGTGGTCTTAGCGGTTTTCGGTTCTGGTCGTGTCGCCCAAGGACCGGGCGGCGAATTTTTTCAATTGGTGACGATAGAGCACCGACAACAGCATGCCCAAGGTCAAAAGCCAGGTCACGATGCTGATGGGGCTGTCGAACAGATAGCTCACCTCGCCCCGGCCCATGATCATGGCGCGGCGGAAATTTTCTTCCAGCATGGGGCTCAGGACAAAGCCGATCAGCAGGGGGGCGGGCATGAAGCCGTGACGGCGCAGGCCGTAGGCGGCGACGCCGACGATCAGCATGACCAGCACGTCGAAGGTGCTGTTCTTCAGGCTGTAGGAGCCGACGCAGATCAGAATGATGATGGCGGGGTAAAGCAGTCGATAGGGCACGTTAAGGAACGACACCCAAAGCCCGATCAGCGGAATGTTGATGACCAGCAGCAACAGGTTGCCGATCCAAAAACTGGCGACCAGGCCCCAGAACAACTGCGGTTCCGTGCTCATCAGCATGGGTCCCGGCACGATCCCGTGGATCATCAGGGCGCCGATCATGATGGCCATGGTCGGGGTGCCGGGAATGCCCAGCGACAGGGTCGGCACGAAGGCCGTCTGCACGGCCGCGTTGTTGGCGCTTTCCGGGGCGGCGACGCCCTCGATGGCGCCATGGCCGAATTCCTCAGGCCGGCGCGACAATTTCTTTTCATTGGCATAGGCCAGGATCGTCGCGACCGAGGGGCCGGTGCCGGGCAGGGGCCCGAAGAAGCAGCCGGAGGCCGCCCCCCGCAGCATGGGCCAGAACGACCGCTTCCACTGCATCGCACTCGGCAGCATGGATTTGAAGCTGATCTTGTGCCGGGTGTGGCGTTCCGCGCCGCCGCGGATCGACAGGATGATTTCCGACAGCCCGAACAGGCCCATGGCCACGGGCACCAAACTCAACCCGTCGATCAGGTTGTGGGAACCGAAGCTGTAGCGTTCCGCCCCGTCGTAAATGTCGAGCCCCACCGTGCCCAGAAGGGCGCCCAGGGCGACCATCACGAAGTTCTTTTTGGGATCACTGCCACCGATGGTGGCGACGGCGACGAAACAGAACACGATGATCGCGAAATATTCGACCGCGCCGAACGCCATACCGACCCTGACGATGGCCGGGGTCAGGGCGCTCAACACCAATATGCCGATGCTGCCGCCGACGAAGGACGCGATGGTCGTCATGAACAGGGCGACCCCGGCCTCGCCCTTCTGCGCCATGGGATAGCCATCCAGGCAGGTGATGGCGTTGGATGGCGTGCCGGGCAGGTTGAGCAGGATCGACGCGGTGGAGCCGCCGTATTCGGCCCCGTAATAGACACCGGCCAGCATGACGATTCCCGTCGTCGGGTCCATGGCGAAGGTCACGGGCAGCAGCAGGGAAATGGCGGCCAGCGCCCCGATGCCGGGAATGACGCCGATGGCCGTGCCCAGGAACACCCCGGCCAGGCAGGCCAGCAGGTTCTGGGGCATCATGGCCGTCGACAGGCCGATCAGGAAATCTTCCATGGGTCAGGGCAGCCGGAACGGAGGAATTGGCAGGTTGAGGACGTAGGAGAAGATCAGCCACACGCCGACGGCGAACACGCAGGCATGGGCGATGAAGAACGGATAACGCCGTTCCGACTGACCGGCGTAGGCGATGGCCATGGACAGCACCACCGTGGGCAGCAGGCCCACAACCTCGACCAGCAGGATGAACACGGTGACGGCGGCGGTGACGCTGAGGAACGCGCGCCGGTTCATCGGCATCGCTTCTGCGCGCGGCGAGAAGACGAAGGAATATAGTGAAATCAAGACGATGGCACCAGACAGCATGAGCGGATAAACAGCGGAGCCGACATTGGCGAGGGTGCCGAACTTGAAATCGAGCGCGAAGTAGAAGGCCGCCGCCCCAAGGGCGGCGATGAACAGCCAGGAAAAGTCTCGCGCCATATTTATTGCTCCGACGGATGCCATGATCCGGCGTGATTGCATCATACCCGAACCCGCATCAACAAGGCCGCCGCGTCCAGAGATAGCGCGGCCGCCCTGTTGACGGGTCAGATCATTTTTTCTTCTTGAAGACCGGATTGTCGAGGACGCCGGCCCACCATTTCAGCTGCTCCTGCATATAGGCGCCGAACTGTTCCGGGGAATCCGAAATCTCGATCTCCGATCCGATGCCCTTGAGGCGCTCCAGCACCTTGGCCGATGTCTTGGCGGACTGCATCGCAGCGAACAGCTTGTCGACGGCGTCCTTGGGCGCACCGGCAGGGGCCAGCAGGCCGAACCAGGACCCCATCTCCATGCCGGTCATGCCGGCTTCGGCCGTGGTCGGGACGTCCGGCAGCAGGGCCGAGCGCTTGGCCGCACCCAGCGCCAGCGGCCGCAGGGCCCCGGATTGCACATGCGGCAGAATCTTCGGGATATTGTTCATGTAGACCTGGATGCGGCCCGCGACGGCGTCGTTAAGGGCCGGGCCGGCGCCCTTGTAGGGCACGTGGGTCAGCTTCGATCCGGTCTTCTGGTTGTACAATTCGCCCGCGACATGTGCCAGGGTGCCGATCCCGCCGGAGGCGAAGTTGTACTGTTCCTTGCCCGCGGACGTCAGGGCGATCAGTTCCTTCAGGGTCTTGGCCGGGACCGAGGGGTGAACGACCATCAGAAGCGACGACACCACGCCAGCGCTGATCGGCTGGAAATCCTTGATCGGGTCGTACTTGATTTTGCGCAGGTTCGGGTTGATGGAGTGCGAGCCCGCCGTGGCGAACAGCAGAGTATAGCCGTCGGGCTTGGCGCCCGCGACCAGGGCGGCGCCGATGGTGCCGCCGCCGCCGCCGCGGTTTTCGACGACGACCGGGCCGCCGAGTGCTTCCTGAAGGTGGTCCGCGAAGATGCGGGCGATGACGTCCGTGTTGCCGCCGGCCTTGTAGGGGACGACGATCTTCACGGCCTGTTCGGGAAACCCGGCCCGGGCCGCCGGGATGGCGGCAAGGGCAACGGCGGATGCGATGACGGCGGTTCTGGCGTATTTAAGAAAATTCGTAAGCATTGTAATCCTCCCAATTTTGACAAGAACGAAGCACGCCGGGCCGCCAGCCCCTATTTCAAATTCTCTATATGGGGGTCGAATTTGTTTATATTGGCCGGCTTCCCGGGCGTTAAGGCAGGCGCCGCGGCTTCAAGGATGAATGCGTGCAGAACAGCTCAGAAAAGAATTTTTCCCTCAGCCACTTGGCCACGTTCGCGGCCGTGCTGACCCATGGCCGTATCGCCGCGGCGGGGGAGCAATTGCGCCGCAGCCCGTCCGCCGTGTCCCGGTCCTTGGGCATTCTGGAGGAAAAATTCGGCCGTCCGCTGCTGACCCGCGCCCAGGACGGCATGTCGCCGACGCCGGTGGGCGATCTGGTGGCCGAACGCTGCGGCATCATCCAGGCGGAACTGGCCGATCTGCACGACATGCTGGCGACGGGACATGACGTCGGCGTGCATGAAAACGCATCCCTGTTCCACATGCATGTCGACATGTCGCGCCTCCGCGCCCTGGTCGCCGTGCATGATTTCGGCTCCGTCAAGCGGGCCTGCCATGTCCTCGGCGTGTCACAGCCGGCGATCTCGACCTCGATCCGCCATCTTGAGGCGGACCTGGGCGTAGCCCTGTTCTCGCGCACGCCCACGGGCATGATCCCGACCCCGGCGGGGGTGTCCAGCGCGCTGTGCTTCAAGCGCGTGCTGTCGGAATTGCGCAAGATGGCGGACGACGTCGAATCCTTCGAAGGCACGTCGTCGGGTCTGGTCTGCGTCGGCGGCCTGGCCTATTCGCGGAACGCCCTGCTGCCCGAGGCGATCACGCGGGTTCTGGCCCAGCACCCACAAGTCCTGGTGCGCACGGTCGAAGGGCCGATCGACTCGCTGATTTCCGGGATGCATGCGGGCGAAATCGACGTGCTGATTTGTGCCGAGCCCAACAAGGCGCTGCTGGAAAGCGTGGCGGTCGAGCCCATCGTGCGCGACCCCATGGGCCTATTCGTATCGGCGGGCCATCCCCTGGCCGGGCGCAAGGGGTTATCGGCGGACGAACTACTGCGCTATCCATTCATCCTGCCGCCGCTGGGCAGCGTCACCCGAGCCCTATTGGACAAGGTATTTACGAAAACGGTCGGGCGCCCGCCCGAGGGTGCTGTGGAAACCAGCTCCAACGCCGTGATCCGCTACCTCTTGCTCAATTCAGAACAGATTTCCTTCCGCTCCAGGATCGAGTTCAGCGCGGAAGAACTGGCGGGCCGGATCGTGCCGCTCGACCTGGGCTTTGCCCTGCCGGAACGCACGATCTGCCTGCTGCAACGCTGCGGCGTGCGCCAGACCGCCGCCGTGAACGACTTCCTGAGCATCGTCCGCGAGGTTGCCGCCGCGGGCGGGGAACGGTGAGCCCTATTCCCCGGTAAAGCCCGGCTTGCGCTTTTCAGTGAAGGCGGTGACGCCTTCGTAGAAGTCGCCGGTCCGGGTATTGCGGATGAAGGCGGCTTTTTCCGCGTCCAGCTGTTCGGCGAGGCTGTTATGGAACGAGGCGTTAAGCAGCGCCTTGGCTTCTGCGTTGGCGTGACCGGCGGCTTTCGCCAGCCGGGCGGCGAGCTTGTCCGTCTCGCCTTCCAGGTCGGCCGCCGGAACGATCCGGTTGACCATGCCCCAATCAAGCGCGTCCTGGGCCGTGAAACGGTCGCCCAGCAGCGCGATCTCCATGGCCTTCTTCAGGCCCACGGTGCGCGGCAGGGCATAGGTCGAGCCACCGTCGGGGCTGGTCCCGATGTGGCAATAGGCCAGGGTGAAGAACGCATCGTCCGATACCAGGGCCAGGTCGCAGGCCAGCATCAGGCTGACTCCCGCACCCGCGGCCGCACCCCGGACCGAGGCGATGATCGGTTGCGGCATGGCGCGCATGTTTTCGATGGTCGCATGGACGCGCGACAGGCGGGCGTCGAACTGTTCGGCCGTCTTGTCGCGGTCCGGCTCCTCGTCCAGCATGGTCTTGAAGGCCTTCACGTCGCCCCCGGCCATGAAGTGGTCGCCCTGTCCGCGCATGATCACGACGCGCACGTCCTTGCTTGCGCGCAACTGGTCGGTGATCTCCTTGAGGGCCTTCATCACGTCGATGGTGATCGCGTTCAGCGCCTGCGGTCGATTGAAGGTGACGCGGCAGATACCGTCTTGGACGTCGGTCAAAACCGTGTCGTTGGGTGAGGTGATCATGGGGGGCTCCCTGGTTTTTCGTTGTCTAAAGGTCGTGCCGGTATACGACGAAGCCGGACTTGGCGGCGACCTTGTCATACAGCGTCATGGCCGTCGTGTTGGTTTCGTGGGTCTGCCAATAGACGCGGGGCGATCCGGCGGCGCGGGCGCGCTCATACACGGCCTCGATCAACGCCCGGCCGACGCCCTTGCCGCGCAGATCTCTGTCCGTGAACAAGTCCTGCAAGTAGCAGGTCGGCCCGCGCATCACCGTGTTGCGGTGATAGATGTAGTGGACTAGGCCGACCAGCCGGCCGCCGTGTTCGGCGACCAGGCAATGCATGGGCTCATAGGCGTCGAAGAAACGATCCCAAGTCAGGCGGGTGATCTCGTCGGGCACGGCGGTCGGACCCTTGCGTTCATAAAACGCGTTGTAGCCGGCCCACAGATGGGACCAGGCGTCGAAATCTTCGCGCGTCGGCGCGCGGACGGTGACGTCTTGGGGCATGGTTGGAATCCAAAGCGGCTTGCGGTTGCGGGGCGTCTGTGGCGAGATTAACCGAACCGTTGCTTGCCACAAACCCACGAAACAAGGAATCCGCCATGGCCGCTCCCGATGTGAAGGTGATCTTTTTCGACGTGTTCGGCACCGTCACCAATTGGCGCACCAGCCTGTTATGCCTGCTGGCCGACTTTGGCGACCGGGAGGGGATCGACGCCGACTGGCCGGGCTTCCTCGCCGCCTGGAAAGCCGGATACCGCCCGGCCATGGATGCCGTGATCTCGGGGGAACGGCCCTATTTCAACCTGGATGAAATGTATCTGGAGCGCATGAACCAGGTGATCGGCGATTTCGGCCTGGAGGACCTCACGGAAGCGCAGAAGCAGGACATCCTGCATCTGTGGTTGAAGATCGACCCCTGGCCCGACGCGGTCGAGGGGCTGACCCGGTTGGCCCGGAAGTACACCCTGGTGACTTTGTCCAACGGCTCCTTCGCCTGGTTGACGGCCATCGCCAAGCACGGCGGCCTGCCGTTCGACGCGATCCTGACGGCGGAAAACGCCCAGGTCTACAAGCCGCACCCGCGCGCCTATCTGACGGCCATCGAACTGATGGGCATGAAGGCGACGCCGGAACACTGCATGCTGACGGCCTGCCACAACTATGACCTCGCGGCCGCACGCGGCCACGGCATGAAGACGGCCTTCCTGCCGCGCAAGGAATACGGCCCGGACCAGGAAGTCGATCAGGCGGCGGAAAGCGACTGGGACGTGGTGGCCAAGGACCTGATCGGTGTGGCCGAGGCGATGGGGTGTTAGGCGCCGTTTGCTGCGCGGCAATCGATTGACCGAGATCAAGGCCGGCTGGCGGTAAATCGCGATACTGAGGCTTGTCTCGTCATGCCCCCAAGGAGGCTGCCTCATGTCAAACGAAGATCAATCGGCGTTTTCCCGAGAAGCGGTTGGCGTTTTTGAAACCGCCGAATCTCTGCAGGACGCCATCGACGAGTTGCTGAGTTCCGGATTCGATCGGGTTGAAATCAGTCTCCTCGCGGGCGAAGACGCGGTACAGGAAAAGCTGGGGCATATCTATGAAGCGACCGCCTCCGCCGAGGATGACCTTGATGCGCCGCGCACGGCCTATGTATCGCCGGAAAGTTTCGGCGACGCGGAAGGCGGCGTGATCGGAATCTTGACCTATATCCCGGCGACCCTGGCGGCGGGCGCGATCGTCGCCTCCGGGGGAACGATTGCCGCCGCCGCCGCCGCGACGGCGATCGCGGGCGGCGCCGGTGCGATGATCGGCGTCCTTCTTGCGGCAGGTATCGGCGAAAGCCACGCCAAGTTTCTGCGCGATCAGATGGAACGCGGCGGCCTGCTGCTATGGGTATTGACCGCGACCGAGGAAAAGGAAGCCCGGGCGGTGGAAATCCTCGGCAAGCATTCCGCCCATGACGTCCACATCCACGGGGTCAGAAAACACTAACGCCGAGCACGCGGCTTACTTGCCGTATTCGGGCACAACCGTCCGCGCGACCGAGGCGTCCAGCGCCTCGTAATCGTAATAGGCCAGGGTGTCGTACTGTTCGGCGCGGCTCATCACCTTGTCCATGAAGCCTTCGGTGCCGTCGTGGTCGCGCATATGGCCGTACAGGTCCTGGAACAGCTTGGCGGCGGCGCGGATCGAGGTCGCCGGCCAGATCACGATGTCGAAGCCCATGTCCTGGAACTGCTGACCCGTGAAGAAGGGGGTGCGGCCGTATTCGGTCATGTTGGCCATCTTCTTTCCGGGCACCCGCTTGGCGAATTCCACGTGGTCCTCTGCCGACGGCAGGCCGTCGGGGAAGGTCACGTCGGCGCCGGCCTCGCGGTACAGGTTGGCGCGCTTGATGGCGGCGTCCAGGCCTTCGACCCCGGCGGCGTCGGTGCGCGCGATGATGACCAGATGCGAGGACGCGGCCTTAGCGGCGGCGATCTTGGCGGCGGCTTCTTCGGGTTCGACCAGGCGCTTGTCGTTCAGATGGCCGCATTTCTTCGGCAGCAACTGGTCTTCGATATGCACGGCGCCGGCGCCGGACAGTTCCAGTTCCTTGACCACGCGCATGGCGTTCAACACGCCGCCGTAGCCCGTGTCGCCGTCGACGATCAGCGGCAGGTCCGTGGTTCGCGACACGCTGCGCACGACGTTGCACATTTCGTCGAGCGTCATGATGCCCAGGTCGGGCAGGCCCAGCGAGGCGGTGACGGCGCCGCCCGAGATATACAGCGTCTCGAACCCCGCCTGCTTGGCGATCATGCCGGCGAAGGCGTTGTGCGCGCCGGGCACGCGCAGGATTTCGTCGCGGTCCAAAAGCTCGCGTAGCCGTTCGCCCGCAGGGCGTTTGTCGCGTCCGTTGCCTTCAAGCCAGGTCATGGGGATATCCTCCGTCAAATGTGGGCGTCGTTTGTGAGCCATCTGCGTAAACTGTATACAATTTCCCGCAGTCGTTGGAGCACACTTAACGGTTATTTTGCCGCCGACGCAACGGTGCTTGCGTGCTAAACAGTCGAATATCGGCATTCCGGCCCGGATACATGCCGCGCCGGAAACTTGCTCCGCTCATCCTTCGAGACGAAATGTTGACCGTCATGACCGACACGATCCAGACCCCCGTTACCGAAAAATCCGCCTGGACCGCCGCCGAACTGGCCGGCGATCCCAACTGGATCCGGCGCCTGAGCGCCGAGGAGTTGAGTGCGCTCGAAAATGTGACCGCCGATCTGGCGGCCCGGGGCCGAGGGGCGCAGCAGTTCGGGCCCGAGGACGTCGACGCCCCGGAATTGACGGCGCTGGCCGATTGGGCGGTCAGGGAACTGGAGCACGGGCGCGGATGCGTGCTGATCAAGGGGTTGGAGGTCGCGCGTTATGACCGCTCCCGGATCGAGGCCATGTACTGGGCGTTGACCGTTCTGATGGGCGTGCCCCTGCACCACAACCCGGACGGTGACGTGATCGGCGAGGTCACGGACAAGGGCCTCGACTACAACGATCCCCTGATCCGCGGCTATAAGACGCGCCAGAAACTGTATTTCCATTGCGACGGCCTGGACCTTGTCAGCCTGCTTTGCCTGCAGCCCTCCATGTCCGGCGGGGAAAGCCAGATCGCGTCAAGTATGGCGGTCTACAACGAGATTTTGGCGACCCGCCCGGAATACCTGCCGGTGCTGTACGAAGGGTTCCATTTCAACCTGCGGGGCGAGGGCGAGGCCGGCGAGACCCATCCCGTGACCCGCCACAAGGTGCCGGTCTACAGCTGGTGCGACGGGCGGCTCAGCTGCCGATACCTGCGCAAGGCGATCATCGAAGGGCAGGAATTCATCGGCGAGCCGATTTCCGACCTTGCCCGGGAGGCGCTCGATTACATGCAGGAACTCTGCGTCAGCGACCGATTCCGTTATGACATGACGTTCGAGACGGGCGACATCCAGATTCTCAACAACTACGTGACCCTGCATTCCCGCGCCGCGTTCGAGGACTGGCCCGACGGCACGCGCAAACGCAACCTGCTGCGCATCTGGTTCAACATGCGCGACGGGCGCAAGCTCAATCCCAAGTTCGCCGACCGCTACAACATGGGGCCCCGCACGCCCATGCGCCTGAAGGACGTGCGCGCGGCCTGAACGGCCGCCCCGATTTCCAAACTGTTGTCGTGAAAAAGAACGGGAAGGGCGTTTAACCCTTCTTGCCGGCCGTCTTGCGCTTGGCGGCGGGGATCGGCGACGCCTTGGTCACCCGGTTCCGCCCGGCGTGCTTGGAATGGTATAGCGCGGCATCGGCACGGCCTAACGTGCCTTCGATGGTCTGATCGGCGTCTTCCGCTTCGGCGATCCCGATGGAAACCGTGACGTCGACGGGCCCGTCAATGGTGTCGAAGGGGGTGTCGGCAATCACGGCGCGCAGGCGTTCGGCCACGGTCATGGCGGCGTCGGCATCGGCGCCGGGCAGCAGAATGGCGAATTCCTCGCCGCCCAGGCGGCCCAGGGTGTCGAACGGACGGCGGCCCAGCTGCCAGCGCCGGACGGCTTCCTTCAGCACGTCGTCGCCGGCCTGATGGCCGTGTCTGTCATTGATCTGCTTGAAGTGGTCCAGGTCCAAAAGAACCACGGAAAACGGCACCTGATGGCGGCGCAGGCGGTGGACTTCAAGCTCCGCCCGCTCCATGAAATGGCGGCGGTTGCTGGTGCCGGTCAGGTCGTCGGTGGTCGCAAGGGACAGCAGTTCCTGTTCGCGCAGGACGTCGGCGGTCACGTCGCGCTGAATGGCGGCGATATGGGTGATCTCTCCGTCGCTGCCGAACAGCGGCATGATGTTCATGTCGACCCAATAGGTCGTGCCGTCCTTGGTGTATTGCAGCAGGCGGGTGCGCATGTGGCGGCCATGCTTGATGGCAGCGGCAATCTTCGCCCGGGTTTCCGGGTCGGTATCGGGGCCGTCCATGAATCCCGGCGCCTTGCCCATGGCTTCCTTTTCCGAATAGCCGGACAGGCGGCAGAAGGCCGCGTTCACGTAAACGATCTTCGGTTTCGCCGATTTGCTGTTGGCGGCTTTGGCGACGATGACCGCATCGTTCGCCTTGGCGACGATGTCGGAAAAGGAAAATCCAGTGTCGTTCCGCATGGGTATTCTCGGGCTTTGGCCCCAATGGGGTGATTATGGGTCTTTTGGCGCCTGTGCCGGGCGCAATATGTGCATCAAATATAACATAAATGCCAGAGCTTATGTGAACCTGACGCAGGGCCGACCGATTTTAAAGACTTGCCGCCCGGCCTCCGCTCGGGGCATATCCTGGCCTTAACGAATCCGGCGCGGCCGGACACCAAGAAACGAAGGGAAACGGAACATGACCCGTATCGCCATCCTGGATGATTACCAGAACGTGGCCCTGGAGCTTGCCGATTGGGCCAGCCTGGGCCCGGACGTGGAGGTCACGTCCTTCAATGAGTTCCTGCAGACCGATGAAGACCGGGTCGCCAAGGCCCTGGCGGGTTTCGACGTCGTCGTCGGTATGCGCGAGCGCACCCGCTTTCCGGCGTCGCAGTTGGAAAAGCTGCCGGACCTGAGGATGATGGTGACGACCGGGATGCGCAACCTGGCCTGGGACATGAAAAAGGCGCGGGCCATGGGCATCACCGTCTGCGGCACGGCGATCCTGCCCTATCCGGCGTTCGAGCAGACCTGGGCCCTGATCTTCGCCGTGACCAAGGAAATCCCCAAGGAAGACCGCTGCATGAAGGCCGGCGGCTGGCAGGAAAGCTTTCCTGTCGGCCTGCGCGGCAAGACACTCGGCGTCATCGGCCTGGGCAAACTGGGGGCGCAATCGGCGGCGCTCGGCAACGCACTCGGCATGAAGGTCGTCGCCTGGTCGGAAAACCTGACGGACGAACGCGCCGCCGAATGCAATGCGACGCGCGTTTCCAAGGAAGACCTGTTCAAGCAGTCCGACGTGGTAACCATCCATGTCTTGCTGTCGGAACGGACCACGGGTCTGGTCGGGGCGGCGGAACTGGCGCTGATGAAGCCCTCGGCCTACATCGTCAACACCTCACGCGGGCCGATCATCGACGAGGCGGCGCTGATCGACGCGCTCAAGTCGAACACCATCAAGGGGGCCGGCATCGACGTTTATGATGTCGAGCCGCTGCCCGCCGACCACGCGCTGCGCAAGCTCGACAACGCCGTGCTGACCGGCCACACGGGTTACGTGATTCGGGAAAACTACGAAGTGATGTATCCGGAAGCCGTGGAATGCATCAAAGCCTGGATGGCGGGATCGCCGGTCCGGGTCCTGAACGCCGAAGATTAAGAAGTCTTAGCCATGAACGACGACATCATCCGCCTGGAACGCAAGGGCGCCATCGCGACCCTGATCATCAACAACCCGGACAAGCGCAACGCGATGAACCTGGCCGCCTGGCGGCGGCTGGGCGAGGTCACGGCGGAACTGGACGCCGACGACGACCTGCGCTGCGTGCTGGTCACCGGGATGGGGGATCATTTCGCCGCCGGGGCGGATATCTCCGAATTCCCGGAAAAGCGCATGAGCGCTGGCCAGGCCGAAACCTACGGCAAGGTCGTCGCCGACGCGCTGCATGCCTTCTCAAACCTGAAGCATCCGACGATCGCGGTGATCCGCGGTGCCTGCACCGGCGGCGGTTTCGAGATCGCCTGCTGCTGCGACATGCGCCTGGCCGCCGAGGGATCGCGCTTCGGCATTCCCATCAACCGCCTGGGCCATGCTTTCGCCTATCCGGAAATGGCGGCGGCGCTGGCCGTGGTGCCGGCGGCGGTGATCATGGAACTGCTGCTGGAAGGCCGGATTTTGGAGACGGACGAGGCCTATGCCAAGGGCCTGCTGACACGGGTCGTGCCGGCGGACCAACTGGACGACGAGGCGGAAACCGTCGCCTGGCGCGTCGCCCAAGGGGCACCCTTGGCCGCGCGCGGATCGAAAAAGATCCTGCGCCGCCTGCTGCGGCCCGCGCAGATCAGCCCGGAAGAGTTGAAGTCGAGCTATGCGCTGTGCGATTCCGAGGACTACAAGGAAGGCGTGCGTGCCTTCCTGGCCAAGGAGAAGCCGGCTTTCGAGGCCCGCTGACCCGCATTCCGCGGAACGCGGCATCTATCCCGAATTGGTTGCATGCCGGGGAGCCTCCCAAGGCCGGAATTAGGCCTTGCATCGCGAAAGCCGTCGGGCATTATCGGGGCCACCAAGGTTTTAAGAACGAGAGGTCGGGGACCGGCGCGAGGAGGGATCAACTCACCCCGTCAGGTCCGTCACACCGGTCCGGTTAGGCGCGTAAAAAATTGCATCGAAGCAAACCCTAACCCAACGATGGGGAGTGTCATGTCCAAGTTCTTGCGCCGGCAGGCCGCGCCGGTATTCGCGCTCGTGGCCGTTCTTCTGACAATTTTCACGCCTGACGCGGCCTTTGCCGCCGATCAACTTAATTCCGGCGACACGGCCTGGATCATCACGGCGACCGCCCTGGTCCTGTTCATGACCCTGCCGGGGCTGGCCCTGTTCTATGGCGGGCTGGTGCGGTCGCGCAACGTGCTGAGCGTGCTCATGCACTGCGTCGCCATTGCCTGTTTGATGAGCGTGCTGTGGCTGATCATCGGCTACAGCCTGTCGTTCACGGACGGCGCCGGGGCCAATCAGTTGATCGGCGGGCTGTCCCGCATGTTCCTGGCCGGCGTCGGCACGGAAGCACTGTCCGGCACCATCCCCGAAAACGTGTTCTTCGCGTTCCAGATGACTTTCGCGATCATCACCCCGGCGCTCATGGTCGGCGCCTATGTGGAACGCATCAAGTTCTCCGCCGTGTTGATCCTGTCGTCGCTCTGGCTGATCGTCGTCTATGCGCCGGTGACCCATTGGGTATGGGGCGGCGGTTGGCTCGCCCAGATGGGCGTCATGGATTTCGCGGGCGGCCTGGTCGTGCACGCCACGGCGGGGATCTCGTCGCTGGTCATCGTCAAGGCGCTGGGGGCGCGGCACGGATTCCCGAACGAGGTGTCGCCGCCGCACAATCCGGGCATGGTCGCCATGGGGGCCTGCATGCTGTGGGTCGGCTGGTTCGGCTTCAACGGCGGCTCGGCCCTGGCGGCCAACGGGGCGGCCGGCATGGCGTTGACCGTCACCCATATCGCCGCCGCCACGGCATCGCTGGTGTGGATGCTTATCGAATGGAAGAAATACGGTAAGCCGTCCCTGGTCGGCCTGGTCACCGGCACCATCGCGGGATTGGCCACGATCACCCCGGCGTCGGGCTTCGTCGGTCCCATCGGCGCGTTGATCATCGGCGTCGCCGCCGGTTTGATCTGCTTCAAGATGGTGCAGATCGTGAAGACGGCCTGGAAGCTGGATGATTCCCTGGACGTGTTCGCCGTTCACGGCGTCGGCGGTTCGCTCGGCACCATTCTGGTCGCGTTTCTGTGCGCGCCCATGTTCGGCGGCCTGGGCCTGCCTGAAGGGAAGACCATGATGGATGCGCTCGGCGTGCAGGCGTTGGGGCTGGCGGCCACCGTGGCGTGGTCGGCCATCGCCACCTTCATCCTGGTCAAGATCACGGCCGGGCTGACCAATGGCATCCGCGTGCGCGAGGACGACGAGTTGGAAGGCCTGGACATCACCAACCATGGTGAGACCGCGTACAGGCTCGACTGACGTGCTATAAAGGGCGGAGCAGCGGTGCTCCGCCCGCAGGCCGGGAACAACGGCAAACGCAAAGACATTAGGAGAGGCAACATGAAGTTCGTCATGGCGGTGATCAAACCGCACAAGCTGGACGCCGTCCGCGAGGCGCTGGGCGCCGCCGGCGTCGAAGGGATGACCGTCTCGGAAGTGAAGGGCTATGGCCGCCAGCGCGGGCAGACGGAAATCTACCGGGGTGCTGAATACCAGGTCCATTTCCTGCCCAAGGTGAAGATCGAGA
Source organism: uncultured Alphaproteobacteria bacterium (assembly GCA_963976055.1). Classification (GTDB taxonomy): domain Bacteria; phylum Pseudomonadota; class Alphaproteobacteria; order Rhodospirillales; family Casp-alpha2; genus UBA1479. The sequence goes on from CAXBJB010000009.1 coordinate 61,609, forward strand.
TCGCCGTTGCCGATGACAAGGCGGCCGAGGTGGTCGAGGCCATCAAGAATGCCGCCAACACCGGCAAGATCGGGGATGGCAAGGTCTTCGTCTACGACCTGGAAAGCGCCGTGCGCATCCGCACCGGCGAACAGGACAACGACGCGCTCTAGAATCTGAAACCGGCGCGCCCGGGCGCGTCCAGGCCGGGGAGGCCCATATGCCCCGTTTCGCCGCCAACATCGGCTGGATGGCCCAGGAAGTGCCCATGCTGGACCGCTTCCGGCTGGTCCGCGACCTGGGTTTTACCGTCGTCGAATGCCCGCTGCTCTACGGTCACGATGCGAATGCGTTGTCGGATGCCTGCAAGGCGGCGGGGATCGAGTTCCTGATGTTCAATTCGCCCCCCGGCAAGCACGACGGCGAATACGGCATCGCCGGACTGACGGGCCGCAAGGGCGAATTCCAGGACACCATCGGCACCGCCGTCGACTACGCCAAGGCCCTGGGCACGACCTATCTGCATGTGCTGGCCGGGTGGCAATCGGGCGATTGGGACCGGGGGGCGGCCTTCAACGTCTTCATCGACAATCTGAAATGGGCCTGTCCGGTGCTGGCCGATGCCGGGCTGACCGCCTTGATCGAGCCGATCAACACGGTCGCCCGTCCGGGCTATCTGGTGCAGACGACCAAGGAAGCCCTGCACGTCGTCGACAGCGTCAAGGCCGCCGGATCGGACAACATCGGCATCCAGTACGATTTCCACAACGCCCAGATCATGGAAGGCGACTTGGCGCGGACCTTCGAAGCCCACCTGCCGTCCATCCTGCATGTGCAGATTGCCGGCAACCCGGGCCGCACTCCGCCCGACGAAGGGGAAATCAATTATCCTTATCTGTTCGACCTGTGCGACCGGCTGGGGTTCAAAGGCTGGCTCGGCTGCGAATACGCGCCCCACGACAAGACCAAGCCGGGGGCGACCAAGGCCTCGCTGAAATGGGCGAAGGCCTACGGGCTGGGCTAAGCAGTCCGGGCCTTGACCTTCGAGTCCGTCCCCGCGATCAGATTGGCCAGTTCGCTGGCCCCCGGCGCCAGAGTCTGGCCGCGCAGGGTAATGATGCCGATGCGCCGGGCCAGTCGCGGATGCTTGATGCGGGCGGCCCAATAGGCGCCGTCCTTGGACGGCGGCACGGCCGTTTCCGGCAGGATGGCGACGCCCAGCCCCTGTTCCGCCATGGAAATCAGGGTCTGGTGGTGCAGCATCTCGAAATGGGGCGTCAGGGTCATGCCGACGGACTGGAAGGCGCTTTCGACCTGGATGCGGGTGCGCGACGGCAGCGGCAGGGCCAGGATCGTTTCGTCCGTGAGGACGTGCAGAGGGATGTCCTTCTGCCCCACCAAAGAGTGGCCCGCCGCGACGACGGCGCAGTAGCCGTCGGTCAGAAACTGGCGGAATTCGAATTCCCGGGGCACCTTTTCCACGGGTCCGATGGCGAAGTCGGCATCACCCCGGCGCAGGATGTCCAGCATGTCGGTGGCGTAGGCTTCGCGGACATGAACGGTGATGTTGGGATTGTGCTCGCGAAACCGGGCCAGGATGGTCGGCAGGCGCGTCGCGGCGAAGCTGGGGGCCGAGGTTAGCAGCACACGGCCCCGGCCCATGGCGGCCTCGTCATGGAAGATGCGCACGATGTCCTCCAGCCCTTCGAGCACGCGGCCCGCGCGGCGGTAGAGGTTTTCTCCCGCTTCGGTCATGCGCACGGTCCGCGTGGTGCGATGGAACAGGGGCACGCCCAGGTGGGATTCCAACAGCTTGATATGGGCGGTCACGGCGGACTGGCTCAGGTTGAGGCGTTCCGACGCCCGGCGAAAGCCGTTCTGCTCCGCCACGGCGACGAAAATCTCCAACTGTTTCAGGGTCATGGGCAGCATGATTATTGATCTCTTTTCCAGATTAATAATGCATATATTGCTATTAGCTCTATCACAAATCTTATGGTGTAGTCGCGCTTCGAACTGGAATCCGCGCCGCCAACAGGCGCGGTGAAAACGCATGGAGGAAACCGGACGATGACGGGCATTACCCGCCAATTGGCTGAATTCGCAGCCGGCCTGACCTATGACAAGCTGCCGGCCGGAATCGCGGCCCGCACCAAGCTTCTGATCCTCGACGTCGCCGGCATCATGGTCCGCGCGCGGCACGACGCGGAAAGCACCGCCAGTCTGGTCAGCGCGGTCGAGCGCTTGGGCCAGGTCGCGGGCAACTGTTCGGTGCTTGGCGACGGGCGCGGCTACACGCCCATGGCGGCGGCGCTGGTCAACGGCTCGCTCGCCCATTCGCTGGATTTCGACGACACCCATGCGGAAGCTTCCCTGCATTCCTCCGCACCCATCGTGCCGGCGGTCCTGGCGGCGGCGGAAATGACCGATGCCAGCGGCAAGGACGTCATCACCGCCTGCGTCGTCGGCTATGAAATCCAGATACGCCTGGCCAAGGCGCTGGTGCCGACGGCCCATTACGACCGTGGTTATCATCCGACGGCGACCACCGGCGTCATGGCGGCGGCGGCGGCGGCGGGCAAGATTTTGGGCCTCGACGCCGGCGGCATCGAAAGTGCCTTGGGCATCGCGCTCAGCCAGGCGGCCGGTTCCATGCAGTTCCTCGCCGATGGTGCTTGGACCAAGCGCTCCCACGTCGGCCAAGCGGCGCAGAACGGCCTGACCTGTGCCACCCTGGCGGCGGAGGGTTTCAAGGGCCCGAAGGAAGCCATCGAGGGCAAATGGGGCTTTCTGCATTCCCTGTCGCCCAAGGCCGACCTGGACAAGGCGGCGGCGGGCCTGGGCGAGTATTGGGAGACCATGGCGCTCGGCGTGAAACCTTATCCCAGCTGCCGCTACACCCACGCGGCGATGGACGCCATCCGCCAGCTGGCCGGCGAACATGGCATCGCGGCGGACGAGGTGGACAGCGCCATCATCGGCGTGCCGGAAACGGGCTGGAAGATCGTCGGCAATTCGGACGCGGAAAAGCAGAATCCGAAATCCATCGTCGATGGCCAGTTCTCCATGCCGTTCTGCGCCGCCGTGGTGCTGCGCACGGGCAACATGGTGTGGGACGACTACAAGACCCACCTGAAGGACGCCGACACCCTGGCCCTGGCTAAGCGTGTCACCACGGTCGTCGATCCGGATGCCGAAGCGGCCTTCCCCGACAACATGGCGGGCAAGGCGACGATCCGCATGAAATCCGGCGAGGTCCATGAGCGCTTCGTCGAAATCCCCAAGGGCGAGCCCGCCAACTTCATGAACCAGGCCGAATTCCGCGCCAAGTTCGACGGCCTTTGCGCGCCCTATCTGTCGGAAGCCGGGATGGAGAAGTTCGCGGGTGCCTTGCTGTCGCTCGAAGAAGCGAACAGCCTGCGCTCGGTCCTCGCCCTCAGTCACGGAGACGTCTGACCCATGGTCGCTGAAGCAAAAGAAGTCGGACCCAATCGCTACCGCGAGTCCTATGGCCGCTATCTCGAAGACTTCAAGATCGGCGACGTGTACGAGCACCGCCCCGGACGCTCCATCACGGAAAGCGATAACACCTGGTTCACGCTGTTGACCATGAACCAGCATCCGCTGCACTTCGACAAGGAATACGCCAAGGCCAGCGAGTTCGGCCAGCCCCTGGTCAATTCCTGCCTGACCCTGTCGATCGTCGCCGGGATGAGCGTGTCCGACGTCAGCCAGAAGACCATCGCCAACCTGGGCTGGACTGACATCAAGATGCCGAACCCCGTGTTCGTGGGCGATACGCTCTATGCGGAAAGCGAGGTGCTGGCGATCCGCGAAAGCAAGTCGCGCCCGACCCAGGGCATCGTCACCATCCGCACCACGGCGACGAAGCAGGACGGCAAGGTCGTCATGAGCTACGAGCGCACCATGCTGATCCCCAAGCGCGGCCACGCGGTCGACGACAAAGCAAACTACTAGTAGGAAATCACCACCATGGCCCCCGACGCGGCGACCGCCCAGGACCAGAGCGAGGAAGAACGCCTTATCCTCGATTCCGTCGACAAGTTCATCGAACAGGATGTGCGGCCCCATGCCCACAAGCTGGAGGCAGCGGACGAATACCCCCGCGAGATCGCCAACAAGCTGGCCGAACTGGGGCTGATGGGGGCGACCATCGGCGAAGAATACGGCGGCCTGGGCCTGTCGGCTTCGACCTATTCCAAGATCGTGGAGAAGGTGGCGTCGTGCTGGATGTCCGTATCTGGTATCTTCAATTCGCACTTGATCGCCGCGGCAGCGGTCGAACGCTTCGGCACCGAGGACCAGAAGCGGTATTGGCTGCCCAAGATGGCGTCCGGCGAAATGCGGGGCGGCATCGCGTTGACCGAGCCCGATTGCGGCACGGACCTTCAGGCCGTGCGCACGACGGCAAAGAAGGATGGCAACGAATACGTCCTCAACGGCAACAAGATGTGGATCACCAACTGCATCGAAGGGAACTTCCTGGCCGTTCTCGCCAAGACCGACCCGGAGACGGAACCCAAGCACAAAGGGATGAGCCTGATCCTGGTCGAGAAGGACGCCGGTTACAAAACGTCCAAGCTGCACAAGCTCGGCTACAAGGGCATCGACACGGGCGAGGTCGTGTTCGACAACACCCGCGTGCCGCTGACCAACCTGATCGGCCCGGACGAGGGCCGGGGGTTGCAGCAGATTTTGGGCGGTCTTGAATTGGGCCGCATCAACGTCGCCGCGCGCGGCGTCGGCGTCGCCCGGGCGGCGTTGAACGACGCCGTCGCCTATGCCCTGGACCGCAAGACCTTTGGCAAGCCCATCGCCGAACACCAGTCGATCCAGATCAAGCTGGCCGACATGGCGACGCGGGTCGAGGCCGCACGTCTGCTGGTCGACAGCGCCGCCCGCGCCTACGACAAGGGACAGCGCTGCGACATGGAAGCCGGCATGGCCAAGCTGTTCGCGACCGAGGCGGCGTTGGAAAACGCCATAGAGGCCATGCGCATCCATGGCGCCTACGGCTATTCCAAGGAATACAACGTGGAGCGCTATTTCCGCGACGCGCCCTTGCTGTGCATCGGCGAGGGCACCAATGAACTGCAACGCATCATCATCGCCCGGCAGTTGACGGAACGGGCCCAGGGATGAGCGCGCTGCCGCTTGATGGGGTGCGCATCCTTGCCGTCGAACAGTACGGCGCCGGTCCCTTCGGCACCCAGTTCCTGGCCGACCAGGGGGCCGAGGTCATCAAGATCGAGGCCCCCGGAGAGGGCGATTACGCCCGCGCCCTGGGGCCGCACTTTTTCGAGAACGGCGACAGCCAGTTCTTTCACTCGTTCAACCGCAACAAAAAAAGCCTTAGCCTCGACCTCAAGAAGCCCGAGGGGAAGGCCGTGTTCCTTGACCTGGTGAAGACCGCCGACGCGGTGGCCAGCAATTCGCGGGGCGACGTGGCGGAACGGCTGGGCATCACCTATGAACACCTGAAGGATGCCAATCCCAGGATCGTCTGCGCGCACCTGTCGGCCTACGGCCGCACGGGGTCGCGCGCCGCCTGGCCGGGTTTCGACTTCCTGATGCAGGCGGAGGCCGGGCATTTCTCCGTTACCGGCGAACCGGGCAGCCCGCCGACCCGCATGGGCCTGTCCGTGGTCGATCTGGCGACGGGGTTGGCGCTCGCATTTGCCGTCTCATCCGGGATCGTCAACGCGCGGGCGACGGGCAAGGGCCAGGATCTGGATACCTCTCTGTTCCACATGGCGCATATGCTGAATGTCTATACCTCCACCTGGTACCTGAATTCCGGCCATGTCCAGGGCCGCACGGCGCGCTCGGGTCATGCTTCCCTGGTGCCTTGTCAGCTGTACCGCACCCAAGACGGTTGGATTTACATCATGTGCAACAAGGAGAAATTCTGGCCGGCCCTGTGCAAGGCCATCGGCGAACCCGATTGGGCGGTTGATCCCCGGTTCAAGACCTTCAAGGAACGGCTCGCCAATCGGGAATTGGTGCAGGAATTGTTGGACGAACGCCTGAGCGAACGCACCACGGCGGACTGGCTGGAGGCATTTTCCGGCGCCGTGCCCTCGTCGCCGGTCTACGACCTGGCCCAGGCGCTGGACAATCCCTTCGTCGCCGAACAGGGTATCATCCAGGAACTGGAGCTTGAGGGCCACGGCCCGATCCGCATGATTGATACGCCCGTGCGCTCGGCAATGCCGACGCCGGCCCGACCGGCCTCGCCGCTGGGGGAAGACACGGAAAAAATCCTCTCCGATCTGGGATACGATAAGAATCGGCTCGCCCAACTGCGCAAAGCGGGGGTAATCTAGCGGCAGAAGGGGGGCATTGCTTTTAATAATAATGCCATTGGGAGGATGCCACCTTGGGCCAAACGATAAGTGAAAAGATCCTCGCCCGCGCCTCGGGCAAGGAAACGGTGAAGCCTGGCGATATTGTGACCTGCAATGTCGATCTGGCCATGGTTCATGATTCGTCGGGACCGCGCACATCCGGGAAAAAGCTGGACGAGTTGGGCGTGCCCGTTTGGGACATGGACAAGCTGGTCGTTATTTCCGACCACTACGTCAACCTGGACACCCCCGAAAGCAAGAACGTCCAGGATATCTGCGACGCCTGGTGCGAAGCCCACAAGGTCAAGCACTTCATCCGCAACCAGGGCATCTGCCACATCGTTCTGCCGCAGGAAGGCTATGTCCGCCCGGGCATGTTCTGTGTCGGCGCCGACAGCCATTCAACCACCGCTGGCGCCTTTGGGGCCTTCATGGTCGGTGTCGGGGCGACGGAGATCACCGGCGTCATGGCCACGGGCGACATCTGGGTCCGCGTCCCGGAAAACGTGCGCATGGAGGTCACCGGCAAACTGACCCCCGGCGTCGCCGCCAAGGACGTGATCCTGAAAATCTGCGGTGACCACGGCATCATGGGTTTCGGCTATCAGGTCGTGGAATTCTGCGGTGACGGCGTGGCCAGCATGTCCGCCCAGGACCGCATGACCCTGACCAACATGGCGGCCGAGATCGGCGCCAAGACCGGCATCATCGCCCCCGACGCCAAGACCATGGAACTGCTCACCGCCTGGGGTGTCTCGGGTGTGAACGCCGCCGACTGGCAATCCGACGCCGACGCGGTCTATGCCAAGCGCATCACCATCGACGGCGACACCCTGTCGCCGCAGGTCGCGGCACCCTCCAGCCCGGAAAACGCCGACGATGTCGGCAACTATAAGAACGTGAAACTGGATCAGGCCTATCTGGGGGCCTGCACGGGCGCCAAGCTGGAAGACCTGCGCATGGCCGCCCAGGTTCTGAAGGGCAAGAAGGTCGCCGCCGGCACGCGGTTCCTGGTCGCGCCCTCGACCATCAAGATGCGGGAACTGGCCGCCGCCGAAGGTACGTTGAAAATCCTCGAGGACGCGGGTGCGATGATCCTGCCGTCCGGATGCGGCGGCTGCATCGGGTTGGGTGACGCGCGATTGGCCGAGGATGCCGTGGGCATCTCGTCGACCAACCGCAACTTCGTCGGCCGGGCCGGGCCCAAGTCGTCCAAGCTCTATCTGGCGTCGCCCTACACGGTGGCGGCCTCCGCCGTCGCCGGCCGGATCGCCGATCCCCGCGACATGCTCTGACCGAAAGGACCTGCAAGATGATACAGAAAGGCAAGGCCTGGAAATTCGGGGCCAATATCGACACCGACCTGCTGGCGCCGATTTCGGCCCTGACAAGCGCGAAACCGGAAGACGCCTATACCGAATGCCTGAAGGACGTGGACCCGACCTTCGCGCCCAATTGCAAGGAAGGCGACATCTTCGTCGCCGAGGAAAACCTGGGCATCGGATCTTCCCGCGAATGGGCGCCGCAATACCTGCGGTCCTGCGGCATCCGCGTGGTGTTGGCGAAATCCTTCGCCCGCATCTTCTACCGCAATTGCTTCAACCTGGCGCTGCCCGCCCTGGTCTGCGCCGAAACGCATAAGATCGCGACCGACGACCAGTTGGAGGTCGACATGGAAAAGGGCGAGGTCCGCAACCTGACCAAGGGCGAAACCTACAAATGCGACACGGTGCCTGCGCACCTGATGCAGATCGTCGCCGACGGCGGCCTGATGCCACACCTGAAAAAGAAATTCAAGAAAGCGAGTTAAGTAAGCATGACCGAAGCCACTCCTTTGGAAGCCGAAGACGTCCGCGACCGGATTCTGTCCGGAGAAGAAGTCGCCATCCTGGACCTGCGCGAATGGGGCGTGTTCGGCGACGGCCACATGCTGTTCGCGGTCAACTGTCCGCTCAGCCATCTGGAAACCCGCATCGACGATTTCGTGCCCAGGAAGGACACGCCTGTCGTGCTATGTTCCGAAGGCAAGGCCGATTCCCATCTGGTCAAGCTGGGGGCGGAACGCCTGATCGCCTGGGGCTACACGGATGTGAGCATCCTGGCCGGCGGGCTTGACGCCTGGGACCAGGCCGGGTTCGAAGTGTTTTCCGGCGTCAATGTGCCGTCCAAGGCGTTCGGCGAGTTCGTCGAACATACTTACGACACGCCGCGCGTTCCGCCCGAAGAAGTGAAGGCGATGATGGACCGGGGCGAGAATATGGTGGTTCTCGATTCCCGCCCCATGTCCGAATACCACAAGATGAACATCCCCATGGGCGTCGACTGCCCGGGGGCGGAACTGGCCTACCGGGTCCATGACCTGGCGCCCGATCCCAGCACCACCGTCGTCGTCAACTGTGCCGGGCGCACGCGCTCCATCATCGGCGCGCAGTCGCTGATCAACGCGGGCATTCCCAACAAGGTCGTGGCCCTGGAAAACGGCACCATGGGCTGGCATCTGGCGGGTTTTCAGTTGGAGTACGGCAACGATCGGAAATTTCCCGACCAGCTTTCCGAGGAAGCACAGGCCAAGGCCAAGGCCGTGCGCGAACGGGTCGCCAAGCGGTTCGGCGTGCCGACCTGCGACCACGACCAGCTTGCGGCCTGGCGGGCCGAAGGCGGACGCACGACCTATGTTCTCGACGTGCGCAATCCGGAGGAATTCACCGCTGGGCATTTGGAAGGCAGCCGCCATGCGCCGGGCGGCCAACTGGTGCAGGCCTGGGATCGCTACGTCGCCGTGCTGGGGGCCCGCATCGTGCTGGTCGATGACGACGGCGTGCGCGCGACCATGACGGCCAGCTGGTTGATCCAGATGGGCTGGCCCGAGGTCTATGTGCTGGAAAACGCCCTCGACGGCCAGCCATTGGTGCGTGGCGCGCATAAACCGAAAATCTACGGCCTCGACGCCGCCGCCGCCGAAACGGTCACGGTGGAAGGGCTGGAACGCATGATCGCCGACAAGGTCTGCGTCGTCATCGACCTGGCCGACAGCCTGACCTATCGCGACGGCCATATCCCGGGTGCGTGGTTCGCCGTGCGCGCACGGATGAAGGACAGCATCAAGAAAATTCCCGATTCCCGTTTCACCATTTTGACCTCACCCGACGGCGTGCTGGCGCAGCTGGCGGCACCCGAACTGCGCGCCATGGGACGGCACGTCGCCGTGCTGGTCGACGGCACGGAGGCCTGGAAGGCCGCGCGCAAGGAGATGCAGACCGGCTTCACCAACATGGCCGACGAAACCAACGACGTGTGGTATCGCCCCTATGACATGGACGATGCCCAGGAAGGCGCGATGAAGCAGTACCTGAGCTGGGAAATCAATCTGGTCAACCAGTTGGAACGCGACGGCACCACCCGGTTCAGAAAATTTCCCCAGGCGTAAACCGCCGGGGTACCAACAAAACACACGAAGGAAACTCCCTGCATGAAATTCATCGTCCTGGAAAATGACGGCATCGGGCCGGAAATCATGGCCGCGACCCTGCCGGTGCTGGAGAAGCTCGACGAACGCTTCGGCCTCAATATCGAACTGGTGCCCATGGTCTCGGGCATGAAGGCCTTGAAGGCCGAGGGCCAGACCATCCCCAAGGCCGTCTATGACGCCTGCGACGCCGCCGACGGCGTCATCCTGGGGCCCGTGTCGTCGTTCGAATATCCGTCCGAGGCCGAGGGCGGCGTCAACCCGTCCAAGTCCTTCCGCAAGGTGTTCGACCTGTTCGCCAACATCCGCCCGGCGCGCACCCGCCCGGGCGTGCCCTCGGTGATCAAGCAGATGGATCTGGTCATCGTGCGCGAGAACACCGAAGGCCTTTATGCCGACCGCAACATGTTCATGGGCTCCGGCGAATTCATGCCGACCGAGGACGTGGCGCTTTCCGTGCGCAAGATCACCCGCCAGGGCTGCGAGCGTATCGCCAAACAGGCGTTTGAGATGGCCATGGAGCGGCGCAAGAAGGTGACCGCCGTGCATAAGGCCAACGTGCTGCGCATGACCGACGGCCTGTTCCTCAAGACCGTGATGGATGTGGCCAAAGGTTATCCCAGCGTCGAGGTCGAGGAGCTGATCATCGACGCCGCAACGGCGCATCTGGTCAAACGGCCGCAGGATTTCGACGTCATCGTCACCACCAACGCCTTCGGCGACATCCTCTCGGACCTATGCTCGGAACTGTCGGGCAGCCTGGGTCTTGCCGGGTCGATCAACGCCGGCAAGGGTCATGTGTTCGCCCAGGCACAGCACGGATCGGCTCCCGACATCGCCGGCAAGGGCGTCGCCAACCCGACGGCGCTGATGCTGTCCACCGCCATGCTGCTGGAAGAACTGGGGCGGCGGACCTCGCGCAACGACTTGGCGCAGGCCTCGGCCTCCATGTTCAAGGCGGTGGAATTGGCGCTCGGCGATCCCGCCAGCCATACGCCCGACCTGGGCGGCAAGAACTCCACCGAAGGCTTCGGCAAAGCCGTCCTCGCCGCCCTCGACAAGGAATAGGGGGCGGCCATGTCGGGGACGGAACGCATCGCGGTCTACGGGGCGGGCGCTGTCGGCGCCTACGTGGGTGGCTACATGACCCGGGACGGGCGGGACGTCACCCTGATCGACCCTTGGGCAGAGCATGTGACGCTCATGCGCGATCAGGGGTTGAAGCTGTCGGGCCTGACCGAGCCGGAAAACTTCACCGTCGTTTGCAACGCCGTGCTCGACCGCGACCTGCCGCCGCCGGGCGATATCGGACCCTTCGACGTGATCTTCATCTGCGTCAAATCCTTCGATACGGAAGCCGCCGCCCAGCGGATGCTGCCTTATCTCGCGGATGGCGGCTTCATGGTGTCCCTGCAGAACGGGATCAACGAAGGCACCATCGCCGGGGTCGTCGGCGCGGATCGGACCGTGGGCTGCATCGCGTCCTCGATTTCCGTCTCCATGTGGGAGCCGGGGGCCGTGCGCCGCAACGTCAAGCTGGGCGGCAAGGAACATGTGGTATTTCGTGCCGGTGAGCTGGACGGCAGCGTGACGCCGCGTGTCGAGCGCATCGCTGAAATTCTGTCCAGCGTCGACAGTTCCAAGGTGACAACGACGCTGATGGGTGAACGCTGGTCCAAGCTGATCGTCAACTGCATGCGCAATCCGATCTCCGCCGCCTCGGGCTTGGCGTCGAACGCCTGCGACACGGACGACCATATCCGAAGGCTCGGTATCCGCATCGGCGCGGAGGCGGTCGAGGTGGCCATGGCCGAAGGCCATCCGCTCGAAAAACTTCTCGGCATGCCGCCGGAACAAGTCCTGGCCGCGGGCAAGGGCGACGCGGCGGCCATGACGGCCTGCGACAAGTCGCTGCTCGACGGGCGGGCCAAGCGCTCGGACCAGCAGCGCCCCTCCATGGCCCAGGACATGGTCAAGGGCCGGCCGACAGAAATCGACTACCTCAACGGTTTCATCGTGATGAAGGCCAAGGTCCACGGCATCGCCGTGCCTGCCAACGAAGGCATCGTCGCGGCCATCAAGCGGATCGAAACCGGGGAGATCGACCCCAGCCCGGAAGCCTTGGCCGCCGTCTAAGGGAAAGACCGACATGACCGACCGCTATGCCGCCGCCGACCTGATCGCCGCCGCCAAAACCCTGTTCGAAAAAGCCGGGGCGGCGGCCTCCGTGGCGCAAGCCATGGCGGACATTCTCGTCGAGGCCGATCTGCTCGGCTACGGCACCCACGGCCTGCAGTTCGTGCCCGCCTATCTGGCGGCCATGGAAGGCGGCAAGACCACGCCGGAAGGGGAGCCCGAAATCGTCATCGACAACGGCGCGGCCCTGGTGCTCGATGGCAAGGGTCTGCCGGGGCAATGGGTCATGGTGCGCGCTCTCGACCTGGCGATGGCCCGCGCTAAGGACGCGCCCATGGCCGGGATCGCGATCCGCAATTCGGCGAATATTTCCTGCCTCGCGACCTATGCCCGGCGGGCAGCGCTCAAGGGCTATTTCGCCATCGTCGCGGCCTCGGCCCCGACCACGAAGGCCGTCGCCCCGTTCGGCGGCGCCTCGCCGGTGATCGGCACCAACCCCTTTGCCGTCGGCATGCCGGGCGCGGACCATCCCATCCTGATCGACACCAGCGCCGCCGCCGTGACCAACCGCGCCATCGAACGTGCCCAGCGCCTGGGCGAAAAGTTGCCGTTCCCGGCCCTGGTCGGCGCCGACGGTCAGGTGAGCGACGATCCGGCGGTTCTCAAGACCGACCCGCCGGGGGCGATCCGTCCCGCCGGCGGCGACGAAGCGGGCCATAAGGGGTTCGCGATGGGGCTGCTGGTCGAGGCCCTGACCTCGGGCCTGGCCGGGCTTGGCCGGGCATCAGACAAGCCGCCCGCCGGCAACGCGGTCTATTTGCAACTGATCGACCCCAGGGGCTTCGCGGGCGCGGACGCCTTCACCCGGGAAACCGGTGTGCTCGCCGATCTGTGCCGGGCCGCAGTGCCCTGCGATCCGGCCAGGCCGGTGCGGGTGCCCGGCGACCGGGCGGCAGCGACGTTTGCGGAACAGAGCACGGCGGGTGTCGCCCTGCATCCCGAGATCATGGACCGCATGCGGCCCTTGCTGGAAAAATACGGAATTCCCGTCCCGGCCCCGGTCGCCTAGGGCGCCGGAGAAGGCCGCCGCCGGATGAACAGCGCCGCGACGGCCCCCGCGAAGGCGCTGAGGAGCAACCAGATCGCCTGGAAGTCGGGGATCAGATACGACGCCAGATAGCTGACGATGATGGCGCCGGCCGAGCAGGTGATGACGTTGCGTAACAGGGCGGGGGTGCCGTTCTTGGTGTAGATCGCGGCAAGCCAGGCGACCACGTTGCCGATGCTGATCACGATCATCAGGCTGATGGGGTCCATGCCGGGCTACGGTTCGGCGGACCCACGCCGCTTTTGCAACTCGGCGAACACCTCGCGGTAATCCTCGGGTGCCGTGTCGCCGTAGTCTTCCTTGAATCCGAACTCGGACAACCATTTCAGGCGCTTGGCCCCGGCATCGCACATGAAGGGCTCGTAGCCGATGGCGCGGAGCGTGTCGGCGACTTCCTCCAGCTCGTGCCCCCGGCGAGCCCCGTGGATCGCCGTGCGGCCGATCAGGAAATGGGCCAGGTCGTCGAAGTTCTTGCCCGCGTAGCTGCGGTTCATGGACTGGAAGACCTCGTCCGCGACACCATAGGTTTCGGCCCCCAGGACGCATTCCTGCAACAAGGCTTCCAGCCCCTTGACCAGGACGGAGCGGAACATCTTGGTCGCCGCAGCACGTCCGTATTCCGTGCCGAATTCGCGCATGTTGACGCCGTAGGGGGTGAAGGCTTCGATCACGTCCCGGGCGGCATTGCCGACCAGCAGCATGGGAACCTTCTCGTTCTTGCCCGGCACGCCGTCCATGACGGCGACCTCGACGAAGCGGGCGCCCGTCGGGTTGACGACCTCGGCGATGGCCTGTTTGACCATGGGCGAGGTCGAATTCAGGTCCATGTAGATCTGTCCGGCCTTGAGCGTTCGGGCCGCTTCCTGGGCGACCTCCAAGGCTTCCGTCGCCGTCACGGTCGACAGGATGATGTCGGCGCGGTCGACCAGTTCGGCGATGCTGCCCGTCATCTCCACGCCCTCGACTGCCGGGCGGTCGCGGATGTCGCGGGCGGTGATGGGGCCAGTCAGGCCGGCGGCCAGCAGGCCCTTGGCGATCAGGGGACCGGCCTCGCCGAAGCCGATGAAGCCCAGGCGCGGCGCGTTGCGCGCGGCCATGCTATTGCGCGGCCTGGGCGGGGGCGGCCACCAGATCGCGGGCATTGCCCATGTCGTCGATCGACCAGATGGCGGCGAGCAGGCTTTCGGCACCGTCCGCGCCGAGCACGGCGGAGGCCAGATCGCGGTACTTGTCCTCAAGCTCCATATCGCTCAAGGGCGCGTCCGGATCGCCCTTGCGGGTCGGCGCGTAATGGCTGACGACGCGGCCGTCGGTGGTTTCGACCTCGACCTTGGCCGAGCGCAGGGCCGGGAAATTGCCCTGGCATTCCGGGTCCGTGGTCAGGGTGATGCGGGTCATCAGGTCGCGCACGGCGGGATCCTGCAACCTGTCAGGGGTGAAGGCGGCCATGCGCACGCTGCCCCACAGCAGGGCGGCAGCGCAACAATAGACCAGGGAGAATTTCGCCTCGAACGCCGTCTGCGGGTTGGTGTTGCCGCAGATTTCCTCGGCCTTCTGATAACTGCCGACGCGGATTTCCTTCACGTCAGCGGGTTTCAGACCGTGTTCGCGGGCCAGCAACAGCACGCTGTCGACGGCGGCATGGACATGGCCGCAGGCCGAATGGTTCTTGGTCGTGGTCTGCTTGATCAGATAGTCCTGTCCAAGCGTTTCCGCCGCGCGGGCCCAATCGGGCTGTTCTGCGGCCAGGCCGTTCAGGCACATGGCGTTGCCGAAACCGCGCGGGCCTTCCAGGATGTCGGGAGCACCCGTGACGCCCTGTTCGGCGGCCAGCGCCACGGTGACGCCCCGTTCCGCCGCATGCGATCCGTGCAGGGGCTTGGCCATGGCGTCGGCGCGGAAAGCCTGTTGCAGACCCGCCGCCAGGGTGCCGGCATTGGCCAAGGCATGCAGGGTCTGTTCCGCCGAAAGGCCTAGGATGTTGGCGGCGGCGGCGGCGGCCCCGAAGGTGCCGATGGTGCCGGTGGTGTGCCAGAATTCGTAATGGGCCGGATTGGCGGCGGCGCCCAGGCGGTTCGACACCTCATAGCCCGCGACGATGCCGGTCAACAGCCGGGCGCCGCTGACGCCCCGCGCCTGGGCGATCGCCAGGGCGGCGGAGATCACCGGCACGCCCGGGTGGTACAGGGCGTTGCGGTAGATGTCGTCGAATTCAACGGTGTGCGAGGCAGCACCATTGATGAAGGCCGCCGTGCGGGCGTCCGTCGTGTCGCCCGAGGGATAGAGCCTTGCCCCGCCGCGCCCGATGCAATCCTTGAACGCCGCCGTCAGCAGGGTCGCCGGTTCGATCGCCGTGCCGGGCAGGGCGGCCGCGAACCAGTCGAGCAGGCAGCGCTTGGCGGCGTGTAGGGCATCCGCCGGCAGGTCGTTCGGGGACAAGTCAGCGGCGTATTTCGCGAACGGCCAGAGGGCCGAGGTTTCGAGGGTGGACATGGCGGGTCTCCTCCCAGTCGTTATTGTGTTCCGGCCCCGTCGGCGTAGAACGTGAGCGCGCCCAGCACGGTGGCGTGGACCGGCGTCGGAATGCCGTGCTTGCGGCCGAGGCGGACCACTTCGCCGCTCAGCCAGGGCAGCTCAAGCCGCCGCCCGGCTTCCAGGTCGTGGAACATGGACGCCTTCATGACGGCAGGCAGGCCGTCCAGGAAGCCGATGGTCTTGGCCTCCGTGCCTTCGGGCAGGGGCACGCCCTCGGCGCGGCCGACCGCGGCGGTCTCGTGGATCGCCGCTTCGAACAGGGCGCGGGACTCGGGATTTTCCCGGATCGGCCCCGCCGGCTGACGGCACAGCGACGTCAGGCCGCTGAGGCACGATAGGAAGATGAATTTCTCCCAGATCGCGCGGGTGATGTCGGTGGAGACGGCATGGTCGAAGCCGCCGTCCTCGAAGGCTTTCTTCAGGGCCTCCATGCGGGGCGTGACGGTGCCGTCGACCTCGCCGATGGTCAGCCGCGCCATGGTGCCGGTGTGCTTGATCAGGCCCGGCTCGCCGATCACCGCCGCGATATGGGCGACGCCGCCGGCGACATGCGCCGCACCCAGGCGTTCCGACAGAACGCCGATGCTGCGCACCCCGTTCTGGAACGGGACGACCAGGGTGTCGGGACCCAGAAGCGGCTTGCACTGGTCGGCGCTGGCTTCCGTGTCCCACAATTTGACCGCGAACAACACCGTGTCGACCGGGCCGATCTCGGCCGGATTGTCGGTGACGGAAACGTCCTTCAGATGCAGGTCGCCCTTGTCGCTGGTGACCCGCAGGCCGCCCTCGCGGATGGCCTTCAAGTGGGCGCCGCGCGCCAGGAAGTGGACGTCGTGACCGGCGGCGGCCAGACGGGCGCCGAAATATCCGCCGACACCGCCGGCGGCCATGATGGCTATGCGCATAATCCTGTTAACCTAACTTACTTGCCAGTGAACTGGGGCTTGCGCTTTTCCATGAAGGCCGTGCGGCCTTCCTTGTAGTCGGCGGAATCGAAGCAGTCCTTGACCACCTTGGCGCAGAGGTCGAGATCGCGCAGGCCGTCGTCCTTTAGGCTTTCGGCGACGACCACCTTGACCGCCTTGATGGTCAGCGGGGCGTTCTCGACGATCCGGCGGGTGTAGTCGGCGACATAATCGTCGAGGTCCGCCTTGGGCACGATCCGGTTGACGAAGCCGATTTCCTTCATCTCCGCGGCCGTGAACTTGCGCGCGGTGTAGAAGATTTCCTTGGCATAGGACGGGCCGATCAGGTCGACGAAGGGCTTCAGGCCGTCGACGCGGTAGCCGAGGCCCAGCTTGGCGGCCGGCACGGCGAAGATGGCGCCTTCTTCGGCGATGCGGATGTCGCAGCAGGTGGCGAGGCCGACGCCGCCGCCGACGCAGGGGCCTTCGATCTTGGCGATGGTCGGCTTGGGAAATTCGCGCAGGCGTTCCGACGCCTTTTCCGTGGCGGCGTTGTAGATCTTCACGCCGTCCTCGGACGAGCGGTTCTTTTCGAACTGGGAAATGTCGGCCCCGGCGCAGAAGGCGCCGCCGCCTTCGCCGGACACCACGACCACGCGCACGGCATCATCGGCCAGGAAGTCGTCCAGCACGGCCGGCAGGTCGCGCCACATCTCGAAGGTCATGGCGTTCTTTTTGGCCTGGTTGTCGAATCGGATGTAGCCGACTCCGTCCTTTTTCTCGACGACCAACTGATCCGTGACACCGTCCATCGTAAATCCGTCCATGGGTGTTCCTCTAAGTCCTCTTTGTTTTCATTGGCGGACCAGGTTGCCGATCTTTGCGGGCCATGGTCCAGCTTGTTAAAGCGCAAGGCGACAGGGTAAATTGACCGGCCTTTGTATACAATCACTAACCGCCGCCGGCCTCCGGATCAAATGCGGTTTCATCAGGGAGGACGGGCAATGGGCGCAGCGATCGAGAGATGGACCGGAATCCCCCTGCGCCAGCAATGGCCGGCCTGGATGATCGGCCTGGGGCACGGCGGAACCCATTGGATTATCGCGGTTTATTACCTGATGGTGCCGTGGCTGCGCCAGGATCTGGGCATCAGCTATACCGAGGCCGGATTGATCCTGACCTCGTTCCACCTGTTCAGCTTCATCGCCAATTTCGGCTCGGGGGCGGCGGTCGATCTGGTCGGCCGCCGGGTGTTCCTGCAGGTCATCGCCCTCGTCATCGGCGCCATGGCCTTGGCCGCCATGAAATGGGCCGGCGGGTTCTGGTCCGTGTTCGTGCTGCTCGCCTTCATCGGCGCGACCAACAACCTGTGGCATCCGCCGGCGATCTCCTATCTGTCCACGGCCTATCCGGACAAGAAAGGCTATGCCTTGTCCCTGCATGCGCTGGGCGCCAGCGTCGGCGACGCCATCGCCCCCTTGGCCGCCGGGTTCCTGCTGGTCTGGCTCGGCTGGCGGGACGCCTCGACCGTCGCCTCGATCCCCGTGTTCGTCATCGCGCTTCTGCTGCTGCTGACGCTCAACGCCCGCGACAAGGCAACCAACGATGCGCCGGGCAAGGAGAAGATGACCAGTAAGGACTACCTGGGCGGGGTCAGGATGCTGCTGAAGAACCGCTGGGTGGTGGCGCTCTGCGTCATGTCCGGGTTCCGCACGGTGACCCTTATGGGCCTGTTGATGTTCCTGCCGCTCTACCTCGCGGACGAAATGCATCTGGCGCCGACGGCGGTGGGGGCGACCCTCATGGCCATGCAGGTCGGCGGCCTGATCGCGACGCCCTTGGCGGGCATCTGGTCCGACCGCTCGGGCCGGCGGCCCGTGGTCATGGCGGGCTTCACGGGCACGACCATCGTGCTGGCGATCATCACCCTGCTGGACAACCAGATGATGCTGATCGTCGGCGTGTCGATCCTGGGTTTCTCGCTGTATGCCGCGCGGCCGGTGATGCACAGCTGGATGATGGACATCACGCCGCCGCATCTGTCCGGCAGTTCCATGAGCCTCTTGTTCGGAACGCAATCGGCGTTCAACTTCGCGTTGCCGCCGCTCTGCGGCCTGATCGCCGATACCTGGGGCCTGACCGCCGTGTTCTACCTTCTGGCGGGGACGATCCTGATCGCCAACCTGATGGTTCTGGCGATCCCCAATTCGGAGCCGAACGCGATCAAGGACTGAGCGGCCACCGGGCCTAGTCGGCGATGTGGCGGTTGAACAGGACGTCGTAGACGCCGTTTTGGCGGATTTCCTTCAGGCCCGTGTTGAAATCGTCGCGGATGGTTTCATCGGCGAAGCCGACGACGAAGGGCGTGCGCCCGCCGAACAGGGAATGGAATTGGAAATCGGTGGCCTTGCCGCCGAGAACCTTTTTCCAATAGCGGAAGATGGTGCCGTCGATGATGAGGGCCTGGAACGCGCCGTCGAGGAAGGCCTTTACCTGGGCTTTCTGATCACCCATTTCGGCATAGTTCGGGGACGCGCCGGCCGCCTCGGCGAAGGCCGGACCCAGGTCCTTCGTGGCGCCTTCCCAGGCAACCATGCTGAGCCCCGCCAGATCGGCGATGGCGGCGGGGGCGGGGCCGTCGGGGCGCGTGACCGCGACATTGTGGAAGCTGACGAATTCGTTGGAATAGAACAGGGCCGGGTTTTCCGGGCGCACCGTGGCGGCGGCATCGGCGCGGCCGTCGAGAACCAGCGCGGTCAGTTCGTCATAGGTCGAATAGACGGCCCGGAAGCTGTGACCGCGCGGCGCCAGAGCGGCCTTCATGATATCCAACTCGATCCCGCCTTTGTCGCCGGCCTGCGCCGGGCCTGTTTGCGTGGCATAGACGAAGGGCGGCTTGGCGATGGCGAAGGCGGCGGTCAACTCGCCCGCGCGGGCAGGGGACAGAACCAGGACGGCGGCCAGAGAAACGGCAAAAGCGGACAGGAACGTGAAACGGCGCATGGATTTCCCCTATCGGTGAGCGGGGATGGTAGCAAGGCCGCGCCGCCGGGGCACCTGTTCGTTGCCCGGGACGTGTTATAGCCCTGCGTCGCGGATCAGCACCTCGGCCGCCGCCTTGGCCTTGCGCGCGGCATCCTTCCGGCCGGCCACATGGGCCATGACGATGGCCCCCTCGGACAGCAGGACGAGCCCGCTGGCTAGGGTCTCCGGATCGGCGGCCCCGGCCTTGGACGCCAGGTCGCGGAAATAGTCCACAAGCAGATTTTTGTGTTCGCGGGCCGCGCGGTGGATGGGGTCATCCTGGTCGGCATATTCGGCGGCGGCATTGATGAACATGCAGCCGGTGAAGTCCTCGGAGGCGAACCATTCGTCCAAGGCATCGAAGGTGGCGAGCATCCGTCCCTTGGGGTCGGGGGCGGCACGTTCGACCAGGCGCATGAACCAGTTGCGGAACCGTTCGTCGCGCCGATGCAGGACCGCCAGGATCAGTTCGTCCTTCGACTTGAAATGGTTGTAGAGGGTCATGCGCGCGACCCCTGCTTCGGCGATTACCCGGTCGATCCCCACGGCGTGATAGCCGTCGCGGCCGAACAGGCGGAGCGCCGTATCGATCAGATGGTCGCGTTTCGCCGATGCCATGGCGTGTCTCGGTCAAATAGAACGATTTGTCTAATTATATGTACTGAATTTGCGGCTTTATTTCAAGGTTTCGTAAGGGAAAGGCCGTGCGGATTCTCGATAATTGATATTTATCCCATAACATCAATGACCTGATGATGGGATTGGTGCCGAGTGGAAGGGGGTGATTTGGGCAATTGACAATATAGACTGATCTATCTATAAATGCGACAGACGGACACTCACCCCAAGACATGCAGGAGGTTTCCATGCCCATCACCCGCAATTCCCTGTTTCTCGCTCTTGCCGGCGTGGCGGCCGGCGCCGTGCTTGCCTTCGGCGTCGTCACCGCGGCGGCGGCGGCCGAAAAGCCGCTTCCGGCCGATTGGACCGACGTGCAAAGTGCGCGGGCCGCGGCCTCTGGCCCGGTGCGGCACAAGACGGTCGCCGTCGACGGCCTTGATATCTTCTACCGAGAGGCGGGGCCGGCATCGGCGCCGACCGTGCTGCTGTTGCACGGTTTCCCGTCATCGTCGTCCATGTTCCGCAACCTCATTCCGGCCCTTGCCGACCGCTACCACGTGGTGGCGCCGGACTATCCCGGTTTCGGCCAGTCGGCCATGCCATCGGTCGATGCCTTCGACTATTCCTTCGACAATCTCGCCCGCGTGGTCGAGGCGTTCACGGAAAAGCTCGGGCTCAAGGCCTACAGCCTGTACGTCATGGACTATGGCGCGCCCGTCGGATACCGCTTGGCGGTCAAGCATCCGGAGCGCGTCCAGGGCCTGATCGTCCAGAACGGCAATGCGTATGACGAAGGGCTCGAAGGGTTTTGGGACCCGTTCCGTGCTTATTGGAAAAACCGCACCGCGGAAACCGCCAAACCGTTGGCCGGGTTTCTGAACATCGGCGCGACCAAGTGGCAGTATACCCAAGGCACCCGCGATCCGGAGTCCATCAGCCCCGACGCCTGGACCGTCGATCAGTACTTCCTCGACCGGCCGGGCAATAAGGATATCCAGTTGCAGTTGTTCTATGACTATGGCTCCAATCCACCGAAATACCCGGAATGGCAGGCTTATTTCCGCCGCCATCAGCCGCCGGCCCTGATCGTGTGGGGCAAGAACGATCCGATCTTTCCGGCCTCGGGCGCTTATCCTTACAAGCGGGACCTGAAGAACGTGGATTTCCATCTGCTGGATACGGGCCATTTCGCGCTTGAAGAGGACGGCAATAAGATCGCCCGCCTGATCCGGCGGTTCCTCGACACCAACGTCAATTGAGGATACGGGCCGGCGGCGCGGATGTTTCCGCCGGCCCTGTCACTTTCGGAGGCCAAGATGACCAAGCTCACCAGCGACATCGCCTTCACCGATACCGTGAAGGCCATCCAGGAACGCAAGGGATCGCGCAAGGGATACGCGCGGATGGAAGACAACGGCGGCTGGGCCGACCGGGTGACGGACGATCTGGCGGCCTTCATCGCGGCCCGCGATTCGTTCTACCTGGCGACCGCCACCGCCGATGGTCAGCCCTATATCCAGCACCGGGGAGGCAAGCCGGGGTTCCTCAAAGTTCTGGACGACAAGACCCTTGCCTTCGCCGACTTTGCCGGCAACCGGCAGTACCTTACCCAGGGCAACCTGGAGGACAATCCCAAGGCCTTTATCTTCCTGATGGATTACGCCAACCGCCGGCGCATCAAGATCTGGGGCACGGCGCGCATCGTCGAGGACGACGCAGCGCTGATCCGGCGCCTGACCGACGCCGATTACGCAGAAGGCAGGCCGGAACGGGCGGTGGTGTTCGAGATCGCGGCCTGGGACGTCAACTGCCCGCAGCACATCATGCCGCGGTTCACCGAAGCGGAGATCGCCCGCGCCGTGCAGCCGCTGCATGACCGCATTCGGGAGCTCGAATCCCAATTGGCTGCCGCCAGCCTGCCTACGAATACCTCATTTTGACACAACATCTGATTCTGAAAAAAGGAAGTCCGGTCATGTCCGATGCCCGCCCGCCCGTGCCGCCATTCACCCGCGAGACTGCTGTCCAAAAGGTCCGCATGGCCGAGGATGCCTGGAATACGCGCGATCCCAACAGGGTCTCCCTGGCCTATACGCCGGACAGCCGTTGGCGAAACCGCTCCGAGTTCTTTGAGGGGCGCGAGGCGATTGTCGAGTTTCTAACCCGCAAGTGGGAGAAGGAGCTGGATTATAAACTCATCAAAGAGCTTTGGGCCTTCGACGATAATCGTATCGCCGTACGCTTTCAGTACGAGCATCGCGATGCCGCCGGCAATTGGTTCCGCGCCTATGGCAACGAGAACTGGGAATTCGACGAGAACGGTCTGATGTCCTGGCGCCAGGCCTCGATCAACGATGTCGCCATCAAGGAAGCCGAGCGCAAATTCACCTGGGCAGGCGACGGTCCGCGCCCGGCGGACTTTCCCGGATTAACCGAGCTTGGCCTTTAGCCCCTTCTGCTTCATGCGCCACAGCAGCAGGTCCATGCGGTCCTGGCCGTAGAAGGTTTCGCCGTCGTAGACCATGCAGGGTACGCCCCAGTGGTCGGCGGTATCGAACGCGGCCTGGTTGTCGGCGATGACGGCTTCGAGGCCGTCGCGGTCCTCCGCTTCCTCGCGCAGGATTTCATCCGCGTCCAGGCCCGCCTTGGTCAAGGCTGCGGCATAGTGGCCGTTGGTGTTCCAGTTGTCGGTCAGGCCGTCCCACAGGATCCGCATCATGGCGTCGGTGAAGGCGAAGCACTTGCCGCGTTTCTGCGCGGCCACGCCGACGCGCGTCAGTTTGCCGATATGCGGTTGTTCGGGGGCGATGATGTAGTTTTCGTTGTCCATGACGATGGGGTCGGGCACGGGCTTGCGCACGGGCATACCCAGATATTCGCCGACGCGGTGGTAATCCGGCGTGTGATAGGTGCGGTACTTGCGGTTCACCTTGGCGAAGAAATCCGGATTGCGCACGGCCATGGGATAGACCGGGCGGATTTCCACGGTCAGGTCGTAGGTTTCCTGCCAGTCGCGGAAACGGTCCAGGGTCAGGTAGCAATAGGGGCTACGGTAGGACCAGAAGACGTCGATGGAATGTGTCACGGCGCTTCTCCCAGTCCCATCTGGCGAACCATGGCGCGGCACAGGTCGCTGTCGGGCCCCGCGTAATGGTTCATGATCGTGAAGTGATTGGCGCCCGGCACCTCGATCAGCTCGACCTCTGACGTTTTGCCGGCCCAGGCGGCGGCCAGGGCCTGGGATTGGCGCAGGAATTCCGCCGTCTCCGCTCCGCCGACGGCGATCAGGGTCGATCCGCCGCCCAGGGGCGGCAGGTGTTCCGGCGAATACCGGCGCACGTCGTCTTCGCTGAGGTGCAACGTGTCGTCGATATAGCAGTGGCGCATGGGCGCAAGGTCGAAGATGCCCGACAGCGCCGCCGCCCCCTTGACCGCATCGACAGGCAGGCCCCATTCGGTCCAGTCGGTGGCCTGCAGCATGGCGGCGATATGCCCACCCGCCGAATGGCCGGACACGAACAGCCGGTCGCGGTCGCCGTTGAAGGACCCCGCGTTGTTCCAGGCCCAGGCCACGGCGGCCCGGCACTGGCGCAGTAGTTCCGTCATGTCGACGGATGGGATCAGCGCGTATTCGACGGAGATGACGACGGCGCCGGCCTCGACTTGGCCCTGTACGACGAAGCGGGAGTCTTCCTTGTCGCGGCTCATCCAGAACCCGCCGTGGAAGAACAGGCGGATGGGGAAGGGGCCGTCGCCTTCCGGCTTGAAGATATCAAGCCGTTCGCGCGGGTGACCGCCGTAGGCGACGTCCAACGTACAGGTGAGGTCCTGGGTCACCTTGGCGCAGGCTGGGGCCCAGCCCGCGTAGATTTCCGCATGGTTGGGCACGCGTTCACGGTTGTTGTATTGGAAATCGAGATCGGCCCGGGTCATCCCCAGGTAAAGGGTCTGCTCAGTCATGGTATCGGAAAGGCCTTGTTCTTATTCGAAGGGAAGCATCACGTTTTTCTTGTAGGCCGGGCGCACGTTGAGGCGGTCCCACCAGGCCTTCAGGTTCGGTAACTCCGGTCCGTCCGGCACCAGCGTGTGCCAGCGGTAGGCTGAGGCGCCGCAGGGAATGTCGCCCATGTTCAGCGTGTCGCCGGTGATGAATTGCTTGTCGGCCAGATGCTTGTCGAGCACGGCCCACAGCTGTCCGGCCTTTTCCTTGGCTTCGGCCAGGGCCTTTTCGTTACGGTTGGCATCCGTCGCGCGGATCATCTGGAAATAGATCACGGTCATCGGCGGGTGCATGACGGTCAGGTACCAGTCCATCCATTGATGGGCCTGGCCGCGCAGCTTCACGTCGGCCGGCAGCCAGGGATCGCCACCGTAGGCTTCCAGAATGTAGCGCACGATGGCCTGGCTTTCCCAAATCACGTAGTCACCGTCTTCCAACACGGGGATCAGGCCCATGGGGTTCTTGGCAAGGTAGGCCGGGTCCTGGTTGCCACCGTATTTGCCGCCGACATCGACGCGTTCAGCCTTCAGGCCAAGCTCGTCTATCAGCCACATGACTTTTTGTACGTTGACGGACGTGGCACGTCCCAGCACTCTGAGCATTCTGGATCCTCCCTTGGTCTAAATCCGAAAGCACGGTACCACATGAGCGAAAATACTGTCGCGGGCGAAAGCATGCCGCCGGGCAAACGGCTTGTGTGGGGGCTGGCATCGACCTGGGCGGTGCAGGTCGTGGGCACGGCGGCGGTGTTTGGCGTGCCCGTGTTGGCCCCGGTGATTGCGCCGGAAATGGGCATCGATCCAACGCTGGTCGGGGTCTATGTCGCCATCGCCTATCTGACGGGGCAGGTCACGGGGCTGATGTCCGGCGGCTTCATGGACCGCTATGGCGCGCTGCGCATGTCGCAGGTCAGCTGTCTGTTCGCGGCCCTGGGAATCCTCATGCTGTTCCCCGCGCAGGTCTGGCTGGCGCCGGTGGCGGCGCTTTTGATGGGGACGTGCTACGGCCCCTTGAACCCGACGAGTTCGAAAATCCTGCGCGGCCTGGGCGCGGACAACAGGCAGCCCCTGATCTTTTCCGTCAAGCAGACGGGCGTGCCGGTGGCGGGTGTCATCGTCGGCATGTCCCTGCCGGCGCTCACGGTCCTGTTCGGCTGGCGCTGGGCCTTTGCCGTGTTCGCCGTGGCCGCGATTTTGGTGGCGCTTGCGATCCAACCCGTGCGCGAGACCTTCGACCATGACCGGCGGCGCGACGGCGGCCGGCCGAATATCAAAATCTGGGGGCCGCTGAAACTGGTCCTCGGCGATCCGGCCCTGCGCGCCCTGTCCCTGGTCGGCTTCGCCCTCGCGGGTTCGCAGATCAGCCTGGGGTCGTTCTACGTCCTGTTTCTGATCCATACCCTGAACTGGTCCCTGATCGACGCCGGGTTCTTCTACGCCCTGGTGCAGGCCGGCGGTATCGGAGGGCGTCTGGCCTGGGGCTACGTGGCCAAGCAGGTGTTCTCGCCGACGGCCGTTCTGGTCGGCATCAGCATTCTGGTCTGCGGCCTGTTCGCCGTGACCGCATTCATTTCGCCCACCTGGCCGAGCTGGACCATTGGCGCCTTGTCCTTGGCGTTGGGGCTTTGCAGTTACGGTTGGAACGGGGTCTGGCTGTCGGAGGTCGCGGACATCGCACCCCGCGCCAACGTGGGGGACGCGACCGGTGGCGCTCAGTTCATCATGTTCGGCGGGGTGACGGTGATGCCGCCGGTCTTCGGAGTCCTGATCGACGGAACCGGCAGTTATGTGGCGCCTTTCGTGGCGTCCGGCGTGTTTGTCGCCGCCGTGGCGCTCTACATGGCGTTGGCACTGCGGGCCAAACCAGCGACCAATTAATTGTTTATTGTATAGCAATGGGTTACCGGCGGCGGCCTATGGTATCGGTGCCGTTCTTGGTCCTATAATCGGAACGAGAACAATCAGTCACCGATGAGGATTCCGTTCCAATGGCCAGTTCCAAGACACAACGCCTGCTTCTGGTCGAGGACGACCCGCCGCTGGCGCGGGTCTATCAGGAATACCTGAAATCGGAACCCTACGAGGTCATCCATGCCGAGACCGGCAAGGAGGCATTGAAGGCGCTGGCCGATGGTGCGTTCGACGCGCTGGTTCTCGATGTCCAACTGCCCGACATGAGCGGCCTGGAAATCCTTAAGAAACTTGCCCAGGAAAATGCCCGCATGGCGGTGGTGGTCATTACCGCCCATGGCTCGATCAACATGGCCGTGGACGCCATGCGCGAGGGGGCGGCGGATTTTCTCATGAAGCCGTTCAACGCCGAACGCCTGATCTTCACCCTGCGCAATGCGCTGGAGCGTCAGGAACTGAAGGTCATCGTCCAAACCCTGAAGCAGGACTTCAACCGGGAAGCCTATTGCGGGTTCATCGGCAAGTCGCTGCCGATGCAGGCGGTTTACCGCATCGTCGATGCGGCGGCGCCGTCGAAGGCCACCGTGTTCATCACCGGGGAATCAGGCACCGGCAAGGAAGTCTGCGCCGAGGCCGTGCACGGCCAAAGCCCGCGCGCGAACAAACCGTTCATCGCCTTGAACTGCGGCGCCATTCCCCAGGAACTGATGGAAAGCGAGATTTTCGGTCATGTGAAGGGGGCCTTCACGGGGGCCCATGCCAACCGGGACGGGGCGGCGACCCTGGCCGACGGCGGCACGCTGTTCCTTGACGAGGTGTGCGAGATGGACCTGTCGTTGCAGGTCAAGCTGCTGCGCTTCATCCAGACCGGCGGGTTTCAGAAAGTCGGCAATTCGACGGTGGAAAAGGTCGATGTCCGCTTCGTCTGTGCCACCAACAAGGACCCCTGGGAACAGGTCGAAAAGGGCAATTTCCGCGAGGATCTGTATTTCCGCCTCCATGTGATACCTATCCACCTGCCGCCGCTGCGCGACCGGGGCGAAGATATCCTGGATATCGCGGGCAAATTTCTGACCGAATTCGCGGCGGAGGAAGGCAAGGGGTTTCAGGCCTTCGACGACGAGACCGCGGCGATCCTCGCCGGATTTTCCTGGCCCGGCAACGTGCGTCAGCTTCAGAACGTGATTCGCAACGTCGTCGTGCTGCACGACGGCGAGATTGTTGGGGTCGACATGCTGCCGCCGCCGCTGGGGAGCCGGACAGGGCAGACCAGGTCCGCCGCGCAGGCCAAGCCCGCGCCGGCACCGTCGAAACCGGCCGACGTCCAACCGGCAAGCAAGGGGGCTGGGCAGGGCGATATCGCCATCCGGCCCTTGTGGCAGGTTGAACAGGAACTGATAAACGCGGCGATCAGCCAGTGCGACGGCAACGTGTCGCGGGCGGCGGCGCTGTTGGAGTTAAGCCCATCGACGGTATATCGGCGGCTGCGCGAGGCAGAGGAAAAAGCCGAAGGCGGAGGATCCGACGCCGCGGAATAGATCCGCAGGCGGGATGCTGTCGGGGCTGTTAGCGGGACACGTCCTTCACATAGGCCGCAAGGTCCGACTTTGCCGTATCCAGGGCGTGGGACAATTGTGGCACCAGCCGTTCAGCGGCGGTGGGGTCGCCGTTCTTGCCGGCAACTTCCAATTCAGCGCAGAGCCTGCGAACCTCGCCGGCGCCGAACGTCGCGGAGCTGCTTTTCAAGGCATGGGCTTCGGCGGCGATGCCGGCAAGATCGCCCGCCGCCATATGGGCGGCGATCTTGGCAATTCGGTTGTCGGCGGATTTGACGAAAACCTGGATCAGTTCCGGGACCAGGTCGTGGCTTGTGTCGGCTTCAAGCGCCGCAAGGATCCGACGGTCGATCGGTGTCGAGGTATTCGTCACGATCCGCAGCCTGAGCCCACGATGCGGCGGGACAGGGTCCCCAGGATGACGCGGAACAGATTGTCTCGGCGGACGGGCTTTTCCATGCAGACATCAAATCCGGCATTGCACATTTCGGCAAGCCGTTTCGGCGATACGTCACTGGTGATCGCGACCAACGGCAGGCCGGAATTGGCGTTGGGCAAGGCACGGATCGCCCGCGCGGTTTGCAATCCGTCCATTTCCGGCATGTTGATGTCGAGCAGGAACAGGTCGACATGTTTGTGGGCGAGGACGTCGAGCGCCATGCGGCCGTTTTCCACGGCCGTCACGGTAATGCCCGACTTTTCAAGGAGACTACCCAGAACCATACGGTTCGCCGCGTCGTCGTCGGCCAGAACGACATGCCATTCCAGAATGCCACCCCCGTCGCCGGCCAAGCGACCGTCGATCCAGCGGCTTAAATTCTCGAAATCGGCGTCATTCTGCACGCGGCCGCTGAGCGGCAAGGCGTCCATATCCTCATAAAAGGCCGTAAGTTGTTGGCTTTCCGGCATATAATTCTACTTCATTCCTGCACGTTCAGTGACGGGAAGAAGGTACGCAACATCCATGCCAAATCGTGTGGGATGCAGTTCCCCCCAGGCCGCATGCGCGGCCCGGGGAGGGGAATCCGGGGTCAGCGTCCGGCGGCGTAACCCTGCATGAAGCGCGGATTGGCGGCGGCCTTAAGCAGGCCGTCTTCCTTGCAGGCGGCGGTCATGCGGCCGATGCACCAGTCGTCATCGACCTCCAAGTTGTGGCCGCGGCGCACCAGTTCCTTCTGCGTCGTGTCCGGGAACCGGCCTTCGATGACCAGATGGCCGGGGACCCAATGGCGCGGATAGAACGATGACGGGAAATGCTTGGTGTGGAACGCCGGCGCGTCGATGGCTTCCTGCATGTTCAGGCCGTAATGCACCTTGCGCACGAAATAGCCGAGCGCCCATTGATCCTGTGAATCGCCGCCCGGCGTGCCGAAGGGCATCCAGGCATTGCCGTCGCGCAGCGCAAAGCCGGGGCTGAGCGTCGTCCGCGGCCGCATCTTGGGCTGCAGGCGGTCCTGCTTGGTATCGTCGAGCCAGTACATCTGGCCCCGGTTGGTCAGGCAAAATCCCAGGCCCGGAATGGCCGGGTTGCTTTGCAGCCAGCCGCCGGACGGCGTCGCCGAAATCATGTTGCCGTCTTTGTCGATGATGTCGAAGTGGCAGGTGTCGCCGGCGGTATGGCCGTCGTGGGCGACCTCCATGTCGTCGAAGCGGGCCACGGTCGGCTCGCCGATGCCGAGCGCGCTGGGCTGCGCCATCTCGTCCGCCGTCGGCATGCGCAGGATCGGGGCGGCGCCGAAGCCGGGCACGTTGCCGGGCAGCAGTTCCAGCGAGGCCTTGTCGGTAATCAGTTTGCGCCGTTCGTCGTTGTAGGCGTCCGACAGCAGTACATCCATGGGAATGTCGATGAAGTCGGGATCGCCGTAGAACCTTTCCCGGTCGGCGAAGGCCAGCTTGGCGCATTCCGTGACCACGTGGACGAAATCGGGACCTGTGAAGGGCATGGACGACAGGTCGAAGCCCTTGAGCAGGGCAAGCTGCTGCAGCAGCGCCGGGCCTTGGCCCCACGGGCCGGTCTTGCACACGGTGTAGTTCAGGTAATCGTAGGTCAGGGGCGCTTCGATGGTGGCCTTCCACGCGGCCAGATCGTCGCCGGTCAGAAGCCCGGTGTGGCGTTCGCCGGTGGTGTCCATGACCGGCGTGCGCATGTAGGTATCGATCGCTTCGGCGACGAAGCCCTTGTACCAGACGTCATGGGCAGCGTTGATTTCCGCCTCGCGGCCGCCGCCGACGGCCTCCGCTTCCTTCAGCACCCGGCGGTACATGTCGGCCATGACTTCGTTCTTGAACAGGGTGCCGGCCTGGGGCACCTGGCCGTTCTTCAGCCAGATGTCGCGGGACGTGTGCCATTCGTCCTCGAACATCGGCTTGATGGTCGCGATGGTGTTGCAGATGTTGGGCACCAGGGCATAGCCGCCCGATGCGAAATTGATCGCCGGCTCCAGCACCTCGCGCAGGCGCATGGTGCCGAAATCGCGGAGCAGCGTGGCCCAGGCGCTGAACGCCCCCGGCACGACGGCGGACAGGTGGCCCGTGCCCGGCATGATCTTGTGGCCCATGGCGCGGTACTTTTCGATCGTCGCGGCGGCGGCGGAAACGCCCTGGCCGCAGATGACGTGGGTCTTCGCGTCGTTTGCCGTATGGACGATGATCGGAACGTCGCCGCCCGGGCCGTTCAGGTGCGGTTCGACCACCTGCAGGGCGAAGCCGGTCGCCACGCCTGCGTCGAAGGCGTTGCCGCCCTTTTCCAGAATCGCCATGCCGACGGCGGTCGCCAGCCAATGGGTAGAGGTGACGACGCCGAAGGTGCCGAGAATTTCGGGTCGGGTCGTGAAGGGCTGTGTCGCGGGCATGGTGGTTGGACCTTTGCGGATAGAGATGGTTTGTACGGGGCGGGCGGGCCAATCGCGGCCCGGCGCGGATTCCATTTCCTATCCCCATTCGGGGGGTGGCCGCAACAACAAGCCCGCGATGTGGCCTATGTAACCTTCCATTCACATTTTCCCTGAGCCCGCAGGTTGACGCTGGAAACGCGTTGGACCATCCGCTAGGCTCCCTGCTTTGCAGCGCAGCATTGAGGGTGCGCATGTCAATCCATCAGGGAGTAATCAATATGAAGAAGACCATGATCGGGGCTGCGGCGGCGGCCGTTGTCCTTAGCACTGGACTGATCGGCACGGGGCCGGCTCAGGCCGCGCCGAAGTTTTCCTGTGACACAGCGAAACTCATCGTGCCGTGGAAGCCGGGCGGTGGCACGGCCATCATCTTCAACATCTTTGAAAAGACCATCAACGACATGGGTGTGACCCCGCGCCTGCAGGTCGTGACCGTGCCCGGTCAGGGCGGCAACAAGGGTGCCAAGGAAGCCGCCAAGGCCAAGCCGGACGGCTGCACATTGTTCGCCGTGCATCAAAGCGCCATCACCAGCTTCCTGAACGGCCGCATTCCCTTCCACTTCAATGAATTCGAGACCGTCGCGCAGCTGACCTCGACGCCGGAAATCGTCGCCGCGACCAAGGATACGCCGTGGAAGACCTTCGCCGACATGCAGAAGGACGTGCTGGCCAATCCGGAGACGGTCACCGTTGGCGCCACCTTCGGGTCGACCAGCCAGTTCATCTGGCTGCTGCTGGAAGAAAAGACCGGCATGAAGTTCAAATATGTGCCGTTCGAAGGCACCAAGGAGCGCAATACGGCGCTGTTGACCGGCGCCATCAAGCTGGGCACCAGCAACGTCGCCTCCGGCAGCAAGTACATCCAAGGCGGTGACATGAAGGCTCTGGCCATCGCCTCCGTGGCGCGCGCCAAGCAGCTGCCGGACCTGCCGACGTTGAAGGAAGTCGGCGTCGATATGGAATTCGCGCTGAAGCGCGGCGTTCTGGCGCCCAAGGGCACGCCCAAGGACATGGTCGATTTCTGGGCCGGTGTGTTCAAGAAGGCGGCGGAAAACCCCGGTCTTCTGAAACAGATGGAAGCCAAGGGCACGGACGTCGATTGGGTCGGGCCGGAAGGTTACGACAAGTGGGCGAAGCAGACCTTCGAAGACTTCAAGAAGGTCGCCATCAAGATCGGCATGTACAAGGGCAAGTAAGCCCATACCGGGTTTGGGGCGGCGGCCGGATGGGCCGCCGCCCCAACCAATATCCGACTGTTAAAAACTGAAATTTTCCGGGGGCATCCATGGATCGCCTGAACCGCGACGTCTATGTCGCCGTTGTCTTGTTGCTGTTCTGCGGCGTCATGTTCTGGGCCAGCCTGGACATTCGCGAACCCGACTACGGCATGCTGCCGCCATCGGCCTGGCCGCGGGTGATCCTGGGTGTGCTGTCGATCCTTTCCGCGATCTATCTGGTGCAGTCTCTGCGCCGCGGCGCGGACGCCGAGGGCACTCATGCGGGCCAGCCCGACACGATCTTTGGCTGGCTGTCTTACTGGCGCAACCCCATCGCCTGCTTCGTGCTGTTCGCCTGCTATCTCGCCGCCATTCCCTGGTTCGGCATGCTGATTTCGGGCGTCGCCTTCGTGTTCGCCTTGCTGACCGTCCTGGGCGGGGCCGAACCCCGGAAATTGGCGCTTCACGCGGGGGTCGCCTTGGTGACTGTCGGCGGCATGTGGAGCCTGTTCACCTACGCCCTGCGCGTTCTTTTGCCGCGTGGCGAGTGGACCGGGTTCTAGGAGCGCGCCGCCATGATCTTTGAGAACGTCGCTCTGGCCTTCGCGGCCGTGTTTCACGTCAAGACCCTGGCGCTCATGCTGCTCGGCGTCGCCGGCGGTCTGATCGCCGGCGCGATTCCCGGTTTCACCATCGCCATGGCCGTGGTGCTGACCCTGCCGTTCACCTTTTCCATGCCGCCCGAACAAGGGCTGGCGACCATGGTCAGCGTCCTGGTTGGCGGACTGTCGGGCGGCCTCATGGCCGGTATCCTGACCGGCATTCCCGGCACACCGTCTTCGGTCGCCACCACCTTCGACGGATTCCCCATGGCACGCGGCGGCAAGCCGGGCCTGGCGCTCGGCCTCGGCGTGTGGTCGTCGTTCTTCGGCGGTATGATTTCGGCCGTGTTGTTGGTCACCCTGGCGCCGCAGCTCGCCCGCGTGGGGCTGGAATTCCTGCCTTGGGACTATTTCATGCTGGTCATGTTCGCGCTGACGATCACCGCGAGCCTGGCCGGCCGCGATCTGGTCAAGGGGCTGATTGCGGGGGCGCTCGGCCTTTTGGTCCGCACCATCGGCGAGGACGAGGCGGCCGGGATTCCGCGCTTCGATTTCGGCTCCGAGGTCCTGTTGCAGGGCTTCGACTTCATCGCCGTGCTGATCGGCCTGTTCGCCTTCTCGCAGCTTCTGAACGACGTGCGCGACCCGGCGTCTGCGCGCAAGTCGCTGGCCGACAAGGGCACGCTGCAGGCGAGGATCGAGCATCTGGCGGCAATCAAGCTGATTGCCAAGAACTGGTTCATCATCGTCCGCTCGTCGTTGATCGGCGTGTTCACGGGTATCTTGCCGGGGGCGGGCGGGTCGGTCGCCAATATCCTGGCCTATGACCAGGCGAAAAAATCCTCCAAGACGCCCGAGAAATTCGGCACCGGCACGCCCGAGGGCATCATGGCGCCGGAAAGCTCCAACAACGCGGTCGAGGGCGGGGCGCTGATCACCATGATGGCGCTCGGCATTCCCGGCGACGTGACGACGGCGGTAATGCTGGGTGCCTTGCTGATCCACGACGTGGTGCCGAGCCCGACCTTTATCGCGGAAAAGCCGGTTCTGGCCTATTCCATCTTCATCGCCTTCTTCCTGGCGACCTTTATGATGGTGGCCTTGCAATCGGGCATGCTCAGGGTCTTCGTGCTGGTCACCCGCGTGCGCATGTACGTGCTGGCCGGGGTAATCCTGGGGTTCTGCGGCATCGGCGTGTTCGCCATCAACAATGTGGACCTGGACCTCTGGACCCTGCTGTGGTTCGGCATCCTGGGCTTCCTGATGCGCCATTTCGGCTTCCCGCTGGCGCCGATGATCCTGGGCGTCGTGCTCGGCAACATCGCCGAGCTGAACCTGGCCCGCGCCATGGCGATCGACACGGACCTCAGCCATTTCGTGACCCGGCCGTGGTCCCTGTTCTTCCTGATCATTGCCCTGTTCTCGGCCGCCTTCCCCTGGTTCCAGGCGTCGCGCGGCAAGAAGGCCTGGACCCTGTTCTACATGCCGGCGGCCTGCTTCGCCGTTTCCGTGCCGCTGTTCATGATGGGCGGCATTCCGCGCCCGATCATCGCCTGCGCGGTTATCGCGCTGGGCTTGTGGACGCTCTACAAGCGTTGGAAAGGCGGATGGCAGATGGCGGGTTATGACGGCCTCGAGATCAAAGAAGGGTAACCTTCGACGAACTGCATTAGAAGGTTCTTGAAAGCGCATATTCTCGTGTACACTGGAACGTGCCGGCCGGTTTATATCGGCAGCCCCGCGCTTCCACGTGACAGGAGGCAAGGGGCACGGGGGGCGTTTTGGCCACCCCTTAGATAGACCCGTGTTGTGGTGTGCGGTTGCCGGAGAGAGCGCACACCCGAGCGTGCTTATCACCTGAAGCCACTTCAGAAAAAAATCGTCACGTATGAGTGGGTTTTGTAATTCCATGCATCCTGTTTGGGAGGGATTTCAATGCGCTTGCTTCGACGTACACTCGCCTCACTTGCCTTCGCCGTTCCCGTCCTGGCTGCGGCCGTACCGGTCGCAGCTGACACGGACATCACCTGGGGAACCTCCGCCGTGGGGTCCTCGGGCCACAAGGCCTTGGTCAACCTGGCCAATGTCCTGAACAAGGAGTTCAAGGGCTATCAGGTCACCGTCCAGGCCATGCCCGGCGCCATCGTGTCGGTCAAAAGCTATGCCTCGGGCAAGACGCTGGGCTATTACGGCGCCGACATTGCCTTCTATGAACTTGCCAACGGCACCAACCGGTTCAAGGGCTTCAAGGAGCAGATGAAGCGCCAGCCCGTGCAGTCCTTCTGGACTTTCACGGTCGAAGTCGGTGTTGCCATTAACGCGCGGGACAAGGACACCATCAAGTCCTGGGGCGACCTGACCGGAAAACAGTTTTTCTCCGGCCCGCTGCCGTGGGATACCCGGGCGCACCTTGAACGCGGCCTGGCCGCCGTCGGCGCCAAGCACAACTACATTGAAGTCGATCTGGCGACCGCCGGCTCCCTGATGGAATCGAAACGCCTGGACGGTTTCATCATCTACACTAATGCCGAGGCCACCACGGCACCCTGGATCACCGAGGCGGGCCTGACTACCAACTGGCTGGCGCTCAACCCCTCCAAGGATGAGGAGGCCAAGCTGAACAAGGCCGGCATCGCCCTTACGGAAGTGAAGGCGGAAGCGTTCAAGCGCGATATCGGCATGCCGTCGGTTAAACTGCTGCCGTTCTATTACGGCTTCCACGTCGGCATGGAGATCCCGGAAGCAGACGTCTACCGCATGCTGACGATCGTCGAGAAGAACGTCGACGAACTGGTCTCGCTCGACAAGGCCTTCGCTCAGCTGAAGGACATGGCGGGGATGCAGCGCAAAGGCGTCGAATCCTCAATCGACCTGGTGCCGGTCCATCCCGGGCTGGCCAAGTGGATGAAGGAAAAAGGCGTCTGGGACGCCAAGTGGGACGGCCGCATCGCGAAGCCGTAACCCGCCTCGAAGCCCTTTCACTTGCGACGGGGCGGATGCTTGAGAGTATCCGCCCCGGCGACTCCGACAGGTAGAAAACACATGTCCGCTACCGTTTACCCGCCGCGGCTGAAGACAGCCCTGGACGCCCTCTACTACGTCACCGCGACGTTCATATTCGTATACCTTTTCAATTACTTCATCAGCGGACTGGGCGGCCCGACGGTGCTCGCCGTCACCATGGTGCCGGTCTGCTACATCCTGTTCATTCTAGGGGCGCTGCGCGACAACGACCTGTATCCGAAGCTGGGCGTGATGCCCAACATCGCCATAGGCGCGGTGCAGATCGGCCTGGCGCTGATGGTGCTCTATTACATTCGCACTGAATTTTATGACATTCGCACGGTGCGGGCCGGGTTCTGGAATACGGCGGACCTGTGGATGGGCGGCATCATGGCGTTGCTGGTGCTGGAGTACACGCGCAAGCGCCACTTCGTGATCCTGCTGCTGAACATCGTGCTGATCCTCTACGCCGTCTACGGCAATATCGTGCCCGGCACGTTCCATCACCCCGGCATGAGCTGGGAACGCATCGTCACCGCCTCATCCCTGGAAACGACCACCGGCGTTTATTCAAACCTGCCGCAGTTGGCGCTCACCCTGATCGGCTCATTCATTCTGGTCCTCGCGGCGCTGCGCGCCTTCGGCGGCGTCGACTCGATCCTGCTTGGTGCAAGCCTGATTTCCGCAAAGTCCCCCTATGCCCTGCCGCAGGCGGCGGTGATCGGCTCGCTCGGTGTCGCCACGGTTTCCGGCTCCGGCGCCGCCAATGCCGCCGCCACGGGATCGGCCACCATCCCGGCGATGATCCAGTCGGGCCTGCCGCGGTCGACAGCGGCGGCCATTGAGGCCGCGTCGTCGCTCGGCGGCCAGCTAATGCCACCCATCATGGGCATTTCCGCCTTCCTGATGGCCGACTTCCTGGGGGTCAGTTATTTCGACGTGGTCGCCCGCGGCTACGCCCCCGCCGTCATCTACTTCGTCGCCTTGATCGTCTCGGTCTACCTGTTGTCCGTGTCCTTCCGCCCGAAAGGCGAGGTCACGTTGCCGGGCGGCGTTTTCACGGCTGCGGATGCCATCAACATCGCCGTCTTCGCCCTTGTGGTGTTCGGTCTCATCGCCCTGATGGCGATCACCAACATGGCGGCGATGATCGCGGCGCTGTACGTGTTTTGCACGGTGGCGCCGGTGATGTTCGCCCTCGACGCCTATCGCCGGTACCGCGCCGGCGAATGGCGCACGTTTCGCCAGGTCACGGCGCCCCTGGTGCGCATGGTCGATGCCTTTTCCTCCATGACCGCCGACCTGACGCTGCTGCTGGCGGCGCTCTCGATCATGACCGGGGTGTTCGTCATTACCGGGATTCCGACGAAGGTCGGCGCCCTGTTGCTGGAGGCGGCGGGCGTCAACGTTTTCGCCATGGCGGTCATCGCCTTTCTGTTCGGCGCCATTGTCGGCACCGGGCTGCCGCCGGCGCCAACCTACATCCTGACCGCTCTGGTGATCGCACCCCCGATGATCAAGGCCGGTATCGACCCCTGGGTCGTGCATTTCTATGCCTTCTTTCTCGCCGTCTGGGGTGAACTGACGCCGCCGACCTCGGTCGTCGCCGCCGTGACGGCGAAGATCGCGGACGCATCGTTCCTGGGCACCCTTGGGCGGGCGATCGTGCTTTGCCTGTCGCTGTTCACGCTGATGGCCGGCGTGTTCGTGCGGCCCGAACTGGTGAAGGAGCCGGGGGTCGATCAACTCGCCGCCATGTTCCTGATCCTGACCGCCACCCTGGGTATTGTCTTCGCCGTCCAGGCCCGGTTCGGGAAGGCGCGGCGGGCGGACCTGATCACCCGCGGTCTGCTGCTGGCCGTGTCCCTGTTCGCCCTGTTCTGTCCGGATGATGTGATCGCTGCGATCGCCTGCGTTCCGATCCTGTTGATCATCGGCGGCTGGTTCTTTTACCAGCGGCCGCGCCAGATCAGGGAGGTCCGGGCGCTGGGCTGATATTTTCTCAACATGGCGCGCAGATAATTTCAGTTGGCGGAACGGGTGCATCGTTTCTAAAGTCACGGACCCGCAACGGACAAGATAGCCGAGAATCATGACCGAGAACTATGCCTGGGCGCCGGATATATACGACGTCCTGAAGGACCTGGATGTGCGCCAGGTCGCCTACGTCCCCGATGCCGGCCATGCCCGGCTGCTCAAGTTGTGCGAGGCGGATAACGCCATGCGCTGCATTCCGCTGACCACCGAGGAAGAAGGAATCTCGCTTTCCGCCGGCGCCTGGTTGGGCGGCGAGCGGGCGGTGATGCTGCTTCAGTCCTCGGGCGTGGGCAATTGCATCAACATGATCTCGCTGGCCAATACCTGCCGCTTTCCGCTGTTGATGCTGGTCACCATGCGGGCCCAGTGGCGCGAATTTAATCCCTGGCAGAAGCCCATGGGCGAGGGCACGCGCCCGGCCCTGGAAGCCATGGGCGTGAAGTGCACGCAAGTGGACGACCCGGACCAGGTCGGCGAGACCGTGCGCTCGGCGGGCGAACAGGCCTACGGCTGGCCGGACATGGCGGCGGTGCTTCTGCATCAGAAGCTCATGCCGGTGAAGACCTTCGGCAAGTAGGGCAGGAAAGCGAACATGGACAAGCAACGCGCCGACAATTACGAACTGCACCGCCGCGAGGTCGCCAAGACCCTGCTGAAGGACCGTGACGACGACTTCCTGGTCGTCACCGGCCTGGGTTCGCCCAACTGGGACGCCACCAATGCCGGCGACCATCCGCTGACGTTTCCGCTCTGGGGTGCGATGGGCGGGGCCGCCACCATGGGCCTGGGCCTGGCGACCGCGCAGCCGACCAAGCGGGTCATGGTGATGACCGGCGATGGGGAAATGCTCATGGCCATGGGCAGCTTCGCGACCATCGCCGCCCAGGGCGTCGAGAACCTCGCCATCGTCGTGTTCGACAATGAACGCTATGGCGAAACGGGCATGCAGGCGACCCATACGGCCGGTCCGGTGGACCTGGTCGCCGTGGCCAAGGCCTGCGGATTCCCCGTGTCGATCCAGGTCAAGACCGAGGCCGAATTGCAGGCCGCCCTGCCGGCCATCAAGGAAACCAAGGGCCCGGTGTTCGTCGACATCAAGGTCAAGGCCGAGCCGCTGCCCTTCATCCTACCAACCAAGGACGGGGTGCATCTGAAGAATCGGTTCCGGGAAAAGTTGTTGGGGCCGGACAGCCTGCTCTAGGATACCGCCCAACGATAACTGTCTTAGGGAGTGGAAGCCATGAGCGGCGACGATCTGGCGGGCGTGCAGGCCTGCATCCAGGCTTATCTTGACGGGCTGTACAAGGGCGACATGGACCTTCTTTTCAAGAAGGCCTTTCACCCCGACGCGCGCATGAACGCGGCCGACCTGGGCGGCGACCGCATCCATTGGACCATGGCGGAGTTCGAAAAGGTGGTAAAGGAACGGGGTGCCCCCGAGGCGGCCGGATTCCCCCGCAAGGAACGCATCGTCTCCATCGACTTCGCCGGGCCGGACACGGTCAACGTGAAGGTCGAGGTCCTGGTCGGCAAGCGCGATTTCACGGACCTTCTGGCCTGTATCCGCATCGACGGCGAATGGAAGATCATCGCCAAGACCTATTGTCTGACCCGCGAGTACGCGACCAAGGAGGACGTTCTCGCCGCCGTCGGCAACTAACGAAAATTCTGTGGGAGAGAAACCATGAGCAACCTGAAACGCTATCAGATGACCATCGCCGGTAAGAAGGTCGATCCGGCGTCCGGCGAATGGTTCGAAACCGCCAACCCCTATACGGGCAAGGCCTGGGCGGAAATCCCGCGTGGCAATGCGGAAGATATCGACCGCGCGGTCAAGGCGGCCAAGGCGGCCGCAGCCGTCTGGCGGAAGACGACACCGACCCAGCGCGGTCATTTGATGCGCCGGCTGGCCGATCTGATGGCGGAGCGGGCGGACGATCTCGCCGCCACGGAAGTCAGGGACAACGGCAAGCTGATCGCCGAAATGGGGCTGCAAACGAAATACGCGCCCCAGTGGTATCATTACTTCGGCGGCCTGGCCGACAAGATCGAAGGGGCCGTCATCCCCATCGACAAGCCCGATACCTTCAACTTCACACGCAAGGAGCCGCTTGGCGTCGTCGGCATGATCACGCCTTGGAATTCGCCCCTGATGCTGACCGCCTGGAAACTGGCCCCGGCGCTGGCCGCCGGAAACACCGCCGTGATCAAGCCGTCGGAATTCACCTCGGCGTCGGCCCTGGAGTTCGTCGAACTGTTCAAGGAAGCGGGCTTTCCGGACGGCGTGGTGAACGTCGTCACCGGCTACGGCAAGGAAGCGGGCGAAGCGCTGATCACCCATCCGGACGTCGCCAAGATCGCCTTTACCGGCGGGTCGGCCACGGGCAAGCACGTCTATTCCACGGCGGCGCAGTCGTTCAAGAAGGTGTCGCTGGAACTGGGCGGCAAGTCGCCCAACATCGTGTTCGACGACTGCAACGTGGAGAACGCGGTGAAGGGCGTGATCTCGGGCATTTTCGCCGCCACGGGGCAGACCT
This sequence comes from uncultured Alphaproteobacteria bacterium, assembly GCA_963976055.1. GTDB lineage: Bacteria > Pseudomonadota > Alphaproteobacteria > Rhodospirillales > Casp-alpha2 > UBA1479. The sequence continues at coordinate 101,507 of CAXBJB010000009.1, forward strand.
GCATCGCGGGCTCCCGCCTGTTGGTGCAGAAGTCGATCCACAACGAGTTTGTCGACAAACTGGTGGCCCTCGCCAAGACCGCCAAGATGGGCGACCCCATGGACCCGGACACCCAGGTCGGCCCGGTCACCACGCCGCCTCAGTATGAAAAGATCCTCGGCTACATGGATGTGGCCAAGGGCGAGGGGGCCCAGGCGGTGCTCGGCGGCGGCAAGGCGACGCGGCCTGAATGCGGCGACGGCTGGTTCGTCGAGCCGACCATCTTCACCGGCGTCAACAACCAGATGCGCATCGCCCAGGAAGAAGTATTCGGCCCCGTGCTGTCGGTCATCCCGTTCGAGGACGAGGAAGAGGCGCTGGCCATCGGCAACGACGTTGTCTACGGCCTTGCGGCCGGGGTGTGGACCGAAAGCATCCGCCGCGCCTTCATCATGTCGCAGGAATTGCAGGCCGGAACGGTCTGGGTGAACACCTACCGCGCGGTCTCCTACATGTCGCCGTTCGGTGGCTACAAGCAGTCGGGCCTGGGTCGGGAAAGCGGGCAGGCGGCCATCGAGGAATACCTGCAGACCAAGTCCGTGTGGATTTCCATGGCGACGGAAGTCCCGAATCCTTTCGTAATGCGTTAGTCTTTCCCGATGGGAAAGACCGTCCTCATCACCGGCGGCAGCCGCGGCATCGGCGAGGCCATGGTGCGGCTGTTCGCCGAACGCGGCTGGACGGTCGTCTTCACCTTCGTGTCCAACGCGGCGGCGGCTCACACCGTTGCCAAGGAAGCGGGCGCGCGGGCGATGCGCTGCGATTCCGGCAATGAGGACGACATCCTCGCCCTGTTCGAAACGCTCGACGGCGAGGGTATCGTGCTGGACGCGCTGATCAACAACGCGGGCATATCCGGGCCGCGCCGTCGCGCGGTCGAGGTCACGCGGAACATTCTGGAAGAGGTCACCCGGGTCAACTTCATCGGCCCCGTGCTGTTCTGCCGCGAGGCGGTCAAGCGCATGTCGACCGCCACGGGCGGTAAGGGCGGAGTGATCGTCAACCTGTCCTCGACCGCGACCAAGAAGGGCGGGGCCGGGCAATGGGCGGATTACGCGGCGCTTAAGGGCGCCATCGATGTGTTCACCAACGGCCTGGCCCGGGAGGTCGCGGCGGAAGGTATCCGCGTCAACGCCGTCGCCCCCGGCTATGTGCTGACGGACATGGCGGTGGACGGCGGCATCGCGGCCAACTTCGAGGCCGCCTTGAAATCGGACATCCCCATGGGTCGCATCGGCGAGGTGCGGGAAATCGCCGAGGGCGCTTATTGGTTGTGCACGGACGCCGCCGGTTATGTCACCGGCACGGTCCTAAACGTCGCCGGCGGGCGCTAACAGGCAGCTGTTACGGACGGGTGAAGGCGGTCACGTCCTGGGGTTTCCCCCATTTCAGGATTTCCCGGTGCAGGCGGTCGTATTTCTCCTGCTCCTCGCCGTCGCTGAACAGAGGGTCGCCGGGCAGAGTGATGGTGCTCCGGATTTCCTGCCAGTCGGCATCCGTCAGGGCGCGCAGGGCCGGCGGGAAAAACACCACTTCCTCCATCTGCATGTGACGGCGTTGGAAGCTCAAATAGTCGCCCGCGACATCGACGAACCAGTCGCGGGGCAGTTCCGCATCCTGCATGACGTTGTACAAGGCTGCGGCAAAGCGGCGCGTCAGGGCACCCAGTTTTTCGTGTTCCTTGTCCAGTTCGCCGATGTTCGCCGCGGCGTCGGGATCGCGCAGACGCAGTTTCGCCAGAACAAGGTCTTCGACCGGATGATGATAGAGATCCGGGTAGTTCTGGGTGTAGTCCAGGATATTGCTGACAAGCTCGTAATCGGGCAGATCGCCGGCATCAAAAACGCGCACTTCGCGGGCAATCAAGTCCATCAACCGGGCAAGCTTCCTGTGGTCGTCGCGCAGCTTCCAAATCACGTCGGACATATGCGTCCCTCCGCCTTGCTGATCAGGCAGCTTAACGGCGGTGGGAACAGGATGCGTTGATTTGGGTCAAGCGCATGGGGTGTTGTGGATAACTTTGGGGATAGATGTTGATTTATCGCCCTTTTGCCGCGCACGGGCATGTCGTGCCGGAACCCTGTCCCATGCATGGCGGAAGGCGGCGATTGCACGGTCGCCGGTGTGAAAGGGCGGGGGCGCGGAATGAGGGCGCCGATCCATTGGCCGGTCTCGCGGTATCGATTGTCCCGGGGCGGCCGCAGGAAAAACGGCCGATCGGCCAAGGGGTGTTGCCATCGCGCGGAATTGAATGTCCGCAAACGCCTTGCTGAGCGCGCCTTTCGCATTGCGAAAAGGAAGGGTTCACGCGCCGCGGCCGCGATCCGGCATGATTGATTCCGCGTGCCGGTGAAACTCGTCGGCGGGTTCACGGGAACACAGGGGTTGCGGCGCGCGGAGTTTACATTCCTTCACAGGTCGGTCTGGATTCCGGCTCGGGAAAGGGCGGAATTCGGCGCGCGGCCAGCGCGAAGGTGAAAAAGGGCGAATAATGGCAATCGGCGGCAAATGTGGATATCTCGCGCCGCCGGGTCGGCGGGATTCCGGCCGACGGACCGGGAGTGCGCACATCGTGCGTTCCTGAAATTCGGCGGGTTCGCGCCATCGGCGGGATCGAATTCGTCAATCAGGCTTGCCCCGATGAAGGCGGGATGGTAGCTGGAATGTACACAATATTGGCGGAGAATCGTCCGCCAGAGGAACGTCCCTTAACCGCCCAGGAGCCCACGTCATGTTCGACCGCGATCGTTTCACCCAGGATTGTCTCGACGCCATCCGCGAGACCGACAGTCACATCGCGGTGAAGGAACTGATCGAGCGCGCCTGCAGTGACCCGGCGGACTTGCTGCGCGGCCTGGGCGAGCCGACCAAGGCCGGGCCCGACAAGATTTACGTGTCCGACGAACTGACGATCCTCAACCTCGTCTGGGGCCCCTACATGACCCTGCTGCCGCACAATCACAACATGTGGGCGGTCATCGGCCTGTATACCGGGGCCGAGGACAACGTGTTCTGGAAGAAGGTCGAGGGTGAGCCCGGTCATAGCCGCATTGAGGCCGCCGGCGCCAAGGCGATGCGCCCCGGTGACGTGGCGCCGCTGGGCAAGGACATCGTCCATTCGGTGACCAACCCGGTCGACAAACTGACCGGCGCGCTGCACGTCTACGGCGGAAACTTCTTCGAGGAACCGCGCAGCGAGTGGGAAGCCGAAAGTCTGACTGAGCGGCCCTACGACGTGGCCCGCAACATGGGCCTGTTCGAAACCTACAATCAAAAGCTCCAGGCGGCGGAATAGCGGCCCGGTCCGCGCCCCCATGACCCGCCGGACGGCGTGACGGCCATGCGGCGGTTCCTGATATCCCTGGGCGTGTTCGCCGCCGTCGCCTCGGCGGTGACGGCGCTGTGGGCCTGGCTGGGGCGCCCGGTCGAGATGGCGGATGTGCCGGGCGGGCGCTTCGACTGCCTGTCCTATGTGCCGACGACCGCCACCGGCCATCCTCTGATGGGGCCGGACTACGACCTGCCCTCCGGACTGATCGAACGCGATCTGGAAACGCTCTCGAAGCTGACCGACTGCGTGCGCACCTATTCCTCCTATGGGGTGCAGGCGGGCGTGCTGCCGGCTGCCGCCAAGCTCGGCATGAAGGTGCTGCTGGGCGTCTGGATCGGTACCGAGGACAAACGGAACCGGATCGAGATCGCGGCCGCCCTGCGGGTCGCCGCGCGTCATCCCGAGGCCGTGCGCGCCATCGTGGTCGGCAACGAAGTCCTGTTGCGCCGTGAGATGACGGGCCAGCGCCTAGCCGGGATCATCCAAAGCGTCAAGGCGCGTACCCCGCTGCCCGTGGCCTATGCGGACGTGTTCGATTTCTGGGAACGTCATCCGGCCGTCGCCGAGGCCGTGGACCTGATGCTGATCCACGTCCTGCCCTATTGGGACGACCCGGCGCCGCGGTCGGTGCGCGCGGCGCAGGACGGCGTGCGGGCCACGGTCGCCCGGGCACGGGCCGTGTTCCCCGATGCCCGGATCGAAATCGGCGAAACCGGCTGGCCCAGCGCCGGGCGCACGCGCGGGGCCGGGGTGCCCAGCCGCGTCAACCAGGCGCGGTTCCTGCGCGAATTCGCGGCCCAGGCCCGGACCCTGGGCGTGCCCTACAACGTGGTGGAGGCCGTGGATCAGCCGTGGAAGCGCGTGCCGGAGGGCACCGTGGGCGGGTTCTGGGGCGTGCTCGACGCTGACCGCGCGGCCAAGTTCCCGCTGTCCGGACCAGTCCGCGAATGGCCCGACTGGCCGCTCGCGGCCGGCTTCTCGACGGCGCTCTGCCTGCTGTTCCTGGCCGGGCTTTCCATGTCGGCACGTACCGTCCGGCCCGCCGCCGTCCTGAAGGTCGGCTTGGCGGGTGGGGCGACGGGAACCTGCCTGTGGATGCTGGCGGCCCAGGTCGAGGCCGCCGCCATCGGGCTCCTGGGCGGGCTGGCCGGCGTCTATCTTCTGGTGCTGGCGGCCGGGGGCGGCGTGCTCCTGGCGGCGCAAGCCGCCCGGATGCCGCTGATTGAGACTTTACGTCCGGCACCTTTGGGCGAGGTGCTTGAAGGATTGCGCCGTCGCCGTCTGTCGCATGAACAGGTCCTAGGCCTGATCCGCTGGGCGGTTTTGCTGCCGGCGGGCATCCTGGCTTTGGCCTTGGCCGCCGACGGACGCCACCGGGATTTCCTGCCCCTGGCCTTCGTCCTGCCGGGGCTGGCCTTGGCCGTGCTGACTTGGCGGGGGCGGGGGGCACGGACGGGCCGGCCCGAAGACGCCTGGATCGCGGTGCTGTTGGCCGTCACCGGGCTGCTTGCCGTGGATGCGTCGGGTAATCTGGAGGCCCTGGCCTGGGCCGGGACCTGTCTGCTGCTTGCCCTGCCAGGCCTGCCGGCGGCGCTGGGCGAGCTACGGTTTCTCGGCCGGGCCCTGGCGGCGCAGGGCCAGGGTAACCAGGGCCAGGACCACGGCCGCTGACGCCGCCGTGGCGTTGTAGAGAACCAGTCCGGCCCCGCCGAGGGCCAGGGCGCCGTGGGCGGCCATGGCATGACGGCGGGGATCGGGAAGAAAGCTCAGAAGAGCGCAGGCGAGCGCCGCCAGACCGAGGGCGTTCCACCCCACGGCAAACATCAAGCCCCGGCGCAGCACGCACCACCAGGGGCCGGCCTGCTCGCAGGCGGCGCCGATCTGTTCCGGTTCGATGAAGCCGTAACGGAGGCCGAGGCCGAGTAGCGCGGCGGCCACGGCCAGGATGAGGCCGCCCAGAGGACGGGCGGCCTTGAACGGCGCCGAAAGGGTTGCGGTGATACGTCCCGTCATGGCGCGATAGGGGCGGATTTGCGGACGGCTGTCAACGCGGGCGAACCATCGTTAAAGCAGGTCGCTGAAATAGGCCAGGTGTGTGGTGTCGCAGCGCGAGATGCGCAGTTCCACCGGCGTGCCGTCGAGGGTCTGGGCGATGCGCTCGATGCGCAGCAGGGGGGTCCCCCGGTCCAGGCCCAGGTGGGTGACGTCGTCGGGCCCGGCGGCCTCGGCGGTGATCTTTTCGACCGCGCGGTGGACGATCACGGCGAAGCGGTCCTGGTAAAGCTGATAGAGCGTGTTGGGCAGCTGTGTCCTGTTGAGGTCGCCCAAGCCGGGGAACAGGTCGTCGGGCAGGATGATGAGTTCCAGGATCGCGCGCCGCGCCATCAGCTCGCGCACGCGCTTGATCTCGACCACCCTGGCCTGGGGGGAAAGGCTGAGGGCCAGGGCCTCGGCCTGAGTCACGCGCCGCTGCGTCATCGACAGTACGCGGGAGGTCGGCAGGCGCCGCTCGCCATCCGCCGCCAGCAGGTGGAAGAAGTGGAAGCGGTCGCGTTCCGGCCCATGAGCATGGACGAAGGTGCCGCGCCCCTGATGGCGGATCACCAGGTTCTCCCGCGCCATTTCATCCAACGCCCGGCGCACCGTGCCCTGGGCCACGCCGAAGCGGGCGGCCAGTTTCTGTTCGGAGGGCAGGGGGTCGGTCACCGGATGGCGGCCCTGGGCGATCTCGCGCAAGAGCGCTTCGCGCACCTGGCGGTACAGCGGTCCGTCGCCGGAACGCGGCCGGTCTCCCCAGGTTTCAGGCATGTGCGGTCCCTTTGCCGAAAAAACACTAAGTCATATATAAGAGTTATAAGACTTTCTTGACGGCGGCAAGAGCCAAGGACTATTGCGGGTACGGGCCACTGAACAAAGGGGACATCAATCCCGGCCCGCATGCGACGTTTGAGGAAACCCAGGGCGCACCCTGAACCCATACCGTTCGGCGCAAGGCCGTTCCCCCGATCCCGCCGCAGGCTCAGGTTTACGGCGGCGGCAGGGGCCGGAGTTTTGCGCGGAACCTGGACCCGGAGGACAAGTCTTGTCGATTCATAAACAGATCGTCACGGACATGGTGAACAACAACATCGAGTTCATCACCACTGTTCCGTGCAAGCAACTCGGCGGCGTGATCGAGGAAGCCGAAAACCACCCCAGCATCATGCACGTGCCGTGCAACAAGGAAGACGAAGGCATGGGCCTGTGCGCCGGCGCCTTCATGGGCGGCAAGCGGTCGGCCATCATCATGCAGAACACGGCGCTGGGCGTGACGCTCAATTCGCTGGCGACGCTGATCCAGTTCTATCACATCCCGCTGCCCATGCTGATCAGCTACCGCGGCGAGCTGGGCGAACCGGTGGCCTGCCAGGTCGAAATGGCCCTGCACACCAAGGCGCTGCTGGCGCAGATGCTGATCCCGACCTACCACTTCCACAAGCGGGAAGACGCGGGCGAGCTCGACAAGATTCTCAAGTACACCTTCATGTGCAACAAGCCGGTGGCCATTCTGACCGACGCCACCTTCTGGAAAGGGGAATGACCATGATCCGCTCCGAAGTCCTGAAAAGCCTGATCCCGGTCATTTCCGATCAGTTCGTGGTCTGCAACATCGGCCTGCCCAGCCAGGAACTCCACCTGATGGACGACCAGCCGACCAACTTCTACATGCTCGGCACCATGGGCCTGTCGTCGTCCATCGGCCTCGGCCTGGCGCTTGCGCAGAAGCAGACCATCATCGCCATCGACGGCGACGGCTCGGTCCTGACCAACCTGGGCACCCTGCCGACCATCGGCAACAACGTGGCCGACAACTACATCCTGTTGATCATCGACAACGGCAGCTACGGCTCGACCGGCGATCAGCCGACCTATGCCGGCAAGAAGACCTCGCTGACCAAGGTCGCCGAAGCCTGTGGCTGCGACAACGTGATCGAGTGCAAGGCCGAAGACACGGCCCAGGTCATGAAGGACGCCATCGCCTCGAAGAAGCAGACGGTCATCGTCTGCAAGTGCGAGTCGGGCAACATCCCGGTTCCCAACATCACGATGGACCAGGTCGTGATCCGCGACCGTTTCATGAAGGCGCTTGAAGCGGCCAACGCTTGATTTGAACCTTCTCACTGCCTCACTGTCTCTGTGGTTCATTTTCACCACAGAGGCGGTGAGACAATGAGATTGATTTTATCTCTGCGCTGCGCATCCGCACCTTGCCAACGCATCGCGAACCTTTAAGGTTCGCTGGCTTCCGTGGGCCGTCTTCCGGCGGCCTCCGCCATTGGAGTTTGCCCCGATCATGCCCGACATCCTCATCACCGAGTTCATGGAAGAGTCCCAGGTCGCGCGTCTGGCCGAAAGCTACGACGTGTCCTATCAGCCGGACTTGGTGGCCGAACAAGACAAGATCCCGGCTCTGATGGCGGGCGTGCGCGGCCTGATCGTGCGCAACGCGACCCAGGTGCGGGGGGCCGTGCTCGACGCCGCCGACAAGCTGGAATGCGTCGGGCGCCTGGGTGTCGGGCTCGACAACATCGACATGGACGCCTGCAAGGCGAAGGGCGTGAAGGTGTTCCCCGCCATCGGCGCCAATTCCGATTCCGTGGCCGAACTGGCCATGGGCGCCATCTATGTGATGTTCCGCCGCTCCTTCCTGGCGACGCCGGATGTGATCGCCGGCAAGTGGCCGCGGCTGGAACTCATGGGCCGCGAGGTTCAGGGCAAGACGCTGGGCATCATCGGCATGGGCTGGACCGGGCAGGCCCTGGCCTGGCGCGCGCGCGGCAACGGCATGCACCGCATCGGCTTCGATCCCTGGGTCAAGAAGGACGATCCGCGCTGGGCCGACTGCAAGGTCGAGCGCGCGGAAACGCTCGACGACCTGCTGCCCCGCTGCGACGCGATTTCCATCCACGTGCCGCTGACCGACGACACGCGGGGCCTGTTCAACGCCCAGACCATCGCCAAGATGAAGGACCGCGCCGTTCTGATGAACCTGTCGCGCGGCGGCATCGTCGACGAACAGGCCATGGTCGATGCGCTGAAATCCGGCAAGCTGTGGGGGGCCTTCACCGACGTGTTCGTGGAGGAGCCCCTCAAAACGCCCAACATCTTCGACGGCGTGCCCAACCTGTACTGCACGCCCCATGTCGGCCCGCGCACGGAAGAGGGCGAGGGCAAGGTGTCCACCGTCACCGCCGACGCGGTGCTCAACTGTCTGAACGGGAACTAACACGATGGCGATCAAGACCCTGGAAGAACTCGAACAACTGGCCTTCAAGGTCTTCCTCAATTCCAACGTTTCGGAAAACAACGCGGCCCATGTCGTGCGCGCCCTGGTTCAGGCCGAAGCCGACGGCGTGCCGTCGCACGGCCTGTCGCGGGTGCCCAGCTATGCCGATCAGGCGAAAAGCGGCAAGGTCGACGGCCACGCCATCGCCCGCCTGGAACAGACGGCGCAGGCGGCCCTGCGCGTCGACGCCAACGGCGGCTATGCCTATCCGGCGATCCACCTCGGCCTCGGCCGCGCCATCACCCTGGCTCAGGAAACCGGCATCGTCGGCCTCGCCATCGGCAATTCGCACCACGGCGGCGTCGGCGGCCATCCGGTCGAAGCCGCCGCCCGCAAGGGCCTGATCGCCATGGGCTTCCTCAACGCGCCGGCGGCCATCGCCCCGTGGAACGGCAACCGGGCGCTGTACGGCACCAACCCCATCGCCTTCGCCTGCCCGCGCCGCAATGCCGACGGCACGGACTGGGGCGATCCCATCCTGGTCGATCTGGCGCTCTCCAAGGTCGCGCGCGGCAAGATCATGATGGCCGCCAACAAGGGCGAGCCGATCCCCGAGGGCTGGTCCACGGACAAGCACGGCAAGCCGACCACGGACGCCAAGGAAGCCCTCGACGGCGGCCTGATGATCCCCATGGGCGACGCCAAGGGCGCGGCCCTGGTGCTGATGGTGGAAATCCTGGCCGCGACGCTGACCGGCTCCAACCACGGCTTCGAGGCCTCCAGTTTCTTCGCCGCCGACGGCGCGCCGCCCAAGGTCGGCCAGTTCTTCATCCTGATCGATCCGTCCGCCTTCGCCCACGACGACGAGGAAGCGGCCGAAAACCGCTTCATCGAACGCATCGGTACCCTGGTCCAGGCCATCACCGACCAGGACGGCGCCTGGCTCCCCGGCGTCGACCGCTGGGCCAACCGCGCCAAGGCGAACGCGGAGGGTGTGAACGTGCCGGATAATCTGCTGGAGGATCTGGAAGCCCGCGCGGCGGGATAACCGCCAAACCTTCCCCGATATCGTCATGCCCGTGCTCGACACGGGCATCTACGCCTTCTTTCTCATCCTGCCTTCTCACTGCCTCACCGCCTCTGTGGTTCAACCATTCCAAAGGTCACCACAGAGGCAGTGAGACGGTAAGTCTACGGCGTCATTCCCGCGAAAGCGGGAATCCATACCCCTGGACCCCCGCCTTCGCGGGGGTGACGAAGTGTGGGCGCCGGTCGAGGCCGCTCTGTGGTCTCCGTGACAGGCTCTGTGTGCTTTTACTCGGTCGAACCCTGCACCAGCCTTTCCGGGAACCCCCATTAATGGGTCACAGAGAGCACAGAGGAGACACAGAGATCACGGAGGAGGGAAAAACATCATGGACAGAAAATACGCTGTCTTCGAAATTTTTGAGTCAGGCTTGCTTCTCATCCCTTAATAATATGTAACATATTATTTTTGACGGCAATGTTATAATAGGTTACATATTGGGGCTGTCCCAGATAATTACCTGAGATGACGTTTAACCCATTGTCTGAGCTG
>CAXBJB010000010.1:0-106468 GCA_963976055.1 uncultured Alphaproteobacteria bacterium
GGCGGACCGTCGAGCCGCCGATAATGCGTTCGATGTCGTGGGGCGCCTGATAGCCGTCCGTGGGGGCGGCCAGTTTGCGCGACGGCGCCGGCTTGACGATGTAAGGGGTGACGATGATGACCAATTCGGATTCCTCGCGCTGGAAGCGGTCGGACTTGAACAGGCTGCCCAGCACCGGCACGTCGCCGAGTCCGGGGAATTCGGAAATGCTGTGGGTCACGTTGTTCTGCAACAGGCCGGCGATGGCGAAGCTTTGGCCGCTGCCCAGTTCCACCGTGGTTTCCGCCCGGCGCGTGGTCAGCGACGGGATCTGGAAATTGTTCAGGGTCACCGCGTTGGCGTTGGACAGCTGGCTGACCTCGGGCCGGACGTGCAGGTTGATGCGGCTGTCGCCCGAGATCGTCGGCGTGAAGGCGAGCGACACGCCGAACTCCTTGAACTCGATGACCACCCGGTTGTCGCCCTCGGGAATCAGGATCGGGAACTCGCCGCCCGCGAGGAAACTGGCCGTCTCGCCGGACATGGCGGTCAGGTTGGGTTCGGCCAAAACGGTGACCAGGCCCTCTTCCTCCAGCGCATCGATCACGCCGTTGACGTCGAAGGTGAACTTGCCGTTGCCGGCGGAAAACGTGCCCGGATTGGCGGTCAGGGTCTGGCTGATGACGTTGGCCGCGAAGGGATTGGCCGTGGCGACACCGAACGCGAAGGCGCCGATGGAGCCGACGGCGCTCCAGTTGAATCCCAACTGCTTGTCGATGTCGCGCGACACCTCGGCGACACGGACCCGCAGGTTGACCTGATTGGGGGCGTCGACGCCCAGGCGGTTGATGACGTTTTCCGGCGCCCCCGCGAAGGACACGGCGAGACGGCGAATGTCCTCGGCCTTCGACGCCGAGGAAACGATGCCGTCGACGATCAGCGCCCCGTCGATGCTGTCGACCGTGATGTCATGGTCCGGCGCCAGCTTGACAAGGGCATCGCGCAGGCGTGACAGGTTGTGGCCGACGGTGATGTCGACGTTGGCCAGCACCCGTTCGGCCTGATCGACGGCGTACAGGGTCGTCTCGCCCGGCGTCTTGGCGAACAGATAGACCAGGGACGGCGACTTGACCTGCACGTCGGCGATGCGCGGATCGGCGATGAACACGGTCGAGGCCGGGCGCAGCAGGCGCACCAGGCGGCCTTTGTTGACCTCCATCTTGATGTTGGCGCCGGCCGGGCTGATGACCTCGACCCGGCCGGCGTCCAGACCCTGGGCCTTGGCGAAGGCGGCCAGCGGCGGCGCGAACAGCATCGCCAGGATCAGCGCCAGCATCACGCCACCGGCGAGGATAAGGCGGTTCCAGCGCTTGATGTCGCGGGGCCGGGGCCGTTCGTCGAAGATGTCCATCGCCTGGGGTCGCATGACCGTCCGCCCTTTCAGAAGTTGGCCTGTTCGGCCTTGTCGGCGCGGATCACGTTGACCCCGCGCGCCCGCGCGCCCGGACCGAAACGCTTGTCGCCGAGCATGCTCATGATGTCGAATTCAAGGGTGTAGCTGCCGCTCAGGTTCTGCGGCGGCTCCTCGCCGTCCAGGGCGCCGACGGCGCGGGCGACTTCGGCGAACCGATCATCGGCCGTTTCCACGGCATCGTGGCGGGCCAGGGAATGCAGGCTCAGGCTGACGCCGCCCATCTTCAGGGCCAGGGCGACCTTTTCCGCCTGCTTGGGCGTGACCTCCAGGGTCGCGGTCTTGGCCACCTTGGCCTGACCGTCGCCGGCCTCGACCTTCTGATCCATGGCGATGACGCGGGGACCCGACAGCAGCGTTTCGGAAAAGTCGATCTTCTTCACCTTGCTGCCTTCGGCGTCGCCGCGCCGGGTTTCCAGGCGCATCTGGCCGATGAAGATGACGTCGACCCGGTCGCCCGGAAAGATGAACCCGGCGATCCCCGTGGTCGCGTCGACGGGCACGGACACGGCACGCTTGCCCGGCTCCAGCACCGCCGCCAGGAAGCCGCGTTCGCCCGGCTGCACCAGCTTGAGCGCCGTCACCGGCTCGCCCGCCGTGATGCGGGTGCGCACGACGGCGCCGTCGAACACCGCCATGCCGCGGTTGTTGGGTTTTCCGCCATCGGCGGCACCCGGCGCGGGCTTGACGCCTTTCGGCGCCGCGCCCTCGACGACATAGCCTTCGGCGACCCCGTCCTTGGGCCAGGCGGCCCAACGCAGGTCCTCGGCGCGGACGAAGCGGCCGGCCTCCAAGGTCTGCTTGGCGACCAGAACCCGGCGGGTTTCCGTGGCCGGGGCGGTTTGCGCCGGCCGGGCCTTGAACGCCGCCTGCTGCTGGGCGATCCAGTTGCGGGCGAACAGCGCCGTGCCGGTAGCCACTGTCAAGGCCACGACGATCAGCAGAATTCCGCGTAGGGAGATCGGGGACATATCAGCCTCCTAACCGGCCAACGCCGGGACGTCGCCCAGCAGGGGCGGCACGGGCATGGTGACAAACGTTGCGGCGACAATGGCCACGGCATAGGGCACGTCACGGCCGAGCAAGGTATGGGCGGCGCCGGTTTCTCCCCGGTCGGCAAGGACCTGGGCAACGGCCAGGCGCCAGTGCGAAATTTGAACCAGGGCGATGGCGCCGCCGAACAATGCCGTGACGAGGATGAAATCAAGGCATGCCGACGGGCCGATCCACAGGCTGACGGCGGCCATCAGCTTGACGTCGCCACCGCCGAACACACCCAACGCGAACAACGCCGTGCCGCCGGCCAGCACGGCGGCGCCAACGGCCAGCGCGCCAGCGACATCGACACCGGCCCCCGGCAACAGGGCATAGGCGGGAAACAGGGCTGCAATCGCCAAGGTCACCGAATTGGGGATGCGGTATTCCTGAAGATCGGTCAGCGCGGCCAAGCCGAGCAGACCGGTGAACAACGCCAGGGGAAATGCATGAATGGCGGCCGTAAGGGACATGGGTTGGGGCCTTTTCCGACTTGGCGGGTGGCTGGGATGCGGTCACCCGCCCGGGTTCACGTTACGCGCTGCTCTTTCTTCATCTATTCGTCAGGAAAATTGACTAACTAATGAGTCGGTCATATCGGCCTTTCCGGGCCGGGGCTCCGTCCCCTCCCCCTTCGGGCCCTGCGAAACCGGAGGACCGGCTTCGTGGGGAACTGAGGACCCGAAGTTCGAACCCATCTAAGGGTTCTGGGGAGGGACATGGAGATCGTAGGGCAGTCTTTGTCTGGTTCGTGAATTAGCCGCCGACGGCGGTGCTGAGTTCCGTGGACACCCGGGTAAACATGGCGTTCAAGGAATCACCCATGGCCGTCAGGGCGCCGATGGCGGCAACCGAGACCAGGGCGGCGATCAGGCCGTACTCGATGGCCGTGGCACCGGACTCGTCTTTCAGCAGTTTGATGATCGTGGTCTTCATGGCTTCTCTCCTGAAACAATCTTCGCGGTCCGCTGTGAACCTCGATGCCCAATTTTCTATGACTAAAGTTATAAGTCAAAATTTTTATTTATTTTCAAATAATCTATACTTTATAAATACATTTAAATAAAATTTTATCTAATTTTTATTAGTTGTTTTATGCAAACGTTTCAATTGACCGAATTGTTTTTCTATAACTATTAGTGCGTCAGCACAGGGAACCCCTGACATGGCGCAATTCATTGATAATATTGGAAAACTTCTAACCCGCCTTGGCGCCTGCCGGCGCGGCGGCGTTGCTGTTTTCCTTGCGCTGGCCATTATCCCGGTCATCGGTTTCGTCGGCATCGGCACCGATGTGGCCCGTGCCTATCTGGTGAAGTCGCGCCTGTCGTCGGCACTCGACGCGGCGGCGCTGGCCGGCGGGCGGTCGTTCTTCCTGCCGACCCGCGACGCCGACATCGACATGTTCTTCGCCGCCAATTTCCCGGCGGGCTATCTCGGCGCCACGGTGACGGGGCCGATCAAGTTTCCCGACGTCGACAACGAGACCCTGGAACTGACCGCCTCGGCGGTGATCCCGACCAGCTTCATGCGCGTTTTGGGATTTCAGGACCTCAGCGTGTCCGCCTCCTCCCAGGTCAAGCGCGAACTGATCGCCCTGGACGTGGTGCTGGCCATCGACATGTCCGGGTCCATGACCTCCGGCGCCCTCGGCGGCGGGTCGCGCATCGCCGCGGCGCGCACGGCCGCCCATACCCTGATCGGCATCCTGTTCGGCACGGCGCCGGACAAGGACCTTCTGGGCATCGGCCTGGTGCCCTGGAATTCCAAGGTCAACGTCACCATCGACGGCCAAGCCTATGATCCCGGCCTGACCAGCGAAGACCCCGTCGCCGCCTATGCCCACCCGGTGACGGGAGCCGCCCAAAGCTCCGTGTTCACCGTCAACAATTCCCCGGTTCCCCTGTTGAATGCCCCCGGCCCCGATTGGACCGGCTGCGTGTTCCAGCGCTATGCGGACGACGGCGACGACGGCAACGACGGCGACGTCATGCTCGGCATCGGCCAGATCGGGGCCAAGGACTGGGTCGCCTGGGAGCCCATCGGCCCGGACGGCGACCCGCAGCCCGGCTGGAGCAACTGCGCCATGGCCGTGGGCGGCAACGAATGCGGTCCCTGCCTGACTCACGGCATCACGCCGCTGCAGCATTCCAAGGCCGTCATCGAAGGCAAGATCGACGCCCTGACGTCGCCCCAGGGCCAAACCAACATTCCTCAGGGATTGGGTTGGGCCTGGCGCGTGCTGAAGCCCTCGGCGCCGTTTACCGAGGCGATCCCGGATCCTCCCTACCGCCGCCAGCAGGCGATCCTGCTGCTGACCGACGGGCAGAACGTCGGCGGCTCGGGCGACGGCTACAAGGCCGTCTGGGGCACCGGCAATGCCGCCTATGACGAGATGAACAGCCGCCTGCTGACCCTCGCGGGCAACGTCAAGGCGGACGGGGTCATCGTCTACGTCATCCAGTTCGCCAACAACGACGAAGACCTGAAGAATATTCTCAAGCAGGTCGCGAGCGGCCCTAACGCCCCCTATTACCACCTGGCGCCGGGGGCGGCGGAACTGCAGACCGTGTTCCGCGAAGTCGCCAATCATCTGACGGAACTGCGTTTGTCTAAATAACTTAAAAATTGTGTAATTTACGCTACGCGATTTTTGCTGCCCAATAAATTCACATATTCATATGTATAACTTCAGTCTTATTTTCCGATTTCCCCACATAGATTATGGTTTTTTATCCCTTAGGGGCGGGCGCGGGGCGTAACCCGTGTCTTCTGCATGAACAAAACTGATCGGCGCCACGCGGCGACGCGTGCGTGAATGGGCAATGGCGCCCGCCGACGGTCCTGCGTCAACGACGGCGCAATGAAGGGGAGAAACGTTCGGTGAAACTCACAAACATGCGTATCAGCAGTCGGGTCAGCCTGTTGCTGGCCCTACCGGTCATCGGTGCCTTGATCCTTGGCACCATGATGTTCATGCAACGATTCAACGACGTCTCGGAGTCCGAGAACCTGGCGGAGGTCCTGCATCTGGCGCCCGTCCTGAGCAACCTTGTCCATGAATTGCAGAAAGAACGTGGCATGTCGGCCGGCTTCATCGGCTCTAATGGACAGACATTCGCGGCGGAACTGTCCCCGCAGCGTGCCGAAACGGACGCCCGCCGCAAGGAACTGATCGATGCCCTTGGCGGCTTCGACGCCCGTTCCCGGGGGACTTCCGTCCAAGCCAATGTGGACAAGGTCACCACGGCTTTGACGCGGCTCGACGGCTCGCGCGCGGCCATCGACAAGCTGACCGTGAACGTCGGCCAGATGGCAGCCTTCTACAGCGGCCTGATTCACGATCTTCTGACCAACGTCGAACAGATGGTCGCGCTCAGCCCCAACGCCGCGATCATCCGCGGCATCGGTGCCTATACGGCGTTCCTCCAGGCCAAGGAGCGCGCCGGGATCGAGCGCGCCATGGGGGCCGCCGGGTTCGGTGCGGGCAAGTTCGAGCCCACCGTCTACCGCCGGTTCGTGCAGCTGATCGCGGCGCAGGATACCTATCTCGCGACCTTTGCCGTTTTCGCGACCCCGGGCCAGGCCGACTTCCTGAAGACGACCGTGACCGGACCGGCCGTGGCCGAGGTCGCCCGCATGCGCAAGGCCGCCATCGAAAGCCTCGACACCGGCAACACCGGCGGGATCGCGGCAAGCGACTGGTTCAACCAGATCACCCAGAAAATTAACCTTCTCAAGACGGTCGAAGACCGCCTGGCGGATGATCTCTCGGCCTCCGTCGCGGGACTGACCGACCAAGCCAAAGCCCAGATGCTGCAGCTTCTGGCAGGGCTCGCGATCGGACTGATCCTGCTGGGCGTCCTGTCCACCCTGATCGTACGCAGCATCACCCGGCCGGTGGCCGCCTTGACGGACCAGATGGGCCGGCTGGCCGGCGGCGACCTGGAGCTTGAGATCACCGGCACGGAGCAACAGGACGAGATCGGCGCCATGGGCCGCGCGGTTCTGGTGTTCAAGGAGAATGCCCTTGAGGTCAAACGCATGGAGGCCGAACAGGAGGCGGCCAAGGAACGGGCCGAGCAGGAAAAGCGCGCCGCTATGAACCAATTGGCGGACGAGTTTTCCGCCAGCGTAGGGGGCGTGGTGGAGACGGTGTCGAGCGCGTCGGTGCAACTCAACTCGTCGGCCCAGCAATTGGCGGGCAATGCCAAGCAGACGAGCGAGCAGTCGGCAGTCGTCGCCTCGGCCTCGGAGCAGGCCAGCGCCAACACGCAGACCGTCTCGGCGGCGGCGGAGGAGCTGTCGAAATCGATCCAGGAAATCACCCGCCAGGTCGCGGAATCGACCCGGATCGCCGGTGATGGCGTCACACAGGCCCAGTCGGCCAACACCAAGATTTCGGGACTGGTCGAGTCGGCCCAGAAGGTCGGCGAGGTCGTCTCCTTGATCACCGATATCGCAGAACAGACCAACCTACTCGCGCTCAACGCGACCATCGAGGCGGCGCGCGCCGGTGACGCCGGCAAGGGCTTCGCCGTGGTCGCCTCGGAGGTCAAGAACCTGGCTAGTCAGACCGCCAAGGCGACGGATGAAATCGCCCGCCAGATTTCCGACATCCAGACGGCGACGGACGATGCGGTCCACGTCATCAGTTCGGTCACCGAAGTGATCGAGCGGATCAACGAGATCGCGGGCAACATCGCCTCGGCCGTGGAGGAACAGGGGGCGGCGACGCAGGAGATCGCCCGCAACGTGGAACAAGCGGCCGCCGGCACCTCGGCGGTCAACGAGAACATCCAGCACGTCAGCCAGGCGGCGGATGAGACCGGGAAGTCGGCAAACGGCATCCTGGAGGCCGCCAACGACCTGTCCAGCCAGTCGAACGTGTTGAAATCGGTTGTCGCCGAGTTCCTGAACAAGGTGCGGGCAGCCTAGGCTGGGTCAGCCGACGACGACAACCCGGAGCGGGGTGCCTGTTGCACCCCGCTCCGCCATTATCGAGGTAAAAGGAGGTATGCGTGCCGAACAGCACTTGGCTGAACACGGTCGATGAAGTGCTGGCGCACCTTCCGGATGGGGTTGTGTGCATAGACGCGACCCAGACGATCATCTACTTCAACGATACGGCCGAGGCGATATTCGGCTTCGGACGAGACGAGATCCTGGGTCGGCCTTTGGACACGCTGCTGCCTGAGGAGTACCGGGCATCCCACCGGGGGCACGCCGACAGGTTCATGCACGAAGGCGGCAGTGGAAAATACATGAACCAGCGGGGCCAGATCCGGGGCCGCCGCAAGGACGGCAGCACGTTTCCCGCCGAGGTGTCGATCATCAAGTCGCGCATGCAGGACGGCGTGGTGACGACGGCGATCGTCAGGGACATCTCCGAAAGAAGGGCGGCCGAGAAGGCACTGGCGGAATCCGAGGAACTGCACCGCGCCGTGCTTGCCGCATCGCCGGATGCCATCCTGATGGCGGACGCCGATACCGGCATAATCGTAGGCGCCAACGAGTCTGCGGGACGTCTGTTTAAGTGCAGGTCGGAGGACCTGGTCGGCAGACACCAGACCGAACTGCACCCGCCCGAGGACCGCGAGGCCTATGCCCAGTATTTCAAGGAGCACCTCTTCGATAACAGGATATTCGTGTCTGATGCCGAAATCCGGACGGTCGACGGCGCCACGGTGCCGGTGGAAATCGCCGCGCGGCCCGCGATCATCGGCGGGAACTTCATGGCGGTCGGTGTGTTCAGGGACATCACACAGCGCAAGGCGCAGCAGAAGGCGATCCTAACAGCAATGACCAAAGCGGAGGCGGCGAACCAGGCCAAGACCCTGTTCCTGTCGAACATCAACCACGAGTTCCGCACACCACTCAATGGGATCGCCGGCATGTCCCAGGTCATCGCGCACCAAATGTTCGGGCCGGTCGGGCATGAAAAGTACGTCGAGTACGCACGCGACATCCAGACTTGCGCGGATCACCTATCGGCCCTGGTGAACGACCTGCTTTGCGTGTCGTCGATCGAGCTTGGGCATCATCAACTGAACGAGGAAGTATTCAATATCGGCAGCGTGATCGAAGAATGTCTGCGTATGGTCGCGCCGGCGGCAACCGAGGCCTCGGTCGATATCCTGCGCCGGCAGGTGGACGATGATCCCTTCGTGCTCGCAGACCGCCGACACGTCCGCCAGATGGTGCTCAACGTCCTCTCGAACGCGGTTAAGTTCTCGCCGGAACAGGGTATCGTGGGCGTCTGCACCACCGTGGACCCGGACAGGGGCGTCGTCATTGCGATCTCCGATACGGGGCCGGGATTTCCCGAAGAACTGCGGGGTCAAATCGGACAGCCCTTCATCACCACGGGCGAACAGTATCTGAACAACCGGCGGGGGTTCGGACTGGGCTTGGCAATCACCAAGGGACTGATTACCCGCCACGGCGGGGAAGTCGCGGTTCAAAGGAACAAAAACGGCGGAACCGTCATCGAACTCGTACTTCCGTCGGAGCGACTTCGCGGTGGGCGGGACGCGCCGGCGCGGTGACAGCCGTTTCCGGAAGCCCGTGAAAAGCGGGCGGGCGCGACCGCGACAGCCTCCCTGCTTCACCGTCTCGCACCCAATGCTTGTATACAATTGGTTACAATTGCCCGCTCGCAAAGGGTTGCAACTTGCCTTAATACTTTACGTCATATTTGCGTCTCGTACATACTTTCCTCCGGGGAATGGAACCACCGAAATTCAATGAAGACGTATTCGTCTCGGCGCGTGGCGCTTGGCGTGTTGCTGATTGCGGTCGGCACGGGTGCCTATTTCATGCTGGCCGGCGGGCCGTCAGACGACAAACCCGCGGCCAAAGCGGGCGGCAAGCCGCCGACGCCGGTCCTTGTCACCCAGGTGACGACCCGGACGATGCCGGTCACCATCCGCGCCATCGGCACCATCCAGGCGCTGGCCACGGTTTCCGTACGCTCGCGGGTCGACGGCCAGATCATGGAAACGGCCTTCACCGAAGGCCAGACCGTGGCCAAGGGAGCCCCCCTGTTCCACATCGACCCTCGCCCGTTCGAAGCCCGCCTGCGCGAGGCCGATGCCAATTTGGCCCGCGACCGCGCCAACCTTGAAAAAGCCCAGGGCGATTTTCAGCGCTACCAGTCGCTCAGCGGCAAGGGCTTTTCGTCGCAGCAGAAGTTCGAGGAAGCGCGGGCCGCGGTGAACAGCCTGTCGGCGACCATTCGCGCGGGGCAAGCGGCCGTCGATATTGCCAAATTGAGCCTGGAATTCACGACTGTCCGCGCGCCGTTGAGCGGGCGCACGGGCAGTGTCCTGGTTCAGGCCGGCAACCTTGTCAAAGCCGACGACACGCAGCCCCTGGTGGTCATCAACCAGGTCGATCCCATCCTGGCGGCCCTGTCCGTGCCCGAGGGGCATCTGGCCGAAATCAAGCGCCGCCTCGCCGAAGGTTCGTTGGCCGTCGAGGCCACCGTGCCCGACAGCAACCGCCCGCCGAACCGCGGCCGCGTCGTGTTCATCAACAACGCCGTCGACACGCAAACCGGCACGATCCTGCTGAAGGCTGAATTCGACAACGCCGACGGGTTTTTGACCCCGGGGCAGTTCGTGCGCGTCGTCATCGAAATGGACTCGATCCAGAATGCGCATGTGGTGCCCGAACGCGCGGTGCAGAGCGGCCAGAAAGGCAATTATGTCTTCGTCGTCAATCCGGCCGACATGACGGTGCAGCCCCGGCAGGTAGTTCTGGGTCCGTCGATCGACGATTTCGTCGCCATCGGCGATTCCCTGAAACCGGGCGACACGGTCGTCACCGACGGCCAGTTGCGCCTGTTCAAGGGCGCCAAGGTGACGTTCAAGACGGACGGCGCCAAGGGTGCCAAGGACGAAAAGAAAACGGGCGCCGCCGCGCCGGCAGCGGGCGGCGCAAACAAGTCGGGCGGCTGACCGGGACCACGTCCCCCCGCAGCGCCCCGGGAAGGAGCGGGCCGAACAGGCCGCGAACAAAGCGATGAATGTGTCGGAACTGTGCATCCGCAGGCCGGTCATGACGACCCTCGTCATGCTGGGGCTTGTCCTGTTCGGGATATTCGCCTATCGCGGGCTGCCGGTCTCGGAACTGCCCAACGTCGACTATCCGACCATCGAGGTCACGGCCTCCCTGCCCGGCGCCAATCCGGAAACCATGGCCGCTGCGGTGGCGACGACCCTCGAAGGCCAGTTCTCGCGCATTGCCGGGGTCCGTAACATGACCTCGATCAGCGCCTCCGGCACGTCCCGCATCACCCTTGAGTTCGACCTCGACCGCAACATCGACGCGGCGGCATTGGATGTGCAGTCGGCGATTTCGACGGCACTGCGCGCCCTGCCCGACGACATGACGGACCCGCCGTCGTTCCGCAAGATCAACCCCGCCGACTTCGCCATTTTCTACATCGGGCTGTCGTCGGACACGCTGCCGATCTCCATGGTCAACGAGTTCGCGGAAACCATGTTGGCGCAGCAACTGTCGACCATCAACGGCGTCGCCCAGGTGCAGATCTGGGGTCAGCAGAAATTCGCCGTGCGCGCCCAGGTCGATCCGGACGCCCTGGCGACCCGGGGCATCGCCATCGGCGAGGTCGAACAGGCCATTCGCGGCGGCAACAGCTATCAGCCGACGGGCACCCTGAACGGCCCCGACCGCGCCATCGCCGTGAAGACCACGGGCCAGATGAGCAACGCCGCCGCCTACAACCGCCTGATCGTCGCCTACCGCAACGGCGCCCCCGTGCGCCTGTCGGAAATCGGCAAGGCCATCGACGGGGTCGAGGCGACCCGCGTCGCCACCTATTTCGGCGACCGCCAGGGCATCATGCTGGCGATCTACCGCCAACCCGGTTCCAACACCGTGCAGACCGTCAAGCAGGTCAACGACATCCTGCCCCTGTTCCGTCAGCAACTGCCCGAGTCCGTGAACCTGGAGGTCATGTACGACCGCGCCCAATCGATCGAGGAATCGATCCTGGACGTGGAGTTCACGCTGATGCTGGCCTCGGCCCTGGTCGTGCTGGTGATCTTCCTGTTCCTGCGCAACCTGGCCGCCACGGTGATCGCCAGCGTCGCGTTGCCGATTTCGGTGATCGGCACGTTTTCGATCATGTACGTGATGGGGTTTTCGCTTAACAATCTGAGCCTGCTGGCCCTGACGCTGTCCGTCGGTTTCGTCGTCGACGACGCCATCGTGATGCTGGAAAACATCATCCGCCACAAGGAACGCGGCCTGTCCTCCATGCAGGCGGCGTTGAAGGGATCACGGGAAATCGGCTTCACCATCCTGTCCATGACCCTGTCCCTGGTCGCCGTGTTCATCCCCGTGATGTTCATGGGCGGCATGGTCGGGCGCCTGCTGCACGAATTCGCCATGACCATCAGCGTCACCATCATCGTGTCGGGCATCGTGTCATTGATGCTGACGCCGATGATGTGCAGCCGCTGGATTTCCGATGCGGCGCACGGCACGGAAAAGCCAACACGTGGTTTCATGGCGATGACCGAGCGGGCATTCGACGCCATGCTGCACGGCTATGACGTCTCTTTGCTCTGGTGTCTCAAACGCAAGCCGTTCGTGCTGGCCGTATTCCTGGGCACCCTGGTCGGCACCTGGGGTCTCTACACGGTGATCCAGAAGGACTTCCTGCCGGCCGAGGACACGGGCCGTCTCATCATCTACACCGAAGGCGGCCAGGACGTGTCGTTCGACGCCATGAAACGCTACCAGAAAGAGGTCGCCGACATCGTCAACAGCGACCCCAACGTCGCCGCGACCATGTCGCGCGTGGGCGCCGCCGGCAGCCGCATCACCAATAACGCGGGCCTGTTGTTCCTGCGCCTGAAGCCGCGCCACGCGCGGCCCGACACCGACATCAACGACGTCGTGCAAAAACTGCGGCGCAAGTTGAATAAGGTCGCCGGCATCAAGTCCTTCGTGCGCAACCCGCCGGCGATCCGGGTCGGCGGGCGCCTGTCCAATGCGCAATACCAATATACCCTGCAGGATCTGGACCTGGAATCCCTCTACAAATGGGCCGAGGTCATGGCCGCCGAACTGGGCAAATTGCCCGGCTTCCAAGACGTGACCACGGACCTCAAGATCCGCAGTCCCTCGCTGGTCGTCGATATCGACCGCGACCGCGCCGGCACCATGGGTATCAAGGCCGAGGAGATCGAGGCCGTACTCGCCAACGCCTTCGGTGGGCGCAAGGTCTCGACCATCTATACGGCCGCCAACCAGTATGCGGTAATCCTGGAGGTTGCCCCAGAATTCCAGAAAGACCCGGAAGCCCTCAAGAAGCTATACATCCGTGCCCCGGGCGACCGTCTGGTCCCCTTGGCCGCCGTGGCGACCCTGACCCGCGGCGTGTCGCCCCTGACCATCAGCCACCAGGGCCAGATTCCCGCCGTCACCATCTCTTTCAACCTGGCACCCGAGGTCTCCCTCGGCACGGCCATCGACCGGGTCCATGTGCTGGAGCGCGAGATGCAGGTGCCGGCGACCCTGACCACCAGCTTCCAGGGCACGGCCAAGGTGTTCCAGGAATCGCTGGCCGGCATGGGCATGCTGCTGGCGCTCGCCATCATCGTTGTCTACATCGTGCTCGGCATTCTCTACGAAAGCTTCATCCACCCGCTGACCATCCTGTCGGGCCTGCCGGCGGCCGGCGTGGGGGCGTTGCTCGCCCTCATGGCGTTCGGCATGCCGCTGACGCTGTACGGCTTCGTCGGCATCATCATGCTGGTCGGCATCGTGAAGAAGAACGCGATCATGATGATCGACTTCGCCCTGTCGGCGCAGCGCGAGGACAACCTCAGCCCCGACGAGGCCATTTATCAGGCCTGCCTGATCCGGTTCCGTCCGATCATGATGACGACCATGGCCGCCCTCATGGGCTCGCTGCCCATCGCCATCGGCTTCGGCCAGGGCGGCGAGGCGCGGGCCCCCCTGGGGCTGACCGTCGTCGGCGGCCTGCTGATGTCGCAGGTCATCACGCTGTACCTGACGCCGGTGGTCTACATCTACCTGGACCGCCTGTTCCCGACCAAGGCCATCCGGGGGGCGTCCGGCGGCGCCGAGCCGGGCCGCGCCCCGGCGGAATAATCGCCCCCTACTCCGCCGCCGGGAAATGGCGGCGCGTGCCGTTGGCGAAGGCGACCAGGGACAGCATCACCGGCACCTCGACCAGCACCCCCACGACCGTGACCAGGGCGGCCCCCGAATTAAGCCCGAACAGGCCGATGGCGACCGCCACGGCGAGTTCGAAGAAGTTGGAGGTGCCGATCAGGGCGCAAGGCGCTGCCACGTTGTGCGGCACCCGCCAGGCCCAGGCGGCGCCGTAGGCGACGGCGAAGATGCCGTAGGACTGGATCACCAGCGGCACCGCAATCAGGGCGATCAGCAGCGGCTGTTCGACGATCACGTTGCCCTGGAAACCGAACAGCAGCACGACCGTGGCAAGCAGCCCCAGGATGGAAAACGGCTTCACCTTCCCGGTGAATCGCGCGACCGCGGCCGCTTCCCCGTCGGGCGACCGGCCGTGCGCCAAGGCGTGGCGCGTCGCCATGCCCGCCGCCAGCGGGATGACGACGTACAATACGACCGACAGCAACAGGGTCTGCCACGGCACCTCGATGTCCGTGACCCCCAGCAACAAGGCCACGATGGGCGCGAAGGCGAACACCATGATGACGTCGTTGAGCGACACCTGAACCAGGGTGTAGTTGGCGTCGCCTTTGGTCAGGTACGACCACACGAACACCATGGCCGTGCAGGGGGCGGCGCCCAGCAGGATCAGGCCCGCGATGTACTGGTCCGCGTTGGCGGGGTCGATCAGGTCCACGAACAGAAACTTGAAGAACAGCACGCCCAGCGCCGCCATGGTGAACGGCTTGACCAGCCAGTTCACGACCACGGTGATGATCAGGCCCTTGGGCCGCCGATGGACGCCGCGCAGGCTGGCGAAATCCACCGCCACCATCATGGGATAGACCATGGCCCAGATCAGCACGGCGACGGCCAGGTTGACCGAAGCGTATTCCCAGGATGCCACGATCTGGAAAAGGCCCGGCGCCGTGTTGCCCAGCACCACGCCCAGGGCGATACAGAGTGCGACCCAAAGCGAGAGATAACGTTCGAACAGCGTCATTGGTCGGTTCGTTCCTTCAAGTAAGGGGGGATGGAAATGCGGACAGCCTAGACCGACTCTTCCCGGCTTGCGCCGATCGCGTCCAGGCGCTTCTTGAGGGTCATGCGGTCGAGGCTGCGGAGCGGCAGGTTAACGAAGATGCTGATCCGGTTGTTCATGAATCGCATGGTCTCGGCGAAGGCCGCGCGCTTCACGGCCTCGGTGCCTTCGACCGCCACCGGGTCGGGCACGCCCCAATGGGCCGACATGGGCTGTCCCGGCCAGATCGGGCAAACCTCGTTGGCCGCGTTGTCACAGACCGTGAACACGAAATCCATTTGCGGCGCGCCGGGCTGGGCGAATTCGTCCCAGCTTTTCGAACGCAGGTCCGTCGCCGGGAAATTCTGGTTGCGCAGCAGATCCAGGGCATAGGGATTGACTTCGCCCGCCGGCAGACTGCCGGCGCTGAAGGCCTTGAAACGACCAGCACCCAGGCGGTTCAGAACCGCTTCGGCGAGGATGCTGCGGGCGGAGTTTTTCGTGCACAGAAACAGCACGTTGAAGATTGGCGTTGTTGGGTCAGACATCACTCGTCTCCTTCGCGGGTGGGCAATCAAGGGAAACGCCGTAGCCGCAGATTTCCGGCCGGCCTTCGCAGCAGTCGTCGGTCAGATAGGCGATCAGGCGCCGCGTGCCCTCGACGTCGATGGCGTAGAAAATGCTTTGGCGGCGACGGGTCGCCTGCAGCAGACCGGCCTGACAGAGCTGCGCTAGATGGGCCGACAGGGTCGATGGCGCGACATCCAGGCGGCGGGCGATATCGCCGGCCGGCAGGCCGTTCGGCCCTTCGCGCATCAGCAGGCGAAACACCGCGAGACGGTGTTCCTGGGCCAGGGCGGCGAACAGGGCGACATGGGTTGCTTCATTCATATTTCGGTTATTCCCGAAATAATGAATTTGTACAAGTGACAAATGGATGAAATGCCCCTTTGCCCCGTCCTCGCCGGCTAACGAGCGTGGAAAGATATCCCCCGCACGAACCCCCGGTTGCGGCTGCCCGTATCGTCGCTGTCGGCGCCGATCAGCACATGCGCCGCGCGCAGCGGGCGGCGGCCGAACACCCGTTCATGATCCGCCGCCACGTCGACCGTTTCCCGCAGCCATGTACCCAGGGGGGCATCGCCGGTGCGTGCCACGATCATCACGTTGACGTCGCCGAAATACGGGCTGGCGACATCCGCGCCGAGCGCGGTGGCGTCACCGCTCCAGACATAGGACAGGGTGCGTGCCGGCGCGCCCTTGCCGCGCGCCAGTTCGACCAGGGGGCGCAGGAGGGATTCCGAAAATGTCGCCGTCGCCGGATCGTAAGGAAAGGTCACATAAATCGCCAGGGCCCGGTCGTCCCGCCCTTTCACGGTCAGGTCCGTCGCGGCCACGGGCAGGTCGATCTTCCATTCCCAGGTCAGCACCGGCATTTCCGCCAGATTCACCGTCACCGGCCGCCCGATCAGGGACACGCTGGCGTCCGTATTGACCTCGATACAGTCGGCACCGCAGGCGCTGTAGCGGTTGGCGGTCTTGCCGTCGAAGATCATTTGCTCCCACGACCGCGCGGTCAGGTCCGCCGGCAACGCGCCGGTCCCCGCAACGGCCAACGATGCGGCGCCGGTTGCCAGGCACAATCCCAGGCAGCAAATGAACAGGCGTTTCATGGACCCACTATCGCCCACCGTCGCCAGTCCACTCAAATCACGAATTGGTTGGCCGATGGCCCGGGTCAGGGTTTGACGGTGGTCAGGCTTCCGAACCGGGGCCGGAAAACGGCGCTGGAATAGAGCTGTCCGGCCTCCAGCACGGCGGTCATCATGATCGGCTCGAAATCGTAGAACACCTCGGCGGTGATGACGTTTTCACTGTCGCGGACCACGAACCCCACGGGCAGAACCGCCGGATCGCCCGCAGTGCCGAACCGGCTTGCCGCCGGCGCCAGGCCGTAGGTCCGCTGCCAGATGATTTCCGGGCCGCCGCCGTCCCGCGCGATGGAGGAAATGATGACCCGGCCGCCGACCTGAACGTCATAAGGGGTCATGACCTGATCCGAAGCGGCGAAGAACGACGTGATGTCGCCTTCGGTCAGTTCCGGCATGCGCGAGATCAGATCGCCCATGGTCGCCGCCGTGCGTTCCAGCTTCTGGTTGATCAGGACATAGCGCGTGACCTCGACCCCCGACATCAAAAGACCCGTCAGCACCGGCACGGCGATGGCCAGTTCGACCGAGATCGTGCCCTGCCTGTCGCACCGGAACCGGTTCAGGAACTTGCGGATGAAGCCCATGACGCCCCTCACCCACCTGGCGCCGGCGCGCCGATGGCCTGGTCGTAGGGCTCGTTGCGCACGGCGATGGCCGATTTCAGGATGAACTTGCCGTCTTTCCCGATCAAGGGGCCGGCCAGCGGCGTGCGTAGCGGCCAGGCGTATTCCATGCGGTAGGCGACGATCGACCCGGCCTCGCCGGCCCCCGCTTCGCCGACATCGGCGTCGTGGGCGCCGTTGCCGTTCTCGTCGGTGAAGGTCTCGCCCGGATCGTAGGCGCCGTTGCCGTTGCCGTCGACGAAGGCCTCGCCGCGCCCGACGTCGCCGAAGGTGGGATAGACCCGGACCTCGACCTTGGCGTCGGCCATGTCGACCAAACCGATGGTGCGGTCCTCGACGATGGCGAGGATCTGCTCCAACCGCGTGCCCCCCTCCGGCTCCTGGCCGGTGATGCCGAACCGCGCGGCATCGCGCAGGGCGCTTTCCATCAGCGTCGAGACAAACATGATCATGCCGAATTCGACCGTCCCGATGATCATCAGCACCACCAGGGGGGCGGCGAAGGCGAATTCGACCAGGGACGAGCCCCGCTGATTTTCGACCAGCGCCGAGCGCCCGAAGGACAAAAAGCCAAGTCGGCGGAGCACCATGGCGGAAATTCCCTTTCTTCCGCAGCTTACGCCCTGCCTCAAATTCGGACAAAAATATTAAGTGTTTTCAATATTCTATAAAACTTTCATAAAATTCCAGGTAACGGTCTTGACCTTCCTCGCCCTGCGAAGCCTAATGCGGCCACCGGCGCGAAAGCCGGTCAAAGACGTCTGAATTCCATCCGGGAGCTCCATCCATGAAACTGCTGCGCTACGGCCCCAAGGGCGAGGAACGCCCCGGCCTGCTGGATGCCGCCGGCCGCATCCGCGACCTGTCCGACCGCCTGCCCGACATCACGCCGGAAACGCTGGTCAGCGACCGCCTGGCCCGCCTGAGCGGCATGGACCCGGAAGAATTTCCCGCCGTCGGCGGCTCGCCGCGCTTAGGAGCGCCCGTCGCCGGCGTCGGCAAAATCGTCGCCATCGGTCTGAACTATGCCGATCACGCGGCCGAGGCCGGCATGGCCCTGCCGGAAGAGCCGATCATCTTCACCAAGGCGATCACGTCCCTGTCCGGCCCGACCGATCCGGTGGTGCTGCCGAAGGGCTCGGAGAAAGGCGACTGGGAAGCGGAACTCGCCGTCGTCATCGGCAAACGCGCGCAATATGTCGAGGAAGCGGACGCGCTCAGCCACATCGCCGGTTACGCGGTCTTGAACGACGTGTCGGAACGGGCGTTTCAGCTGGAAACCACGGGCCAATGGGTGAAGGGCAAAAGCTTCGACACCTTCGCGCCGTTCGGCCCCTGGCTGGTCACGCCGGACGAGGTTCCCGACCCGCAGAACCTGCGCATCTGGTGCGAGGTCTCAGGCCAGATGATGCAGGACGGCAACACCAAGACCATGGTGTTCAACGTGTTCAACCTGGTTTCCGTGGTCAGCCGGTACATGACCCTGATGCCCGGCGACATCATCGCCACCGGCACGCCCCCGGGTGTGGGCTTGGGCATGAAGCCGCCGCGCTTCCTGAAGGCCGGCGACGTCATGCGCGTCGGCATCGAGGGCCTGGGCGAACAGAAGACCGAGGTCAAAGCCTGGCCGGAGTAGTTTTTCAGATTGAACCACAGAGACGGTGAGGCGGTGAGAAGGAGAAAACCTTTTCAGTCATGGCCGGGCCACCCATGTCTTATCCCTGGATGGTCGTTCGTGGATGCCCGGATCAAGTCCGGGCATGACAACACTACTTCTTTACTCCTCATTGCCTCACCGCCTCAGTGGTTTAAACAACCCACGGTCACGCGGCGGCGTCGCGTTTGATCTCTTCCCAGGTCTCGCGCATCCATTCGACACAGGCGACCGCCTGGTCGAACAGGGAATACTTGCAGCCCTCGCCGTAATCCGTGCCCGGAATGAATTCGGTCGAGATCTGGCCCAGTTTGCCCGTGGGATCCGCCGCGTGGTGGCGCATCAGCATGCGGATGCATTCCTTCCAGGGCTCCAGCAAGGCGCCGTCCCAGTCGGCGTGATACTCGCTCGGCCCCGGCTGCACGAAGGGATACTGGATGCCGCGCCCGACGCTGCCGTCGGGATGGCGGCCTGTTTCGTTGACCGGGTTGTTGGGAATGGCGGCGCGGGCATGGCAATGACGGACCCAGCCGGCCTCGATCCACTGCTCGACCACGTTCCCGGGGGTATAGGGGTCGAGGATCACCTCCCCTGCCGCGATCTGCCCCGCCGTGTCGAAAATCTTCTGTTCCTTCGGGTTGTCGATCTTGAAGATGACATGGCTGTGGTCGAGGGTGATGTTGAATTCCACGCCCCGGGCCTCGACCATGCGGCCGACCCGGGCGACGCGGGCGAAGTCCTCGGACCACATGTTGACATGGACCTCGAAACAGGGCGTGACGCCGTATTTTTCGCCCAGTTCCGCCGCCCATAGATAGGCGTTCAGAACCTCTTCGTCCGTCACCACATGGCCCTTGGCGTGATGCAGCTTGATCTGCGTGTTGTGCACAAGGGAGCCGAGCCGGCGGCCCGTCTCCAGGTTCTTTTCCAACAGCGCCTCGTCCTGGCCCAGGACGTAGAACCAACCGCCCGCCCGCACGGGCAGGCCGTATTTGTCGCGCGCGCGCTCGAAATCGTCGATCTGGTCCGGGTCGGGGGTCTTGTCGATGTAATCGAACACGCCCGCGTCGCGCACCATGCGGAAGCGCGTATCGACATCCGGCATGGGGTCCGCATGGGCATGCTTGATGCCGTTGGTCTGAATCCCGAAAAGAAGCTCGTTGGCCATATGTCTGTTTCCGTCCCCTGCTGATCGCCCCCGCCGCATGGTAACGCAACGGCCCGCCGACGCAACGGCGGCGGCGTTCAGGCGCCGATGTGTAGACGCGCACGGATGGCGCGGGCGATGTCTTCTGATGGGTTGAGGGGCGCGTGGGTCCAGTCCTGCCACACCGTTTCCGCCGTCAGCGGCCGGGCGTAGCCTTCGCCGAACAGATAGTCGTGGAACCGCTTGTGCTTGGGCGTGATCAGGGGTGGCGGCGCGTAGAGATAGACCGCCCCCGGACGGGCGCAGGCTTCCGTCGACATGGACACGGAATCCCCCGTCACCACCACGGCGTCGGCATGGGCGAGGTAGCCCATGTAGGGGTTTCCCGCCGGATCGCCCCAGCGGTACAGGTGATGGGGCACGTCGGCGATGGCGGCCAGCAGCGCCGGCATGGTGCCCGGGTCTTCCGATTTCTCGACCCGCCGGCTGGTCGAGACCAGCAGGGCGCCGCCCTGTTCGCGCGCCATCTTGGCGGCCAGGCCCGCGACCTCGGCCGCCATCTCCGGGCCGAACTCGCGTCGCCGGGTGCTGCCGCCGACCATGAGCGCGACCAGCGGGCGCGGCAGATGGGCGAACACGGGCGCCCATTCCTCCCTGGCCATGTCGAGAACGTCCGTCGTCACGCCATGGGCGGCAGCGGGAATGGTCAAGATGTTGCCCGCCGTGGGGCGAGCGTCGTGGGCGGGTTGGGCGATCAGGTCGAAATCTCCCGCTCCGGCCCCCGGGTGCATGACATGGACCAGCTTCGTGCGGCCGCCGGAAAGCTTCTTGATCTTGCGCGCGGCGGAGGCCGACCGCCGCCCGGCGCCGATCACCAGATCCGGCCAAGGCGGCGTCAGGATGGCTCTGCTCCCTGGCGTGAGCGCCGCGAAAGACGCCCCCAGCACCGCGTTGTGCAGGCGCACCAGGGGACCGTATACGATGTCCTTCTGCGCGAACGGCAGGCCCAGGACCCGCGCCACGCCCAGGCATTGGCTGCGGTTGCCGGGCCGGTCGTCGGCCAGCACCCAGACGCGGGGCGCATCAGCGGTTTGTTCGGTGTCGGACATCGCCCGCTTATGGCATGCGTCCCCCGTCCCGGCAACGGATCAGTCCGCAGCGGCGCTTCCGCCGACCACGCGAAGTAGCCTAGCACTTCCGTCCAGGTTACGCGAAGCCGCATCACATCGTATGACGTCAGCGCAATGAACACCTACAGAACAATCCACGATATCGACAGCCACCTGACTGGAAGCCGTACCCGCCGTGTCTGGGATTATTGGCGCCGGCAGGCCGGTTCCGCGTCGGCACCGGCCTGGGATGGCTTCAAGCTGATGGACGTCTACCAGGACGCGCCCATCATGCTGGTTCTCGACGTGCTGCCACGGCCCGATCACACCGATTTCCGCTACCGCTTCGTCGGCACCACCATCGTCCAGAACCGTTGGAAGCTTGACGTTCCCGACCACACGGGCCTGACCTATTTCGAGTCCCGCCACCAATACGATTTCAATGAGGTCAAAGAATCATACGACCGCTGCGTCGGCACCGGGCAGCCGATCCTAATGCGGCGGAACTTTGAGACCTATGATGCCTTGGGAACCCACGAACGCCTGATCCTGCCGCTCCAGGGGCCGTCCGACGACATCGACAAACTTGTCGTCGTCGTCGAGCGATTGAAGGAACGGAAAACCTTGCGCCCGACCGATCCGCACCTGTTCTAAAGAAAGACGGCAACCTCAATCGAAAACTGAGTGCGGCCGCCGGTCATAAGCGGTTGTATTTGCGCAGGAAGGATTCGTGATCGGTCAGGTAGCCTTTGTATCGCCGCGCCAGAATCATGTTCCGCCCAAGCGCCAGGGGAGAAACCACCAATGCAATTGCGGCAATCAGGGTCGGCAGCCAGAGCAGGTCGTTCCACTCGAATTCTTCGCTTGGTTCCTTGTCCGGTGGACAGGGCGACAGCCCCTGCGCACGAAATTCCTTGAGCACTGTCTGGTAATTCGGCGTATCGGCGGCCAATTCGAAACAACTCTGAGACGACGAGCCTTCAAAGATCGCCCCGGAAAACAAGGCTGCCATCCAACCGGCGCTCAACATCAGGAAAAACGCGGAAGCCCAGGCCAAGCCCTTTGCCATGCCGAGTTGCTGTTTTATCCAGTGTTCCTGTTCCACGGACAGGACCAGCCGCAGACTTTCGTCCTGAACAGGCACGCCTGCGGGCGTCGTCGAAGTTCGATTTCCCAAGCCAAGTCCCGCGATCTATTCATCCCTACTGAGACGGGATTATAGATCAGACATGATGCCGAAGGACAAATTCACGAAGCCCTTCTGGTCCGGCCGAAAAACACGCGCGACGCCTGCGGAAATGATTGGGCCTATTCAGCCGCGGCCGGCAGGCGGAAGTGGGCTTCCATTTCCCGGCGGATCTTGACCGCGTCCATGGTCGCGTCGACCTCGACATCCTGCCAGCGTACGGGCCGGTTGGCGGGAATGTCGGCCTTCAGCTTGACCTTATGCGCCAGACCGATGGGCAGGCCGCCCAGCTCCAGCGACTTGTCCGCCGGATACAGCTTGCCCCAGACGGTGAACCCGCCCTCGCCGTCGAGCATTTCGCCCGCCTTCAGGTCGCGCTTGGCCGTCGCCACGACGTCGCCGCGGAAGCCCAGGGTCGAACCCGTCGGCTTGTTCAACAGCGCCGCCGACAGGATCGAGATGTTCAATTCAAGGCCGATCAGGTGGAACGGCTTGAACATGGCGGAATAGCGCCCTGTGGAATCCGTGTTCATGCCGTACTGGCGGAAGCAGGCGGCGGCGTAATCGTTGGGTGCCTCGATGACCACATAGACGCCCCAGCGCAGGTCCTTGAACACCGGGCGGCCGTCGCGTTCCAGGGACGACACGACCTCGACCTGGCCCTTGCGGTCCAACATCCCGCCGTCTGATTTGGGGCGCAAGACATGGGCGAGATCGTCCATGCCCGCCGCCGGGAAGTTCAGGCCGCCGGACGGCGGGGTCAGGCCCGTGCCGTTGGCGATGGCCGCCATTTCCAGGGCCGACTTGGTGCCATCGAGGAAGCTGTTGAACATCTGGCTGTTCATGCCGGCGGCGGCGGCCTGTTCCGGGGTCAGGCCGTAATGGTCCCAGACCGTGTCCGGGGTCGAGGCGTGATAGGACGGCAGATACTTGGTGCCCTTGCCGGCAGCAATCACCTCGAAACCCGTGGCGCGCGCCCATTCGACCAACTCGCAGGTCAGGGCCGGCTGATCGCCATAGGCCATGGAATAGACAACGCCCGCCTTGCGGGCTTCCTCTGCCAGCAGGCCGCCGGCCAGGACGTCGGCCTCGACGTTGACCATGATGATATGGATGCCGTTGCGGATGGCTTCCCGCGCATGGACCAGACCGACGACCGGATTGCCCGTGGCTTCGACCACCACGTCCACCCCGCCGGCCTGCATCATGGCCATGGCGTCGTCGACGAATTTGGTCCGGGCAACCAGTTCATCGGTCCAGCCGACGTTGCGGCAGGCCTTCTTGGCGCCGTCCGGGTTCAGGTCCGCGATCACGGCGACGTCCAGGCCCGGCGTGGTCGGTACCTGCGACAGGAACATGGAACCGAATTTCCCGGCCCCGATCAGGCCGACGCGAACGGGCTTACCCGCAGCGGCGCGGGCCGCGAGTTCTTGATAGATATACAAAATAGGTTACTCCGCTGCTTGTTGGCGCTTGGCGACCAGTTCGTCGAGACAATCGTCGCTCAGGGCTTCGATGGGGGTGAAGTCGCGGTGGGCGATCCACTCCGCCCGGTTGAAGGCGCGGATATGGTTATCGACGTGGCACAGCGACAGATAAACGATGGTCCGCCCGAACGGCGAGATGTTGGGCGGGCTGGCATGAACCAACAACGACGAGAACATCAGCATGCTGCCGGCCGGGCCGGTCGGCGCGACGCAGCCGCCGCGTTCGGCCAGTTCCGACACCTTGTCCCGGTCGAGGGTCCAGAGCGGATAGCTGGTCGTCTCCAGGTCATGGCCGGCATCGACCACCCCCTGCTTGTGGCTGCCGGGAATGAACAGCAGCGGGCCGTTGGCCGCCGTCACGTCGTCCAGAAATACGGCGATGTTCATGGCCCGGGGTTCGGGCATGTCGTCGTCGCGTTTCCAGGTGCCGTAATCCTGATGCCATTGCCAGACGGCGCCGTCGAAGGCAGCCTTGGCGTTGACCTTGTACTGATGCATGTAAACGGGCCCGACGAGAACCTGCGTCACCGGCTCGATCATGCGCGGGTGGGCGCCCAAGCGCCGGAACGCCTCGTTGTACTTATGCGCGGCGAAGGCCGTGCGGGCGACGCCGTTGGACTCGCGCCACACTTCTTCGCGGTCCAGGGCATAGACGGCTTCGGCCTCGGCCTTCAGGCAGGCCGCTTCCTCCGGCGTGAACTTTCCGGGAAAGAACAGATAGCCGTCTTCGTCGAAACGTTTCAGTTCCTCTTCGGTCAAACGCATGGGATCATCCTCCGGTTGATGTCTTGCTTGTCGCCCCCGGGGTCCGTTGTCCCGGGGCAGGGTCCCTTAGCCGGCGATAGGTCGCCTCGCCCGCCGTTTCCGCATGTCGCGCCGCCAGTTCGCCGGCGCCGTCCACATCACCCGCCATGACGGCATCGGCGATCGCGCCATGATCGGCCCAGATGGTTTCGTGGCGGCTGGTATCTTCAAGAACCATACGCATGGCCCGCACCATGTGGGGCCAGGCCCCCTCCGCCGTCGCGGCGATTTCCGGATTGCCCGCCAAGGCGTACAGCGCCTGATGAAAGGCGACGTCGGCGGCGACCAGCCGATTGATGCTGCCCTCTGCCACCGCATCGCGGCCGTCGGACATCAGGCGGCCGAACAACCGCCGGCGGGTTCCGTCGGCATCACCCTTGGCTGCGGTCAGACGCGCCGCCAAACGGTCCAGGGCGCCGCGCACCTGATAGAGGGCCCGCAACCGTTCCGCATCGACGGGGGCGACCATGTATCCTTTGCGGCCGCGCGCGACGATCAGGCCTTCACGTTGGAGCAGCACCAGGGCACGGCTGACCGGCTGGCGGCTGACACCGAGGCGTTCGGCCATTTCTTCCTGGGCGACAGGCGCGCAGGGCGGCAGTTCGCCGGACAGAATCGCCGCCCGAATGGTTTCAAGCGCCTGCTGCGTCAAGTCTGATTTATATTTAATCTGTTGCATTCATTATATTTTATAATTTGCGAATTCCGAATTCAAAAAAACAATAAGACTCCCGTTCGGCGCTGTCAACACGGCCGCAGACAGCGATACGGGCGCAGCCCAGATCGAAGATCGCAAAGTTAGAAAGACTTGGGACCGCTTACTGTGTGCCGGGCAGGAACACCCGGTAGGCCTCGGCCCGCCCGACGGCATTCTTATAGAGCGGCTGGCGGACCTGCCAGTTCGACGCCGTCAGCACCGCGTTGCCGGATCTGTGAAAATCGAGGCAGGCCGGATCCCAATCCAGGCCCAGGAAATCGATCAGCGCGCGGCTTTGCCCTTCCTGGTCGGCGATCAGGTCTTCGTAACGAAGTTCATGGATCGGCAGGTCCAGAACATCCCGCCAATGGGCCATGACGCGGTCCTGCGCCGCCTGCATGCGGGCGATCTCGCCAAGGTCCGTGGACCAGGCGAGGCCCTGGGTGAAATTGGTGAAGAAGCAGGACAGGGCCGTGTCCTTGGCATCGCGCACGCAATGGACGACGCGCGCCCCCGGCATCAACATCTGCGCCAGCCCCAGCAGGAAGATGTTGAAGGGGGTCTTGTCGACAATCCGCAGGGCCTCTTGCCGTCCCGCCCCCAGGCTTTTCAGATAGTCCGCCGCCAGGGCGCCCGCCCGGCCGGCGTCCAGGTCGGCCATGCCCTCGGGATAATCGGGCAGCAGCCGCGACAGAGCGTCCAGTTCCCCGGCCCCGGCCCCCTGCCCGTGGCTGGAAATGATCTGTTCGGCCAGGGTCGTGCCCGAGCGCGGCATGCCGACGACCAGAACCGGCTGAGGCGACGCGTCGCCCCAACTCTTCGCCCGGGCCAGAAAATCCCGATCGAAGGTGGCGATGATGTCATCGACCCATTGGCCCAGCCGCGCCGCGTCGAAGCCCAGCCCGGCCCCGTCCAGCAGGCGGCGGCGCATGGCGTTGGCCTTGGCGAAGGCGTCGAACGCGCCGGCCTGGTCGCCGCGCCGATCCTTGGCCGCCCCCAGGGCGAACAGAAGCTGCGCCGTCTGATCGTTTTCCGGCGCGGTTTCCAGCAGCTCGGCCAACTGGGCTTCGTGATCTTCCGTCAAGGCCCCCGCGGCGGCCAGATTGACCCAGGCGTCGCCCAGGCCCTGATGGGCCTCGACGGCACGCAGGAAGGCTTCCTCGGCACCCGCCGTATCGCCCTTGGCCAGCAGCACCGTGCCCAGGCCCGACCAGGCGCCGGCGAAGCGGTCGAAGCGCGCGACGGTGTCGCGGTAGGCGTCTTCCGCCCGCTCCAGGTCGCCCGACTTGAACAAGGCCCCCGCCAGATTGGCCCGTGCCTCCAGATACCCGTCGCGGTGAGTCAGCGCGGCGCGGAAGGCGTCGAGCGCCCCCAGGATGTCGCCCCGCGCCATCAGCACGTTGCCGAGCGCGTTGAAGCCTTCCGGATAGTCGGGCCGGAGGACAAGCGCCTTGCGGCAGAAGTCCTCGGCCCCCGCCAGATCGCCCAGGCGGCGCAGCACGACCCCCAGGTTGCCGGGCGCCATGGGATTGGCCGGGTCGATCTCGGCGGCGCGACGATACATCGCCGCCGCCTCGGCCAGCGCACCCTTGCGGAAATAAAGGTTTCCCAAATTGATGTGGGCTTCCAGATGCTTGGGGTCGAGCTCGACCGCCCGCTTGCCGCAGGCTTCCGCCTCGTCGATGCGGTCTTGCAGTTCCATGGCCACGGCCAGGTTGTTGTAGGCCTCGGCGTTGTCGGGGCGCAGTTCCAGAACGTGGCGGGACGCCGCCTCGGCCTCGGCGCCGCGGCCGCACAGGTTGAGCACGGCGGCCAGATTGGCGTGGATCGACGGATCCTCGCCATCGACCATGGAGGCCGCGACCAGATGATCCGCCGCCTGCTCCAGGCGGCCCGTGCGGTATTCGATCAGGCCCAGAAGATGCAGAGCCTCAGCCTCGCGTGGGCGTTCGGCCAGGACCTTGGTAAAGGCTTCCTCGGCCTCGGTGAAGCGGCCCGCGTGGAAGGCCTGAACCCCGGCGGTCAGGCGCGCGCGGCCCTTGGGCGAAAGACGGTCCGCCATCTCCGCAAGCTTCTTTTGCCGGCGCCGTTCCTGTCGGTTCACGTAAAGGGGGCCCTCCCGGTCGGTCCGTTCTTGTGCGGACGAAAAGAAACGGGGCCCGGCCGGTGGTCGACCGAGCCCCAGGATTGGGAGGGAGAATAGTGATCACAGGTCGCCGTGCCAAGCGGGGAGCAATCCGATACTGCGAGGACGCGTCCCTGGGAGGACATCATCGGCAGCGGTGTTCAATCAATTGGCATATGGTATACCAAAGACCATGTAAGTGCAATAAGGTAATATCACCGGCGGGATTTATCCCCCGCCCCGGTCCCCCGCGCGCTTGCGGGCCTGGGGCGAACCCGTTAAACGAAATCCCAGACACCGGCCACCAATCCCTGGCCCGAACCATCCGACCAACACAGCCCGCCCGCCCCTTATACGGCGGGTTCCAGAGCGCACGAGGCCCCCATGACCGCCGCCATGACCCCCGCCCAGGAAACCGCGAAACTTCTGCTCGACATCAAAGCCGTGAACTTCCGGCCGCAGGAGCCCTACATGTTCACCTCGGGCTGGGCGAGCCCGGTCTATATCGACTGCCGCTGGGTCATTTCGTTCACCGAGGCGCGACGCCGGATCATCGAACTGGGGGTCGAAATGCTGCGCCGCGATGCCGGCTTGGACAACATTGACGCCGTGGCCGGCGGCGAAACCGCCGGCATCCCCTATGCCGCCTGGATTGCCGAGGCCGCGTCCAAGCCCATGCTCTACGTGCGCAAGAAGCCCAAGGGCTTCGGCCGCGACGCCCAAATCGAAGGCAATCTGGTCGAGGGCTCCAAGGTGCTGCTGGTCGAGGATCTGGCGTCCGACGGGGCGTCCAAGCTGAATTTCGTCCATGCCATCCGCAATGCCGGCGCCGAATGCACGGACGCCTTCGTTGTGTTCTTCTACGGCGTGTTCAAGGGTGCCTTGGAAACCCTGGAAAAAGAAGGCGTGACCCTGCGCTATCTCGCGACCTGGAAAGATGTGTTGCAGGTCGCCGAGGATGGCGGATACTTCGACAAGGACGCCATTGCCGGGGTGCGCGCGTTCCTCGACGATCCGGAGAAATGGTCCCTGGCCCACGGCGGACGCGGCTACGACGACTGAGTAACGACCCGAGGAGACCCCATGCGACCGGCCGGCCCTGTCCTGAAAACCCTCCTCGCCGCCGTCCTTGTGATGCTGTGCGCCGCCGCCCCCGTCCGCGCGGCGGAGCGCGACCAGCTCACCATCGGCATCACCCAGTATCCGTCGACCTTCCACCCCAACATCGACAGCATGGTGGCGAAGTCCTACATCCTGGGCTTCACGCGCCGCCCGTTCACCGTGTTCGACCAGAACTGGCAGTTGGTCTGCATGCTCTGCACCAAGCTGCCGACCCTGGAAAACGGCCTGGCCGTGCCGGAAACGGCGCCGAACGGCAAGAAGGGCATCGCCGTCACCTACTCCATTCGCCCCGATGCCGTGTGGGGCGACGGCACACCGATCACGACCAAGGACGTCGAATTCACTTGGCGCATGGGCCGCCACGGCAAGACCGGCATCCTGCCGATCGAATTCTACCGCTCCGCCTACAAGCTCGATACCAAGGACGACAAGACCTTCACCCTGCATTTCGACAAGCTGACCTTCGATTACAACGCCATCAATTCCTTCAACCTGATCCCGGCCCATGTCGACGCGGTGAATTTCGACGCCGATCCGATCAACTACAAGAACAAGACCGCCTTCGACACGCAGACCACCAACGAGGCGCTGTACTTCGGTCCCTACCTGATCACGGAAACCCAGCGCGGCAGTTACATCATTCTGGAACGCAATCCGAAATGGTGGGGCAAACCGGGGGCCTTCAAGCGCATCGTGGTCAAGGTCATCCCCAACACGGCGGCGCTCGAGGCCAACCTGCTGTCCGGCAACATCGACATGATTTCGGGCGAACTGGGCTTTACCGTGGATCAGGCCCTGCGCTTCGAGACGCGCCACGGGCGGAAGTTTCGCATCCTCTACAAGCCCGGTCTGGTTTACGAGCACATCGACCTGAACCAGGACAATCCCCTGCTGCGGAACCGCGACATCCGCCACGCCCTGGTCTACGCCATCGACCGTGAGGCGATTTCCCAACAGCTGTTCGGCGGCCGCCAGCCGGTCGCCCAATCATCGGTCAATCCGCTCGACTGGGTCGCGGCCGAGGACATTCCGAAATACACCTACGACCCGAGAAAATCCCTGGAACTTCTTGTAAAGGCTGGATTTACAAAACTTGTCCAGGGCGTGCGGCAGCACAAGGACACGGGTGAGCCGCTGCGCTTCGAGTTCATGACCACGGCCGGCTCCAAGGCCCGCGAACTGGTGCAGCAAGTCCTGCAAAGCCAATGGAAGGCCGTCGGCATCGACGTGCGCATCAAGAACGAACCGGCCCGCGTCTACTTCGGCCAGACGGTGACCCAGCGCAAGTTCACAGGCCTTGCCATGTACGCCTGGTCGTCGGCCCCGGAAAGCGTGCCGCGCACAAGCCTGCATTCCGCCCATATCCCGACCGAGGCCAACGGCTGGGCCGGACAGAACTATCCGGGCTTCAAAAACGCGGAAATGGACGCGCTGATCGAGAAGATCGAGGTCGAACTGGACAAACCCACGCGCAAGAAGCTGTGGCATCGGTTGCAGGAAATCTACGTCACCGAGCTGCCGGCGATCCCCCTCTACTTCCGCGCCGAGACCTTCATCATACCGCCCTGGCTGACCGGCGTCGCCCCCACGGGCCATCAATACCCGACCAGCCTGTGGGTCGAGGATTGGGGCGTGA
Organism: uncultured Alphaproteobacteria bacterium; assembly: GCA_963976055.1. Taxonomy (GTDB): domain Bacteria; phylum Pseudomonadota; class Alphaproteobacteria; order Rhodospirillales; family Casp-alpha2; genus UBA1479. Next base: position 30,002 of record CAXBJB010000010.1, read on the forward strand.
AGTAGGTGCGGACGGCTTATCCCTCCAATGCCTGGAGGATGACGGCGTGAATGAATCTGAGGGAAACCTAAACAACAAGATTTCACGTGGAGGCTTCATCGCTGTATTCTTCGTGCAATGTCTGGTTGCTTTTGGCTGCGCAAACTTACGGTTAGAGGATTCCTGATCGGTTGCTTGATCTGGTCTGGGGCCGCGCTAGGTCAGGACCGGCAACCCAGCGAGGCAAAACAAAAGCAGCTGAATGCCGAGATAACACAACCCGGCCCCGAAGCCGAAAACAAGCGAACTCCCAAGACACAGCCTGACACTGATGCCAGGGGCGGTAAATCGATTTCCCCCCAAAAACCCGAAGAAAAAACCGAGACTGAACAACCCGACGCTCAGCGCGAGGCAAATGATATTGCGCGTCGTGACCTCACTGCTCAACTGGCCATGGCTAGCGCGACCGAACACATGAAGTTCTCGGCTTGGATACAGGTTGGAATAGGCATCATAGCCCTTTTCCTGCTGTTCCTCACTGTGCGCTACACGAAGACTGCCGCAGACCACACCAAGAACATGCTCAATACGGCCAAAGAGGGGGTTGTGGACGCTAGGCTTAACGCCGAACGCCAGTTGAGGGCTTACGTCTATGTGGATGGAATTTCCATTTCTTGGGCAGGTAGGGTGCCAGAGGCGGTCGTTGTAATTAAGAACCTTGGGCAGACCCCCGCCTACAGAACAACGAACGTGTTTTTTATTGGTGATGGTGAAGATAACGACTTTGCCAACTTCGAGTATGAACACCCTCTGTCTAGGGATGATCTTCCCCCCGGCGGGATAAGGAAGGCGACGATCAAGTTCGAAAGTTTTGACACCAATCTTACAGTCGCGGCTACAAGCGGCCTTCACAGCATCTACATCTGGGGCCGCATTGAATACATCGATGCGTTCAATCAACCCCAATGGACGGAGTACAGGCATAGAATGGGCCGTAAAACCAAACCCGAAGTTCCTGTGTTTGACATGGAGCCTTGCCCAGACGGCAACAAATCCACCTAAAATCACCAGAATTTTAATCACCGAAGAACCTCCTTCGGCAGTAGGTGCGTTTGTTACCTATCGCCGGGAGAGTGGGTAGGAGTGAGGGGCGCGCCCCACTTTCTCTGGCCCCCCGCCATGCGCCGGACTACCCTTCCCCCATGCTTCGTTTCATCAGTGAACGCCTGATCCAATCGGCCGTCGTTTTGGCGGTGATGTCGTTCGTCATCTTCGGGCTGATCGGCCTGATGCCGGGCGATCCGGTTGATCTGATGATTTCCGCCGACCCGGACCTGACCTCCGCCGACGTCGCCAAGCTGCGGGAAATCTACGGTCTCGACCGTCCGGTGGCGGAACGCTACGGCAGTTGGCTTCTGTCCATCCTGCAAGGCGATTTCGGGTTCTCCCGCCTGTTCGCCAAGCCCGTGTTCGACATTCTCGGCCCGGCCCTGGGCAATACCTTGGCGCTGCTCGGCATCAGCCTGACCCTCGCCCTCGGCATCGGCCTGCCGCTGGGCATCTGGGCCGCCGTCAGGCCCTATTCCGTCCGCGATTATTCGGTCAACCTGTTCGCCTTCGCGGGCATTTCGATCCCGTCGTTCTGGCTCGGCCTGTTGCTGATCATCCTGTTCGCGGTGATCCTGGGCTGGCTGCCGGCGGGCGGGCTGGGCACGCCGGGCCAGGACGGCTGGTCGGACAAGCTGATCTACCTGGTCCTGCCGGCGGCCAGCCTGACGCTCGCCAGCGTCGGCGGCCATACCCGCTACATGCGGGCCAGCATGCTGGAGACCCTGCGTCAGGACTATATCCGCACGGCCCGCGCCAAGGGCCTTTCCGAACGCCGGGTCGTGCTCGGCCATGCGCTGCGCAACGCGTTGATCCCGGTGACCACGATCATCGCGCTGGATTTCGGCACGTTGTTTTCGGGCGCCCTCATTACGGAAACCATCTTCGCCTATCCCGGCATGGGCAAGCTGACCTTCGACGCGGTCATGGGCAACGATTTCAACCTCGCCCTGGTCTGCCTGATGCTGGCCACCCTGGTGACACTGGTCGGCAACATCCTGGCCGACCTCGCCTATGCCTGGCTCGACCCCCGCATCGGCTTCGAAGGAAAGCGGCAATGACCGGCTCAGCCATGGCCGCGACGCCGCTCGCCCTGGTCACACAGCGGTTTCTGCGCCACCGTCTGGCCCTGGTCAGTGCCGGCGTGCTGGCGGTGCTGGCGGCGGCCAGCCTGTTCGCCCCGGCGGTCGAAGGCTGGCTCGGCCTCGACGTCAACGCGGTCGATCTGTTCAACCGCCTGGCCCCGCCGAGTGCGGCCCACCCCCTCGGCACCGACGAGGCCGGGCGCGACGTGCTGCTGCGTCTGCTGTACGGCGGGCGGGTGTCGCTGTTCGTCGGTATCGCCGCGGCCCTGACCGCGGCGGTCCTGGGCACGGCCGTGGGATTGCTGTCGGGCTATTTCGGCGGGCGGCTGGACGCGCTGTTCATGCGCCTGACCGACGGGGTCATCGCCCTGCCCCTGCTGCCGCTGCTGATCGTGCTCGCGGCCATCGACCTGCAAAAGCTGGGATTTTCCGCCGAGGCGGCGCAGGCGGAAAGCATGAGTCTCTATCGCATCGTCGTCATCGTGGCGCTGGTCGGCTGGACCACCGTGGCGCGGCTGGTCCGCGCGACGGCGCTCAGTCTGCGCGAGCGGCCCTTCGTACTGGCGGCGCGGGCCCAGGGGGCCTCAAGCTTCCGCATCATGGCCGTGCACATCCTGCCCAATCTGGCCTCGCCGGTGATCGTCGCGACGACGCTGTCCGTCGGCAACGTGATTCTGCTGGAATCGGTGCTCAGCTTCCTCGGCCTCGGCATCCAGCCGCCCCTGCCCAGCTGGGGCAATCTGTTGACCAACGCCCAGGAACTGATCTGGGACGCCCCGGCGCTGGCCGTCTATCCGGGCCTCGCCATCTTCGTCACCGTGATCGCCTTCAATTTCGTCGGCGACGGGCTGCAGGACGCCCTCGATCCCCGATCGCTGGAGCGTGGCAGGCGCTAACGCGGGCCCGCCCCGCCAAGCGACGTCCTGAACCCGGGTTCGACCACCATGACCGCCAGCCCGGCGCCGATCCACATGCAGAACAGGGCCACCCAGGCGGTCAACGCCAACACCGCCCCGCCGGTGATGCCGGCGCCGACCGCACAGCCGCCGGCCAGCATGCCACCGAAACCCATCAGCACGGCGCCGACCAGATAGCGCACGGTGCCCGTCTCGCCGCTGAAGGTCTGGACCGCGAACTCGCGGAACAGGAATGCCGACAGCATGGCGCCCAGGAACACGCCGGGCACCAATCCGACGCCGAAGTTCAGTTCCACCGCCGGCTTGGTGATGAGCACCATCAAGGTATCGGCGGACGGACCGGTGAAGGTGACACTGCCGACGGGAACGATGTCGAAGGATGCCCGCGCCAGGGCCGAGGTGAAGGCCCAGCCCAGGACCACCGCCAAGCCAACCCCGGCCCCCGTAACCCCGGTCAGGAGCGAGACGTTTTTGCGCTGGGAAAACCACAGGGCCGCCGCGACGAAGGCGAGACCGACCGCCAAGCCCGTGCCGTCCGGCAGGTGCGCCATCAGATTGCGGTCGAACGCGGACACGACCCATAACGCCGATAGCTTGACCCTGAGCGGCGACAGGATGCCCGACAGGCTCGACTGGGCGGCGACGGTCACGACCAACCCCGTTACCAGGGCCCGCACGTTGCCGGTGCCGGCCAGCACCAGCACGCGGCTGGCGCAGCCCCGCGCGAGGATCATGCCGATGCCGAACATCAGCCCGCCGATGACCGCGCCGGACAGGGTGCCCGGCGTCTCCAACTGGCGGATACCCTGAACCGGCAGATTGCCGGTCAGCATCAGCGCCTGAACGCCCGCGAGCGCCGCCCCGAACACCAGCAGCCAGACCGCGAATTTCTCGCCCAACGCGCCGCGCCAGAACTCGATGCAGGCGGAACGCAGACAGAACCGGCTTTTTTGCGCGCAGAACCCGAACAGCAGGCCAACCGCGAATCCGCCGAGGGCAAGTTTCTGCGCGTCGGTGATCAGATCGCTGGCCAGCCAATCCGTCATGGGTGTGAAATCCGTTCGCTCTGTCGTCGGCGCGACGGGGAACAAATACCGTCATCTCCCCTCCGCCGCGCTGATCTTGATCAAGACCGCGCCAAAAGCAGGAGAGTCATTTTATAAAATTTGAATGTGTTTGTCGCGGCCCTATTCGCTCGGCGCAGGAAACGCCGGATTCAGGTGGGCCAGTTCCGCACTGTTGCGTGCGACGCCGTTCTCCGTGATCCAGACACTGATCAGGCGGGCGGGCACGGCCTCGAAATAGACGTTGCGGACCGCGAAGGGCGATGACGCGCCATACCCCAGTTCGCCACCGTCCATGATCTCGAAGGGCCAGCTTTCCACCGCCCCCGGGGCCCCCTTGAAGCTCTCGCAGGCCGCGGCCAGGGGGCGACCGGCGTCTTTGAGGGCCAACGCAAGGGGCAAGGTGCCCGTCTTGTTGACCAGCGTGCCGTCGAGGAACAGAGCGTCCGCGCCGCAAATCCCGACCGTCGCCGCCCGCGCCGCCTGTGCGACCTGGGCGTCGGTGATGACCGTCACGGCACAGCCCTGCCCGGCCAGGAATTCAGCCAACCGGGCGCCTTCGTTGAGGGGCCGGGATTCGGCGACCCAGACAGCCGCACCGGTGTCCGCCAAGCCCGCCAAGGCGTGCGCGACGATGGCGCTCCAGCTCAGGGTCAGGATCACCGGGTCGACGGCGCCGTTCAAACGGTCACGCAGATAGTCCGATGCGATGTCCGCGGCTCGGCCTGTGGCGGCCTCGCTGTCGGCGGTGATCTCGCGCGCCCGGCCGGCGGCGGCGGCGCGCAGGACGGCAAGGTCGCCTCCCGCTTGCGCATTGATCTCTGACAGCGCCCCGCGCCACAGCATCATCAGGTTGGCGACCGGCGCCATGGAAGGGCGCGCCGCGGCCAGCGCCGCCGCACGGTCCCGCAACAACCCGGTCAGGTCCGCCGCCGTGGCGGCGGGTGCCGTCTCGGCACAGGCCACCAGGATCGCCAGGCATTGCCGCGCCAGAGCGCCCGCGCCGGATTTCCGGTCGGCCGCGACCGCCGCCAAGGCCCGGTCAAATTCCGCGTCATCCATGGTCCCATCCGCTCCCATCATGCCGCGAGCATAGGTCAGGCCCGCATCGGCGGCCAGGGCGGCTCCCGGCCTCGAAATGATCTATTGAAATTGAATATGTATTCCCTTGCCCGTAGTGTCTGGAGAACGCCACCTTCGAAGGAACCCCTTGATGTCCATTCGCCGTTTCGTTTCCACCATCGCATTGTGCCTGATCGCCGCCTGTCTTTCCCTTCCGGCAACCGCTGAGGAAGTCCGCCTCAAGCCGGGCACCCAGACCCTCAACGCGCAATTGGACTTGGCGTCGGGCAAGGCCCTGAAGGACGGCGTGGTACTGATCGTCCACGGCACCCTGGCCCATAACGACATGGAGACGCTGAAGACCCTGCGCGGCGTGCTCAACGACCGAGGACTCAACACGCTGGCCATCAACCTGTCCCTCGCCATCGACGACCGCCACGGCATGTACGACTGCAAGACCCCGCATCGCCACAAGCACCTGGACGCGCTCGACGAGATTGCCGCCTGGATGGATTGGCTGAAGGGCCAGGGCGCCGGGCCGGTGGTGCTGTTCGGCCATTCCAGGGGCGGCAATCAGGCCGCCCGTTTCGCCGCCGAGCGCGGCAACCCGATGATCGCCAAGCTGGTGCTCCTGGCGCCCGCGACCTGGAATGCGGAAAAGACCGCCCAAGGGTTCGAGAAATCCCACGGCCGTCCTCTGGCGCCGGACCTGACGGCCGCCGAGGCCCTGGTCAAGGCCGGCAAGGGGGATCAGCTTCTCGACAAGCCGGGCCTGCTCTACTGCCCGACCGCCAAGGTCTCGGCCGCCAGCTTCGTCAGCTACTACCGGCCCGATCCGCGCTTCGACACCCCGTCGATCCTGGGCGAGATCAAGGTGCCTGTCCTGGTCATGGCCGGATCGAACGACACCGTCGTCGCCGACCTGCCACAGAAGATGACCGGCAAGGCTGACGGCGCCAAGGTCGCGTTCAAGGTGATCGACGGCGCCGATCATTTCTTCCTCGACCTTTATGCCGAGGACGTGGCCGACGCCATGGAAGCATTCATCATCGGAGGATGAGGCCGGGCAGCCCCCCTACCCGGCCTCGCCCCGTTAGTGGGACATCACCACGGGCACGGTCTGATGCGACAGCACCACGTTGGTGACCCCACCAAGGATCAGTTCCGACCAGCGGGCATGGCCGTAGGCCCCCATCACCATCATGTCCGCCGACATGTCGGCGGCGCGGGACAGTAAAAGGTTGCCGACGTCGAGTTCGTCCGAGGTTACATGACTGGCCTCGACCGTCACGCCGTGGCGCGCCAGATGGGCCGCGATATCCGCGCCGGGGTCGCGTTTCTCGCCCGGTACCTTGGTCGGATTAGCGACCATGACGACGACCTTTTCCGCCGCCCGCAGCAGCGGCAGGGCGTCGTGCACCGCGCGCGACGCCAGCGGACCTTCGTCCCAGGCGACCAGAATGCGCTTGCCGGAAAGGTCGCCCGAATAGCCGTGGGGCAGCACCATGACCGGCCGTCCGGCGGTCAGGATCAGCCGGTCCGGCAGGTCGCGATCACCGGGGAACAGGCTTTGTTCCGGGTCGGGCTGACTGACGATGGTGAGATCCGCATAGCGGCAATGAAAGCCAAGCACCCGGCCTTCGTCGCCTTCCTGCTGCCGCCATTCCACGGACAGGCCGGAATTGTCGGTCGCCGCCTTGAACGCCGCCTCGGCGCGGGACGCGGCCTCTTCGGCCGAGGCGCGCTGGGCTTCCAGCACTTCGGCGGTGATTTGCACTTCGGCATAGGCGGGAATGTAGGGGCGCGGCACGGCGTAGATGCCGACCAGATGGGCGCCATGGGCCTGGGCCAGGGACATGGTCGATTTCAGGCGACGCTCCGATTCCGCGTTCAGTTCGATATGGACAAGGATATCTTTTAGGGACATGTGATCCTCCCGTGATGAATAGGCATGCCGCCATCAAAGCCCCGACGGCCGCCGCGGAACATGACCTGCATCAAGCGGCGGGAAAGATTTTCGTCTTCGCCATTGCTCTCCGCCGCGTCCCTGGACCAAACTGCGCCCGCCGAACGGCCTTCACAGCAATATCAATCAGGAAGCCCCCATGACCGCCGCCCGCCCCGCTCCCGGAAACTCCCCCGCCAGCCGCGACATTGCCTACCACGTGCACGGCTACACCAACCTGGCGAAGCACGAGAAAGTGGGGCCGCAGATCGTCAGCCGCGGCAACGGCATCCATATCTACGACGACGCGGGCAAGGAATACATCGAGGGCCTGGCGGGTCTGTGGGCCGTATCGCTGGGCTTCAGCGAGCAACGCCTGGTCGACGCGGCGACGCGTGAACTGTCGCGCCTGCCCAACTATCACGGCTTCGCCCACAAGACCCCGGACGTGACCATCGATCTGGCGGAAAAGATTCTCGAACTGGCCCCCGTGCCCATGTCCAAAGTGCTGTTCGCCAATTCGGGATCGGAGGCCATCGACCTGTCGATCAAGCTCGTGTGGTACGTGAACAACGCCCGAGGAAAACCCGAGAAAAAGAAGCTGATCGCCCGCCAGAAGGGCTATCATGGCGTCACCGTTGCGGGCGCCAGCCTGACCGGCCTGCCCCACCTGCACGGCGATTTCGACCTGCCGATCGCCCGCGTGCTGCACACGGATTGCCCGCATCACTACCGCTTCGCCGAGGACGGCGAGGACGAAGAGGCCTTCGCCACGCGCTGCGCCGAGAATCTGGAGAAACTCATCCTGGACGAAGGTCCGGAAACGGTCGCCGCCTTCTATGCCGAGCCGGTGATGGGCGCCGGCGGCGTGATCGTGCCGCCCAAGGGCTATTTCGAGAAAATCCAGGCGGTCCTGAAACGCCACGACGTGATGCTGATCGCCGACGAGGTGATCTGCGGGTTCGGGCGCACGGGCAACATGTGGGGCACGACTACCCTGGGCATGAAACCCGACATGATGACCATGGCCAAGGCCCTGACCTCGGGCTACATCCCCATGTCGGCCCTGATGATCTCGGAAGAAATCTACCGGGACCTGGTCAAGCAGAGCGAATCCTTCGGCGTGTTCGGCCATGGTTCGACCTATGCGGGGCATCCCGTGGCGGCGGCGGTGGCGCTGGAAACCCTCGCGATCTACGCAGAGCGCGACATGGTTGGCCATGTCCGCGCGGTCTCACCCGCCTTGCAGCAGGGCCTCCGCGCGTTCCAGGACCGGCCGCTGGTCGGCGAGGTCCGGGGCCTCGGCCTGATCGGCGCCGTTGAATTGGTCAAGGACAAGGCGACCAAGGCGCCCTGGCCCAAGGAAACGGGGATCGGCGCCAAATGCCAGGAATACTGCTATGATGAAGGACTGGTGCTGCGCGCCGTCGGCGATTCGATCGCGTTCTGTCCGCCGCTCATCGCCACGGCGGCGGACGTGGGCGAGATTCTCACCCGGTTCGACAGCGCCCTGAAGAAGACGGAAGCCTGGGCGGCGCAACAGGCGGGGTGACGCCGTGGCCGCGGCGCCCGCGACCACCGCTGGACAGGCTCCCGACTTACCCATAGACTTGCGATTCATTCGCAACTAATGAAGGTGCCGACACCGTGTACGCCGACAACACCCTGACCCCCCGCGAAGCCGTGCGCCTTTGCGCGTTGGGCACGCTGGCGTCCGGGCCGCGTCGTTACAGCGACTTGGCGGGGGAAATCCGGCACTTCACCAGCCATGTCCTGGGCCCGTCCCTCGACGTCATGGGTACCTCCATCGAGCTTCTGAAGTATGAGGGCCTGGTCACCGCGACCGAGGGCAAGGGGCTGGAGGACAATGCCGTCCTGACCATTTCCGACGCCGGGCGCGAAGAACTGGCGACGCTTCTGACCGCGCGCATCCGCGCTCAGTCCAACGACATGAACAAGCTGATCATGGCGCTGAAGTTCCGCTTTCTACACCTGCTGCCCAAGGACGACCGGCTCGACCAGATCGACCTGTTGCTCGAAGCCGCCGAGGGCGAGGCGGCGCGCCTGCAAAGTCTGCGCGACCATCACGCCGCCGATCCGGGCCTGTTGAATGTGTGGCTCGACCACGACATCGACGCGCTGGAACAGCGCATCAAATGGCTGACGGACATGTCGGATAAGCTCGAGGCCGAGGGCGGTTGACGCCCGGGGCAACGCCGGTCAGTCGTCCCCGCCGGCGGCCTTGACCTTGGCCGCGACCTTGCCGAGCCCGTCGATCACCATACGACCGGCCTCGCCGCCGTCGCCGGACAGACGCCCGGTAATCACCGCGCGCATGGACTTGTAGCAAAGCTTCATCAGGTCGATGTCTTCCTGAGTCAGCGGGCCCTGCAGGTTCTCGATATAGCGGCACATCAAGGCCCCGACCTCGGTCATCAACTGATAACCAAAACTGCCGCCCTGGCCCTTGATGTCGTGGGACGTGCGGTAAATCCGATCGACCCGTTCGTCGCCTTCAGCCGCCCCCGGCTTCAGCGCCGCCAATTCCGTCTCAAGCTTCTTCAGATCGGCCTCGACCCAATCGAGATAGTTCGCGGTCATCTTTTCGATGACCGCCTCGGCGCGGGCAAGGCGTTCCGGATCGACAGCCCCAGGGCCGCCCATCGATACCTTGGACTTCAATTTATTGGGTGGATTGATGATCTGCGGTTTCGCCATTTTCTTCCCAGGTTCATCCGTCCGGTAAAATTTCACGTTCTCACGCAAAATTTCCCGCTGATTTGTGAAAGAGCCTACATGGCCCGGACGGCCCAGGGCAAGGTCGCCGTTGCCGAGGTCGCCAACGCCTTCGTTTACATCCCCGTAAACCCCCGGAATTCCAGCGTTTCTGGATGCATCACAACACCGTCAGCCCCCTGGTAGGGCCTAGATAAGCCCCAGACCGCGCAGTTCGTCCGCCAGTTCCGGAGGCAGGTCGGTCAACTGGCCGGCGTTCCCGTCCAGGTCCGGCGGCGCATCCGCCGCGGTCAGATAGCGCCAGCCTTGGAACGCGCGCGACGCGCGGGGACGCACCGGCACGATCTCGGGATCGAGCACCAGGCCGCAGGCGGGCTTCCCCTGCCCGTTAACGGTCTCGTCGAAGGCCAAAAGGCGCTGCCGGCAGCGCACGGCCCGTTTGATCACCCAATAGATCGACCCGCCGTCGAGAACCTCCGCCTCGCGCCGGGGCCACATGCGGGTGACGTGATACAGGCGCGGCTCCTGCCCCGCTTCGCGGCGGGCCCGCAGGCGGTCACGCTGGATCTGCGCCAGATGCTCGATGCTCTCGACGCCGACGGAAAGCTTGATGAGGTGCAGAGTCATAATGCGGTATGTGGCAGGCCGTGATGAAGGACGGTCCCAGCTTACCAGGAAACACCCTGCGGAACAGGCCCCCGCCCCCCGGGTTACCCACAGGACCGGGCCACGATCAGTCTCCGCCCCCCGAGCCGGAGGCCGCCGCCTGATAGGCGTAAGCCATGCGCCGCCGCTCCAGACCGGGAAAGCGCATCTGCCGCCGCCGCCGGTCCGGCCCGTAGAAATCATCGGTTTCGATGAATGCGCGCGGGTTTTCGATGATGTTCATGAAGCGCTGATAGACCATGCGGGTCGATATGGGCTTGGCCAGGAATTCGTTCACCCCGGCGTCGCGGGCGCCGATGATCAGGTCTTTCGAGGTTTCCCCCGAGACCATGATAATCGGGATGTGCCGGTCCGCCGGCGTCTTTCCGGCACGCACCATGCGCGTCAGGTCCGTGCCGCCGATGGGGTCCATGATGTTGTCGACCAGCAACAGATCGGCTGGATAGTCCGCGAGGTAATCGATGGCTTCCTTGCCGCTGGCGACCATCTGGAAATCGCCGACGTTGAGCTCGAACAGGATTTGGCCGAGCAGCTTGCGCATCGGCGCATAGTCCTCTGCGACCAGAACCTTGATTTGCGAAAGATCGTATTCAGCCACGGCAGACCGCCCCCCGTACTGTCAGTTGCTTTTGGCTATTTCCTGATCCAACTGGGTTTTCTTTTCTCCAGAAACGCGGCCAGTCCTTCCCGGCCTTCGCCGGAGGCGCGGACGCGGGCGATATGCCCGGCGGTCTGCGCCATCAGGGCCTCGTTGCGTTCGTGGCCGACCACATAGCGCACCAGATTCTTGACCTCGGCCATGGCGCGCGGGCCGTTGCCCATGAGCATTCCAGCGAACTCCTTGGCGCGGGGCAAGACGTTGTCCTTGTCCGTGACCTCGGTAACCAAGCCGAGTTCGACGGCGCGGGCGGCATTGAAGCGTTCGCCGGTCAGCATGTAGCGCGTCGCCTGACGCGGCCCCATGGCGGAAACGATATAGGGGCCGACGGCGGCGGGCAGAATGCCCAGTTTGACCTCGGTCAGGGCGAATTCCGCCTGCTCGGCGGCGACGGCGATGTCGCAAGCGGCGACCAGGCCGACGCCGCCGCCGAAGGCCGAGCCCTGAACCGCGGCGATGGTCGGCTTGCGCAGGCTGGCCAGGGTGAACATCAATCCGGCGAGCGCCTTGGCATCCTCCAGGTTCTCTTCCTGGCCGAATTCGGCCATGCGCTTCATCCAGTTGACGTCGGCGCCGGCGCAAAAACTTTTGCCTGTCGAGGCCAAAATCACGACACGGACCACGGTATCGCGGCTTAACCCCTGAAATTCACGGGTCAGGCGCGCGACCAGTTCGTCGTCGAAGGCGTTGTGAATTTCCGGTCTCGTGAGCGTAACCGTCGCGATACCGCCCGCGATCTCGGTGATGAAGGGCGCACTCGTGGTCATCTGTGTCTCCAGGGCCGGGACCAATATACCGCCGATCCCGAACGTCCACCTATGGGCAAATTAACTTTTCCGAATGGTGAGAGGCAACCTAGCCAAACGGCTACTCCTTTCGGGACGGTTTCTCCCCGACCGGATGGCCTGCTTCCTTCCACGCGCGGAACCCGCCTTCGATATGCGCCACCGGCGCAAGCCCCATGTCCTTGAGCGCCTTGGTCGCCAGGGCCGAGCGCCAGGCGGACTGGCAATACAGAACGAATTTCTTGCCCGTGGCGAACACGTCCTTGTGGTAGGGGCTGTCCGGGTCGACCCAGAATTCCAGCATGCCGCGGGGCGCATGAAAGGCGCCCGGTACCATGCCCTCGCGTTCCAACTCGCGGACGTCGCGGATGTCGACGAATTGCACCTTCGGATCGTCGAGCAGCGCCGCCGCCCCGGCCACCGGCACGGTCTCGATTTCCGCATTGGCCTCGGCGACCAGTTGCTTCACGCCCTTTTTCAGCTTCATGACTTTTGTCCCTTCCCCAGAAACCGTTCGATCTGCCAGATCCGGTCGGAGCCGAAGAACGGCTCGCCATCGATCAGGAAATAGGGAGAGCCGAACACGCCCAGGTCCAGCGCCTCGGCGGTCTTGTCCTTGACCCGCTGTTTGACGTCGTCCCGTGTCACGGCCTCGGCGAGCGCGGCCCCGTCGATACCCATTTCCTCGGCGATCAGGACCACCTCCTGGACATCGGAAATGTCCGCCCCCTTGCCGAAATAATGGTGATAGACGGCCTTGGCGAAGGGCACCGCCTTGGCCGTATCGTGGTTCAAAAGCCAGTAATAGGCCCGCGCCGCCGCCAGGGTGGCGACGGGAAACGGCTCCGGCCAGGTAAAGGGCGCGTCCATCATCTTGGCCAGGCGCGGCACGTCCATGCGCATGTAGTCGCCCTTCAGCCCGATGTCCGCGTTGGGCATGTTGCCCGTGTGTTTGAAAATGGCACCCAGCATGATCGGGTGCCAGTTGACGCGGCGGCCGTAGCGATCGCCGATCTGGTCGATCTTCTGCGCCGCCAGGTATCCGTAGGGCGACGAGAAATCGAAATAGAACTCGATGTCGCCTTTGTGCTCTGCCGTGTTCATGCCGTGGGTCTCCGCCTTACCAGGGTATCTCGCGTCCATCATAGGCGAACAGCCGCCCGCTTTCCGCCATGCCGGCGCCCGCCAAAACCTTGCGGACGCCCGTGACGCTGGTCCGGGCGTCGATCGCCGCGCCCACCCCGCCCATGTCGGTCTGCACCCAGCCGGGATGCAGCAGGATCACGGCGACGTTCTGGTCACGCACTTCCTCGGCGAACACATGCATGGCCATGTTCACCGCCGCCTTCGACGTGCGGTAGGCATAGGACGCCGAATTGGGCGATGATTCCGCGATCGACGACAGCACCGACGACACCGTGGCGATCATGCCGCCGCCGTTTGCGGCGACCAGCGGCAGGAACGCGCCGGCAACCTTCAGCGGCGCCATGGTGTTGATGCGGAACGATTGTTCCCAGTCGGCGAAATCGACGTCCTGATAGCTGTAGTTGCGGTCGCCGTAAACCCCGGCATTGTTGATCAGCAGGTCGATCTTGGTGTCCGCCATCTCGCCGGCCAGACGCTCGACTTGGCGGTGGTCGGCGACGTCCAGGCCATGAACCCGGATGTCGCCCTGGATCGTCGCCAGTTCGCCGGGTGCAATGGGATTGCGGCAGGTCGCGATGACGGTCCAGCCGTCGGCCCCGTACTGGCGCGCCATTTCCAGGCCGATCCCCCGGTTGGCGCCGGTAATGAAGACTGTCGGCATGATTTCCTCCCCTGGTCGCTACGTGTTCAGGTGATGCGCTCGACCGCCACGGCCGTCGCCTCGCCGCCGCCGATACACAAGGACGCAACCCCCTTGGTCAGGCCGTATTTCTCCAGCGCGGCCAGCAGGGTCACCATGATCCTGGCCCCGGACGCGCCGATGGGATGGCCGAGCGCGCAGGCGCCGCCGTGCACGTTGACCTTGTCGTGCGGCAGGTCGAGATCGCGCATCGCCGCCATGGTGACGACGGCGAAGGCCTCGTTGATTTCGAACAGGTCGATGTCCTTGAGGTCCCAGCCGACCTTGTCGGCAAGCTTTTGCATGGCGCCGACCGGGGCCGTGGTGAACCAGCAGGGTTCATGGGCATGGGTCGCATGGCCGCGAATGACGGCGAGCGGCGCCAAGCCGCGTTTTTCGGCCACGGACCGGCGCATCAGCACCAATGCCGCCGCCCCGTCGGAAATCGACGACGAATTGGCCGGAGTCACCGTGCCGTCCTTGGCGAAGGCCGGTTTCAAGGTACGGATTTTTTCCGGGGCGGCCTTCAGGGGCTGTTCGTCCCGTTCGACCGTGACCTCGCCCTTGCGGGTCTTGACCGTGACGGGCGTGACTTCGGGATCGAAGGTGCCGTCCTCGATCGCCGTCTTCGCCCGGGCCAGCGAGGTCAGGGCGAAATCGTCCTGGGTCTCCCGGGTGAACTGGTAATGGGTCGCCGTGTCCTCGGCGAAGGTGCCCATCAGGCGGCCCTTGTCGTAGGCATCTTCCAGCCCGTCCAGGAACATGTGGTCGAGCACGGCGCCATGCCCCATGCGGTAGCCACCCCGTGCCTTGTCCAGCAGGTAGGGGGCGTTGGTCATGCTTTCCATGCCGCCGGCGACCATGATCGCCCCGGCACCCGCGAGAATGCCGTCATGGGCCAGCATGGCGGCCTTCATGCCCGAACCGCACATCTTGTTCAGCGTGGTGGCCGGCACGGCGACCGGCAAGCCGGCACCAAGCGCCGCTTGGCGTGCCGGGGCCTGGCCCAGGCCGGCCGGCAGCACGATGCCCATGTAGACCTCGTCGACGGCCTCGGGCGCCACGCCGGCGCGTTCAAGGGCCGCCTTGATCGCCGCCGCGCCCAGGTCCGGCGCGCGGGCGCCCGACAGGTCGCCCTGGAACCCGCCCATGGGCGTGCGGGCGGCACCGGCAATGACGATCGGGTCCTCATGCATGAGATTCACTCCCCTCTCTTACAGCTTGAGAAGATGCGCGAAATTATACCCCGCCATGGCCAAACCGATCCATTCCGCGATCAGCCAGCCGCGCATCAGACGGGTCCAGACAGGGTTTTCAACATTGGGCGCGCAGCGCCACAGGCTGACCGTCATCCAGATCAGGTAAGGCACCGCCACCGCCGCGCCAAGGACCATGCCGGTGATCCCGCCGACGTAACCGCCATGAGTATCCTGAGGCGCGAACATCAGGCCGAGTTGCAGACCGATGAAGATCATGGCAAGGACACAGGCGAGAACGACGCCCGTGCCGAACACGCCGTAAGCCCAGAACACGATCCACAGCCTCTCGCGACCGTGCCAGCAGCGGCTGAAGATCGGTTCCGGCGGCTCACCGCCGGGCAGACCGCCGCCATGCAGGTTGATGTAAACGGGGGTCTGATCGTTGATCATCGCGACAACGCCATGAATGCGGAGGCCATGTTGGCGATCACCAACAGAGCCACCATACCGCGCGCCGTGGTCGGCCAGATGCCCGGCGTTTCGTGGTCGGCGGACCGCCACACGCCAATGCACCACCACACGAAGGCCGTCATCAAGATCCACTCACACAGCCGAAGCAGGCCGTCGAGCACATAAAGTTCGCCCGCGAAATAGGGCGACTGCGGCACCCGAAACATGTTGACCACCCCGCGTTCGAGCGCAAAGCCGATAAACCACACGGCACCACCGCCCCAGAACATGGGTTTCAGGGGAATCTTGCCCTTCCAGCCGTCGATGCACCAGCGGGCCATGAATTGGGCCGCACCCTCGCGTTTCTTTTCACTCATCGGCCGCCCCCCCCCTACCCGATCACATCGGCGCGGCCCTGGACGCGCATCAAGGTCTGCTGCAGGGCGGCACAGGGCAGCGCCTGGCCGTTCTTGACCACCACGACTTCGGCGCGGCTGACGGTCAGGGTCTTGCCCGGCCGCACCACATAGCCGCGGGCGATCAATTCGTCCCCGTCGGCCGGCGCCATCAGATTCAGCTTGTATTCCACGGTCAGCACGCCGTCGCCCGCCCCCATCAGGCTGTAGGCGGCAAACCCGCCGGCGCTGTCGGCGATGGTGCCGACGACGCCGCCGTGGAAAAACCCGTGCTGCTGCGATACGGCGTCCGAATAGGGCAGCTCGATCTCGCAATAGCCGGGCCGCACCTCGCCCAAACGGGCGCCGATATGGCCCATGATGCCCTGCTTGTCGAAACTGTCGCGCACGCGTTGGGCAAAGGCGTCGTCGAGAGGCTGAAAGTCGGTGGTCATGATGTCCATTGGGTTGCGGCAGCGTATCGCCGCCAAGGGGCCGCGCCTCCCCCCATTATCATCATCGAACGCGCGCCCGCCAGACCATTCGGCGCCCAAGCCGCCAACGGCACAGGCCACTGGCCCCACGGCCTGTTGCAAGCACCGGAAACCATGGAGCGGGATTCCAGCGACCTGAAACGCCAGGTTTCAGAACTGTCGGGTCGAATTCGCGCGGTCTAGGCGCCCCTCCCGGGGGGCCTGAACACCGGTGGGCCACGACGGTCCACGGGTGTCGACAAATAATTGGCACAAGAATTGCGCCTTTCATTTCAAAACCGAACCAACCCGTTTCGGACGCTGGCACCAAAGCCAGCAAAACCGGGGGTTTTCCGCCGAAATGGATCGGCAGGAGCCCGCTAAGGATCGGAGACACGGCCAGATTTGGTGTCAAATTGAGAATCGCCCCCGCCTTCTGGACACATCGGGACCCCGCCGTCGCAATACGACGGGTTCCGCCGACCCCGACACACGGTCACCCAGTTTCACCCGCCTTCGGCAAAGGCCGAAGGTCCAAGTCTAAGGAAATCGAACCAATGAGCCTTTCCAATTTTCGTGTTTCCAGCCGCATCAACGCCCTGGCCCTGGTGCTTCTGCTGATTTTGACGGCCGTGGCCGGCACCGGAATCTGGAAGATGCACAAGATCGGCGTCGAGATCGAGGAGATCGCCGAACGCGACATCCCGCTGACCGAACTCGTCACCAAGATCACCGTGCATCAATTGGAACAGGCGATCCTGTTGTCCAAGTCCGCCGGGCACCTCAATCCCGCGGATATCTCCGTCACGTCGAAGAAATTCGCCGACCTGGGCCACAAGGTCGACGCCGAATTGAAACAGGCCACCGGAATGGCGGCCGCAGCCATCGCGCATGCGGCCACACCCGAAGCGCGGCAGGAGCTTGAGAAGCTGAACGCGGCGCTGACCCGGATCGCCGAGGAGCACCTTGCCTACGAGAAGCACGGCGAAGAAACCCTCAAGCTTCTCGCGTCGGGTAACGTCGATGCCGCGAAGGCGCTTGCCGCGACAACCGAACAGGAACAGCAAAAGCTGGACAAGGAATTGGTCGATGTCCTGAACCAGTTGGGCCAATTCACCGCCGCCGCGGCCCTGAAGGCCGAGCATAACGAGCAGGTGGGTATCCAGTTGTTGATCGGCAGCACAGCCGTCGCCTTCATCTTCGGCATTCTTGCCGCCTTCCTCATCGGCCGCTCCATTTCCGTGCCGGTCACGCGGATCACCGAGGTCATGGGCCGCCTGGCCGATGACGATACGGACGTGGCGATCGACTACACCAAGAACCGGGACGAGGTCGGCAGCATGGCCCGCGCGGTCGAGGTTTTCCGCGACAACGCGATCGAGGTGAAACGCCTGAAGGCCGCGCAGGAAGAGGCCGACCGCAAGGCCGCCGAAGACCGCGCCCGGATGCTGGCCGATGTCGCCGGCCAGATCGAGGGCAGCATCGGCGCCATCGCCCAGCGCATGGCGGCGGCGGCGTCCCAGGTCAAGACCTCGGCGCAAACCCTCAGCGCCAATGCGGAACAGGCCTCCGCGCAGTCCGGCACCGTCGCCGGGGCGTCCGAACAGGCGTCCGCCAATGTCCAGACCGTCGCCGCGGCGACCGAGGAACTGGCCTCGTCCGTGTCGGAAATCAGCCGGCAGGTCGTGCAGTCGACGGAAATCGCCGGACGCGCCGTGCGTGAGGTCGATGCGAGCAATACCAAGGTCCAGGGACTTGCCCGGGCGGCCGGCCAGATCGGCGAAGTCGTCGCGCTGATCAGCGATATCGCCGAGCAGACCAACCTGTTGGCCCTCAACGCCACCATCGAAGCGGCTCGCGCCGGCGAGGCGGGCAAGGGCTTTGCCGTCGTTGCATCGGAAGTCAAAAACCTCGCGAACCAGACGGCACGCGCGACCGGGGAAATTTCCTCTCAGGTCTCCGAAATCCAGGCGGCGACGGACGACGCGGTCCACGCCATCCAGGCCATCGGCAAGGTGATCGAGGAGATCAACAACGCCACCAACGGGATCGCCGCGGCCGTCGAGGAACAGAGCGCCGCGACCCAGGAAATCGCCCGCAACGTGGAACAGGCCGCCACCGGCACCCAGGAAGTCTCCAGCAATATCGTGGGCGTCGCCCAAGCCGCCGACAGCACCGGCGCCAACGCGCGTGAACTCTTGCAGGCATCGGAGACCATGGACCGGGATTCCGGCGAACTGAAGCAGCAGGTCATCGACCTGGCAGATCGCATTCGCGCCGCCTGAGGCAGATCACGGCCATGGAGCTTCTTCTCGACAACCACCCCGACCAGATCGCCTTGATCGGCAACGACGGCACCGTCGTTTGGGTCAACAAGGCCTGGAAGGATTCATACAACAGCCGACGCGGCGATGGGTCCGTTTGTGGAGGGCAACAAAACTACCTGAGTGTGTTGGACCAGGCGGTCAATTTCGGCGCGCCCTATGCCGACAGGGTGTCGAGAGGTCTCCAGGACCTGATTGCGGGGAGATCGGAAGTTTTCGAGATCGAATACCCCTGTGACGGTGACGGCGTGCAGCGTTGGTTTCTGATGAGGGCGTTGCCGGTGATCATTAGGGAAACACCGCGCATAATGATCTCCCACACGGACATCACCCGGAGCAAGTCGAACGAGAATATCCTTCTCGCCAAACAGGAACAACTCGACTGGCAGGTGACCAATCAGGCCCGCCTTCTGAAGAAAAGCGAGTCCCGCCTGCGGACGGCGATCGAGACCATGCATGGCGGGATCTACATGTTCGATCATGACTTCACGATTGAGATCATGAGTTCGAATTTCGCACAGACCTTCGACGTCCCGCCGGCTTTGGCGCGCGAAGGTCTGTCCTTCCTGGATGTTCTGCGATACCGGGCCGAAAGAGGCGATTTCGGATTGGACGATGGTAAGGAAGGTCTCGCAGCGCGGCTTGAGGTGTGCCGGTCTCCCATCCCCAATTTTTCCGAGGACACGGTCGGTGGACGCGTGATCGAGCAGTACAGGGTCCCAACGTCGGACGGCAGCGTCGTCGTCGTTTTCAACGACATAACCGAACGGCGTAAAACCGAAAACGCGTTGAGGAGAAGCGAGGCGCTTCTGCGTAAATCCCAACGCATCGCGCGGCTGGGAAACTGGCATTGGGAATTTTCGGACACCCTTTGGTGGTCGGACGAGGTCTATCGGTTATTCGGCCTTGCTCCCGGCGATATGCAACCGTCCTATGAGACTTTTCTCGGGTTTGTGGCACCGGAAGACCGCTCTCGCGTGACCCAGGCCGTGGACGCCGCGCTGGCTGGCGAAGCGGATTATTCCATCGTTCACAAGATCGTCCTGCCGGGGGGCGACGTCCGCGTTGTCCACGAACAAGGAGAAGTCACGTTCGATGATGCCGGAAACCCCGTTCGGATGGACGGGACAATACTCGACATCACCGACCTGCAACGCGCGGAAGAGAACGCCAAACGGGCCGAAGCGCGGGTTCAACAGCTTCTCGATATCGCACCGGAGGCCGTGATCACCGTCGGCGCGGATATGGCCATACAGCTATACAATAAAAGTGCCGAAAAGATCTTTGGATACGCGCCCGAGAACGTGATCGGCCGTCCGCTGGAAATGCTCATGCCGGCGCGGTTCCATGCAGAACACCGAAACCATGTGCGGACATTCGAACGAAGTGGGGATACGGCGCGCCGCATGGACAAGCGAAGAGAGGTTGTCGGTGTTCGCGAGGACGGCACGGAGTTTCCCGCCGCGGCGTCGGTTTCTCAACTGGCGTTGGACGGCGAAAAGGTTTTCACGGTTGTCTTGCAGGACATCAGCGAGCGAAAGAAGGCTGAAAGAACACTCATCGCGGCCAAGGAGACGGCGGAAGCAGCCAGCCGGGCCAAGTCACAGTTCCTGGCCTCCATGAGCCATGATCTCAGGACGCCGTTGAATGCGATCCTGGGGTTTTCCGACATGATGTCGCAGCAGTTCCTTGGGCCGTTGTCCGCCACTTATGTCCAGTACGCTTGCAATATCCACAGAAGCGGGCAGCATCTTCTTGGTCTGGTAGATCAAATATTGGATCTGTCAGCCATTGAATCGGAAACGCCGCGCCTGTCCTTCGAAAATCTCAATGCACTTGAAGCGTTCCAGGAATGTCACTCGATCATCCAGAACATTGCCCTGGAGCGCGATATCCGAATCGAAATTGCAGAGGAATCCGCCCAAGTATCGTTCATCGCAGATCATCAGGCGGTACAGCAAATTTTGCTCAACCTCCTGTCCAACGCATTGAAGTACACCGCAAACGGCGGGAGCGTTCGGATGACCGCATGTCATATCGATGAGGGCGTGGAGTTGGCCGTATCCGACACCGGCCCCGGTATTGCGGACGAAGACCTGGAGCGTATTGTGCAGCCATTCGCGCGAGGACAAACAGACCCTTATGTTGCGCAGGACGGCTGGGGGCTGGGACTCGCAATCTCCAAGGCACTGGTCGAAATGCATCGAGGCAGGTTGGAAATCAAGAGTGCCCTGGGACAAGGGACCACCGTCCGAACTTTCTTTGCCAGTTCGCTCGATGCAAGCGGCCAAAACGCCAAGCCACAGGTTTTCGGCTCTTCCGTCCCAGCCGCCAGTACGGCTGCACAGAGACGATGACTCTTTAACTATCCGGTTTCTGGCATCCGCGCCGCCTGATCCCACTGTGCCTGATCGCGTCGCCGGGCCCGTACCGGATCAACCCGGTGCGGGCCCGACCGCGTTCAGGTCCCGACCCGAAGCGGGCTGACCAGCCCGCGCAGGGTCGCGATCATGCTGAGCGGCACGATCTTGCCGGTCGCGGGGTTTTCCGCCGTCGGCTCGCCCGCGATGTTCATTTCGATGCGCACGATGTCCGATTCAACGGTGATCCAATGGGTGTTGCGGGTGATCGTGGGATCGGCCCAGACCTCATAGCGCGTGTCGTCGACGCCCAGACCGGCAAGGCCCAAGGCGACCGCCACGTTGACGTTGGCGGGGAATTTGTCGGCGGCGTCGCGGACCGAGCCCCCGAACAGTTTTTTCGGTGCGTTCAACCCCATCAGGTTGATGCCCTGCTCCTGTACCCAGCGAGCCTTCTGGAAGCCTGCGGGGGGCTTGTGGGTGCGCATGACGACCGACCGCAGATTGCCTTCGGCGGCGGCGCGCACCGTGTCCAGGCCGACCAGAGCACCCGTCGGCACGACGATGGTGGCGCCGGTTTCGCGGGCCCGGTCGACCAGGTCCATGTGATGGAGAAGCTGGCTGACCGAAAGCGGCACCAGGATGCGGCCCTGTTCCACGGCCGGGCCGCAGACGTCGAGAAAGCGTTCCGGCGGCGCGCATTCGACGACCACGTCGGCGACACTGGCCAGATCGGCCAGGTCCATCACCTGGGGCGGCGTCTTCAGATGGGCCAGACGGTCGGCCGCCCGCGCCTTGTCGCCGGCCGAAACGGCGACCAGTCGCAGGCCCGGTTCTTCGCCGGAATCAAGCCATTCCACCACCGGTAGGCCGACGGCGCCCAGGCCGCCCATGGCGACCCGCAGGGGGGTATTCTTGGTGTTTTGCAATGATGTATCCTCCGCTCCCTTCCTTCTCACAGGGGCGGCCTAAAATCAATCATGGTCATACAGGGTGGCGGGATCAGCCGGCGGCTTTGCTGCGCGGCGGCTCCCGTTGGGCCAGCAGGTCCTGCGACTGGGTTTCCAGGCGGTCCAGTTCGGCCAGGGTCTCGGCGATGTCCTCCTGCTGGCTGCGCAGTTGTTCGCGTCGCAGCTGAAGTTTGCCGATGAACAGTTTGAGCTGTGACACCTCGCTGGGGTCGACGTCGTATAGGTCGATCATTTCCCGGATCTCGTCGAGCGAGAAGCCCAGCCGCTTGCCGCGCATGATCAGGCGCAGGCGCACATGGTCGCGGGGACCGTAGACGCGGCGCTGGCCTTCCCGCGCCGGGCTCAGCAGGCCCTTGTCTTCGTAGAACCGGATCGCGCGGGTGGTGATCCCGAATTCGCGGGCCAGTTCGGCAATGCCGAAGGTCGATTGTGTCTGGTCCAATGCCATGGCCGGAACTGTAACTAACGTTTACGTAAACGTAAAGTTTACCATCTTCCCCGCCCTTAAAGCAGGAACGCCGCCGCCAATCCGAGAAACGCGAAGAAGCCGACCACGTCGGTCACCGTGGTCAGGAACACCGAAGACGCAATGGCCGGATCGACCCCGAAACGATCCAGGATCAGCGGGATCGCGGCCCCGGCCAGCCCCGCGACCACCATGTTGATGATCATGGCCATGCCGATGATCAGGCCGATCTGGGGGGCGTCGAACCAGAACCAGGCGACGGCGCCGGTGATGACGGCGAACAGCACGCCGTTGATGGCCCCGACCAGCACTTCCTTGCCGATCACGCGGTACGCATTTGTCGCGGTCAATTCGCGCATGGCCATGGCGCGCACGGCCACGGTCAGGGTCTGGGTGCCGGCATTGCCGCCCATGGAGGCAACGATGGGCATGAGAATGGCCAGCGCCACGATCTGTTCCAGCGTCGTCGCGAACAGGCCGATCACCATGGACGCCAGGATCGCCGTGAACAGATTGACCAGCAGCCAGCGGAACCGCGCCTTGGTGGTGTCGATGGCGGCGTCGTACAGATCGTCCTCGCCGACACCGGCCAGCGCCAGCATGTCCTCCTCGTGTTCCTCGTGGATGACGTCGACGACGTCGTCGATGGTGATGGCGCCGACCAGGCGCTGGGCCTCATCGACCACGGGGGCGGACACCAGGTCGCGCTGGCGGAACAGGAAGGCGACGTCTTCCTGATCCATGGTCACGGGAATCAGCTTGAGCTCCGTCTGCATGATCGCCGAGACCTTGACCGGCCGCTTGGCGCGCAGCAGGTGGCTCAGGTGAATGGCGCCGACGGGCTTGTGCGTCGGATCGACCACGAAGATGTCGTAGAATGAGTCCGGCAGGATGTCGTCGTCGCCTTCGGCGGCCTGACGCATGAAATCGATGGTCTGGCCCACGGTCCAATGGGTCGGCACCGTGACGATTTCCCGCTGCATCAGGCGGCCGGCGGATTCCTCGGGGTAGGACAGGCTTTGTTCGATCAGACGCCGGTCCGGCGCCGACATGGCGTCCAGCACCTTCTGCTGCTCCGGGGCCTCCATCTGGTGGACGATTTCGACCGCGTCGTCGGAATCCAGTTCCTGCACGTGGGCGGCGATCTGCTCCGGGGCCATGGCCTCGAAGATTTCCTCGCGCACCGACTCGTCCAGTTCGGCCAGCACGTCGGGCGCCATGTCGGGTCCGATTTCGGTGATCAGCTGTTCGCGGCGGCCGGCGCTCAGGCGTTCGACGATGTCGGCGACATCCGCGTAATGCAGGCCGTCGACCAGTTCCTTGAGGCCCGCGGTATCGCCCGCGTCGAGCGCCGAAATGACCGCCGCATCGACCTCGTCATGCTCGGGCTCGGGGGTTTCCTCCGGCTTGGCCGCAGGCTCCATCTCAAGCGTGTCGTCCGGGCGCTCGCTCATGGCGCGGGTCTCCGATCCAGGGGTCTAGGCTGCCGCAGATGGCGTGATTGCGGGCCCACCGCAGATCGGCCGCGCGAAGGGGACAATAGCCCGAATTCATGACAATTTCGCCCGGAAAAGCAAAAAACCCGGGCCTTGGCCCGGGTTTTTTCGTGCGTATTCAAGGTTTGGTGCGGTCGAGAAGACTCGAACTTCCACGGGATCTCTCCCACAGCGACCTCAACGCTGCGCGTCTACCAATTCCGCCACGACCGCATTTTTCCTTGCCGCAAGCACGTCACCTGCGAAATACATGGCGGCAGATAGCAAATCGGCGCCCCCATATCAAGCGGAAGCGCGACCACGGCGGAGCAAATAGGAAATTGATGACAGCCCCAGGCATCGAATGGCGGATATCGGACACGCCCGTGGCCTATGACGCGGCCGTGGCCGTGATGGAGGACCGCGTCGCCGCGATCCGCGCCGGCACCGCGCCGGAAATGGTCTGGCTGCTGGAGCACCCGCCGCTCTACACCGCCGGGACCAGCGCCGATCCGGCCGAGTTGACGGACCCGGACCGCTTCCCCGTCCACAAGACCGGGCGCGGCGGGCGCTACACCTACCACGGCCCCGGGCAGCGGGTCGGCTACGTCATGCTCGACCTGAAGACGCGCGGCGAGGACGTGCGCGCCTTCGTCTGCGACCTGGAAAACTGGATCATCCAGGCGCTGGCCCGCTTCAACGTGATCGGCGAGCGGCGCGACGGCCGGGTCGGCATCTGGGTGTCCCGCGGGGCGCCGGGATCGAAACTGTACCGCGAGGACAAGATCGCCGCCATCGGCGTGCGTCTGCGCAAATGGGTGACCTTCCACGGGGTGTCGTTGAACATCGAACCCGATCTATCCCATTTCGACGGCATTATCCCATGCGGGATCGCGGAGCACGGGGTGACGTCCCTGGTCGATCTCGGCATCACCGCATCCACGCCCGAGGTCGACGTGGTCCTGCGCCAGACCTTCGACGAGGTGTTCAGGCTCTAGCGGTTGCGGACGCCGACCGTGGCGCCGCCGATCCAGTCCGAGAAAGCGGTGGCGGCCATGGGCTTGGCCAGATGGTAACCCTGGACGGCGTCGTAGCCCAGGTCTTCAAGAAACCGCAACGCGTCGATGTTCTCGACACCTTCGGCGATGACCTGATAGCCGATCTTCTGGCACATCGCCACGGTGGCCGCGCAGATTTCGCGGCTCTCGGAATTGTTGGGCAGGTCGCGGACGAATGATTGATCCAACTTGACCCAATCGATGGGCAGTTCCTTGAGATAGCTGAGCGACGAATATCCGGTCCCGAAATCGTCGATCGCGATGACGAACCCGGCGTCGCGCAGCCGTTGGAGCGATCGTCGCGCGCTTTGCAGGCCGTGCACAAGGGCCGTTTCCGTTATCTCAAGCTCGACGCAGCGGGGAGACACGCCATGGGCCGCGGGCAAGTCGATCAGGAACTCGACGAACGCCTCGTCCTCCAGGTTTCGCATGGAGATATTGATGGCGATGTCGACCTCGTACCCCCGCCCCTGCCAGTCGATGAGCGTCTTCAGCGACCTGTCGAGTACGAAACGCGTCATGTCGTCGACCAGCAAGGTGCGTTCGACCAACGGCACGAAACGTCCGGGCGGAATAGACCCGCGCTTCGAGCTGTTCCAACGGATCAGGGCCTCCGCACCGAACACCCTGTGCGACGCAAGAGACATCTTGGGCTGAAAATGAACTTCGCACAGGCCGTCCTCCAGGTCGGTGCGGAACTCGCTGAGCATGACGAGATTGTCGCGGGACTCCGCATCGTGCAGATCGTTATAGCGGGTGACCCTTTGGCCATCGTCCCGCGAAACGTGCAATGCGGTCAGAGCCTTGCGGAACGGTTCGCCAGCCTGCAGCTCCGGCGCGTCCAACTGCGCGACGCCGAAACGCGGCAGGGCCGTCAGAGGAACGCCGGCGATCCACACGATGCGCGGAATCTGATTGCACCAATTTTCCAGTTCTTCGGCGATGTCCCCGCCGCCGCCGGGAACCAGAAGCCCGAAGGTGGCACCGTGAATCCGCGCAACGAGGACGTCCCTATCCTCCAACGCCATCAGCGCGTCGCCGATGCAGCACAGCATGGCGTTTCCCAGGTCGATCCCCATGGCCGACACCACGCCTTGGTGAATGTCGAAGTCAATGGCGACGGCGTGGGGCGGCCCGTCCCTCATCGACCCGGCCGACATCGTCCGCGCCGCCAGGCGCCCGGCGGCGCCGGGCAGGAGAAGGCCGGTCGTCGGGTCCGCGCGTTCCATGGCGATGGCCCGGCGGTGCAAGAAGTCCAGGATCGACGCGAGCCCCCCCGCGAACGCGCCGATCGCGAGATACATTCCCAGGCGCACCAGCCAGTTCTTGGTGGTCTGCGCGATCCCTCCTTCCACATCCAGCGGCATGTAGGGCCCCAGCAGAAGCGCCGCCAGCAGCGCCGCCAAAAGGCCGCCAGGGACCTTGAACAGGATTCCGGCAAGAATCACGGGCAGCAGGATCAGGTAGGGATAGGAATATTGCGTGCCGCCGGTCGCATGGACCAGCCAGGCGATCAACATGATCACCATGGCGATACCCGGTCCTGCGGTCACCCAGACCACCCGGTTGCCAACGAGCGGCTTTAACGCCACCGTGCGGAAATTCGGACTTTCGACCCAGCGCGACACCGTTCTCGGTCTTCTGCGCTGCTGAGAGTCGCTCGCCTTCGCCTCCATCCGTATCGCCTCCACCTACGAGTCAAGCAGACGACCTGGGCATCTTGTGCGGCGGCTTTCCGGGTCGTGCACAACTGCGCGGACCGATGAAGCCACGAAAAGCCAACGCCAACGTTTCCTACCCTGGGGATAAGTCAGATTTTTATCATGCTTAGTGACGCGCACCCCTGACAAGGAAAATTCAGTAAGCGACCCTTGAGATATTATAAACTCCCGGAGAGTGTTAAAGATTTCTAATACAAAATGGCATATTCCGTAATATTTGTTGGCATTTACCTACAGTTATATTCTGTTTGCATACGCCCCCCCTTCCTCCGGCACCACGAACATTCGGTTCACGCCCCCTATTCGAACTCCATCTGCACGAACACGCGCCCGGCGTTGCGGGTTGCCAGTTGTTTGAAGGTGTCGAGATGGGCATAGGCCGACTGGTCCACGTAATAGGCTCCCTTCAGGTCGCCGCCGTTATCGATGTGTTCGCGGATCTTGCCACGCAGATAGACCAGGTAATCGTGGGTATAGCGCCGGACCTGGGCCATGTTGGTGGGGTGGCCGTGGCCGGGGATGACATAGGTCGCCTTCAGGCCCTCGAACGGCCCTGCCCAGGTTTCGACCCAGCCCTTGGTGTCCGTGTCGTCGAAGATCGGCGGCATGCGTTCGTGAAAGGCCATGTCGCCGGCGATCACCAGGGATTGCTTGGGCAGCCAGACCTGGGTATCGCCGGGGCTATGGGCCGGGCCCAGGTGCAGAACCTCGATATTGAAGCTTCCCATCTCGATCACCCGCTTGTCGGTGAAGGTTTCCGTGGGCCCGACGATCCGCGTGCCTTCGGCCCGTTCCTTCAGCACGCGTTGGGCCGAAGCGAGAATCTGCGCGCCCCGGGCCGCGAATTCCTTGGCCGCGTCGCCGTGGGCCAGGATCGGTACCTTCTGTTCCGCCCAGTAGGAATTGCCCAGCATGGCATGGCCCTGGCCGTTCTCGTTGATGACCAGCTTCACCGGTTGCGGCGTGATGCGCTTGATCTCGTCGTGCAACGCCTTGGCCAGCAAATAGGCCCCGCCGCCGTTGATCACCACGACACCGTCGCCGGTGACGATGAAGCTGAGGTTGTTGTTGTGCCCCCAGTTTTCGTAAGTCGGCGGCGCCGTGGCGCCGATCGCCGACCACACATGGGGAATGACCTCGACCGGCTTGGCGTAAAGGGCGGAGGCCGGGTACTGGTCGGCGATGGCCTCGCTGGCCCGCACGCCGGCGGGGGCCGTCACGCCGAGAATGACCCATATCAATGCGAAGAAACGTTTCATGTGGGAATCCTGTTGTCGTTGCAGGGTGGTGACCCGGTTGGGGATTGCCCAACTATGCGATAACAGTTACAAAAAGTCGAATATGAGATTTCGCGCGGATGCACTCCTGCCCGCCCGCGCGCCAAACGGGAGGACCACCACCATGAAACAGCTGCATGCCACCCTCGCCGCGGCCGCTTTTGCCGTCGCCGCCCTCGCCGCCCCACCCGCACAGGCCGAAGGCGAGATCATCAAGGTCCGTATCATGTCGTCCGACTTGGCCGCCAAGATCGCCCAAGGCGCCGTCCACGCCTGCCGCGACAAGGGATACCAGGCCTCGGCCGTGGTGCTCGACCGGGCTGGCAACATGATCGCCGCCCAGCGCGACACGCTGGCCAGCCGGTACACCCTGGAAATCGCCGAACGCAAGGCCGGCTTGGTTGTCATGTCCGGCTCCGATTCCGGCGAAATGCGAAAATCCCGGGGCGACATCCGCCCCGAACTGAATCAGATGCGGGGCATCATCGTGATGGACGGCGGCGTGCAGATCCGCGTCGCCGGCTCCCTCGTGGGGGCTGTCGGCGTGTCCGGCGCGCCGGGCGGCGACATCGACGCGGAATGCGCCCGCAGCGGCATCGACAAGGTGCGGGATATTCTGGATTTCGCCGACTGAACATGCGCATCGGTGGCGGGTCTCGGCCTGGATCCGCCACCGAATTTCGGTTTTTTAGTATACAATTTTATAATCAGATAAATTAGAAAAATACTCTAATATATTGTTTAAATTGATTGTTTTATTTTATTCGTTTGGTCTGATTTTAAAAGTATGACCAACGGCCAGATTTTCCCTCTTAAATAAACGGTGTATTGCCGTCGATTGCTGCGGACCGGGGGGCCCGCGCGGCACCGTGTTTGGAGGAGAGTCTGCACCATGTCTTTGTCCCTGTCGTTCATGAATAACACGAAGATTCTGACCAAGATCTTCATCGGCTTCGGGATCGTCCTGGCCCTGCTGCTGATCATCAGCGCAACCAGCGGCGTCAGCCTGCGAAGCGGCGAAAGCAACTTCACCCAGTACCGTGAACAGGCCGCCCTGTCGAACCGGGCCGCCATGGTGCAGGCCACCCTGCAGAAGGCTCAACTGGCGGTCGGCGACTACATCACCCAATCGTCGGAAGACGCCATCGCGGAATTCGAGGAACGCATTTCCGAGACCATGGAACTGATCGAGACCCTGAACGGCCAGATCACCGATCCCAGGCGCAAGAAGACGATCACCAACGCCATCGAAAACCTGAGCACCTATCAGTCCGCGTTCGACCAGGTCACGTCCCTGCAAACCAAGCGGAACTCCATCTCCCAAAGCCAGATGGACGTGATCGGCCCGGACATGGAGAGCAAGCTTACCGCCCTCATGCAGAAGTCCTATGACGAGACGGACGTGTCCGCCGCTTATCACGCGGCGAAGACCCAGCGCTCGCTTCTGCTCATGCGCCTTTACGCCAACAAGTTCATCACGGCCAACCAGCTCGACGACTTCGACAAGGCCATGGAAGCCGCCGGCGAGATGAAGGAAAACATCGCCGAATTGCAGAACGAACTGTTCGACGAAGAACGCAAGGCCACCGCCGCCAAGATCGCCGCGATGCAGGAACAATACGAAGCCGCCCTCACGGAAGTAAGCGAGGTCATGGCCCAGCGCGACGAGGTCGTGCTCGGCACCATCGGCTTCGTCGGCCCCAATATCGCGGCCTTGATGAACGACCTGCGGAACGACCTGAAGACCGTTCAGGAAACCCTCGGGCCGGCCACCAGCAAGGCCATGAAGACGGCGATGATGGTGACCCTGGTGGTCGCCGGGGGCAGCGTCCTGTTGGGGGTTCTGGCGGCGCTGTTGATCGGCAACGGCATCTCGCGGCCCGTGACCGCCCTGACCGCGGCCATGACATCGCTGGCCGGCGGCGACAAGACCGTCGATATTCCCAGCCAGGAAAACGGCGACGAGGTCGGCGACATGGCGCGGGCCGTTCTGGTGTTCAAGGAAAGCATGATCAAGGCCGACGATCTGGCCGCCCGCGAGCGGGAGGCCCAGAAGCGGCGCGAGGAACGGGGCCGCCAGATCGAGGCCCTGACCGGCTCGTTCGATTCCGACGTCTCGGCGCTTCTGCAATCCCTGACCACATCGGCGGCCGAGATGACCTCGACCGCATCGACCATGTCCAAGATCGCCGACGGCACCAACGAGCGGGCGGCCACGGTCGCCGGGGCCGCCGAACAGGCCTCGGCCAACGTGCAGACCGTCGCCACGGCGACGGAAGAGCTGTCCAGTTCGATCCAGGAAATCGCCCGTCAGGTCGCGCAGTCGTCCAACGTGGCCGAACGGGCGGTCAACGAAGCCAACCACACGGATGCGCAGATTCAGGGCCTGGCCCGCGCCGCCCACCGCATCGGCGAGGTCGTCGACATGATCACCGACATCGCCGAGCAGACCAACCTGCTGGCGCTGAATGCGACCATCGAGGCGGCCCGCGCCGGCGACGCCGGCAAGGGCTTTGCCGTGGTCGCGTCGGAAGTGAAAAACCTGGCCAACCAGACCGCCAAGGCAACCGATGAGATCGGCCAGCAGATCGCCGACATCCAGGCTGAAACTCAAGACGCCGTGCGGGCGATCAAGTCCATCACCTCGACCATCAGCGAGATGAGCGAGATCGCCAGCACCATCGCCTCCGCCGTCGAGGAACAAGGGGCGGCGACCAGCGAGATCGCGCGCAATGTGGAACAGGCCTCGACCGGCACGCAGGAAGTCACCTCCAACATCATCGAGGTGACCCATTCGGCCGGCGAAACGGGCACCGCCGCGACCCAGGTCACCAGCGTCGCCGGTTCCCTGAATACCCAGGCCGATCACCTGAAACAGCAGGTCGAAAGGTTCCTGGAAGGCGTGCGCGCGGCCTAGGTCGCCCTAGGCGGTCGGCAGGGCGTCAAACCCGATCACCCCGGGGTCGACCACGGGCGTGCGGACGACACCGTCGACCCGCGCCGCCGGCGGGCCTTCGTGGCACCGATCGACCATCCGGCGGACGGCATCGGGCGTGCCCGAAAACACGGCCTCGACCGTGCCGTCGCGGCGGTTGCGGACCCAACCGGTCAGGCCGAGCGCCCTTGCCTGCTCACATGTCCAGCCGCGAAACCACACGCCCTGGACGCGGCCGTTGACGATGACATGGACGGTTTCGATGATATCGGACATGACGGCGTGTCGCTCCGTCCGGGCGTCTACTCAAACTCCAGGATGATCTGGTCGACCATCAGGCTGTCACCGGGGGCGGCCTTGATCTCCTTGACCACGGCGTCCTTTTCGGCGCGCATGACGTTTTCCATCTTCATGGCCTCAAGAACGCAAAGCTCCTCGCCGGCCTTGACCTCCTGCCCGACCGCGACAGCGAGCGAGACCAGCAGTCCCGGCATGGGCGACATCAGGAACTTTGACGTGTCCGGCGGCTGCTTTTCCGGAATGTGGCGGTACAGCGCGGCCGTGCCGGGGCTCAGCACCAGGGCCCGCGATTCCGTCCCCGCATGGATGATGCGGTAGGCGATATCGGCGCGCCCGACCTGGACGCTCCGCGGCTTGCCGTCCAGCGTCAGCTCCATCAAGGTATCGCCGAGCCGCCAATCGGTCCGCAGTTTCAAGGTCTTGCCGCCATAGGTGACATCGTAGCCGCCGTCGGCGGGATCGACAGAAACCGGGTGCGGGTCGCGGCCCAGAACGACCACCCAATCGGCGGAAACGGCGCGCGAATGGCCCTCGACCTGACCGCTGATATCGGCGGCGCGGTCCTGATAGGCCCGGTGCATGGCGGCGGCGACGGCGACGATCAGGGTCGGGTCGTCCTGCACGGCGTCCTTGGGGTTGAAGCCGTCGGGATATTCCTCGGCGATGAAGTTGGTCGAGAACTCGCCCGAACGCACCCGTTCATGCGCCATCAACGCCGACAGGAAGGCGATGTTGTTGGCGATGCCGGTGATCTGGAAGCGGTCCAGGGCCCGCGCCATCTCGTCCATGGCGGCATTCCGATCCTTGCCGTAGGTCACCAGTTTGGCGACCATGGGATCGTAGAACATGGAAATCTCGCCGCCTTCGAACACGCCGGTGTCGACGCGCACGGTCTCCGTCTCGACCGGCGGGCGGTAGCGCACCAACCGGCCTGTGGACGGCAGGAAGTTGCGGAACGGGTCCTCGGCATAGATGCGGGCCTCGACGGACCAGCCGTTCAACGGCACGTCTTTCTGGGCGAACGGCAGCTTTTCCCCCGCCGCAACGCGGATCATCAGTTCGACCAGATCCAGGCCGGTGATGAATTCGGTCACCGGATGTTCGACCTGCAATCGCGTGTTCATTTCCAGGAAGAAGAAATTCTTGTCCTTGTCGACGATGAATTCGACGGTCCCGGCGGAGCAGTAATCCACCGCCTGGGCCAGGGCCACGGCCTGTTCGCCCATGGCCTTGCGGGTCTTGGCGTCGAGGAACGGTGACGGCGCTTCTTCCAGCACCTTCTGGTGGCGGCGCTGGATCGAGCATTCGCGCTCGTTCAGGTAAACGCAGTTGCCGTGCTTGTCGGCCAGCACCTGGATTTCGATGTGGCGCGGCTGAACGATGTATTTCTCGACGAACACCCGATCATCACCGAAACTGGACGCCGCCTCGGACCGCGCGCGTTGCAGGCCGTCGCGGCATTCGGCGTCGTTGTGCGCGATGCGCATGCCCTTGCCGCCGCCGCCGGCCGACGCCTTCAGCATCACCGGATAGCCGATCTTGTTGGCGATCTCGACCGCCATGTCGGGATCGGCGACCGCTTCCGTATGGCCGGGGACGACGCTGACGTTGGCCTTTTCCGCAAGTTTCTTGGATTCGATCTTGTCGCCCATGGCGTTGATCGCGCCCACGGGCGGACCGATGAAGGCGACGCCTTTCTTGGCCAGGGCCTCGGCGAATTTGGCGTTTTCCGAGAGAAACCCGTAGCCCGGATGAACCGCGTCGGCGCCCGTCTGCTCGATGGCGGCCAGGATTTTGTCGATCGCCAGATAGCTGTCCGATGACGGCGAGGCGCCGATGTGCACGGCTTCGTCGGCCATGTCGGCGTGCAGGGCCAGTTTGTCCGCGTCGGAATAGACGGCGACCGTCTTGATCCCCATCTTCTTCGCCGTTTTCATGACGCGGCAGGCGATTTCGCCCCGGTTGGCGATGAGAATTTTTTTGAACATTATTCGGCCGGCCCTGTTTGTTATTTCCGTGTTTGAACCTGCGACGGTTCGTCCTTCTGGCCCGATGCGGCCAACCCAACCCCGCCATTGGTGTAACCGAATTCACACGCTATTGCAGCGCAAAATTCCGCTCCTCGCGTTGATTCTACTAGTAGAATTCGCCGTTCTCGACCTGTTCCGCCTAGTTCTTCCGGGTCAAGCCATCGAACAGCCCCATGACCCAGGCCGCGTGCAGCGCCAGCGGCGCGCCCCAGGCAACCATGGGATAGATGAACCACAACTGGGCCGGCGTCTTGAGATAGTTCAAGGCGGCGCAGCCGGCGATGGCGATAAAATATATCATCAAATGCAGGGCGAAGCCCTTGAGGCGGTTGCGGGTGCGCGCATCATCGCTATCTTCGGCGGGGTCGAGATCGTTCATGGCGGGTCCTTCGTCTGCCCCCTAATCTAGGCCCGCCCCGTCGCCACTGCCAACCCAGGAAGCCGTGATGACCGCAGATTCCAGCCCGCCCCCCAGCCCCGAAGGCGCCCGCCCCGTCGCGCCGCTCATTGGATTGGTGGCGGGGCCGACTCTGTGCCTGGCCCTGGCCGTCCTGCCGGCCCCCGATGGCCTGGGGCAGGAAGCCTGGCTAACCGCCGGGGTGGCGGTCTGGATGGCCCTGTGGTGGCTGACCCAGGCCGTGCCGCTGGCCGTCACCGCCCTTCTCCCGGTCCTGCTGTTTCCCGTGTTGGGTATCGCCAAGGCCGCCGATGCGGCCCAGGCCTACGCCCATCCCCTGGTCTTCCTGTTCCTCGGCGGTTTCGTCATCGCGCTGACCATCGAACGCTGGAACCTGCACCGCCGCGTCGCCATCGCCATCGTTTCCGTCGCCGGGGTGCGCCCGGACCGCCTGATCGGCGGCTTCATGTTGGCCACGGCGGGGCTCAGCATGTGGGTGTCCAATACGGCGACGACCCTGATGATGGTGCCGATCGGGCTCAGCGTCGTCGCCTTCATCGAAGGCCGGCGCCAGGATGGTGAGCCGCCGACCCCGGCGCAGGACCGTTTCGCCCGCGGCCTGCTCCTCGCCATCGCCTACGCCGCCAGCATCGGCGGCACGGCGACCCTGATCGGCACGCCGCCCAATGCCTTTCTCGCGGGATACCTGGCACAGAACCACGGGGTCGACCTCGGCTTCGCGCGCTGGATGCTGCTCGGCGTTCCCCTGGCAGCCGTCATGCTGCTGGCGGCCTGGCTGCTGCTGACGCGGGTCCTTTACCGGGCGGAAGGTCTGGACCTAACCCGCGTCGCCGCCGGTATCGCAGCCGAAAAGGCCCGCCTCGCCCCGCCCACGCGCGGCGAGGCGCTGACGGCCCTGCTGTTCGCCGCCGTGGCCCTGGCCTGGGTGTTCCAGCCGCTGATCGCCGATGTCGTTCCGGTCAGCGACACCGCCATCGCCTTGACCGGGGCCGTCGCCGCCTTCGCCATCCCCGTGAACCTGAAAAAGCGGGAATTCCTGATGGATTGGGACCACGCCATCCACCTGCCCTGGGGAATCCTGATCTTGCTGGGCGGCGGATTTTCCCTGGCCGAAGCCATTCAATCGACGGGGCTCGCGGCCTGGCTCGGCGGCCTCGTCGCCGGGGGCAGCCATCTGCCGCTGGTCCTGCTGCTTCTGGCGATCACCGGGCTTGTCGTGTTCCTGACCGAAATCACGTCGAACACGGCGACCGCCGCCGTGTTCATCCCCGTGGCGGCGACCCTTGCCGTCAGCCTGGGGTTCGACGCCGTGACCTTCGCCGTGCCCGTGGCGCTGGCCGCAAGCTGCGCCTTCATGATGCCCGTGGCGACCCCGCCCAACGCCATCGTGTTCGCCGCCGGGCGCCTCGACGTCATGCATATGTGCGCGGCCGGGATCTTCCTGAACCTGATCGCGACGGCGATGATCACCGGGGCGGCGCTGATCCTCGTGCCGATGGTCTTCGGCTAGAAACCGCAGGCCCGCCCTTGAACGGTACGGCGCTGCTCCCGTACTCTGCGCGGGTCCATCCAACCCAAGAAACGGAAACACCCATGACCCGCATCGTCCGCGTCGCCGCCGCCCAGCAGGGCCCCAACCTGGAAACGGACTCGCGCCAGGTCATCGTCGCCCGCCTGCTCGATATGATGAAGCAGGCGAAAGCCAAGGGCGCCGACCTGGTCGTCTATACGGAAACGGCGCTGACCACCTTCTTCCCCCGTTTCCATGCGGAAAACCGCGCCGACATGGACCATTGGTTCGAACGCGACATGCCGAACGACGCGACGCGCCCCCTGTTCGACTACGCCGCCGACAACAGCATCGGGTTCTCGTTAGGGTACGCGGAACTGACGCCCGACGGCCATCACTTCAACACCCAGATCCTGGTCGACAAGGACGGCAAGATCACCGGCAAGTACCGCAAGGTTCACCTACCGGGCCATGTGGAATTGGAGCCCGAACGGCGCTTCCAGCATCTGGAGAAACGCTATTTTGAGCCGGGGAACCTGGGCTTTCCCGTGTGGCGCACCATGGGCGGGGTCATGGGCATGTGCATCTGCAACGACCGGCGCTGGCCGGAAACCTACCGGGTCATGGGGTTGCAGGGCGTCGAACTCGTCATGCTGGGCTACAACACGCCCTCGTGGAACGGCCTGGGCGGCCCGGACACCCCCGAACTGCGCCACCATCATTCGCGCCTCAGCATGCAGGCCGGGGCCTACCAGAACGCGACCTGGGTGGTCGGCGTGGCCAAGGCCGGCGAGGAAGCGCCGGGCTATCACCTGATGGGCGGCAGCTGCATCATCAACCCGGACGGCCAGGTTGTCGCCGAGGCCGAGACCGAAGACGACGAGGTCATCGTCCACGACTGCGACCTCGACGCCTGCGCGTTCCTCAAGGGCTCGACCTTCAACTTCGCGGCCCACCGGCGGACGGAACATTACGGCCTGATCACGGAACGCACCGGCGCCGTGCCGCCGCCGGAGTAAGCGGCGAGCGCATGAACGTCCTCATCGTCCACGCCCATCCGGAACCGAAGTCGTTCAACACGGCCCTGCGCGACCATTCGGTCAGGGCTCTCGGCGGGCTGGGCCATGCGGTTCAGGTTTCGGACCTTTACGCCATGAACTTCAACCCGGTCGCGGGGCCCGGCGACTTCACGGATCGCGCCGATCCGGACTATCTGGTCTATGCGCTGGAGCAGCGCCACGGGTTCGAGACGGGCACCCTGGCCCCCGATATCCAGGCCGAGATCGAGACGCTGATGTGGTGCGATCTTCTGATCCTGCACTTCCCGCTTTACTGGTTTTCCGTGCCGGCCATCCTCAAGGGCTGGATCGACCGGGTGCTGGTTTCGGGCCTGACCTACGGCGGACGGCGGTTCTACGACCGGGGCGGCTTGGCGGGCAAACGCGCCATGCTGACCCTGACGCTCGGCGGGCGGGAACACATGCTCGACAGTCATACCGCCATCCACGGGCGTCTGAACGACATGCTGAAGCCATTGTTGCAGGGCACCCTGGCCTATACGGGCATGACCGTGCTGCCGCCCTTCGTGGCCTGGCATGTGCCCTATGTGGATGACGCGACGCGGGCAGGATACCTGGACGACTACGCGGAATGCCTAGGAAATCTCGACAATCTGACGCCCCTCGCCTTCCCCTCCCTCGACGATTTCGACGCGGCCATGAGGCCCAAGTAAGTCTTGGCGGCAACCAAGCCTCGGATAACGGCTGGCCCCTCGGCCAGTGCTGGGCTAAACCTTTGGTCACCTTCATGCCGTCTGTTCGAGAGCGCCCAACGTGAATTTACTGCAAGAGGCATTCGCCGCGCACCAATCCGGCAGGCTTCAAGATGCCCAGCGCCTGTACCGCGCGTTCATCCAGGCCAACCCCGGGCACGCGGAGGCCCATCATCTGCTCGGCGTCGCCTGCATGCAGATGGGCAACCTGCTTGGCGCCATCGAAGCCTTGACCCAGGCGGCCAACCTGAACCCCAAGAATCCGAATTATTTCAACAACCTGGGCCTGGCGCAGTTTTACCGTAACGACGCCGCGGCGGCACGGGACAACTATCAACGCGCCCTCGCCCTGGCGCCGAACAATCCGGATACTCTGAACAACCTGGGCATGGCGTTGCAACGGTTGGAGGACCTGAAGGGGGCTGTCGGCAGCTTCGAGGCCGCCTTGAAGATCAATCCGGGCGAACCTGAAATCCTCCATAATTACGGCATTGCGCTGCGCGATGTCGGCCAGCACCAGGCCGCCATGGCGGCCCTGAAAAAGGCGATAGAGCTCAGCGGCGGCATCCCCGACACCCATGCCGCCCTGGCCTCCCTACAGTTCGTGTTCGACCAGTACGACGAGGCGCTCGCGTCCTGCTGGGCGGCGGTCAAGCTGGACCCCCTGCATATCGACGCCCACAAGACCTTCAAGGGCCTGAAGAACGCCATGGGCCGCGAGAGCGAGCGATACGACACCTTCCGCTGGGCGCTGGAGGCAATGCCGCAGAACTCAAAGGCCTACGAACAATACGGCTGGGAACTGGCGCAGGACGAAAAATTCACCGCGGCCGAACCTATCCTGCGCCAGGCGCTTGAGATCGATCCCGATCTGCCCATCGCCCTGACCTGCCTGGGGTGGTCCCTGTCCATGCAGGGACGGTACGATGAAGCCCTGCCCCACCATGCCCGGGCGGCGGAATTGGCGCCGGACGATCCGCAAATCCTGGAAAGCTATGGTCAAAGCCTGATCCGCGCCGGACACCCCGGCGATGCGGTGGCCGTGCTCATGAAGGCGCACCGGATCGTCCCGCGCCTGAGTTCCGTCCTTGGCACCATGACCATCGCCATGACCGAAGCCGGCGACCCGGCCGTGGACACCATCGTCGACTACGATGCCGACGTGGTCACGCAGACGCTGCCCACGCCCCCCGGTTTTCCGGACATCGCCGCCTTCAATGACGCGCTGCATGCGGAACTGGAAAAGCACCATCAAAAAGGCTCGCTTCCCCTGGACCAGACCATGCGCGGCGGCACGCAGATTCCCAACAACCTGTTCCGCAACGCGTCAGGCCATGTGCTGACCGTCCGCAACCTGATCCTCGACTCCATCCGCAGCTATGTCGATGGCTTGGCTGACGATCCCGACCATCCGTTCCTGCGCTACATCAACCGGGATTTCCGTTTCACCGGCGCCTGGTCGACGATCCTCTACGGTACCGGATACGACGCCAGCCACATCCATAACGAAGGCTGGCTGTCCGGCGTCTATTACGTGAAGGTCCCCGACCTGGACGAGGACCTCTGGGCGTCCGGCGAGGGCTGCATCCAGTTCGGCGCGCCGCCCGATGCCTTCGTCAGCGAGCGCAACCGGACCCGCCGCCTGATCCGACCACAGCCGGGCCTGCTGGTGCTGTTCCCATCCTACGTCTGGCACGGCGTCAAGCCGTTCACCCAGGAAGGCCTGCGCCACTCCATCGCCTTCGACATCAAATAACCAGCGCGGCCTAGACCACCTCGCCGCAGGCATGGCCCGAGGCCCAGGCCCATTGGAAGTTGAACCCGCCCAGGTGGCCTGTCACGTCCACGCCCTCGCCGATGAAATACAGCCCCGGCACGTCCCGCGCTTCCATCGTCTTCGACGACAGGTCCCGCGTATCGACCCCGCCGACGGTGACCTCCGCCGTGCGCTCGCCCTCGCTGCCGGCCGGCGTGACGGCCCAGGCGTTGACCTGCGTGGCGAGGGCGCGCAACCGCTTGTCCGGCTGGTCGGCGAGACGGCCCAGGCAGCCCGTCCATTCGCACAGCCGTTGCGCCAGGCTTTTCGGCAAGACCTGAGCCAATGCCGTCGGCACTTCCTTCTTCGGCTGGCTGTGTTTCAGTTCTTTCAGCATCCGGAACAGGTCCGTGCCCGGCAGTAGATCGAACAGGATCGTGTCGCCGGGCCGCCAGTAGGATGAAATCTGCAGCACCACCGGGCCGCTGAGTCCCCGATGGGTGAACAACAGCGCTTCGGCGAAGCGCACCTTGCCCAGGGTCGCCGTAGCTTCGACCGAGACCCCGGACAGCCCATCGAGCCGTGCCAGCATGTCGCGGTCGAAGGTCAGGGGCACCAGGCCCGGGCGCGGCGTGACGACGCGCAGCCCGAACTGTTTGGCGATGTCATAGGCGAAGCGGCTGCCCCCCATCTTGGGGATCGACGGGCCGCCTGTGGCGATGACCAAAGCCGCCCCCGAAAACACCCCCTTGTCCGTGTCCACGCGAAACCGGTCGCCGTCCCGGGCGGCGGCGGTCACGTTGACCGCCGTGCGGATGTCGGCCCCCTTGGCCTCGGCCAGCAGCATGTCGATGATCTGCTGCGCGCTGTCGTCGCAGAACAACTGGCCCAGGGTCTTTTCGTGATAGGCGATGCCGTGCTTTTCCACGAGAGCGATGAAATCGCGCTGGGTATAGCGCTTCAGCGCCGAAACGCAGAAATGCGGGTTGTCCGACAGGTAGTTGGCCGGGGCCGCGTGCAGGTTGGTGAAATTAGCCCGTCCACCCCCGGAAATGCGCACCTTCTGGGCGACCTTGGCATTGCGTTCCAGCACCAGAACGCGGCGGCCGCGGCGGACCGCCCCGGCGGCGCACATCAGCCCCGCCGCCCCGGCACCGATGATGATGACGTCGACGTCCTGCATCCGCGTCCTATAGCCGACTGCCGGTCCATTCCCAAGCCCGGGTTGTCACGGGACGCCGGCACCCCCGCCGTCGGAAACCGGGAATTGGGCTTGGGAAGACCCGAAGCTTCTAACGGACGCTGCGGTTCCTGCCCTTGAGGAATGCCATGACCATGCGCACAGCCCGGTGGAACGCGCGGGCGCGCAGCAGGCGGGCTTCCCTGACCCCGGCATCGACGGCCGCCTGGGTCACGGCGGGCTGCACCGGATCGACCGGGGAATACAGACCGGCTTCGTCAAGCTGCTGGAGGGCGTTGTTCGAAAGCAGGTTCATGGCGGCATCTCCGTAAGACATAATAACTTGCAATAAACAAGTTAATTAGCCTTACAGAAATAACTTGTTTTTTGCAAGATGCTTTCTTACCGTGCTGACATGAAAAGCGACGTAAAAAAGCACGCCAGCGACTGCCTCGTCGCCTACGGCATCGATACCTTCGGCGACCGTTGGTCGTTCCTGGTGCTGCGCGACATGATGCTCTACGGAAAGTGCCGTTACGGCGACTTCCTGGCGTCGGAAGAGCAGATCGCGACCAACATACTGGCCGCCCGCTTGAAGCATCTGGAATGCGAAGGGATCATCACGAAGGCGCGCGATCCGGAAAACCGCCGCAGCTATATCTACAGCCTGACGGAAAAGGGCCTGGACCTGGCACCTGTGCTGTTGGAAATCATCCGCTGGAGCAGCCGTCATCTGAAAATGAACGCGCGCCGCCGCCGCCTGCTGAAACGCATCGAAACGGACCGTGACGGCATGTTGGCGGACATCCGCGCCCATAAGGCGATTTTGCCCTCACCGTCGCCGTCGCCTTAGCCCTCTCTCCGCCAAACGCAAAATCCCCCGCAGCGGCCGGGCCGGTGCGGGGGATCGCTGGAACGGCGGCCGGTTTCCCGGCCGGCCAAATCCTCAGGCGGTCAGATCGCGCCCTCTTCCTTGAGCTTGGCGAGTTCTTCCTTGGAAACGCCCAGTTCACCGCACAGGATTTCCTCGTTGCTTTGGCCCTTGCGCTGACCGGGATGGCGAACCTTCGCCGGGGTCTCCGACATGAACGGGAATGCGTTGGTCATGCGCAGCTTACCCAGGTCCTCATCCTCCATTTCGATGATGTCGTTACGCGCCTGATACTGCGGATCCTGGT
Source organism: uncultured Alphaproteobacteria bacterium (assembly GCA_963976055.1). GTDB lineage: Bacteria > Pseudomonadota > Alphaproteobacteria > Rhodospirillales > Casp-alpha2 > UBA1479. The sequence continues at coordinate 71,078 of CAXBJB010000010.1, forward strand.
AGATCTGGTCGATGGTGTAAGCTGGGCCGATGGCCGCCTCCGCCTTCTCGAACGCGTCGAGAACCGTCTTCAGGTCGTGTTGCTTGATCCACCCGGCAACGATGCCGTCGATCTCGTCGATATGCCTGACCCGGTCCTGCGGGGTCTGGAACCTGGGATCGGCCGCGACCTCCGGCCCGCCGCAGAGCGTCAATACCCGGGTCACGATGGCCGGCGAGTTGGTCGAGATCGCCACCCAATGCCCGTCCTTGGATTGGTAGGTGTTGCGCGGCGCGTTGTTCTTCGACCGGTTGCCCCAGCGCTGTTGAACCACGCCCAGCTGATCGTACTCCATGGGCTGCGGGCCCATGACCTGAAACAGGGGCTCATAGATCGACAGATCAATGTACTGGCCCTCGCCCGATCCCTGGGCGTCGCGATGGTAGAGCGCGAACATGGCGGCGAAGGTGCCGTAGGCCGCCGCCACTCCGTCGGCCAGGCCGAAGTTGGGCAGGGTCGGCGGGCCGTCGGGCACGCCGGTGATGCTGGCGAAGCCGGAAAAGGCTTCGGCGATGGTGCCGAAACCGGGCCGATTCTTGTAGGGGCCCGTCTGGCCGAAGCCGGTGACCCGCACCATCACCAGACGCGGGTTGATCTTCTTCAGGTCTTCCCAGCCCAGGCCCCATTTTTCCATGGTGCCGGTGCGGAAATTTTCGATCAGCACGTCCGCCGTCTTGACCAGTTCCTTGAACAAGGCCTGGCCCTTTTCATGGCTGAAGTTCAGGGTGACGCAGCGCTTGTTGCGGTTGGCCATCTTGAACCACAGGCCGACGCCGTCCTTTTTCTGGCCCGTTTCGCGCAGCACGTCGCCGCGCGGATGTTCGACCTTGATGACGTCGGCACCGAAGTCGCCCATCAGCATGCCGATGGTCGGACCGGCGATAACCGTGGCGGCATCAATGACCCGCAGCCCCTTCAGCGGGGGCGCTTTCTGTTCTGTCACGTTGATATCCTTCAGGCCGCGTTCGGTTCGGGAACGGCGAAATCTTCGGGCCGCAGGAAGATGGTCGTGCGCCGGGCGAACCGCGGCTTCGTCATGTCGAAGGCCTCGCGCCGATGCCACAGGCGCGCGTTGTCCCACATCACCACGTCGCCGTTGCGCCAGCTATGGGTGTAGACGAACTTGTCCTGCAGCATGTGCTGGGTCAAGGCTTCGAGAAGCTCCTTGCTTTCGGTTTCTTCCAGCCCGTCGATGCCGACGGTCTTGTTGGGATCGATGTAAACGGACTTCTGCCCCGTCGCCGGGTTTTCCAGGACGATGTCATGGGTCGCCGCCGGGGTCCGTTCGTGGATTTTCTTCATTTCCTCGGCATTGTTGCCCAGGTCCAGGACCGTCGTCGAATCCTTGCGGTCGGCATACTTGGCCGTGGCGCGGCGGCCTTCGATCGCCTTGCGCAGATTGTCCGGCAGGGTTTCATAGCCGAGCTTGGTATTGCAGTAGGACGTGCGGCCTTCGTTTTCCGGCATTTCGGCGGCATAGAAGATCGAGCCCGAGGCCGGACGCAGGCGATAGATTTGGTCGTGGTGCCAATAGACTTCGTAGTTCCCCAGCCCGCCCAGCGGCGTGCCGTCCGGGCGCTTCAGGTTGGTGATGTAGATGATTTCCGGATTGTCCGGCGACAGCATGTCGTCGCGCACGATGATGTCCATTTCCCCGAACCGCCGGGAGTATTCGACCTGCTGCTTTTCGCTCAGGCTTTGGCGGCGCAACAGCAACAGGGGTTCCTGCTGCCACAGCTTGTAAATGGCGTCGAAGGTTTCATCGGTCAGCTCGGACAGATCGACGTCCAGGATTTCCAGGCCGAAAGTGTCCGTCAGGGGGCGGGTGCGCAGTTGCATTTGGGGGGTTCCTCGGGTTTTTTGAACGGGCATATTGTATACAATCTAAAACATCCATCAACCGATTAATCCCAGTGTTCTGCGATTTTTATAAATTCTGATTAAAAAATATACGCCCCTTACTTGCCAGATGCCCCGGCTCCCGTCAGCCCCTTGATGTCGAAATTCCGCAATTCCGCCTGGATCGCTTGCCCGATATTACCCGTCAGGTTGACCGTCAAGTCCACGGGGCGGCCTTCCTGGATTTTCGGATTACGGCCCTGGACATGAACCTGCATACGCACGTCCTTTTGCGCATCGCCGTCGAGGCTCAGGGTCATGCCGTCGAACCGCAGGTCCTCCAGGATATCGAGAACCATGTCCATGCGTCCGGTCTCCCCTGCCGGACCGGCCGGGGCGCGGGTCGGCGGCACGAAGGCCAGAAGCCCCTTGCCCTGGGCCGTCAAGAGTCCGCCCCGAATCGCCATCTTCCCGCCCTTGCCCAATTCGACCGGAATGCGGCCGGACAGCTTTCCTTCGGCCCTGAGGCCCAGGATGTTCATCTGCGCCGCCAGATCGCCGAGCCCCAACCCGTCCACGTGCAAGGTCACGCGCTCGGGCAGGACGCCGTCCCGAATGGCCATGTCCTCGGCCCAGATGTGGCCGCCGATGCCGGTCAGCTCCGCCCGCTCCACCTTGACCGAGGACGGTCCGAGAATCTGAAACCGCAGGCGCCCGTCGGCGGCCGGCAGCGCCGCGACCACCCGATCGATCAGGACCTCCTGGCCCGGCGGGGTCAGGGGCGGCCATAGGCGGTCCAGCGTGACGCGCCCCGATATGCCCGTCGCCTGGGTCGGACCCAATTGCAGGTTGCCGCCGGTCACGGCGACGATGCCCGTGCCCGCCGCCGGATCGCCGGGCGGCAGGGAAAACTCCGCGGCCAGATTGGACACCCCCGCGATCGCGCCCTTGGCGGCCGGCGGCAGCAACGCAGGTGCTGGGGTGATGCCCGCGCCGCGCAGGCTGCCCGTGACCTGCACGGGACCGGCCCCATCCTTGGTCCATTCCGTTATGGCCGAAACCTGCACTGTGCCGGTGATGCTTTTGACGAAGGGGGCGAGCAGCGGCGTGATCGCATGCACCCCGCCATCGATCCCCGCCAGATTGAGCGGCACCATGTCGACACGAGCCCGCCCTGCCCCCGTGCCGTTGCTTTCGTCGGCGGCGAAGCTGGCGATCAGGCCCGAACGGTCCTGGCGCAGCGTACCCTCCATATCCCATTTGCGCGGGCGCCAACGGCCCCTGGCGGTGACGGCGAAAGGCGCCGCCGCCGTATGGCGCAGGGCCTTGGCCGCCGCCTGGATGTTCCAGCCGGCATCCGTCCCGCCCCGGCTGGCGGCGTTTACGCTGATCCCCTGAGCCTCGACATCCAGATCCGGCAGATGGGCGTCCAGGCCCGCAAGGTCGAAACGCACTCCCGGCGGCCCTTCGGCTGGAAGCGCCACCGCCACCCCGCCCGTGGTCCGTGCCGTGCGCAGAACGGCTGTGCGGCCGCCGGCCCGCAGGCCCAGGGACGGGCTGTCCGCCTTGAACGCGAAATCCACTTTGCGCAAGCTGCCGTCCGACGCGAACGTCACGCCATCCTTGCCCGGGGTCAACACCACGGCCAAGGGGCCGGAAACGGACACACCGCCCGCATCGATCTTGCTGATGGCGACGCGAAGCGGCGCGAGATCGACCTTGGTAAGCTTCAGCGGATCAAGGCCAAGGATCACCCGCCCCGGCACCGCCGCCATCACCTCACCGCCCAGGAGGCGGCCCGCAACCTCCACCGGCTCCGTAAATGTCAAGGTCGCGCTTCCCGCTTCGGCGGCAAGGATTGCCTTGGTCCGCACGGACCAGATGCCGGGCGCCGCCGGATGCGCCACGTCGGGCAGGATCAACCGCGCCTCCACCGGCGGCAGGCGGGTCGGGTCGCCGGACAGCAGATCGGCCAGCGGCCCCACCGTTTGCAGATCGAGTGTTCCCTTGCCCGTCACGCCTTCCGGCAACGGCAGACGCGCCAGATCGGACGCCGCGGCCCGGGCGGTCAAGGTGACGGGGGCAGCCGGATCGAAGGGCATGCCCGCCGCCTTGCCGGACAGGGTCAGGCCCAGGCCGTCATCCGCCAAGTCCGCCGACAGCGTCGCCCGCCCCTCGGCCAGGCGCACCGACAGAGTGCCCTCGGTCAACAGTCCGCCGGGCAAGGCCAGACCGGCGACCTCCAGTATCCCGTCGCCGGTCATTTCGCCCGGCCATGCGGGATCGCCGGCGAGACGCAGGCTGCCCTTGGCCCCGGAAAGCGATATCGGCCCCACCGCCCCCAGGGCGTCCTCGATGGTCATATCCAGGGCCAGCCTGCCCGCCGCGTCCCGGCTGCCCGTCGCTTGAAGCGTGGCCTGACCCAGGGGGTGGACAATGTCGATGGATGCCTGCTTCATCAGCAGGCCGCCGTCCGGCTGCGGCGTCAAGGACACGTCCGTCAGGGACAGCGCCGTCGGCCCGCCCGCATGGACAACGTCGATGAGGGCGTCGGTCAGGGTCACGTCGGGCAGAGACAGCACGCCGCCGCCCGTGCCGCCGCCCGCCACCAGGGGCGTCAGATCGCCCCAGCCGAGGGTGCCGTCCTTGACCGTCAAGGCAAGCTGCACCCCTTCCAGGGATAGCGCACTGACCTTGGGCGCGGTCCAGCTGGGCCAGCTCAGATTCATGGCGAGGCGGTGAATGCGCGCCGTGCCGGCGGGCCCCGTCGCCAGATTGCGCAGCTCGACCCGCCAGAGGGTCAGACGGGTGATTTCCAGGTTACTGCCGCCCAGCCCCATGTCGGCCAGCCGGTCGCGGACCAAATTTTCGGCAATGGATGCCCGGTTGACGGCGAGGACGGTAATGCCGGCGGTCAGGACCACGGCGATGGCCCCAACCCACAGCGCCCAGCGCCGCCATTTCGGCGCGGATGGGTCAGAAGAAATGGTTTCCGGCAGGTCCGCCACGTGATCCGATCCCCGTTGCTTGGGGGATCATAGCAAAGATCGCCCCTAAAGCGGGATGTTCCCGTGTTTTTTCCAAGGATTCTTCAAATCCTTGTTCTTCAACATGCGCAATGCCCGGCAAATCCGCGTCCGCGTGCCGTGCGGCATGATGACGTCGTCGATGAAGCCGCGGCTGCCGGCGATGAAGGGATTGGCGAAACGGGTGCGGTATTCCTCAGTGCGGGCGGCGATCTTTTCCTGGTCGCCCAGGTCGCCCCGGAAGATGATCTCGACCGCCCCCTTGGGCCCCATGACGGCGATTTCCGCCGTCGGCCAGGCGTAATTGGCGTCGCCCCGCAGATGCTTGGACGACATCACGTCATAGGCCCCGCCATAGGCCTTGCGGGTGATGACCGTGACCTTGGGCACGGTGGCCTCGGCATAGGCGTACAGAAGCTTGGCCCCGTGCTTGATGATGCCGCCGTATTCCTGCGCCGTGCCGGGCAGGAAGCCAGGCACATCGACGAAGGTGACGATGGGGATGTTGAAGGAATCGCAGAACCGCACGAAACGCCCGGCCTTGGTCGCCGAGGCGATGTCGAGGCAACCGGCCAGCACCATGGGCTGGTTGGCGACGATGCCGACGGTCGAGCCCTCCATGCGGGCGAAGCCGATCACGATGTTGCCGGCGTAGTCGGGTTGCAGTTCGAAGAAATCGCCTTCGTCTACGACCTTATGGATCAACTCCTTCATGTCGTAGGGCTTGTTGGGATTGTCGGGGATCAGGGTGTCCAACGACATCTCGACCCGGTCGTGGGGGTCGGGCGTCGGGCGGACGGGCGGCTTTTCCTTGTTGTTGGCGGGCAGGAAATCGATGAAGCGGCGCAGGTAGAGCAGCGCCTGCAAATCGTCCGTGAAGGCCTTGTCGGCAACCCCGGACTTGGTCGTATGGGTCGAGGCGCCGCCCAGTTGTTCCTGGGTCACTTCCTCGTGGGTCACGGTCTTCACCACGTCGGGGCCGGTGACGAACATGTAGGACGAGTCCTGCACCATGAAGATGAAGTCGGTCATCGCGGGCGAATAGACGGCGCCGCCCGCGCAGGGACCCATGATGCAGGAAATCTGCGGCACCACGCCCGACGCCAGGACGTTGCGCTGAAACACCTCGGCATAACCGGCGAGTGAATCGACGCCTTCCTGGATGCGGGCACCTCCGGAATCATTGAGGCCGATCACGGGGGCCCCCACCTTCATGGCCTGGTCCATGATCTTGCAGATCTTTTCCGCATGGCTTTCCGACAGCGAGCCGCCGAACACCGTGAAATCCTGACTGAACACGAAAATCAGCCGGCCGTTCACCGTGCCGTAGCCGGTGACCACGCCGTCGCCCGGAGTCGTCTGCTCGGCCATGCCGAAATCCGTGCAGCGATGTTCGACGAACATGTCCCATTCCTCAAAGGAACCGGGGTCCAACAGAACCTCGATGCGTTCGCGGGCGGTCAGCTTGCCCTTGCCGTGCTGGGCGTCGATGCGCCGCTCGCCGCCGCCCATGCGGGCGCGGTCGCGTTTTTCTTCAAGCTGCCGGATGATGTCGTACATGGAATCGCGTCTCGCTGATGGTCGTTTCGCCGCGGGGTTCGGGAGGGGGCAAAGGATACTGTCGGGCCTTATGTTGCGCCAGCGAAAATGCCATATCCAACCTCAGCCGCAATAACGGACGATTCAATTTTTATTCATCCACATGGCCCCTTGTTAACCATCATGATATAAGAATTCCGCGCTGTTCGCCGGGGACGTGTCCGCGTATGGTTAATCAATAAATTCCGGGCCGGAAGAGCCCACTCATCAGGGTGTGTCGCGCGGTCGGGCTTAGCTTAGGGGAGCCTCGGGGACGCATGCCCGATTACAATCTTTCGCGTTTGAACGTGTTGGTCGTCGAGCAACATGCGCCGATGCGGCACCTGATCCGCAACATCCTGCACGAGTTCGGAATCGAGAACGTACGCGATGCCGGCGACGAGGAAACCGCCTTCGAGCTGTTCCAGGAATTCCCCGCCGACCTGGTGCTGACCGACTGGTCGCCGGGCCTGAACGGCATGTCGTTCCTCGACCGCATCCGCAAGCATGCGGAAAGCCGCGACATGTTCGCGCCGGTCGTCATGATTACCGCCTTCACGGAACTGCATCAGGTGTGCAAGGCGCGGGACGCCGGAATCAACGAATTCCTGGCCAAGCCGTTTTCCGCCCATCTGATCTATTCGCGCATCAAGTCGCTGATCGAGAATCCCCGCCTGTACGTCCGGGCCGACAGCTATTTCGGCCCCGACCGGCGCCGCCGGGGGCTCAACTACCGCGGCCGCGAGCGCCGCGACGGCGCGCCGACGGAACTGCCGACACCGCGCGGGCGGGCCGCCGCGCCGCTGAACACCAGCGGCCCGGCACCGGGCAGAAACCCGCTCTACAATTGATCCTGATCTGACGGCTTAGAGAAGGCCCAGAAAGGTTTCCGCCTGGGCGATTTCCGCCTGCAGGGCACGCAGCCGGTCGAGGGCTTCCTTGTCCGCCCCCCATTTCGCGCTCTGATAGCTTTCGTCCAGCTGCGACAGGTCGACCGCCGCCGAGGCGTCCAGCCGCCCCCGCACCAAAGCCAGACCGATCACCAAGGACCCCGCCGCCTGCGCAACGGCGGCCAGCGCCGTCAGCCGGTAGGCATCCAAGTCCGCGACCGTGCGGGCAAGCGCCTCGATGGCCGCCTTGGGCTGCTCCACGGGCACGATGCCTTCGGTCACCACAAGTGCGGCCTCCAGATCGTTCGCCGCCCAAGCCAGCAAGGGATCCCAGCGATCGGCCTGAAGCTGCACAAGATCGGCCGGCGCCGTGGCCCGGTAGCACAGCAGATCCGTCTCACCGTATCGGATGATGCGGTCCGCGACCTCGGCCTGCTGCGGTGCGATGCGGTCGATGGCGGTGAAAGCCAGCTGAGTCAGCGGCATGGAGGCAGGCAATATCTTTTCCGACTGGGCGTCCCATTCCGCCGCCACGGCCTCGGCCAGGGGGCGGCTCGGCACGGCAAGCTCGCGGGCAACGGGCGACTTTACCCGCCGGCCGTCGAGCAATATCTGGAACGCTTCCCCTGCCCCATTTGCGGCGGCGTCATCGGCCGCAACCGGGGCGACCGTGACGTCGCGGTAGAACCGTTTCATATCAGGTTTCAGCATGGCGTGATCCGGAGTGTTAAGCGGCGGGTTACTTGCCGAGCAGACCCTTGAGGCCGCCCAAACCCTTTTCCAGGTTCTGCAAGGCGCCGCCAACCCCGGACTTGGGTTTTTCCTGCGGCGACTGCTGGGTGGGCGCCGGTTTGGCCGTCCCCTTCGACGGCGCCACCTGCTTGCCGGCAAGGGCCAGGGCGCAATAGTCCGTTTCGTCCGTGCTGGTTGCGCGGTTGAACGCACTTTGCGCCAATGCCGACAGACCGAACGTCATGATGGCGGCGGCGCCGCTGGCCACGTTGGACGCCACGCCCGTCAACAGATCCGCCGGATTGACCTTCGGTTCGGGCTTGGCCAAGGTGCCGCGCACCGCGACCGGCACCATCGCGGCCGACAGCAGGCTGGTCTTCTTGGCCCGCGGCTCAAGCACCAGATTCAAGGTTTCGTCCCGCAGGTTGATGCCGCCGACGCCGACCACGGAAAGCCCCCCCGTCTCAAGCACTAATGCCTTGGCGTTGGCGATGCCTTTCACGACATCGAAATCGACGACGGCGCAGCGCAGGTCCTTGTCGCCTTTGCTGTCGACCAGCGGCAAGGCCGACAGGATGTCGGCCGACGCCACGTTCAGCAACGTGCTGTCGATACGTCCCTTTTCCGAGACCACGCGCAGCTTGCCGTCCAAGCCGGCCATGATTTGGCGGACGCTTGTCCCCGCCCCGGTCACCTTGAGCGTCACGTCGGCGGTACCCTCGGCCACGGGCTTCTGACCCATGGCGGCGGCCAACTTACCGTAGTCCAGCTTGGCAACGTTCAGGTTTACGGCAAGCGGCGGCACGGCCTGGTCCGCCCCCAGGGTGATTTCGCCGGAAATCACGCCGTCTGAGACCGTCGCCTGCAGCGGCTTCACGGTCAGGCGCCCGCCCTGCAACAGCATGCCCAGGCGCAGGTCGGTCACGTCCGTCTTGTTCACGCGCAGTTTGGCGGCGGCCAGCTTGATGTCCGCATCGACGGCCTTGAGCCCGTCCAGGGGCAGCGGGTCGGCCGGGAACAGGCGACCGTCTGCGGCCGGCGGCGCCGGTTTGCCGTCGCCCTTGGGCAAAAGTTCGTCCAGGTCCAGCAGCGTCGATTGCAGATCCGCCGTAATGCGGGGCCGTGCCCCGCCCAGGTTCAGCGCGGCCGTGCCCTTGAGGTCGCTCGCGCCGATCTTCACGTCCACGTCCTGAAGGCGGTATCCGCCGTCCGTGTCGGCGACGCGCGCCGATGCGGTCACGGCGGGCAGCGGCGGCGCCTCTGCCCCCAGGCCCTTGGCAAGGCCGGCGGGGTCCTTGACCGTCGCCGCGATTTGCAAATCGATACCCTGGGCCTTGATCGCGTCGGCGATCGACCCGGCGGCGGTCAGCGCCGTTTCCCCGGGCCGTCCCAGGGAAGCCTTCAGGTTGCTGACGCTGGGCTTGGCCGACGATCCGGTGACCGTCAGCGACACATCATAGGGGCCGAGGTCGGGGACCTTCAGCGATGCCAATTGAGGGGCGAGCTTGGCCGCCGTCGCCAAGGTTTCGGAAATGGAGCCCCCCTTGAGCGACAGAGTCACGGCCAGGCCGGTCATGGCCCTGGGATCGGCGATGGCGCCGCGTACCGTCATGTCGGCACCCAGGGCCTGCGCCTTGAGGTCGAGCGGCATCTCGCCACCCGCCGTCAATTGCCGGATCGAGGCGATCGTGCCGGCGGCGGAAAAGCCCTCGCCGTTCACGTCGCCTTTCAGGGCAATGCGCAGCGGCGCCTCGACCCCATCCGCCCCCAGGTCGAGGGACGGCAAGGTCAGGCGCGTCTGTTCGCCCGTGCGACCGTCGCGGTAGGTGACGCGCAGATCCTTGATATGAACCTTGCGGACGAGCGGCAGATTGCCGCCACCGGACGATTCCTCGGCGGAGGCGGCCGATTTACCGTCCGCCGCGCCGAACTGCCAGTTGCCGCGCCCCTGCTTGTCCGTTTCGGCCAGCAGGTCGAGCCCGATCAGGACCACACGCTTCACGTCCACCTTGCTCGACAACAGCGGCAGCAAGGCGACCTCGGCCTCCAGGCGCTTCAAGGTCACCATGTCGGGCCGCGAGCCCCAGGGCGCGTTGGCGAAGGTCACGCCATCGACATAGAGCGACGGGGTCAGCGAAATATTGAGCTTCAGGTCGCCCGAGATTTTCAGGTCGCGCCCCGTCGCCTTCTTCGCTTCTTCGGCGATAACGCCCTTGTAATCGTTGAAGTCGAGAGAACTGAGCACCGCCACGGCGGCGACGACGACCGCGATCAGCAGCACGCCCAGGATCGAAATGGTCTTGAACAGCCGCTTCACGTTGACGCCTCCATAAATTCATTCAGGCTGGGAACGAGGGCTTCAAAGCCGGGAATTACCCGACGCGCACCCGCCGCCGTCAACTCCTCCGCCTCATGATAACCCCAGGCGACCCCGATGGCGAGGACACCGGCATTATTCGACATCTCCACATCGAAAGTGGTGTCGCCGATCATCACCGTGTTGCCGGGATCGGTGCCGGCATCCGCCATGGCGTTCAGCAGCATGCCCGGCGCCGGTTTGCCGGGCGCGCTGTCGGCGGTCTGTAGCGTCACGAAGCGGCCTTTCAGGCCGTGGCGGTCCAGGGTCTGGTCCAGACCCCGCCGCCCCTTGCCCGTGGCAATGCCGAGCAGCCAGCCCGCCGCCTCCAACGTGTCGACGACGTCATGCACGCCGGGGAACAGTGGATCGTCGATCTGCCCGTTACGGCGCAGGTCGGAAAAGGTATCGCGGTAGGCGTCCGCCAGATTTTCCGCCATGCCGGGGTTCGTGCCCGCGGGCGCCAAAATCATCGCCGCCGTGGCCAACGGCAGGCCGACCACGCGGCGGATATCGCGAGGCGCGGGCAGCGCCAGACCACAGGCCCGGAACGCCGCCTGCATGGAGCGCACGATGCTGTCCTGTGAATCGACGAGCGTGCCGTCGCAGTCGAAAACGCAAAGTCTGATGTTCATGACGCCGTTCTATGCCACGGGATTGTGACGCCGCAAGGACGCCTTTTCTCCGAGCCAGTGTTTCACAATCGACCCGCCCCAAATTTCACAGCCGAAAGGCCTGATATCCGGACGACAAATCGATTTCCACGATTGCACCGCTTGCTTCGCACGGCATTATAGTCAATTCTTCACCTGACTGTTGACGAGGAGCACAAGCGGACGGGCCGGCGAGTTCGGTACGAAGGGTTTAGTACGTACAGAACTCGATACACCGGAACCGCCGTCGGGGGGCATGGCGCGCCTACGCAACAAGAACCAAACCCTCAATCTCATTGGAAGGAAATACGACTATGAACATCCTGAACAGATTTGCTGTTTTGGGACTTACCGGTGCGTTGGTCGCTTCTTGCGCCAGCATGGACGGCGACACCGCGACGACGACCAAGGCCGAAGCCAAACCCGCCGCGGCCAAGGCTGCTGAAAAGAAGACCAAACCGGACCAGAAATACGTGATATATTTCGACTTCGGCAAAGCAGCCATGAATGAAGAGGGTACGACGGTTGCCTACAAGCTGATGGCTGACACTACAAGCGGCTATAAGGCCGTCCTGCTGACAGGCCATACCGACACTGCCGGTGATAAAAAATACAACCGAAAACTGTCGGAAAAGCGCGTCGAGAACGTGAAGCAGGCCTTCTCGGAAATCGGCATTGATCCGAACAAGATCATCACTCAGTTCTTCGGAGAAGATGAGCCCGCCGAAAAGACGGCGGACGGCGTCAAGAACGATAAAAACCGCCGAGTCGAGGTCGTTCTGAAGTTTTAGGTCGTCGGTTCAAGTAGCCGCCGGCCGGGGGGAGTGAGGTCCACGCCTAAGCAATACGAGCCCAACTCTCAACCTTGGAAGGAAATACCGAAATGAAATTCCTGAACAGATTGGCTGTTCTGGGACTGACCGGCGCATTGGTCGCCGCCTGTTCCAGCATCGACCTGGACGCCACGAAGAAGATGCCGCTTTCGGGCGACAACTTCCAAAAGGCGTTGTTCAAGGAGTATGTCGATCTTGCGCGTTCCGAAGACGATCAAGCCGACAGTCGGTCGGCGGTCTACTACAACACCCGGGCCCAGATGGCGGCCGCTGGCAAGGACACAGGTCCGCAGGATATGAAGGATCGCAAGATCCCCTCCGGCGCGACCGCCGATCTTGCCGCCGCCCGCAAGAAACTGACCGATGCCCTTGCCGCCGGTGCCGGAAAGACGGCGCCGGAAAAGGCGGCACGGGCCCAGGCCATGTTCGACTGCTGGATGGAACAGCAGGAAGAAAACGACCAGCCCAAGGACATTGCCGCCTGCCGCAGTGCCTTTGAGGAAGCCATGAAGGGTCTGGGTGGCGCCAAGGCCGCCCAGAAACCCAAGCCTGCCAAGGAATTCGTCATCTACTTCGACTTCAACAAGGCGACGTTGAACGAAGCGGCGACCGCGGTCGCCTATCAGGTGATGGCGGAATCCATTTCCGGATACAAGTCGATCGTGCTGACCGGCCATGCGGATACGGCGGGTGACAAGAACTACAACCGCAAACTGTCGGAAAAGCGGGTCAACGCCGTGAAGAACGCCTTCACGGAAATCGGCCTGGACCCGGCGAAAACCACCGTCCAATTCTTCGGTGAGGACGCGCCGGCCGAAAAAACGGCCGACGGCGTCAAGAATGAGAAAAACCGCCGGGTAACGGTGGTCCTGACACAATAGGACCGGCGTTCCTCGGAACCATCGCAGGGGGCGGCACCGCAAGGCGCCGCCCCTTCGTTTTGGCCCCTCCCCTGCCCGCGTCCGGACACGGGACAAAAAAAAGCCGCTCAACGGAGCGGCTTTAAGTTTCGAGGGTGAGCCGCCGCAAATCAGTGCGATCTGCGACGGTACGGTGAATTCGTAAACACGGCAGAGCCCATCCAACTCATTTAGGGCCCACCACATCCGGGGCAAACCACCAATGGCCGTCACCCCGGATGTTCAAATCCATGATGAAGTGTCGGCGATCAAGCTGACCGCTACCTGACAAATCGATACATTATTGAGAATCTTGGAATCGGCGCCCTATCGGGCGGGGAATTTAACGCAGAAATCCGTGCCGCCGCCGGGCGGATCAGCGATTTCCACCTTGGCGCCATGGGCGTCGGCAATCCGCTTGACGATGGCCAGCCCCAGGCCTGCGCCGTCGCCGCGCCGGTCCGCGCGGTCGAATCGGTCGAAGATCATCGCCCGGCGTTCCTTCGGCACGCCCGCCCCACGGTCAATCACGTGGATCGCCGGTTCGTCCGTGATGCGCACGGTGACCGTGGATTGCGGCGGCGCGTATCGCACGGCATTTTCCACCAGATTGCGGACCGCCTGTTCCAGCGCGGGAGAAGAGCCGCGCACGATCACCGGCACGTCGGCCAGGACCTCGATCAGGCGGTCTTCGAGAATCGCGATCGGCGCCAGATGGGTTGCCACGTTGGTGCAAACGTCGCACAGGTCCGCCTCTTCCTCGGCCCCGGGGCGAAACAGCTCGTAGCGCGCGAAAGAAAGCATCTGCGACACCAAACGGGTCATACCGTCGATCTCGTCACGCAGAACCGCCGCCGCGGCCTCGTCCTTCAAGGTGTCCAGCTTGGTGCGAAGAATGGCAAGCGGCGTCCGCAGTTCATGGGCGACGTCGGCAACGAACGCACGCTGGCGTTCTTCCTGTTCGGCACGGATGCGCTCGGCGCGGTAGATTTCCGTCACGTCGCGGGCGGTGCCCCGGATGCCGGAAAAACGCCCGCTGTCCGGATCGAAGAACGGCAGGCCGCTGGTCAAAAGACGTCTCTGCTCCCCGTCGGCACTCTTGGCTACGAAGGCTACGTCGCGGAACGGCTTGCGGATGTCGAGGGGAATATGATTGCCCGCGTCATCGACGAATTGTCCCAACTCCTCGAAGTGCCGGCCTTCGAGCTGAAGCGGCACATATCCCATGACTTCGAAGGCATGTTCGGACACATAGGCGAGGCGAAAATCCGCATCCGTCTCCCACACCAGGTCCGAGACCAAGCGGGTGACGTCTTCCAGCCGCGTCAGAGCCTCGGCCGCGCGCGTTTCAGGGTCAGCGGATAGAGAAGGCCAGCTGCGCGGTTTACGTTCACGCATTTCGCCGGGTAGCCGACTGAATCTGGCGGATCGCCGCCAAATAGCCCGTATTCCGGCGCCACGTCTTCAGCACGCCCGCGGCGGCTTCGCGGCTCATGTCCTCGTAGATCCAGATCACATTCGCCAAGGCTTCGTCGATGCGATCGCTGCGACGCGCGCGAACCAACTGCGAATAGCGGAAAATCTGGGCGAACTCGTCCTTGGTCAGGCCCACCGCCTTGCAACAGATGGCCATGCCCTCGCCGCCCGGTTCGAACAGAATGCGCTTGGCCAAATACTCGCGGATGCCCGTGAGGCGCGAGAACAGGGCCAGGAACAGCGACACCTCGCCCTGACTCAGGGCGGTAATCAGCATTTCCGGCGTGACCAGCCCCTCGCGGTCCAGGTTGGCCGCCAATTCATTGGCCTTCAGCCCGTTTGCGTGATCGGGCTGCACCCCGCCTTCCTGGGAGGCGATCTGTTCCAGAAGATCGTCGACCACCGACTGGTCGAGCTTGAAGTTCTCCAGGATGAATTCGCGCAGCGCCGCCGTCACCCACAGGAACATGCGCTGCGCCAGTTCAGGGCGCAGTTCCTCGCGGTGCAGGATGGGTTCCTGGAAGGTGTCGACGCGCTTCGACTGTTCCACCAGGTATTCCATGGTGCTTTGCGAAATCTTCGCGTTCTCATTCTTGAGCAAGGTCACGACCACGCGCTCGTTGCCCGTCTCGACCAGCGCCTGGGACACGGCTTCGCTGATGTTCTGGCGGATGGCGACGGCAAGCTGATGTTCCAGCGTGCGGTGGCGGATGATCTCGATCAGATCGGAATCCTTGAGCAACCCGGACTCCGTCAAAACCGGATAGGCGACCTCGATCTCGTCATTAGCGAGGATGCGGATCAGGTCCTCGGGCACGTCGCACAGTCCCGCCAACTGTTGGGCAACGCCCCGGCGCACGGACATCTCGATCTCGCGTACGACGCTGCGCAGAATGCCGAACATCAGGGCCCGTTCACGGTCCGTCAGGGCGTCGCCCTTGTTTTCGAACAGGTCCATGATCGTTTCGGTCAATTTCGCACGACCCATGGTCGACTTTTCGCGTGCGAGGTTCAGAAGAAACTCGTGATCCACCGTCGGTTCGCCGTTTTCTTTGTTTTCGTTCATTTCACGATCAGATCGTTAGTTGTTAAGTGAGCCTTCGGACAGCAAGTAGCCCACACCGCGAAGAGTATGAACGCTGACACTGGCCCCGTTTTTTGTAAGCCGCTTACGCAGTCTGGAAACATGAACCTCCACAGAATTCGACGACACCTCTTCGTCAAAACCGTAAATCTTGTCTTCCAGAACCGATTTGGGAACGACACGCCCATATCGTCGCATAAGTTGTTCTAGCACGCCCATCTCGCGCCGTGAAATGGATATAGGCTGATCGTTGACCCGCACTTCCCGCGCCGTGGTGTCGAACGACACGTTGCCCGCCGTCATGACCAGGCCCAGAACTCCGCCGGGTCGGCGCAGAAGGGCGCGGATGCGGGCAACCAGTTCCTCCATTTCGAAGGGTTTCAGCAGATAGTCGTCAGCGCCGGTGTTCAATCCCTTGACGCGGTCGTCCAGGCCGTCGCGGGCGGTCAGAATCAGGACCGGAACCACATTCCCCTGTTCCCGCCACTGCTTGAGCAAGGTCAGGCCGTCCGTGTCCGGCAGGCCAAGATCAAGAATGATCGCATCGTACTGAACGCTGGCCACGGCGGCGTCGGCGCCGGCGCCGGAATCCACCATATCGACGGCAAACGCCTGATTTTCAAGACCCACCTTGATGGATTCAGCAAACCGATTGTGATCTTCGACTAGGAGTAGGCGCATGGTCTTCAGGTCTCTGTTACGGACGGCATTTGGCACCGACCGTCTTGTTTCGGCAACCATGCATCCCCCGTGCCAAGTCGCCATTCCGGAAACGTCAAATACCCCTCAAGTGATATGCAATTCTGCATACAATGCAATGTTTGATTGTCGTGCGGTATGAAACTCACCTAAGAAACCTCAGATGCGGTTGCGTAGCGGCAACGGACGGAACAATCCCGCACGAAGCGATTGAGGGCGCGCCTCCCCGACCGGGCTGCCTGGGAAACAGTTTAAGACTATTCCTCAAAGAGTTCATCCGCCGATTGATCCTTGGTAAAGCCAAGCGCTTTCCAGGTCTCGGCCATGTGCGGCGGCAACGGCGCCACGACGTCGATCACGCGGCCCGAGGGGTGCTTGATGACGATACGCCGGGCGTGCAGCTGCAGCATACGGATTTTCACCGGCAGGTCGGGAAAAGCTTCCGCGCCGCCATATTTTCCGTCACCCAGGATCGGCGTTTCCATGGCCAGGGCATGAGCGCGAAGCTGGTGCGTGCGGCCCGTCACCGGCTCCATGGCCAGCCAGGCCGCCGCCTTGCGGCCGACACGGTCGACGATGCGGTAGAGGGTTTCCGCCCGCTTGGCGTCCTCGGCGTCGGCGTCCATCTTTTCCTGTCCGCCGGCGCCGCGCTTTTTGCCCAGCTTCAGGCGGATACGCCCTTGGGCGATTTCCGGCACGCCCGCGACAGCCGCCCAATAGAGCTTGCGAATGGTCTTGCGGCGAAACCCTTCCGTTACCCAGCGCGCGGCGGCGCGGGTGCGGGCCAGAACCAGGACGCCCGAGGTATCCTTGTCCAGCCGATGGGTCAGGCGCGGCCGTTCCACCGCATCGAAGCGGAGCCCATCAAGCATGGCATCCAGATGGTGGCTGAGCCCGGACCCGCCCTGCACGGCCAGGCCGGCCGGCTTATCCAACACCAGAATCTCGTCATCGCGGTAGATCACGCGGGCCTGCAGGTCCTTGATCTCGCCGGCCGAAACCTTGGAAGCGGGCTTCGTTGCCGGTTTGGCGGCGCTCGGCGCGCGATTGATGACCCCCTCGCCGCCCGGCCGCAGGCTTGGCGGCAGGCGCACCTCCTGGCCCGCCGCCAGGCGCGTCCCCGTCTTGGCGCGGTGGCCGTCGATTCTGATCTGCCCGGTGCGCAGCAGCTTCTGGACCTGCCCAAACGGCAGGTCGGGGAGATGCTGTTTCAGCCAACGGTCGAGGCGCAGACCGTCTTCGTCAGCCGAGACGATCTGCCCCTTGGCATCGGGCACCTTCATGTCGGCCATCACAGGACCTGACGCAACAAGGCGATTCCGGCCCAAAAGCCGAAAATGCACAGCACGACCGAGCCGCCGATATAGAGGGCCGCACCCCCGATCTGCCCGCGATTGATCAAGGTATAGGAATCCAGCGAGAACGTGGAAAAGGTCGTGAAGGCGCCCAGCATGCCGACCACCAGGAAAGCCCGGATTTCCGGCGTCGGCGACCATTGCAGGGCACTGATTTCGATCAGCGCGCCAAGCACGAAAGAGCCCACCAGGTTGACCATGAAGGTGCCCCAGGGAAACCCGTGGCCCAACTGGCTGCCCACGGCGTTCATCACCAGGAACCGCCCGACGGCGCCCACGGCGCCGCCCATGGCCACGGCAAACAGCATCTTCATCACAGGTTTCCCGTCATCGTTCCGGTCCTTGCCCCCGTTTGGCGCTCAATTTACTCCGAAGACGAACCGCCGTCGTCCCCCTTGGTCCGCTGGCGCCGCAATTTGTCCCAATAGGCCAGGCGTTTCGTTATCTCACGCTCAAATCCGCGGTCACGCGGCGAATACAGCCGCGTGCGCGCCATGCCGTCGGGGAAATAGTTCTGTCCGGAAAAACCGTCCTCGGTGTCGTGGTCATAGGCGTAGTCCTTGCCGTAGTCCAGGTCCTTCATCAGCTTGGTCGGCGCGTTGAGGATATGTTTCGGCGGCATCAGGGAACCCGTTTCCCGCGCCACGCGGCGGGCCGCGCCCGCAGCCTTGTAGAGGGCGTTGGATTTCGGCGCGGTCGCCAGGTAGACGACGGCCTGAACCAGGGCCAGTTCGCCCTCGGGCGAGCCCAGGCGCTCATAGGTGTCCCAGGCGGCCAGGGCCTGTGGCAGAGCCTGCGGGTCGGCCAGACCGATGTCCTCGGAGGCGAAGCGGGTAATCCGCCGGGCGATATAGAGAGGGTCCTCCCCGCCGTCCAACATGCGCGCCAGCCAATAGAGCGCCGCATCGACGTCGGACCCCCGCATGGACTTGTGCAACGCCGAGATCAGGTTGTAATGGCTTTCCTGCCCTTTATCGTAAATCGGCATGCGCTTCTGCACGGCGGCAGCCAGGCCGGCGGGGTCGAGCGGCGCCGACAGGCCCATGGCGTCCAGGTTTTCCACCATGTTCAACAGATAGCGCCCGTCGCCGTCGGCCATGGCGGCAAGCGCCTGGCGGGCATCGGCGTCCAACGGCAGCGGATGGCCCAGTTCCCCCTCGGCCCGGACCATCAATTCCTCAAGCGCCGTCGCGTCCAGGCGGTTCAGCACCAGCACCTGGGCGCGCGACAACAGCGCCGGATTCAACTCGAACGACGGGTTTTCCGTCGTCGCCCCGATCAGCACCACCGTACCGTCCTCCACATAGGGCAGGAAGCCGTCCTGCTGGGCCCGGTTGAAGCGGTGGATCTCGTCGATGAACAGCAGGGTCCCCTGCCCCATCTTGCGCCGTTCCTTGGCCCGGTCGAATACCTTGCGCAGGTCGGCGACGCCGGAAAACACCGCCGACAGAGGCTCGAAATGCAGGGAGACGTGGTCGGCCAGAAGCCGCGCCAGGGTCGTCTTCCCCGTGCCGGGCGGTCCCCAGAACACGATGGATGTCAGCTTGCCGGCCTTGACCGCGCGACCGATGAACCCATCCGGGCCGGTCAGATGGGTCTGGCCGACGACCTCGGCGATGGTCTTTGGCCGCAGGCGGTCGGCCAGCGGGCGCGGGGATTGGCTTTCGAAAAGCGTGCTCACCCTTCGAACCGCTCGGTGATCTCGCGGCCCTGGCGTTCGATGGTGATCTCCCAGGACGGTGCCTGCTTCGAGAACACGGTCAACAGGTCGCGCACCAGCCCGATATCGGAGCCGTTGACCCGCTTCACGAAATCGCCGGGGCGCAGGCCGATCTTGTCGGCCGGCGCGCCGCGCCGAACCTGCAGCACCATGACCCCCCGCTTGAAGGTGTCGACGCCCAATTCATCGCCCAGCGCCGGCGACATGTTGACGATCACCGCCCCCGTCAGCGGATGACGGCCGGCCAGTTCCGAGCGGTTGCGGGCGGGGAACTCGACCGGGGCCTCGATTTCCAGCTTGAGCGCCTCCAGGTGCCCCTGACGCCAGATGCGCAGCGGCACGGTCTCGCCCAGCGGCGTGGTCGCGACGCGGAACTTGAGCGCCGTCGTATCCCGCACTTCATGCCCGTTGACGGCCAGGATGATGTCGCCGCGCTTGATCCCGGCGCGGTCGGCGGCGGACGCCGGGTAGACATCCTCGATAATGACCCCGCCGGGCCGGTCAAGACCCAAGGAATTGGCGATATCCGCCGTCACCGGCCGGCCCGCGGCGCCGATCCACGGCCGCACCAGCCGCCCGCCCTTGACCACGCCGTTGACCACGGCGCGCACCATGTTGGACGGAATGGCGAAGCCGATGCCCAGGGAGCCCCCGGTCTTGGAATAGATCGCCGTGTTGATGCCGAGCAGACGGCCGTCGAGCCCGACCAGCGCACCCCCCGAGTTGCCCGGGTTGATGGCCGCATCTGTCTGAATGAAGAAATTCAGATCCGTTCCGGCGTTGGCCATCTGGGTTCGGGCCAGGGCCGAGA
Organism: uncultured Alphaproteobacteria bacterium; assembly: GCA_963976055.1. Taxonomy (GTDB): domain Bacteria; phylum Pseudomonadota; class Alphaproteobacteria; order Rhodospirillales; family Casp-alpha2; genus UBA1479. The sequence continues at coordinate 91,068 of CAXBJB010000010.1, forward strand.
CGATGCCGCTGGTCACCGTCTGTCCGACGCCGAAGGGATTGCCGATGGCGAGCACCAAATCGCCGACCTTTACCGAGTCGGAATCGGCCAAATCCAGGACCGGCAGGTCGGCCGGCGCATCCTCCAGCCGCAGAACGGCCAGGTCCGTGCGGTCGTCGGTGCCGATGATCTTGGCTTCGAACTCGCGCCGGTCGTGCAGCACGATCTTGATTTCGTCCGCCCCTTCGATAACGTGGTTGTTGGTGACGATCAGGCCGTCGGCCCGCACGATGACGCCCGATCCCAGGGAATTCTGCACCCGTTCACGCGGCTGCTGCCCGAATTGGTCGCCCAGGTTGGGGCCCAAAAAACGCTGGAAAAAAGGGTCGTCGAACAGGGTCGTACGGCGGCGCTGGACCTTCTTGGCCGTGAAGATGTTGACCACCGCGGGGGCGGCCTGCTCGACCACGGGGGCATAGGACAGCATGACCTGATCGCGGCTGTCGGGAACCTCGCGCCCCGCGGACTGGGCATGGGCCTCCGGCGCGGCCAGGGCGATGCCCAGGCTGAGAACGGCACCAAGAATGGACGGGCGGGCCAGGATCGACATCATCGGCAAGGGTGGCTCCAGGGTCAGGTGTGTGGGACGGCCGAAACCGTGTTCATAGCAGGATTTAGCCCGTTTGTGGCGAGGTCAAGGCCAGCCCGTGCGAACGCGGGGCCGAAAAACGAAAAAGCGCGGCCGAAGCCGCGCTTTCCCAAATTCTCGGACGAACCGGCGGGATCCCTATTCCAGGGCGTCCGCCGCTTCCATTTCCGCGGCGTGGCGGGCCTTGTCCTCGGCGCCCTTGGCGTCCGGGTCGCGGTCGACCAGTTCGATCACGGCCATCGGGGCCGCGTCGCCGTGACGGAAGCCCGCCTTCAGCACGCGGGTGTAGCCGCCCGGGCGGTCCTTGTAGCGCTCCGCCAGCGTGCCGAACAGCTTGGCCACGGCGGCATCGTCCTGCAGGAAGGACACGGCCTGGCGCCGTTGGTGCAGCGAGCCCTTCTTACCCAGGGAAATCATGCGGTCGGCGAACCGACGCAGTTCCTTGGCCTTGGGCAGGGTCGTGGTGATCTGTTCGTGGATAATCAGCGACGCTGCCATGTTGGAGAACATGGCCTTGCGGTGGCTGGCGGTGCGGTTGAGTTTGCGGTATCCGCTGCGGTGTCTCATGTCAGGCTCCTTTTTTCAGTTATTCGCCCGGGCGTGCCATTTTACCCCCTGGGGCGCCCGGCCGACCGACAATCGGATGACCGGGATGGTTCTTTAAGTCGGAACGGCGCGCCGGGATTACCGGCGCGCCGCCGGATCAAAAGGGATCTTCCAGTTTCTTGGCCAGTTCCTCGATGTTCTCGGGCGGCCAGGCGGCGATTTCCATACCCAGATGCAGGCCCATCGAAGCCAGCACTTCCTTGATCTCGTTCAAGGATTTGCGGCCGAAGTTGGGCGTGCGCAGCATGTCGGCTTCGGTCTTCTGAACCAGATCGCCGATGTAGATGATATTGTCGTTCTTCAGGCAGTTGGCCGAACGCACGGACAGTTCCAGCTCGTCGACCTTGCGCAGGAGGTTCTTGTTGAACGGCAGGTCTTCCTGCTGCGCTTCCTCGCGCGCGTGTTCCGGTTCGTCGAAGTTGATGAACAACTGCAACTGATCCTGCAGGATGCGGGCGGCGAGCGCCACCGCGTCTTCCGGCGTGACGGAACCGTTGGTCGTGACGACCAAGGACAGCTTGTCATGGTCGGTGACTTGGCCGACGCGGGTGTTGTCGACCTTGTAGGCGACCTTGCGGACCGGCGAGTAAACGGCGTCGATGGGGATCAGGCCGATCGGGCTGTCTTCGGCGCGGTGCTGGCTGGCCGGCACATAGCCCTTCCCGGATTCCACGGTCAGTTCCATGTTCAGCTTGCCGTCACGGTCCAGGTGGCACAACACCAGGTCCGGGTCCATGACTTCGATGTCCGCACCCGTATCGATCATGCCGGCGGTGACGATGCAGGGCCCATCGGCCTTCAGCGTCATCCGCTTCGGACCCTGAGCCTGCATGCGCAGGCCCATGGACTTGATGTTGAGAACGATATCGGTCACGTCTTCGCGCACGCCGGGAATCGACGAGAATTCATGCAGCACGCCGTCGATCTGGATCGACGTGACCGCGGCACCCTGCAGCGACGACAGCAGGATGCGCCGCAGCGCATTGCCCAGGGTCAGGCCGAAACCGCGTTCCAGCGGTTCGGCGACGATGGTCGCCTGGCGCAGCGGGTCGACGCCCGGGTTGATGTCGAGCTTGTTCGGTTTAATAAGTTCTTGCCAATTTTTCTGAATCACGTCAGTGACCTCGCGTTCACTTGAACCATCGTCAGGGACCGTTGCCGGGCGGTCCCCATTTCATTGTGTTCCCAAGCGGCGTAAGCGGCCTGCGGCCGGGAACCCGGGCAGCGGCCGATCGGAGCCCCTGATGGCCGTCTGCCCGCAGGAGGAACTAAACCCGGCGGCGTTTCCGCGGACGGCAGCCGTTGTGCGGGATCGGCGTCACGTCACGAATGGCGGTGATTGTGAACCCGATCGCCTGCAAAGCCCGCAGTGCGGATTCACGACCGGAACCCGGCCCCTTGACCTCGACGTCGAGGGTCTTCATGCCGTGTTCCTGCGCCTTCTTGCCGGCGTCTTCACCAGCGACCTGCGCCGCATAGGGGGTCGATTTACGCGACCCCTTGAACCCCATGGAACCAGCCGACGACCAAGCAATGGCGTTGCCCTGCGCATCGGAGATGGTAATCATGGTGTTGTTGAACGTGGAATTGATGTGCGCCACGCCGGAGGCGATGTTCTTACGCTCGCGGCGCCGCGGGCGGGCTGTTGCTGCCTTAGCCATAACTTAAAATCCTTGCCCTAGCCGTTATTTCTTCTTACCCGCGATGGCCTTGGCCGGGCCTTTGCGGGTGCGCGCGTTGGTATGGGTACGCTGTCCGCGCACGGGCAGGCCGCGACGATGGCGGAGACCGCGGTAACAGCCCAGATCCATCAGACGTTTGATGTTCATGGCCGTTTCGCGGCGGAGGTCGCCTTCGACCTGGAAGTCACGGTCGATGGTCTCACGAACCCGCGCGACCTCGTCTTCCGTCAGTTCATTGACGCGCCGGTCCAGGGGGATTCCGACACTGTCACAAATCTTCCGCGCGGACGTGCGGCCAATGCCATGAATATAGGTCAAGGCAATAACCACCCGTTTCGCCGTCGGAATATTAACACCCGCAATACGCGCCAAGGCTTTCGCTCCTCACGTTCGACAAAAAACTCAAGAGCAAGTCCCCGCTCCGTAGAATCACTGGACTTGCTCTAACTCGTTGTATTCAAGGCAAAAACGTCGCAACGAACGGTTCCGTGCGTTCGAATTCGCCTGGAAATTTTCAAAATCCGCCGGGCCTGAAAAGAGGCGCGATTATAGGCACTTGCGCCCCCAAGTCAACCTGGGGGAAAGGCCTTTTTCACACCCCTCACGCCTGACCGATTACTCCTTTCAGCTGGGCCGTCACGGCGTCGATATCGGCCATGCCGTCGACGTCGTTCAGAATCCCTTGTTCCTTGTAGTAAGCCAGGATCGGCGCGGTCTGGGCATGATAGGCGTCCAGGCGGTTGCGCACCGTTCCCTCGTTGTCGTCGGCCCGGCGGGTAAACTCCGTCGCGCCGCATTTGTCGCACACACCGTCCTTGGCGGGCTTTTCGAATTCGTCGTGGTATCCCTTGCCGCATTTGGCGCAGGTGTAGCGGCCGGTGATTCGCTTGACCATGGCGTCATCGTCAACGGTCAGCTCGATCACGTGGTCGAGGCTCAATCCCTTGTCCGCAAGCATCGCGGCCAAGGCCTCGGCCTGCGGCACGGTGCGCGGAAAACCGTCCAGAATGAACCCTTTCGCGCAATCGGCCTGCTCGATCCGGGCCGCGATCATGTCGATGATCAGGTCGTCGGGCACCAGGTCGCCGCGGGCCATGATCTCTTTCGCCTTGTTGCCGAGGTCGCTGCCCGAGGCAACGGCGGCGCGCAGCATGTCGCCTGTCGACAATTGAACAAGCCCATAAGCTTCCTCAAGCCGCTTCGACTGCGTCCCCTTGCCGGCACCCGGCGGCCCCATCAGCAACAAAATCATTAACGCCTCCCCCGCAGCCGCTGCTTCTTGATCAGGCCTTCGTACTGATGCGCGATCAAGTGCGACTGAATCTGGGTCACCGTGTCCATGGTCACCGTGACCACGATCAGGAGCGACGTGCCGCCGAAGTAGAAGGGCACCGAGAAGTTGGAGATCAGCAGTTCCGGAATGGCGCAGATGATGGCCAGATACAGGGCGCCGACGCAGGTCAGGCGGGTTAGTACACGGTCCAGGTATTCGGCCGTGTTCTTGCCCGGACGGATGCCGGGAACGAAGCCGCCGTACTTCTTCAGGTTTTCGGCCGTATCGTTCACGTTGAACACGACAGCCGTATAGAAGAAGGCGAAGAACACGATAAGGCCGATGTAGATGGACATGTAGACGGGGGAACCACGGCCCAGATAGGCGGCCGCTTCCGTCATCCATTCCGGCCCCTGCCCGGCCGACAGCGTGATGACCGTAATCGGCATCAGCAGCAGCGAGGACGCGAAGATCGGCGGAATGACGCCCGCGGTGTTGAGCTTGAGCGGCAGGTGGGAGGATTCGCCGCCCATCATCTTGTTGCCGCGCTGGCGCTTGGGATACTGGATCAGGATCCGGCGCTGCGCGCGTTCGACGAACACGACCAGCGCGATGGTCGCCACGGCCATCACCAGGATGCCGATGATCAGGCCCGTCGGCAGCGCGCCCGTGCGGCCCATTTCGAAGGTTCCGGCCAGGGCCATCGGCAGTTCGGCGACGATGCCCGCGAAAATGATCAGTGAAATGCCGTTTCCGACGCCGCGCGCGGTGATCTGTTCGCCCAGCCACATCAGGAACATGGTGCCGCCGGTCAGGGTCACGACCACGGAGAACCGGAAGAAATAGCCCGGTTCGTGAACCGCCGGCCCCTGGTTGCCCGACATCCCCTCGATCCCGACGGCGATGCCGTAGGCCTGCAGGAGACAGATCAGCACCGTGAGATAGCGCGTGTACTGGTTGATCCGCTTGCGGCCGGCTTCGCCTTCCTTCTTCATCTGCTCGAGCGACGGCGAAATCGACGTCATCAGCTGCATGATGATGGAGGCCGAAATGTACGGCATGATGTTGAGCGCGAAGATGGTCATGCGCCCCAGCGCACCGCCCGCGAACATGTTGAACATGCCCAGCACACCGCTCTGGTTGGCACGGAAGATCTCTTCCAGCACCACCGGATCGATGCCCGGCAGCGGGATGAACGTGCCCAGCCTGTAAACGATGAGCGCACCCAGCGTAAACCAGATGCGCTTCTTCAACTCGGTCGCCTTCGAGAAGGCGCCCAGGTTTACATTGGCGGCAAGTTGTTCGGCGGCAGAGGCCATTCAGTCTTCTCCGGCGGCGGGGGCGAATGCCCTCACCGTTCTGTTATTCGGCGGATTCCCCGGCGGCGGCCTTTTCCTGGGCACGGCGCTTGTTCTTGCCGCGGATCCCCTTGGTTTCGCTCGCTTCGTCCTTCGCGACGGTCGGCGCCGACACAGCCACCGTGCCGCCGGCCTTTTCGACCGCGGCGATGGCACCCTTGGTGGCGCTTTCGATTTCGAGCGTCACTTTGGTCTTCAACTCACCGTGGCCGAGGAGACGCACGCCGTCCTTGCGCTTCTTCGCGACACCGGCCTCGACCAGCATGGCGGTTGTCAGGGTCTTCGAACCGTCGATGCGCTTGGCATCGATCGCTTCCTGCAGCAGGCCGACGTTCAGTTCGGCGAAGTCCTTGGAGAACGGATTCTTGAAGCCGCGCTTGGGCAGACGCCGGTAGATCGGCATCTGGCCGCCTTCGAAGCCCAGCAGGCTAACGCCAGAGCGCGCCTTCTGACCCTTCATGCCCTTGCCCGACGTCTTGCCGGTGCCGGACGCGATGCCGCGGCCGACGCGCTTACGCGGACGGGTCGCACCCAGATTGTCACTGATTTCGTTCAAACGCATGGCGGTATTCCTTCGTTAAGTATTTAGTCGCCCTGCTCGACCCGCACCAGGTGGCTGACTTTATTAATCATGCCGCGCACGGCCGGAGTGTCCTCCAGAACGCGCGAGCGGTGCAATTTGTTCAGGCCCAGGCCCTTAAGGGTTGCGCGCTGGTCCGCCGGACGGCCGATATGGCTGCCGGTCTGGGTGACTTTGACGGTCTTCTTGTCTGCCATCTTCAGGGTTCCAATCAGGCCTGTTCGGTCGTGGCGGAAACGTCGTCGCGACGCTGCACGATATCGCCGACCTTTTTCGAGCGGCGGGCCGCCACGGTGCGCGGCGACTGAATTTCCTGCAATGCGGCGAAGGTCGCCTTGACCATGTTGTAGGGGTTGGCGCTGCCCATGGATTTGGCAACCACATCCTGGACGCCCATGGTTTCGAACACGGCGCGCATGGGGCCGCCCGAAATGATGCCCGTGCCCGGAGGGGCGGAGCGCATGATCACCCGGCCGGCGCCAAAACGCCCGGCAACGTCATGGTGCAGCGTACGGCCTTCGCGCAGCGGCACACGGATCATGTTGCGCTTGGCGGAGTCCGTGGCCTTGCGGATGGCTTCCGGCACTTCGCGCGCCTTGCCCGACCCGTAACCGACCCGGCCTTTGCCGTCGCCGACAACCACCAGGGCCGCGAACGAGAAGCGCCGCCCACCTTTGACCACCTTGGCCACACGGTTGATGTAGACCAGCTTGTCGGTCAGTTCAGAATCTTCCCGCTGCTCGGGAGAGCGATCCCGGTCCCGGTCACGCCGTCCGCGCGGACCCCGTCCCTGACCTTGTTCGTTGCGTTGCTCTGCCATGAGGCTGTTCCTGATTTCCTAGAATGCGTTGATTTAGAACGACAAGCCGGCTTCACGCGCGGCGTCGGCGAGCGCCTTGACCCGCCCGTGGTACTTGTAGCCGCCACGGTCGAAGATCACTTCCTTGATGCCTTCCTTGACGGCGCGGGTGGCAATCAGCTTGCCTACCTCGCCGGCGGCGGCAACGTTGCAGCCCTTGGCCAACTTGCCTTTAAGTTCCTTGTCCAGGGACGACGCGGCGGCAACGGTCTTGCCGGCGCGGTCGTCGATGACCTGGGCATAGATGTGCAGGCCGGAGCGGAACACGGCCAGGCGCAGGCGGCCGCCGGCGGCCTTGCGGACCTGACGCCGAACGCGCAACTGGCGCTTTTCGAATTTTTCGCGAGCGTTGGCCATGACTTACTTCTTCTTCCCTTCCTTGCGGAGAATGAATTCACCGGCATAGCGGACACCCTTGCCCTTGTAGGGCTCCGGCGGACGATACGCGCGGATTTCCGCCGCGACCTGACCGACAAGCTGCTTGTCGATGCCTTCGATGACAATCTGCGTCTGTTCCGGGCAGGCGATCTTGATGCCGGCCGGCACCGGATACTCGACGTCGTGGCTGAAACCGAGCTGCAAAACCAGCTTGTTGCCCTGCATGGCGGCACGATAGCCGACGCCGGAAATATCCAGCTGCTTCTTGAAGCCCTGGCTGACGCCTTCCACCAGGTTATTCACCTTGGTGCGGCTCATGCCCCACATCTGCCGGGCGCGCTGGGTATCGTTCGCAGGCGCGAACTTGATCAGATTGTCTTCCATGGTGACGACGACATCGTCAACCAGGGTCTCGCTCAGTTCGCCCAGCTTGCCCTTGGCCTTGACCGTCATGCCGTCGATTTCGACGGTGACGCCGTCAGGCACCAGGACCGGGTTTTTTCCAATACGCGACATAATGAACCGCCTTCTCGTTCGTTCGCCGGGTGTTCTTAGAACACCTGGCAGAGAATTTCGCCGCCGACGTTGTGTTCGCGGCATTCATGGTCGGACAGCACGCCCCGCGGGGTCGACAGGATGGAGATGCCCAGCCCGTTGTAGACCCGCGGCAGGTCGCCGATGCCCGAATAGACACGCCGGCCCGGCGTCGACACGCGCTGGATCTCGCGGATCACGGGCTGGCCTTCGTGGTACTTCAGTTCGATTTCCAGTTCCGCCATGCCGGGCTTTTCTTCGCGCTTCTGAAAGCCACGGATGTAACCTTCGCGCTTCAGAACCTCGAGCACATTGGCCCGCAGATTCGAAGACGGCGACAGAACCACGGCCTTGCGCGCCTGTTGTCCGTTGCGGATGCGGGTGAGCATATCACCCAGGGGATCGGTCATAGACATGCCAGTATCTTTCCCTTCCTACCAGCTCGACTTGACCATGCCGGGAATCATCCCGTCAGAGGCCAAATCCCGCATAGCGATGCGGGAAATCTTGAATTTGCGATAATTCCCGCGCGACCGGCCCGACAATTCGCACCGCAGGCGGTACCTGGTCGGCGAGGAGTTGCGGGGCAGTGCCGCCAGTTTGAGGTGCGCATTGAAGCGGTCTTCCGGCGACGCCGTTTCGTCCTTCGTGATCGCCTTCAGACGTTCCCGTTTCGCGGCATAGCTCTTCGCCATGCGGGCCCGCTTGTTGTTTTTCTCAATCGCGCTTTTCTTCGCCATTACTCGATCTCCATCCGCCGCTGGGCTTACTTCGTGGCCAGCGGCATGTTGAAAGCCTTCAACAAAGCTTTCGCTTCATCATCGGTTTCGGCCGAGGTGCAGATCACGATGTCCATACCCCGGACTTTGTCGACCTGGTCATAGTCGATTTCCGGAAACACGATCTGTTCCTTCAACCCCATGGCAAAGTTGCCATGTCCGTCGAAACACTTGCCCTGGATGCCGCGAAAGTCGCGAACACGCGGCAGCGCGATGTTCACCAAGCGGTCCAGGAATTCGTACATGCGGTCCTTGCGCAACGTGACCTTGGCGCCGATGACCATGCCTTCGCGCAGCTTAAAGCCGGCGATGGACTTCTTGGCCCGGGTCGCCACCGGCTTCTGACCGGTGATGCGGGTCAGGTCCTGGAGCGCGCCATCGACGCGCTTGCGGTCCTCGGTGGCGTCGCCGACACCCATGTTGAGAACGATCTTCTCAAGCTTGGGGACCTGATAGGTGTTCGCGTAACCGAACTCCTCCATCAAGGCCGGCTTGATTTCCTTCTCGTAGACTTCTTTGAGCCGTGTAGCCATCGTCAGAGGCCCTCGCTTAATCAATCTGCTCGCCGGACCGCTTGGCAAAGCGGACCTTGCGGCCGTCATTCAGGATCTTGGTACCGACGCGGGTCGGCTTGCCGTCCTTGGGGTCCAGATGGGCCAAATTCGACAGGTGGATGGGGGCTTCACGTTCGATGATGCCGCCCGTGGACGTCTGCGTCGCACGCTGGTGCCGCTTCATGCGGTTGACACCTTGGACAACGGCGCGGTCGGCGGTGGGAAGCACCTTAAGCACCTCACCTTCCTTGCCCTTGTCGCGGCCGGTCAGAACGACGACCTTATCGCCCTTTTTGATTCTCGCTACCATTTCTGCGGTTCCTCGTCAGATCACTTCCGGCGCCAGGGACACGATCTTCATGTAGGCCTTGGCCCGAAGTTCGCGGGTCACCGGGCCGAAGATACGCGTGCCGATGGGCTCGCCGGCGTTGTTGATCAGCACGGCGGCATTGCTGTCAAAGCGGATGGTCGTGCCGTCCGCGCGCCGAATGTCCTTCGCCGTGCGCACGACGACAGCCTTCACGACCTCGCCCTTCTTCACGCGGCCCCGCGGGATCGCTTCCTTGACGGAGCAGACGATCACGTCGCCCACGGAAGCGTACTTGCGCTTCGAACCGCCCAGCACCTTGATGCACTGGACCCGGCGGGCGCCGGAGTTGTCGGCAACGTCCAAGTTTGTTTCGGACTGGATCATTGTTCTTGTCCTTGATTAAAGAGCGTCTACCACTGGGCCATTGGACCCGGTTCGGCGTCAGCCCGCCTCGCTTACCACTTCCCAGGTCTTCCGCTTCGAAATCGGGCGGGTTTCCCGGATCTGGACCTGGTCGCCAACCTTGCACGCGTTGTTTTCGTCGTGCGCGGCGTACTTCTTGGTCCGCTTGATGAACTTCTTGTAGAGCGGATGCTTGAACCGGCGTTCAACCTGAACCGTCACGGTCTTGTCCATCTTGTCGCTGACGACGACGCCCTGCAGGGTACGTTTCGGCATCTTTCGCTACCTCTTTGTCAGGACGCCGCGGCGACGGTGCCGCGCTCGCCCAGAATGGTTTTGATGCGCGCGATGTCGCGGCGAACCGCCCGCACCTGCGCCGTGTTTTCCAAAGCACCCGACGCCTGCTGGAAGCGCAGATTGAAGGCTTCCTTTTTCAGGCCCATGAGCTGGTCTTTCAGCTCGTCGTCGGACTTGGTCTTGAGATCAATAGCCTTCGTCATGGCTTAGTGCTCCTCGCCCAGGCGGGTGACGAACCGCGTTTCGATGGGCAGCTTGGCCGCCGCAAGCTCCATGGCCTCTTTCGCCACGTCGTACGAAACGCCGTCGATTTCGAACATGATGCGGCCCGGCTTCACGCGGGCAGCCCAGAATTCCGGCGTACCCTTACCTTTACCCTGGCGGACTTCGGCCGGCTTCTTCGACACCGGCACGTCCGGGAAGATGCGGATCCACACACGCCCGGCGCGCTTCATATGGCGCGTCATGGCACGGCGCGCGGCTTCGATCTGACGCGACGTGATACGGTTCGGCGAAGTCGCCTTCAGGCCGAAGGCACCGAAGTTGAGCGTCGTTCCACCCTTGGCATTGCCATGGATGCGGCCTTTGAAGGCCTTCCGGTATTTCATTCTTTTCGGGGCCAGCATGTTCCGTCGCCTATCCCAGTTTTGCTTCTATCCGACCGGTGCCGCTTAGCGGACCGGCTGTTGTTCCTGCGCGAGCTTGTCCAGCGCCATCGGATCGTGGGCAAGAATTTCGCCCTTGTAGATCCAGACCTTGACGCCGCAGGCGCCGTAGGTCGTGTTGGCAGTGGCTTCGCCATAGTCAATATTGGCGCGCAGCGTGTGCAGGGGCACGCGGCCCTCGCGGTACCACTGCATGCGCGCGATTTCAGCACCGCCCAGACGGCCCGCGCAATTGATGCGGATACCTTCGGCCCCAAGACGCAGCGCCGACTGCACAGCGCGCTTCATGGCGCGGCGGATCGACACCCGGCGTTCCATCTGCTGGGCGACGTTTTCGGCGACCAGCTGGGCGTCAATTTCCGGCTTGCGGATTTCGACGATATTCAGGTGCACTTCCGACGCGGTCATGGCGGCGACTTCGCGGCGCAGCTTTTCGATGTCCGCGCCCTTCTTGCCGATGACCACGCCCGGGCGGGCCGTGTGGATCGTCACGCGGGCCTTCTTGGCGGGACGCTCGATGATGATCTTCGACACGCCGGCCTGGTGCAGGCGCTCCTTCAGCATCTTGCGGATCTTGATATCCTCGTGCAGCAGGGTCGCGTAATCGCCGTCGTTAGCGAACCACCGCGAATCCCAGGTGCGGTTGATGCCGAGGCGGAGCCCGACCGGATTGACTTTCTGACCCATTTAGGCGGTCTCCTCACGTTCGCGCACAATGACCCGAAGGTTCGAGAAGGGTTTCTCGATGCGCCCCACGCGCCCGCGGGCGCGCGCTTTCCATCGTTTCATGACCAGGCTACGGCCCACAGTGGCCTCCGACACGACCAAACGGTCAACGTCGAGCTGGTGGTTGTTTTCCGCGTTGGCAATCGCGCTTTCCAGGACCTTCTTCACCTCGATCGCGATGCGACGCTTGGAGAAGGTGAGCTGCGCCAGTGCCCGCTCGCACGGCAGACCGCGGATGCTTTCGGCAACCAGGTTCAGCTTGCGTGCGCTGGTCCGGATGTGCCGGGAATAGGCCATCGCTTCGTTGTCCTTGAGGGGACGTTCTGCTGAAGACTTACCCATGATTAGCCCCTCTTCGCCTTCTTGTCGGCAGCGTGGCCGTGATAGGTCCGGCTCGGCGAGAATTCGCCGAACTTGTGGCCGATCATTTCCTCGGTCACCAGGACGGGGATGAACTTCTGGCCGTTGTAGACGCCGAAATTCAGGCCCACGAACTGGGGCAGAATGGTCGACCGGCGAGACCAGGTCTTGATCACCGAATTACGTCCGGACGCGCGAGTTTCTTCTGCTTTCTTCAGCAGATAGCCGTCGACGAAAGGACCTTTCCAAACGGAACGTGACATCGATCGCTCCTTTACCGCTTCTTACGGACGTGACGCGACCGCATGATCAGCTTGTCCGTTTTCTTGTTGTTCCGGGTCTTCTTACCCTTCGTGGGCTTGCCCCACGGGGTCACCGGATGGCGGCCGCCCGAGGTGCGGCCTTCGCCGCCGCCATGCGGGTGGTCGATCGGGTTCATCGCAACACCGCGGACCGACGGGCGCTTGCCCAGCCAACGCTTGCGGCCGGCCTTGCCGATCTTGGTGTTCTGCTGATCCGGGTTGGACACGGCGCCGATGGTGGCCATGCACTCGCCGCGGACCATGCGCAGTTCACCGGAGGACAGACGGATCTGGGCGTAGCCCTGATCCTTACCGATGATCTGAGCGTAGGTTCCGGCGGAGCGGGCCAACTGGCCGCCCTTGCCCTGCTTCATCTCCACGTTGTGGACGATGGTTCCGACCGGGATGTTCTTCATGGGCATGGCGTTGCCCGGCTTGATGTCCGCATACTCACCGGCGACGACCTTGTCACCGGGGCGCACGCGCTGCGGCGCCAGGATGTAGGCGATTTCGCCGTCTTCGTACTTCACCAGGGCGATGAACGCCGTGCGGTTGGGGTCGTATTCCAGCCGCTCGATGGTCGCCTCAACGTCGTACTTCTGACGCTTGAAGTCGATGACGCGGTAGCGCTGCTTGTGCCCGCCGCCAATCCGGCGCGCGGTGATGCGACCCGTATTGTTGCGGCCGCCCTTCTTGCGCAGGCCTTCGGTCAGCGTCTTTTCGGGCTTGCCCTTATAAAGATCGCTGCGGTCCACCAGAATAAGGCCCCGGCGGCCGGGCGTTGTCGGTTTAAATTGTGTCAGAGCCATTGGTCTCTGCCCTTTTTCTTCTCAAATCCCGTAGGGAACCCCGAAAGGCCCCTAGATACCCGTGGTCACGTCGATGGAGTTGCCTTCGGCCAGCGTAACGACAGCCTTCTTGGCATCGGCACGCTTGCCGGGACGACCGCGGAAACGTTTCGCCTTGCCCTTGGAGATCAGCGTGTTGACCGAAGTCACCTTCACCTTGAACAATTCTTCGACGGCGGCCTTAACTTCGAACTTGTCGGCGTCCATGGGCACGAAAAAACTGACCTGATTGTGTTCGGCCATCAGGGTGGCTTTTTCGGTGATCACCGGACGGCGCAGGATTTCCATCATGCGTTCTTTCGAAACCGTCGCGTTGTTGGGGCTGTAGCGGCTCATTTCAAGCGCTCCGTCAGCTTGTCCACGCCGGCCTGGGTAATCACCAGGGTGTCGCGGCGCAGGATGTCGTAAACGTTGGCCCCGCCGGACGGCAGTACGTCGATGCCGATCAGGTTGGCGGCCGCCTTGGCGAAGTTCGTATCGACCTGTTCACCGTCGATGACCAGGGCGCGGCCCCAACCCAGCTTTTCCAGCTGCTTGGCCAGTTCGCTGGTCTTCGGCGCCTTCATGGCGGCGCTGTCGATGATGACCAGCTTGCCTTCCTTCTGCTTCGCGCTGATGGCCGACTTGAGGGCCAGGCGGCGAACCTTCTTCGGCAGGTCGTGGCCGTGGTCGCGGACGACCGGGCCGAACACGATGCCGCCACCGCGCATCTGGGTCACGTACTTGGACCCCTGGCGGGCGCGGCCCGTCCCCTTTTGCTTGAAGGGCTTGGCACCCGTGCCGTTGATTTCGGAACGGCTCTTGGTCTTGTGCGTGCCGGCACGGCGCTTGGCGAGCTGCCAATTGACCGTGCGCGCCATCAGATCGCCACGGACGTCGATCCCGAAGATCGCTTCGTCCAGGTCGATGTCGCCGACCTTCTTGTTGGCGAGCGAGATAATGTCCAGCTTCATCGCCCTTATTCCTTGCTCTCGCCGCCGGCGTCACCCGCCGGAGCTTCTTCGGAAGCAACGTCGCTCGCGGCACGTTCAGCCGCCTTCACCGCATCGGCCTGGGCTTCCACCTCGGCCTGCTGCTTCGCGATATCCTCTTCGGACAGCGCCGCCGCTTCCTCGAACACGTCCTGATTCTCGGCCTCTTGGACCGCCGGATCACCCTTCAGCGCGGCCGGGAACGGCGCGCCTTCGGGCGGGGCCTTCTTCACGGCATCGCTGATCAGCACGAAGCCGCCCTTGGAACCCGGCACCGCACCCCGCACCAGGATCAGGCCCCGCGCCGCGTCGGTCGCGACGATCGGCAGGTTCTGAACGGTGCAACGCTTGTTGCCCAGCTGGCCGGCCATCTTCTTGCCCTTGAACACGCGGCCCGGATCCTGACAGTGACCCGTGGAACCGTGCGAACGGTGCGAGATGGACACGCCGTGGGAGGCCCGCAGACCGCCGAAGCCGTGACGCTTCATGGCCCCGGCAAAACCCTTACCCACCGAGGTGCCGACCACGTCGACCATCTGGCCGTTGATGAAATGGGCAGCCGACAGTTCCGCGCCGACGTCGATCAGGTTGTCTTCCGACACCCGGAACTCACGCAGCCGCTTGCCCGGCTCCACCTTGGCCTTCGCGTAATGTCCGCGCAGCGCCTTCGGCATGTTCTTCGGTTTACCCTTGCCCCAGGAAAGCTGAACCGCCGAGTAGCCGTCCTTTTCCATGGTGCGCTGGGCCACGACATGCACGCTGTCCACCTTGAGGACGGTCACCGGCAGGTGCCGGCCGTCTTCCTGGAAGACGCGGGTCATGCCCAATTTCTGTGCGATCAATCCGGTCCGCATCATCGTACCCTTTAGAGCTTGATCTCGACGTCGACGCCGGCCGCGAGGTCGAGCTTCATGAGCGCGTCCACGGTCTGCGGCGTCGGATCGACGATATCGAGCACCCGCTTATGGGTGCGGATTTCAAACTGTTCCCGGGACTTCTTGTCCACGTGCGGCGACCGCAGCACCGTGTACTTTTCGATCCGGGTCGGCAAAGGAATGGGGCCGCGCACCGAGGCGCCGGTCCGCTGGGCCGTGTTGACGATCTCGCGCGCGGACTGGTCCAGCACACGATGGTCAAACGCCTTCAGCCGAATTCTTATGTTTTGTTGGTCCATGGCTCTTGCCCCAAAAGTTCGCCGGCCCCTTTTGAGGGGGGGCCGGCTGAACGGTTACCCTATTCGATGATCTTGGAAACGACGCCGGCACCGACGGTGCGGCCGCCTTCGCGGA
>CAXBJB010000011.1:0-101694 GCA_963976055.1 uncultured Alphaproteobacteria bacterium
GGAGAGATCGGTCACGTGCAGAAAACCCTTTCCATCGTCGTTCCCGTCTACTTCAACGAGGGATCGCTGCCCGACCTCTTCGGCGAACTTGCGCGGCTCGAGGCGTCGCTCGGCGAACGCGGCATGAACCTGGAGCTGGTCTTCGTGGACGACGGGTCCGGTGACCAATCGTTCGCGCGGCTGATGGAGATCAAGGAAAAACGCCCGGCGACAAAGGTCATCAAGCTGGCGCGCAACTTCGGCGCCGTGGCGGCAACCAAGACGGGCATGAAACACGTTTCGGGCGATTGCGTTGCCGTGGTTGCCGCCGACCTGCAGGATCCGATCGGTATGGTTCTGGAGATGGCCGACTGCTGGCTCGACGGCCACAAGTTCGTCATCTGCACCCGCACCGCGCGGGCAGATCCGTTTCTGAATCGGCTGTTCGCCGCCGCCTATTACCGCTTGGTCCGAGCGCTGATCGTCGATGACTATCCCATCGGCGGGTTCGACCTGATGTTGTTCGACAAGACGATGCTGCCCTTCCTGGTCAACAGCAACAAGAACATCAACACCCACCTGTACGCATTCTGGCTGGGCTTTAAGCCCAAGGTGCTGACCTACAAACGGCCTGAGCGGCGGCACGGTAAGTCCATGTGGACCTTCGGCAAGCGGCTGAAGCTGTTCCTAGATACCATCACCGGGTTTTCGGTCACGCCGATCCGGCTCATTTCCGGATTCGGCGTCCTGACCTCGATCGGCAGCTTCATCTACGGTCTGTGGATACTGGTCGGTGCCCTGTCCGGTCACATCGACGTCGCCGGGTTCGCGACCCTGGTCAGCCTGATCTGTTTCTTTTCCGGACTGATCCTGGTCATGCTCGGCATCGTCGGCGAGTATCTGTGGCGAATATTCGACATCGTCTCTTCCAAGCCGGAATCGGTCATAGACGAAATCCACTGTTGACATGGGGGAGCGTTCGTCGTGTTGAAAGTGGACCGCTATGATCCAAGCCGCGCCGACCAATGGAACCGGTTCGTGGCAACGTCGCGCAACGGTACGTTCCTATTCGACCGCCGCTACATGGACTATCACAAGAACCGCTTCGAGGACCTGTCGCTGGTGATCAGCAAGGATGACCGGATCGTGGCGCTGTTGCCCGCAAACCGCGGCGACGGGAGCACCCTCTACAGCCATCGCGGCCTAACCTATGGCGGCCTGATCGTCCAACCCGACATGACGACGCCGCTGATGCTGGACATTTTCGCCGCAATGGCGCCGGCGCTTCGCGACGCTGCGTTCGCGCATATGGTCTACAAGACGGTTCCCGCGATCTACCGCCGCACCCTCGGCGAGGATGACCTCTACGCCCTGGCCCGTGTCGGGGCAACGCTTCTGCAGAGGGACACCTTCAGCGTGATCGCGCTGGACGCCCCCAGGACCGTGCAGACCCGGCGCAAGCGCGGCGGCGCCAAGGCCCGCAAGACCGGCGTCGCGATATCCCCTGCCGTCGCGCTCGCGGATTTCTGGCCCGTCCTGGAAGCGCGCCTAGCGGCCACTCACGGCGCCACCCCCGTGCACAGCCTGGATGAGATTCAACGCCTGCAGAAAAGCTTTCCAAGCAACATTACCGTGACGGCCGCGGTCCTCGATGGGGAAATCCTGGCGGGTCTGGTTCTCTACGACACAGGCATCGTCGTCCGAGCACAGTACATTGCGGCCTCCGACAGGGGGCAGGAGCTGGGCGCCCTGGACCTGCTCATCCAAGAGACCTGCGTGCGCTTCGAATCGTCGCGCGACTATTTCGACCTCGGGAGCTCTAACGCGGCCGATGGCGACGGCTTGAACCTTGGCCTGATCGAATTCAAGGAGGGCTTCGGTGCGCGCACCGTGGCCCATGACATCTACCAATGGGATTTCGCATGATGACCGGCCGTTTTCGGCTCCCTTCGCTTTCCCTGGACGACTGGCCGACCCTGCGCAAGCGGCTGCGCACGTTCATCGTCATTGGGTTCATCAACACCGGCGCGACTTACGTGCTGTTCCTGCTCGCCAATCTGGTGACACCCTACCAGGCCGCCTTCACCATCTCCTTCGCGGCCGGTGTTGTGTTCTCCGCCTATGCCAACGGTATCTGGGTCTTCCAGCGCCATCCGAGAAAGCGCGACGTCGTCGCCTACGCGGTGTTCTACATCCTCAACTACGTGGTCCGGCTGTACCTTCTGGTCCTGCTGGTCGAACGCTTCACCATGCCCGAGTACGCGGCCCCGCTGGTCGTGGTCGTCGTGATGATCCCGGTCAGCTATCTGGGCGCGAACCTGATCCTGGGCGACTTAGTGCGGGAGAGAAAGCGATGAACTCGGCGACCCCGGCGGCGCCCGGGTCTGGCCCGCGCGCGGTCAACCTGCAGGCGATCCCCGACGGCCGCGGCCTGTTGTGCGTGGCCGAATGCGACCGACACGTGCCGTTCACGGTCAAGCGGGTGTTCTATATCAGCGGCATGAGGTCCGGCGTGGCCCGGGGCCATCACGCCCACCGTGAGCAGATGCAGTTCATCATCTGTCCCGCCGGCGCCCTCCAGCTGGACTGCCAATGGGCCAGCGGGACCGGAAGCCTGCGGCTCGACACCCCGGACAGGGGGTTGTTCGTTCCAGCCATGACGTGGTTGTCCTTTCGGGCGGAAACGGACGAAGCGCTCTGTATGGTGCTGGCGTCCGGTCCCTACGACGAAAGCGACTACATCCGCAACGCCGACGAGTTCAAACAGCTGCTTGCGGGCGCCGGCTGATCACGGCTTAGATTTCAGGAACACGAAATGCCCGTACCCGGGGAGCTCTCGCTTCTCGGCGCCGAGGGCGAGTAGCTTGTCCTCGTAGGGTTTTACGTAGTTGCGGTAGCGCAGGCCGATATTAATGCCGCTGCCTTCAATGGTGCGGAACGTCTCGGAGATAAGAAGGCAGTCGACCTTATCCGGCGTCAACGGGTTGGGCACCTCGCCTCCAAGCTTGCCGATCGGCGGGATGTCCTGGGCGCCGTAGAAGCGGTCGATGGGCATTGGCAGGAAAGACGCATAGAACAGGTGGTCGAGGGCGAGGACCCCCTTGCAGGACAGGACTTCGGGCTGAATTCGCCGGAAGACCAAATTGGGCGACAAGTTCGGAGGGCGGATTTCCAGGATACGGAGATCGCCGACGGCGACGTCGGCGGCCGCTTGACGCACCATCTTCGCCCATTGCACCGCCGGGTCGCAGAACAGCAACACTCCCAGGGCGACGATCAGGCCGGAGGCATGCCTGGCAATCATCCTTGCCCAGGCCGGACCAAAGCGCGCGAACACGATGCCGACAACGACAATAGCGAGCGCCGCTAGGGGGACCAGGGGGAAGCCGCGAGCCCCTGCGAACCAGGCCAAGGTGCGGTCGCCCAGATAGAGGACCGCGAGCCAAGCGAGCATGCCGAAGACCAAGGGATCGAGGGGTTTCTCCCGGTCTAACGCGCGCACGACTGCACCCCCCACATAAAGGCCCGCCAGGATGAACACGGGCACCGTCGCGCCGTAATGGCGCGCGACCCAGCCGCCGCCAAGAAGCTGCGGCAACATGGTCGCGGCGCAGCCGAGCACGAAGGCGCAAAACAGGCCCCGGTTGCTCGGCGCGCGGGCGGCCCGCATCAGGGCCGCGCAAAACACCAGCAGGGTCACGCTGAAATGACTGATTAGCACCAAGTTCTCGGAATGAGTGGCGCGCGGCAAAAGCGTCTTCCCGGTGACGCCCGTCAACAGATCGGGAATGGCATCGTCGATCAGCGAGGCGACGAGTGGCAGGTTGGCCTTGAGCATGTCGGCGACGGTCGCCGTGTCACCGAAAAACACCTTGTTGGTCACGTACCAGTCGTGGCCGAAGATGGTGCCGA
This sequence comes from uncultured Alphaproteobacteria bacterium, assembly GCA_963976055.1. Classification (GTDB taxonomy): domain Bacteria; phylum Pseudomonadota; class Alphaproteobacteria; order Rhodospirillales; family Casp-alpha2; genus UBA1479. Next base: position 3,892 of record CAXBJB010000011.1, read on the forward strand.
ACTTCTGTAGGGTGAGCTTATAGTTGATGAGCTGGAATGTATTGGCCTCGCCCAGGGATTTAGGATTGTTGATCGGCATCCAGGTGGTCGAAGCCGCATAGACGTTGTTCCACGGGTTGTCCCACTGCAACATCAAGCTCACCGCGCAGAACGCCACAGGCACCAGGATCGGCCAGTCGCTCGGGCGCGGGATCAGGTGCAGCACACCCGACCGGCCCTGGTGACGGAACAGGGTGAACAGATCGACCACCACGAACAGCAGCAGCATCGGCAGAAACGTTACGCGGAACAGATAGGCGGCTAGAACCAAGGCGTAGAAGAGGACAACGGACCCACGCCGGTCGTCGTCGCGGATGCGCAGGGTCAGGCCAAAGATCACCAGCGCCAGCCCGACGCCCTGACCGAAGGCGGCTGCATCTTCCAGAAACGGCAACCAAATCAGGGCCGCGAAGGCCGCCACCGGACGGCACGCGAACTGACATGTCAGCGTATAGAGGGCGGCGAACAGGAAGGCTGCGCGGACTGCGTACTCCAGCTTGAAGCTGAGCGGATAGTCTAGAAGCTGGAACGGCGCCAGGTAGAGCGCACTGATGGGGCTGCGGTCGAACACCGGGAAGCCGCCGGTTTCCAAAAGTACGCGCGCAAAAAACCAGTAATAGAGGTTCTCGCCGTGGATTTCGTGATGCCGGATCAGCATCAGGACGACGACAACGGCGACGCCCACAGCGATCGAGAATATTTGTCTCCGACTGCGGATTGTGCTTGAAATCAATGGTCGACTCCGCATCGCCGTATCCGTTAAGAGGCGATCATCCGATCTTTTCGCAGATTCCTAGCTGGGCCACGGCAATCGCTCTAAGGGGTCACCATGACAAGGAATACTGATGGATAAGGAACTAGGCTCCGTCTACGTCTGCCCCTATACCCGGGCTCAGTTGGAACTGCAAGCCGAACGGACCGAAGGCAGTGACGTCGTCACCGGACGCCTGACGGCACCGGACGGCAAGACCTATCCCATCACAGACGGCATCCCCTGTCTGATCGATTCTGCGAAGATGGCGGGCAGCGCTGACGAAGAACGCGAGATGGCGTTCTATCAGGAATTCTACCGCGAGTACGACGGCCATATGGAATGGCTGTTCCGGAGCTTTTTCCTGGACGAGTTCGAGGTCCGCAGCCGCGTGGTAGACATGCTGCGGATCAAACCCAATGACAGGGTTCTCGAGGTCGGGTGCGGAACCTGCCGGGATTCCGAACTGATCGCCGAGCGACTGTCTTCGGACGGCGTCCTGTTCCTTCAGGACCTCTCGGAGAACATGCTGAAGCTTGGCCGGGAGCGGCTTCGCGAACTCCTCGCCGACAAAACGGCTCCGCGCATCGAATATTCGCTAGGCAGCGCCCTCCACCTCGCTCTACCCAACGATTGCGTCGATGCGGCCTTCCATTTTGGCGGCCTAAACCTGTTTGCCGAAGTGCCGGCGGCCCTGGCCGAGATGGCCCGCGTCGTCAAACCGGGCGGCAGGGTGGTGGTCGGCGACGAGAGCGTGGCGCCCTGGCTACGCGGCCACGATTTCGGCAAGATCCTGATGAATTCCCATCACCTCTACCGATTCGAGGCGCCCATCGCCGACCTGCCGGCCTGCGCGGACGAGGTATCACTGCATTGGATTGTGGCTAACGCGTTCTATGTTATTGAATTCACCGTCGCCGAAGGGCCGCCAGCCGTCGACCTGGATCTGACCATCCCGGGTCCACGCGGCGGCACGCACCGGACGCGTTACTTCGGGGCGACCCCGGGAGTTTCGCCCAATCTACGGGACAAAGCGCTCGCCGCCGCCGCCGAAGAGGGGCAAAACCTCCATCAATGGCTGGAACAGGCTATGCGGGACAAACTGGGGGACTCCTGACCGCCCGGCAAGGCCGCTCATCCAGATTCCAGGCGTGACAATCCCCCCTTCCAGAGCCTCGGATTACCGTCGCCGCCAACCAGTAACCTGCGAATATCATTGACGTTCAAACCGTGAACGCCCTATGTTCACGATATGAACATGAGGTCCCATGGCTGACGGAAAATTCGACGCGCAATCTCGCTCGCAGATGGTCGAAACGACCCTTGATCTGCTCGACGTCGTTTCGACGGAAAACGAGGTGTCCCAGCGCGGCCTGGCCGAACGCCTGGGTGTCGCCCTCGGGTTGACCAACGCGGTGCTCAAGCGCTGCGTGCGCAAGGGTCTTCTCAAGGTCCGCCAAGCCCCGGCGCGGCGCTACGCCTATTACCTGACGCCGAAGGGCTTCAAGGAGAAAAGCCGACTCACGGCGGAATACCTGTATACTTCGCTGACATTCTACCGCGACGCCCGCCAGGATTTCGACGACCTCTTGGCCTATTGCGCCAACCGAGGCTGGCGCCGGGTCGCCTTGGTCGGTGTGAGCGAGCTGTCCGAGATCGCGACGCTGGCGGCGATCGGCCGCGAAACGGAAGTTGTCGGTATCCTCGACGGCGGGCGTAACGAGACCACTTCCTGCGGCCTGCGTATCTTTCGCACCTTCGCGGAATGCCAGGCCGAAGGCTCCCCCGACATCTTCATCCTGACGACGATCACCGATCCTCAGGCGGCGTTCGATTCCCTGGCGGCGGAGATTCCCCACGGCCTGATCCTGACGCCGAAAGCCTTGCGCATTTCCCGCCTCGGCGGGGCCTGAGTCAAGTTAGAGAGCACCGTCCATGAACTGGTACGTCGCCTATACCCAGCCGCAGAAGGAATTGCTGGCCCTGCATAACCTGCGGAACCAGGGACTCCATGCCTATCTGCCGCGGTATTCGAAGACGCGGCGCCACGCCCGGCGCACGGATACCGTCCTCACGCCCCTGTTTCCCCGCTACATGTTCGTCAAGATGGACGCCGCGCAGCAGCGCTGGCGCGCGATCAACGGCACCCTGGGCATTGCCTACCTGTTGAGCGACGGCGAATTTCCGCTGGTACTGTCGTCGGCGGCAATCGACGCGATCAAGAACCGCGAATCCAACGGCATCGTCACGATCTCGCCGCCCAATTTCGAAAAGGGCCAGAAAGTGCGGATTATCGACGGACCACTCGCCGAATTGGAAGGGTGTTTCGAATGCGTCGACGACCAAGAACGCGTCGTCTTGTTGATGGACCTGCTTGGACGGGCGGTGCGGACACGCGTCGAGGCGCGCACCGTGACCGCCGCCTGACGTCAGGCGGGGACCCCGTCGCCCCCGCGCCCCGTCAACCTATCTGGAATAATTATGTCAATTGGCCGAGGCCGCCGAATCACATGTTAGGGCTTGTTGATTTCGTTATCACAATGTTTTGCCGGTTCCCGGTCATATTGTCGGTCAACGTCCTGCTGACGTTGATCATGGTGGTGTTTGACAGCGCCGCCATTTTCTCGGTCGCGCCGATCATCTACTTCATCCAGCGCGACGCCGCGCCCGATCCGATCACTAAACATTTCGTCGCCCTGCTCGAAGGCTACTTCCCCGAAATCGACGTGGCGCTGTTCGTCATCATCTTCCTGATTCTCAACCTGACCCGGTCGGGTTTCCGTGTTCTGCTTGGTTATTACACAATCAAAACGAAATATACGGTCATCAAAGACATCACCATTAGCCTGGTGGCCAGCATCTTCTATGCCAAGTCGACGTTCCTGTCATCCCACCGCCAGGGTGATTTCGTCAACACGCTGACCCGTGAACTGACGCGCGTCGGCGACGCTTTCACCGCGCTGGCCCGAATCATTTCGCCGTCTCTTCAGGCCTTTGCCTTCCTAACCATACCGTTCATTGTATCCTGGGAGGTGTCGACCGTCGGCATTCTCACCGCAGCCGTTCTGAGCACACCGGTATTTCTCGCCTCCAAGATGGGCTACCGGTTCGGGGCACAGGAAACTAAACGCCACAACGATTATACAGTGGGCCTCGTGGAAAACTTAGCGCAGACCAAGCTGATCTCCGGCTTCGGGCGCGAACGCCAGGCCATCGACAACTTGTCGTTGCTGTTCGACCGCCTGCGCACCGCCACCATCGCAGCCAACCTCTATCGCACGATTCTTCCCGAGCTTTATTCCCCGATCGGTCTCATCGTCGTCGTCGTCATCTTCCTGACCGGACGCTCACTCGGCGTGTCTCTGGGCGAAATCGTCGTTCTGGTCTACGCCTTCAACGAGTTCGTCAAGACGATCGGCAGCATGACCTCGAACGCGGCGTCGCTGTTTTCCTTCTTCCCTGCCTACGAGCAGGTCGAGACCTTCCGGCGTAAGGCCGAGGCCGAGACCGCGGCCGTGGGCACCCGGCCGTTCATCAGACTCGAGAAGGGGCTTACGTTCGACGACGTGAGCTTTTCCTATCCGGGGCGCGGCGAGGTCCTGTCGCACTTGTCGCTGACGGTCGAGAAGGGCTCGGTCGTCGCCATGGTCGGTGAATCGGGCAGCGGCAAAAGCACGCTGATCGACCTGGTGCTGGGCCTGGTCGAGCCAACCTCGGGGCGCATCCTGTGCGACGGCGTGCCGCTCGGTGAGTTCGCGGCGGCAAGCTACCGCGAGCGCTTGGGCTACGTGCCGCAGAAAAGCGAGCTGTTCCACATGAGCATCCGCGACAACCTCCTGTGGGCCAAGTCCGACGCCACGGAGGACGAACTCGTCGAGGCCTGCAAGACGGCCAACGCCTGGGAGTTCATCTCCGTCCTGAAGGACGGCCTGGACACCGTCACCGGCGACCGCGGCGTGCAGCTTTCGGGCGGACAGGTGCAGCGCATCTCGCTGGCCCGCGCCGTGCTGCGGCGGCCTGACATGCTGATCCTGGACGAGGCCACGAGTTCGCTGGATTCGCGGAGCGAGTCCATGATCCACGACGCCATCGCCAAGATAGCGTCGACCACGACCGTGCTGGTGATCGCGCACCGCCTGTCGACCATCGTCAACGCCGATAAGGTCTACGTCATGAAATCCGGCCGCGTCATCGAGCACGGTCGCTTCGAAAACCTGATTAGCCAGGGCGGCGAATTCGCGCGCCTAGCGGAGCTGCAGAGGTTCTGACCCGCCCGCCCCACCGCAACGTCAAACAAACCACGGATATCCGAATGACCCCCATGTTCCCCAATGTCCTTGTCACCGGTGGCGCCGGCTATTGCGGCAGCGTCCTCGTCCCGACCCTTCTGGCCGACGGCTACAAGGTCACCGTGTTCGACATTCTCTACTTCGGCGACCACACGCTACCGACCGACAATCCGAACCTGACCGTGATCAAGGGCGACATCCGCGACATCGCCGCCTTCAAAGCCGCCGTGCAGGGAAATGATGCCGTGATCCATCTCGCCTGCATCTCCAACGACGCCAGCTTCGAACTGGACGAGGCGCTGTCGACGACGGTCAACCTGGACGCGTTCGAGCCGCTGGTCGCGGCCTCCAAGGAGGCCGGCGTGAAGCGCTTCATCTACGCCTCGACCAGTTCGGTCTACGGCATCAGCGAGGTCCCGAACGTGACCGAGGATCATCCGCTCGTGCCGCTGACGCTGTACAACAAGTTCAAGGGCATGTGCGAACCGCTTCTGCTGAAGCACACGGACGACGATTTTACCGGCGTGATCTTCCGCCCGGCGACGGTCTGCGGCTACTCGCCGCGCCAGCGCCTCGACGTCTCGGTCAATATCCTGACTAACCACGCCGTCAACAACGGCAAGATCACCGTGTTCGGCGGCAGCCAGCTGCGCCCCAACCTACACATCAAGGACTATATCGACCTGTGCTGCCTGCTGCTGACCGCGCCGAAGGAGAATATCGCCGACCAGACCTTCAATTGCGGCTACCAGAATATGAGCATCGCCGAGATCGCGAACGTCGTCCGCAAGGTTGTGGTCGAGGAATTTCCGGAATTGGGCGAGCCCGAGATCGTAACCACGCCGAGCGACGACATCCGGTCCTACCACATCAACTCCGACAAAATCTTCAAGGTCTTGGGCTTCCGCCCGCAGCACAGCATCGAAGAAGCTGTGCGGGATCTCTGCGAGGCATTTCGGGGCGGCCTTCTGCCGGACAGCTTCGACAACGACCAGTACTTCAACGTCCGCACCATGAAGAAGATCGGCGCAGCCTGAGCGCGCAATCGGCGGGCGGGGAAGGAAATGGAAAACGGACATGGCGGAAATCAAGCAACTTGACGCGGCAGACCTGGGATCTCTGACCCTGGACGAAATTCACCGTCACGACCTAATCGTGGTGAAGAATTTCGTCGCCCCAAACCTGTGCCAGCGCTTCATCGACGAGCTCGTGGCCTTCACGGCGACGAACGAGCCGCGCCTGGGCGACCGCTTCCGCGAGGACTTCTACCAGGTCGATATCGAGCCGGAAAAATCCGTGACCAAGCGGATATTCCGGACCTTCTTCATGGTGCCCCGGAACGAGTGCCTGGCCTCGACCGTCGCGCACGAGGTGTTCTCCCGGCTGCTGCGCGTACAGATCGACATTCTGGGAATCGATACGAGTTTCTCAGAAGATCCGGCGGTCCTCGCCTCGCGCCCACAAGTCATCAACTATCCGCGCGGCGGCGGATACTTCGACTGGCATACCCACCCGCGGTTCCCGACCGACTACGGCCTGATCCTAAATCTCAGCCGCAAGGGCGCGAACTTCGACCACGGCCAGACGGAGTTCGAGGTCGACGGCGAAGTGCTGCAACTCGACAACGTGGCGGACGGCGGCGACATGGCCATGTTCCGCTTCGACCTGCCGCACCGGGTCGCCCCGGTCGATCCGTCGGTACCACTGGAATGGAACGCCCACGGGCGCTGGACGGCGGTCCTGCCGGTACTGGTTTCGGGGTCGTGAATGAGAACGGATCAGAGGACGGTGAAAAGCGCGCGGTCGGTCATGACCCGCGATTTTTCGACCTTGCACTTGCGATGACCGAGATATTCGAGAAACGCCTTCGATGCGCCCTGGTAGCTGCCGAAGTTGAATTCGTCGGCGACCAGGACCGTGCCGGGCACGACGCGTTCGTCGATGGCGTCCAGGATCGCCTTGGTCGGCACATAGGTCGCCAGGTCGAAATAGCCCAGCGCGATCGCCTCGCCGGGGTTGTCGTTCAGATGCTCCAGCACCGTTTCCATGGCGTTGCCCTTGCGCAGGGTCAGGCGGCTTTCCCCCGGCGTCACCGACAGGTCCTGATGGAACGCGAAAAGGCTCTTGAGGCGATCGGGGTAGTCTTCCGGCAGGGTGTAGCTGTCGCCGACGATCTCCGGGCTTTCGCCGTCGATGTCGCTGCGCGACGGGTAGCCGCTGTCCAGCGCAAACATGTCGAAACCGACGAAGCGGCGCTGGCGGTTGAACGGCTCGTTGATGGCGCGCAAGTTCTCGAACAGCACGAGGTTTTGGCCGAGATGGCAGCCGAATTCGTAAATGCTGCCGGGAACGTCGATGATCCGAGAATAGACGTCGGCAATGAACAGCACCTTGGTCAGGTTGCTCGCCGTGAGGAACAGGCCCAGGTTGCTGCGCAGGATCGAATCGTCAATCCCGCCGTTTTCGAGGAACGCGCGCAAGTAGCGGAGGATGTCAACGGGGTCGGCGTCCCCCTCGCGCCGGACAATGTTGCGTTCAAACGTCGGTTTACTCATGTCATTCCTCTCGATGCATCTGCGCGCGTTGGACTTGGCGGGGCGCCGCGGCCGGTCCGGTGGGCGCCGGGCGTGATCCTAGCGTGTTGGCGCGCGCGCCAGCAAACAATTGATTTCCCCGCCGCCCGGCTCCGGCCGCGAGCCTTGTCGGGTGGACCGGCGACTTCTATATATAGGGCCCGGGCGCGGTATGTGCCGAACGATCGACCCGGGCCGCTTCCGGGTGTTTTCCCGCACCCTGAGGGTCGGCATCCCGCGCACCGGCGAGAAAAATCATGAAAAACGTGCTCAAGAATGTCGTAACACAGCTGCCCTGCGGCGAACACATGGGGCGCTTCGCCTCGAAGTTCGCGGCATCCTGGAGGCGCCGGTCGACGACCACGGTCCGCCTTCAGGACCTGGACGCGGACGCCCTGCTGCAGGTGCTGGAAGGACCGCGCGGTAAGCCGTTCGAGGTCAGCACTGTACGCGTCGAATCGAGCAGCTGGTGCAACCTGAAATGCGCCGGCTGCCCGCGCACGCTCGCCGTAGAACAGGACGCCTGGTTCAACAAGCACACCTCGCTGGAGGAGTACAAACTGCTGTTCCCCCACATGCCCTATTCCGAAAACCTGGACCTACACGACGTCGGGGAGCCGACGCTCAACCCCGACCTGCCCGAGATCGTCAGCTTCGCGCGCCAGACCGGAAAGTTCCGCAATATCTATTTCATCTCCAACGCCATGGGCCGTACGCCGGAGTATTTCAGCAACCTGTTCGCGCAAGGCCTGTCGCACATCACGATTTCGGTCGATTCCCTGGATCAGGAGATCGCCAGTATCGCGCGCTTCGGGACCAAGGTCGAAAAGCTGCGGACCAAGTTGGAGCACCTGATCCTCAACCATCCTGGACAGGTCCGCGTCAACACGGTGCTCAGTTCCGTCAATATCGACGACATCCACAACACCCTGGCCTTCACCAACGACCTGGCCGGCCGCTCGGGACGGCGCCTGCGCCATTCCATCGCCCTGTTCGACGATTTCGCGGGCAAGGGCTTGACCGAGCGCAAGGTCGACGGCGACCCGGTCCAGCGCACCCGCGAGGAGGCACGCGCTTGGCCCACGCGCTATCCCCACCTTCTTCTGATCGCGCCGTTCGTCGGCGGCAACCAGGGCGAGGCCCCGGCCCCGGCGACGCGCCTGTGCCGGAGGCCCTGGGGCGCGTTGACTGTGGACGTGAACGGCTTCCTTTTACCCTGCGGCCGCGTCCACGACCCCGCTGCCATGCTATTCGCCAACCTGCGCGAACGTCCGTTTGAGGACATTCTCCGCCAGCCCGATATGATCGAGTTCTTCCGCGAGTACGCCGTCAAATCGCCGGACTTCTGCGCAGGATGCGGTAACGATGTCAATCGCGACTGATCGCGAACGGCGCGCCGCCGCCGCGGCCCCGGCACATCGCCCGGTTGCCCGGACCAGGTTATTTGTGCTCAAAGACGGTGTACGTAACGGGATCGGCCGCCGCCGCCCCATAACCGAGTTGGCCCCCGGCCAAGCGAGGACCTGATGACTGAGAAAACCACCGACCGAAGCGTTCTGATCGTCGTGCCCCCGCTGGTCGACTACGACAGCGAGCTGGAAAAGAAGTCGGGCAAGCCGGACTTCGAGAAGCGCCGGCTGGTGTCGCCACTGGAGCCGATGAGCTGCGCCGCCGACCTGTTGCGCCGCGGATACGACGTCCAGTTCCTCGATCTCGGCACCTGCGAAACCAGGCGCGAGCGCAAGGATCACCTGCGCGAGAAGCTGAAGACGCACCGCCCGGACGCCGTCGTCGCGGTGCAGTCGATCCTGACCTTCGCCACTGCGTCCGACTGGGACGGCGCGGCGGTCTTCGCCATAGTCCGGGACATCTGTCCCAAGGCGGCGACCATCCTGACCGGCACCCATGCGACCAACTATCCGGGCCAGGCCGTGGCCGACGGTACCGTCGATTATTCGATCCGCGGGGAGGTCGACTTCGCCGTAGGCGACCTGCTCGACGCGCTAGGAACCGGCGGCGATCTCGGCAAGATCGCGGGCCTGTCGTTCAAGCGCGACGACGTGATCAACACCTCGCCCAACTATCCGGACGTGACCTTGACCGATCTGCCGCTGCCCGCCTACCAGATCCTCGACGACTGGCACACCCGGCGCTACGAGAACATCCTCGAGCGCGGCAAGATCCGCTACCCCGCGCGCTCGTCGCGCTACCGCGACATCATGACGTCCCGCAGTTGCATCTTGCGTTGTTCGTTCTGCAGCGTCGCCCACCTGCGCGGCCAGCGTCAGAAACACCGCCGCAAGGACATCGACCAGATCCTCCGCGAGATCGAACAGGCCCTGGAGGACGGCATCGAGGAAATCCATTTCTTCGACGACCTGTTCGCGGAGACGCCGGAGCAGATCATTCGCTTCACCGAGGAAATCCGCCGCCGCGGCCTGACCTTCCCGTGGTTTGTCGCGCAGGGCATGAACCTGTGGAGTCTGAACGACGAAGCGATCCAAGCCATGGCCGAGGCCGGCATGTACCGCCTGATCGCACCGCTTGAATCTGGCAATAACCGTGTCCTGCGCGAGGTGGTCGGCAAGATCCACTCCAGCGTCGAGCACCATCACGATATGATCCAGTCGTCGCACCGCCACAACCTGGAAATCATCGGCATGTACGTGGTCGGGCTGATGGGCGAAAGCAGGGCCGAATTGCTGGACACCATCGAGTTCGCGGAAAGCCATCCGGAAGTCGACTACTCGGTGTTCTCCATCGCCACGCCGATGATCGGCACGCGGCTGACCAAGAAGGTATCGAAGGCCGGCCACCTGGAGGACCAGAACGCCGTCAACAAGGTCATCAAACGGACGGTCGCGCTTTACCGTACGGAAGCATTCCGCGAATACGAGTTGGGCATTATCCGCGCCTTCGACTGGGACCGCGTCAATTTCTCGACCCTGGAACAGCGCCGCAAGTACGCCGGGATGGTTGGCGTGACGCTAGACGAACTGGACCAGATGCGCGCCCATTCGAAGGAGACCTTCTTCTCCTACTTCCCGAATTACGACGGCCCGCTGTCGTTCAAAGAGCTGTACGGACACCCCGATCTGTTCGCCCAACTGGAGCCGACGATTCCCGACACCCTGTACTAGTCTGGAGAATTCTATGGCGGGACTGCTGATCATCGGCGCCGGGGGCTTCCTGGGTCGAGCGGTCCTGCGGTTCCGCAACGGTCGCGGTGAGGCAACAGCGGCGGCGTCTCACCAGCCGGGCATGGATTACACGATCGACCTGTCGCAGCCGGGAGGCTGGGACCTGCCCGACAGCGGCGCGGGGATCGACGCGGCTTTTATCTGCAGCGCGGTCAGCTCACTCGACCGATGCCGCGAGGACTGGGCCGCGACTCACCGATTCAACGTCGAGAACACCATCACTCTGATCGATCGCCTGGCCGACCTCGGCATCCGGCCCGTGTTCTGTTCCAGCGATCAGGTCTTCCGAGGTGATCGGGGCGGCTACACGGAACGAGACACCCCGGACCCGCAGACCGCCTACGGGCGCCAGAAGCAGGCCGTCGAACGGCACATCCTGGACTGCCATCCCGCGGGCGTCGTGATGCGCATGGGCAAGCTGTTCGGCCCGCCCGCCGAAGATACATCGCCAATCCGCCAGACCATCGAGACGCTCGCCATGGGCCAGGAGGTCCGGGCCGCGTCCGACATGTGGCTGACCCTGACCCATGTCGACGACATCGCCGCCGCCGTCAGCGCCCTGCTCGCCTCGCGGGCGTCTGGGCCGTGGCATGTCGTCGCCCCGGGGCCGCTTACGCGTTTTGATCTCGCCGCGCAGATCGCCGCCGCCATGGGGCGCGTGGACCTAGTGCGTGAGATCCGGGTTGCCGACCTAGCGTTGGCCGAACCAAGGCCGCCCAACACCGTTCTCGATGGCGCAAAATTTCATCGCGCCTGCTCCCTGCCGTTCCGCGATTGGCCCGAGGAATTGCCGGAATTTCTTCACTTTTATGGCCGGGAATAAGACTACCCAGGTTGACCTTTGTGGTCGATACCAGTATGTTCATGGCGTGAACAATGGGGCAGCGGCAGGGTGAAATTTTTCACCCTGATGGCGGTAGCGTGCCAAATTTTCGACTGCCCGATCCCGGCGCCCGCCGCGCCCCGTCTGATGGGGTGCAGTGACCCCGGCGGGACCGGCTTAAAGACATCATCAGCAATATGACAAACAGCGACACCACGAATCTGCGCGGCAAAGCCGTAGTCACGGGCGGGGCCGGTTTCATCGGCAGCCACATGGTCGACGTTCTCGTCGATGGCGGTTATTCGGTCACGGTGATCGACAGCCTGTGCGGCGGCCACGAACGCAACCTCGCGCATTACAAAGACGACCCCCGGGTCTGCGTCGAGGTCACCGACATCCGCTCCCTCAAGCCCGGCGCACCAGCTTTCGAGGGCGCCTGCTTCGTCTTCCATTTCGCCGGAATCGGCGACATCGTCCCGTCGATGAAGGAGCCGGCGGAATACATGGACGTCAACATTCAGGGAACCGTCCGGGTGCTGGAATGCGCGCGCGCCGCCGGCGTCGAAAAGTTCGTCTACGCGGCGTCGTCGTCCTGTTACGGGATCGCCGACACGCCGACCCGCGAGGACCATCCCGTCAGCCCGCAGTACCCCTACGCCCTCAGCAAGTGCATGGGCGAAGAGGCGGTGTTCCACTGGCATCGAGTCTACGGCCTGCCGGTGCTGTCGCTCAGGATCTTCAACGCCTACGGCACCCGCGTGCGGACGACCGGCGCCTACGGCGCGGTGTTCGGGGTGTTCCTCAAACAGAAGCTGGCCAACAAGCCGCTGACCGTCGTCGGCGACGGCACCCAGACGCGCGACTTCCTCTACGTCACCGACGTGGCGCGGGCCTTCCTGGCCGCCGCCGAAAGCGACAAGCGGGGCGAGGTCTACAATGTCGGCGCCGGCAACCCCCAGTCGGTCAACAAGCTGATCGGCTTGGTCGGCGGCGAGGGCTATCCGATCACCTATATTCCTAAGCGCCCGGGCGAACCGGACTGCACCTGGGCCGACATTACCAAGACCACCGCCGACCTAGGTTGGGCGCCCCAGGTACCCCTGCAGGATGGCGTCACCCGCATGATGGCGGAGATCGAGAACTGGTATGACGCGCCCCTGTGGGACGCCTCGTCGATTGAGCAAGCGACCCGCGACTGGTTCAAGTATCTTGCCCCGACAGGCGACAAGAAATGACATCGAAAGACCCTGCACCCGATACCGACGTTCCCCCGTCCGTCGACGCCGTCCGCCTGCCAACACGCGAGCGCATTCGCCCGGTCGAGGAACTGGCGGCCATCAGCGCCGACGCCAAGGCCACCGGCAAGAAGGTGGTCCTGGTCCACGGCGTGTTCGACTTGTTCCACCTGGGCCATGTGCGCCACCTGGAAGCGGCCAAGCAGATGGGCGACGTACTGATCGCAACCGTCACGGCCGACCCCTTCGTCAACAAGGGCCCCGGCCGGCCGGTGTTCCGCGACGTGTTGCGCGCCGAAATGCTGACCTCGGTGTCCTACGTCGATTGGGCCGGGATCAACCATGACCCGACCGCCGAGCCGCTGATCAAGCTGATTCAACCCGACATCTACGTGAAAGGAAGCGACTACAAGGACGCGTCGCAGGACATCACCGGCAAGATCCGTGACGAGCAGGAACTGGTCGAGGCCTACGGCGGGCGTATCGCCTTCACCGACGACATCACTTTCAGTTCGTCGGAGCTGATCAACGCCCACCTCAGCTCCCACGCGCCGGAGACGCGGGCGATGCTCGACCGGCTGAAACAGAACGGCGGCGAGCAGCGGCTGTTCGGCGCCCTTGACGGGATCGCAGAGCTGCGGGTCCTGCTGATCGGCGAGACGATCATCGACCAGTACGACTACGTCCACTCCCTCGGCAAGGCCACCAAGGACACGATCGTGGCCGTGCATCACGCGGACCGCGAAATTTTCGCGGGCGGGGTGATCGCCGCGGCCAATCACGTCGCTGGATTCTGCCGCAACGTCGAAGTCATCACCGGCCTGGGCAGCATCGATTCCCACGAGGACGTCGTGCGCGCCAGCCTTCATCCGAATGTGCGGCTGGAGCCGGTCACCATCAAGGGCCGTCCGACCGTGCGCAAACGCCGGTTCGTCGAATCCCAGCCGTTCCAGAGTGGCCTCCTGAAGAAGTTGTTCGAGGTCTACTACATGGACGACCACCCGCTTTCCCAGGAGTCGCAGGACGATCTCGAGCGCTGCATCGATGCGCGCATTGCCGATTTCGACGTCGTCATCATGTGCGACTTCGGCCACGGACTGATCAACGGCTCGACCATCCGCAAGGTCCAGGAACGGGCGAAGTTCCTCGCGGTCAACGCACAAAGTAACGCGGGCAACATGGGCTACAACCAGATCACACGCTATCCCAGCGCCGACTACATCTGCATCGATGAGCCGGAGGCCCGGATCGCCGCCTCGAGCAAGCACGGCGACATCCTGCGCCTGGTCGACACGGACCTGGCGGGCAAGGTGGACTGCGGCAACATCATCGTCACGCGCGGCAAGCACGGCTGCACCATCCACAAGCGGGATCGCAAAACGTCGAGCGTCCCAAGCTTCGGCATGAACCCGATCGACACCATGGGCGCCGGCGACGCGTTCCTGGCGGTGACCGCGCCGATGCTGGCCAGCGGCGTCGATATCGAGGACGTCGGGTTCATCGGCAACATCGTCGGCGGGCTCAAAGTCGGCGTCGTCGGCCACCGCATGTCCGTCGACAAGGTTTCCGTGAAGAAGGCCATCACGGCCCTGCTTAAATGATCCTGCCCGACCGGCGCCGTCGAGCGCGGACGCCAACGAGGGGGCAATGCCCATGACCCAGCACATCACCGACCTGATGACCGTGGAAGAACGCGACTTGACCGAGGCCTTTGTCCGCGACGGCTACGTGATCCTCGACGTCGAGGACCGCGACGCCCTGGCCCGGCTGCGGACGCGCCTTGTCACGCTCGCCGCTGAAGCGACCGGATGGGGCGCGGTCGAGGACGAGGACGCTTTTCTCAACGGGTTCCACGACGCCGTTGACGTCCAGGATCTGAACCGGTTGCGCCTAGCTGTCTTGGCCGGCCTGAACGAAACGCCGGACGCCCGCATGGATTACTTTCGGCTGGCGCACCGCGGCCTGGAAACCCTGGTCGGAAACGAGCTGTGCATGCAGCGGCGGCTGAACCTGTCGATCCAGCTGCCGCGGGACGAAAGCTCGCTGCTGCCGGTTCACGCGGACGTGCTTTCGGGCGATTCACCGTTCGAGGTCGTTCAATGGACGCCGTTCGTCGACGTCTACGGGACCAAGTCGATGTTCTTCCTGTCGCCGGACCGCAATCGAGAAATCAGCGCGCGGCTCTCCGAATTGGCGGACAGCAACGAGCTGTTCGAGGAGATCCGTCCCGACCTAGCCTGGCTGGAAATTCGTTTTGGCCAGACCCTGATCTTCAACCAGAACATCTTCCACGGCAACGTCGTGAACGAGGAAGGCGAGACCCGCTGGAGCTTAAACTGCCGCTACAAGGCGGTCTTTACCCCCTATGCCGACAAACGCCTGGGCGAATTCTTCGAACCGATCACCCTTCGCGCGGCCAGCCGCATCGGCCTTGAGTATCAACTGCCCACGGGGTTCACGGATGACGATGCCTAACGCCAAGCTGATCCGCGGCTACATCTCCAGCCGCCCCATCAACGGCGACCGCGTCGCCCAGCACATCCAGAACCTGGTCGTCCGCGACTACGCGGCGCGCAAGGGTCTGACCTACCAGCTGAGCGCCACGGAATACGCCAGCCTCAACTGCTTCCAGATGCTGGAGGCGACGGTCAACGGCATCGGCGGCGCCCATGGCATCGTCATGTACAGCATGTACATGCTGCCCAGATCGGCGCGCCACCGGCACAGCGTCTATGACCGCATGCTGAACGCCGGCAAGGTGCTGTACGCGGCGGCGGAGGACATCCGCGTCGCCGACGCCGGCGACATCGACTACCTGGAAACCTTGCTGAGGCTCAACGCCTGCATGCAGCCCGCACCCGGAGGCCTGCCCGTTGCTTGAGGAAATCGACTTCATCATGTCCGTCCATACGCGGACGTCGCGCGATTATCTGGAGCGCGTGGTCGAACACGACAAGGCCGAATGCGCGACCATTGCGAAGCGCTTCGACAAGGACTTCTGGGACGGCGCGCGTCACCACGGCTACGGCGGATACCGCTACGACGGCCGCTGGCTGCCCGTTGCCCAGGCCATGTGCGACCGCTACGGGATCAAGGCCGGCGACCGCATCCTCGATGTCGGTTGTGGACGCGGGTTCCTGATGTATGAGTTTACGGTCGCCCGGCCGGGGGTCGAGGTCGCAGGCCTGGACGTGTCGGCCTACGCCATCGAAACCGCGAAGGAGGAGGTCAAGGGACCGATCGTCGAGGGCCACGCGCGGAAGCTGCCCTGGCCCGACGACAGCTTCGACTTCGTTGTGTCACTGAATACCCTGCACAACCTGTCGATCATGGATCTGTTCTCGGCCGTCCGCGAAATCGAGCGGGTCGGCCGCGGCGCGGCCAAGTACATCCAGGTCGAGACCTACCGTAACGAACAGCAGAAGGCCAATCTGATGAACTGGCAGCTGACCTGCGAATGCTTCTACACGCCCGAGGAATGGCGCTGGATTTATGAACAATGTGGATACACCGGTGACTATGGCTTCATCGTCTTTGACTGAAACCGGCGAGCCGATGCTGGACATGTATCTGTCCATGTACCGCATCCGCCTGACCGAAGAGACCCTGGCAGAT
The DNA here is from genome assembly GCA_963976055.1 of uncultured Alphaproteobacteria bacterium. Taxonomy (GTDB): domain Bacteria; phylum Pseudomonadota; class Alphaproteobacteria; order Rhodospirillales; family Casp-alpha2; genus UBA1479. Next base: position 20,417 of record CAXBJB010000011.1, read on the forward strand.
CGATACAAGGAACAGGAGATGCGCACACCCGCGCATTTCGGCATCGGTCAAGAGGCCGTCGCCGTCGGCGTCACCCAGGCCCTGCGCCCGAGCGACGCAGTCTACAGCCATCACCGTTGCCATAACCACTATCTGGCGATGGGCGGCGGCGTCGCGGAACTTGCGGCGGAGCTCTACGGCCGGGAAACGGGCGCGGCCAGGGGGCGCGGCGGCTCTGTCCATTTGACCGCCCGCGACAAGGGTTTCGTCATCTCAAGCGCCATCCTGGGACAGACCATCGCCGTCGCCTGTGGCAGCGGCTGGGCATTCCGAATGGACGGGACGGACAATGTCGCCGTCACCTTCTTTGGCGAGGCGGCCTGCGAGGAGGGAATCTTCTACGAGACCGTGAACTTCGCCGCCGTCAACAAGGTGCCCGTCATCTTCGTATGCGAAAACAACGGCTACTCGACGGAAAGCCCGCTGTCCGTCCGCCAGCCGGAAGGAACCCGGCTTTGCGAACGGGTAGAGTCGTTCAAGGTTCCCGCCCGGGAAGTCGACGGCAACGACGTCGGTGCTATTTTCGAGCAGGCCCAGGCGGCCGTCGAGCGCGCGCGCGGCGGCGGCGGGCCGACCTTCCTTGAATGCGAGACCTATCGCTTGCGCGAACATGTCGGACCCTATTTCGATTACGAGCTCGATCGCACCTACCGGACCCGCGAAGAGGTCGAACGCTGGATGGAGAAATGTCCGCTGGCGCGGGCCCGCCGCCAGGTCCTGGACGCGGGTCTGATCGAGGCGGCGGCGCTCGAAACGGAAGAAGCCCGCCTGCGCGACGCGATCGCCGGCGAGATCACGGCCTCCCGGAACGACCCCTGGCCCGCGGTTGAAACCCTGTTTGACGGTGTTGCATGAACGCTCAACGGACCCTGACCTACGCCGCCGCCATCGACGAGGCCCTGTGCATCGCGATGGAACGCGATCCCGACGTCGTCACCTTCGGGATCGGCGCCGACTATCAGTCGGCGGTATTCGGCTCCATGCTTCAGGCTATTGAGCGCTTTGGACCTGACCGCGTGCTCGACACTCCGGCCATGGAGAACGCCATGACCGGGATCGCCATCGGCGCCGCCGCCGTGGGCAAGCGGCCGGTGATGGTGCACCAGAGAAACGACTTCATGTTCCTGGCGCTCGATCAGCTCATCAACCTGGCCGCGAAGTGGTCCTACATGTACGGCGAGCGCGCCGGCAAATTGCCGCTCGTGATCCGGGGTGTGATCGGCCGCGGCTGGGGACAGGGGGCCACGCATTCGCAGAGCATCCAATCGCTGCTCGCGCACTTTCCCGGCCTGACCGTTCTTATGCCAACCACGGCAAGCGACGTGAAGGGGCTACTGTTGTCGGCCTGCGAGGCGGACAGCCCGGTCATCCTGCTTGAGCACCGCTCGCTCTACAATCTGGAAGACGCGGTGCCCGAAGGCCATTACACTACGCCCATGGGCACGGCGCGGGTGGCGCGGGCAGGCACCGACGTGACCATCGCCGCGACCTCCTTCATGGTCGTCGAGGCCCTGCGCGCCGCCGACGAGCTGGCAGCCAGGAACGTGTCCGCCGAAGTTGTCGACATCCGCTCGATCCGTCCGCTCGACCACCAGACGATCCTCGATTCCGTGCGCAAGACGGGCCGCCTGATCTGCGCCGATACGAGTTGGGCCCAGTTCGGCGTCGCCAGCGAGGTCTCGGCCATGGTCAGCGAACGGGGATTTCACTACCTGAAGGCACCAATCATCCGCCTCGGCATGGCCGACTGCCCATCGCCAGTGTCGCACGAGCTGGAGAAGGTGTTCTATCCGTCCGTCTCGACGATCACCGGGGCGGTCACGCGGCTTCTGGATATCGCGCATATCGAGGGTGTCGATGGGAAGTACGAAGACACCTTCATGGGTCCTTACTAGGCCGGGTCCGAGCCCATGGCGTCACCGCGACGCGTAGTCCTGACCGGTGCCTCCTCGTTCTTTGGCCGCATCCTGCTGCCGCTACTGCTGAACGCGAGGTTCGAGGTCTTCGCCACTGAACGCCGCCCGCGGGCGGACGCCGGCGCGGATGGCCAGGGCGGGCACCTGAACCGGGTGCCCCTGGACGTGAGGAGGGCCGGAGACTTCGCCCGGCTGCCCCGACAGCCCGACGCCGTGATCCACGCCGCCGCCGTTTCCTCGGACGGTCAGGTGAGCGTCGCCGAACTCGCCGAAAGCAACGTCACCGGCACCCGCAACGTGATCGACTACGCCGCCGGCTCGGGTGCGGGGCAGATCATCTTCGTGTCGTCGATCCTGGTCCACGGCCTGGTGTGCGACCACGAACTGACTGCCGAAACGGCGATCCACAATCCCGGCCCTTACGGGATGAGCAAGCGTCTCGGTGAAATGATGCTTGCCGAGCGGGCCGGCGAGATCGCCTCGATCTCGCTGCGCGTCCCCGGGATCCTCGGACCCGGCGCCGAACGCCACTGGCTCGCCACCGTCCAGGATCGGGCGCGCCGCGGCGAGGACATCGACATCTACAATTCGGACGGCCCGTTCAACAACGCGGTCGACGCCCTTTCGCTAGGCGGTTTCATCGCCGATCTTGCGGCCGCCCCCCGAAGCGGGGCCGCGGTCGTTCCCCTAGGATCGGCCGGCGCGACGACCGTCAGGGCCGCGGCGGCGGCAATCATCGAAGAGACCAGTTCGCGCTCCCGCCTCCGCGTGCAGGACGCCCCCCGGCCGGCCTACCTGATCAATAACGAAGCGGCGCTCGCGCTCGGCTACCGGCCGCTCGACATCGACGCCGCGATCCGCAACTTCGCACGGAACTGAGAGAACGCATGGCACAGAAGCTCCCCTCCAAGATCGAATGCACCGTGGTCGACGCCGGCGCGCGCTACGGTCTGCATCCCAGCTGGCAGTCCGTGGACCGGCTTGCGGCCTTCCACCTGTTCGAGACGGACCACGACGAGGTCGCGCGCCTTCAGCGCAAGTACGCGGACCACGCCAACATCACGGTCCACCACGCGGCGCTTTACCATACGGACACCACGCTGACCTTCAACATCCGCCGCCACCGCGCGCTGAATTCGCTTTACGAAGTGAACGAGGACCTGGACTACCTGATCGAGGAGCAGGCCAAGTTGGGGTCCTACGACGTCGCGGCGCACACCATCGACGGCATGTTCGCCAACGATCCCGTGCATTTCCTCAAGCTGGACGTCGAGGGCGCGGAGATCGACGTGCTGGAAGGCGCGCGCCGCGCGCTCGCCAAGACCGTGCTCGGGGTGCGCTCGGAAGTGTTCTTCGCGCGCATCCTCAATTCGGCCGCTAGCTTCGGGGCGATCCACGCCTTCATGACCAACGCCGGTTACGAACTGATCAACCTGGATTACGACGGGCGCGGCGCGGCGAAAAGTCCGTTCACCCGAACCAACCGCTTCGGCAAGCTGATGTCGAGTGACGGCGTATGGGCCGTGACCACGGACCGGCTGTTCGATCCCGCGCGGCCCGACCGGGAGCGAGACGTCGTTCGCCTGGCCATGTTCCTGATGTTAAATTCGGCTTCCGACGTGGCGCTGGATATTCTGCTGCGCGCTGTCAACGAGGCCGGCCTGCGCTTCGCCGGTTTCCACGGCGATCCCCTGTTCGACCGCCTGCACCGCGACATCGCGCATCTGTTCAAAGACATCAGCTACCTCCCTTCCATGGAGATGAAAGTCCTGAACGAGGCCTACGAGACTGTCTTCGAGCATCCGTTCCCGACGCTCAACGAATTCTACGAATCGGACTTTCTCAACTGATGCTCCGCCCGCGCGTTCCACCCATGCCCGCACCTAATCCCCCCCTGACGCTGAAACATCGGGTCAAGTCAGCCCTGGCGTTCGTCCTCGGACACGCGGCAGCAGCGCTGCTCGCCGCCGCCGGGCGCCTGTGGCGGCTGCGCGTCTGGCACCTGCGCGACGACCGGATCGGCCATCTGGTCGGCGACACGGATCTCTTTCTCCGCCGCCGCGAGCTGGGCGAGATCGAGCCGGGCATTCGCATCCTCGGATTTTCGGGGAAACCCTGCAACGCGGCCATCGTCAACGTCTTCGCGCGGCAGTTCCGCATCCTGCGCGGCCCCGTCGTCAGCTGGCTGTACCGCCTGGTCGAACCCTATCTAGAACGCACCGGGTTCGTGATCGCCAGCACGACCCGGACGACCGAATACCGAGAGTTCGCCGCGACCCTCCCGCTGCTGAGACTGACCCCGGAAGAAGAGGCGAGGGGCCGCGCCGAGCTAGCGAAAATGGGCATCGGCGAGAACGACTGGTGGGTCTGCTTCCACGCGCGCGACGCCGAATACCTGGGCGAACAGCGCGGCGCCCGCTTCGCCTATCACAGCTTCCGCAACCACGACATCGCCAATATGGTGCCGGCCATGGAGTTCATCGCCGCCAACGGCGGCTTCGCCATCCGCCTGGGCTCGGCTGTGGAGCGCCACCTCGCGGTCGCGGACAATCCGCGGATCATCGATTATGCGGCGGGCCTACGCTCGGACTTCATGGACCTCTACCTTCCCGCCAGGTGCCGCTTTTTCGTTGGCAGCACATCGGGCCTGTTCCACATCGCAAAGGCATTCGGCGTGCCCTACCTGATGACCAACCTGATCGGCTACACCCATATGTCGCCGCAGCCGAATTCCCTGTTCGTGCCGAAGCGCGTGTTCGGCCGGAACGGCGCCGCCCTGGACTTCGACGAATGCGCCGCGCGCGGCATGTTCGACCCGACCGCGTCGCTGTCCTACTTCCAGGGCAGCCGGTTCGCCGACGCAGGGATCGAGGTTGTCGAGAACTCCGCCGAGGAAATACTGGACGCGATCGAGGACATGATGGACCTTGTCGCCGGCCGCCCGGTCGACCCGGACGTGGCGGCCAAGCAGCGACTGTTCAAGGAGCGCTATTACGCGCAATCGGCCGACCGGCACGACGCAGGCAGCCTGGCGCCGTCCTTCATCCGTCGCCATTGGGCGGATCTGGGCCCGGCGACCATCCCGACACACCGGACTGCGGCGCCGACCGCCGGAGGCCGCACCTGATGGCTGGCCGCCGCTGGTTGGTGACCGGGGCGAGCGGCCAGCTCGGCCGCCACCTTTGCGCCCGGCTCCGCGACAACGGCGACCAGGTCACCGGACTGCGCAACAGCCATCCGGTCGACCTCGAGGGCGTGACCGACCTGGCCTGCGACCTGATGGACCTGGACCAGGTCAGCAGCGCGTTCCGGGCGCAAACGCCCGACGTGGTCGTTCACGCGGCCGGCCTGACCAACGTCGACCTTTGCGAATTTAACGAGGACTTGGCGCATCACCTACATACGCGCGTGGCCGGGCACCTGGCCGGACTGGCCGCCGCTTCGGGCGCGCGCATGATCTACGTTTCCACCGACCACCTGTGGCGGGGAGAGCGCGCGCTAACCGACGAGACCGTGGCGCCGCAGCCGCTCAACGCCTATGCGCGCACCAAGGCCGAGGGTGAGACGGCGACATTGACGGCAATGGCCGACGCGCTTGTTCTCAGGACCAACTTCGTCGGCCCCGGGAACCCGTGGAAGCCGTCGTTCCTGGATTGGGCCGACGGCGGCCTGCGCGCGGGCCGGCCCCTCAACGCGTTCACCGACGTGTACTTCACGCCACTGCCCGTGCAGACTCTCTGCTCGACCATCGCGGAACTGGTTGAATGCGGCGCCACGGGGGTGTTTAACGTGGCCGGCCGGGAGCGGATATCAAAGCACGACTTCGTCGTCGCCTATGCCCGGTCGCGCTGCCTGGCGCTGTCGCTGATCCGGCCCGCATCCATCGAACAGGCCGGCCTGACGGCGCGGCGGCCGCAGGACATGTCGCTGTCGGTGGAAAAAATATCAGCTACCCTTGGCCATCCCATGCCGGACATCCGGGAGTGCCTGGAGATACTGGCGTCTTCACCCACGCCGTAGGACGCGATGGTGTCCGTCATCTGAGTTTAAGAAAAGAGGCAGAGTTTCGTGGACAACAATTTCGACTTCAAATCCAAATCGATTCTGGTGACTGGCGGCACCGGATCGTTCGGCAAGACCTTCGTGCGCCAGTTACTCGAACACAATCCGCCCGCGCGGCTGATCGTATATTCCCGTGACGAGCTCAAGCAGTACGAGATGGCGAACGAGATCAACCATCCCAACCTGCGCTACTTCATCGGCGACGTGCGCGACGAGCAAAGGCTCGAGCGCGCCCTGCAGGGCGTCGAAATGGTCGTCCACGCCGCCGCGCTGAAGCAGGTGCCGGCGGCCGAATATAACCCCATGGAATGCATCAAGACGAACGTCCTGGGCGCCGAGAACATCATCAACGCCTGCCTCAACCAGGGCGTGAAGAAGGTTGTCGCCCTGTCCACGGACAAGGCGGTCAACCCGATCAACCTTTACGGCGCGACTAAGCTGTGTTCGGACAAGCTGTTCGTCGCGGCCAACCATCTGGGCACCGCCGACGGCACGCGGTTCTCGGTCGTGCGCTACGGCAACGTCGTCGGCTCCCGCGGCAGCGTGATCCCGTTTTTCAAGGAGCGCCGCGCGACCGGCGTCCTGCCGATCACCGACCTGCGCATGACGCGGTTCTGGATCACCCTGCAGGAAGGCGCCGACTTCGTCGCGCGCTGCATGAAGATTATGATCGGCGGGGAAATTTTCATCCCCAAGATTCCGTCCATGAAGATCACCGATCTAGCGAGCGCCATCGGGCCGGAATGTAAACAGGAGGTCATCGGCATCCGCCCCGGCGAGAAGCTGCATGAAATCATGATTCCCGCCGACGAAGCCCGCCACACGCTGGAGTTCGACGACTTCTATATGATCTATCCGAATTCCGCCCATTGGGGGTACGACCGCTCGTCCCTTTACGACGGCCTGGTCGGCCAGCCGGTCGCCGAGGACTTTTCCTATACCAGCGACGGCAACACGGACTGGATCGGCCCGGATCGCCTGTCACCGATCATCGACCAGACCCCGGACTGCTAGAACGTGAACCGCCCGCCCATGGACCGGCCACTCAACTACGGCCGCCACCTGATCGAAGACGATGACATCCGCAACGTCGTCGATGTGCTCGAGAGCGCGTTGATCACGCAGGGGCCCGTGGTCGAACGTTTCGAGCGGATCTTCGCCGAACGGGTCGGCGCCCGCCACGCGGTCGCGGTCAGCAGCGGGACAGCGGCCTTGCACGTTGCCTGCCTGGCCGCCGGCCTGGACGCCGACGGATACGCGCTGACCTCGCCGATCACGTTCTCGGCGACGGCCAACGCTGTCGTCTACTGCAGCGCCGAGGTCGGCCTTGCCGACATCAATGCAGGCAGTCTCGGGCTCGATCCCGCGGCCGTGGCCCGTGCGAAGACGCCGCGCGGGCGGCTCGACGCCCTGCTGCCGGTTCATCTCGCGGGATTGGCCGACGACATGGGGCCGCTGCGCACCGCAGCCGCCCAATCGGTCATCATCGAGGATGCTTCGCACGCGCTGGGCGGCGTCTATCCTTCGGGCCGCCCCGTCGGCTGCGGCGAGGCGTCGGACATGACGGTGTTCTCCTTCCACCCGGTGAAGCCTATCACCTCAGGCGAAGGAGGCATGGTCGCAACCAACGACGACGGCCTGGCGCAACGCCTGCGCCTTTTGCGCAACCACGGCATCGAACGGGACCCCGCCAACTTCCTCGACCCAGCCCAGGCCCGCCCCGACGGCGCAGCCGTCGCCCCCTGGTATCAGGAACAGCAACTGCTCGGCTTCAACTACCGCATGTCCGACATTCATGCCGCGTTGGGCCTGTCGCAGCTGGGCAAACTCGACCGGTTCCTGGCGCGGCGCCGCGAAATCGCCGCCCGCTACGATGCCGCCTTCGCCGACGTCCCGGGCCTCGCGATCTATCAGGCGGGGGCCGACAGCAGGGCGCGCTCGGCCCTGCATCTCTACGTGCTGGGTTTCGACTTCGCCGAGCTGGGCACGACGCGGACCGAACTCATGCTGCGGCTCAAGGAACAGGGCATCGGCAGCCAGGTCCACTACCTGCCGATCTACCGCCATCCCTACTACCGCGCGCGCCTGGGCGACGTCAGCGCTCGCTTCCCGGCGGCCGAAGAATATTACGCCAGAAGTCTCAGCATCCCCTTCTTTCATGGCATGCGAGACAACGAGGTCGAACGTGTGGTATCGGCCGTCACGGAGACCTGCGGTGGCTGACCCCGTGCCGGCCCGTCTCGGCCTGGGCACGGCCCAACTCGGTTCCGACTACGGCGTCGCCAACCAGGGCAGCGGCCGGGGAGAGTCCGCCGCCGAGGCGCTGCTGCGGACGGCGGGGCGGGGCGGCGTCGGCTTCCTCGACACCGCGCCGGGCTACGGCCCCAGCGAAGACCTGGTCGGCCGCCTGCGGCCCCGCGACTGGCCCGTGCGCATCGTCACCAAGACGCCGGTTTTCAGCGCCGACCGCCTGACACGCGACGACGGACGCCGCCTGATCAAAGTCGCCGAGCAGTCCTGCGCGCGTCTCGGGATGTCGTCGGTTCACGGCCTGCTGGTGCATCACGGGACCAACCTGCTGAAGCCCGGGTTCGAGCACTTGGTGGACGCCCTGGCGGAGGTCAAGGCGCGCGGACTGGCCCGAAATGTGGGATATTCGGCCTACGCCCCCCGGGAGGTCGAGGAGATCGCCCGGCATTTTACTCCGGACATCGTGCAGCTTCCGCTCAACCTTCTCGACCAGAGGATTCTCCGCTCGGGAACGCTCGCCGCCCTGGGCCGCGCCGGCGTCGAGGTCCACGTGCGTTCGGTCATGCTGCAAGGACTTCTGGCCATGGACATCGTCCGTCTTCCCGAATTCTTCGCCGCCGTGCAGGGCCATCTCGGCGCGCTGCACGGCTGGCTCGACGACCAGGGCGTGGGCATTCTCGAGGCCTGCCTCGGGTTCGTCCTGGGCCAGGCCGGCGTCAGCGCCGCGATCATCGGCGGTGACGACGCCGCACAGTTCGAAAGCACCCTTGCCGCGGCGGCCGACGGCCGCGCGCGGGCGCTCGACTACGGCCAGTGGGCGATTTCTGATGAACGGATTCTGAACCCCTCGGCCTGGCCGTCGAAAGAGGCTCTGAACCTGGATCAACCCTTAAAAGAGGCTCGATAATCCGTGCAGTTCACGCAATCGAAATCCCTGCTTGCACGCGCCTACAACGTCATACCCTCGGCGACCCAGACCTTCTCCAAGGGGCCAACCCAATGGCCGGCTACCTGCGCGCCCAACTATCTCGTCCGCGGCGAGGGTGCCTGGGTATGGGACGCCGACGGGAACAAGTTTCTCGACTACCTGATGGCGCTGGGTCCGATCATCCTGGGCTACAACGACCCGGCCGTGAACGACGCGATCACGCGCCAGCTCAAGGACGGAATCGTGTTCAGTCAGATGCATCCGCTGGAGGTCGAGGTCGCCGAGATGCTGACCGAGATCATTCCCTGCGCCGAGGCCGTGCGCTTCGGCAAGAACGGATCCGACGCGACGACGGCGGCGGTCCGCGTGTCTCGCGCCTTCACCGGCCGCGACCGCGTTGCGGTCTGTGGATACCACGGCTGGCACGACTGGTACATCGCGACGACGACACGCGACATCGGCGTGCCTGACGCGGTCAAGAAGCTGACCCATACGTTCGCCTACAACGACGTCGAAGCCCTCGACGCTCTGTTCAAGGCGCACCCGGGCGAGTTCGCCGCGGTGGTCATGGAGCCCATGGGCGTGGAGACGCCAAAAGAAGGATACCTGCAGGCGGTCCGCGACCTTTGCAGCCGGGAAGGTTGCGTCCTGGTGTTCGATGAGATCGTCACCGGGTTCCGCTTCGCGCTCGGCGGCGCGCAGGAAATGTTCGGCGTCACGCCGGACCTCGCCTGTTTCGGAAAAGCGATGGCCAACGGCATGCCGCTGTCAGCGGTGGTCGGACGCAAGGACGTCATGGCCGTGTTCGACGACATTTTCTTTTCCGGCACGTTCGGCGGCGAGACGTTGTCTCTGGCGGCCTGCAAGGCGACCATCGAAGCGCTCCGCGACAACGACGGGCTCGGCAAGATCGCCCGCTTCAGCGACGACATGGCGACCGGCTTCAAGGACCTGATCCGTGCGCATGGACTGGAATCGGAGGTCGTGTTCCTGGGCCTGCCGGTGCGCTCTGCCGTAGCCTTCCCCGGCGTTGACCAGGAAGAGGCGCTGATCCGGAGAACCTTCCTGATGCAGCGCTGCGTGGCGCGCGGCCTGCTTTATTTCTGCAGCCACGTGCCCTGCGCCGCCCATGGCCCCGACGAGCTATCGTTCACCCTTGATGTCATGGACAAAGCCTTGGGCGACATGGCGGCTGCGCTTGACGGCGGCCTGGCGGGAAAATTCGAAGGTCCGCCGGTGCAGGCGATCTTCCGCAAGCAGTGATGGCGAGGCCGATCCGCTTCGGCTTTCGCACGGATTCCGGCGGCGACTACGGTCTCGGTCATTTCGTTCGCTGCCGCCGCCTGGCCCAAGAGGCGATCAGCCGCGGCCACGCGGTCACTTTCTGGGTCAGCCGCTGCCACAACGACGGCCTGGCTGTGCTGGCGGCGGAGGGCATTCCGGTGGGCCACCTCAAAACGCCATTCGCGCCGCTGCTCGCCGACGCGGATATCGACTGCCTGATCGTCGACGACCTGCACCGAGACTGCCTCGCGGACATAGGCCGGTTTTCGCGGAGCCTTGCCGGTTTCAGGTCGCTGACCCGGGTCGTGCTGATCGACGGTGGCGGGCGCCACGCCGTTCGCGATCGGCTGCCGAAGGATGCCTTCGACCTTGCGCTCGCGCCCTACGCGGGCGAGACGCCTGGACCGCGCGCCCTTGTCGGCGCCGCCTATTGCGTGCTCGACCGTGAATACGAAAACCTTCCGCGCCGGACCTGCGCGGGCAAGGCGGCGAATGTTCTGGTCACCTGTGGCGGTACGGACCCGTTCGGCCTGACCGAGGAGGTTCTGGCAGCGCTGGACGACATGGCGGGCGGACCGCTCGACATCCGCGTCGCCGTCGGCGCCGGCTTCACCGGCGCGGTGAGGGAAGGGATCGCCACCGCCTGCCGCCGCTCTCGGCACGTGGTCGCGCTGATCGACGCCCCGGCCAGTCTGGCCAATCACATGGCCCGGGCAGACGTCGCAGTGGCGACCAGCGGCCTAACCAAGTATGAGCTCGCGGCCTGCGGGCTGCCGTCCCTTCTGGTCTCCATCGACGAGGACCACCGGGACATCAACAAAGCCTTCCTCGCGGAAGGCACGGCCTGGGACGGCGGCGTCGCAGGCCAAATCGACCGCCGGGCGTTGGCCCGGCAACTGAACGACCTGATCGCCGACCGGTCCCTGCGCCAGGAGATGGCGGACCGGGGCCAGTCGCTGGTGGACGGCCGCGGCTGTCGCCGAATCTTTGATGAACTGGAGGCCCGAATTGACCCTCGCTAACCGCTTCGAAATCGCCGGCGTCGCTGTCGGTTGCAGTGCTTCACCGTACGTGATCGCCGAGGCCGGATCCAACTTCAACCAGTCTATGGATACGGCCAAGGAACTGATCGACGTCGCCGCCCAGGCCAAGGCTGACGCGGTGAAGTTTCAGCTGTTCCGTGCCGACGTCCTTTATCCTGGCGGAGGCGAGATGTTCGATCTGTTCAAATCTGTCGAGCTCAACGCCGCCTGGGTCCCCGACCTTGCCGACTACGCGCGCTCCCGCAAGGTCGCGTTCATGGCCTCCGCCTTCGACGCGGAATCCGTCAAGGTGCTGGAGCGCGTCGGCGTTCCCGCCATGAAGGTGGCGTCCTCGGAAACGACCAACCTTCCACTGTTGATCGAGATGGCCAGGCTCGGTCGGCCGATGCTGCTGTCGACCGGAATGTGCGACATGATCGACGTTGAGACCGCGGTCGACATCTGTCGGGGACTAGGCAACACGAACGTTGCCCTCATGCAATGCGTGGCCGAGTATCCGCTGCCTGTCGAGGGCGCCGACCTCAGGGTGCTGGACACATTCGCCCGCCGCTTCGCCTGCCCCGTCGGATTTTCCGACCACACCCTGGGCCTGACCGCCGCGCTCGCGGCGGTCGGCCTCGGCGCGACCGTGTTCGAAAAGCACTTCACCCTGGACAAGAAGGCCGAAGGCCCCGACCACTTCTACGCCCTGGAGCCCGACGACCTGACCGGCTACGTCGCTGGCATCAAGGAAGCCTATGCGGCCCTCGGCTCGGCGGAGAAGAAGATGTCAGCCTCGGAGCGCAAGCACGGCCGGCGCGAGGGACTGTATGCCGCGCGCGCGATTTCGGCGGGTCAGCGGATCACCGCCGAGGACGTTGCCGTCAAGCGGCCCGCCCAGGGCATCCGCGGACGCTACGCCCAGGCCATCGTCGGGCTGACCGCCGCGCGCGACGTGGCGCAGGACGCGCCCATCGACTGGCCGGACCTTCGCGGAGACGCTTCGTGAGCGATACCGGTGACCGTACGCCGCCGACCGCCCAGGCGAAGGAGTGGCGCGATTTCCATGAAACGAAGGCGCGGACCAACCATCCGAAGTGGCCGAACGAGGCTATGGTCAAGGTGTTGTTCGGAAGTTACGCGTCCGAGCCGCCGAGCCCCGGCGCCGACTGGCACGTGCTCGACGTGGGTTGCGGGTTCGCCAACAACCTGCTGCCGTTCCTCGACCTGGGGTGCGCCTGCAGTGGTGTCGAAGTCGACACCGTGATCGCTGAGCTTGCCCAGGGCATCATCCGCGAGCGCGGCTTCACCGCCGACATCCGCGCGGGCGACAACACGCACCTACCGTTCGGCGACGGGGAGTTCGATCTGCTGCTGTCGGTCAACACCATCCATTACCAGGGCACGCGCGAGGAAATGCGACGCGCGCTGGCGGAATTCAGACGAATGTTGCGTCCGGGCGGCTGGGCCTACCTGTCGACCGTCGGGCCCGACCACACGATTCGCCGGCGCGCTGCCGACCTAGGCGACGGATGCTTTCGCATCCAGAACTTCGATTTCCGCGACGGCCAACAGTTCTTCTTCTTCGACGACCGGACCGAGTTCGAACGCGAGCTCGGGTCCGTCTTCGCCTCGGTCGAAGTGGGCCGCGTGACGGAAGACCTGATGACCCTTCCCCTCGATTTCCTCGTCGCATTGGTGCGCGCATGACCGGACCGAACTACGCGGCGCGCCCGCTGGTGATCTTCGGCTCCGCCGAGATCGCGCGGCTTGCCCGCTTCTATTTCGAGGCCGACGGCGGCCGCAAGGTCGCGGCCTTCACGATCGACGACGCCTACATCGACAGCGACACGGTGGAGGACCTGCCCCTGGTGCCGTTCTCCAAGGCGACCGAGGCCTACCCGCCGGACCGCTACGACATGTTCGTCGCCCTGTCCTACGCGCGCCTCAACAAGCTGCGCCAGGAAAAATACGAGCAGGCGAAGGCGGCGGGCTACAGCCTTGCGACCTATGTCTGCTCGAAAACCGTGACCTGGGGCGACCTGCGTGTCGGTGACAACTGCTTCATTCTCGAGAACCAGACGATCCAGCCCGGCGTGACTATCGGTGACAACGTGATGATCTGGTCCGGCAACCACATCGGTCACGGCTCGACCATCGCCGACCATGTCTACGTCGCCTCGCATGTCGTCGTGTCGGGCCATTGCGAGATCGGCCGGCGCTGCTTCCTCGGCGTCAATGCGACGCTCAAGGATTTCACCAAGGTCGGTGACGACTGCTTCATCGCCATGGACGCCTCGGTCACCACCGACCTCGCGGCGGGCGCCGTGGCGCTTGGCAGCGGCGCACAGGTCCTGGCCGCCGACGACCGGCGCGCCCGCGTCCTCAAGCGGGCCTATTTTGGCGACTGACCCGGCAAGGCACGGACACCGACCATGACGAACCTTTCCTGGCGCAAACTTGGCCTAGTCATCGAACCGCGCGGCGACCGCTCGTGGTGGCGGAGCCACGCCATGACGCCAACGCCCGAGGACCTGGGCGGCGGCTGGGTCAAGATTTACTTCTCGGGCCGCAACGCGGACAACCAATCGCATATCGGCTGGGCGGTCATTGATCTCGCGGAACCGACCAAGGTGCAGGAGGTGTCGGCCGAACCGGTGCTCGCGCCGGGACCGCTCGGCCGGTTCGACGACAACGGCGTGACGCCGTCCTGCGTCGTCAACGTCGGCGATGAAAAGCGACTTTATTATATAGGATGGAACCCCGGTTCGACCGTGCGCGTCCACCTGTACGGGGGTCTGGCGGTGAGCGACGACGGCGGGAAGACCTTCCGGCGCTGGTCGAACGCGCCGGTCCTGGAGCGCGTCCATGTCGACCCCTACCTGAACACGGCGCCCTGGGCGGTCGAGGCCGACGACGGTTGGTACCTCTACTACGTCTCCGGAACGGAATGGGTGCACAAGGACCTGCCACGCTACAATATCAAGATGGCGACCTCCGACGACGGCCTAACCTGGCAGCGCGACGGCCATGTCTGCATCGATTTCGCCGACGGTAGCGAGAACGCGCTGGCCCGCCCCTACGTGGTGCGGACCGGCGACCGCTGGCAGATGTGGTTCTCCCATAAGGGTGAGGCCTACCGCATCGGCTACGCGGAATCGGACGACGGCCGGACCTGGGCGCGGCGCGACGAGCTTGCCGGCATCGACGTCTCGCCGGACGGCTTCGACAGCGAGATGATCGAATACGCCGCCGTCGTCACCCATGGAGACCAACGTTTCATGTTCTACAACGGCAACAACTACGGCTTCGGCGGCATCGGTCTGGCGGTTCAGGAATGAAGACCGTGGCCATCATGCAGCCGACCTACCTGCCGTGGATGGGGTATTTCGCCCTGATGGACGCGGTCGATGAATTCATCATCCTGGATAGGGTGCAGTTCGCGCGGCGTTCTTGGCAGCAGCGCAACCGGATCAAAACGCCCCAAGGCCCGTTGATGCTGACCGTGCCGGTCCTGTCCAAGGGGCAACGCGACCAGAGCATTGCCGAGGCGCGCATCGACACCACCCGCGGTTTTGACCAGAGCCACATCCGGTCGATCGAACTGAACTATGCGAAGGCGCTGTTCTTCCCGGACCTGTCGGCTCGCCTGTTCGGAATTTTCAACACCGGGCACGAACGGCTCTGCGGGCTGTTGATGGACCTGATGGGAGAGCTTCGCCAGATGCTCGGCATCGACACGCCGCTCACCTTCGCCAGCGACCTGCCCGGCGCTGGCGCGAAGGCCGACCTTCTGGCGAACCTCTGTGTGGCACGCGGCGCGACGCATTACGTCTCGCCGCCTGGTTCGCGCGACTACTTGGAATCGTCGCAGGCGCTCGACGCGGCCGGCGTTTCCCTTTCCTATTTCGACTACGAGCATCCCGTCCACCCGCAACTTCACGGCGAGTTTCTTTCCCACCTTTCGGTAATTGATTTGTTGTTCAACACGGGGCCCGACGCTCTCAGCATCCTGCGCAGCGGAATCCGGACATGACACGACGCCTGGCCATCATCCCCGCACGCGGCGGCAGCAAGCGCGTCCCCCGCAAGAACATCCGTCTCTTTCACGACCGTCCGATGATCGCGCATATCCTGGCGACGGCGGAAGAGTCCGAACTGTTCGACGTGATCCATGTATCGACGGAAGACGACGAGATCGCGGAGGTCGCGTCTTCGCTGGGCCACCCCCCCGCGTTTCGGCGGCCCGACGATCTGGCGGCTGACAACGTGGGCCTGTTCGCAGTCATCAAGCAGGTCACCGAGCAGTTCGCCAAAACCGGCGAGGCGTTTGACGAAGTCTGGCTTCTGATGGCCTGTTCGCCGCTGATTCTGGCCAACGACTTGAGGGGTGCTGCGCGGCTGTTCGCACACCACAGCGGCGCCCATCCCGTGCTCGCCATCTCGCCCTATCCGGTCCCGGTCGAATGGGCGTTCGACCGGGCGGAGAACGGACTCCTCACGGCCGTGCAGCCGGACATGCTCAGCGTTAGCTCGAAAAGCATTTCGCCCAAGTACCACGACACCGGTACCTTCGCCGTGTTTTCCAGCCAGCGCATCTTCGACAGCGGCCCCGACACCATGCAGGACGACTTCGTCGGATACGAGATCCCGCGCCAGCGGGGGATCGACATCGACAACCAGGAAGACTGGGAACTGGCGTGGGCGCTGTTCCAGGTGCGCAACCAGAAATGACGCAGAACGACAGCGGCACGGAACTTCCGGACATCGCGCTCGGCGGGCTCGTCGACCGCCCGCTGCTGGATGCCGCGCCAGGGCTCGTCGTGCGGCCGCTGCAGGTCGACGACGTGACCGAGCGCTACGTCGATGGCATCAACGAACCGGAAGTGCGCGCGTTCCTCATCCAACCCAACGTCTGCAAGCAGGACATGGCGTCGATCCGCGACTATGTCACGGTCAATCTGGCGGCCGAGGATGCCGTTCTTTTTGGCCTGTTCCTCGACGGTCTCCATTGCGGCAACATTCGCCTGAGCGACATTTCCCGCCTCGAAGCCTGGATCGGGATCGCGCTGTTCGACCGCACGGTCTGGGGGCGGGGCGTCGGAACGGCGGCCTTGCGCAGCGTCGCGGAGTTTGCTGCCCACGAACTCGGCGTCGAGAAAATCCTCGCCGGCATATCTGAAAGTAACCCGCGCTCAATCCGCGCGTTCGAGCGGGCGGGGTTCGTCCGCCTCCCGGCCGACACGTGCAGGAAGGTTGAAGCAGGGGGTGCCATCTGGCGCTTCACGTCATGACCGCCAAAGGCGGCATATTCGAGGGCCTTCGCCGGCGTCGGCGTTATCGCGCTGCCCGCCGCCTGCGGCGCATCACGGAGGCCCTCCGGCACATGTATTCGAGCCGCGATTCGTACGCCGGCTACCGAATTCTCGACAGCTTGCTAGAGGCGACCCCGACGGTCTCCAAGCAGGCCGCCCGCCTGTTCCCTGAGGAATGCAAGAGCGAGCTCGACGACCGCCTGCGCACCAACCTGTTGGATCGAATGCTTGCGCGGTATCTTTTGCAGCAAATTGCGTTGGGCCTTTGGGACGGCGAAGAGCGCGTAGTCAACGCCCTGCCGGCATCCTGGCGGCATAGCCTGGCACGTCAGGGGATCGCCGTTGACGGGTTGACGTCTTGGCTACGCTGGCGAATGCTGCAGCTGCGCCTGATCGTCGCCGCGTTCCGCCGCGCCATCAACCTGACGCGCTATTCAATCGCGGGCCACCGCTTCGCCGTGCCGGAAACCTATTGGGTCGCGGACAATTTCACGGCCGAAGCCCTGCCGGCTGCCGGATCGGCACCCGAAGACAATCCTGGCACTCTGACCGCCTTCCTGACCGCGCGGTTCGGCGGCGCGGCGTGGGCCGTGGTGCCAGGCGGGCGCTTGGAGCGTCAAGTGCCTCTGTCGGTGACCGCGCCCCATCCTTTCCCGCCCCTCGGCGGCATCGCGCCGGCACTTCGGTTCTTGGCCGGCGGCCTGGTACTCGCGGGCCGGGCCGCGCTGGGTTGGCTGCTGGGCAGCGGCGATGCAGCCGTTCTCGCGGCTGACGCCGTCGAGGCGCGCTACATGGAGGCGGTTCCGGGTGACCGGCTGGCCGCCTGGCACGTAACCACGAATTCCCGCGTCGGCGCGCGCCCACCCTGGGCGGCGGTCGCCGAGCGGCGCGGCGTCAAAACGGCGATGGTGTTTTATTCGGTCAACCACAAGCCGCTTCACTTCAAGGGCCAGCTGCCCTGCCCGCTCTATCCATACTATCCGATGCTGACCTGGCCCAGGTACTTCGTATGGGACCGTGTTCAGGCGGACTGGATCGCCGCCGCGACGGGCCGGCCGGCGGAGTTTATCGAGCTCGGCTACATCCCCTATGCGGATAAGCCCGCGACCCTGGCAGAGACGCCGGCGCGGGCGGTCGCGGTGTTCGACATCCCGGTGGCCCGCGATGTGGTCTATGCAAGGAGTCGGGTGCTGCCCGGCTACTACACGCCGAGCGTGCTGCGTGGGTTCCTGACCGATATCCAGGAAGTTCTCGCCTCTGCCGACTGCACCATGATCATCAAGGCGAAGCGCGACATCGGTGCAAGCAGCCATCCGGCGCACGTGCGCCTCATTGAGGAGCTGCGCGGATTGCCCAACGTCGTGGTCGCCGACGCCAATATCAGCGCCATGCGTATTTCGAAGGCCTGCCGGGCGACGATCTCGATCCCGTTTTCCAGCCCGGCGGTCGCGGCAGCGATGGCGGGAAAACCGGCGGCGTTCTACGACAGCGCCGACATCCTGGTCGCCGGCGACACCGAAACGCACGGCCTACCGCTGTTGTCAGACAAGGCGGCATTGATCCGATGGGTCGACGCGATATGTTCACAGGAAGATAATGACGAAGCCCCGCAACGGAGCCTTTTATAAAGGACGCTGCGGCGCGGGCATGATACATCCCGACCACCACCGGCCATAAGGCATCGAAGACCATGGACATTTCCATAAAACAACGCAAGGAAGAGGCCAAGCAGGCGAATTATTCCCTCACGCCGCCGTTTCCCAAGGAATTCCTGATCGACATCACGTCACATTGCAACCACGCCTGCCTGTTCTGCTCGAACCCGCGCATGGCGAACAAGACGGCGATGGACCCCACCCTGGTGTTGCGGTTGCTGCGCGAAGGATACGAGGCGGGGGCCCGGCAGATCGGACTCTACGCCACCGGCGAACCCTTCCTGGCCAAGCGGCTGCCGGAATTCGTCAGCGAGGCGAAAGCGATCGGTTACGACTACGTCTACATCACCACCAACGGCGCCGGCGCGACACCTCCGCGGGCCAAGGCCGTCATTGACGCCGGCCTGGACAGCATCAAGTTTTCGATGCATGGCGCGACGCGGGAATCCTACCGTCACGTCCACGGCAAGGACGATTTCGACCGGGTGATGGCGAACCTGAAATGGATTGCGGACTACCGCAAGGAAAGCGGGCGAGCGGTCAAGATCTACGTCACCATGGTACAGACCGCCGTCACCGTCGACGAGGTCGAGGCCCTGCACCAGCTGGTCAAGCCCTACATCGACGAGTGGGACCCCCATCTGCTGACCAACTCCTGCGGGACCATGCCCGAAAACAACGAGATCGGCGTCATCGAAGCAAACAACATCCGCGGCCGTGGCCACAAGGGGGTCTGCTTCCAGCCGTTCTCGAGCTTTACCATCACGCCGGAGGGGTACCTGTCGGGTTGCGTGCTCGACTATCACAAGGCCCTGGTGGTCGCCGATCTGAATGAAACGTCCCTTGTCGAGGCCTGGCACAACGCGACCTATCAGGACTGGCGCCGCCGACATCTCGAAGGCCGCACCGAGGGATCGATCTGCGACAACTGCATCAACAACACCGACCGACCCTACACGCCCCTGTTGCCGACGTACTTCGATCCCCCCGTGAAGCCGCCGCGCCGTTAAACGTCGCCGCCAGCCCATTCGGCCACCTCATACCTCATCCAGGAACACATCCGTGAAGACCCGCTTCAAACCCCACATCGTGGCGATGCGCCGCTATCAGACGTCAACCGGCCGCGATCTGGTCGAAGGCCTTCGCCTCGACCGCAATGAACGCGTCTGCAATGCCTCCAACAGCGTCCTCGACGCCCTGTGGAAGGAGATGCCGCCAAGCATCCTGCATGTCACCCCCGACATGGGCGTCCTGTATGACGCCATCGCCGCCCATGAAGGCGTGCCGCGCGATCATCTTTACCTAACCCAGGGCATCACCGAAGGCATCAGGTTCATCTACGAAACCTTGACCAATCCCGGCGACAATGTCGTCGTGCTCGATCCGACCTATCCCATGTATCAGGTCTACGCTGAGCTGTTCCAACTGGAGCACCGCAGGTTCGGCTACGGCCAGGACCACAAGCCGGACTTCCAGACGCTGGCCGACGCCATCGACGACCGCACGGCCGTGGTCGCGATCGCCAACCCGAACCTGCCCATCGAGAGCGCATTGACGGTCGACCAGATTCGCGGCATCGCCGCCCGCTGCAAGGAACGCGACATCGTCCTCGTGGTCGACGAGGCGTACCACCATTTCGGCGCGGAAACGGCCAAGGGCCTGATCGGGGAATTCGACAATCTCGTCGTCATGCGGACCTTCTCAAAGGCCTGGGGCATGGCCGGCATCCGCCTGGGCTACATGATCAGCCAACCGCAGAACATCACCTATCTCAACAAGACCCGGTCACTGGTCGAAACCAACGCCTTCTCTATGCAGGCGGCCTTGTTCGCGCTGAAGCATGCCAGCCTCATGACCGACCATGTCGGGGAAGTGAAGGCGGGCGCCGCCTGCCTGCAGGCCGGCCTGGACGAACTGGGCGTTCCGTGGCACGGCGGTGAGTATACCAACGGGCTGATGATCTTCCTGCGGTCCAATGCCGAGGCATCCGACGCCGTCGCGTTCATGCGCGAACGCAAGATCTACATCCGGGGCGCCTTCGAGCCGCCCTACGACACGTGTATTCGGGCCAGCCTGGGCGATCCTGCGTCCATGCAATCGTTCCTGTCCGCGTTTCGGGATTACCTGGCCGCGGCCCGCTAGCCGCCCAAAGCCGCAATGAAAATCCGCACCGCCACGCGCGACGACCGCGACGCGATCCTTCGGCTGTCCGAAGGATCGGACTCCACACCGCGCACCGTCGAAACCTGGGATGGCAATCCGATCCGGGCCATTCTGGCGTTCGATGACGGGAAGCTGATCGGCATGCTGCCGCTTGAAGAACGGACATGGGAGACCGGCCGGGGAAACCGCCTTGAGGTGCTTTGGGCAACCGGTGTCCACGTCGATGCCGCCTACCGCGGCAAAGGCATCGGCGGGCGGCTCGACGCCTTTGCCGAACGGGCCTTCGCCGACCGCTTCGACGCGTTTTGCGTTTTCCGCGAGGACGAGACAAGCCCGGCCTACAATTGGTACCGGAAGAACGGTTATCATCCCCAGGCGCACGTTCGCGCCTATCGCCTGCCCGTCGATGCCGGCGCGTCGGCCCAGGTCGCGACACGATACGGTCACCGTCATCTGACCAGCCGCCGGGAATTGGAAGAAGCGGGGCGCGAGCTTTCATCAAGGTTCGGCGCGTTGGGTTGTGGGTGCGGCGGCTTTCTCGCCAGAACCCCGGCGTCATGGGTCAACATCTGGGATCATCACTACTACCGCGCGTTCTATCGCTATTCCGTCCTCGCCCTGTTGGAGAACGCGCATATCGCGGCCTTTGCGTTTCTGGGGGAAACCTCCATGCGCGACGGGATCAGCCGATACGATATCCTGGAATTCGCCGCCGCCGACGGTGACGCCGAAAACAACCTGCACGCCGCCGTAGTGGCCGCCGCGCGCCAGGCGGGGCTGCGCGACATCCGCATGCAGGTTTTTACCGACGATCGCCGAGGCGACTGGATGCAGGGTCTCGGATACGTTTACCGGGATCGGTCGACGAACATCCTAGGAAAGCTCCTGGCACCAGAACGCATCCTGAAATGCCTGGCCGGCCAACCCGGGGCGTTGTGGACCTGGCGCACGGAACGCTGGGGTGACGTCGGGACGCCAAACGGTTCGGCGGACGGAACGATGGCCGCCAGCGACGCCGCCCTGACCGCATTCTGCTTTCAGCGCCTGTCGACGGCGGAGGCCCTTCGCGCAGGCAACATCCTCTGGCAGGGACCCGGAACGGCTCCTGCCGCAAGCATCGACGCCGCCCCTTGGCGCTACTGCCAAGCCGACTATATCTGACCCCCCGCGGACATCTTCCTTACGGCATGATCCAGACCATCGACTTTCAGAACTCGGCCGCTGCAGTGCGCCGTCCCGGACAGCCGGTCGCCTGTTACCTGGGCGGAACGGCCGGCGGCGGGTCCATTGACCTGTGCGCGATGATCGCATCGCATGCATACGATTGGCTGGAAGACCTGGCCGCCGCCCATGCCGAGATCATCGAAGCCGAAGCCGCGCATTCCGGCGACATATGGCTTTCCGGGGCAAGCCGTCTCGATGCCCGGCCTTGGGGCCAGGCCGCGCTCATCAAGCCCCTGTTCTTCGCCCGCGCGATCGTGCAGTGGCTGGAGGAAAATCCCGGCACCCCAGGCCTGGCCGTCGTCGACGCCTCGCCGGACGTCGCCCGGCATCTGCGCGAAATGGCGCCGAGAATTCGGGTCACCGGGATGGCCGAAACGGCGGGCCGCATTCCATCGGCGGCGGCACGTTTTATCCGCCTGACGATCTGGGCCTGGCGCGACATGATCGCCATGATCCGCAATCACCGCGGGCGGCGATGCCGTCCCGGCACCACGGCAAAGACGTTACTGCTTGTCCAGCCTGTCCGCGGCAGGCCCTTTCGCGACGCGCATACATATTTTTTCACGACGTTGCTGGATGAACGCTCCGCCGCCGGGGTCGCCGTGGCGGTCACGGGAACCGTCGACCGGGCCGCGCGGGCCGCCGCGCCCGGAAGCGTCGAACAATCCGACCCGCTATGTCTGTTCGACGGCGTGACCCCGGGCGAGGCGCTGACCGCCTTCATCAAAGCCGTGGTTTACGCCGCAAGGGTCCGCCTGCGTCTGCCGCGCGCCGGTGCCCAAGCCCGCGGCAACGGTCATACCGCACTGTTCTGGCGACGCTTCGCCAATCAGCAGGTCGATCCCGGTGAACTGTTCCATGCATTGATCGTACGCAGCCAGCTGACTCGGTTGATTTCCGGTACCGGCTTCAAAAAGGTCGTCTTTCCCTACGAGGAGAAAGGCATCGAACGGGCCGTCATCCAAGCCTGCGCGACCCAACAGGCCGCCACATTGGGTTATGTGCCGCACCCACAACACCGTCTTCTCGTGGCCTTGCAGGACCGGCGGGCGTCGACCTGCCCCAAACCCGACGGTTACGCCCTGTGCGGCAATGCCTATATTGAATTCTTCCGGACCTGGGCCGCCAAGGCATCCGCGCCGCTTGCCGTATGGGGATCGGGAAAAGGCATCGTCGAGGCGGCGGAACCCCGGCCCGCCCGCCAGGGACGGCGGTCGGTCGTTCTCGCCCTCAGCCACCCGGAAGAGGTGATCCTGCTGGGGATCTGGCTGAAATGCCGGCCGGACATTACCCGGGAGGTCGATCTCGCCTTGCGTCCCTATCCCGCCGCGGACCCCGTACTGTTCGACCGCGCCCTGGCGGAAATTCGCCGCACACACCCTGCTGTCGCCGTCAGCACGGGGGATCTGAGATCCGATGTGCGCCTTCACGACGCCGTCGCTTTTTGCGCAACCAGCGCCGGGCTTGAGGCTGTTATAATGGGGGCCGTTGGACTGTTCGTTGACTTGACGGACGGCTTCCCCATAAATCCCTGCTTCGATGACACGTCGGCGTTCCGGCCGTCGTCAACAGCGGGCGAGCTGGCCGGGAACCTAGCGTGGCTCGCGCAGGCGGACGAGGACGCGTTGCATAACCTGCGAACGCGCCAGATCGCCGCCGCATCGCAAATCTTCGGGCCGCCTGACAAATCGGCCGTCCTTCAATCTGTCCGGTGCCCCTGAATGAAACAGACGATCAAGAAATTTCTCCGCCCCCTTCTGCGCGTTCCCGGCATCGCCCGGCTTTACGGCTGTTACAAAAACGCTTGGGGCGATCCTCGCTTTCTGTACTTGCCCGCCACATGGTGGCTGGCGAAAACGCTGGTGCCGCGGCGGCGGGTACGGCTGGGCCGGGTTTCGTTCACCCTGCAATGCGACAATCAGATCACCCATTTCCGCTGGTTCCTGTTTGGCCGAAAGGAACCGGAGATCGTCCGCTTCATCGACAACTACACCCCGCCCGACGGATTGTTCATGGACATCGGCGCCAACATCGGCGTGTTCTCCCTTTACGCCGGCAAGCGGCATGAAAACCTGCGCGTCGTGTCGGTCGAACCGGAATTCTCGAATCTGCACTACCTGAAGGAAAACATCCTGTGCAACGGGCTGAGCGAGCGGGTACGCATCATCGGCGTGGCGGCCAGCGACCAGGACGGCCTTAGCAGCCTGCACCTGCACGACACGACACCCGGAGCGGCGGTCCATTCGGAATCGCGCGACAAGATGGAACGCACCGCGGAAGGCTACAACGTGGTGTGGGTCGAGGGCATTGCCACCGCGACGGTGGATTCGATCTGCGCCAACATCCAGGACGTTCCCGCAGCCCTCAAGATCGACACCGACGGCAACGAGGTGAAGGTTCTTGCCGGCGCGCGCGCGACACTGGCGGACACCCGCCTGCGGGCAATCGCGATCGAACTGCCGCCGCTGCCGGAGGACGTTGCTCGCTGCCATGCCATGCTCGGCGAAAACGGCTTCAACCTAGCCTGGTCCCATGAATCCACCCGTAACGAAATCTGGGCTCGGACCAACACCCTGGAGCCGGCCAGCCGCTCCACTCAAGATTGACGGATGACTGCCATGCGGACTTCAAACCTGAAACGCAAACTGAAGATGAAAGAGCCGACGATCGGTTCCTGGCTCAGCCTGGGCAACCGCGGCGTCTGCGAGATGATGGCGAAACTCGGTGGTTTCGACTGGCTGGTCGTCGACATGGAGCACACGGCAACGGATTTCGAGGCCATGACGGACCTCATCCAGGTCACCGACCTGTGCGGATTGGAGGCCTTGGTCCGCATCGGAACGAACGACCCGCTTCTCATGAAGCGGGCCCTGGACGCCGGAGCCCACGGCATCATCGTGCCGCAGGTCAACACCCCTGATGACGCCCGCCGAGCCGTCGCCAGCGCCTATTACCCTCCGCGCGGCAATCGCGGCGCAGGGCTGTTTCGTGCTCAAGGTTACAGTGACGACTTCGAGTCCTATCGCCGCTGGGCGGAGACGGAAATCACCGTGTTCGTGCAGATCGAGCACCACGAAGGCGTCGCCAACCTGGAAGAGATCATGGCGGTCGATGGAATCGACGGCTTTCTCATCGGGCCCTACGACCTTTCGGCTTCCCTCGGCCATCCCGGCGACTTCACCCATCCGGACGTCGAGGTTCAGCTGGCGCGTCTGGCTGACTATGCGCGTCATGGCAGCAAACCTGCCGGCATTCATGTCGTGTCCCCCGACGCGGCGCATCTGCGCCGTCGGCTGGACGAAGGTTTTGTCTTCATCGCCTACGGCACTGACATGCTGTTCCTGAGCGAACGCCTCACTCAGGAAAGCGGAACCGTTCGTACCGTCAACGGCGAATGACGGCTTTTGGAGGGAATCATCCTTGACCAACGCGATCTGCATCATTCCGGCGCGCATGGCGTCCAGCCGGTTTCCCGGCAAGCCCCTGGCGCCGCTTCTCGGCATGCCGCTGATTCTGCATGTCTGGCACCGCTGCCTTCTGTCCGGGGTGTTCTCGCGGATAATTGTCGCCACCTGCGACGCCGAAATCCGCGACTGCGTCTCGTTGGCGGGCGGCGAAGCCGTCATGACCGCCGACACCCACGAGCGCTGCACGGATCGCGTCACCGAAGCCGATACCATCATCTTCCCGGGAGCCGCGACCCAGGACATCATCACCATGGTCCAGGGCGACGAAGTTCTCGTCGACCCGCCGTCCCTTGCCCTCATGCGCGACGCCCTGATCGAACGGAACGCTGACGCCGTGAACTTCATCAGCCCCATCGAATACCCCGCCGACGGCGACGACGTCAACGTCGTCAAGGCGGTCGTTGCGCCTGACGGTCGGATCATCTACCTGTCGCGCGCCGCGGTGCCGTCACGGTCACGCTCACCCGAGGCGCCGATGTTTCAACAGACAGGGATCATCGCGTTCCGCCGGGACTTCCTGGCGCGTTTCAGCGCACTTCCTCAGACACCGCTTGAACGCCACGAGTCGATCGACATGCTGCGCCTGATCGAGCACAACCTGCCCCTTTATGCGGTGGCCGGAGACCGCCCCACCATCGGCGTCGACACCGAACAGGACCGGCAGCGCGCCGAGCAGGCCCTTGCCGACGACCCCCATACCCGACGCTACCTCTAGCGCTTCATCCACAACCGCCCGCAAGCCAAATCAGGCATGATCCAATGAAATCCTTGAAGATCGGCATCGCAGGCCACGGCCTTGTCGGCAAGCGTCGTCATCGCTACATCGACGAAAACCCCGCCATGACCGTGGTCGCGGTCAGCGACCAGAAGTACGCCAACGGCGCGGGCGGGCCGTCCGGCCTTCGCAGCTACGGGGATTTCCGCGAGCTTATCGCCGCCGAACGCCTCGATGCGCTGTTCGTCTGCCTGCCCAACGCCGAGGCCGCAGAGGCGACCATCCTCGGGTTAGAGCACGGCATGCATGTGTTCTGTGAAAAGCCGCCGGGACGGACGGCCGCGGACATTCGCCACGTGCGCGAGGCCGAAATGCGGCATCCTGGGCGCAAACTCAAATACGGGTTCAATCACAGGTACCACGACTCCGTTCTTGAAGCCCTGTCGCTGATCCGGGGCGGCAGCCTCGGCACCGTCATCAACATACGCGGCATCTACGGAAAGTCGGTGCTGACCCCCAAGATCAAAGGTGTCGAAGATCCCGAGGATCCGGCCTACTGGCGGCGCAAACGGGAAGTCGCCGGGGGCGGAATTCTGCTTGACCAGGGCATCCATATGGTCGACCTGATGCGCTGCTTCGGGGGTGAATTCACGGACGTCAAAAGCTTCGTTGAAAATTCATTCTGGCAGCGCGACGTCGAAGACAATGCTTACGCGATCATGCGCAGCCAGGGCGGCACGGTGGCCATGTTGCATTCCAGCGCCACACAATGGCGGCACATGTTTTCTCTAGTTATCGGCCTGACGGGCGGTTCATTGACGCTGGCCGGCATCCTGACCAGCACGAAATCGTACGGCCAGGAGACGCTCACCATCACCTATGCGGACGAACTCGCCAACGGCAATCCCCGCGAGACGCGCACCAGCTACATCCACGACAATTCCTGGGAACGGGAAATCACCGATTTCGCCACGCACATCCTGAACAACACGCCCGTCGATATCGGCAACAGCGAGGACGCCTTGAAAACCATGGAACTGGTCTATCGCATATACTGCGCGGATGACGCCTGGCGTACACGCTTCGGCATCTCTCTGTAATCATTCGCTGATGCGCCGGTTTTCCGAATCCGCCAAAAACGGGCTTTCCGCATGACCGTCCGACTACGCCTGCTGATGCTCGACCTGGATGGCACCCTTATCGAGTCGTTGGCCGTCAAGGATGCTGCCTTCGCCCGGCTTTATGCAGACGCCCCCCGATTCGACGAGATCATGGCCTATCACCGCAGCCACAACCACGTTGTCCGTTTCAAGAAATTTCGGCACATAAGCGAACACTTCCTGGGCAGGCCGCTTTCAGCCGAGGAAGACGCCGGCCTGCGAAAGACGTTCGAGAAATTCGTCGTCGACGGCCTGATTGGGTGTCCGGAAGTCTCCGGCGCGCGGCGTTTCTTGGACACCTATCAAGGGATTGTACCCATGGTCCTGATCTCACACTCCCCCGACGGCGAACTTCGCCGCGTCCTCGCCGCTCGTGGCCTGGACCGCTATTTCGAGGCGATCTACAGCGCCGACTGGACGAAACAGGAAGCCATCGCCGATGCGCTGGCCGTCCATGACGTGTCGGCGGCGGAAACCGTCTACGTCGGCGATTCGCCCGAAGACGCCGGGGCCGCGGCGGCAAACGGCGTTGCCTTCGTTGGCCGCCGCAGCGACCGAAACCTGAACGGCCTGGAAGCGCGCGTCTTCGCTGACATGAATGAGGTCCACGAGCACTTGGCAGCGGCATACGGGACGGAGTGAGCGGTTGATGACGCAGCTTGATACTGGATTTTGGCCATGACCCTCGTCGGCGTTTGCTCGCGGTCGTTCTCCCGCCACCCGACCCTCCGGGCGGAGATTTTGGCGCGCTATCCGCAGACCAAGTTCAACGACGCAGGCCACTCCTTGTCGGGCGACGCCCTCGTCGCCTTCCTTGAGGATTGCGACAAGGCCGTGATCGCCCTGGAGCCAATGGAACGTGCCGTTCTGGACCGCCTGGCCCGCCTGCAGGTAATCGCAAAGTACGGTGTCGGATTTGATAAGCTCGATCTCGACGGCATGCGAGAAAAGGGCATTCGCCTTGGATGGGTGCCGGGGGTCAACCGGCGCGCGGTTAGCGAACTCGCCTTGTGTTTCATGGTCACGCTGCTGCGGCGGGTTGCGCCGCTTTCGCGATCTGTCGCCGCGGGAGACTGGTCGCCAGGCGTGGGAAGTCAGCTCAGCAGCAAGACGGTTGGCATTGTCGGTTGCGGTCATGTCGGCAAGGATATCGCCGGGATATTGCGCGCCATGGGCGTCAATGTCCTCGCGCATGACATCATTGACCAGCGGGCCTATTACGAAACTGCCGGCATCAAGCCCACAACTCTGGATCACCTACTGCGAACGTCTGATATCGTATCCCTGCATTTGCCGCTGAACGCCTCCACGAAGGGCATCATATCAAGGGAGCTTTTGGCGACGATGAAGCCCGGCGCGATGCTCATCAATACGGCCCGGGGTGGATTGGTGGATGAACTGGCGCTGGCCGAGGCCCTGTTATCAGGTCAGCTGTCAGGCGCGGCATTCGACGTATTCGCCGACGAGCCGCCGGGTGACCACCCTTTGTTTGCACTCGATAACTTCCTGGCAACGCCCCATATCGGCGGCAGCACGGAAGACTCGATTCTCGCGATGGGCCGGGCAGCGATCCAAGGCCTTGACGACAACCGCTTACCCGAGCCTGGAGTGTTCCCGCTTTGAAGATCGCCGTCAAACTGGCGTACGTAGTGCCGACCAAGGACCGCCCAGACGACCTCGGCAAGCTCCTTGAGAGCATCCGCAGGCAGACTCGGATACCCGACCAATTGATCATCGTCGATGGAAGCGCACCGGATGTGCGTCATGTCGTCGACCGCTTCGCCGATCTGCCCATCACCTACGTCCGCGAGATGCCTCCGTCTTTGGCGCGCCAACGCAACGCCGGCATGGCCGCGTTATCCGACGACATCACCGTGGCCGGATATCTGGACGATGACATCGTCATGGAACCGGATGCCACGGCGAAGATGGTCGGATTCTGGGAAGACGCCGCGACGGATGTCGGCGGTGCGGCGTTCTCGATTATCAACCAGCCCCTGATCATCCGGGAATCCGTTCTGAAATTCTTTCTTATGCACGGATCCAAACCGGGCCGGGTCATGCCTTCCGGATTCGCCGCCTTCATCCCCTATGTCACAAAGACGATACAGACCGAATGGCTCTACGGCGGCGCGACGGTCTGGCGGCGCGACGTCATCGACGAAATCAGCTTTGACGAATGGTATGACGGCTATGGATACCTGGAAGACCTGGACTACAGCTATCGAGTGAGCCGCCGATGGAAACTGTTCGTCACGGGGGACGCCCGGGTCTGGCATTTCTCGGGACAGAAGTCGCTCGACAAGCAGTACGAACTCGGCCGCCAACAGACCTTCAACCGGATATATTTTGTGCGCAAAATGAAAACCTTCTCGCGCTTGGCCACAGCCTGGGCCCTGTCCGGTTTGGTGCTCATGGCACTGTTGGCGTTCATAAAGCACCGAGACCGTCCCCGGTACCGCCGGATCATCGGTAATATACACGGCATCGTCGCGGCACTGAGCGGTCGCGAGAAATCGTTCGCCGGGCATTGGAAATAACACCGAGAGTGAGAAACACGCAAACCATCGGCAACGGGAACTGCCTGACATGACGGTGCTCTGGGTCGCCCATGGCTATCCCTGTCCTCAGTTTCCGGGACTGGGCGCCTTTCTCAAGGTTCAGGCCCAGGCCCTGGCACCCAACTTGCCCCGTCTCGACATCGTGACGCCCGTGTCGGCGATGCCCTGGGGCATTGGGCAGTTGTCACCGCGCTGGCGCCGTGTGTCCGAGATGCCCGCGATCGAACAGGACGGAAATGTGACCGTGCATCGTCCCCGCTATTTCGCGCACCCCCGGGAAAACCGTTTCGGCCTGCCGCACCGGTTCATGCTGCAGGCGGTCCGCGGGCTCGGCCTTGTCCGGCCCGCGATGATTCATGCCCATTGCGGCGTGCCCCACGGCTGGGTCGCCCTGCAGTTGGCCCGCGAATGGGGGGTGCCTTATGCCATGACGCTTCTCGGCAGCGACGTCGCCATCTTCGCCAAGGCAACGGCGGGTGCCCGTCAGCGCTTCGTCGAATCGGTGCGCGGCGCCGATGCCGTTTTCGCGGTCGGATCGCATCTGGCAGCCGAAACCGAGGTCATGACCGGCCGGCGGCCCGACGTGCTGCACTATGGCGTGCGCGAGGATTGGTTGACCGCGCCGCGCGACAAATCGGGCGCGCGGGCCCGTCTGGATCTGCCGCGCGACGGGTTCATCGGCTTGTTCGTCGGGCAATTGTCCGTGGCGAAGGGCGTGGCCGATCTGGCGCGGGCGATCAAGCGATTCAGCACCGGAGACGGCGCCGCGCCGGCCCAATGGCTGTTTGTCGGTGACGGGCCGTTGCGCGCGATGCTGGAGGAACTGCCCACCTGCCGCCTGGCCGGCGCCGTCGATCACGCGGCCCTACGGGACTACTACGACGCGGCCGATGCGCTGTTCCTGCCGAGCCATCAGGAAGGCCTGCCGACGGTGACCCTGGAAGCGGGCAGCCGCGGCCTTCCGGTGGCCGCGACGGACGTGGGGTCCGTGCGGGACGTTGTCCGCGCGGACACCGGCTGGCTTCTGCGGCCGCGGAACGATGACGACCTGTTGCAGGCCATGCGCGCGGCGGCGGCTGATTCGGAAACTCTGGGACCGCGCGGCGACCGTCTTTTCCAGATCGTCCGGACAACCTATTCGGCGGCGGCGAACGCCGCCACGGTCCGCGAACGTTACGCCACCTTGTGCAAAGACCTAGGCTGAACCCTGAGCAAGAACGCGCATCATCCGCACCACGCCGTCGTCGAAAGAGACCTCTGCCGTGAAGCCGAGGAGATCCTTCGCCAGCGCCGGATCGCCGACGGACACCGCAACCGCCGTTCCTGTATCCGGTTCCCGGCGGCGGCAAAGGGTTTTTCCCGTGGCGCCCTCGAGCCGGGTTATGACATCCAAGATCGTCACCGGCTGGCCGGTGCAGATATTGACCACGCGGGCGCCGTTCAGGGGCAGGGCAAGGGCAAGACCGATGGCCCGGGCGGCATCGCTGACGTAAACGAAATCGCGGGCCTGACCGCCTTCGCCGCGGATCACCGCTTCAGCACCCGTGATGATCTTTTCCGCGAACAGGCGGACAACGCCGCAATAGGGCGATCTCGGGGATTGGCCGGGTCCATAAACGTTGAACATGCGCAGCCCGATGGAAGGGATGCCGTCACGCGCCGCATAGCGCTCGGCCGTGAGCTCAAGCGCGCGTTTCTCCGCGCCGTGGGCGTTGACGGGAACGGTGGGGTCGCTTTCCGCGATCCGTGCCGATTGTCCCGCACCATAGACCGCCGCCGACGACGCGTAGACCACCGGCACGCCGGCGCGGGCGGCTTCGGAGAAAAGTACGTCGGCCGCAACAAGGAACGGCTCGGTGTCGTGGGCCATGTCGCTGCGGGGGTCCTCCAGCACCGGCGACCCCGCAAGATGGACGCATCCCTCGACCCCTTCGAGCGCGCGCCGCAGGACATCGCGGTCACCGACCGACCCTTCGATCATCACCTCGGCACCCTTCGCAACGGGCGCGCCAGCGTAGGCCAGATTGTCGAGGATGCGAACCCCGTGACCGGCCGCCGTCAATTGCCTGACGGCCTCACGTCCGATGAATCCGCACCCGCCGGTTACCAGAATTTCAGCCAATGGCGGCCTCTTTGCCCGCTGCCCGTCCGATTTCGTTGGATGACTTCTAATGTCTCACGCCGTGCCATGCAAACCAAAGCGGGGATGATGCCGATATGTGCGGCCTGACCGGATTCCTTGCGCCGCGCCTGCCGGCGGCGCCCGACGCCGTTCTGGCCGCCATGGCCGGCACCCTGCGGCACAGGGGGCCCGATGCGGACGGGGTCTGGACCGATCCGGACGCGGGCATCGGTCTGGGCCATACTCGGCTTTCAATCATCGACCTGACCGCCGCCGGGGCACAGCCCATGGTATCCAGTTGCGGGCGCATGGTCACCGTCTACAACGGCGAAGTCTACAACGCGGACGAACTGCGGCGCGACCTCGCGGCAGCCGGCCGGTCGCAGCTCCAGGGACATTCGGACACGGAGATCATCATCGAGGCCTGCGCCCATTGGGGAGTCGGCGATACCATCCGCCGCCTGATCGGCATGTTCGCCATCGCGATCTGGGATCGAGAGACGGCGACCCTCAGCCTGGTACGCGACCGGCTGGGGATCAAGCCGCTTTACTGGGGCCGGACCGGCGGCGCGATTACGTTCGGCTCGGAGCTCAAATCAATCCGCGCCTATCCTGGATTTGATCCCATCGTCGACCGTTCGGCGCTCGCCGCATATATGCGCCTTGGCCATGTTCCCGCGCCGTATTCCATTTACACCGGCGTCCGCAAGCTGGAACCGGGAACGATCCTGACCGTGGCCCGAGGCGGCGAGCCACAGATCGAACGCTTCTGGGATCTGCAAGCCCTGGCGGCCGAAGGCCAACGCCATCCGCGCGACCTGTCCGACGGCGAGGCCCTGGACGAAGGCGAGGCCCTGATCCGCGATGCCGTCAAACGGCGGTTGATTTCCGACGTCCCGCTGGGCGCCTTTCTGTCCGGCGGCATTGATTCGTCAACGATCGTCGCGTTAATGCTGGCGCAAAGCAGCCGCCCGGTCCGCACGTATTCCATCGGGTTTTCCGATCCGGCCTATGATGAAACCGCCGCCGCCGCCGCCGTGGCCCGCCATCTTGGAACAGACCACACGCAACTTAACGTCGATGCGGAACAAGCCCGCGATGTCATCCCAGGCCTTCCCGACATGTACGACGAGCCCTTCGCCGATTCGTCTCAGATTCCGACGGCCCTGGTCTCCGCGATGACCCGAAAACACGTCATCGTCGCGTTGTCCGGCGACGGCGGCGATGAAGTCTTCGCGGGCTACAACCGCTATCTTCTGGGCGATGCGGTCCGCCGCCGCGCGGCATGCCTGCCCATGTTCATGCGCGCCGGCCTGGCGCGGGGAATTTCGCAAATGCCATTGTCGATGTTGAGCCGCCTTTTGAGCGTTGTGCCCGACAGATACCTGCCGTCCCACCCCGGACAGAAGCTGCACAAGCTCGCGGACATTCTTGGTGCGCCGAACGACATGGATATCTACCGCCGGCTGGTCGCCATTTGGCCCGACCCGGCGCGGATCGTGCCCGGCGCGGCGCCCCCGCGCCACCCGGTTTGGGACGACGCAGCCGCGCCGGATACGGGGGGATTTATCGAACGCATGCAGATCATCGACAGCCTCAGCGTGCTGCCGGACGACATGTTGACGAAGGTCGACCGGGCCAGCATGGCCGTGGGCCTGGAAGTACGGGTGCCGCTTCTCGATCACCGGGTGGTTGAATTCGCCTGGTCCCTGCCGCGCCGCATGCGGGTCCGCGGCGGCGAGGGAAAGTGGCTTTTGCGCCGCATTCTCGAACGCCATGTCCCGCACACCCTCACAAGCCGCGCCAAAACCGGGTTCAGCCTGCCGATCGGAGACTGGCTCAGGGGGCCGTTGCGCGATTGGGCCGAAGACCTGCTGGATCCTTCGGGGCTGGCCCAGGACGGCATGCTCGACCCGGGGCCGGTCCTCGACGTGTGGCGCGCCCATTTGAAGGGTCACAGAAACTATACCAACCAGATTTGGGCCGTTCTCATGTTTCAGGCCTGGCGGCGGCGCTGGCCGACCTCCATGGGGACGGACACATGATCCAATTCCTAAAGTGCGGGTAGCCGAAGCCCGACGGAGACTGTAAATTGCCGCCCTCCCAGCCGATCATCCGAAATTCAGAAGCTTCCACTGACCCATGACATCTGATTCCAATACACCCGGCACCAAGATTGCCGTCATCGGCTGCGGCCATTGGGGCAAGAACCATGTGCGCAATTTCCATGCGCTGGGGGCTCTGGCCGCCGTGGCCGACGCCAATCCGGATTTGGCCGCCTCGATGTCGGAAACCTACGGTGTTCCGGTCAAGGACTATGCCGCCATCCTGGCCGATCCCGCCATTTCAGGTGTTGTCATCGCCGCCCCAGCCGAGGCCCATGCCGCCCTTGCCATCCAGGCCTTGGAGGCCGGCAAGCATGTGTTCGTGGAAAAGCCCCTGGCGCTGACCGTCGCCGAGGCCGAGGGCGTGCTGGCCGCCGCGGAGGCGGCCGGGCGCATTCTCATGGTCGGCCATCTGCTGCAGTACCATCCGGCCTTCATCAAGCTGACCGAGATGGTCCGCGCGGGCGATCTGGGCCAACTGCAGTACCTCTATTCCAACCGTCTGAACCTGGGCAAGATCCGGCGCGAGGAAAACGCCCTGTGGTCCTTTGCGCCGCACGACATTTCCATGATCCTGGCCCTGGTCGGCAATGAACCGACGGCCGTGCGCGCCGAGGGCGGCAGTTATCTGCACGACGTCATCGCCGACGTCACGACCACGCATCTGACCTTCCCCGGCGGCGTGCAGGCCCATGTCTTCGTGTCCTGGCTGCATCCCTTCAAGGAACAGAAACTTGTCGTGGTCGGCGACAAGGCCATGGCCGTGTTCAACGACGGTGAGCCGTGGGAACGCAAGCTGCTGCTCTACCCCCACCGCATCGATTGGCGCGACGGCGTGCCGACGCCGGAAAAAGCCGAAGCCGTGCCGGTCGCCCTGGACGAGGGCGAGCCGCTGGCTATGGAATGCGGCCACTTCCTTCACTGCATGGCGACGGGAGAGACACCTCGCACGGACGGCGCCGAGGGCATGCGGGTATTGAGCATATTGGAACGGGCGGAGACGGACATGAGCGCGACACGCGATGCGATCGGCACGGGCCGGTTTCCCGGCGCCAAGGTTCACCAGACGGCGGTCGTCGACGACGGCGTGACCATCGGCGCCAGCACCAGGATCTGGCATTTCTCTCACGTCCTGCCGGGAACGAAGATCGGCACGGGCGTGGTGGTCGGACAGAACGCCTCCATCGGGCCGGACGTGACCATCGGCGACAATTGCAAGATTCAGAACAACGTCAGCGTCTACAAGGGCGTGACCCTGGGGCGGGGCGTGTTCTGCGGGCCAAGCTGCGTGTTCACCAACGTGCTGACGCCGCGCGCCGAGGTCGACCGCAAGGACGACTTCCGGGAAACCCCGGTCGGCGAGGGGGCAACCATCGGCGCCAACGCGACCATCGTCTGCGGTCATGCGCTCGGCGAATACTGCATGATCGCGGCGGGTGCGGTCGTGACCTCCGACGTGCCGGCCCACGCCCTGATGGCCGGCGTACCGGCACGGCGCATCGGCTGGGTCAGCCACGCGGGCGAACGTCTGGGCGACGACCTGACCTGTCCGCGCGAAGGCCGCAAATATAAAGTCACCGATACCGGCACATTGAAAGAAGTCACCTCATGAGCGCCTCTCCCATCGCCTTCATCGACCTTCAGGCTCAGCGCGCGCGCCTCGGCGACGCGGTGGATCAAGCCATCGCCAGGGTTCTCGGCCACGGCCGCTTCATCATGGGGCCCGAGGTCGCCGAGTTGGAAAAGCGCCTGGCCGACATGGGGGGCGCCGCCCATTGCGTGAGCTGCTCCAGCGGCACGGACTCGCTGCTGCTCGTCCTCATGGCCTGGGGCATCGGGCCCGGCGACGCGGTCATCGTGCCGGCCATGACCTTCGCGTCGACCGCCGAAGTGGTGGCGCTGGCGGGGGCCACGCCGGTGTTCTGCGACGTCCTGCCCGACACCTTCAACATGGACCCGGCAAGCGTCGAAAGCGCCGTCGCCACGGCCAAGGACGCGGGCCTGAACCTGAAGGCGATCATCCCGGTCGATCTGTTCGGCCAGCCCGCCGACTATCCGGCGATCCAGAAAATCGCCGACGCCCACGGCCTGAAAGTGATGGCGGATTCCGCGCAAAGCTACGGCGGGGCGCTGAACGGAAAGCCGGTCGGATCCTGGGGCGACGCGACATCCGTCAGCTTTTTCCCCGCCAAGCCCTTGGGCTGTTACGGCGACGGCGGGGCCGTGCTGACCGATGACGCCGACCTGGCGGCGCGCATGCGAAGCCTGCGCGTGCACGGCCAGGGCAGCAACAAGTACGACAACGTGGCGGTCGGGCTGAACGCGCGGCTGGACACCCTCCAGGCCGCGATCCTGCTCGCCAAGCTGGACATCTTCGCGGACGAGATCGAGAAACGTCAGGCCGTGGCCGCCCGCTATGCCGAAGGCCTTGCCGGCATCGCCACGCCGCCCGCCGTGATCGACGGCGCGGTCAGCGCCTGGGCCCAGTACACGATCCGCATTGCCGACCGCGACGCCGTCGCGTCGGCATTGAAGGAGAAGGGCGTGCCGACGGCGGTCTATTATCCGGTGGCGCTGTCGGATCAGCCGGCCTACGCCCATTATCCCCGGGCCGGCAACGGCACGCCGGTGTCGCAGGCCCTGGCCCATGACGTGCTGAGCCTGCCCATGCATCCTTATCTCGACGCCGCCACCCAGGACCGCATCCTGGCGGCGCTGAAGGAAGCGGTCGCGGCGTGACGCGCATCGCAACCGTCGTCGGCGCGCGGCCCCAGTTCATCAAGGCCGGGCCCGTCAGCCGCGCCTTCAGGGACGCCGGCATCGACGAGGTACTGATCCACACGGGCCAGCATTTCGACGACGGCATGTCCGACGTGTTTTTCCGCGAACTGGGTCTCGCCGCGCCTGATCACAACCTGGGCATCAGCGGCGGCGGCCACGGCGACATGACCGGGCGCATGCTGATCGCGCTGGAGCCGGTGCTGCTTCAGGACCGGCCCGACGGACTGCTGATCTACGGCGACACCAATTCGACCCTGGCGGCCGCCCTCGTCGCGGCCAAGCTTGACATTCCCGTGTTCCATGTCGAGGCCGGGCTGCGCTCGTTCCGCCGTGCCCAGCCGGAAGAGATCAACCGCCGCGTCGCCGACCACCTGTCGGCGCTGCTGTTCTGCCCGACGCCGCAGGCGGTCTCGCACCTGGCCCGGGAAGGCGTCACGCGCGGCGTCATGCTGGTCGGCGACGTGATGTTCGACGCGGCCCTTGCCGCCGCCGCGCGGGCGGAAGGATCGGACGTCGTGTCGCGCCTCGGCCTGACGCCGGGAAGCTACGAGGTCGCGACCGTGCACCGGGCCGAGAACACGGACGACGACGGCGCGCTGGCCAAGGTGGTCGATTTCCTCAAGGCGCGTCCGGGCACGGTCGTCCTGTCGCTGCATCCCCGGACCAAGGCGGCGCTGGCGCGGGCCGGGCTCACGCTCGACGGCATCACCGTGACGGACCCGCTCGGCTATCTGGAGATGACCCATCTGGTGAAGGCGAGTGCGGGGGTGCTGACCGATTCCGGCGGCCTGCAAAAAGAAGCCTATTTCCACCGCGTGCCCTGCATCACGCTGCGCGACGAAACCGAATGGACCGAGACCGTCGAGGCCGGATGGAACCGCCTGTGGCGGTCACCCGAAACGGCGGCCCCGCGCCGCGACATCGACGCCTACGGCGACGGCAACGCGGCTGGGCGCATCGCCCAGGCCATCGCGGCCTATCTCACCCAAGACGGCGGCGGCGCGTGACCGGGCGCAAGCATCTTCTCTACCTCGCGCTGGAAGCCCCGCGCGAAGGTCAGGCGTCCTATGCCCATATCCACGAGATCGTCGGCGGGCTGCAACGCCGAGGCTGGATCGTCGACCTGTTCGTGCCGTCCTATTCCGGGCATTGGAAGCGCCCCGGCCTGGCGCGGCGGATGATGGAATACCTGCGCCTGCAATGGCGGATGATGCGCGCCTTCGAGGACGGGCAGGCTGTCTATGTGCGGTCCCACTTCCTGGCCTTTCCCACAACCTTGTGGGCGCATCTTCGGGCGGCGCCCATCATCCACGAAATCAACGGACCATATGAAGACGTCGCCATCGCCTATGCCTGGGCGCGACCCTTAACCGGCATCATCAGATGGATGTGGCGCAAGCAGTTCCAATGGGCCGGGCGCCTGATCACCGTGACGCCGCAACTGGCCGACTGGATCCGCGCCCAGGGGATCACGACGCCGGTCGACGTGGTGCCCAACGGCGCCAATACGGAGCTATTTCATCCGGATGCGGCCTGTGACGTCGAT
Source organism: uncultured Alphaproteobacteria bacterium (assembly GCA_963976055.1). Classification (GTDB taxonomy): domain Bacteria; phylum Pseudomonadota; class Alphaproteobacteria; order Rhodospirillales; family Casp-alpha2; genus UBA1479. The sequence goes on from CAXBJB010000011.1 coordinate 58,732, forward strand.
CTACCGGCGCGCTACGCCGTGTTCTTCGGCGGGCTGGCCCGTTGGCAGGGAATCCCGACGCTGCTGGCCGCCAAGGCATCGGCGGGCTGGCCCAAGGGCGTCGACCTGGTGATCGTCGGCGACGGGCCCGAACGCCCGGCGGTCGAGACGGCGGCCGCCGCCGACCCCGGCATCATCGATCTCGGCCGCCAGCCCTACCGCGTGCTGCCGGGCATCGTCGCCAAAAGCATTTGCGGCTTGGTGCCGAAAAACAACCTGGGCGACCGCACGGGCACCGGGCTTTATCCGCTCAAGGTGTTCGAGACCTTGTCCTGCGGCGTGCCCGCCGTGGTGTCCGATTTTCCGGGCCAGGCCGATCTGGTGCGCGACAACGATTGCGGGATCGCCGTGCCGGCCGAAAACCCGGATGCCTTGGCCGAGGCGGTCGCGGCCCTATCCGCCGACCCGACCCGGGCGGCCCACATGGGGCGGCGCGGGCGGGACGCGATCGTCGCCGCCCATTCCTGGGACATCCGCGCCAAGGACACGGCGGTGTCGATCCAGGCGTTGACGGGCACGCGGAAAGGTTTGGGTGGCTGATGTGCGGCATCGCGGGAATTTTCGCCGGGCGCGGGAATGCGGTGACGCCGCAGACGCTTCAGGACCTGTCCGAGGCCATTCGCCACCGCGGCCCCGACGGCCATGGATATTTTGCCTGGGCGCCCGGCGGATCCGGAACCTTCGGGGGCTCATCCGAGATTTGCCGCGGCCAGCAGCTGGGCCTCGCGCACCGGCGGCTTTCCATCATCGACCTGAGCGAGGACGGCCGCCAGCCCATGTCCACGGAGGACGGCCGATTCACCGTCATCTTCAACGGCGAAATCTACAACTACCTGGAGATCCGCAAGGAACTGGAAGGCCTGGGCCGGCGCTTCCGCACATCCTCGGACACGGAAGTGCTGCTGCAGGCCTACGCCCATTGGGGGGCGGACTGTCTGGCGCGGCTGGTGGGCATGTGGGCGGTCGCGATCTTCGACAACACATCGGGCGAGCTGTTCCTGGCCCGCGATCCTTTCGGCATCAAGCCGCTGTACTATATGACCGTCGACGGCGCCTTCGTGTTTGCCTCCGAGGTCAGGGCACTGCTCACTTACCCCGGCGCGCCCCGCACGGCTAACCCGGCAGCGCTGCACGACTATCTGCGGTTCGGATTCACTGACCGCGGCGCGGAAACCATGATTACTGGGATCACGGCGCTGGCGCCGGCGCATTTCGTCCTCATCTCAGCAGACAAACCTACGCAGGTGCACCCCCAACGTTATTGGCGGATCGATCCGGGCGCTGCGCCCCGGCGCGTGTCGCGGGACGACGCGGCCGCCGAACTGCAAGACATCATGCGACGAAATATGGAGCTGCACCTGCGCAGCGACATGCCGGTCTCCATCGCCCTGTCGGGCGGGCTGGATTCCGCCTCCATCGTGATGATGGAAAAGGACCTTCGCCGGCAGAAGGAAACCCGCACGTTCTCCTTCATCGCCGACAGTCCGGAAATCAACGAAGAAGCATGGATCGATCTTCTCATCGACCGGTCCGGCGTCAAGGGACACAAGGTCTGGGTTGACCCGCGGTCCCTTTCGGATGACCTGGACAATATGGTCCGCGCCGCCGACGAGCCGTTCAGCACCACAAGCATCTTCGCCCAGACAAAAGTCTTCGAAGCCGTCAGCGCCGCGGGCTTCAAGGTCATCCTGAGCGGCCAGGGCGCCGATGAAACCTTCGCCGGCTACTTGCCCTACCTGAGTTCCCGTCTGCGCGGCCTGCTCGGCAAAGGACAACTGGCGCGCGCCGCCCGGTTCGTCCGCGCAAGCAGCCGCGAGAATCAGGTCTCGCCCGCCTATATCATCACCCGTCTGCTCGGCCAGATCTCGACGGGTTCGGTCGAACAGGTGCTGCGGCGCGGCGCCGGCGAGCCGTTGACACCTGCCTGGCTGAATAAGGCCTGGTTCGACCGACACGGGGTTACCACCAGAGGCGTGGCGCGGAACCGGCGCGACGCCCCGCTGAAGGATCATCTTGCGAACACGCTATTCGATTACACGTTGCCGGCGATCCTGCGCCATACGGATCGAACGTCGATGGCACAGTCGATCGAGTGCCGGGTCCCCTTCCTGACGACGGAGTTGGTCGAATTCGCCTATGCACTGCCCGACGACTACCTGATCGACGACACGGGGCGAACCAAATCGATCCTGCGCCAAGCTATGCGCGGTATCGTTCCCTCCGAGATTCTCGACCGTCGCGACAAGATCGGCTTCGACACGCCGCAACAGGAATGGCTGGCCGCGAATATGGGCACCTGGGACGCCGCCCTGGAAAGCGATGCATTCCGCACCATTCCGGCATTCGATCACCAGCAGGTGGATGCCGCGCGCAAGACCATGCACAGGGATCCGCAGGCCATCGGCCTTTCCCTTTGGCGCTGGGTCAATCTGGCGCGTTGGGCGGACCTGAACGGAATCAGGTTTTCGTGACGGCCCGCGGCATGGTCGGTAAGTTTCTGCGCCACACCGTCGTTTCCGACAGCGGAAAGATTCTGGTCGTCAATGTCGCGGGCGCAGGGCTCGCCTTCCTCTCTCACCTTCTGTTCGCCCGCTGGATGTCGGTCGAATCGTTCGGCATCTACGTCTATTCCCTATCCTGGCTGAACGTTCTGACCGTCCTGATGCAGGCCGGATTGAACGTCGCCGCCGTGCGCTTCATTGCCGAATATCGGGCCACCCGCAACCATTGGGCCATCGCGCGCCTGGTCCGGTTTTCCACTTGGACCGTCATCGTGTTGGGCAGCGTGGTGGCGGCGGCAGGTGCCCTTTTGGCCCAGCGGTCAACCGGCGGCGGCGGCACGGAAATGCACCGGACCTTGCTGACCATGCTGGCCTTGACCGTCGTCCTGGGCTTGTTTCAACAGCGGATGGCGATCCTTCAGGGCTTCGAGAAAGTCTTGCAATCGCAAGCCTTTCACGAGGTCTTGCGGCCGGTCATGGTGTTGGGTTCAGTGTTTGCGGCGACATTCCTGGCGCCGCTGTCCTCGACCGTCGCGATGGGCCTTAATCTTGTCCTGACGGCCCTGCTTCTTGCTGTCATCGTCGCCTATTCCCGCCGGTTCCTCGGTACGGCTGCTGCGCCGGGATCAGGCGGCGTCGACCCGCGGCCGGGGGCCTGGCTGCGCATAAGCCTGCCGTACCTCGTCATCTCCGGGGTCGGCATCCTGCTGACCCAGATCGATGTCCTGATTATCGGCACCCTGCTCGGCCCGGAACAGGCCGGGCTTTACGCGCCGGCCGCCAAGGTCGCCATGCTGATCGTGTTTCCCGCCATGGCGATCCGCGCCAGGACAGCGCCGCTGCTTTCCCGGCTGCACGCCGAGGGGAAGCCGGCGCCGCTGCAGCGGACCATATCGGTCGCCACGGCGGCGGCCCTCGTCACCGGGCTGGGCGCCGCCCTGGTCATTGTTTCGGGACGGCATTTCATCCTTGGGCTGTTCGGCGACGCGTTCCTGGCCGGACAGATAATTGTCTGCATTCTTGCCCTGGGCTATGTCGTGTTTGCCGCCAGCGCCGCTGTTGAGACATATCTGCTGATGGGGCCGTTCGAGCGCGTCAACACCGCGACCCTGATCGCGACGCTGGGCGTCAACGTCGCGCTGAACTTTTCCCTGATCCCGATCTACGGCATCATGGGCGCGGCAATCGCGACCTGCGCCTCAGTCCTGTTCCGGTCCGCCGCGTCCTGCCTGATCGTGTTCCACAAGACCGGCATCCTGCCGTTCGCCGCGATGCCGCGAACCTAAAACAGAGCCCGACGAACCATGGATCTCATCCTTATTTTCAGTGCGGGATTGACGGTACTGATCTGCGGCGTCGAGTGCTGGCGCTTCCGGCGGCACCGGTCGTTCACGTTCCTGTCGGCGGTGAACGGGTTGCTCCTTCTTGGCTACTGCATCCCGCCATTCATCGTCCATTTCGTGGCCGGATCGGCGCACGAAAAGAACATCTGGGACCACCGTCTATATCTGTTCAGCTTGATGGAACGGCTCAACATTCCCGCCGCCTCCCATGTCTCCGTCTACCTGATCCTGGGCGGGGCCTACGTCACACTGCTCGCCGGGTATTTCGCCGGCACCCGGCTGCCGGTCCGCCGCCTGGACAGCCGCTCCCTGCCGCTCGGCGGGCTGTTGGCCGCCACGGCCGTCATGGGGACCGTCGCCACGGCGGCACTTGTCGTCTATGCAAGCCAGTTCGACGGCCTGCGCGACCTCCTGAAATCGGGTATGGAGATCCGCGTCGGCAGAATAACCAACAAGTGGGGCTATCTGCACGTCTTCGCAGAACTGGCCATGCCGGCGATGCTGATGGCGGCAGGCGCCGCCCTCAGCTGCAAGGGAAAGGTCCGGACCGCGGTCCTCATGATCGCCGCGGTCCTGTGGACGGTAGCCGCAGCACGCGCCGTGCATGCCGCCGGACGGTTCGAGGTCGGCAGCTTTCTGATGATCCCTATCCTGGCCTGGATGTTTACCTTGCGCTCGCGCAAGGCCGCCGTCCTCGTGTTCGCCACCGCCGCTGTTCTGGTCCTGCTGATCGCCATGGCGCCTCATGCGGCGTTCCGCGATCCGTTGGCCACGTTGCCGCGGATGGTGGCGCATGCCGGCGACAGGTTCCTCGACACGATCCTGTTCATCCTGGTCGAGTATTCGTTTCCCTATATCGCGTCCGCCCACACGCTCGGCGTCGTCCCCAACACCATCGACTTCCGCTACTTCATCGACATTCCGCTCGGCTTTCTCTACATGCTGCCGAGCCTGTCCGGCGTCGATACCTGGCCGCCCATGATCCTGACGCTGCACGTCAAGATGTTGCCGTGGATTCCCGTCGATCTCGTTTCTTTCGGCTATTACAGTCTGGGCACTGTCGGCGTTCTGATCACCTTCGCGGTGTTCGGGACCATGCTTGCGGTGTTCGACGGCTGGCTGACGCACAGCATCGGCTGGCTGGGTCAAGCCTTCCGCGCTGCCTGGCTGTTCTATCTGCCGTTCCGGTTGTTTTACGCGGATCCCTATGCCTCGGCTCAGGTCGGATTCGGGCTGATCACGGCGACGGCGGTGCTGGCCGGGCTCGCCTGGTGGTCGGGCCAGAAAACCAGAGACCTGCCATGACATCACCCCGCGACATCGTCATCGTCATCGCCGCCAACGCGCGGTATTTCCCGCTGCTGCGCCAGGCCGTGCAATCGGTGAACGATGCCGGCCTGCGCGACCGATGCGCCCTGGCCGTGCTCGACCTCGGCCTGACGGACGAACAGCGGGATGAACTGGCGCCCTTGATCGATATCCGGGCCGACGCCGGCTGGGACATGGATTTTCCCGGCCGCGACGACTTCCCGCCCTACTTCAAGGCGATGACCGCGCGCCCGCATCTGCCCAAGTATTTCCCCGGCCATGACATTTATATATGGCTCGATGCCGATGCCTGGGTCCAGGACCCTGAGGTTCTGGACATCTTTATCGACGCGACCAGGGGCGGCCGACTGGCCGTGGTGCCGGAACTGGACCGCTCCTATTCGTCTTTTTACAAGCGGCCCCGGCCCTATTGGCGGACCCAGAATTTCCGCGCCTTCAATTGGAGCTACGGGCTCCGCGTTGCCGACCGCCTCGCGCGCAACCCAATCCTCAATTCCGGGGTGTTCGCGCTTCGGGCCGACGCCCCGCACTGGGGCCTGTGGCACGACGCCCTGGCCCGGGCGCTGACGCGGCGGCGGCTGTTCGCGTCCCGCACCGGGCTATGGGCCCATGTGTCGGAGCAGACGGCGCTCAATTACATGGTGTTCCACGACAAGGCGCCCGCCACCTTCTTGCCCGCCTATTGCAACTGGTTCTGCGGCAAGGCCGTGCCCATGTGGGACGCGGAGGCGGCCAAGTTAGTGGAACCCCACGCGCCGCACCGCCCGCTCGGCATCGTCCATCTGGCCGGTGACGGCGTCCAGGACCGGGTGTTCGAGATAACCACGATGGCGGGCGGGCGGCTGTCGTCGCGCCTGACCTACGACGCCACGCGCGGGCTCGCCGACGGCGGGGCCCGGCGATGAACTTCTGCGCCCCGCCGCATCCTGTTGGCATCCCCCCGCAAAATAGGCTAAGAGCCTGATCATGCCGGGAAAACGCAGCATTTCCGTGATCGGCCTGGGCTACGTCGGCCTTCCCGTCGCCGTGGCCTTCGGCAAAGCCGGATTCACCGTCGTCGCCTTCGACATCTCGACCGCGCGCCTGGATGAACTCCGCGCCGGCCATGACCGCACGCACGAAGTCTCCGCGGCCGATCTCGAGGCCGCCGCCCTGACCTTCACCGATGATCCGGCGAATCTGGCCAAGGCGGATTTCCATATCGTCACCGTGCCGACGCCCATCGACAATCTGCGGCGGCCGGACCTGGGGCCGTTGATCGGGGCGACGGAAACGATCGCCGCGATCCTTAAGAAAAACGATATCGTGGTTTACGAATCGACCGTCTATCCGGGCGCGACCGAAGAGGAATGCGTGCCGATCCTGGCGGAACGATCGGGCCTTGCCTACGGCAGCGATTTCTTCGTCGGCTATTCCCCCGAACGCATCAACCCGGGCGACCGGGAGCACCGGTTCGAGACCATCAAGAAGGTCGTGTCGGGCTGCGACGCAGCGACGGCGCGCATCGTCGCCGATACCTACGGCGCCGTCGTCACGGCGGGCATCCACGTGGCGCCCACGATCAAGACCGCCGAGGCCGCAAAGGTGATCGAAAACACGCAGCGCGACCTGAACATCGCCCTGATGAACGAACTGGCCCTGATTTTCGACCGCCTTGACATCGACACCGCCGACGTCCTCGCCGCCGCGGGCACCAAATGGAACTTCCTGCCGTTCACGCCGGGTTTGGTCGGCGGGCACTGCATCGGCGTCGATCCCTACTACCTGACCCACCGCGCCGAGATCGCCGGCTACCGGCCCGAGGTCATCCTGGCCGGACGCCGCATCAACGACGAAATGGGCCCCTTCATCGCCCGCGAGACCGTGCGCCGGCTGGCCATGAAGGGCGGCACCCGATCCCTCCGGGTCACCATCCTGGGCCTGACCTTCAAGGAAAACGTGCCCGATGTGCGCAATACCAAGGTGATCGACATCATCCACGAGTTGAGCCGCTTCGGGGCGTCCGTCGTTGTCCATGATCCCATGGCCGACCCCGCGGAGGTGCGCCACGAGTTCGGCCTGGAGCTGGCCGGGGACGACGCCCTGAACGACGCCGACGCGGTCATCCTGGCGGTGCCGCACGACGCCTATCTGACGCGGGGCTGGGACTGGATCGCCGGGTTGCTGGCCGCCGACGACGGCCTGGTCGTGGATGTGCGGGCCCGCCTGGCCCGCGACGGCCAACCGGCCGGAATCGAGTTGTGGCGGCTGTGACGGCGCGCGGGCCCGGCTGACGGCAATGCCGAACGCCCGGTCCGAACGCGCGCGCCTGCTGTTCATCGTGACCGAGGACTGGGCGTTTCTGCGCCATCGCCTGCCCATGGCGCGGGCCGCGATGGACATGGGGTTAGAGGTCGCCGTGGCGACCCGCGTGTCGGATCATGCCGACGCCATCCACGCCCTCGGCATCACGGTGTTTCATACGCCGGTCGAGCGCGCCGGCCTATCGCCGGTCGGCGATCTGCGCTACCTCGCCGGGTTGATCTGTATCCTCCGCCGCTTTCGCCCCCAATTGATCCACAACGTCGCTGCCAAGCCGATCCTGTACGGCACCCTGGCGGCGCGCATCGCCGCCCGGGGGGCCATTGTCGTCAACGCCTTCACCGGGCTCGGCATCCTGTTCACCGACGGCGATGGCGGGCGGTCCTTGAAAAGTCGCGCCCTGGGCGGGGTGCTGATGGGGATGCTCCGCCGCCTGTGCGGACACACACAGGTCCATATGCTGGTGCAGAACGCGGACGACCGCGATTTCCTGGCCGCGCGCGGCTTCGGCCGGGACGGCCATATGCATCTTATTCCGGGCTCGGGGGTCGACCTTTCAGCATTTCCGGTAACGCCCGAACCCCCGGCGCCGCCCGTGCGCGCCGTGCTGGTCGGCCGCCTGCTGAAAACCAAAGGGGTCGATGACTTCGCCCAGGCCGCCAGGATATTGAAGGCGCGCGGACGCGATATCCGCATGGTCCTGGTCGGCGCCCCCGATCCCGGTAATCCGACGACCGTGACACAGGACCAAATCGATGCCTGGGTCCGGGACGGCCTGATCGATTGGGACGGCGAGCGCGACGACATCGCCGCCGTCTGGGCCTCGGCCCATATCGCCGTGCTGCCGTCCTATCGCGAAGGTATGCCGAAAAGCCTGCTGGAGGCGGCGGCCAGCGGCCGACCCCTGGTCGCGGCCGACGTGCCGGGCTGCCGCGCCCTGGTCCGCGACGGCGACAACGGCCTGCTGGTGCCGCCCCGGGACCCGGCCGCCCTGGCCGACGCCATCGACCGCCTGGCCGCCGACGGCGCCCTGCGCCGCGCCTTCGGGGCGGCGGCGCGGGCGGATGTCGAGGCCCGGCTGTCGCAGGAGCGGATCGCCGATGCGATGCAGGCGCTGTACCGGCGCCTCACGAACGGCACGGGAGCATAAGGCCCGCCATGACCTGGACAACCGACACGCTTTTGGCGGCCGCCCTGGTGTTCGGCGGCGTCGCCTTGGGCACGGGGCCGCTGATCTCCCTGCTGCGCCGGTTTCAGCTGCTCGACCATCCCAACGAACGCAGCAGCCATCACCGCCCGACCCCCGTGGGCGGCGGCCTGTTGATCGTGGCCGCCTTGGTCCCGGCCTGGCTGTGGCTGGGCGGCGGCGCGCTGTTGCCCCTTGCCCTGGCCGCCCTGGGCCTGGCCGCGATTTCCCTGATCGACGATTTTCGCCGCGTGCCGACGGGGCTGCGGTTCGCAGGCCACGTCGCCGCCGTCGTCTGGGTCCTGTCCCTGAACCCGGCCCTGGCAAACTGGCTGCCGGCTTCCGTTCCGGGGCCTGTGGCGCTGATCGGCGTCGGCCTGGGCTGGGTCTGGTTCATCAACCTGTTCAATTTCATGGACGGCATCGACGGCATCACCGGCGTCGAATGCCTGGGCATCGGGATCGGGGTCGCCATCCTTGCGGGCCTGGGCATGATACCGCCGGGCCAGGCTGGATTGGGGCTTTGTCTGGTCGCCGCCGCCGCCGGTTTCCTGATCTGGAACTGGCATCCGGCCAAGGTTTTCATGGGCGACGTCGGCAGCGTGCCGCTGGGCTTTCTCATCGGCTGGCTGCTGTTGGAAATGGCCGCCGCCGGCGCCTGGGCGCCGGCGGTCATCCTGCCGGCCTATTATCTGGCCGACGCGACATGGACCCTGGGGCGGCGAATCTTGCGGGGCGAGGCGCCCTGGCGGGCCCATCGCGACCATTTTTACCAACAGGCTACCAAGGGCGGGCGCAGCCATGCCCAGGTGTCGTTGCTGATTTTAGGCCTCAATGCCCTGCTGATCGCGGCAGCGGCCCTGGTTTCCTGGGCCGGCCCGTGGCCCGCCCTGGCCCTCGCCGCGGGGGCGACGGGCGGCGTGTTGGCCCTGTTCCAACATCCGGGCGGTGCCGCGAACTCTTGAGGTTCCGGGCAGTGATGGTAAAAGCAGGGGCGAAAGACGTCGTGCCGGACCGCGCCCAGCGCCGGCATCACCACAGGCAATGGATTTAGCCTTGTTCATATTGCCCAACCGCCGCATTCCCCCCCGGGGGTGGATCGTTTACGGCCATGACATCTTCATGGCCGGACTGTCCTTTCCGCTCGCCCTTTACCTGCGTCTGGGCGACGGCATGTGGACACTGCCCGCGGATGTGATGGTGATCGCCGGCGGGTTTTTCACCCTTGCGGCAGCCGTTGTTTTCTATGTCGCGGGCCTCTACCGCGGGGTCTGGCGCTATGCCTCCATCAACGACCTGTTGACGATCACCAAGGCGGTCAGCCTCGCGGTTCTGATCTTCCTGCTTGCCATGTTCATCTGGGTTCGGCTGGAAGATTTTCCCCGCTCGGTGTTCGCCATCCAATGGATTTTGCTGATCGGCATGCTGGGCGGTCCCCGCTTCGTCCACCGCATCCTCAAGGACAGGGCCGCGTCGGTTCCTTCACAGGGCGCCCAGGAGGGACGGATTCCCGTGCTGCTGGCCGGTGCCGGCGACGAGGCCGAATTGTTCATCCGTGCCCTCGCCGCGACGGACCGGCCCGAATACCGGGTCGTCGGCCTGCTGTCCGAGCGGCCGGGCCGCGTCGGCCAGTATATCCGGGGCGTCGAAGTCGTCGGCACGGTGCATGATCTGGCCGCCGCCGCGGCCCGCTTCGCCGGCACGCCGGACCAGCCGCGCCGGGTCGTGCTGACCCGCCCGTCCATGGACGGCGCGGTCGTGCGTGACCTGCTGTCCGAAGCCGACCGGCTGGGTTTGAGCCTCGCCCGCCTGCCCAAGATGACCGATTTCAAGGACGGCATCACCGACAAGCTGGACCTGCGACCGGTCGCCGTCGAGGATCTGTTGGGCCGGCCGCAGACGCCTTTGGACCGCGCCGCCATGGCCGCCATGATCGGCGGCCGCCGGGTGCTGATCACCGGCGCCGGGGGCTCCATAGGGGCCGAACTGGCGCGCCAGATCTGCCAGTTTTCGCCGCAAGGTATCGTGCTGTTGGATATGTCTGAATTCGCGCTGTACGAGATCGACATGGAGCTTGCGCGCAGCTTTCCCGCCATCCCGCGCCGCGCGGTGATGGCCGATGTGCGCAATGCGGACCAGATGGCCCGCGTGTTCGCCGATGTCGCCCCGGAACTGGTGTTCCACGCGGCGGCGCGCAAGCACGTCCCCCTGGTCGAGGACAACATGGCCGAGGGCCTGGACACCAACGCCCTCGGCACGCTGTGCGTCGCCCGCGCCGCGCGCGACGCGGGAACCACGGCCATGGTCATGATTTCCACGGACAAGGCCGTGAACCCGACCAGCGTCATGGGCGCCAGCAAGCGGCTGGCGGAAATCGTTTGCCAGGCCATGGACGTGGAAAGCCGCCAAAAGAGCCCGGGGCAGGGCGGCACCCGCTTCGTCACCGTGCGCTTCGGCAACGTGCTGGGTTCCACGGGCTCGGTCGTACCGCTGTTCCAGAAGCAATTGGCCGCGGGCGGCCCCCTGACCGTCACCGACCCGGAGATGACCCGCTATTTCATGACCATCCGCGAGGCGGTGGAACTGGTCCTGTCGGCCTCGGCGCTCGGCGTGAAAAGCGACGCCGACGGCCGCATTTTCGTGCTCGACATGGGCAAGCCGGTGAAGATCGTCGATCTGGCGCGCCAGATGATCCGCCTGGCCGGGCTGGTCCCCGACCGGGACGTGAAGATCGAATTCACCGGCATCCGCCCGGGCGAGAAACTGTACGAGGAAATCTTTCACGGCGACGAGGCGCCGGTGCCGACGATGCAGCCGGGCGTGCTGCTGGCGACCCCGCGTCTGGTCACCCTGGACGAGGTCGAGACCGCCTTCCGCCGCCTCGCCGACGCCTGCCGCCGGGACGACCTTGCCGCCGCCGCCGCCGTCGTCGGTGCCCTGGTGCCCGAGTTCACCGGCACCATCGCCGCCCCGCCCCCCCAGGAAAAGAAAGCCGAGCAAGCATGACAGAGCCGATCCGCCGCGCCCTGATATCCGTTTCCGACAAAACCGGCCTGGCCGATCTGGGCGCCTTCCTGGCCGCCCAGGGCGTCGAAATCCTGTCCACGGGCGGGTCCGCCAAGCTGCTGCAGGATGCCGGCGTGCCGGTCATCGAGGTCTCCGACTTCACCGGCTTTCCCGAGATCATGGACGGCCGGGTCAAAACCCTGCAACCCATGATCCACGGCGGCCTGCTGGCCGTGCGCGCCAACGCCGATCATCAAAAGGCCATGGCCGACCACGGCATCCAGCCCATCGACCTGTTGGTCGTGAACCTGTATCCGTTCGAGGCGACGGTGGCCAAGGGTGCCGAATTCGACGACTGCATCGAAAACATCGACATCGGCGGCCCGGCCCTGATCCGCGCCGCCGCCAAGAACCACGGCGACGTCACCGTGGTGGTCGACGCCGCCGACTACGGCAAGCTGATGGATGAGATGACCGCCAACGCGGGCGCCACCACGCTTGGCTTCCGCAAACATCTGGCGGCCACGGCCTACGCCCGCACGGCGGCCTATGACGCGGCGATTTCCGGCTGGTTCGCGGGCCAGTTGGGCGACACCTTCCCGACCCGCCTGACCTTCGCCGGCGAACGGCGTCAGGTCCTGCGTTATGGCGAGAACCCCCACCAGACGGCGGCGTTCTATGCCGGCGGGCCCGCACGGCCCGGCATCGCCACGGCGGAACAGCTGCAGGGCAAGGAGCTCAGCTTCAATAACCTGAACGACACGGACGCGGCCTTCGAGCTGGTCGCCGAGTTTTCCGATCAGCCCGCCTGCGTCATCGTCAAGCACGCCAACCCCTGCGGCGTGGCCTTGGGCGACGACCTGTTCGCCGCCTATCAGCGGGCGCTCGCCTGCGATACGGAAAGTGCGTTCGGCGGCATCATCGCCGTCAACCGGCCACTCGATGCGAAAACCGCCGAGGCCGTGGCCGAACTGTTCGCCGAGGTCGTCATCGCGCCGGCCATCGACGACGCGGCCCTGGCCGTGCTGGCGGCCAAGAAGAACCTGCGCGTGCTGGTCACCGGCGCCCTGCCCGACCCGGCCGCGCACGGCATGACCGTGCGCTCGCTGGCCGGCGGCTACCTGCTGCAGGGCCGCGACGCGGGGCTGGTCGGCGATCTCAAGGTCGTCACCAAGCGCGCGCCGACCACCGCCGAGATGGCCGACCTGACCTTCGCCTTCACGGTCGCCAAGCATGTCAAATCCAACGCCATCGTCTACGCCAAGGGGGGTGCGACCGTGGGCGTCGGCGCCGGGCAGATGAGCCGCGTCAACTCGTCGCGCATCGCCGCCTGGAAAGCCCAGGACGCGGCCCGGGTGGCGGGCGACGCCGACAGCTGGGCGATTGGTTCCGTCGTCGCCTCGGACGCCTTCTTCCCCTTCGCCGACGGCCTGATGGCGGCGGCGGAGGCGGGGGCCACGGCGGTCATCCAGCCGGGCGGCAGCGTGCGCGACGACGAGGTCATCGCCGCCGCCGACGAACGCGGCCTGGCCATGGTGTTCACGGGCATGCGGCATTTCCGCCACTAACCGAAAACAAAACCTAAAACGATCAAGGGCCGCGCAAGCGGCCCTTTTCTTTTGTCTCAAGAGGATCGGATCAGAACTTGCGGTTCTTGATGAGGTCCGCGGTCATATGGTCCTGGCGGATGAACTGGGCCAGGATATGCATGAGCGCCTGATGGGTGTCCTCGACGACGCCGTAGTTGTCGCCCGCCACATGCAGGTTGACGTCGGCGAGCCCTTGCGTGCGCCCGCCCGCGAAACCGGTCATGGCGATCACCGCGAGATCGTTGGCCTTGGCCCATTCGCAGGCCCGCACCACGTTTTCAGAATCGCCCGACGACGAGATCGAGATCAGCACGTCGCCGGGGTCGGCCAGGGTGCGGAGCTGGTAGACGAAGACCTCGTCGTAGGAGATGTCGTTGGCGACGGCGGTGATGGTCTCGATCGTCGCCGAGAGCGAGACAACCCGGGGCCGCAGGCCCGTATCCGTCTGGCCGCCCTTCAGATGGTCGCAGACCAGATGGTTGGAGATCGCCGCCGAGCCGCCGTTGCCACAGACATAGACGGTCTTGCGCGCCGCATAGGCACCGGCCAGCAAGGCACCGGCCTTGGCCAGCGCCACACGGTCGACGGAGGCCTGGGCGGCCTGCGAGGCCTGGAAATAGGCCTCCGCGAAGGCGCCGATGTCGGTGAATTTTTCGTCAGGGAAAGTCATGCGGGACTGTCCCCTAATAAGGGCGGAATTTCAACGGCGAAAATGCCATGACGCGCCCGGCATTTAAGATCAAGAAACACGTCTTGATCTGATCATCCCTTAAATCCCGCGTTTTTCCGCTTACGCCTGGGCATCGGCCAGGGCCCGCAGCTGGCGCGAGGCGACGGCGACCATGGAAAGGTCGTTGACCTCGGTCGTCCACAGCTCGTTCAACAGCACCTCGGTCTGATCGACGGCGGCCTGGTTGCGCACGACCCAGGCGGCGATCGCCTTGTCCGTGTCCTTGCCCGCCTTGCCGAGATGGTCGAGGGCGTTGGACGCCAGCGCCAGCTGATGGGAATAGACCTCCTCGACCAGGGCCGCGACGGCCAGCTGCTGCCAGTGGTCTTCCGATTCCAGGTTGGAGGCGGCGGCGCGCAGGCGGCCCAGGCGGAACCGGGTGCCGAGCGCGAAATAGACCTTGGCGACCTCGCGCACGTCCATCTTGCGCCGGTTGGCGAGGCCGACGATGTCGGGCGCCGAATACAGGTTCACCAGATGCGCAACCTTATGCGCCAGGGCCGGCGGCACGCCGTCGTCCAGGTAGGGCTTGGCGCGGTTCTTCATGTCGACGATATAGTGCTTGGGCACCACGGCCGAGATGTGGTCGGCCAGGTCCGCCATGCCGACGCCGAATTCAGCGACATGGGCGCCGATGTCGAGCCCCTTCTTGCCATTGCGCAGGAACCACAGGGTCACCCATTCCAACAGCCGGTTGAGGTCGGCCAGCATGGAGGTCTGGGCGCGGGTCGGCACCTTGTTGTCCAGGGCCTCGATCTCGGCCCAGATCAGGCGCGCACGCAGGACCTCGCGGGCGATGGTATAGGCGCGGGCGATTTCCGCCGGCTGGCGGCCGGTCTTTTCCATGAACTCGGTGACGAAGGTGTCGCCGACCCGGTTGACCATGGAGTTGGTGACCCGGGTGGCGATGATCTCGCGCTTCAGGCGATGGGTCTTCATCTCGGGCAGGTACTTCTGGCGCAGGTCCGAAGGGAAGTACTGCACGATTTCGTCGAGCAGGAACGGATCGTCCGGCAGGTCGCTTTTCAACAGCTCGTCATAGAGCCAGTTCTTGGCATAGGCGATCAGCACCGACAGTTCCGGACGGGTCAGGCCCTTGTGCTGGGCCGCGCGCTCGGACAGCTGTTCGTCGTCGGGCAGGAATTCGACCGCGCGTTCCAGAAGCCCGCGCTTTTCCAGAAGCCGCATGAGGCGGATCTGGTTGTCGAGGGTATGCACGCCCTTGGCCTGGATCGAGGAGATCGCCTGGGTCTGGTTGTAGTTGTGGCGCAGGACCAGGCTCCCGACCTCGTCGGTCATCCTGGCCAGCAGCTTGTTGCGCTGGGCTTCGGTCAACCCGCCCTTGGCCATCACGGCGCCGAGCAGGATCTTGATGTTGACCTCGTGGTCCGAACAGTCGACGCCGGCGGAGTTGTCGATGGAATCCGTGTTCAGCCGCCCGCCCTTCTGGGCGTATTCGATGCGGCCCTTCTGGGTGCAGCCCAGATTGGCGCCCTCGCCGACGACCTTGGCCGCAACTTCCTGGCCATTGATGCGGATGGCGTCGTTGGCGCGGTCGCCCACGTCGGCGCTGGATTCCGTCTGCGCCTTGATATAGGTGCCGATGCCGCCGAACCACAGCAGGTCGACGGGGGCGCGCAGCATGGCCTGGATCAGCTCGTTGGGCGACACCGCGTCCTTGGTCAGGCCGAAACAGGCGCGGGCTTCGGGCGTGAGCTTGATGGTCTTGGCGCTGCGCTCATAAATCCCGCCGCCCTTGGAGATCGTCTTGACATCGTAGTCGGACCAGGACGAGCGGCCCATGTTGAACAGGCGCACGCGCTCGGCGAAGGTCTTGGCCGGATCCGGGTTGGGGTCGACGAAGATGTGCATGTGGTTGAAGGCACCCTGCAGCTTGATGTGCCGGGACAGCATCATGCCGTTGCCGAACACGTCGCCCGACATGTCGCCGACGCCGACCACGGTGAAGTCCTCGTTCTGGATGTCCGTGCCGATTTCGCGGAAGTGGCGCTTGACCGATTCCCAGGCCCCCTTGGCGGTGATGCCCATGCCCTTGTGGTCGTAGCCGACCGACCCGCCCGACGCGAAGGCGTCGCCCAGCCAGTGGCCGTAATCCATCGACACGCCGTTGGCGATGTCGGAGAACGTCGCCGTGCCCTTGTCCGCCGCGACCACCAGGTAGGGGTCGTCGTCGTCCCAGCGGTACACGCTTTTCGGCGGCACGACCTTGGGACCCTTCAGGTTGTCGGTAACGTCCAACAGCCCGCGGATCAGCGTCTTGTAGCATTCGATGCCTTCGGCCATGAAGGCGTCGCGCCCCCCTTCCGTGGGCGGACGCTTGACCACGAAGCCGCCCTTGGAGCCGACCGGCACGATGACCGCGTTCTTGACCTGCTGCGCCTTGACCAGGCCCAGGATTTCCGTACGGAAATCCTCGGGCCGGTCGGACCAGCGCAGCCCGCCCCGGGCGACGAAGCCGAACCGCAGGTGCACGCCTTCGACGCGCGGGCTGTAGACGAAAATTTCGCGCAGCGGCCGCGGCTTGGGCAGGTCGTCGATCAGCCGCGAATTGAACTTGAACGAGACATAAGCCTTGTGGCCGCCGTCGGCGGCCGGCTGGAAGAAGTTGGTGCGCAGGGTCGCGTCGACCAGGTTGATGAAACGGGTCAGGATGCGGTCCTCGTCGGCGCTGGTCACGGCCTCGAGCGCGTCGCGCATCTTGGCGTGCAGGGCCGACGCCTTCTTGTCGCGCTCCGCCGCCGACTGGCTGGACACCGCCATGCGGACCATGAACAGCTGAACGATCATGTTCGCCAGACCGAGATGCTTGGCCAGGGTCTGTTCCATGTAGGTCTGGGAATAGGGGATGCCCATCTGGCGCAGGCAGCGGCAATAGGCGCGCAGGATCAGGACCTCGCGCCAATCCAGGCCGCCGCGGGCGACCAGGGCGTTGAAGCCGTCGCTTTCGATCTCGCCGCGCCACACCCGGCCGAAGGCGTCTTCGAACTTGGCCTTGATGGCGGGAATGTCGACGTCGCCGCCGTCGCGGGTTTCCAGACCGAAGTCATGGATCATCAGCATCTTGACGCCGCCGCCGTTGCCGTCGTCGCAGGACACGTCGTGGGGATTCTCGTCGATCACCCGGAAGCCCATGTGTTCGAACACGGGCAGGGCGTCCGACAGGGGCACGGCGGAATCGGGATGATAGACCTTGAAGCGCACCTGATTGCCCGCCGCGCCCGGCAGCCGGTAAAGGTGCAGGCCGATGCGGTCGGCGGTCAGCGATTCCTCGATCACCTCGATATCGTTGACGGCGTCTTCCGCCGAGTACTGGGCCGTATAGCCGGGGCCGAAGGCGTTCTGGAAGCGGCGGGTCAGGCGCAGGCCCTCTTTCTCGCCGTAGGCCTTGGCGAGCGCTTCCGCCAGGTCGTCGGCCCAGGTCCGGGCGGCGCGGGTCAGCTTGCTTTCCAGGCCCTTGGCGTAATAGGCCGGAAGCTTGCCCGGCTCCGTCGCGATGATCAGATAGACCCGCGCCAAGGGCGCGTCACCCAGGGCGGTCGAGAAGTTGGAGACCCGGCCGTTCAGCGCCTCGCACAGGATGTCCTGCATGCGTTCGCGCATGTTCATGGTGTAGCGGTCGCGCGGCACGTAGATCATGCAGGACACGAAGCGCCCGAAATTGTCCTGGCGCATGAATAGCGCCACGCGCTGGCGGTCCTGCAGATGCAGGATGCCCATGGCGGTGTCCAGCAATTGTTCCTCGGAAATCTGGAACAGCTCGTCGCGCGGATAGGTCTCCAGGATGTTGGTCATCGCCTTGCCGTCGTGGCTGCCGGGCTGCAGGCCGGCGCGATCGAGCACCTGTTGCAGGCGGCGGCGCAGCAGCGGGATGTCGCGCGGGCTGCGGTTGTAGGCGGCGGAGGTGAACAGGCCGACGAAGATGCGCAGCCCCGTGACCTTGCCCGTCTTGTCGAAGCTCTTGATGCCGATGGCGTCCATGTGCACCGGCCGGTGCACGGTCGAACGCTGGTTCGACTTGGTGACCACGATCAGCCCGGGGTCGGAAATGAAGGCGCGCACTTCGGGCGGAACCTTGGACATGTCCGCCGCATAGGTCAGCACCGACATGTCGAAGTCGCGCAGGATGCCGAGCGCCGATTTCTTGTCGACGGAAACGGAAATCTTGGTGCCCGAACCGGAAATCTTGTAGTCGCGGGACCCCAGGAAGGTGAAGTTGTTGTCGTGGATCCAGCGCAGGAACTCGCGCACCTCGTTGGCTTCCTCCTGCGGCGCCGGGCCCGAGGTATGTCGGAAGTCGTCGATGATCCGCGCCATGCGTTCACGCATGGGCCGCCAGTCCTGAACCGCCAGGCGCACGTCTTCGAGAACCTTGAGCACGCTTTTTTCGATCTCGCGCTGGCCGTCGGGCGTTTCCTCGTCGACCTCGATATGCATCCAGGATTCCAGGCGCGCGCCGTCCTCGGGCTCGCCGGGATCGAGCACGCGCTGCAGGCGGCCCTGGGCGTCGCGCTTGATCTTGAGGATCGGATGCACCACCAGATGCACGGTCAGGCCGCGGCGGTTCATTTCCGACGACACGGAATCGACCAGGAACGGCATGTCCTCGGTGACGATGTCGACGACGGTGCGGTTGGCCGTCCAGCCGTCCTTCTTGGCGTCGGGCTTGTAGGCGCGGACCGAGGGCTTGCCCGCCTTGTGCTGGGCCGCGGTCTTCCAATGGCTTTTGGCGATGCCGGCCAGGGTCGCCGCGTCGCGGGCGTGAATGTCCATGGGCGGCATATGGGCGAAATACTGATCGGCGTAATGGACCAGGGCCGTCGCCTTGGCGCCCTTGGCGCCGCCCCGCATCAGCTTCGACACCTGCTTCAGCAGCGCGTCGGTTTTCAAATCCCGTTTGACTGGCATAGACCCCTCCCAGAAAGCACGGCCCCTCGGTTTTTATCAGGGGCGGCGCGGCGACCCGCCATGGTGACCGGCCCGCCCGTGGCCGCAATTCCGCCGGGCCGTCGGATCAACGGATAACAGCCTATAAACAAAGGTTTGTTATGAAAAGCTAAAGTTTCATGGCCGCCATCAGCGGACGCCGGTCGTCGCTTGGCCTTTTCGGGTGGGCGAAAATCGCCCATAAGATCGCCAAGGCCGACAGACCGAAGGGGGGCCAATGACAGCCGCAACGCAAACCAAGGCCCTATGGGCGACGCTTGCCATGCTCGCCGCCGTGAAGGCACGCTTCCTCGCCGTCCTGGGCCCGGTCTACCTGCCCGACAGCAAGAACTATGTGATGTTCGCCGACGCCATCCTGGACGGGGACGGCTGGGCCCGGTCGCTTGACCTGCATGCCGAGCTGTTTCCCCTGACGGCATTCCGGGTCATCGGCTATCCGGCCTTGATCGCCCTGTTCAAGATGCTGTTCGGCGGCGCCTGGGATTGGCTGCTGGTCGCCCTGCAGATGATTCTCTCGCTCGGCGCCACCGCCTTGATTTGGCGCCTGACGCTGCGCCTGACGGGGCGGATATGGCCCGCCGCCGTGGCCGCGGCGGCCCAGGGCCTGGGCCTCGCCTTCGTGCTCGACCAATGCGTTCTCACCGACAGCCTGCATGCCACCCTGCTGACCCTGCTGGCGGCGCATATGGCGCTCGGCCTGCTCGACGGGCGTCAGCCGGGCATGGTTGAGGCGCTGGGCCTCGGCCTGGTTCTGTTTGCCGCCTTCCTGCTGCGTGAAGCGGGGGCGGTCATGCATTTGGCGCATTGGCCGCTAATCCTGGCCTGGACCCTGAAGACGGGTAGCGGCCTGCGCCGCGCGGGCATCGTGCTTGTCGTTTTCCTGTTGCCGCTGGCACTCGGCATCCAGGCCTACAAATCATGGAACCAGATGCGCAGCGGCGAACGCTTCATCACCACGGTCGCGCAAACGGCCATGTACCATCCGGTGCTCGACCTGGCCCGGCGCGGCCTGCCGGTGTTCGCCGAAGACCCCTTGCTGGCCGACGCCGCCGGCCTGCTGCCGCTTCACCCGATCCCCGGGGTCACCTTCACGGCGATCAACCGTCACCTAAAGGCGGCGCATGGCATGGGTGCCCTGGCCGTCGCCCGCCATGCCGAAACCCTGTTCTACGACCATTGGCAGCGCCACCCCCTGGACCGCGCGGCCATCTACCTGGGGCGGATGGACCCCCGTTACGCCTATCTCGCGTTCATGCCGCTGAGCGGCCCGGAACGGCTCAGCCTGTGGGCCGGCGGGAGCACGCCCTTTCCCGGGCCCGGCGAAATCCGGCGCAACCTGCTTGAGCACGGCCGCGTCGATCAGGCCCTGCTGCTGGCCGCCAGGGCTCTGGCCCGCCTGATTTCCACCGTGTTGACGGCGGCCTTCCTGATCGGCGTGCCCATCGTCGTACTTCGTTCCCTTAGACAAGATGGCTGGCGGCCCTCTGCTCTGCCCGCGCGCCCGCTGGCGCTCGGCGCCCTTTGGCTGTTCGCGCTGGCCTGGCCCGCGGTCTATGCCCTGGTCTATCTGGAAGACCGCTATCTCGCCGCGGCGACGCCCTTCGTCACGGTGATCGGCCTGGCCCTTATCACACCTTGGGTCGAGCGCGCCGCAACATGGTTGCGCACACGCATTGCCGCGCGTGCGGAATGAGAGCCCCGGGGACACCGATCAACATGGAGGAATGGGGAGAGAAAATGGAGCGGGCGATGAGATTCGAACTCACGACTTCAACCTTGGCAAGGTTGCGCTCTACCCCTGAGCTACGCCCGCGTCGCTGTAAGCGAGGGAGGGATATATACGGGAAGGCAGGGCGAATGCAAGGCCCTAAAATAAACTAATGTCCGTTCGGGCCGCCCCTCGGCACCCCCTGGCGGCGGCCGTCCGGCGCGGGAAACCGCATCCGGCCGTCTAATCCGCCCGCAAGCCTTGCAGCGGGCGGGACAAACAGCCATCTTTGGGGCAGATCGCGCCCCCGGCGGGCGGGCGGACACCTTTAACGGAAACACGACGGAACACTGGCATGGCTTTCATTCTCAACCCCGACGGCACGACCACCCCGAAACCCGACGGCCCAAAACCCGACGGCCAGGCCCCCGGCGGCGCGGCCACGCCGCCCGCGGGCGCCGACGGCGCCCTGATCAAGGATTCAGACACCCGCACCTTCGTGCAGGACGTGATCGAGGCGTCCATGGAGGTCCCCGTCCTGGTCGATTTCTGGGCGTCCTGGTGCGGCCCGTGCAAGCAATTGACGCCCGTGCTGGAAAAACTGGTTCTGCAGGCCGGCGGCCTGGTCAAGCTGGTCAAGGTCAACGCCGACGAGAACCAGGACCTGTGCCAGCAGCTGCGCGTGCAGTCCCTGCCCACGGTCTATGCCTTCAAGGGCGGCCAGCCCGTCGACGCCTTCATGGGCGCCTTGCCGGAAAGCCAGGTCAAGGCCTTCATCGAAAAGCTGACGGACGGCGCCAAGGCGCCGCTCGACCAGGCGCTGGAGCAGGGTCAGGCGGCGCTCGCCGCCGGCGAGAACGACCTGGCGCTTGAGATCTTCAAGGAAATCCAGGCCCAGGACCCGGCCAACGACGCCGCCATTTCGGGCATCCTGCGCGCCCAGATCGCGCTCGGCATGCTGGCCGAGGCCGAGGAAATTCTGACGTCCCTGCCCGCCAACCTGCGCGTGAAGGCCGATATCGAGGCCGCCGCCTCGGCCCTGGAACTGGCCAAGGAAATCGGCCAAACCGGCGACCCGGCGGAGCTGCGCGCCCGGCTTGATGCCAATCCCAAAGACAACCAGGCGCGCTTCGACCTGGCGCTGGCGCTGTTCGCGCGCAGCGACGCGGAGGGCGCCATCGACGAATTGCTGGAACTGGTGCGCCGCGACCGGGCCTGGAACGACGAAGCCGCGCGCAAGCAGCTGGTCAAGGTCTTCGACACCCTGGGCGGGGCCCATGAACTGACGGTCGCCGGCCGCCGGCGCCTGTCGTCGGTTCTTTTCTCCTAACCGCCGGCTCAGGGACCGCCATGGCATACGGCGCGCATTATCCGGATACGGACAAGCTGCCGGACGTGCTGCCCATCTTTCCGCTGCCCGGCGTCCTGTTGCTGCCGGGCGGACAGTTGCCGCTGAACATCTTCGAGCCGCGCTACCTGAACATGACCCTGGCCGCCATGGCGGCCGGCCGCGTGATCGGCATGATCCAGCCCGCCCCCGTCATGGGCGAGGTCCCGCGCGACCCGGACCTGCGCGACGCCCCGGCGATCTATCCCGTCGGCTGCATGGGGCGCATCGTCAGCTTTTCCGAAACCGGCGACGGGCGGCTTTTGATCACCCTTCTGGGCCAGACCCGCTTTCGCGTGGCCGAGGAACTGGCGGGCAAGGACGGCTACCGACGGGTGCGCCCGGACTTCGGCGCATTCAGGGACGACCTGGACGAAACGGCCGACCTGGCCTATGACCGGGCGCGCCTGGTCGCGGCGGCGGCCCGGTTTTTCGACGCCCGCGGGCTTCAGGCCGACTGGTCGTCCATCGAGGACGCGCCCGACAGCCTGCTGGTGACGTCGCTGGCCATGGTCTGCCCGTTCGATCTGCGCGAGAAACAGGCGCTTCTGGAAAGCGACAACCCGGCCGCCCGCGCGGCGCTGTTGACCGATTTGCTTGAGATGTCGGCCCGGGGCATGGCGACGGACCCGGGCGGCGCGTCCCACTGAGTTAACGCCCGCCCCGGGGGCGACACCGGGGACAACCCAAGGAGACGGCATTGATGAGTAACGCCCAAGTGGATCCGAAACTGCTGGAGATTCTGGTCTGTCCCGTGACCAAGGGGCCGCTGGATTACGACGCGGCCAAGGGCGAATTGATCAGCCGCCAGGCGGGCCTGGCCTATCCCATCCGCGACGGCATCCCGATCATGCTGCCGGACGAGGCGCGCCAGATCAAAGCCGACGGCGGGAGCACCCAACCATGACGACCGGAAAGACGTTTCAATCGCAGCCTGCCAGCGGCAACCACGGCAGCCGCCACACGCCGGTCGAGCTGCGCGTCAAGAAGGACGACAAGGTTCTGGAAATCGATTTCGACAACGGAACGAGTTTCCGCATCCCGGCGGAACTGCTGCGCGTGGAAAGCCCCTCGGCCGAGGTCCAGGGCCACGGCCCCGGACAGAAGACCGTGATCGCCGGCCGCCGCCATGTGAACATCATCGGCGTCGAGCCCGTGGGCAACTACGCCGTGCGGCTCAAGTTCGACGACCTGCACGACACCGGCATCTTTTCGTGGGAGTTCCTCTACGACATGGGCACGCGGCAGGACGAACTGTGGGCTCGCTATCTCGACGCCCTGGAGGCCAAGGGCCTGAAGCGCGACCCCTGAGCCGCCGGGCGCCTCAGGCCTGGAACAGGTGGCGCAGGTAATCCCGGTACAACAGGATCTGGCGGGCCAGGACCGATGTGTCGCCGACCGCCTTCGACAGGATGATGCCGCCGTCGGCGACCACCGACAGCATGTCGGCCACGTCGTCCAGGTTGACCTCGGCGCGGGGCGGATAGCGCGCGGCGATCCGGTCGAGCCGGGCGCGGAACCGCTTGCGCCAGCCGAGGATCGCCCGGGTGTTGAGATCGCGGACCTCGCGGTCGAACAGGCGGTCCTGATAGCAATAGGCCGCGATCAGGCAGCCGGGGTGCCCGCCGGGCAGATCCGCCAACAGCTCCGACAGCATCTTGAGGCCGACCAGGAAGCCGTGAAGCGGATCCTCGTTCAGCTCGTCCGCGCGGCGGAACAGATCGTCGAACAGAGCGTCCTCGCGCGCGATGTAGCGTTCAAGCAGCGCCTTGGCCAAGGCCCCCTTGTCCTTGAAATGATAGAAGAAGCCGCTTTTGGTGATGCCGACGGCGGCGATCAGCTCGTCGATCGACGTGCCGGCGAAGCCCTTTGCCAAGACCGCCGTTTCCGCGGCATCGAGAATCTGATCCCGTGTCGCCGCACCCTTGCGTGATGCGGGCGCGTTCATGCCTGACACCATCCGCCGTACCCTCCGAAGCTGCACCGTAGGTACAGTTTTTTACCGAAACGTGCCAGCCCGCATCGCATTGGCGCGCGGAAACCCACCTACCCCCCTGAAAAACAAGGAAAGCTGAACTCATGCCCGGGCCGGACCATGGGTAGACTGTCGCCGGACGGCCCGGGCCGCTATCCCTGTCGCCGCGATTGACCCCCCAAAAAACAAGGACCGACCCATGGCGACATACCGCGACCATCTGCCGCAACTGGACGGCGGACTTTTTCTCACCGACGGCGGGATGGAGACCTATCTCTGCTTTCAGCGGGGCATCGATCTGCCGGAATTCGCGGCGTTCCCGTTGCTCGACAACGAGGCGGGCCGGGCCGAGATCATGACCTATATGACGCCCTACATCCTGGCCGCGCTGGCCCAGGGGGCGGGCTTCGTCCTGGAAACCCCGACCTGGCGGGCCAATGCGGACTGGGGCGCGAAGCTGGGCTATGGCCCCGCCGACCTGGCCCGCATCAACGCCGAGGCCGTGGCCCTGATGGCCGACATCCGCAGGCGTCATGAAACCCCGCAAAACCCCATGGTCATCAGCGGCAACATCGGCCCGCGCGGCGACGGCTACACCCCGGCGGACCTGCTGAGCCCGGATGCGGCCGAGGCCTATCACAGGGCACAGATCGCGGTCTTCGCCGAAACCGATGCCGACCTGGTGACGGCCATGACCATCACCCATGTGGGCGAAGCCGTCGGCATCGCCCGCGCCGCCGCGAAGGCCGCCATGCCCGTGGTGATTTCCTTCACCACGGAAACCGACGGCCGCCTGCCCGAAGGCCGCCCCCTGGCCGACGCGATCAAGGCCGTGGACGACGCGACCGGCGGCGCCGTCGCCTACTACATGATCAACTGCGCCCATCCGACCCATTTCGAGGGCGCCCTGGACGCAGGCGCGGACTGGGCCCGGCGGATCAGGGGCGTTCGCGCCAACGCCTCCGTCAAAAGCCATGCGGAACTCGACAACGCGGTGGAACTGGACGAGGGCGACCCCCAGGAACTGGGCGGCCAGTACCGCGCCCTCCGCGCCGCGTTTCCGCACTTCACGGTGCTGGGCGGCTGCTGCGGCACGGACCACCGCCATGTCGCCTGCATCGGCCACGCCTGCCGCGACGCCGCCTGAGCGGGCGGGGGACAATCAGTCGGCGGGGGCCGTCTGGGCCGGAAGACGGTCGCCGGCGGCGGCCAGCAGCTCGCCGACGACCCCGCCCTTGAGGTCGATGCCGACGCCGCATTTGCAGCCCTTGCAACCGACGCAGGCGTCGAGGCCCAGGTCGAGCGCCGCGTCGAGCGCCGCCCGGCGGCCGTCCTCGGTCACGCAGGGGTCAAGGCGCAGGCGCTGCAGCTTCAACAGCGAAAAGGGATTGCCCCAGCGGTATCCCGTCGCCGGGTCCGGCACGGCCGCATCGTCGGCGCCGTCCGCGAAATTGCGGGCATGCATGGGACAGCCGTCCAGGCAGGCATAGCATTCGATACAGGCGGTCAGGGCGTGATAGGCCTCGGGCGCCTCGGCGTTGACGTCCGGGTCGCGGTGGTCCGCCGTCGTGCGGCCCTGCAACTGGCGGGCGATGCCGTCGCGGCGCACCACCAGATCGGCCAGCACGGGCAACGTCGCCAGGGGCTCGATGCGGTCGCCCTCGCGCACGCGCGCACGGCAGGCGATGCGCGGACGGCCGTTGACGTCGACCGTGCAAACCCCGCAATTGCGCGCCCGGCAGCCGTAGCGGAAGGCGAGGTCCGGCAGGGCCGTCGCCTGGGCCTGCAACAAAACGTCCAGAATCATCGGCCGCTCGCCGTCCTGGCGCGGGCGGTAGTCATAGGCGACGGTTTCGCGGATGCCGTTACGGGTGGTGACGATATCGATTTTCATTGCTGGCTTCCTAGGCTGGGCTTTCTTAGTCGGCGGCGTCGGCAACGGCGGCGGCGGGCCCGCCGGGCGCGACGGGCGGGGCGGCGTCGCCCGGGCCCAAGATGGCCTGGTAGCGGCGGTCGAGGAGGGGGTCGAGCAGGGCCGGCGGCAGCAGGCAGAGCGCCTTCGCCTGGGCCTTGCGCCAGGCGTCTTTCAAGCGCATCGTGAACAGGCGCAGGGCCGGCGTGCGCGGCCGGCGGACGCGGGCCGCGTCAAAGCGCAACACGCCGCCGTTTCCGGCCTGACCGCACACCACGGTCGAATAGGGTTGCGCCAGGATCGACACCTGGGGCCGGTCCAGGCGCACATGGCCGCCGACGCTGGCATCCCGTTCGCGGGCGGCCGCCGTCACGGCGCGGGCCACATCCAGCAGGCTGCGCAGTTCGGCCCATTCGATGAAGGCCTGGTTCCACAGGCCGTAATCAGGGATCGCCGCGCGCCCGGCGCGGGCGGCCAGATCGTCGATCACCGCGTCCATGCGGTCCAGGCTGTCGGCCGTGCGCGCCGGGCCGATGTTTTCCCAGGCCGCCTGTTGCAATTCCAGCTTCAGATGCGCCGGCGCCTGGTCGCCGCTGCGCCCGAACCGGGCCACGGCGGCGGCGATCAGCGGGCGGAAGGCGTCGTCGCCGTCGCGGCGGGGGCGGGTCCGCGCATGATCCGCCGCGCCGCGCCCGGCGCGCAGGCCGAACACGGCGTTTTCCGTCAAGGCGGTGGAGCCCAGGCGGTTGGCGCCGAACACCCCGCCCATGGCCTGACCGGCGGCGAACAGCCCGACCAGCCCGGCAGCCGCCGTACCGTCGCCGGGGCCGCCGACCGACGCCCCCGTGGCGTCGACCCGGATGCCGCCCATGGTGTAATGGGCGGCGGGGCGCACTTCCCAGGGTTCTTCGCAGCGCACCGCCGGCTTGCTGAGGGCTTGGCGCGCCGTGCGATAGGCCGAGGGCATGGAGGTTTCCAGATAGCGCATGAAGCCCTTGCCCGAACGGGGCAGGCGGGCGTTCGCCGTGAGGTCCAGATAGGCGCCGCCGCCATCCGTGCCGCGGCCGTCGGCGACGGCGCGCATGATGGCGGCGGAACATTCCGCGCGGGTGCGCAGATAGACGCCGTCCAGGATGACCGTGCCGTGGCGGTCGCGCAGCACGCCGAGGAAGCTCGCCGTCGACGGCTCGCCCACCAGCAATCCTTCGTAGGACGCGGGGGCTGTCAGGCAGAACGGCAGGAACTGCACCTGTTCCATGTCGACCAGATCGGCACCGGCGCGGGCGGCGGCGGCGTAACCGTCGCCCGTGTTGCCACGCATGGTGTCAGTCTTGGGAAAGTAGAGGGTGTTGAGCCCGCCGGACGCGATGACCACGGCGGGGGCGCGCACGGCGACCAGGGTGCCCGCCGCGGCATGATAGATCAGGCCGCCCGCGACACGCCCGGGGGCACCGTCTTCGGCCCCCTCGACGGCGAGGTCGAGGAACCAGGCGTCTTCCAGATAATCGATCCGCGCCCCCTCGACCACCGCGTCCCAGGCCGCGTGGCTGAAGGCGACGCCCGCGTTCTTATGCCCGACGGAGCGCGCCACCGTATGCCCGCCCTTGGCCAGGGGCCGGGCAAAGGGGCCCTGGCGGTCCCGGTTGATCTTGGGCCGCAGGCCGTGGGCCCGGTACCAATCATAGGCGGGACGGCTGTCCCTGGCATAGGCGTCGGTCAGGGCCGGCAGCGGCAGGTCCGCGCCCGATACGCGCAGATTGTCGGACAGTTCGCGCTCCGTATCCGCGTCGCTGACCGAACCGCGCACGGTCGCGTTGCCTTCGGAAATCTTGGTGTCGGAACAGGCGATGGGGTCCTTGGACACGACCAGCACGCGGGCGCCCTCGGCCGCGGCCGCGTCGGCGGCGGCACTGCCGGCGCCGCCCGAGCCGACCACGATCACGTCGTAGTCGCGCCATTCAACCTCAATCGTCACCGACCTTGCCTCCCAGCCATGCGTCGCGTCGCCTGAAATTCATTTCAACGCGATCAGGGGTGCTGATGGCAAGGAAATTCCCCGCGCCGCACGCAGGAAGTGGGCCGCTGGGCGTCGACTGGGCGCTCAGCCGCAGGTCAGGGCGGCGTCGACCGTTCGGCCGCGGAAATACCAGGACGGGTCGATGAACACGCCGTAGCGTTCCGTCACGCCCGGCTGTCGCTTGACCTTGAAGGACGAGACCTGCTTGGCGCCAAGCTGAACGCGCCGGGTATTCACGACCTGATTGTCCGCGTCCAGGCGAAACACGGTGATGTTTCCGGATGCGGGGAAGGGCGCGCCCAGGTTGGCGACCTTGACCAGTGCCCCGGTCCCGTCGCAGGACGCCGTGATGACCAGATCGTGCGGCGGCGCCGGTGGATTGGCGACCAGGCTGCGGAGTTGCAGGCGGACCTGCTGCGGCGCCGGCGTTTCGGGGACCGTGGGTTCGGGGACGGCCGCGGGCGCGGTTTTCGGCATCACCGCGACCTGGGTTCCGCCGGCCGCCGTCGCGAAGTCGTTGAAATTGGCGGCCGATGCCTCGACCGCCGCGTCGGGCCGGCGGCTCAAACAGCGCAGCACCCGCAGGCGCTTGCGCGCCAAGGCGATGTAGTGGTTCAGATCGCTTCCCGTGAGATCGACCCGTTCGCCGCCGTACCGTACCGGCAGCGCCTTGCCCGCCTGGGCCAGGGCGTCGATCCGGCGGATGCGTTCGGCCTGCAACTGAATATAACGCGACCAGTCCCCGGCGAATTGCCGGTCGACATAGGCGATGACCCGCTCATGGCTGACGGCGCCGACGTAGGGGTCGCTGGGGAAAGGGTCGCAGGCGGCCGCGGCGGCCGGGACGGCGGCGGCGAACAACACCGCGCCGAGCCCCGCAAAGATCAGCGGGAACCGCCGGCGGCGGGTCGACGAAAATACAATGATATTCTTCCGTGCGGGCATCGGGCGAACACCCTTAATCCGAGTTCATCCGCCTTATGGGGAATAAACCTGACGTCTACCTGACGGCGGCGGATTTAATCGGAGGTGGCCCGCCGGTCCCTAGACCGGCTGGCCCGGAAAGGCGAGTTCGTGGGTGTTGTTCCAGTCGTCGCCGACGAAATTGACGATCAGGGTCTGTCGCACGCCGGTGATCGGCTTGCGGCGGAAACCGTGCCAGGTGTCCGATCCCGGCACGAACACCAGGGCGCGGTTGCGGCGGTGCGGCGTCGGGCCGAAATAGTCTTCTTCCTTGGGCCCGGAAAAGATGTCCGTACCCCAGTCCTCGTCCTCGGGTGCGTCGGACAGGTAGACCAGCAGGCTCAGCTTCTTGACCGAAATGTCCTTGTGCGGATGCAGCCAGAAGCCGTCACGGTCCTGGGCGTATTCCAGGCGCAGGAAACTGCCGGCGAGATCGATACCGCACATTTTCTCGATGCGCTTGACCGTGGCCGGGTCCTGAAAGCCCTGGGCGATGTCCTCGCAGACGGCGAATTCGGCGCGCCGGCCCGGATCGAAATAACTGCGGCTGTCGTTGTTGGCGGCGCGGGCCCCCTTTGTATATTCGACCCGGGGGGCGTCGAACGGCAGGGCGCGGAGGTCTTCGACCACGGCGTCCGTGAACACGTCGTCGAGCAGCCAGTGGGAGAACGGCGCGGTCCGCGTTTCGCAAGTGTCGAGGCTGGCCTGAAGCCGCGCCGTATTGGCGGAGGGAGAAGTCATGGTGCCGTCCATCTTCGTCGTTGCCGGTCCCGCATCGGGCCGGGCTCTCCTGTTAAATGCTTCCGCAGGGCCCGTCAAACGTTGCGTCCGAACCCAAACCCACCGCCTTCATAGGCCACGCGTCGCCGGGGCGCGGTGATCTGGATCAAGAGGGCGGCGACAGGGTTTCGCCGCGCATCAGGCGGGGCAGCTCGCCGACCTCGCCCATGGCGTGGCGCATGAACAGCTTTTTCAGCTCGGGCAGGGCGTTGACCGCGCCCAAACCCAGATCCCGGGCCAGGCGCAGCGGCGGCACGGCGTTGGAGAACAGGCGGTTGAGGGCGTCGGTCATCCCCAGCATCAGGGAATTGTCGAAGCGGCGGCCGCGCTCGTAATCTTCGAGCACGGCGGACGATCCCAGGTCGAGACCAAGCGCCTTGGCGTCGGCCAGAACCTCGGCCAGGACCGCGACGTCACGCAGGCCCATGTTCAGGCCCTGGCCGGCGATCGGATGCATGCCGTGCAGCGCATCGCCCGCCAGCACGAAGCGCGGCGCCGTCGCCCGTTCGGCGAGCAGCAGGGAGAGCGGATAGCTCCAGCGCGGGCCGACCAATGCCAGGGAGCCCAGGAAATCGCCGAAGCGGAGCGCCAGTTCGGCGAGAAAATCGTCATCGGAAAGCGCCATGAGGGCGGGCGCCAGGGCGTCCCGTTCGGTCCACACCAGGGACGATTGGTGCTGCTCGCGGCCCGCCGCCCCCTTGATCGGCAGGATCGCGAAAGGCCCGGCGGCGAGGAAATGTTCATGGGCGACGAAGCCGTGGGGGCGTTCGTGGTCGACCGTGCAGACGATCCCCGTCTGGCCGTAATCCCAGCCCGTGGTGCGGATGCCGGCCCAGGCGCGGGTGCGCGACGCGCGGCCGTCGGCGCCGACGATCAGGCGGGCCCCCAGGATCCGCCCGTCGGCAAGCGTCAGCCGGGCGCCGGCGGGATCCAGGTCCATGGCCGTAATCCCGGCCGGAGCCAGGACGGTCAGGTTGCGGGCCGCCCGCTGCGCGTCATAAAGCGCGCGGCGCAGATCGCGGTTTTCGATCATGTAGCCGAAGGGGGCGTCACCGACCAGGCTGTGGTCGTAATGCAGGAACAGCAGCGAGCCCGCGTCGGCGACCCGGATGTCCCGGATCGGCGAGGACCGGGGCCCCAAATGGTCCCACAGGCCCGCCGCCGCCAGCACCCGATGGGTCGCCAGCGCGATGGCCGAGGCGCGGCCGTCGAACCCGGCGTCGAGCCCGGCCGCCGGATCGGCGCGGTCGACCAGGGTGACGGAAAACCCGGCGTCGGCCAGCAGCAGGGCCAGGGTGCCGCCGACCAGACCGCCGCCGACAATCGCCACATCGGCTGACGGGTCGGCCGCCCTGCCGCCCGTCGTCCTGTCGCCCGTCGCCCTGCCGCCCGTCGTCCTGTCGCCCGTCGCCCTGTCGCCCGTCGCCCTGTCGCCCGTCGCCCTGTCGCCCGTCGCCCTGTCGCCCGTCGCCCTATCGGTTGTCGCCCTATCGGTTGTCGCCTGTTCTGCACGGGTCATGAAACGCGCCTTTGCCGCTGCCCCTGAAAGCCGGAAACCGTCCGCCTGCCTTAAGGCCAAGAATCACGCCACCGCGGCGGAATGTCCAGATGCCATAATTGTTTAATAAATAAGCAAATTAGGTTTTTTGAACAAAAAATATGCATCAACACATATTCTCCTGATCTCACCAAATCTTTTAACCATCTGATATAAAACAAAAAAACAACTTGCATAGATTCCGGCACGGTTCTTGAAATTGTGCGCTGCGAAATCGGGCCATGGGGTCCGGCACATTACCATCGACGGGCGCCGGGGTTTTCGGTCGCCCGTCCGGGACGTGGCCAAAAAGCGGAAAGGATTACCGAAATGAAGCTGATCATGGCCGTTATCAAGCCGTTTAAGTTGGAGGAGGTTCGAGAGGCCCTGACGCCCTTGGGCGTCGAAGGCATGACCGTCAGCGAGGTCAAGGGCTTCGGACGCCAGAAGGGGCAGGCGGAAATCTACCGCGGCGCCGAGTACATGGTGAACTTCCTGCCGAAAGTGAAGCTCGAGATCGCCGTGAAGGACGACCTCGTCGCTTCCATCGTCGAAACCATTCAGAAAACCGCCCAAACCGGCAAGATCGGCGACGGCAAGGTTTTCGTCTACTCGCTTGAACAGGCCGTGCGGATCCGCACGGGCGAATCCGGCGCGGACGCCCTTTAGGAGGTTTTCCAAATGCTTATTGAAAATCTGAACCATACGCTTTCGAAAGGCGTCGCGCGGTTGGCCGGCGTGGTCGGAGCGGCGATGCTGCTGCTGGTGATGTCCGGCGCGGCCCATGCCGAAGTTCCCGGCGAATCCCAGTACATCTTCAACACCTTTTCGTTCCTGGTGCACGGCTTCCTGGTCATGTGGATGGCCGCGGGCTTCGCCATGCTCGAAGCCGGCCTGGTGCGGACCAAGAACACCGCCATGCAGTGCCTGAAGAACGTCGCCTTGTTCTCCATCGCCTCGGTCATGTACTACCTGATCGGCTACAACCTGATGTATTCGGGCGTGGACGGCGGCTTCATGGGCTCCTTCTCCCTGTGGGGCCAGGACGACAGCGCGGCGGCGGCCGGCAAGTTCGTCGGCGACGGCGCCGTCGGCTATTCCGCGGCTTCCGACTTCTTCTTCCAGCTGGTGTTCGTCGCGACCGCGGCCTCGATCGTTTCCGGGACCGTGGCCGAGCGCGTCAAGCTGTGGGCCTTCCTGATCTTCACGGTCATCCTGACGGGCATCATCTACCCGATCCAGGGTTCCTGGCAGTGGGGCGGCGGCTGGCTGTCCGAAATGGGCTTCGCCGATTTCGCCGGCTCCACCCTGGTCCACTCCGTGGGCGGCTGGGCGGCCTTGACCGGCGCCATCATCATCGGGGCCCGCAAGGGCAAGTACGGCGCCGACGGCACCGTGCGGCCGATGCCGGGCGCCAATCTGCCGCTCGCCACGCTGGGCACGTTCATCCTGTGGCTCGGCTGGTTCGGGTTCAACGGCGGCTCGCAGCTCGCCATGGGCTCGGCGGCGGACGCCATCGCGATCTCCAACATCTACATCAACACCAACATCGCCGCCGCCGGCGGGGTCCTGGCCGCCATCGTCCTGACCCAGCTGATCTACAAGAAGGTCGACCTGACCATGGCGCTGAACGGCGCCCTGGCCGGCCTCGTGTCGATCACCGCCGGTCCGGACACGCCCTCCCTGGGCCTGGCCGCGATCATCGGTGCCGTTGGCGGCGTCATCGTGGTGGTGGTCGTGCCGCTGCTCGATAAGCTGAAGATCGACGACGTCGTGGGCGCCATTCCGGTCCACCTCGTGGCCGGCATCTGGGGCACCATGGCGGTGCCGCTGTCCAACGCCGACGCGTCCTTCTACAAGCAGGCCGTGGGCGTCGGCTCCATCGGCATCTTCGTGATCGTCACCTCCGCCATCATCTGGTTCGTCCTGAAGATGGTCATGGGCGGCGTGCGGGTCTCGCCGGAAGAAGAGGAACAGGGTCTCGACATGGCCGAATGCGGCCTGGAGGCCTATCCCGAATTCCGCGGATCGCAAACCATCTAATCTCCTCCTCCACAACTCCCTATGGGGCCGGAAGACTCACGTCTTCCGGCCCTCTTTTTTTAT
Source organism: uncultured Alphaproteobacteria bacterium (assembly GCA_963976055.1). Taxonomy (GTDB): domain Bacteria; phylum Pseudomonadota; class Alphaproteobacteria; order Rhodospirillales; family Casp-alpha2; genus UBA1479. The sequence continues at coordinate 92,106 of CAXBJB010000011.1, forward strand.
CCCTTCCCGCATCACCGGCCTTTGTTCGCACGGGGGCGGGATATAGACTCCGGCCATGCTGAACCCGCGATACGACAGCCTGCCGGTCTATCCCTTCGACCGCCTGCGCAATCTCCTGGACCCCCACGCCCCTGCGGCGGGACTGGATCCGATTTCCCTTGCCGTCGGCGATCCGACCTTCGATCCGCCGGCCGCCATCGCCGAGACCATGGCCGACAGGGCCGGCCTGTGGGGCCGCTATCCGCAAACCGACGGCAACCCGGATTTCCGCCGGGCCGTGGCCGGGTTCCTGGAACGGCGCTACGGCCTGGGGTCCGACCTGCTGGACCCCGAACGCCATGTCCTGCCCGTGGTCGGCACCCGCGAGGGCCTGGGCCTGGTCGCCAATCTGATGGTGCCGCCGCAAAAAGCCGGCCAGACCCCCCTGGTGGTCATGCCCAATCCCTGTTTCCACACCTACATGGCCGCCGCCGTGTTTTCCGGCGCGGAGAGCCGCCATCTGCCGGCCACCGCCGAGACCGGCTTCATGCCCGACCTGACCCAGATGACCGAGGCCGATTGGGCGCGCACGGCCCTGTTCTATCTGTGCTCGCCGGGCAACCCGCAGGGCGGGGTCGCGTCCATGAGCCTCTTGATGGACGCCATCATTCTGGCCCGCCGCCATGATTTCGTGCTGGTCGTCGACGAATGCTACGCGGAAATCTACGACGCCTTTCCGCCGGCGGGCGCGCTGGAGGCCTCGGCCGGCCTCGACGGCCTGTTCACCAACGTGCTGGTGTTCCATTCCCTGTCCAAGCGGTCGTCGGCGCCCGGCATGCGGTCGGGCTTCGTCGCCGGCGACCCAGGGCTGATCAAGCGCTACCGCATGCTGCGCAACTATCTGGGCGCGCAGATGCCGCATCCCGCCCTCTATGCCTCGGCCCGCTTGTGGGCCGACGATTCGGACGCTTTTCGGTATCGCACCGCCTATCAGGGCCTGATCAACACGGCCGAGGAGATCCTTGGCGGGCGCTTCGGATTCCGCCGCCCGGCCGGCGGATTTTTCCTCTGGCTGGATGTCGGAAACGGTGAAGAAGCGGCCCTAACCCTCTGGAAAGACGCGGCAATAAGGGTCCTGCCCGGGGCCTATATGAGCACGCCGCTGCCCGGCGGCACGACCCCCGGCGACGCCCATATCCGGGTCGCCCTGGTGCATGACGCGAAAACCATAGAGACTGCCTTAAGACGTCTTGTTAAGGTCTTGTAAACCTTAATAACCTAGAAGGCGCGTATGGCAGCGTCACAGCAAACCTCCGGCCTGGTCAACCTGTTCCCGCAAGGGACCGGGGCGTTCGTGCGCCGCCGCCTGGCCGAGGTCGCCGGCATCGCCCTGATCGCCGCCGGCGCGGCCGCGGGGGTCGCGCTGTTCACCTTTCATGCCGGCGATCCGTCGCTCAACACGGCGACGGGGGCCGCGGTCCAGAACATGTTGGGCCGCCCCGGCGCCGTCACCGCCGACCTGGGCTTGCAGGTCTTCGGCGTGATCGCCGCGCTGTTGCCGCTGGTCGCCCTGGCCTGGGGGTGGAGCCTGCTGCGTCAGCGCGCGCTTTCGGGCTTGGCGCTGCGTCTGCTGTTTCTTCTCATCGCCCTGGTCACCCTGACCCTGGCCATGGCGCCGCTCGACCGGCCCGACACCTGGCCGCTCGCCACGGGGCTCGGCGGGATCGTCGGCGGCTTCGCCTTCGACGGCCTGGCCCGGCTGCTTGCCCAGGTGCCCGTCGCCCTGCCCAGCAAATGGCTGGGCAGCGCCGCCGCCGTCACCGGCACCCTCGCCTTCGTCTGCGCCCTCGGGTTTTCCCGACGCGACTGGCTGACCGGCCTCGGCACCCTGGCCGGCGCCGTCCTGGGTACCCTGTCGGTAGTGCGCGCCGCCGGGGCCTGGACCGCCGACACGGTCCACCGCGTGCGCAGCGCCGACCCCCTCGACCTCGACGGCCCGATCGCCGCCGACGTTCTGGACGACGAGGACACGGCAATCGCCGCCCCCGCGCGCCGCGAACGCGCCGCCGTCGACAGCGATTCCACGCCGGACAAGAAGGGCCTGATCGCCCGCGCCCGCGAGCGCAAGGCCGCCAAATCGAAAAAGGCGCTGATCGCGCCGCCCGCCGCCAAGCCCAAGGAATCCAAGACCGCCAACCGCCAACGCTCGCTCGACCTGGGCGGCGACGGCACCTACCGGGCGCCGACGTTGGACCTGCTGGGCGGCCCCGACGTGATCCAGGGCCCGGCCCACGACCCCGACAAGTTGGCCCAGAACGCGCAGTATCTGGCCTCGGTGCTCGAGGATTTCGGCGTCAAGGGCGAGATCGTCAAGGTCCGCCCCGGCCCCGTGGTCACCTTGTACGAGCTGGAACCGGCGCCGGGCACCAAGACGTCGCGCGTGGTCGGCCTGTCCGACGACATCGCGCGCTCCATGTCGGCGATCAGCGTGCGCATCGCCGTGGTCCCGGGGCGCAGCGTGATCGGCATCGAGCTGCCCAACGCGGACCGGGAATCGGTCTACCTGCGCGAGCTTCTGGCCTCCCAGACCTTCGAGCGGACCAAGGCCAAGTTGCCCCTGACATTGGGCAAGGACATCGGCGGCGGGCCGATCATCGCCGACCTGGCGACCATGCCGCACCTTCTGATCGCGGGCACCACCGGGTCAGGCAAATCCGTCGGCATGAACGCCATGGTGCTGTCGCTGCTCTATCGCCTCAGCCCCGAACAATGCCGCTTCATCATGATCGACCCCAAGATGCTGGAACTGTCGGTCTACGAAGGCATTCCGCACCTGCTGACGCCGGTCGTTACGGACCCGAAAAAAGCGGTCGTCGCCCTGAAATGGACCGTGCGCGAGATGGAGGAGCGCTACCGCGCCATGTCGCAGTTGGGCGTGCGCAACATCGAGGGCTATAACGCCCGGCTCAAAGAGGCCAAGAAAAAGGGCGAGGTGCTGTCGCGCCGGGTGCAGACCGGGTTCGACGCCGAGGGCCGGCCCGTGTTCGAGGACCAGGCGCTGGGCACCGAGCCCCTGCCCTTCATCGTCGTCGTGGTCGACGAAATGGCCGACCTCATGCTGGTCGCCGGCAAGGACGTCGAGGCCTCGATCCAGCGCCTGGCGCAGATGGCGCGGGCCGCCGGCATCCACATCATGATGGCGACCCAGCGCCCGTCGGTCGACGTCATCACCGGCACCATCAAGGCCAACTTCCCAACCCGCATTTCCTTCCAGGTGACGTCGAAGATCGACAGCCGCACCATCCTGGGCGAACAGGGGGCGGAACAGCTTTTGGGCCGTGGCGACATGCTGTACATGGCCGGCGGCGGGCGCATCACCCGCGTGCACGGACCGTTCGTGTCCGACGAGGAGGTCGAACAGGTCGTCAGCCACCTGAAAACCCAGGGCACCCCCGAATACATCGAGGACGTCACCCGCGACGACGAGAACAGCACCTTCGGCGACAGCGGCGGCGGCAACGATTCCGGCGATGCGCTGTACGATCAGGCGGTCGCCCTCGTGGCCCGCGAAGGCAAGGCGTCGACCAGCTTCGTGCAGCGCCACCTGCAGATCGGCTACAACCGCGCGGCCCGCCTGATCGAACGGATGGAGGAACAGGGCGTCGTCAGCCCCGCCGACCGCGTCGGCCGCCGCGAGGTTCTGGTGGGGAATCATTAAACCGTCGTCATGGCGCTTTACCCGGCCCGTTCCCCAGCCTACATAACCCCCATGATCATCCGTCTCACCCCTGCCGTGCTGGCGGCGGCGCTCGCCCTGGTTCTCTGCCTGGCCCCCGGCTCCGCCGGGGCGGTCGAGGGCGACCCCCGCGAGATCACCCTGAGCGCCCAACAGCAAAGCCTGGTGCGCCGGGTCGAGACCTATCTGAACGGCATCACCACCCTGCAATCCACGTTTTTTCAGCAGGCTTCGACCAACGAGTTCGCGGAAGGCCAGATCTTCCTGTCCCGCCCGGGCAAGATGCGCATCGAGTACAAGGCGCCCAATCCGATCCTCATCGTCGCCACCGGCGAGTTCCTCAGTTACATCGACAAGGAACTGAAGAACGTCACCCATATCCCCGTCGAGGACACGCCCGCGGCCTTCCTGCTGAACGGCAACATCCGCTTCGATGCCAAGCGCGTCGCCTTTTACGAAGCGGCGGAGGAGGACGGCGCCGTGTTCCTGACCGTGGGCGAGCGCGCCGACCCCTTCGCCGGGCGGCTGACCCTGATCTTCCGCACCAATCCGATGAGCTTGCGCAAGTGGACCGTGGTCGATGCCCAGGGCACGATCACCGACATCGTGCTGACCGACCCCTTCTACGGCGGCCAGATCGACCCCAAGCTGTTCACGGTGCCCGAGTTCGAGCGGACCCGCAGCGGCGATTAGCAAGGGTCCGCGCCAGATATGCGTAAAATGCATGTCTGGTGGCAAAAATTGATCCTGGTGCGGCCCGCGAATCGATCCCATATGGAATTACATAGCGCGGCCAATAATGCCGCGCCGCCGGGCGGCGCGCCCCCCTCGCCAGCCCGGCTGCTCCCTAAGATGGAGTTGAAGCGCCCGGCCCCTCCCCCGCCGGGCGCTTCTTTTTTGCGCATACCGTGAATGGGGAGGGGCCGTCTTTAATTTACAAAAGCAAATCCCCAAGGGATTTGCGGCCCTCCCCCGCCGGGCGCTTCCTTTTTTGGCCGGACCGGTGGGAGGGAGGGTTGTCTTTTGACGCAAATCGTCGTCGGGAACCTTCGGTCCCCTCGGGATTTGCGATCCCCCGCCGGGCGCTTCTTTTTTTGTGCTCCGGGCATTTGACGCCATGGGCCGCGCCGCTTGTTCCCCCGCCCGATCCCCGCTAACAGAGGTCATGCCCTTCACCGTCGCCACCTGGAACGTGAATTCCGTGCGCAAGCGCCTGGACCAGGTCGCGCGCCTGGCCGCCGACACGGCGATCGACGTGCTCTGCCTGCAGGAAACCAAGGTGGTCAACGACCTGTTTCCGGTCGAAGCGATCGCCGACATGGGCTTTCCCCATCAGGCCATCGCCGGCATGAAGGGCTATAACGGCGTCGCCATCCTGTCGCGCCGACCCTTGAGCGACGTCGGCATCGAACCCTGGCTGGGCCGCGACGACTGCCGCCATATCCATGCCAAGGTCGAGACCGGCGTCGGGCCGGTCGAGGTCCACAGCCTGTACGTGCCCGCCGGCGGCGACGACCCGGACCCCGAGGCCAATCCCAAGTTCGCGCACAAGCTGGCGTTCCTCGACGCGCTCGCCCCCTTTCTCGCCGACCGGGCGGCGGACGGCCTGCCCGTGGTGCTAACCGGCGATCTCAACGTCGCCCCCTTGGAAACGGACGTGTGGTCGCACCAGCGGCTGAAACGGGTGATCACCCACACGCCGGTGGAGCGCGATAAACTGAAGGACATGTTGGCCGATGGCGGCTGGACCGACGCATTGCGCCGGTTCGTGCCGCCGGACGAAAAAATCTTTACCTGGTGGAGTTATCGGGCTGCCGCCAATCCTGGTAATTCCGGGCGCGCCGCCGACCGGGGCCGCCGCCTCGACCATATCTGGGTCAACGCGGCCCTGGCCCCGGCGCTGAGCTTCGCCGCCGTTCACGACGCGGCCCGCGACTGGCCGGAGCCGTCGGACCACGCCCCCGTGCGCGCGGTGTTCGAAATTCCCTGACCGGCGCCGTATCCGCCCGATCCTCACGAGACTCTGGACAGGGGGGCTTGTCCTGCCTTTAATCATTCACGGGTGAAAACCCGACCCGCCACCGGGGGGCAGCGGGAAATGGCATCGGGCCGGGCAGCGTCGCCAAGGGCCCGGGGGCCCTGTCTCTGGAGGCGACGCTGCTGACCCCTGCCCGCATAACCATCATCTACATCCTGTTCGGATCCTTGTGGATCCTGTTTTCCGACGCCACCCTGCATGCCCTGGTCAACGACCCGGAAGTGGAAACCCGCCTGCAGACGGTGAAGGGTTGGTTCTATGTGCTGGTGACCGGGGCGCTGGTGTTCTGGCTGACCCGCGTCCTGTCCGCATCGCTGGACACGGAAAACCGGGAACGCCGGCGGGCCGAGGCCGAATTACGGGAAGCCCTGGAAGGGGCCGAGCAGGCAAACCAGGCGAAAACCGAGTTCCTGGCGACCATGAGCCACGAATTCCGCACGCCCCTGAACGCCATCCTCGGGTTTTCCGATATCCTGCGGGCCCAGTATCTGGGCCCGCTGGGCGCGCCCAAGTACGCGGAATACATCGACGACATCCATCAAAGCGGCGCCATCATGCTGGCCCTGGTCAACGATATCCTGGACATCGCCGAGATCGAGGCCGGCAAGCGGCCGATCCACCGCGCCGAAATCGCCCTGAAACCGTTGGCCGATATCTGCCTGAAATCGTTCCGGCCGCAGGCGGAAGAAAAAAGCATCACGCTCGCCCTCGACATCGCCGACGACGCCTTGCCGCTTTACGCCGATCAGGTCTGCGCCATCCAGATCATGTCCAACCTGGTGGCCAACGCCATCAAGTACACGGGGCGGGGCGGAACGGTCGCGCTGGCCGCGGCACCGGCGCCCGGCGGCGGCACGGCCCTGACCGTGCGCGACAACGGCATCGGCATCCCCCCGGAAAAGCTGCCGACGATCGCCGAGCCGTTTTCCCAGGTCATCGCCAACCCCCATCTCGCGCGTGACGGCAAGGGCCTGGGCCTGGCCATCGTCAAGTCCCTGATCGACGCCCATGGCGGCGGCCTCGACATCGACAGCGTCCTGGGTGAAGGCACGACCGTGACCGTGCGCTTCCCGCCGCCCCCGGAGCCGCCGGAAAACGAGTCCTTGGTCGCCGCCCCGATCTCTGGGATGATCGCCGATGGTGGGGCCTGTTAACCGGCGAAGGCAGGGACATGGCTCAGGATTTTACAAGCCGCGAAGTGCCGATCAGCGACGTGCGGGAGACGGGCTGCGGCCTGGTTCACCGCTACTGGGACGGCCGGCGCGGGGCCCGCTTCGCACCGGCCTGGGGCGACTTCCGCCTGATCGACCTGGCGGGCCATATCATTCCCTACATGCGCGTCGCCGACGTCATCGACGGCGGCCGCGACTTCAAATATCGGTTCTGGGGCACGGGTCTGGGCGCGGTGCACGCCCTCGACCGCACGGGCGTGCGTCTGTCCGAGGTCGACAGCCCGCGCACCCTGACGGCGCTTGAAGAATTTCAGCGCGTCGTGTCGCAAAAGACCTGCCTTGCCCTTGTCTATCGGGCCCAGGGCGGCCTGGATCGGCGCAGCCTGCACGCGCCCAGCATTCGTCTGCCCCTGTCGTCTGACGGCGAAACCGTGGACAAGATCGTGTGTTACACGGATTTCGACATCGATGCCCACGAGTGGCGCCGGTTCTTCGAGGAACGCGCCGATGTCACCCAGGACCGCTAGGCTTCGATTTGTTCCGGTTATGGAACGAGCCGGTAGCCCCCCGGCTCGGTGACCAGAAGGCGGGCGTTCGACGGATCGCTTTCGATCTTCTGACGCAGACGGTAAACGTGGGTTTCCAAGGTGTGGGTGGTGACCCCGGCGTTATAGCCCCAGACCTCGCCAAGCAGGATATCCCGGCCCACGACCTTGTCGCCGGCGCGGTAGAGGTATTTCAGAATCGCCGTTTCCTTGTCGGTCAGGCGCACCTTCTTGTCCGTGGCCGTCTCCACCAGCATTTTGTTCGCGGGCTGGAACGAATACTGTCCGATCGCGAACACGGCGTCGTCCGACCGTTCGTGTTGGCGGATATGGGCGCGCAGGCGGGCCAGCAAAACCCCCAGCCGGAACGGCTTGGTAACGTAATCGTTGGCGCCGGCGTCGAGGCCCAGGATGGTGTCGGCGTCCGTGTCGGCGCCGGTCAGCATGATGATCGGCGACGTCACGCCGTTGCGCCGCATCAGGCGGCAGACCTCGCGGCCGTCCATGTCGGGCAGCCCGACATCGAGGATGATGACGTCGAAACGGTCTTCCTTGGCGGTTTTCAACGCCTCGGCCCCGCTGGTGCAGGTCACGCTTTTGAATTCCTCGTGAAGCTGCAATTGTTCGCACAGCGTTTCCAGGAACTCGCTGTCGTCATCGACGATCAGGATTTGCTTGCCGTTGGTCATGACGGTGATCGATCCCCCCTTGAAATTCGGGAATTTCCGGCGATTTTCCGGGCCCGCGTCATCCGGTCAATGACAAGGAACGGAAAATTCACCATATTGGGTCCACAATATTGTGCGCCTGAGTGCCCGGCAACCGCGGCGTAATTATGGCACGATCTCATGTAACGACGGCCGCTTAAGACATGACCGAACGAAATTCATCCCCGGCGCCTTCGCGCACCCAGGATTTGGACCGCCGCGACGCCCCGGCGACGCGGGAGCCGCGCGCCCAAAAGGCGGTCGACCGGGCGGCCGGCGAGCTGCGCCGGGGCCGCCCCGTGGTCACCGGCGACGGCGACGGACGCGGGCTGGTGCTGCTGGGCGCGGAACACGCGGACGCCCGCCGCCTCGCCGACATGAAGAACCTGACCGGCAATGACCCGGAACTGGCGGTCACCGCCAGGCGCGCCGCCGTGCTCGGCCTGCCGGCGCCGTCAAGCAACGTCGTCGTGCTGTCTCGCGCCGGCGGCCTGGGCCCTGACCTGGTGACGCGCCTGGCCGACCCCCTGTTCGACGGCGGCGCGGGCGGCCCCCTGCCCGATCTCGCCCCCCGCGCGGCGGAACGGTTCGACGCCTGGACGGCGGCGGTCACCCTGACCAAGATCGCGCGCCTGCTGCCGGCCGCCCTGACCGGGGTTATCCAGTTCGACGGCGACCTGGAAAACTGGGCCAAGCGCCATGACCTGATGTTCGTCGACGCCGGCGACGTGTTCCGCCAACGCCTGGACGAGGCCCGCACGCTGACCGAGGTCGGCGCCGCGCGCATCCCGCTTGCCGTCGCCGAGGGAACGGGCGTCGAGGCCAAGGTTCATGCCTTCCGCCCCGCCGACGGGGCGCTGGAACATCTCGCCATCGTCATCGGCGCACCGAAACCCGGCGCCCCCGTGCTGACCCGGGTGCATTCCGAATGCTTTACCGGCGACCTGCTGGGCAGCCTGCGCTGCGATTGCGGCGACCAGCTGAAGGGAGCCATTGCCGAGATCGCCGCCGCCGGCAGCGGCATCCTGCTGTATCTGGCGCAGGAAGGCCGCGGCATCGGCCTGGTCAACAAACTGCGCGCCTACGAGTTGCAGGACCGTGGCTTCGACACCATCGACGCCAACGAACAGCTCGGCTTCGACGCGGACGAGCGGGTGTATCTGCCGGCGGCGCAGATGCTGCGCCTGCTGGGCTTCGGCGCGGTGCGGCTTCTGACCAACAATCCGGAAAAGGTCGCGGCCCTGGAACGCGGCGGCATCACCGTGGCCGAGCGCGTCCCCCATGCCTTCCCGTCCAACGAACACAACGAAAGCTACCTGCGCACCAAGGCCAGCCGCGCCGGGCATCTTTTTTAAGCTCCCCGCTGCGCCAGGCGCAGGTGCGCCTGTGCTCACATGGGAACGGCTCAGGGC
>CAXBJB010000012.1:0-90819 GCA_963976055.1 uncultured Alphaproteobacteria bacterium
CAGCGCACTAAACGCCGCCCGCGTATCCCTTCCTTAACCACAATGTCAAACAGCCAAAACCCAAATCCCCGAGACGACTTTGGAGACGCACAAGCCCACACGCGCATAACCGGGAAATCCCGAAAATGGCGCCTGGCGCGGCGTCGTCGAAAAGGGAACCGAAGTTCCTATACTAACGGCAACGGGCGTCCCTGGCAAGTGCTGCCAGACCGGATTTCGCCGAAATCCTTTGCCGCCCCCAATCGTCGCCCCCGAAGAGGAAACCACCGTGTAGCGGCGTGGCCCGGCCGGTGATATAGGTGAACCCGCACCGCGTGTCCAGCGCGAAACACAAAAATTTTTCCACAATCGGCCGAAGCCCACCAAGCCCGGCCCCGGGAGGCCCAGGAATGACCGTCATGCAACGCAAAACCCCCGCCGTGTTTTTCCGCGGCGGCACCTCGAAAGCCGTGTTCTTCCGCGCCGAGGACGTACCCGCCGATATCGAGGAGCGCAACCGCATGCTGCGCGCCGTGATGGGCAGCCCCGACCCCTATGGCCGGCAGCTCGACGGCCTGGGCGGCGGCATCTCGTCCCTGTCCAAGGCTATGTGGGTCGAACGCTCGACCCGCAACGACGCCGACGTGGATTATACCTTCGCGCAGATCGGCATCCGCGACGACGTGGTCGATATGTCGTCCAACTGCGGCAACATGACCTCGGCCGTCGCCCCCTTCGCCGTCGAGGAAGGTATTTTCCCCGTCGCGGACGGCCCCGCCATGGTCCGCATGTTCAACACCAACACCCGGAAGGTCGTGCACGCGCATTTCACCGTTCAGGACGGCCGCGCCGTTTCCACCGGCGACATGGAAATCCCCGGCGTTTCGGGAACGGGGGCGCCCATGCGCCTCGACTGGATGGATCCGGCCGGCACCGCCGGGCGCGGCGTGCTGCCAACGGGAAAGCTGCAGGAAACCTTTTCCGCCCCCGGGTTCGGCGAATTTCCCGGCTCCATCGTCGATGCGGCCTCGGTCTGCGTCTATGTCCCCGCCGCCGCCTTCGGCCTGACCTGCGCGGAATCCCCCATGGCCATCGACGACATGAAGGAGGTCATGGCCGGCATGGAATACGTGCGCCGCGACGCTGCCGTGCGCGCCGGCTTAGCCGCGACGCCGGAGGCCGCCGCCCAGGCCTCGCCCCGGGTTGCCCTGATCGCCCCCCCGGTCGCCTACAAGACCCTGGCCGGGACCGAAATCGCCGCCGAGGACTACAACATCGCGGTTCGCGTCGCCTCTATGGAGAACATCCACCGCGCGGTTCAGGTCACCGGCGCCATGAGCATTTCCGCGGGCCTTGTCGTCGAGGGCACGTTGCTGAACGAGATGGCGATCGACCTGGACACCAAGGGGGACCTGAAGATCGGCAACCCGTCAGGGGTGCTGGCGACCCGCGCGGATGCGCAGAAGAACGCGGACGGCTCGTGGAACCTGGTCTCGACCTCGGCCTACCGCACCTTCCGGCGCATCATGGACGGGCACGTGTATCACCCATAACCGGGATAGCCGTCAGGATCCCTCATATGAAATACGGATGACCTCGACCTCGTCGAGGCCCTGGGGCGTGCGCACGGCGACGACATCCCCCTCCTCCGCCTTCATGAGGGCACGCGCCATGGGCGAGACCCAGCTGATCTCCCCTTCCTCGAGCCGCGCCTCATCGACGCCGACGATGCGCACCGTCGGCGTCTCGCCCCGGGAATTCTCGAAGGTCACCCAGGCGCCGAAGAACACCTGATCGCGGTTGGTCTGGCGCGCCGGGTCGACGACCTCGGCGATCTCCAGGCGCTTCATCAGATAGCGCAGGCGGCGGTCGATCTCGCGTAGGCGTTTCTTGCCGTAGATGTAGTCGCCGTTTTCCGACCGGTCCCCGTTGCCCGCCGCCCAGGACACGATGTCGACCACCTTGGGCCGCTCGACATGGCGCAGGTGTTTCAGTTCCGCCTGCAGCCGCGCGTGGCCTTCGGGCGTCAGCAGATTGCGCGCGCCCGCCGGCAGTGCGGGACCGTCATCGATCTCATCCTCAAGATCGACTTCCGCCGCCGCGTCCTCGTTCACGAATGCCTTGCTCACCTTGGTCCTCTCGCGTGGCCGGGAATGGACCTATTCTAGCGCAAGCGCGCGGGATACAAGCGCCCAATCAACGCTTAGGAGATTTTCCCGGCCATGACCGATACCACCGACCGCCCCCTCGGCCCTCCGCTTCCCCACTGGACGCCCCGCCCCCGCCCCGGCCGCGACACGCTGAGCGGACCGCGCTGCCGCCTGGAACCCCTATCCCCCGACGCCCATGGCGAGGACCTGTGGCAGGCCAACGCCGCCGACACGGAGGGGCGCATATGGGATTACATGTCCTGCGGCCCGTTCGCCGACTTCGCGGATTACCGCAGCTGGCTTGCCGGTGCCGCCGCCGGAGACGACCCCCTGTTCTTCGCGATCATCGACCAAACCTCGGGCAAGGCCCTGGGCGTCGCCAGTTATCTGCGCATCGATCCCCAGAACGGCGTCATCGAGGTCGGCAACATCGCCTATTCCCCGGCCTTGCAGGGTACGGTCCTGGCAACGGAAGCGATGTATCTGATGATGGCCCATGCCTTCGATACGCTCGGCTATCGGCGCTATGAATGGAAGTGCAACGGGTTCAACGCGCCGTCGCGGCGCGCGGCGCAACGCCTGGGCTTTTCCTATGAAGGTCTCTTCCGCAACCACATGGTGGTCAAGGGCCGCAGCCGCAATTCGGCCTGGTTCGCGATCACAGATGCGGACTGGCCCGCCATCAAGGCCGCCCAGGAAATTTGGCTCAGCCCGGACAATTTCGATGCAGACGGCAATCAGCGCCGCGCGCTGTCGGAACTGACAAAGAGCCTAAGGACGGAAGATTCCAAAGCGGTCTGAGGCGGCCCTCAGCCACCGACGGTCGTCGGCTCGCAGAACTGGCGGCGCTTCTTCAGGTCTACGCAGATGTCCTTGGCCTCGCCGCTCGATTTCAGCGGCCCGGCCTTGAGGCGGTAATAGACGCCCTTCTTGCCGAGATCGACCTTGGAAACCTCATGCTCCATGTCCTTGAGCACGGTGCGGTGGCGGCGCTGGATCAGCTTCCAGCCGTCCTCGGCCTGTTTTTCCGAGCGATAGGACGCGAGATGCACGCCCGGCTGCGGGCCCTTCGGCTTTTCCATCTTCTCGGCCTTGTCCTTGTCGACAAGGCTGGTGGGGGCGGCCTGGGCCGACACCATCTTGGGCGCTTCCGGCTGCATCGCCTTTTCAATCGCGGCGCGTTCGCGGGTGTATTCGTCGGACGAGATGTAGCCGCTGTCGCGCAGCTGTTCGAGGCGGCGCACCATGTCGGCGGCCTCCATCAGGCCCTGGGGCGGCGGCGCCGGATTGACCAGGCGCACGGGTGCCGCCGGCATCAGGGCGTCGAGGATCATGTTGCGTTCCGCCGCATGCTGCGAGACGGAAATGGCGCGCAGTTCCAGCGCGCGGCCGATGGCGCGCAGGCGTCCGGAAATCTGTTCCGTGGTCGGCACGGGCCGGTCCAGCCCTGCCGACGACGGCGGCGAGGTCAGCGGCAACAGGGCGCCGACGTTGGCCTGACGTCGGGTCGCATATTCCTGCGGCGTGACGAGGCCCTGGTCCTTCAGCGCGCGCATGGTCGAGAAGCGCGAAATCACGTTCTGGTCGCCGCCGGAGTAGGAATCCATGGTGGTCACCGGCATGGCGGGGGCGGCCATGGCCTGCTGCGGCTGGGCCGACGCCATGGGCGGCGGCGCGCCGAACGAGGCGGCCGGGGCACGGCCCGTGGGCGACGCGGAAACGGTCGCGGGAGCACCCGGGAACCCGGCCGGGGCCTGGCCCAAGCGCACGGCGCTGGGCACTTCGCCGGAATCGAGCAACGACAGATTGACGCTGGCGATCTGTGAGGCCGGGCGCGTCGCCAAATTGTTCCACACCACGAACTGCTGAGATTCTTCCGGACGCAGGGCCAGCACGGCCTCGTACATCTGGCGCGACTTCGTGATCTGGCCCGTGTTCTGATAGAGGATGCCGGCGCCGAGCAGCGCATCGACATCCTTCGGGTTGGCCTGCAAGGCCTTCTGGAAATGGCTTTCGGCCGTAACGAAGTTGCCCTTAGCCAGCTCGGCGATGCCCAGTTCGGCCTCGTCGTTCTGCTTCAGGGGGCTTCCCGCCCAGAAGGTATCCGTGAAGATCTGCGATTCCTGCAAGGCACCACAGGCACCAATGCCCATGCTTGCCACCGCAACAAACGCAAACCGCGCCATAAGACGTCGACCGGTCATGATCCTCTCCCGCAGCTAAGACAGCGCGCCGCCCCGACGTTCACTCCCAAGAAAACGTCGGAAATTACCCAGGATGGCGGCGCCATGTCTGGATCAACTCAAGGATAGTGAAAACCATTGGGGTAAACAATTGGTAAAAAAGGAGGAATCATTCGCCACCCCTAAGGTGGACTTAGGATTTCCGGGGCGATCCGGCGCCCTCGGCCGACAAGGTCAATTCCATGAATCGCATGCCGGGGGCTGTATACCCGTGATAAGCGGCGATTTCGGCGAATCCCATGGCGCGGTAGAGGGCCTGCGCGTCCTTCATGTGAGCGAGGGTATCCAGACAGAGCGCACGGAAGCCGGTGGCGCAGGCGTGATCCACGGCGGCGCCCGCCAAGGCGCGGCCGAAGCCCTGACCTTGCCAGACCGGACGAACGTAAAGACGTTTCATTTCCGCCCTATCTTCGGACAGAGCACGGATGCCGACCGCGCCGGCGGCGGTGCCGTCGGCGCGCAGCAGCAACAGCGCCCCCCGGGGCGGGCCGTAAGCCCCGGGCAGCCCCGCCAGTTCGGCGTCGAAGCCTTTCAGGCAGTAGGCGCGGGAAACGTCGGCCCCGTATTCGGCCAACATCTCCCGCACCGTATCAAGGTCCGGGCCGCCGGTGACCGTCGAAATGACCGCGTCCGGCATCCCCGCGTACCCCTTAAGAGGACAGCGCCTCGGCGATGGCGGCACCCAATTCCTGGGTCGAGGCCGTGCCGCCCATGTCGCGGGTCTTGGGGCCGTCGCCGGCGACCACCTGTTCGATGACGCGCACGATCTCGTCGGCGGCATCCTTCTGGCCCAGATGTTCCAGCATCATCGCCGCCGACCAGATCTGGCCGATGGGGTTGGCGATGTTCTGGCCCGCAATGTCGGGAGCGGAGCCGTGGACCGGCTCGAACATGGAGGGATAATCCCGTTCCGGGTTGATGTTGGCCGAGGGCGCGATGCCGATGGTGCCGGTGCAGGCGGGGCCCAAGTCGGACAGGATGTCGCCGAACAGGTTGGAGCCGACCACCACGTCGAACCAGTCCGGGTTGCGCACGAAATGGGCCGTCAGGATATCGATGTGGAACTGATCGGTCTCGACGTCAGGGTATTCTGATGCGATCGCCGCGAAACGTTCGTCCCAATAGGGCATGGAGATGCTGATGCCGTTGGATTTGGTGGCCGAGGTCACCTTTTTGCGCTTGCGCGTGCGGGCCAGTTCGAACGCCACGCGGATGATGCGGTCGCAGCCTTTCTTGGTGAACACGGACAGCTGCGTCGCGAATTCTTCCGGCGTGCCGACGTTGCCGCGCCCGCCGATGTCGGAATATTCGCCTTCGTTATTTTCGCGCACGACCAGGAAGTCGATATCGCCCGGCTTGCGGTTCGCCAACGGACAGGGCATGCCTTCCATGAGTTTGACCGGACGCAGCGACAGATATTGTTGGAACTGGCGGCGGATGGGGATCAGCAGCCCCCAGAGCGAGACGTGGTCCTTCACGCCGGGAAAGCCGACGGCGCCCAGCAGGATCGAATCATGGCCCTTGATGGTCTCCAATCCGTCTTCCGGCATCATGGCGCCTTCCTTGGCGAAGCGCTCGCAGCTCCAGTCGAACTCATCGAACTTGAACGACAGGTCGTGCTTGCGGCCGATCACCTCGAGCACGCGGAGCGCTTCGGGGATGACTTCGTTGCCGATGCCGTCCCCGGGGATGACGGCGATGCGGTAGGCGTTGGTGGACATGGATGGCTCCCTTTTTGGTTCTTTCTGCCGCAGGTCGAGCGGAAGAACGGTTTTAGCCCTCCGCCCCTTTTCCGGCAAGCACGCGGACCAGCAAATCCTTGTCCACGTTGCCGCCCGACAGCACCACGCCCGTCTTCTTCCCGGCCATGGCATCGCGTTCCTGAAGACGGGCCGCCAAGGTCGCGGCCCCCGCGCCTTCGGCCAGATTATGGGTGTCCGTGACATAGGCCGCCATGGCGGCGGAAATCTCATCATCGCAAACCGTAACGATGCGCGCAGCACCCTTGCGGATGATGTCAAGCGCCTGGGCGTCCGGCTGACGCACGGCAAGACCCTCGGCAATGGTCGCGACGCCGTTGGTCGCGACGACCCGCCCGGCCGCAAAGGACAGCGCGTAACAGGGCGCGCCTTCGGCAACGACGCCGACGACCTCGGTCTTCAGGCCAAGCGCATCACGCGCCGCGATGACGCCGCAGATGCCGGACCCCAGGCCGATGGGCACATAAACGGTGTCCATATCCGGCTGTGCCTCGAACAATTCCAATCCGTAAGACGCCACCCCCTGAACCAGCCAAGGATGGAACGACGGCACCATATGCAGGCCGCGCGCCGCCGCGAGCCCCTCGGCACATTCCTTTGCCGCCTGGAAATCATCGCCGTGCTCGATCAGTTCGACGCCCTGCGCCGCCATGGCGGCACTCTTGCCCGGATTGTTCCCCTTCGGCACGACAATGGTTGCCGGCAGGCCGACCATGCGGGCCGCCCGGCCGACGCTTTGCCCGTGGTTGCCCGTAGTCGCCGTGATAACCCCCGCAAGATTCGGATGTTCGGCCTTCAGGCGCGTGAGGTAGACCAGACCACCCCTGACCTTAAAAGCGCCGACGGGCGAGTGGTTCTCGTGCTTGACCCAAACCTCGCCGCCGGCACGCCGGTCAAGCAGCGGCCAATTATGGGTCGGCGTCGGGGGCACATGAGTACTCACGATCTCGCGGGCGGACATAAGTTCCGGCAGCGTCATCCAATCCATGAAGCGTCTCCCGACATTGTCCGCATATTGTCACCTATCAATTTCACATTAAACCCGAACATTGGTGAATTAACTCAATACAATTGACATACAATCGATACAATCCTTAAAATCGCACCATGACAATCTGGATGCCCGAGCTGCGCGGCCGTGCCGGCCCCAAGTACCAGGCGATCGTCGATGCCATCGTCGACGCTCTGGAAACGGGCGACCTGACGCCGGGCACCAAACTGCCGCCGCAACGCAATCTGGCCTATGACCTGGGCGTGACGTTGGGCACCGTGACCCGCGCCTACCAGGAACTGGAACGCAGCGGCCTGGCCCGCGGCGAGGTCGGGCGCGGCACCTTCATCACCGCCCCCGCCGACCGTGTCCCGGCGCCGTCGCTGAACGATAACATCGACGCGCTGCGCAACAGCGTCGATTTGGTCGCCTCCCCGTACAACGCCATGTACGGCACGGACTTCATGGGCTCGGAAGGGCTTGAGCTTGCCTCCAACTATCCCGTGACCATCGGTGTCGGCGCCCTGACCCAGCGCGCCATCGCCCGCGTCAACCACGAAGCGGTCTGGGAAGCGGTTTCCCGCTATCAGGCGCACAACGGCCTGCGACCGCATCTCGAGGCAAGCGCGGAATGGCTGACCGGCCTGGGTGTGAATGCCCGCGCCGAAGACATCCTGATCGCGCCGGGGGCACAGGCCGCGACCCAGACGGCGCTGATGGCCTTGGCCAAACCGGGCGACCTGATCGTCGCCGAAGCGTTGAGTTGGCCCGGCGTCAAGGTAACGGCGGCGCCGCTCGGCCTGCGGGTCGAAGGTCTGGCCATGGACGAACACGGCCTGATTCCGGACGCCTTCGAGCAGGCCTGCCGCGACCGGGCGCCCCGCCTACTCTACCTGCTGCCGACGTTGCAGAACCCGACGGCGAGCATCATGCCGGAAGACCGCCGCCGTCAGATCGCCGAGATCGCCCGCAAGTACGGCATGTTCGTGATCGAGGACGATGTCTACGGCTTCCTTGTGGACGACGCCCCACCCCGCATTCACAGCATTGCGCCGGACGTCACCGTTTATGTGACCAGCCTGTCCAAGGCCGTGTCGCCGGGCTTGCGCGTCGGCTATGTCCTGGTTCCCCAGGGCCTCATGGTCTCGTTCGTGAACGCCTTGCGCTCGTCGACCCTGATGGCCTCGCCGCTCGCCGTCGAGATCGCCAGCGAGATGATCCGTGGCGGCGAAGCCGACGAGATGATGGCCCAGCAGCGCCGCGAAGTCGAAAGCCGCCAGAAGGAATTGCTGCGCCGCCTGGGTCACCTTGACCTCCGCACCCATCCCCGCTCGCTGCATGCCTGGCTGCCGGTGCCCCAGGGGTTCACCGGCCCCGAATTCCGCACCCGGCTGCTGGAACGCGGCGTGTCCGTGACTCCGGGCAACGCCTTCGTCATGGACGAACGCCACCGCCCCGACCGGCCGCATGTACGCATCTGCCTTGGCGCCGAGCAGGACCGCCAGCGCCTGGAGCGGGCATTGGCCATCATCGCCGAGGTGGCAGGCGCGACCAGCCACTCGGCCGAGCCGACCTACGTCTAAACAATCAGCTAGTTTTTCGGATCAAAGGGCGTGACCGTGAACCCGTGGTTCAGGGGGCCGTGACCGCGGCCCAGGCCGGGCGCGGTGCGGATCGCCGCCGCCACATAGGCATGGGCGCGGGCGACGGCGTCGATCAGGTCCAGACCTTGGGCGATCCCGGCGGCGCAGGCGCTGGCCAGGGTGCAACCCGTACCGTGGGTATGGGGTGTGTCGATGCGGACGCTTTCCCAGCCGACGCATTCCTCACCCGTGACCAGAAGATCCGTCACGGAATCGCCGTCCAGATGCCCGCCCTTCATCAGTACGGCCTTGGCGCCGAGCGCCAGAATGTCCTGGCCTGCATCCATCATGTCCTCGACCGTGCGCACGGGCAGACCCGTCAGGGCCTCGGCCTCGGGCAGGTTGGGGGTGACCAGGGCCGCCCCCGGCAGCAAGCGGGTTTTCAAGGCGTCGACGGCGTCTTCGTCGAGCAGCGCGTGGCCGCCCTTGGCAATCATCACCGTGTCCAGAACTACCGGGACGCCGGCCGCCGTATCGGCCAGGGCATCGGCGACGGCCAAAACAACCTCGGCCCGGTGCAGCATGCCGATCTTGATGCAGTCGGCGCCTAAATCTTCCATCACCGTGCGGATTTGCTGGGCAACGAAATCAGCGGGCACGGCCTGGATCCCCGTGACGCCCAGGGTGTTCTGGGCCGTCAGTGCGGTGATCGCGGTCATGGCGTAGCCGCCCAGCGCCGACACGGTCTTGATGTCCGCCTGGATTCCGGCGCCACCACCGGAGTCCGAGCCGGCGATGATCAGCACGCGGCCTTTGAGTTGCATGGGATTAGGTCCGGACTTCCGTTTCCAGAAGGGTGATCAGCTCGTCCACCACTCGGGTGATGAGCACATCGTCCTCCCCCTCGGCCATGACACGAACCAGCGGTTCCGTGCCCGACGGACGGACCAGCAAACGCCCCTTGCCGTTCAGCGTGGCATGGGCGTCTTTGATCGCGTCCTGCACGATTGCCGCCTCCAGGGGCGAGACTCCCTCGAACCGCACGTTCTTCAACAGCTGCGGCATCGGTTCGAACGGACGGCAGACCTCGCTTGCCCGCTTGCCTGACTTTTTGACCACGGACATCACCTGCAGGGCCGCGATCAGACCGTCGCCGGTGGTCGAATAATCGCCCAGGATGATATGGCCCGACTGCTCACCGCCCAGATTGAAGCCCTTGGCGCGCATGTATTCGACCACGTATCGGTCGCCGACCTGGGTGCGTTCAAGCCCCAGGCCCAGATTATCATTGAGAAACCGTTCCAGGCCCAGATTGGACATCACCGTGGCGACCACGCCGCCGCCCTTCAGGATGCCGCGTTCCAACCAGTTGCGCGCGACCAGGCCGAGGATCTGATCGCCGTCGACCATGTCGCCCTTTTCGTCGCAGACAAGCACCCGGTCGGCGTCACCATCCAGCGCGATGCCGAGATCGGCACCATGGGCCAGGGTTTGCGACTGCATCGCCTCAGTGTTGGTGGACCCGCAGTCCTTGTTGATGTTGAAGCCGTCGGGATCGACACCGACGGTAACGACATCCGCACCAAGTTCCCACAGCACCTCGGGCGCCACGCGGTAGGCGGCGCCGTTGGCGCAGTCGAGCACGACCTTGAGCCCGTCAAGCGTATGCTCACGGGGAAACGTGCGTTTTACGTAATCGTTGTAACGCCCGCGCGCGCTGTCCAGACGCCAGGTCCGGCCCAGCTTGTCCGGCGGCGCCAGATCGGCCGACTGGTCGCCGGCCATGCGGGCCTCGATCTCGACCTCGATGTCGTCCGACAGCTTGTAGCCGTCGGGCCCGAACAGTTTTATCCCGTTGTCGTGGTAGGGGTTGTGCGAGGCCGACAGCATGACGCCCAGATCGGCGCGCAGCGACTGCGTCAGCATGGCGATGGCAGGCGTCGGGATCGGGCCGACGATGATCACGTCCATGCCGACGGAGACGAACCCGGCAACCAGCGCCGGTTCCAGCAGATAGCCCGACAGCCGCGTGTCCTTCCCGATCACCACGCGGTGGCGATGGTCGCCGCGGATGAACTGCGCGCCCGCCGCCATGCCGACCTTCAGCGCCGTTTCGGCGTTCATGGGGTCGGAATTAGTGGTGCCGCGGATGCCGTCGGTGCCGAATAATTTACGTGTCATAACTCGATTTGTACCAAAGCGTTGGTTAACAGCCCCCTTATGAACCCTTCCCGCCGGCCTCCGCAATAGCGCCGTAAACGGCCAAAGCCTGGCGATGTTCGGCGACATCATGGACCCGGAAAATGCGCACGCCCCGGTCCCAGGCGGCCAGTGCCGTGGCGATGGAACCCGCGACCCGTTCACCGGGCGGCACGTCACGGTCGACCTTGGCGATGTAGCTTTTGCGCGACACGCCCAAAACCACGGGATGCACGGTCGCCGTCAGACGGTCAAGATGAGCGAGCAGCGCGAGATTATGCGCCACGGTCTTGCCGAACCCGATCCCGGGGTCGAGCGCGATATCCTGGGCCGCGATGCCCGCCTCCCGGCAGGCCCGGGCGCGGTCAAGCAGCCCGTCCCGTACCTCGGCCACCACGTCGTCATAAGCGGGATTGTCCTGCATGGTGCCGGGTTCGCCCTGCATATGCATGAGGATCACCGGCACGCCCAGTTCCGCGGCCGCGTCCAGGGCGTCCTCGCCCCGCAAAGCCGACACGTCGTTGATGATGCGGGCCCCCGCCGTCACGGCGGCGCGCATGACCTCGGCCCGGCGGCTGTCGATGGACACCAGGGCGCCTTCGGCCGCCAGAGCCTCGATCACCGGCACGACGCGGCGGATTTCCTCCTGGGCGGAGACCCGCGTCGCCCCGGGGCGGGTCGATTCCCCGCCCACGTCCAAAATATCCGCCCCCTCGGCCAGGAAGGCCCGCCCGCGGTTGAGGGCGTCCTCAAGGGCGAAGGCCTCGCCGCCGTCGGAAAAGCTGTCGGGCGTTGCGTTGATGACCGCCATCAGGCGCGGTCGATCGAGGGTCAGGCCCGCAAACGACGAGGGCGCCGCGAACGGCACCCCCTCGCCCGCCGAAACGGTCGTCGTCACGATTCCGGTTGCGGTTCCGGCCCGAACCCGCCCGGGCTTCCCTTGGGCTTGCGGCCCTTGCCGGCGTCGGGCACGGACGCCTTGCGGCCGGACCCTTCGGTCGGCGTCGACCCACCATCGTCCTCGCGGGTGATGGCTTCGCCGCGCATGGCCTTTTTGACTTCGTCGCCGGTCAGGGTTTCATATTCCAACAAGGCCTCGGCCAGACGGTGGAGTTCGTCCATGTGTTCGGTCAGAATCTTATTGGCCCGGTGTTCGGCCTCGTCGATCAACCGGCGCACTTCCTCGTCGATCAGCGCCGCCGTGGCGTCCGACACGTTCTTCTGCCGCGCCACGGAATGGCCCAGGAACACTTCTTCCTCGTTGTCGGCGTAGCGCAGACGGCCCAACTTGTCGGAGAATCCGAACTCGGTGACCATGCGCCGCGCCATATAGGTCGCCTGCTGAATGTCGCCGCCGGCTCCGGTGGTGATGTTTTCCTTGCCGAAGATCAGCTCTTCCGCGGTGCGCCCGCCGAAAGCCATGGCCAGCTTGGATTCAAGTTGCACCTGGGACTGGCTCAACTGGTCCCGTTCCGGCAGAGACATGGTCAGGCCGAGCGCGCGGCCGCGCGGAATGATTGTCACCTTATGGATCGGGTCGTGTTTGGGCACGTAGATACCGACAATGGCGTGCCCAGCCTCGTGATAAGCGGTCAGGCGCTTTTCTTCCTCGGTCATGACCATGGAACGGCGCTCCGCACCCATCAGGACCTTGTCCTTGGCGTTTTCAAAATCGCTCATGGTGACCACGCGATGCCCGGCGCGGGCGGCCAGCAAGGCCGCCTCGTTGACCAGATTGGCAAGGTCGGCGCCGGAAAACCCGGGGGACCCACGGGCGATGATCTTGGCGTCCACGTCGGGCGCCAGCGGCACCTTTTTCATGTGGACCTTGAGAATCTTCTCACGGCCCAGGATGTCCGGATTGGGCACCACGACCTGACGGTCGAAGCGGCCGGGACGCAGCAGCGCCGGATCGAGAACGTCGGGCCGGTTGGTCGCGGCGACCAGGATGACACCTTCGTTGGCCTCGAACCCGTCCATTTCGACCAGCAGCTGGTTGAGGGTCTGTTCCCGTTCGTCGTTACCGCCGCCGAGCCCGGCGCCGCGATGGCGGCCGACAGCGTCGATTTCGTCGATGAAGATGATGCAGGGCGCGTTCTTCTTGCCCTGTTCAAACATGTCTCGCACACGGGACGCGCCCACACCGACGAACATTTCCACGAAGTCGGAGCCGGAAATGGTGAAGAACGGCACATTGGCTTCGCCGGCGATGGCACGGGCCAGCAGCGTCTTACCGGTGCCCGGAGGGCCGACGAGCAGGCAGCCCTTGGGGATCTTGCCGCCCAGGCGCTGGAACTTCTGCGGGTCCTTGAGGAATTCGACGATTTCCTCAAGCTCCTGCTTGGCTTCGTCGATACCGGCCACGTCCTCGAAGGTGACGCGGCCCGCCTTCTCGGTCAGCAGCTTGGCCTTCGACTTGCCGAAACCCATGGCCTTGCCGCCACCCGACTGCATCTGGCGCATGAAGAAAATCCACACCCCGATCAGCAGCAGCATGGGGAACCAGGAAATCAGAATGCCCCACAGCGTCGGCGAATTTTCATCCGACGGCTTGGCCTTGATGCTCACGCCCTGTTCGCGCAGGCGGCTCACCAACGTGGGATCGTCTGGCGCATAGGTCGTGAAATGGCGGCCGTCGCGCAGGTTGCCGGAAATCGACTGCCCCTGGATGACGACATTACGAACTTCGCCGCTTTCCACGTTGTTGAGGAAGTCGGTGAAGGCCAATTCGTTCTGCACGGCCCGTTGCGGCGTGCCCTGGAATAGATTGAACAGGGCAAAAACCAGCAAGGCGATGATGACCCAGAGGGCGAAATTCCGGCTGAAATTCAACGATTAAGTCCTTTTAAGAGGTTGGACGAAGGCCGCAGGGACGACGTATCGACGCCGCATGCAACGCCCGCAGGGCCCTTCTTTCAGAGATAGTACTCCGAAACCCTCACGCAATACAAAACCCGTTAAAGGCCAAGGTATTTTTTGACCGGAAGCGGATGGAGAGCCCCCCCGCGCCGCCGCCGGGCACCGCATGGGCCAGAAGACTACCGTTTTCGAACAGGGCCGGCAACGTGCGCGCGGCGGCGGGGGGCAGCCCGGACGCGCGGCGCATATCCTTGGGAATCTGGCGCCAGCCCTCGGCCCCCAGGGGGGCGAGCACCGCCCCCGGGGAGATGCCCGCCGGCAGAACGATGACGAAGCGGCCGTCCCAGCCGGCCACGCGGCCCGCAGAGGCCGCCACCGGGGCGGGCAGTCCGCGTCCGTCACGGCAAACAACGATGCCCCCGGCCCTGTCCGCCAGGAACCTGCAGCGGCCCAGGCTCGCGCCGGGAAAGGCCCCGCCCCCCGCGATGCGCCGGGCCAGGCGGTCCGCCCGCGCCACTGGGGGAGCATGATCGGCTCCACCCAGAACCTGCGCCAGCCGGGCCACCAGACGCGCCGCCACATCGGGGGTCAGGCCGGCGAACGCGCGGCGGTCGAGGTGGGCAAAGCCGAGTGGGTGCGGGGAAACCGTTTCCGCCAGCGCCCGGTTGACCGCATCCTCAAGCGCCTTGCGCGTCACACCCGCCTTTGCCGCATCCACAAGCGACCGGGCGGCCAGCCCCGCATCGGCCACAAGCCGCCGTCGCGTGCGCACGCGTTCGAAATCCGTGTTGGCATTGGAAGGGTCTTCGATCCAGGCGGCGCCCTGCGTCCTGAGATATGCCGTCAGGTCGTCATGGCGGATGCCCAGAAGCGGGCGCAACAGGCGCAGTTCGGGAAAGCTCACCAGGGCACTCATCCCTGCGGCGCCGAAGCCGCCGCCCCGGCTTTGCCGCATCACATGGGTTTCCGCCTGATCATCGCCATGATGCCCGGCCAGAAGATGCAGTACCCCGGCGGTCCGGCACCAATTCCGCAACAGCCCGTAGCGCGCCGCCCGCGCCGCGGCCTGCACCGACGCGGCGGGCTTGGCCTCGTCCCAGGTCAGGGTATGCGCCACGATGCCGAGGGATTGGAGACGTACCGCCGTCCCCGCCGCTTCCGCCGCCGAGCCCTCCCGCAGCCCGTGATCGACGATCAGCGCCGTCACCCGCCCACCCCGCTCTGCCGTCCAATCCCGGGCCAGCAAGGCCAGGGCCGTGCTGTCGGCACCCCCGGAAACGGCGACAGCCAGATGGGGGGCCGTCTCGAACGGACCGAGACGGTCCATCAATTTGGCAAACCGGCGGCCAAGGCCGTCGGCATCGTCAGTTGAAAGAGGATGAGCGGTCGCCGTCATCGTCTGCCGTCCGGGCTGTCTCCAGAGGGCGCAGGTCCGTGAACCCTGGCGCGGCGTCAGGCCGGGCCGGTCACTGCTTGCAGTTCATTTGCCGTTGCTGGCGGGTAGCGGTGCGCTTGAGGGAGCTGTTGGCGTTGGGGAAATCGGCGAACAGCTTGTCGATGGCGGCACAGCCTTCCTTGTTCTGGCCCAGTTGGCCTAGCGACATGGCCAGCTTCAGCAGGCTGTCCGGCGCCTTGCCGCCCTTGGGGTCCTTTTCGAACCCCTGCAGGAAGACTTCGGCCGCCTTCACATATTCGGCCCGCGCGTAATGGGTTTCACCCAGCCAATAGCGCGCATTGCCTGATAGACTGCCGCCATCGTGCTTGCCCAGAAATTCCTTGAAGGCCGCTTCCGCCTGATCGAACTGATGCTTGCGCAACAGGTCGAAGGCGAATTTGTACTGCTCTTCGGCAGTGCCGTCCGGCAGCACCGGGCCTTGTACCGTGCCGGTCTGGGGCACGGCGGCGGCTTGTTGCGGCGGCTGAACGCGCGTGACGGCGGCCGGGTTGGGGGCACCGGCGGGTGCCTGCATGGGGGCCGTCTGAACCGGTCCGCCGACGCCCGACGGCGCGGCACTGGCCGCCCCCGGTTCGGCCGGCGGCGTGGTGGGTTTGACGAGGTTGGGGTCGATCTGACCGAGGGTGCCCGCGGGGCGGCCGATGATGCGGACCTCGCCCGGCGTCGGCGCCGCGTTGGCCTGAGGGCCGGCCGCACCGGGCTGCATGGCCGAAGAGGCCCCCGGAACACGGCCCTGCTGTTCCAGACCGGACAGGCGGAAATCCACATCGGTGACCAGACGGTCGACCCGCGCCGTCAGCTGATCCACGTTATAGGTCATTTCCTCGATCCGGCCGGTCACGTCGCGCAGTTCGTTTTCCAGCGTGTCGAGCCGCACGCCGATGCGCGCCACGGCGTTCTGCGGCAGGTTGGGCATCGGCTCGGCCGGCTTGGCGGCGGCCGGCAGGTCGGCGGCAGGCACCGCCCCCGGACCGCGGACGACCATTTTCGACAGGGTCTGGATATCCCGCTCCAGCCGTTCGAGACGCTGCGACAGGGCCTGCGCGTCCTGAGCCCGGGCCGGAACGGCGGCGGTCAGAACGGCGGCGAGGCAGAGCGCGGTCAGGGCGGTCGGGAAGGTCATCAGACGCATGGGAAGTCGGGTGTCCCTGTTGTCGCGGTTGAAACGGACGCGGCGATCCGAAACGACGGTTTCGCGGCCGCAGGCTGAATGCCCGTAATCCCAGGAATTTTAGGCAAAACTAAGGCGCTTGCCCATACCGCAATCCGCAGCCGGACAAGCGCCCTAGAAACGCTAGACGGTCAGCCCGAAGATCAGGAGCCGGGGCCCGTCACGACGGTCACGCCACGGCGGTTCTGCGACCAGGCGGTTTCGTCGGAGCCGAGCGCCACGGGGCGTTCCTCACCGTAGGAGACGGTCTTGATCCGCTTGGCGTCGATGCCGAGATAGATCAGATATTCTTTCACCGCATTGGCGCGGCGTTCGCCGAGCGCCAAGTTGTATTCCCGCGTGCCGCGTTCGTCGGCATGGCCTTCGATCGTGACGGTTACGGAGCTGTATTTCTTGAGCCAAGCGGCCTGGACGTCCAGAACCTTCTTCTGATCCTGCTCGACATCGAAGCGGTCGAACGCGAAGAACACGCGGTCACCGACGTCAACGACGAACTGATCCTTCAGCGCGAGCGGCGCGGCGGCCGGCAGCGGTGTGATCGATTGGCCAGAACCGGAGGCGCCGGCGCCCGATCCTGACGTGGATTCGCAGGCCGAAACTGCCAAAGCAAGAGCGGCGACCATTCCGAGAACTTTAAAGCGCATGTAATCCCCCATTTGTCGGGTTTTAGTGCATTGCAAATCCGCCGGGGCTGCCGACGGTGAAATCTGCTTGGCCTATAAAAAAAGGCCGTTCGTGTGATGTATTAACGGTTAAGCGTTCTGATTCCAAGTACTTTTTAAGTTCAAAGGCGTTCCGAGACCCTGCATTTTTGCATGCGCGAAATGTCTTTTTGTATGATCACTGTCACAACATTTCCCACTGTCAGGGAATAAGTGGCGACCACGCTGGGTCGGACGCATCCATCGGCGTCGGGATTTCGCGTTCGTTATGCCCGGTCAAGTCAATGGACCACAGCTTCGACTGCCCGCCGCTGCCGTCCTTTTCCGACCTGCCCTTGCGATAGAAGATCAGCACGCGGCCGTTGGGCGACCAGGTCGGCCCTTCGATCTTGAAATCCTCGGCCAAAAGACGTTCACCCGATCCGTCCGGCTTCATGACGCCGATGAAGAATCGTCCGCCCGACAACTTGGTGAAGGCGATCAGATCGCCGCGCGGCGACCACACGGGCGTGGCATAGCGGCCGTTGCCGAAGCTGATGCGGCGCACGCTCTTGCCGCGGTCGTCCATGATGTAGAGCTGCTGGCTGCCGCCACGGTCGGAGTTGAAGACGACCTGATCGGCGTCGGGCGAAAAGCTGGGTGAGGTGTCGATGGCGGAATGGAACGTCAGTTGCCGCACCACGCGGGTGCGCAGGTCCATGACGTAGATTTCCGAGTTCCCGTCCTTGGCCATGGACATGATGATTTTCTTGCCGTCCGGCGAAAACCGGGGCGCGAAGGTCATGCCGGGAAAGTCGCCCAGGACTTCCTGGCGTCCCGTGTCGATGTTGAAGATGTAGACGCGCGGGTTGTTACGGAAATAGGACATGTAGGTGATTTCCTGCAACGTCGGCGAGAACCGGGGTGTCAGCACCAGGGTCGTGCCGTCGGTCAGGAAGCGGTGGTTCTCCCCGTCCTGATCCATGATCGCCAGCCGTTTGCCAAACGGGTTCAAGCGGTTGCGCCCGACCCCCTTGGCGTCCTTGGGCTGTTCGGCGACATAGACGATACGCGTGTCAAAATAGCCGTCTTCGCCGGTGATGCGCTTGTAGATCGCATCGGAAATGATATGCGCCACGCGCCGCCAGTTGTCTGGCACGGTGAAATAGGCAAGGCCGATCATCTGCTGTTCCGAGAACACGTCCCACAGGCGGAATTCGACGCGCAGCCGCCCATCGGACACGACCTCGGTCCGGCCTTGAACCAGGGCCTGGGCGTTGATGACGCGCCAATCGCCGAACCGGGGCAGCGCGTTGAGCGCCCCCGCCGATTGGATGAAGGCCTTGGGATCGATGGGCTTGAACAGGCCGGAGCGTTCCAGGTTGGCGGCGATCACGCCGGCGATGTCGCGCCCTGCCCGGGCCGCGGCGCCGGATTTGCCGACGAAGTCGGTGACCGCGATGGGCAGCGGCTCGACATTGCCCCGGGTGATGTCGATGGTGATCTCGGCGCGCGCCGGTCGGGCGTCCGCGATGGCCGCCGCTAACGCCAATAGCGCGATCAGCGGGGCAAAGGTCTTCATTGCGAATTTAGCGGGCATAATCATCGGCCTAATGGTCATCACAGCATTCCGCTCGGGTCAAATATGAACTTCAGATCACGCCAGACATGATACTTGTCCGGCGGCAGGTTGAACTTGTTGCAGCGCGGGTCTTGGACCGCGCGGCGGGCCGCCTCGACGGCGACCTGAAAATAGCGGTCGGTGAACATGCGGCCCTTATCCTCGACCTCGACCGACTGCACGGTGCCGTCAGCGTTCAGGGTCAGGCTCAGTTCCGGTTTCAGCTTTTCCGCCCCCGGTGCACCATAGGGCGGCGACCAGCACTTGGACACTTGGTTGCGGATCATCGTGCGCCACTGGTCGATCTCAAGCTGCGATACCTTCTTGTCCGGATCGTACTTGATCGACTTTGAATTGTTCTGCAACGCCGCCCGGATACGCGCCATGGTGTCGTCCTTGGGCGCTTCCGACACTTTCTTCTCCGGCTTTTCCTCGGTCTTCGGTGTCGGCTGCTTCTTGATCTTCTCAAGCGTCTTCAGCACGGACGCCGTGTCGAAGGTCGGCTTCTGCGGTTTCTTGGGCTTTTTTGGGACCTCGACCTGGGCCAGTTTCGGTTTGGGCGGCTCCGGCTTTTTCTCGGGCTTGGGCTCCGCTTCCTTTTTCGGCTCCGGCTCGGGCTTGGGTTCCGGCTCCGCCTTGGGCAGAGGTTCGGGCTCCGCCTCGGGTTTGGGCGGCAGGGCCGCGACCTCGGGCTGCTTAGGCGTCGGCGGCGCCGGTTTCGGCTTCGGCGGCGTCGGCGGTTTGGGCGGTTCGGCCTTGGCCTCTTTTTTCGGCGTTTCCTGGACCGGCATCGGCGGCGCGTTGCGCATCTCATCGACATCGACGATCTCGACGAAGATCGGCTGTTCTTCCTGCAACGGCGTGATCTTGTTGAACGGCAGGCCAAGCCAAGCGGCCAGCACCAAACCCACGTGCAGGGAGACGGATGTGATCAGTGCGGTCCGCAAGGGGCCCCGGCTTACTTCTTGGCCGGCGGGCGTTTCGCCGCCTTGCCCGGTTCCTGCGCGATCAGCGCCACGCGCCGGTAGCCGGCCGCATTGATCTGCCCCATCACCGCCATGACACGTCCGTAATTGATGGCCTTATCCCCTCTGACGAAGATCCGGATGTCCGGATTGTTGCCGGTGATAGCGTGCAATCTTGGCACCAATGTGTCCAAGTCGACGGCCGTGTCCTGAATATAAATCTGTCCGCCGGCGTCGACGCTGACGGCCAGCGGCTCGTCTTGGCCGCTGACGGCGCCCGCCTTAGTGTCCGGTAGGTCGACCTGAACGCCCACGGTCAGAAGCGGCGCCGTGACCATGAAGATGATGAGCAGAACCAGCATCACGTCGACGAACGGCGTGACGTTGATGTCGCTCATCAGCGCCCGGTTCTTGCGTCGCCGGCGCGAGGTCCGCTGTATGGTGACGGCCACGTTCCCGCTCCCCGCCCTAGGTGTCCAACTCGCGCGACAAGATCGCCGAGAACTCACCCGAGAAGTTTTCGAGCCGCCCGGCATAACGGTCCAGATCGCGGGAGAATTTGTTATAGGCGATGACCGCCGGGATCGCCGCGAGAAGCCCCAACGCCGTGGCGAACAGGGCCTCGGCAATGCCGGGCGCGACCACGGCAAGCGACGTGTTCTTGGAAATGGCGATCGACTGGAACGAATTCATGATCCCCCAGACCGTGCCGAACAGGCCGATGAAGGGGGCCGTGTTGCCCGTGGTCGCCAGGAAAGTGAGATAGCGTTCGGCGCGGTCCATTTCCCGGTCGGCGGTGATCTGCATGACCCGCTCGATGCGCTGGGCCAGGGTCGTCGACCCACCGCCCCCGTTGGGCGAGGCGCGCCGCCATTCCCGCATGGCGGCGGCGAACACGGCGGACATGGGGTCCATGGGCCGGCTGCCGATTTTGTCATACAGGCTGTCGAGGCTATCGCCGGACCAGAAACGGTCCTCGAACTTGTCGGTCCGCTTGTTCAGGCGGCGCACGGACAACATTTTTTCGAAGATAATCGCCCAGCACCAGATCGACGCCGATACCAGCAGCAGGATCACCGCCTTGACCACCAGGTCCGCCTTCATGAACAACGCCACGACCGAGAAATCCAGGTTCGTCGAGCCCGCCAGGGCCATTGCTTCGACCGCTTGATTTTCCATATTTGTCCGTCTCGTTCCGTTTTTCTTTAAGGCCCCTCGCCGGCGTCGGCGATCCGGGTCATTTCAATTCGCACTTCGGCCGGCAGGCGCACGGGCCGCCCGGCCGTGTTCATGCAGGCGAGGGTCAGGCTCATCTGCACCAGGTCTTCGTCATCCCGGCGCACCACCTGGGCCATCTCCACGGTTGCTCCCCGCACCGCCAGCACCCGCGTCTCGACACTGAGGGCATCGTCCAGCCGCGCCGGCTTCAGGTATTCGGCGCTAACCCGGCGCACGGCAAGCGCGACGCCCTTCTGCGCCAAAATCGCGGAATTTTCAAATCCCAGTTCACGCAGAAGCTCCGTGCGGGCGCGCTCCGCATAGCGCAGGTAGTTGGCGTAATAGACGATGCCGCCGGCATCCGTGTCCTCGTAATAGACGCGCACGGGCATGCGGTGGCAGGGCGTTTCTCCTGTTCCGGTCACGCGCCATCCTCCGTTCCACTTGTGGCGGAAAGAAGGTCGAGTTGCGGCGCACCCGGCGGCAGGTCAAGCCCCAGGTGCCGGAACGTCTCCGGCGTCACGGCGCGGCCGCGCGGCGTGCGCATCAGAAGCCCCTGCTGGATCAGGAAGGGTTCGATGACTTCCTCGATGGTGTCGCGCTGTTCCGACAGGGCGGCGGCCAGGGTTTCGACGCCAACCGGCCCGCCGCCGTAATTGCCGCAGATGCAGGTCAGATAGCGGCGGTCCATGGCGTCGAGCCCACGCTGATCGACCTCAAGCCGCGTCAAGGCCGCATCGGCGATCCGGGCGTCGACGGACCCGGAGCCGTCGACGGCCGCGAAATCGCGGACCCGGCGCAGCAGCCTGCCCGCGACCCGTGGCGTGCCACGCGAGCGGCGGGCGATCTCCAGCGCCCCCTCGGCCGTCAAGTCCAGGCCCAGCAGCGCCGCCCCCCGGCGCACGATGCCTTCGAGCGCTTCCGGGCTGTAGAAGTTGAGCCGCACGGGAATGCCGAAACGGTCGCGCAGCGGCGTCGTGATCAGGCCCGAACGGGTCGTCGCCCCCACCAGGGTGAAGGGCGGCAAGTCGATGCGCACGGAACGCGCCGCCGGCCCCTCGCCGATGATCAGGTCGAGCTGATAATCCTCCATCGCCGGATAGAGGATTTCCTCGACAATCGGGCTGAGGCGGTGGATTTCGTCGATG
Organism: uncultured Alphaproteobacteria bacterium; assembly: GCA_963976055.1. GTDB lineage: Bacteria > Pseudomonadota > Alphaproteobacteria > Rhodospirillales > Casp-alpha2 > UBA1479. Next base: position 21,985 of record CAXBJB010000012.1, read on the forward strand.
AACAGCACGTCGCGCGGCTGCAGGTTGGTGAGAATCGCCGCCAGGTCGCCCGCCTTGGCGACCACTGGGCCCGAGGTGGCGCGGAAACCCACGCCCAGTTCGCGGGCGACGATCTGCGCCAGGGTCGTCTTGCCCAGCCCCGGGGGGCCGAAGAACAAGACATGATCCATGGCTTCGCCGCGCGACCGCGCCGCCTCGATGAACACCTTGAGGTTTTCGCGCGCCTGGTCCTGGCCGACAAAGTCGTCGAGCACCTGGGGCCGCAGGCCGGGATCGGCGGCGAAGTCGTCTTCCACGACTTCCGGCTGGATCATTCTTTCTTCCACCATGGCCTAGGCCCCCCGTCGCTGGTCGCTTGGGGCAAGTTCGGCCAGCCCGGCGCGAATCAGCGCTTCCAGAGTGAGGGCGGTTTCCGACGCCTGGGCGGCACGGGACACCGCCCCCAAGGCCTCCGACGGCGTGTAGCCGAGATTAACCAGGGCCGAGGCGGCGTCACGCAGCAGATCCTGCGCCGCGTCGCCGGCTTCCGGCTTGGCCGCACCCGGGGCCGGTGCCACGCCGCCCTTGGCCGCCACCGAGCCCAAAGCCAGGGCGCCGACCTTGTCCTTCAATTCATGGAGAATGCGCTGCGCCAGCTTGGGCCCGACGCCGGGGGCGCGGCACACCGCCGCCTTGTCGCCGGCCGCGATGGCCTGCAGCAGCATGTCGCCGGTCAGCGCCGACAGCATGGCGAGGGCGACCTTGGCGCCCACGCCCTGCACGGTGGTCAGCAGGCGGAACCAGTCCTGTTCGTCGGCGCGCAGGAAACCGTACAGATGGATATGGTCTTCGCGGACATGGGTTTCGATGAACAGCGCCACCGCGTCGCCCTGCCCCATCTGCGACAGGGTCCGCGACGAGGCATGAACCAGATAGCCGACCCCGTTCACGTCGATCACGGCGGTATCCGTTCCCACGGCGTCGACCAGGCCTTTCAGGCGCGCGATCACCGGGCCACCCGCGCCAAGTCGGCACCCCCTGCCCTGCCATCATGACCCGGCGCCGTGCGATGATGGGCGTGACAGATGGCGACGGCCAGGGCATCGGCGCTGTCGGCACTTTTGAAGGCCGCCCCCGGCAACAGCGTGCGCACCATCATCTGGACCTGTTCCTTGGCCGCGTGGCCGGTGCCGACGACGGTCTTTTTCACGAGGTTGGGTGTGTATTCGAACACGGCGAGGCCCGCCAGGGCGGGCACCAGCATGGAAATGCCGCGGGCCTGGCCCAGTTTCAGGGTCGTCGTCGGATTGGTGTTGACGAAGGTTTCCTCGACCGCCGCTTCGACCGGGGCCATGGCGCGGATGACCTCGACCAATCCGTCGTGAAGCTGCACCAGACGTTCGGCCAGACCGGCCTTCGGGTCCGAGGAGACAACGCCGTCGGCGACATAGCGAAGCCGGTTGCCGGCGTGTTCGATGACGCCCCATCCGGTGTTCTTCAACCCCGGGTCAAACCCGATCAGCCGCATCCGTGTTCCATTCCGCTCCGTATCCTTGTGGCGTCCGCTTTACGGTTTAGGCGCTCAGCCTTTCCATGATCTCGTCGTCGACCTCGAAGTTGGCGGCGACGCGCTGCACGTCGTCGTTGTCTTCCAGCGCGTCGATCAGCTTCAACAGCGTCTGCGCCGTGTCCTCGTCGACGGCGATGGAATTCTGCGGCTTCCACGCCAGGCGCGCCTCCTCGGGCTCGCCGAAGCGTTCCTCGAGCGCGTCGCGCACGGCGGCGAAGTCGTCGGGCTGGCAGGTGATGGTGTGGTTTTCGTCGTCCGATTCCACGTCCTCCGCGCCCGCTTCCAGGGCTCCTTCGAACACCTCTTCCGCGCCGGCGACGGCGGCCGGATAGGTGATCTGGCCGACCCGGTCGAACATGAACGCAACGCTGCCCGTCTCGCCCAGGTTGCCGCCGTTCTTGGAAAAGGCGGTGCGGACTTCCGAGGCCGTGCGGTTGCGGTTGTCGGACAAGGCTTCGACGATTACGGCGACACCGCCCGGGCCATAGCCTTCGTAGCGGATTTCCTCGTAATTCTCGGCGTCGTTGCCCTGGGCCTTCTGGATCGCCCGATTGATCACATCGTTGGGCATGTTCAGGGCCTTGGCGTTGGCGACGGCCAAACGCAGGGCGGCGTTGAAGTTGGGATCGGGGCCATTGCGCGCGGCGACCGTCACTTCGCGGCCCAGTTTGGCGAAGACCTTCGCCCGCTTGGCGTCCTGACGGCCTTTGCGGTGCATGATATTCTTAAATTTGGAATGACCAGCCATTTTGGCGGGAACCCCCTATATGTCGTGGCGATTCGTCGGGATTATACCCAAATGATGGGACCGGCGCGAGTGTCACCGGCGGTGAAGCTAGGCCCGCAATATGGCAAGAATTCGTCCGCCGTGAAAGGCCGCAGGCCATGGAAAAGGTTGATTTTCAGGTCTGCCGGCTATCCCGGCACCGTCGGCGCCAGACGGCCGCCCAGGCGCACGGGTTCGGCCCGCGTCGCCAACCCCGTGCCATCGTCGGTTTCCAGATACATGGCGCAGAAGGTCGCCTCGCCGCTCGCCGGCTCCAGCCGGCCCTGCGGCAGCTTGGTGGTGAACCGCGCCGTGGCGTTTTCCTTCTGCATGCCGATGACGGAATCGTAATCGCCGGTCATGCCCAGGTCCGTCTGATAGGCCGTGCCGCCCTTGAACACCTGGGCGTCCGCCGTCGGCACATGGGTATGGGTGCCGACCACGGCGGAAACGCGGCCGTCCAGGAAGTGGGCCATGGCCATCTTTTCCGACGACGCCTCGCCGTGCAGGTCGAGCAGAATAGCGTCGACGTTGCCGCGGCCGCTGGCCGCGCCCAGACGGTGGTTCTTCAAGGCCTCATCCACGCCGGCGAAAGGATCGTCCAAGGGGTCCATGAACAAGCGGCACATGGCGTGCACGACCATCACCTTGCGGCCGTCCTTGGCGTCGAACACGCCGGCTCCCTTGCCGGGCGTGCCGGCGGGAAAATTCAGGGGGCGCAGCAAACGGTCGTCGCCGTCGATGTAGTTCATGATCTCGCGTTGGTCCCACACGTGATTGCCCGTGGTGATGACGTCCGCCCCCTGGGCATACAGGTCGTTGCAGATCGCCTCGGTAATACCGAAGCCATGGGCCGCGTTCTCGCCGTTGACGATGACGAAGTCGAGGTCCAGTTGCGCGCGCAGGGCCGGCAAGTGCTTGGCAACGGCGTCCCGGCCGCTGCGGCCGACCACATCCCCGACAATCATGATTTTCATAAACTGACCTTAATACCTAATACCTTGACGCCGAATGTCTTATCGGGGCGTCACGACGCAATCCGGATGATGTCTTCCTCGGTCACCACCCAGTCCAGGCGTGCGTCGTAATGGTCCCGCGGCACCGCGTCAACTTCCTGGGCCGAATAGCCGACCCCGACGGCGACAACGGGCGTGCCGGAACTTCGCAGTTCGGCCAGGGTCCGGTCATAAAATCCGCCGCCCCAGCCAAGCCGATAGCCGGCCCGGTCGAAGGCCAACAGCGGCACCAGAAGCAGGTCGGGACGCACGTCCTCCGCCCCGTCCGCAGGATGACGGGTGCCGAACACGCCGTCCGCCAGCTTCGCCCCAGGCGTCCAGGCCCGGAACCGAAGCGGCTGCGCCTTGCCGACGACCACCGGCAGGCAGCCCCGCCAGCCGATGGCGGTCAGGGCCAGAATTGCGGGGAGGACATCCATTTCATCCTGCATGGCGAGATAGCCGGATGCCCAGCCTAGCCCGGTCGCGGCGCTCAACCCTTGCGCCAGCGCCACGGCATGACTGGCGACGGCAGTAGCACCGCCGGACCCCAGGTCGACGCGCGCGCGAACACGGCGGGCGGCGGCTTCTTTGCGCAGGAGACGTTTTTGTTCGAGGACATCCATAATGACTTGAGGACGGGACCCGAAATTCGGGGGCCGTAACAATATCCAAACAATACCCAAGACGAAAAAAAGTCGGCGGTGCCGCAGTAGCCGTCGGCGTTAAGATCCTCCGTGGCCTGCTCTCAACAGGTTGGGCACCGTGATACCGAGCGTCCAGGACGAACCCGTGCAACCCGGCAGGGACAGCACCCTTAAAGGACGCATCGCCCCAGGGATAATGTGCCTAACGCGCTCCGCAGCGCTCCGCCTGAGCGGAAGTTAGGCTTGTTCAAGCCCCACGGCAATGCCTTCGATGCGGTCGGCGATATTTTCCAGGGTGCGGGTGACCTTTTCCTCGGATTCGATCAGCCTGGCGACGCCTTCGCTTTTGCGGCTGATGGACTCCAGTTCCGCATAGGCGTCGGACAGTTCGTCGGCGAGAAGCAGGCTGACCATGACCAGAAGCCGGGCGTCGCCGGCCTGGCCGACGGCGGCGACCAGTTCCTGAACCCGGTTGTCGACATATTTGCCGAGCCGCGACAGGTGCGCTTCCTGCCCATCGTCGCAGGCAACCTGATACTGACGTCCGTTGATGGTGACGGTGACATGGGCCATGGCGCGGTCCGACCCTAGCCTTCGAGGACTTTTTCAAGGCGGCCGATGGCGCCGTCGAGACGGCCCTTGACCTCCTCGGTCACTGTCTGCAAGCGGGCGTTCTCCGCCCGCAACGCCGCCGTGTCGCCCCCGTCGCCGGCCGTGGCGGTGCCGCGCGTCTGAACGGCCTTTTCCAGGCGCGACAAGGCGCCTTCCAACCGCTCGAAGGCACGGTCCACTCGTGATGGTTTGCTGATAGTCGCCACACATACCCCCCGACCCAACTAAAAATATAATTGCCTTAGTGGGTAAAAATTTTATGAAGAATAGGTGCCTATGCACATAAGTTCAACCACCACATCAATTGGACGGCATTGCGCCCCGGACAACCGGGCGTTCTCGGGTTTACAGGGGGCGATGGGTAGCCTATAGGATCGCCCGAACCGGGGTTGCCGTCGCAGGGGCCCCGACCCAGAAAATTCAGCAAATTTACGGAGGCATTCATGGCGGTTCGGGTTGCGATCAACGGGTTCGGAAGAATTGGTCGTCTGGTTCTTCGGGGCATTTTGGAATCGCGGCGCAACGATATCGAAGTCGTCGCCATCAACGACCTGGGCTCACCCGAAATGAACGCCCACCTTCTTAAGTACGATTCCGTGCACGGCCCGCTGGGTATGGACGTGTCGGTATCGGGCGACGTCATGAACGTCGGCGCCGGGCCGATCAAGGTGACCGCCGAGCGCAATCCCGCCGATCTGCCCTGGAAGGAACTGGGCATCGACGTGGCGCTGGAATGCACCGGTCTGTTCACCGACCGCGACAGCGCCGCCAAGCATCTGGACGCGGGCGCGGCCAAGGTTCTGGTCTCGGCCCCGGCCTCGGGCGTCGATCTGACCGTCGTCTACGGCGTCAACCACGACAAGCTGGAAGCCAGCCACACGGTCGTCTCCAACGCGTCCTGCACGACCAACTGCCTGGCCCCCGTGGCCGACGTGCTGCACAAACTGGTCGGCATCGAAAAGGGCTACATGACGACGATCCACGCCTACACCGGCGATCAGCGTCCGCTCGACACCCTGCATTCGGACCCCCGCCGGGCGCGCGCCTGCGCGGTGTCCATGATCCCGACCTCGACCGGGGCCGCCAAGGCCGTTGGCCTTGTGCTGCCGGAACTGAAGGGCAAGCTGGACGGCACCGCGATCCGCGTGCCGACCCCCAACGTGTCGCTGATCGATCTGACCTTCACGGCCGGGCGGTCGACCACGGCCGAGGAAATCAACGCGGCCATGCTGGAGGCCTCCAACGGCCGGCTCAAGGGCGTGCTCGCCTACAACACCGAGCCCCTGGTTTCCATCGACTTCAACCACAATCCCGCAAGCTCGAGCTTCGATGCCACCCAGACCCAGGTGATCGACGGCAATTTCGTGCGCGTGCTCAGCTGGTACGACAACGAATGGGGCTTCTCCAACCGCATGCCGGATACCGCGCTGGCCATGCATGGTGCGAAATAAGCGACGGGTTTGAGATGACGGGGGCCGCGACCAGGCAACCGGCCGCGCCCCCGGCAACCGTCGTCATCCACGACCTGAGCCACGCACAAATGGCGCTAAGCGCTGCCCGCCGCACGGGCCGCCCCGTGCATCTCGTCAGCGCGCCCGGCGCCGCCGGCTATCTCGGCCCAGCCCTGTTCAAGCAGATCATCGACCAGGCCCGCGCCGCCGAACCGGCAGCCCGCGCCACCACCTGCCTGGATTGCGCGGATGAACCGGGCATGGCCCTGGACGCCCTCAGGCAGGGTGTCGAGGCCGTGTCCCTATCGGCCGCCCCCGAGGTTCTGGGCAAGATCGAAAGCGCGGCAACGCAGGCCGGCGCCCGCCTGGCCACGCGGCCCACGCGGGCATTGGACATGGCCGACGCCGACGCCGAGCGGCGGCTCGACGCCTGGCTCACGGGAGAATTCCAACATGGCTGACACCGATGACGGCTGCCTGCTCTATCTGGTCACGCCGCCCGCCTTCGACCCGAACGTCTTCGCGGGCGATCTGGCGGCGGCGCTCGACGCCGGCCCCGTCGGCGCCGTGCAATTGCGCCTGAAGGCCCCGGACGGCATGCCCGACAGCGACGACGATATCCGCCGCGCCGCCGATATCCTGCTGCCCATCTGCCGCGACCGCGGCGTGCCGCTGATCCTCAACGACCGCCCCGACTTGGCGGCGGAAACCGATTGCGACGGCGTCCATGTCGGCCAGGGCGACGCGTCCTACCGGGATGCGCGCAAAACCCTGGGCGACAGGCGCATCGTCGGCGTGACCTGCCATGCGTCGCGTCACCTGGCCATGGAGGCCGGCGAGGCCGGGGCCGACTACGTCGCCTTCGGCGCGTTCTTCCCGACCGGCACCAAGGCCGTCACACATCACGCGGACGCCGATCTGCTGCGCTGGTGGAGCGAGATTTTCGTCGTACCCTGCGTCGCCATCGGCGGCATCACCGTGGACAACTGCGCGCCCCTGGTCGCCGCGGGTGCTGACTTCCTGGCCGTGGTCTCCGGGGTCTGGCGGCACACCGAGGGACCGGCCGCCGCCGTCGCCGCGTTCAACAAGGTAATTGCCGATACCCAACGCCCCTGACGGCGGCGCTGGGCCGTTGCTATGGACGAAACAAACTGGTAGCTTCCGCGCCGCTTTCACCCCCCATCAACATGTAAACGGGCACGGACATGAAAATCGACGGCAACGCCATTCGACCCGGTATGGTCATCGAACATCAGGGACGCCTGTGGCGCGCGGTCAAGATCGCCCATACGCAGCCCGGCAAGGGCGGCGCCTATCTTCAGGTCGAATTGCGCGAACTGCGCGACGGCACCAAGCTGAACGAACGCTTCCGCTCATCGGAAAAGGTCGAACGCGCGACCCTGGAACAGAAGGAATACCAATTCCTGTTTTCCGACGGCGAGATGTTCACCTTCATGGACAACGAAACCTATGAACAGGTCGTCCTGAACGGCGATCAGATCGGCGAGGACCAGACGCCCTATCTGCAGGACGGCATGGAAGTGACCATCGAAAGCCACGACGGCGACCCGATCGGCGTTCAGTTGCCCGACCGGGTGACCCTGACGGTGGTCGAAACCGAAGCCGTGGTCAAAGGCCAGACGGCGGCATCGAGCTACAAACCCGCACTTTTGGACAACGGCGTGCGCACCAGCGTGCCGCCGCATATCGAGACCGGCACCCGCATCGTCGTCAATCCCGCCGAAGGCACCTATGTCGAGCGGGCCAAGGACTAGGCTTCGGCCGCGTTCTTCCCGCCCCTTTCCGAACGCTTGAAACAAGGCCCGCCATGCTGCGCACGCCCCTGATAAACGTCATGACCGCCGCCGCCCAAAAGGCGGCGCGGGGTCTGATCCGCGATTTCGGCGAGGTCGAGCACTTGCAGGTCTCCAAGAAGGGCCCGGCGGACTTCGTCTCGACCGCCGACCGCAAGGCCGAGAAAATCCTGTTCGAGGAACTGCAACGCGCACGACCCAAGTACGGTTTCCTGATGGAGGAACGCGGCGCGGTCGAGGGCGTCGATACCTCGAACCGCTGGATCATCGATCCCTTGGACGGCACCACCAACTTCCTGCACGGTATTCCCCAGTTCGCCATCTCCATCGGCCTGGAACGCGACGGCCAGATATTCGCCGGCGTCGTCTACAACCCGATCACCGACGAGATGTTCGTCGCTGAAAAGGGCCAAGGTGCGTTTCTGGGCGGGCGGCGCCTGCGTGTCTCAGCCCGCCGCGACATTGCCGAATCCCTGTTCGCGACGGGCATTCCCTTCGTCGGCCGGGGCAATCACGACCTGTTCCTGAACCAGCTGCGCGCGATCATGGCCGTGTCGGCCGGCGTGCGGCGCAATGGTGCCGCCGCGCTTGATCTGGCCTGGGTCGCCGCCGGGCGCTTCGAAGGGTTCTGGGAACAGAATCTGCAACCCTGGGACATGGCCGCGGGCATGATCCTGGTCACCGAAGCGGGCGGTTTCGTCACCGACCTTTCGGGCGGGCGCGACATCTTTTCGCGCGGCGACATCGCCGCCGGCAACGACGCCATGCATCCGGCCATGCTGAAGACCCTGGCCGGTGCCGGCGCGGCGGCCACCTGACCCCCTCACGCCCCGCCGTAGGGCTGTTTTCAGGCGCCCCGAAAGCGTCATATTTCCCTGTTTTCATGCAAGGGCTTTACGGTTGTCCAGCGCATCGCCGTTGGTTAAGGTGATCGCCTTGGTTTCCGCCGCTGGCCGGAGAGTACCCGGACTGTTCCAGCGCAGGAATACCGAGCCTGCCGCAAACGGGATCGACATACCCGAACACGACAACGGGCCGGAAGACGACAACAGGGAAGAATGGGGAGTGAGCGTCCGATGACATCCTCACGTTTTTTGACCGGGCTTTTGGTCATCGCCGTGGCGCCGCTGGCGCTGGCGTCAGGCCCGGTCGAGGCACAGGTGAGCAACTACGCGGACGGTGCCGTAACCATCGACATGGGCGCCCTGCCCGGCGGCGGATACGGCCACACCGTGGACGTATCGTCGGAACCGGCCATCCCTGCCTATGGCGGTGGACTGCGCCTGCCGGGCACGAGCCGGCCGACATCTCAGCTGTTCGTCGCCCCCGAGAAATCCGCCCCCATCCGCAAGCTGCGGGTGACCCGCGCCGAGGCCGCGCCGGCCCCGCGTGCCAGCCGTATGGAAACGGAGATGCGCCCGCCCGCGGCCAAGGCGCCGCCGCCACCGCCCATGCCGTCGAAACCATCGCCCGCGCCGGCCCCCGCCGCCGAGGCGCCCGCGCCACTGACGGCCGCAGCACCGCCGCCGCCCGCCGCACCGGCGGCTCCTGACAAGAAAATGGCCGCCGCGGCACCGCCGCCGGCCCCCAAGGTTGCCGCAGGGAAGGACAGCGCGGACAAAGCGCCCCCGCCGCCCCCGCCCGCCACCGCCCCGGGCGCCGCCGTTCCCCCCCCGCCGCCCGCCACGGTCACGGCCGTGCCCACGCCGCCGGCCCCCAAGGCAGAAAGCACCGCCTCCCTGACGACCGGCGAAGACGGCCGGTTGATCCGCGTGGTGTTCGACGAAAGCCAGTCGAAACTGCCCGACGCCGCCAAGCCGAACCTGTTGAAGCTGGCCGATCAGGTCAAGGACCAGCGCGACGTGCGGCTGCAGCTTCTGGCTTATGCCGGGGGCGACGACCTGAAATCCAACCGGGCTCGCCGCCTGTCCCTGTCCCGCGCTCTTTCCGTACGCTCGTTCCTGATCGAAAGCGGCATCCGCTCGACCCGGATCGACGTGCGGGCACTCGGCGACAAGACCTCCGACGAGCCCAAGAACCGGGTCGATATCACCCTGGCCCCGCGTTGACGGCGCCATCGGGTTCCGCATGACGCCCGTGCCCCCGAAAGGACCTCGTAAGGGCTTCCCTTCATGACGCGCCCCAATAGATACCTGCTCAGGATGATCGTGTTCCTCGGCGCCGTTGTCGCCGTCTGCGCCCCCCTGTTCCAGCCGCTGCGCGATGCCTTCCTGGCCAATGCGCCCTTGAACGGCGGCATCCTGGCCGTGCTGGCGCTCGGCATCGCCTATAACTTCCTGCAGGTCGCGCGCCTGAAGCCCGAGGTCGAATGGGTGGACAGTTACCGCCGCGACGGCGCACAGCTGTCGCAGCCCAGCCCGCCCCGCCTGCTTGGCCCCATGGCAAGCATGCTGGGCCAGCGCTCCGGCCGTCTGACCCTATCGACCACGTCGCTGCGTACCCTGCTCGACGGTCTGGTGTCGCGCCTGGACGAATCACGCGATATTTCCCGCTACATCATCGGCCTGCTGATCTTCCTCGGCCTGCTCGGCACCTTCTGGGGGCTTCTGGAAACGGTCGCCTCGGTCAAGGACGTGATCGTCGGCCTGACCGTCGACAGCGGTGACATCAACGCGACGTTCAACAAGCTGAAACAGGGCCTGGAAACGCCATTGTCCGGCATGGGAACGGCCTTTTCATCGTCCCTGTTCGGGCTGTCCGGCTCTCTCATCCTGGGCTTCCTCGACCTGCAAGCCGGCCAGGCGCAGAACCGTTTCTACAACGACCTGGAAGAATGGCTGTCGAGCCTGACCCGCCTGTCGTCGGGGGCGCTTTCCGGCGACGGCGACCAGTCCATGCCCGCCTATGTGCAGGCGCTGCTGGAACAGTCGGCGGAGAACCTGGAGAACCTGCAACGCACCCTGTCGCGCGGCGAGGAAAGCCGCGCCGAGGCCAACCAAGGCATCCTGGCCCTGGCCGACAAGCTGGACACCCTGACCGACCACCTGCGCGCGCAGCAGCAGCTGATGAAGGACATGGCTCAGAGCATGAACCGGAGCGACGGCGGAGGCATGGATGCGGAAACCAAGACCAGCATCCGCAACCTCGACCGTTCCGTGGCCCGTCTGGCCGACGACGTCAGCCACGGCCGCGACGAGATCATCAAGGAAGTGCGGTCCGAGATCAAACTTTTGGCCCGCACCATGGCCAACATCGCCGACGGCGAATATGACCGCTGACGCCGTGACGCCGGCTCTCTGCCCCCGTCACGTCCCCGCGGCCCCCCGGCAAGGGACAACGTAACCATGGCCAGCCTCGCCAGGCGCCACGAACGATCGACCAACATCTGGCCCGGCTTCGTCGATGCCCTGGCGACGCTGCTGATGGTCATCATCTTCCTGTTGCTGATCTTCATCATGGCCCAGGTGTTTTTGGGGCAGGCATTGACCGGACGCGATCAGGCACTGCGCAAGCTGGAGGGCGAGATCAGCGAACTGGCGAGCCTGCTGGCCCTGGAACGCAAGACCACGGACAGCCTGCGCGCCGACGTCAGCCGCCTGTCGACGGAGCTCGAAGCCTCGGTCGGTGAACGCGAGCGGCTGAGCACCAGCGTCGCCGAATTGCGCATGCGCGCCGAATCCGCCGAACAGCAGCTTGTCGACGCCATGGTCTCCATGGAAACCAGCCGCCAGACCATCGGCCGCCTGGAAACCTCGTTGGCCGACACCAAGAAGACGCTCGCGGTCCGCGAGGAGGAACTGGCCGACCGCGTGCAGCGCCTGAACAATCTGGCGCGCGAGATCGAGGCCCTGACGGCGCTGCGCGACGAATTGACCGCCAAGGTCATGGAGCTTGGCAAACAGGCCAACGAAAAGGGCGAGGCGCTGATCAACGAGCGCCAGATTTCCGAGAGCGCCCGCGCCCAGGTCGCCCTGATGAACCGCCAGTTGGCGGCGCTCCGCGAACAGCTGGCGACCCTCGAGGCGACGCTCCGCGCGGCCGAAGAAAAGGCCCAGTCGCAGGGCGTGCAGATCGAAAGCCTGGGCAAGCGGCTTAACGCCGCGCTGGCGTCCAAGGTTCAGGAACTCAGCCGCTATCGCTCGGAATTCTTCGGCCGCCTGCGCGAGGTTCTCGGCAATCGGCCCGGCATCCGCATCGTCGGCGACCGCTTCGTGTTCCAGTCCGAGGTGCTGTTCGACGTCGCCTCGGCGGAACTGGGCCCGGCGGGCAAGGAACAGATGGCAGCGCTGGCCCAGACCCTCAAGGAACTGGTCGTGAAAATCCCCGAGGACATCGACTGGGTGCTCCGCGTCGACGGGCATACGGACAAGACGCCCATTTCCACGGCCCGCTTTCCCTCCAACTGGGAATTATCGGCGGCGCGCGCCATTTCCGTGGTCAAATACCTGATCGACCAGGGACTTCCCCCCGTGCGTCTGGTCGCCGCCGGGTTCGCGGCCAACCGGCCCATCGATTCCGGTGCCGATGAAATCGCGCTTCGGCGGAACCGCCGGATCGAACTCAAACTAACCCAGCGCTGATCGGCCAACCATGCTCGCTATTTTCCTGATCGTCGTCGTCGATCTTATCGGTTTCGGTATCATCATTCCGCTGCTGCCGTTCTACGGCGAACATTTCCAGGCCGACCCGCAGACCGTCGGCCTGCTGATGGCGACCTATTCCCTGGCCCAGTTCATTTCCGCGCCCCTGTGGGGGCGGCTCAGCGATCACGCCGGACGGCGGCCGGTCCTGCTGCTGAGCCTTGCCGGGGCGGTGGCCGCCTATGTCTGGCTGGCCTTCGCCGATGCGCTGTGGATGCTGTTCATGGCGCGCACCCTGGGCGGCCTGATGGCCGGCAACATATCCGCCGCCTTCGCCTATATGGCCGACATTACGACCAAGGAGAACCGCGCCAAGGGCATGGGAATGATCGGTGCCGCCTTCGGCATCGGCTTCATCCTGGGCCCCGCCATCGGCGGCATCCTGGCCGGACCGGACCCGCTGACTGCCGATTACCGCAGCCCGGCCCTGGCCGCCGCCGGCCTGTCCCTGTTCGCCCTTCTGCTCGGCCTGGTAAAACTGCCGGAATCCCTGTCAGCCGAAGTCCGCGCCCGCGCCGCGGCGATGCCGCGCCGGCGGCGTCTGGCGCAGTTCGCGGATGCCTTGAGGCTGCCCGGGGTGGGGCTGCTGATGCTGTTGGGGTTCCTCGCGACCTTCGTGTTCGCGGGCCTGGAGACCACCTTCGCCATGTGGTCGCGGCGCGCCTTCGACTGGGGCCCGGAACAGAACGGTTGGCTGTTCGCCTATGTCGGCCTGCTGTCGGCGGCGGTCCAGGGCGGCCTGATGGGGCGTCTCGCCAAGCGCTTCGGGGAGCGGGCGTTGCTGATCCAAGGGGCGGCCGCCCTCGCCCTCGGCATCGGCGCCATTCCCTTCTGCACCCAGGTCTGGCATCTGCTGATCGCCATGGCCGTCGCGGCCTATGGCTTCAGCGTCATCAACCCAGCCTACAACAGTTTGATTTCCCAACAGGTTCCCGACACCGACCAGGGTGGCGTGATGGGCGTGACGCGGTCGGCGACGACCCTGGCCCGCGTCCTGGGCCCCGCCTGGGCGGGGATTCTGTTCGCCCAGATCGGGCGGGATTGGCCCTATTACTCGGGCGCCCTGGTGATGGCGGCGGTGCTGCTCCTTGCCCTCGCCGTACCGGCGGGGCTGCGCCCCGCCCCATCGTCACAGGCGGACGGCGATCCCCGTTGACGCCTTGAGTTCGGCCATCAATTTCTCGTCCAGGAATTCGCCCGACCGCGTGCAGCGCCACTGTTTCTTGTCCGCGTCAAAATCGTAATGGGTGGCGCCGCTGACCGGCGACGACATCCAGATCTGACGGTTGGGCGCGTGCTTGTTGATCACATACTGACCGCCCGTGTCCAATTCGATGGTCAGGATGCCGCCTTCCAAGTCCACGTCGGCCTGATCGCCGAGCACCGCCTCGATCGCATCCATGAACGATTCCAGGGTTTTATCGGCGATATGCGTGAATGACGTGTCGTCCAGGGACATGCGGGGGAACTCCTTGGGTTTAGGTCGAAAAGCTCAGCTTACCAGCGGTGATTCATGAAACCTTGCGCATGGCAGGTCAGGTCTGTATATAGAGCGCCACTTTTGCCGGAGCCAAGCCAAATGAAAAAAGATATCCACCCGGACTACCACGAAATCACCGTTCAGATGACGGATGGTAGCTCGTTCACGACGCGCAGCACCTGGGGCAACCCCGGCGATGTGCTGAAACTGGAAGTCGATCCGAAGAGCCACCCGGCTTGGACGGGCGGCGGACACCGCCTGGTTGATGCTGGCGGACGCCTTGCGCGCTTCAACAAGCGGTTCGGGAACAGCGGCCTGAAGATGTAGGGATGCCGCCCCTCCGGGGGCTGTCTCCGGCGATGGCCGGAACCTGGATCGGCATGCACAAGGGCGCACCCCAAGGGCGCGCCCTTTTCCATGCGCAATCCTTGGGATAGGACGGTTAAAATCAACCCCTCCCATAGCATGGACAGCTATGCTAACTTTTTATTCAATCGGGTAGGGAATTGTTTACCGCCCCACATCAGAATTGCTCTTCTGGGAAGTACCGAAACGTCCGGTAGCCCCGTTCGACCGGGGAAGGTGACTTGTGGCTACGACGGCAATTCGGTCTGATTAATGGGGAGCGGCTGGGTAACGGCCATGGCAAGACACATTCATTTTGAGGTCCACGTGCAGCAGGCCGGCCGCTGGTCGATCCATGCCCAGTTCGGTGCCGCGCAGCGCGAGAAGGCCATCGAGGAAGCCAAGAAAGTCGAGAAAACGCCCGGTTTCGACGCCGTCAAGGTGGTCAAGGAAACCTATGACAGCGAACTTGGCAACCATCAGGACACGACAATCTACCGCGGCCCCAAGGGCGCCGAGGAGCACAAGGGCTTTCGCGACATCGGCGGCAGCCGCGGCAGCGGCAATGACGGCGGCGGCGGTGGTGGCGGTTGGTCCATGTCGCGCGGTGACGACGACGATGATGATTACGACGATGACGACGACGCGCCAAAAAAGCGCCGCGCCGCAAGCAACGCCAACAGCATCACCGCGACGGCGACGACCGTCGTTGTCAAGATGCTCATGCTGGCCCTGGTCAGCCTGCTGGTGTCGGGCGGTTTCGCGGTCGCCTTTTCCTGGTACTTCAGCGGCAAGATGCTGTTCGGCTACAAGATTTCCGGCGCGGTCGAGGCCAACGCCATCTTCCTGGTGTTCGTCGCCAGCTTCCTGCTGACCGCCTCTACCCTGGCGATCACCTATCTCCGGAACATTCGGCTCAAGGGGCGGCAAACGTCCAGCAGCATGCCCATGCAACGAGCAGGCGGCGGCACCAGCGTGACGTCCGTCCTCGATCGGGCGACCTCGGCACTGGGTCAGCCGTCGGCGAACACCATGGAAGTCGATCTGGAAAAGCCCGAAGGTTCGGTCGGCGATTGGCGCGAACAGGCCAAGGCCGAAGAGGCGACCCGCGGCGAGACCGACGACGACGCCAATCAACGCCTGCGCGCGGAATTGGACAACGACGAGACCAAGCGCGGCGTGACCCTGGAGGCCGACAAGTATGGCGCTGGCCAGGAAGCGCAACCCATGCTCGACGCCGCCGGCGAAAAGCAAAAGGCCTACATGATGAAGTTCCTGGGCCAGCTTCTCGACGTCACCGGGCAGGACAAGAAGAAGCTCGACAACTTCACCAAGTTCGGGATCAACCTGTTCCTCGCCGGCGCCTGTGAGTCCCTGTCGTCAAAGCGCGATCTGGACCCCGCGACGCGGTCCCGTATTCTGGCCGATAGCGTCCAGGTCATGGGCTTCAAGAAATCCCATGCCGCGTCCTTCGCCGACCGCTACGAGGAATACCTGCTGCAGGATTCCCGCTACATGAGCATGTTCCAGGCCGGTCGCAACGCCATGGCCAACCACCTGACGGACAACGCCTCCGGCCCGTCCCATCTGAAAACGGCGCTGGAGGACTGGAACAAGCCGAAGCCGAAGGAAGCCCAGGCGCGGGTCGTCGCCGTGCTGTTCACGGACATCGCCGGCTCCACCGCCCTGACCCAGCAGCTGGGCGACGCCGGGGCGCAGGAAGTCGTGCGCGCCCACAACAAGATCGTGCGCGAAAACCTGACCCGCTACCACGGCCGCGAGGTCAAGCACACGGGCGACGGTATGATGTGTTCGTTCGACCAGCCGACCAACGCGGTCGAGGCGTCGATCGAGATTCAGAAGGAAACCATCCAGCTTCGCGCCTCGAACCCTGCCCTGCCGCTCAAGCTGAAGATCGGCATCAACGCAGGCGAGCCCATCGCCGAGGACAACGATCTGTTCGGCACCACCGTGCAGTTGGCGGCGCGCATCGTCGACAAAGCCCAGGCCGATCAGATTTTCGTATCGGAAACCGTGCGCGGGATTTGCACCGGCAAGGGCATTTCCTTCAAATCGGCGGGCGGCTTCGCCATGAAAGGCTTCGACGGGGACGTCAATCTCTACGAGGTCATGTGGCAGTCCAGCAACGCAGCCAAGGCCTCCTAACTCTCTGACTTTTCGTATGTTTCCCGGTGAAAAATTTTCCGCCCGGGACTTGCGGCGCATTTTCCCCAAACTTATCTCATGCCTGGAAGCGGGTGCCCGGACGGGGCCCGCAAGACCTGAACCGCCCGACCCGCGCGGTTCGTCGGACCGGCCATTGCGGCGGTCCTGAACGGCATGTCGCGCTGGCGGGCACCATATCGCTTCGTTCAAGGAGGACTTGGTTATGCGTACCATCGATTTCACCCCCCTGTTCCGTCATTCCGTCGGCTTCGACCGTCTCGAACGCCTGCTCGACAGCGCCATGCGCCATGACGACGGCAATTCCTATCCGCCCTACAACATCGAACAGTTGGGCGAGGACAGCTACCGGATCACCATGGCCGTCGCCGGCTTCGGCGAGAATGACCTGGACGTCACCGTCAACGACGGCACCCTGACCGTCACCGGCAAACATGCGGATTCCAAGGACGACAACGTCGTCTATGTTCACCGCGGCATCGCCGGCCGCGCGTTCGAACGCCGGTTCCAGCTTGCCGACCATATCGAGGTCAAGGGCGGTGCCCTTGAGAACGGCCTTCTGCACATCGAACTGGAACGCGTCGTTCCGGAAGAAAAGAAACCCCGCAAGATCGAGATCGCGGGCGGACAGAAAAAACTGGTTGAAAGCAAGGCCGCCTAACGGACGGCGCCAGCTTCGGCCGACCCCAAATTACGTCAGACGGAAAGGGCGTGCCCGGGAAACCGGGTGCGCCTTTTCTTTTGCCCGCTCAGCGGAACCGTTCGTAGACGGCGCGGGCGGCATCGGGCATGGGCACGGCGATTTCCGCGTCCCGGTCCGAATACACATGGATGAAATGACCCGTGGCGGCGGGGGTCTCGCAGTCGGCCGCGCCGAACAGGCCGATCAGGAAGGTGACGCTGGACTTGCCCAGGCGCCCAACGCGGAGCCCCGCATGAACGGTTTCGGGATAGCTGAGGGAGCGATGGAAGCGGCACAGCGTTTCCACGGCGACCGGAGCAATGCGATGTCTGGCATAGTCGACGCCCGCTTCCTGCATCTGGAACTGGGTCACCACGGCCTCGATATAGCGGTTGTAGGCGACGTTGTTGGCGTGGCCCAGCATGTCGTTGTCGCCGAACCGGGTCGGAATCTCGATGCGGTAGGGATAGGCCGCAAGCGGCACCCGGCGCGGGTCGTCGGCATCGCCGCTCATTGTCCCCCGCCCCTGCCTGTGTCCCCGACGACAAGCTTTTCCAATGCCTTGCGGATGGCCGCCGGGACCGGCGTCGGGCGGTCCGTCGCCCGATCGACGAATACATGCACGAAATGCCCCGCGGCGGCGGCCGTGTCGTCGCCGTCCTTGAAGATGGCGATCTCGTAACGGACGCTGGAATTGCCCAGCTTGCCGACCCGCAATCCCGCCGCCAGCCTTTCCGGAAAAGCCACGGGCTTGAAGAAGCGGCAGGTCGTCTCGACCGCGAAGCCGACGACCGTGCCGTCGTGTATGTCCAGCCCGCCCGCGTCGATCAGGTAGCTGTTCACCACCGTGTCGAAGTAGCTGTAATAGGTCACGTTGTTGACGTGGCCATAGATGTCGTTGTCCATCCACCGGGTCTGGATCGGCAGAATATGGGGATAGGCGTCGCGGGTTTCGGGGGTGGTTGCGTCGGCCATGGCGGGCGGGGCTTTTCGTTGGGGTGGAAGGTCCGGAATATGGGCTTGGAATTGATTAAGGGCCGCCGGTTTGCCCAGCGGCCCTTTAATTATTTTATATGCCTCACACCTGTCAAACTCGCCTGAATGACCGTTCAACCGTAACCAGCCGTCCTATACCCGTCAACTGCAAAGGGTTATTGACAATCGCGAATTTATCCCGGGAATTCACGGCATCTTCCCCGCCCCGACATAAAAATAACCGCCCCCGGGTTGGGAGGGCGGTCGTCGAGTTTTCAGGGAGGCATAGAAGTAAAAAGGACACTTTCGCCTCGTGTCCTGCTTGCAGCCTACCGCTCGGGTGTTAAGTTTCCCCTAACCGAAAGCAGAGGAATTGCCATGTCGCCTGCCGCCGCCTGGGCCGTGATCGTGATCGGCTTCGTCCTGCCGCTGGTCCATGTCGCCCTGTCGAAGGACATCGCCCCGGCCAAGCCGGCCGAGGATGGGGCCATCTGCCCGTTCAGCCCGCGCATGGGCTGGCTGGTCATCGTGTTGTTCCTGGGGCCCGTCGGCTGGCTGATGTTCATGGCGTCGCGGCGCAAGCGGCGCGCGATGACGGCGGCCCGCGCGGCGGCGGCGTCAGAACCGCAAGCGCCTAAGACTTGAAAAAGCTGTCGGCGCTTTGGCGCGCGGCTTCCTTGGCCTTGATGGTCTCGCGCACACGCGCGATTTCGGCCTCCAGGTCGCCGATATAGTCGTTCAGCGCCTCGATCGACATCACCTCGAGGTTCTTCAGGTCCGGCTTTTTCTTCTGCGGTTCCAGGTCGTCCGCGTCCATGGCCATGGCGTCATCCCCTCTTGCGCTTTGGGGCCTCAATCTACTAGGTGAAGGGGCCTTTCGAAAACCCACTAGCGAATGGATACGCCGATGTCCCTGCCCACGGAAATGACCTGCGTCGAAATCGCCGAGCCCGGCGGCCCGGAACAACTGCGCATCACGACCCGCCCCGTGCCGGCCCCCGCCAAGGGCGAGGTTCTGATCAAGGTCGCCGCCGCCGGCGTCAACCGCCCCGACGTGGTGCAGCGCCTGGGCCATTACGCCCCGCCCGAAGGCGTGACCGACATTCCGGGGCTGGAGGTTTCGGGCACCGTGGCCGCCCTGGGCAACGGCGTCGCAGACTGGAAGATCGGCGACGCGCTCTGCGCCCTGGTCGCTGGCGGCGGTTACGGCGAATACGTCACGGCCCCCACGGAACAATGCCTGCCGGTGCCCAAGGGCCTGTCCATGGTCGAGGCGGCGGCGCTGCCGGAAACCTTCTTCACCGTGTGGACCAACCTGTACGAGCGCGGCGACCTGAAGCCGGGCGAAACTTTGATGGTCCACGGCGGCACGTCCGGCATCGGCACCACGGCGATCCAGGTCGCGAGCCGCCTGGGTGCGAAGGTCATCGCCACGGCGGGCAGCGCCGAAAAATGCCAGGCCTGCCTGGACCTGGGCGCCGAGCGCGCCGTCAACTACCGGGAAGAGGACTTCGTCGAAGCCGCCAAGGATTTCACCGGCGGCAAGGGGGTCGACGTGATCCTCGATATGGTCGGCGGCGATTACATCGAAAAGAACCTGAAATCCCTCAACCGCGACGGGCGCCTGGTCAATATTGCGTTCATGAAGGGGGCCAAGGCCGAAATCAATTTCATGCCGCTGATGCTGAAGCGCCTGACCATCACCGGGTCGACCCTGCGCGCCCAGTCGGTCGCGCGCAAGGGCGTGATCGCCCGGGCCGTGCGCGAGAACGTCTGGCCCCTGATCGAGAAGGGCGAGGTCAAGCCCGTGATTTACAAGACGTTTTCCCTGAATCAGGCGCGCGAAGCTCATGAATTGATGGAATCCAACCGGCATATCGGCAAAATCGTGTTCCAGGTGGCGGAATAGCCCCTCAAATTCAATCTGATCCTTTGACCCGAGGGCCCTTGTGCCTATATAACGTCGCAAGTTCCGGTGCGTCCCCGTACGCGCGGGGGCGT
Organism: uncultured Alphaproteobacteria bacterium; assembly: GCA_963976055.1. GTDB lineage: Bacteria > Pseudomonadota > Alphaproteobacteria > Rhodospirillales > Casp-alpha2 > UBA1479. The sequence continues at coordinate 42,087 of CAXBJB010000012.1, forward strand.
GCTGGTCGATAAGACAATCCCGAAATCCAACACCGAATGGGAAGGTAATTATGGCGCGTCCGTTGATGCCGAAGGCCACAGCCGTCTGGCTTGTGGAGAATACGGCCCTCACCTTCAGGCAGATCGCCGAATTCTGCGGCCTGCATGAACTGGAAGTCCAGGCCATCGCCGACGACGAAGTCGCCGTAGGCATGCAGGGGCTCGACCCCGTGCAGGCCGGTGAACTGACCCAGGAGGAACTGGAGCGCTGCGAAGGCGACGCCACGGCCAGTCTGAAAGCCGCCAAACCGTCCCTGCCCCTGCCGAAGAAGACCAAGGGTGCGCGTTACACCCCTGTGGCCAAGCGCCAGGACCGGCCCGACGCCATCGCCTGGCTGGTGAAGAACTATCCGGAAATGTCGGACGGCCAGATTTCCAAGCTGATCGGCACGACCAAGCCGACCATCATGTCCGTGCGCGACCGTTCGCACTGGAACACCTCGAACATCAAGCCGCAGAACCCGGTGGGTCTGGGCTTGTGTACGGCCGACGACCTGGAAAAGGTCATTGCCGTCGCCCGGGCGCGGGCCGGCACCGTCCACGGCCCGGCGGCCCAGGCATCCGGCGCCCAAGGCATGGAGCCCGCAGCCCCGCCGGCTCCGGCCAAGCCCGCCCCGGCGCCCGAGCCCAGCGCGGAATCCGTCTGGCCGACCACGGAAAGTGCTCAGGATTGAGTCTGCCCTTCCGTTCCGTCACCGTCCCTTGAAGACGGCGGCGCGTTTTTCGGCAAAGGCCTGTTCGGCCTCGCGGTGATCCTCGGAAAACCACAAGTCTTCCAGAAGCGCCTCTCCGGCTGCCCGCCCCTCGCCGCGTGCCGCCGCGCGCAGCGCCTTTTTCGTCGCCGAAACCGCCAGGGGTGCGGCCGGCATGCCGGCAAGAAAATCGACGGCATGGTCCACAACGTCTTCGTCTGCGGCTACGGCGTCCACCAAGCCCTGGTCCAGGGCCTCCTTGGCTGACAGTTGCTCGCAGCTCAACAACATGCGTATTGCGCGGGCGTATCCCACGACATGCATCAGGCGCTCGGCGCCGTTCCACCCGGGAATGATACCGAGCCGCGCCTGCGGCAGGCCGATCTTCGCGTCCCCGGCCGCGAACCGCAGATCGCAAGCCAGGGCCAGTTCCGCGCCGCCGCCCAGGGCATAACCGTTGATGGCCGCGATGACCGGCAGGGGATGATTTTCGATGTCGTCAAGCAGGCCACGGACGACGCCGAAGGTTTCGGCCAGTTCCTCGGGCGAGGAAATCGCGCGATAGGCCTTCAAGTCACCGCCGGTGCAGAAGAAGCGGTCGCCCGCGCCAGTCACCACGATGCCGCGCAGGTCCGTCCTGTCCGCCGTGCCGTCCAAGGCATCGCGCATGGCCTGGGCCGTGTCGCGGGAGATCGAGTTCCCCGCCTGTTCACGGTCAATGGTGAGGATCAGGACGTCGGCGCGTTCCGCCGCGCGGACGGGCGGCTCAGTCACGCTGGACGACATGAACCAGAAGTCCGCCAAGGCTTTTGGGATGGATGAACCCGATCAGCGCCCGCCGCGATCCCGGCCGCCCCACTGTGTCGATCATGGTGCATCCGGCGTCGCCGAGGGCGTCCAGCGTTGCGTTGATGTTCGGCGACTTCAGGGCGACGTGGTGCAGCCCTTGGCCACGCGTGTCGATGTATTTCGTAATGGCCCCCTGATCCTGCCGCGTCGTACCCGAAGCCCCATGGGCGATCTCCGCCCCGTGAGACGGGTCGAAGTTCTGCAGAAACTCCAGTTCGCAATCACCTGCGGTCAGAAACGCAACGCGCAGGCCGCCGACGGGCCGGGGCGGGCGGCTGTGATAGACAACACCATATTTGTCAGAGGTAAAGCTTTCGACCGTCGTCTGGACTTCCATGTCCGTCTGCTGGCTTTCAATGGGCAGGCCGAGCGTATCGGTGAAGACCGCGATGGCTTTCCGGTTGTCGGAACTGGCGACGCCCAGATGGTCGATCCGTTCGATCCGGGACGACGCCGACCTGTCGATGGTCAAGGGATCGACCAGACAGGTCCGAACTCCCACGGTGGCGTCCGGATCAAGTTCCACATGCCGCCCCCCGGCCAGGCCCGGCATGCCTGCGTCGCGCGCGGCAATTCCCGCCGCCGCCAGGCGCGCGGTGGTCGCATCCACGTCATCGACGGACAGGCCGATATGATGCACGCCGGTGCGGTCCGTTTCATGGACGAAGGGGTCGCCCGGCTCGAACAGGGCGAGAGCCGCCTCGCCGGTGGCGAACACCGGCACGGTGTCGCCTCCGCCCAGGGCACAATCGGTCCGCGCCAGCCCGAGCACGCCGCCAAGCACCTCGCATGCGGCGGGTACATCGCGGGAAACCAGGGCGACGTAGGAAAGTTTAGGTGATGATGTCATGTCATCCTCGCTGTGCTGTTCTCGATTGAGCCATCGTCAATAAGCCTTTGGATGCGGTCCGGGGCGATGCCCCAATCCGCAAGAACCGCTTCGCTGTGTTCGCCCAGAGCCGGCGGCGCGAACCGCACGGTCTTCGGCCCGACCGTATCCAGGCGCAGCGGGTTGGACAGCAAATTCAGATCCCCGATGACCGGGTGGCTGATCGTTTCCACCATCCCCGCGTGCACCACCTGGGGATCGTTGAACATCTGCCCCAGGTCGTAGACCGGCCCGGCGGGAATCCCCGCCTCCATCAGTATTCCGGACCATTCGATGGCTGTTTTGGCCGCCAGTTTTTCGTTCAAAAGATCACGCAGGCGGCTGCGGTTGCGGTCGCGGGCCGTGTTGTCCGCGAAGTCCGGGTCATCGGCCAGTGCCGAAAGGCCCAGAATGTCGCACAGCTTTCGCCATTGGGCCTGGTTGGCGGCGGCGATGTTGACCAGGGCGTCCGACGCCTGAAAAGCGCCGTAGGGATAGATCACCGGATGTTCGTTGCCCATGCGACCGGGAACGTCTCCCAGGCTCAGATACCGCTGACCCTGGACGCACAGCATGCCGACGACGGCCGCCAGCAGCGAGGTATCGACCTTTTGGCCCTGCCCCGTCGCCGTGCGCTGGTGAATGGCGGCGGTGATGCCCGTGGACAGCCACATGCCCGAGACCAGATCCGCAAGCGGCACCCCCAGGCGCGTCGGCGGGCCGTCCGGCTCGCCGGAAATGCTCATCATGCCCGACATGCCTTGGGCGATCTGATCGAACCCGGGCCAGGTGCCGTAGGGCCCGTCGGAGCCGAACCCCGTGATGGTGGCGTGGATCAGGCGCGGATTGGCCTGTTTCAGGCTGTCGTAATCCAGGCCGAGCTTTTCGATGGTTCCCGGTTTGAAATTCTCGACCAGGACATCAGCCTCGCGGGCCAGGTCACGCAGCACCGCCTGGCCGCCGTCACTGCGGAAATCCACGGCCAGGGACCGCTTGTTCCGGTTCACGGACAGAAAGAAACAGCCGATACCGTGATCGAACGGCCCCCAGGCGCGGCACATGTCGCCCTCACCCACCGGCTCCGCCTTCAGAACGTCCGCCCCCAGGTCGCCCAAGATCATCGTGCAGAATGGCCCGGACAGCGCCCGCGTCAGGTCAAGCACCCGGATTCCGTCCAAAGGCAGCGCCATTCAGTCCTCCCAAGATCGTTGTTGCCCGCATCTTTCACGGCGGGCCGACTGGGAATCTAATATTGTTATACAATTAGTCAATTAGAAAATATATAATGCTTTTATAACCCTCGGCGGCGACCTATCAAGAGAACGACATGACCAACGAATCCGAACCCACCGACTTTCCCCGCCCGGACCTGTTGCCAGAGCGGCTTGCCGAATGGATTTCAGGCGAAATCGTGGCCGGTCGATTTCCGCCCGGCGAACGCCTCGTGGAACATGCATTGTCGAAACGCTGCAACGTCAGCCGGGTGCCGCTGCGCGAGGCCCTGCGCATCGTCGCGGCCCAGGGGCTTCTGATTCTGGAACCCCATCGGGGGGCCGTCGTCACGCCCCTGTCGGAAAGCGAATTGCGCGAGTTGTTCGACCTGCGCATGGCGATCGAGGGTTTTGCCGCCGCCTCGGCGGCCAGACGGCAACCGGCGGCGCGTTTTGCCGACTTGCGCCGCATGAACGAGGACCTTGAAGAATTAATTCGGGTCGAGGATTACGACAGCTATTACGCACGGGCCGCGGAATTTCATGATTCCCTGGTTGCCGCAGCGCAAAACGGTCTGCTGGTGGAAACCTACAACCGGGTGAAAATCCGTTTCCGGCGCTATCAAGCCGTACTCGCCAACATCCCCCATCTTCCGCCCCGGTCCGTTGCCGAACACAAGCGGATAATGGCGGCCATGGAAGCCGGCGACGCGGACGGCGCCCGCGCCCTGGTCGAGGCGCACATCCGGGACCTGGTCGACGCTTACGGCCAATCGGACGCCGGACGCAAGTTCTTCGACCAGGCATCCTGACCGGACAGGCGGTTATTTTCCGTCTTCGGCCAGCTTGTTCAGACAGGCCAGTTCGACACAGGCGCAGACCACTTCCATGGCCTGGACCACCTCGTCCAGGGGCGGCAGGGTCGGCGCCAGACGGATGTTGCGGTCGTTCGGATCCTTACCATAAGGGAAGCACGATCCGGCGGGGGTCAGCTTGACCCCGGCCTCGCCGGCCAGACGGATGACCTCCTTGGCACAGCCGTCGAGCACGTCCAGGCTGACGAAATAGCCGCCTTTCGGCCGGGTCCAGGTTGCGATGCCCTTGCCCGCCAGATGCTTCGTCAAGGCGTCGTCCACGGCCTTGAACTTGGGCGCGCAGAGCTTCGCGTGACCCTCCATATGGGCGAGGATACCGTCCATATCCTTGAAGAATTTCACCTGACGCAATTGGGTGATCTTGTCCGGACCGATGGTTTCGAAGAACAGATGGTCCAGGGCGTCCTTCACGTTGGCCTTGGAGCCGGCGAACATGGCGATGCCCGCCCCCGCATAAGTGATCTTGGAGGTCGAGCCGAAGATAAACGGCCGGTCCGGGCAGCCCGCTTTTTCACAAGCGGCCAGGATGTCGGCCACCGTGTCCAGACCCTGGCCCAGATGGTGCACGGCATAGGCGTTGTCCCACAGGATGCGGAAATCGGGGGCCGCCGCTTTCATCTTGGCCAGGCGTTCGACGACGGCATCCGAATAGGTCGCCCCCGTCGGGTTGGAATACTTGGGCACGCACCAGATCGCCTTGACCTTGGGGTCCTTGGCGACCAGGGCCTCGACCGCGTCCATATCCGGCCCGTCACCCTTCATGTCGACGGAAACCATGTCCAGGCCCAGTTCCTCGCAGATCGCGAAATGCCGGTCGTAGCCGGGCACGGGGCAGATCACGGTCGCCCCTTCGTCCCGCCACGGCCCCTTGCCGCCGACAACGCCGAAGGTCATGGCCCGGGACAGCACGCCGTACATCATCTGCAGGGACGAGTTGCCGCCGATCACGACCTGATCGGTGGGCACGCCCAGGTAGTCGCCGAACAGCTTACGGCAGGCCGGCGTGCCGGCCAGACCCCCGTAGTTGCGGAGGTCCGTGCCGTCGTCGTCGCGCACCTCCTCCGCCGTCACGTTGGTCAAGAGGGCATCGGACAGATCCAACTGCGCCGCCGACGGCTTGCCGCGGGTCATGTCCAGGGCCAGGTTGCGGCCCCGAATATCGCCGTAGCGCGCCTTGGCCCGATCGTGGGATTGGGCGATCTCGGCCGTTCCGGCTTTCGTCAGGTCGATCATGGTGCTCCCTCAGATGCTCGCCTGGGTCACGAACTTCGGGTTCAGATAGGCTTCGATGGCTTCCGTGCCGCCCTCGGACCCATAGCCCGAATCCTTGACGCCGCCGAACGGCGTTTCCGGCAGGGCGATGCCGTGGTGGTTGATGGAAATCATGCCGCTTTCCACGTTCGCCGCCAGATCCTGCGCCGTTTTGGCCGACCCCGTATAGGCATAGGCCGCGAGGCCGAAGGGCAGACGGTTGGCTTCGGCGACCACGTCGTCGAAGCCCTTGAACGGGGCGATCACGGCGACCGGGCCGAAGGGTTCCTCGTTCATGATGCGGGCATCGAGCGGCACGTCGGTCAGCACGGTGGGCTCAAAGAAATTGCCCTTGTTGCCGATGCGTTTACCGCCGGTTTTCAGGCTCGCCCCCTTCTGCACGGCGTCGCCGATGAATTCCTCCATGGCGGTGATGCGCCGGGGATTGGCCATCGGGCCCATCTGGGTGTCGGCAGACATGCCGTCGCCGACCTTGATCGACTTCATGCCGTCGGTGAACTTGCTGACGAACTGCTCGTACACGCCTTCCTGGATCAGGAAGCGGGTCGGCGACACGCAGACCTGACCCGCGTTGCGCTGCTTGTTGGCGCGCAGAATCTTCACGGCCAGATCGACATCGGCGTCATCGAACACGATGGACGGCGCATGCCCGCCCAGTTCCATGGTCGCGCGCTTCATGTGCGTTCCGGCCAGGGCCGCCAGATGCTTGCCGACCACGGTGGAGCCGGTGAAGGAAATCTTGCGGATGACCGGATGCGGGATCAGGTATTCGGAAATCTCGGCCGGGATGCCGTAGACTAGGTTCACGGCACCGGCAGGCACGCCCGCGTCGGCGAAACAACGGATCAGTTCCGCCGGCGACGATGGGGTTTCCTCGGCCGCCTTGACGATGATCGAACAGCCGGCGGCCAGCGCGCAGGCGATCTTGCGCACGGCCTGGTTGATCGGGAAGTTCCAGGGTGTGAAGGCAGCGACGGGGCCCACGGGCTCCTTGATCACCATCTGATAGACGTTGCCCGCGCGGGCCGGGATGATGCGGCCATAGGTGCGACGCGCTTCCTCGGCGTTCCAGTCGGTGACGTCGGCGGCGACCAGGATTTCGCCCTTGGCTTCCGGCAGGGTCTTGCCCTGTTCCAGGGTCATCAGGGGGGCGATCTTGTCGGCGCGTTCGCGCAGCAGGTCTGCCGCCTTGCGCAGCACCTTGGCGCGGTCGAAGGCCGAGACCTGACGCCAAGCCTTGAAGCCCTTGTCCGCCGCCTCAAGGGCGCGGTCCAGGTCAGCCTGTTCCGCATGGGCGACGGTGCCGATGACCTCGCCAGTGGCCGGGTTTTCAATCGGCATCGTGCGGCCTGCGGCCGCCTTGGTCCATTCACCGTCGATGAACAGCAAGACATCGTTATACATGGTCGGTTTCCTCGAAATTTTGATTAGGTAAGCGGGCGCAGCGCACCCTCAGACGGCCGAGCGCCGCCCGTTGCCCGCACCATGCCTTATCCGGCACCGGGCCTCAATGGCCCAGGTGCGAATAAGTTATTGTCCAGAACGTGCTTAATCCCTGCGCGACTTGCCGTAGCCGATGTCTTCGAGCGCGCCGGTGATCTCGTCCAGGATCGCCGGGTCGTCGATGGTCGCCGGCATCTTCCATTGTTCGTTGTCGGCGATCTTCTGCATGGTTCCACGCAGGATCTTGCCCGACCGTGTCTTGGGCAGGCGCGGCACCACCGTCGCCTGCTTGAAGGCGGCGACGGGGCCGATCTTCTGGCGGACAAGCTGCACGACCTCGCTGACGACCTCGGCAGCATCCTTGGTCACCCCGGCCTTGAGCACCAGAAACCCCACGGGAAGCTGGCCCTTCAATTCGTCGGCGACGCCGATCACGGCGCATTCGGCGACGTCGGGATGGGCGGCCAGGACTTCTTCCATTCCACCCGTGGACAGGCGATGGCCCGCCACGTTGATGATGTCGTCCGTGCGCGCCATGATTGAGATATAGCCGTCCTCGTCGAACACCCCGGCGTCAGCGGTTTTGTAATAGCCGGGGTATTCCTTGAGGTACGCTTCGCGGAACCGCTTGTCCGCGTTCCACAGGGTCGGCAGACTGGACGGCGGCATCGGCAGCTTGACGCAAATAGCGCCGATCTCGCCCGCCTTCACCGGCTCGTGGGTTTCCTCGTTCAACACCTGAACGTTCCAGCCCGGGCACGGCTTGGTCGGCGATCCCGCCTTGACCGGAAACCGGTGCAAACCCATGCAGTTGGACGCGATGGCCCAGCCCGTTTCCGTCTGCCACCAGTGGTCGATGACCGGGACGCCCAGGGTCTTCTCGGCCCAGTCCAGGGTCGGCGGGTCGGTCCGCTCCCCGGCCAGGAACAGCATCTTGAACGACGACATGTCGTACTTTTTCAACAACTCCCCGTTCGGGTCTTCCTTCTTGATGGCGCGGAAGGCCGTGGGGGCGGTGAACAGGATTTTCACCTTGTGGTCAGCGATGACCCGCCAGAACGCCCCCGCGTCGGGCGTGCCCACGGGCTTGCCTTCATAAAGGATCGTCGTGCAGCCGTGCAGCAGCGGCGCATAGACGATGTAGGAATGGCCGACCACCCAGCCGACGTCGGACGCCGCCCAGTAAACGTCGCCCGGGTCCGCGTCATAGACGTTCTTCATGGACCATTTCAGCGCCACCGCATGGCCGCCGTTGTCGCGCACCACGCCCTTGGGCTCGCCCGTGGTGCCCGAGGTATAGAGAATATAAAGCGGGTCCGTCGCCTTGACGGGCACGCAGGCATGGGGGGCAGCCTTGGCGGCCTCCTCGGCCCAATCCAGATAACCGTATGAAGCCAGATCGGCCGCGCATTCCGGGCGCGACAGGATGACCACCGTGTCCGGCTTGTGCTTGGCCAGATCAATGGCGCCCTTCAAGAGCGGCAGGTATTCCAGCACCCGGTTGACCTCGATCCCGCAGGTCGCGCTGACGATGGCCTTGGGCGCCGCGTCGTCGATGCGCACGGCCAGTTCGTTCGAGGCGAAACCGCCAAACACCACGGAATGGATGGCGCCCAGGCGCGCGCAGGCCAGCATGGCGATGGCCGCTTCCGGCACCATGGGCATGTAGATGATGACCCGGTCGCCCTTGCCCACACCCTGGGCCGCCAGAACGCCCGCGAAGGTCGCGACCTCGTCGCGCAGTTGCAGATAGCTGTATTTGCGCTGCGTGCCGCCGGTGACTGGGCTGTCGTAGATCAGCGCCGTGCGGGCCCCATTGCCCTCGTCCACATGACGGTCCAGGCAGTTGTAACAGGTGTTCAGCTCACCGCCCGTGAACCAGCGGTAGATGGGCGCAGCGCTGCCGTCCAGCACCTTGTCCCATTTCTTGGTCCACACCAGGGCCTCCGCCGCCTCGCCCCAGAAACCGTCGGGATCGTCGAGAGAGCGCGCATAGGCGGCGTCATAGGCATTGGTCATCGGTGGAACCTCCCTTTTAGTCAGCGCTTTGGCCGTTTCGCCGCCCTGTCCCCAGTCTCAGATACCTAGTCCCGGGGCGGCGGCGTTTATCTGCGCAGTGTGGGCCAAAACAGCGTTTTTTGCCAAGGTGCTTTGTGGCACATTGACCCCCTTGTCCGCGGTCAACGAACAGGCCCGAACATAACGGTTTTGCCGGAGGCTGCCTTGAGCGAAGTCAATATGTACGAACGTGCCCTCGACGCCGTTCGCGCCAACCATACCCCCCTGTCGCCCAACACCTTTCTGAAGCGGGCGGCCCGTGTCTATCCCGACCATCCCTCGGTGGTGCACGGAGCCAAGCGGTTCACCTGGGGCGAGACCTACACGCGGGTGAAAAAGCTTGCCTCCGCCTTGTCCAAACGGGGCATCGGCCATCTGGACACGGTCGCCATCATGGGCGCCAACACGCCCGAGATGTACGAGGCGACCTTCGCCGTGCCCATGGCCGGCGCCGTCATCAACACCCTCAACGTGCGCCTGGATGCGGAAGCCATCGCCTTCTGCCTCAACCACGGCGAGGCCAAGCTGCTGCTGACCGACACGGAATTCGCGCCGACGGTGAAGACGGCGCTGGCCCTGATCGGACGCGACATCCCGGTCATCGACATCGTCGATTCCGAGGCTGGCCACGACCACGAAACCCTGGGCGAAACCGATTACGAAAGCCTGCTGGCCGAAGGCGACGAAGACTTCCCGTGGGAGTTGCCCCAGGACGAATGGCAGGCGATCTCGCTCAACTATACCTCGGGCACCACGGGCGACCCCAAGGGCGTGGTCTACCACCACCGGGGGGCCTATCTGAACGCGGTTTCCAACGCCGTCGGCTGGAACATGGCGCATCATCCGGTCTACCTCTGGACCCTGCCCATGTTCCACTGCAACGGCTGGTGCTTTCCCTGGACCATCGCGGCGCTGGCCGGCACCAACATCTGCCTGCGCCGGGTCAACGGCGCCAACATTTACGATGCCATCGCCACGCACAAGGTCACTCATATGTGCGGCGCACCCATCGTCATGAGCTTCCTGGTCAACGCCACCAAGGACGAGAAAAAACCCTTCGACCACAAGGTCAAGTTCATGGCCGCCGCCGCCCCGCCGCCGGCCGCGACCCTGGAAGCCATGCAGCGCGAGGGCATCGAGGTCACCCATGCCTACGGCCTGACCGAAACCTATGGCCCCGCCGTGATGTGCGCCTGGCATCCGGAATGGGATGCGCTTCCGATCGAGGAACAGGCCCAGAAGAAATCCCGCCAGGGCGTGCCCTATCACGCGCTCAACGATCTGCAGATCATCGACCCGGACACCATGCAGCCCGTGCCCGCCGATGGGGAGACCATGGGCGAGGCCATGTTTCAGGGCAACATCGTCATGAAGGGCTACCTGAAGAACCCGGAGACGACGGAAAAGTCCCTGGCCGGCGGCTGGTTCCATTCCGGCGACCTGGGGGTCATGCATCCCGACGGCTATATCCAGCTCAAGGACCGGTCCAAGGACATCATCATCTCGGGCGGGGAAAACATCTCGTCGATCGAGGTCGAAGGCGTTCTGTACAAGCACCCCGCCGTCCTGACCGCCGCCGTGGTCGCCAAGCCCGACGACAAATGGGGCGAAACCCCCTGCGCCTTCGTGGAATTGAAGGCCGGCGTTCCGGCGCCGACGGCCGAGGACATCATCAAGTTCTGCCGCGACAACCTGGCCCATTACAAATGCCCCAAGCACGTCGTGTTCGGCGACCTGCCGAAGACCAGCACGGGGAAGATTCAGAAGTTCAAATTGCGCGAGGCGGCGCAGGAGGCGTAGGCCGCCACCCTGGACGCATGGGCCCGTGCCCGCCCCATCAAAAACGCGGCAGCTCTCCCAAGCTGCCGCGTCTTGTATTCCCCGAAAGTTCGAAGCGCTTCGCAGCGGGATGTGGCCGCCGGCCTAACTCCGGCCGCCGTCCGCGCGGAAGCGCCGCCGCCCGTCAGTGCCGGGTGGCGATACCTGCCATTTCGTCTTTAATCCTGAGTTTTTCTTTCTTGAGGGCGTGTATTTCGACGTCGTCGGGGAGAGGTCTTGAGCTTTCCTGGTGGATCAGGTCTTCCAGCGTTGAATGACGTACCTTTAAGGCTTCCAACCGTTGTTCAAGACTCATATTGACGAACTCCTTCCTCAATGGCGGGCCGTCGGACCGTCGACGGCCCTTATCAAGCACGATTGTCACGACACTGTCATGATAGCCGAAATTGGAACAAAAATAAACCTGACACCTCCAGAACGACAGATTGTTTCGCGCCGGTAACCCTCTGATTTCAGGGCCGGTCATCCTGTTCGGTGGATTTTCCTAGGGAAATTTCCGGCCTTTTCCCATGCCGGGATCAACGGTCGCCGAGGCAGATGCCGAGCCCCCGCGCCGTGCGCGCCTGGGAGCCCTGCAAATCAACGCAGCGCGGCCCGTCGGCCAGGTCCTTAAACGCCGTGTCGATGGTATCGCCGCCGCGCCAGCCGACCATGCGCCCCGTTTGCCCCGCCGCCGCCAGGTCCACCGCATGGACGCCGAAGGCGGAGGCCAGAAGCCGGTCGATGCTGGTCGGCATGCCGCCGCGCTGCACATGGCCCAGCACGGTGACCCGCACGTCGGCCCCCGTGTCGCGGGCGATGTCGGTGCCCACGACCTGCCCGGCCCCGCCGTAATGCACCGTGCCGCCGGGATCGGGGCGGGTTTCGACATGGCCGCCGATGGGTTTCGCCGCCTCGGCGCAGACGACCAGCGCGTGGTTGCGGCCTTCCCGGGTCACGGACGCGAGCTTGGCCGCGATCGCCGCCGCGTCATAAGGAATTTCCGGGATCAGAATCACGTCCGCCCCGCCGGCGATGCCGGCCGCCAACGCGATATGCCCCGCGTCGCGGCCCATGACCTCCAGCACCATGACGCGCTGATGGCTGGCCGCCGTGGGTTGCAGACGATCCAGCGCCTCCACCGCCGTCGCCACGGCGGTGTGATAACCGATGCACATTTCCGTGCCCGGCACGTCGTTGTCGATGGTTTTGGGAATGCCGATGAAGGGCAGGTTTCCCTGATCGGACAGGCGTTTGAGAATGCGCATGGAACCGTCGCCGCCGATGCCGATCAGCGCGTCCAGGCCGAGTTGATGAATACCATCCAGAACCTCGGCGGAACGGTCGGAAATCCCGCCCTTGCCGTCCGGAAAGGCGAAGGGGTTGCCCGTGTTGACGGTGCCCAGCATGGTGCCGCCCTGGCGCAGGATGTCGCCGGTGAAGATGGCCAGGTCCAGCGGACGCACCTTCACGGGCCGCTCCATCAGGCCCTTGGTGCCCTGGAGAATCCCCACGACCTCGGCCCCGTATCCGGTCACCGCGCGCTTCACCACGGCGCGGATGGCGGCGTTCAACCCGGCACAGTCACCGCCGCTGGTCAGCAGCCCCAGGCGTTTCATTGCGTCGGCCCTCTTGGATTCCGATTGAGTGGCGTCTATAGGATCGATAACCATTCTGCTATCATGAAAGACGAGCAGACGGAAACAACCGTCGCCGCGGGTTTAGCGGCCATTTCCCCCACGGAGCACCATGGACGAGCAGGACGCGTTACGCCGCAGGCTAGAGGAATTAAAGGTCGAACATCGCGATCTGGACGAGGCCATCAGTCATCTGGCCGATTCTCTGCCCTTCGACCAGATCAAGCTGCAGCGCTTTAAAAAGCGCAAGCTGTTCCTGAAGGACGAGATCGCGTCGCTTGAGGATCAACTGCTGCCCGACATCATCGCCTGAGCAGAGGCACGACCCTGGCGCGCATACATCCACATGTCAGGCTTAGACAATAACTTTATAATTCATCGGCTCGCCTCCCGAAAAGCACGTCAATCGGGCCATATGGCATATTGACCGACCCCCGCGCACAGGTATTCAATCGGTAGAATAAGCGGTTCCCAAGGCGCGGCCGTGGCTAGTCCGGTTGTACGCACCGTGAAAGATAGAGCCGCGCAAAACAAGAAAACGCCGTTTCGAGGGGGCTGGCTGGGTTCCAACGCACGGGAGGCGAAGACGGCGAACGACCTGGGTCAAAGCACGGACACGCCCGACCGCCTCGGCGTTGTTCTGTCCACGGCGGTCGATGGCATCATCATCATGGATGAAGCCGGACGGATACAATCGTTCAACCCCGCCTGCGAACGGTTGTTCGGATACACGGCCGTGGAAACGCTCGGCAACAACGTGAACATGCTAATGCCGACGCCTTATCGGGAAGAACACGACGGCTATCTCGCCAACTATTACCGCACAGGACAACGCAAGATCATCGGCATCGGGCGCGAGGTCACGGGCCAACGCAAGGACGGATCGACCTTTCCCATGGAACTGTCCGTCGGCGAGGCCATCCACGACGACGCCAGAATCTTCGTCGGCATCATCCGCGACATCTCGGAACGCAAGGCCGCCGAAATGCACCTGCGCGAAAGCGAGGAACGCATCCGCGCGGTCATCGACACGGCCGTCGACGGGGTCATCATCATCGATGCCTCGGCCCGCATTCAGATATTCAACCCGGCCTGCCAGCGCCTGTTCGGCTATTCCGCCGACGAGGTCATCGGCGAGAACGTGAAGATGCTGATGCCGCCGCCCTATCACGGCGAACACGACGGCTACATGGCCAACTACCGGACCACGGGCGAACGCAAGATCATCGGCATCGGGCGCGAGGTCATGGGCCAGCGCAAGGATGGCACCACCTTCCCCATGGAACTGTCCGTCGGCGAGGCGTTGCAGGATGGCAAGCCGGTTTTCGTCGGCATCGTGCGCGACATCACGGAGCGCAAGGACGCCGAACTGGCGATCAAGCGCAGCGTCGACGAACTGGCGGCCTTCGCCTATTCGGTCGCCCACGACATGAAAGCGCCGCTGCGCGCCATCGAGGGATTTTCCACGGCCTTGGCCGAAGACTATGGCGACACCCTGGTGCCTGAGGCCGGCGAATACCTGGACCATATCGCGGATTCGGCGACCCGCATGGGACAGATGATCGATGATTTGCTGGATTACAGCCGCATCGGCCGCGACGACCTGCCGTTCAAACAGGTGCATTTGGAGACGTTTATCGGGCAGATGCTGACCGCCTTGGATCACGAAATTACGTCGCGCGAGGCCGAGGTGACCATGGCCGGCGAATGGGACGCCATTGAGGCCCACACGCCGACCCTTAACAGCGTGTTCCAGAACCTGATCATGAACGCCCTCAAATTCACCCAGCCGGATGCCCCGCCCCGGGTCCGCATCACGGGCCGCAAGCGACCGGGGATGCTCGAAGTCGCCGTCGCCGACAACGGCATAGGTATCCCGGAAAACTGTTTTCAGAAGGTCTTTCAGATATTTCACCGGCTGCACGACCGGAAATCCTACCCCGGCACGGGCATCGGCCTGGCCATCGTCAAGAAGGGCGTTGACGTTCATCAGGGAACAATCGAGCTGACCTCCGACGTCGGCAAGGGAACGACCGTAACGATACTCCTGCCGTTGCGGCGCAGCGACTGACCCCGCCGTCGGGATCAGACATGAACAAGGAAACCAATCCGTGAAGGACAAATTCCTGATCATCGAGGACGAACCCGCCGACGCGACGCTGTTGAAGCGCGCCCTGTCCGGCGCGGCGCCAGATGTCGACATCCAAGTCCTTCAGGACGGCGACGAGGCCCTGTCCCATCTGCTGCCTTCCGGCGACGAAGCCCGCGGCACGGCCGAAAGCCGGCCGACCTGCATTCTGTTGGACCTCAAGCTGCGCCGGCTCGACGGCCATGCCGTGCTCAAGGCCCTGAAGGAGGATCATCGGACACGGCGGATTCCGATCGTGATCCTGACATCGTCCTCGGACCCGTCCGACGTGAAGCTGGCCTATGACCTGGGCGCCAACAGTTACCTGATCAAACCCGTACGGTCCCAGGACCTGGGCCGCATGAGCGAGCGGCTTATCGATTATTGGGCGCGGACCAACCATTTTCCGAGAGACGGCCATGCATTCTGACACCGTCGTTCCCGAACCCACGGGCATCTCCCTGTTCTTTGTCGAGGACGACGAGAACGATTACCGGCTCGCTCTGCGTCAATTTTCGCGCCAGAACACCGATGTCTCCCCCCAATGGCACACCAATTGCCGCGAAGCGATGGCGATGTTCGAGAAAGACACCTTCGACGCCATCGTCACCGACCTGAACATTCCCGAAGGGTCCGGCGTCGATCTTGTCCGCTTCGTGCGCAGCCTGGACGGCAACATCCCGATCATCGTGTTGACCGGCAACGGGTCGGAATCCGATGCCGTCGAAGCCATCAGGCAGGGCGCCAACGACTACCTTGTCAAAGGCACGGACTCCTTCGCTCAACTTCCGGCCCAGATCGCCGGACTGGTCCATGCCTACCGGCTTGAAAAGGCCCGCCAGCAGACGACGGCGGAATTGCACCTTCTCCAGGATCGCTTCCGGGACTTTGCCGAGGCCGCGTCCGACTGGTTCTGGGAAAAAGGGCCCGACCTGAAGTTCACCTTCATCAGCGGCAGCGTGCAGGACAACCTGGGCCTGCCGCCGTCCTTCTTCCTCGGCCGGTCCGTATGGGAAGTGCTTGCCGACACGCCGACAAAGGACAAGTGGCAGCATGAAAAAGAGGTCCGCGAACGCCGCAGCTTCCGCGATTTCGTGTGCCGGATCGCCGTACCCGCGGGGGGCGTGCGAACGGTCCGGCTCAGCGGCAAGGCCGTGTTCACGCCCGACGGCGCCTTTACCGGTTACCGGGGCATTGGCTCGGACATCACGAAACAGATCGGGGATGCCGACCGCCTGCAAGAAGCATTGGAGGCCGCCGTCGAGGCCAACCAGGCGAAAAGCCGGTTCCTGGCCGTCATGAGCCATGAATTCCGCACGCCCTTGAACGCGATCATCGGCTTCACGGACGCCATGCTCGGCGGCGTCGCCGGGCCCGTCCATGGCAAACAGGCGGAATACCTGAAAGACGTGCGGACCGCCGGCCTGCACATGCTAAGCTTGGTCAGCGACATTCTCGACCTGTCCCGCATCGAGGCGGGGCAATACGATCTGGATATCGAAACCCTGAATGTCCGGGAAGAGGTTTCGGGCGTTCTCAAGATGGTTGACGCGGCCGTCGCGGACGGCGGCATCATCCTGGAACCCGGTGTTATCGACGACGGCCTGACCATCGACGCCGATCCCAGGGCGCTCGCCCAGGTTATGAGCAACATCCTGTCGAATGCGATCAAGTTCACCCCACGGGGCGGACACATCTTCATTTCGGCCCGGAAAACCGAACTGGCGGTCGAAATCTGCATCCGCGATACCGGCATCGGCATTCCTGCCGACAAGCTGGGCGAGGTCACCCGTCCGTTCTACCAGATCGGCAATGTCCTGGCCCGCAAACACGATGGGTCGGGCCTGGGGCTGTCCATCGCCAGCGGTCTGGTGGAAGCCCACGGCGGCACGATCACGATCACCAGTGACGTGCAGGTCGGCACGGAAGTATGCATGACCTTCCCTCATATCGGGCACGGCACGGCCTGACCCGGGCGGGCGGTCTCAGCGTCCTCCGGCCAGGGCGGCCTCGACGGCTTTGAGGACCCTGGGCGCCGTCGGTGAGGTCGGCGTCGAGAACCAGTCGACCAGCCGTCCGTCGGGCGCGATCAGATATTTGTGGAAATTCCAGCGCGGTTTGGCCAGCGCCCCCAGTTCCTTGCCCGCCCAGGCGTAGAACGGATGGGCATCGGCGCCCGTGACCGCGGCCTTTTCCGTGAGCGGGAAGTCGACGCTGAAATTGACCTCACAGAATTCCTTGATCTCCGCCGCCGTGCCCGGTTCCTGCCCGCCGAAGTCGTTGGACGGCACACCCAGCAGCACGAAGCCCTTGTCGCGGTAGCGGGTCCACAGATCCTGCAGGGCCGCGTACTGGGGCGTGAAGCCGCATTGCGAGGCCGTGTTAACCACCAGCACCGCCTTGCCCGCGAAGGATTTCAGCGGCAGCGGCGCACCATCGATGGCGGTGAAGGTAAAGTCATGGGCGGTTGTCTTGGGCGTATCGGCGGCCATGGCGGCTCCTGAAATCAGCAGGACAAACAGGGACAGGATGCGACATGCGACCATAACGGCCCTCCAGCGGCGTCGAAACATCAAAGGTCAGTGGGCACCGCCCATTTTACCCGTCTTGACGAAGTAGTCGACGGCGACGCCATAGGTCGGGTCATCATCGGAATCCAGCATCAACTGACCGGCCCGGCTGAGCAACTGGTGGCAGTCCCGCGACAAATGGCGCAGTTGCAGGGTCTTGCCCAGGGCATTGTATTTCATGGCCAGGGCCTCGATGGCCTGCAGAGCCGACTGATCGGCGACCCGGCTGTTCATGAAATCGACGATGACGAGCCCCGGGTCGCCCTTGGGATTGAAAATTTCAGCGAACCCGTCCGTGGATCCGAAGAACAAGGGGCCTTCGATCTGATAGACCTTGCCGCCCTCGGGCGTCTTATAGGTCGTCGCGCGGATGCGCGTGGCGTTGTTCCAGGCATAGGCCAGGGCCGAGACGATCACGCCGACGACGACGGCGATGGCAAGATCGCTCAATACCGTGACCACCGTCACCAGCCCCATGACCAGGGCGTCGGTCAGGGGAATGCGGCGCAGGATGATCAAGCTTTGCCAGGCAAAGGTGCCAATGACGACCATCAGCATGACCCCGACCAGGGACGCCAGCGGAATCTGGTCGATCAGGCTGGAGGCGAACAGAATAAAGCTCAGCAGGAACAGCCCCGCCGAAATTCCCGACAGCCGCGTGCGGCCGCCCGATTGCACGTTGATCACGGATTGCCCGATCATCGCGCAACCGCCCATGCCGCCGAAAAACCCGGTGACCGTATTGGCCAGGCCCTGGGCGACGCATTCCTGGGAGGCGCCGCCGCGCTTGCCGACGATTTCACCGACGACGTTCAGGGTCAGCAGGCTTTCGATCAAGCCGATGGCGGCCAGGATGACGGCATAGGGAAAGATGATCCGCAGTGTTTCGAGGGTCAGCGGCACCATGGGGATATGGAACGGCGGCAAGGAGCCTTTGACGGTCGCCAGGTCGCTGACGCGCGGCACGTCGATACCGAACCCGATGACGATGGCGGCGGACACCGCAATGCCGGCAAGGGGTGCGGGAACGATGGAGGTGATCTTCGGCGTGATCCAGATGATCGCCATGGTCAGCGCGACCAGGCCCAACATGACGGCGAGCGGCCAGCCGGTCATCCAAACCTTGACGCCGTCGGGTCCGGGAACCTGAAATTGCGCCAACTGCGCCAGGAAAATGACGATCGCTAGGCCATTCACGAAGCCCAGCATGACCGGATGGGGGACCAGGCGGATGAATTTCCCGAGCCGCAGAAAGCCGGCCAATATTTGGATGATCCCCATCAAAACGACCGCGGCGAACAGGTATTCGACCCCATGACTGGCAACCAGGGACACCATGACCACGGCCAGGGCCCCGGTCGCCCCGGAAATCATACCCGGCCGGCCGCCGATGACCGCCGTGATCAAACATACGATGAAGGCGGCATACAGCCCAACCAGGGGATGGACACCGGCAACGAAGGCAAAGGCCACGGCTTCCGGCACCAGGGCCAGGGACACGGTCAGGCCTGACAGCAGTTCCGTCTTGAGGCGCGCGAGCAGGTGGGCCGGCGACCCGTCGCCTTTCCATTCGGCAAAGGAAAAGGAGTCCGCGAGGGCGGCGAATAAGGGTCGTAACAAGATGATGATTTCCGATGCGGGTGGGTAAGGGGCAGCCTAGTCGGCGTGCTTTTTCGGTTTCTTGCGCTTGAGCGGCGCGTTACCGGCCGGGTTGTTGCCACCGGGGGCCTGGCCCCGGTGGGGTTTCTTTACCTTGTACGCCTTCTTGCCCTTGGCTTTCTTACCGGCCCCGTCCCAGGGTTTGTCGCCTTGGGATTTTTGCGGGCGGTCACCGGCGGGCGGGCGGTCGTCGTTCAGGGCGTCGGCCCGGGCGTCCTCACGGCGCGAGAATTTTTTCTTCTTAGGCGCGTCGCCACGCGCGCCAGCTTGCGGGTTCCAGGCCGGTTTGTCGCCCTGATAGGTCTTGCCGCGCTGTTCGCGGCCCCCGTCGGCCGGCATGTCCGGCAGGCCGTCGACCCGCGCCACGCGGATCGTCTTTTCCATGGTCATGTCGGAACCCAGTTCCTCGACGAAGCGGTCGGCGCAATCGGCGCTGAGCTCGACGAAGGTTTCCGTGTTGAAGATGCGGATGGCGCCGATCTCCCGCTTGGTCATATGCCCGGCGCGGCACAGCATGGGCAGCAGCCAACGCGGCTCCGCGTTCTGCTTGTGGCCGACGGAAAGTGAGAACCACACGCCGCCCTTGAAGGCGTCGCGGCGGGATTCCTTGCGCTCGGCCGAGCGCTCCGACGGGCCCGTATCCAGCAGTTCCTCCGGCGCCGACATGCCGGCCATCTGCTGACGCAGGAAGGCGCCGGCGATCTGCTCGGGGCTGTAGCGGCTGAGGAGCTCGGTCGCGAAAGCCTGCTCCTCGTCGTTCAGGGGCTCGCTCAGGGCCGGGTCCGTGAGGATGCGGTCGCGGTCGCGGGCCAGGATTTCATCAGCGGAGGGCGCCTTGGCCCAGGTCGCCTCGACATTGGCGCTGTCCAGCAAACGTTCCGTACGGTAGCGCAGGTTATGCGGCACGATCAGGGCGCTGACGCCCTTGCGCCCGGCGCGGCCGGTGCGGCCGCTTCGGTGCAGCAGGGTTTCCCGGGTCTTCGGGATGTCTGCATGGATCACCAGTTCCAGATCGGGCAGATCGATGCCGCGCGCCGCCACATCCGTCGCGATACAGACCCGGGCGCGGCCATCGCGCATGGCCTGGAGTGCATGGGTACGCTCGTTCTGGCTCAACTCGCCCGACAAGGCGACGACGGAAAAGCCCCGGTTGGCGAAACGGCTGGTCATATGGTTGACGGTCGCACGCGTTGCGCAGAACACCAGCGCACTTTTGGCGTCGTAATAGCGCAGCAGGTTGATGATCGCGTTTTCCCGGTCGTTGGGGGCCACGGCCAGGGCGCGGTATTCGATGTCGAGGTGCTGTTTCTGTTCCTCCGTCGTCGCGACACGCACGGCGTTGCGCTGATAGCGCTTGGCCAGGGTCGCGATGCTGCGCGGCACGGTGGCGGAAAACATCAGGGTGCGGCGGTCGGCGGGGGCCGCGTCGAGAATGAATTCAAGGTCCTCTCGGAAGCCCAGGTCGAGCATCTCGTCGGCCTCGTCCAGCACCACGGCGCGCAGGCCGCTGACATTCAACGATCCGCGCTCGATATGGTCGCGCAGACGGCCCGGCGTGCCGACGACGATATGCGCTCCCTTGTTGAGGGCCCGGCGTTCACTCCCCATGTCCATGCCGCCGATGCAGGAAGCGGAAACCGCGCCCGTCATCTCGTAAAGCCAGTCCAGTTCGCGTTTGACCTGAAGCGCGAGTTCCCGCGTCGGCGCCACGGCCAGGGCCAGCGGCTCCGCCGCCCGCCCAAAGCGATCTTCGCCCGCCAGCAGGGTCGGCGCCAGCGACAGGCCGAAGGCCACGGTCTTGCCCGACCCGGTCTGGGCAGAGACGAGAACGTCCGCATCCCGAAGCTCCGGCGCCAGGATCGCACTCTGCACGGGGGTCAGAACGGTATAGCCGCGTTTGGTCAACGCCTGGCCAAGCGCCATCGCGACGCCGTCGAATTCAGTCATGTCACATCTTTCGGAATGCGGGTTTCGTGCGCCCGGAAGGGTTGAGCGTCCTCGGCGCACGCGCGCCGCCGCCCACGGCGCGGCGATACATGCGTGTTGCCCGTGTTGTAGTTAACGCGGAGGAGACTGTAAAGCCTGGACCTTCGCTCTAGAGCAGGTTCCGGCGTCCTAGCGCAGGTTGCGGTCGGCGGCGGTGATCGCCGCTTCGGCGGTCATGCCCGGCTCCAGCAGGGCGACGCCCGTGCGCGCCTCGAGGAAAAGGCCCTGGGCCGTATGGGTGGCGCGCAGCGCCGATTCGATCTCGCCGGCCTTGCGGCGCGCACCCTCGATCCCGTCTTCGAGCACCACCATGGCGAAATCGTTGCCGCCCAGGCAACCCATGACCATCGCCTGATGACTGTCCGCCCCCAGCACGTCGCAGGTCAGACGCAGGGCCTGGTCCAGCACCGCGAGGCCATGGGCCCGGCGGATATCGTCGCCGTTGGCGAGATGAACCAGGATCAGCGCCGGCCGCGCCTCGATATGGCCCAGGCGATGGATCAGCTTTTCCATCTCGACCATTACCCCCCGCCGGTTCAGCGCCGGGACCACGGCATCGCGGAATTCGTTGGCGCGCGCCTCGGCCAGTTCCTCATGGGCATGGGCAAGCTGGCGGCGCAGGGGCTCGATCTCGGACGCCATGCGCTCGATCGCGTGCTGGGCCTCCGGCGTCAGGCCTTCCATGGACAGAAGGCCCGACACGCTGATGGCCGGTTCCGAATGGCCGTTCTTGGCCTGCTCTTCGGGGTGGTCTTGTTTCTTGCCGCCGCCCGGGCCGGCGCCGCCGCCGTGCCCTCCGCCAGGTCCTACCGGCTGGACTGGGGCGGCCTGGTTGACATCCATGCCGGGTCTCCCTTCCAGGTCGCCGTTCTCGGCGAACAAACGGACTGCTGTCACATTAGATTACCTTTATATTGTTAATAAAGCCTTACGTTACAAGGATATTTGAACCCTTGCGGTGGCCGTGGCGGGCCATATAATGGCGCGCTTCCCGTCACCCGAAGGCCACCGATGCGGCCTTCACCGGAAGCGAGGTCTCAACATGCCGCAATCGGCCGCCGACACCCCCCTGGTCGGCATCATCATGGGCAGTCAATCGGACTGGGACACCATGCGCCATGCGGCGGATGTGCTGACCGAACTCGGCGTGCCGCACGAGACCCGCATCGTTTCCGCCCACCGCACGCCTGACCGCCTGTACGACTACGCCAAGGCGGCGCGCGGCCGCGGCCTCAAGGCG
Source organism: uncultured Alphaproteobacteria bacterium (assembly GCA_963976055.1). GTDB lineage: Bacteria > Pseudomonadota > Alphaproteobacteria > Rhodospirillales > Casp-alpha2 > UBA1479. The sequence continues at coordinate 64,432 of CAXBJB010000012.1, forward strand.
ATCATCGCCGGCGCCGGCGGGGCCGCCCACCTGCCCGGCATGGCCGCGGCGCTGACGCCGCTGCCCGTGTTCGGCGTACCGGTGGAAAGCAAGGCCCTGAAGGGCATGGATTCCCTGTTGTCCATCGTGCAGATGCCGGGCGGCGTGCCCGTCGGCACCCTGGCCGTCGGCAAACCGGGAGCCACGAACGCGGGCCTGCTGGCCGCCGCCGTGATCGCCCTGATGGATGACGGTGTCGCCGCCGCGCTCGACGATTTCCGCGCCAAACAGACGGCCTCCGTCGCCGACGTTCCCACGGATGATCCCAAAGGTTCCTAACATGGCCCCTCGTCCCGTCCATCCGCTCCCCCCCGGCAGCACCATCGGCATTATGGGCGGCGGCCAGCTTGGCCGCATGACGGCCCTGGCGGCGGCCCGGCTCGGCTATCGCTGCCACATCTTCACGCCGGAAACCGATTCACCGGGCATTCAGGTATCGGCGGCGGCGACCATCGCCGACTATCAGGACCGCGCGGCCCTGAAATCGTTCGCCGAAGCCGTCGATGTGGTGACCTTCGAGTTCGAGAACGTGCCGGCGGACAGCGCCGAATTCCTGGCCGAACACGCCCTGGTGCGGCCCGGCCCGCAATGCCTGGCCATCGCCCAGGACCGCCTCAAGGAAAAGGAATTCATCAACAAGACGGCGCCGACCACACCCTACCGGCGGGTCGCCTCGGCCGACGACCTGGCCAAGGCGGCGGACGAGATCGGCCGCCCGGCCGTGCTCAAGACGTCGCGCATGGGATACGACGGCAAGGGCCAGGTGCTGATCGCCCCCGATTGCGATTACGACGCCGCCTGGGCGGAAATGGGCGCCAAGATCGGCATCCTGGAAGCCTTCGTCGATCTGGACTGCGAGATTTCCGTGATCACCGCCCGGTCCCCCCACGGCGGCTGGGCGACCTATCCGGCGGTCGAAAACCGCCACGTCAACCATATCCTGGACACCACCATGGCCCCGGCCCGTCTGCCGGACGGCCTAGCCGATCAGGCCGTGGCCATCGCCCATGATCTGGCCGATGCCCTGGATCTTGTCGGCCTGCTGGCGGTCGAGATGTTCGTGACCCGGGATCAGCGCATCCTGGTCAACGAAATGGCGCCCCGGCCCCACAATTCCGGGCATTGGACCATGGACGCCTGTGCCACCAGCCAGTTCGAACAGCTGGTGCGGGCGGTCTGCGGCCTGCCGCTGGGGTCGATCGATTGCCACCACGACGCGGTCATGAAGAACCTGATCGGCGATGACGTGAACGGCTGGCCCGACCTTTTGGCCGACCCGGGGGCCCGCCTGCACCTTTACGGCAAATCCGAAGCCCGGCCCGGCCGCAAGATGGGCCACGTCAACCGGCTCTATCCCAAGGGCAAGCTGCCCAACGGGTGATGAGGGGCGCTAAGGATCAGGCCGTGCCGGCCAGATCGTCCAGGGTGATGCGGCGCATCCGGTAGGCTTCCAGCAATTCGATCTCGACCGCGACGGAACGGCCCAGTTCGGCCAGAACCGTGTTCTTGACGAAACGCTTCAAGTCCTCGGTCTGGCCGGGAAACACCAGGATATTAGTCAGCAGCTCGCGCCGCACCAGGGGCGGAAAGGCCAGCAATTCGCCGACCAGAAGCTGTTTGACCGCCGACGGAATGCGCAGGCTGCCGAACAGGCGGTCGAGGCAGAAACTGTAGATGCCGAAATCCAGACGCCCGGCGACCTCGGCGGTGAAGGCCTTGAATTCCTCGACGAAAGCGGGCGGAGTCATGCCGCCGTCCATCATGCGCCGGACGTGGTCGAGGAATTCGCGATAGCGTGCCCGGGCCGGGCTCATCTGATCGTTCAGTTCGGCCTCGATGGACCTGATCTCGGCTTCGCGGAAGCCCTTTTCCAGCAGGGTATGGGCGCTGTCGCGCACCCGCTCGTCCAGGGCCTGTTCCTCGATCAGCGAGAACAGGCGCTCATAGGCGTCGCGGTCACGCTTTTTCTTCAGCCTCTTGGCCAACTGGCCGAGCGGCAGGATCGCCGCCTGGGCGACCAGCTTGTCGCGGGAATAGATCGCGGCCATGGCCGCCGCGTCGGCGGGGATCGCGATGTTGCGCGCGAAATCCTCGGTAATGACGAAGCGATGGCCGTCGGCGACGGTGAGGTAGCGGTTAAGCTTGCAGCATTCCAGGAAATGGTTGGCCAGGTTGACCGGCGCGACGGCCGCTTCCTGGCGATAAGCCCGGCCGTTGGCCGGGTTGGCGGCGGATGTACCGATTTGCGCAGCACTCACGGTCCGCGTCTCCTTTTGCTCGAAACCCCATCACTCCCGGCGGAAAGCATAACCGACCGGAGCGCCGCCTGAAAGGTTTCCATAATGCGGGAAGTCACGGGCCCCGACGGGGACCGTCAGGCCACCGGGCCGGGGCCGGGACGGGTGGCGGCCGCCTTCAGGCGCCTGAGAAAGCCCAGCGGCGACGGCAGGCGGCCCAGCGCCTGCTGCGCACGGGCCTTGTACATGGGAATCTTCAGAACATCGGCCAGGCGCCGGTCCAGATAGCCCCAGGTATCGGCGAAACCGTCCGAGGAATCGGACAGCCAGTACAGAATGGTCGAGGTATAGACCGGAGCGAGCAGGCCCCGCTTGGTGTAATGGTTGAAATCGGCGGCCCGGTCGCCCGCCGCGTGCCAGATATGGTCACAGGTGCGCCAGGTCATGCGCGCCGCCAGGGGCGCGTTTTGCGGCAGGGCCAGGAACGACAGTAGCCGGCGCATGGCTTCGCGGTAGGGCGCATTCATTTCCAGGCGCAGACGCACGCCCAGAGCCACCCGTTCCCGCACCTTGAGGGCGTCCAGGTCGATCTTGGCCAGTTCCGCCAGCATGCGCCGGTCGGACCAGTCCGCGAAATGATCGGCGGCGTCCGCCATGCCGCCCGGAAAGGCGCGCAGCACGTCCGCCGGCCCCAGGCCCAGGTCCCCGGCACCCCGTTCCAGGGCCTTCCGTGACCAGCCGTCGAAGGGGACGTGGTCGAGGGCCGCCGCGATCAAGCGGTCGCGCAAGGTCATGTGGCGGGCGCGGGCTTCGTCGGCGGTCATGCGCGTCGTTTGGGCGGTCATGCGGCTTCTCCGTCTTCTTCGTTCTCCGCATCCCCGGCCATGGCCGTGCGGGGGGCACGGGCCATTTCCTCGACAAAGCCGAAGGACGACAGATCCGTCATGCGCATGGGATAGAGAATGCCGTCCAGATGGTCGCATTCATGCTGCACCACGCGGGCGTGATAGCCCACGGCCTCGCGCTCGAAGGTCTTGCCGTCCAGGCCCTGGGCGCGGTAGCGGATATGGGTCGGGCGCGGCACCCGGCCAGTCATCTCCGGCAGGGACAGGCAGCCTTCCCAGCCTTCCTCGACTTCGTCGCCGACGACCTCGATCACCGGATTGACCAGCACGGTCAACGGCACGTCCTTTTTGTCCTCGCAGCGTTCACCGGGTACCCGGAACACGACGATGCGCAGCGGCACATGGACCTGGGGGGCTGCCAGGCCGATGCCCGGCGCGTCGGCCATGGTTTCGACCATGTCGGCGATCAGGCCGTGAATGCGCGGATCCTTGGGGTCTTCGACCGGCTGGGCAGTGCCCATCAGCACCGGATGTCCCATGCGCGCGATTTTCAGAATGGCCATCGTCTAAATCCTTTTGATCCGGGGCGTGAAGACGCCTTTATGACGTCGGATGGCTCCCCGGGAAATAACACGTTTGCTCCTTCACAAGGTGATATCTATGTGATAGAAGCCCGTCTTCCCGGACAGGTGATAGCACAGGTCCGATTGATTTTGTTGACTATAAGATTAGGAGCGTGACCTTACCGTGCAAGTCATTGTCCGAGACAACAACGTGGATCAGGCCCTCAAGGCCCTGAAAAAGAAGATGCAGCGCGAAGGCATCTTCCGCGAAATGAAGCTGCGCCGCTCCTATGAAAAGCCCTCCGAGCGCCGGGCCCGTGAAAAGGCTGAAGCCGTGCGCCGTGCGCGCAAGCTTGAGCGCAAGCGGATCGAGCGCGAGGGCTTCTAGCCCCCCGGCCCTTCACGGGGCCGTTTCCCGCACCTAATCCATAGCTTACCGGGCGTCGCCGGGGCCAAGCCCCTGCGCGCCCGTTTCTATTTCAAATCAATGACGGACAAAACGAAGGGCCGGCGGCCCACCGGCCACCGACCCTACGCGATCTTGCGAATTGCGGGAACGCGGATCAACCCAGCGCCTGGACGATCTCTTCCGTCATCTTCTTGGCGTCGCCGAACAGCATCATGGTGTTGTCGGCGAAGAACAGGGGATTGTCGACCCCGGCATAGCCCGACGACATGCCGCGCTTGATGAACAGCACCGTGCCCGCCTTTTCCACGTCGAGGATCGGCATCCCGGCGATCGGGCTCTTCGGGTCGGTCTTGGCCGTCGGGTTGGTCACGTCGTTGGCGCCGATCACGTAGGCGACGTCGGCGGTGGAGAATTCGTGGTTGATCTCCTCCAGCTCGAACACCTCGTCATAGGGCACGTTGGCCTCGGCCAGCAGCACGTTCATATGCCCCGGCATGCGCCCGGCAACGGGGTGAATGGCGTATTTGACCTCGACCCCCTCGGCCTTCAGCAGGTCGGCCATTTCGCGCACCGCGTGCTGGGCCTGAGCCACGGCCATGCCGTAGCCGGGCACGATGATGACCTTGGACGCGTTCTTCATGATGAAGGCCGCGTCGTCGGCGGCACCTGATTTCACCGACTTGCCGTCGTTGGACGTGGCTGCGGCGGCCCCGCCGGAATCGCCGCCGAAGCCGCCCAGCAGCACGTTGATGATCGAACGGTTCATGCCCTTGCACATGATGTAGGACAGGATCGCGCCCGACGAGCCGACCAGCGCACCCGTGATGATCAGCGCCGGGTTGGACAGGGTGAAGCCGATGCCGGCCGCGGCCCAGCCCGAGTACGAGTTGAGCATGGACACGACCACGGGCATGTCCGCCCCGCCGATGGGAATGATCAGCAAGAAGCCGATGGCGAAGCTGAGCGCCACGATGCCCCAATAGACGGAATGGGATTCCGAGCCGACGAAGGTGATGATAAGCGCCAGGATCGCGAGCCCAACCAGCAGGTTCAGCTTGTGCTGCCCCGGGAATGTGATGGGTGCGCCCGACATGATGCCCTGCAGCTTGGCGAAGGCGATGACGGAGCCCGAGAAGGTGATCGCGCCGATCGCCGTGCCCAACGACATTTCGACCAGGGACGCCCCCGGAATTTCACCCACCGCGCCCAGGCCGTAGGCTTTGGGATTGAACAGTGCCGAGGTCGCCACGAACACCGCCGCCATGCCGACCAGGGAATGGAAGGCGGCGACCAGTTGCGGCAGGGCCGTCATCTGGATCTTCAGCGCGGTGACGGTGCCGATGGTGCCGCCGATAAGGATCGCCAAGACGATCATGCCGAACGACATGACGCCCGGGTCCATGAGCGTGGTGATGATGGCGATGGCCATGCCGATGATGGCCATCATGTTGCCGCGGCGCGCGGTCACCGGCGATGACAGGCCCCGGAGCGCCAGAATGAACAGCACCGAGGAAATGAGATAGGCGTAGCCCGTCCAGCTTGCGGTCATTGTTCAGGCCTCCCCTATTTCTTCTCTTTTTTCTTGAACATGGCGAGCATTCGCTGCGTCACGATGAAACCGCCGAAGATGTTGACCGACGCCAGCGTGATCGCGAAAAAGCCCATCCAGGACGAAAAATCCATGCCCTCGGGCCCGGCTGCCAGGATGCCGCCGACGATGATCACCGAGGAAATCGCGTTGGTCACGCCCATCAGCGGCGAATGCAGGGCCGGGGTCACCGACCACACCACGTAGTAGCCGACGAAGCAGGCCAGCACAAAGATGGTGAACAGGCCGAGGAAGCTGTCGTGGCCGCCCAGGGCCGGGGCCTGCTGCGCGACGACGGCGGCGGCGTCCGTGGCCAGTTTCTGGGTCTGTTCGAGAAGCTGCGCTGCGCCGGCGGCAAGCTCTTGGGCCTGTTTGGCGATCGTTGCGGTATCCATCGTCAGTTCCCCTTGTCCTTGGCGGCATTGTCGCCATCGCCGTCGGAAGTCTCAGCGGGCTTGTCGGCAGACTTCTTGGCGGCTGCTTTCTTGGCCGGCGCTTTCTTTTCGGCCGGGGCCTTGGCGCCCATGGCGTCCTTGACCCGTTCGTTCACGACCGCGCCGTCGCGCGTGACGCAGCAGCCCTTGACGATCTCATCGTCCCAATCGATGGCCAGCGTGCCGGTCTTTTCCTTGTCCGTCAGCGGCGTCAGGAAGTTGAGAAGGTTCTTGGCGTAAAGGTCGGACGCCGTTTGCGCGAGGCGGCCCGGAAGGTTGTTGAGGCCGACGATCTTCACGCCGCCCGACGTGGTGATGGTCTTGCCGGGCTCCGACAGCGCGCAGTTGCCGCCGGCCTCGACCGCCAGATCGACAATCACCGCCCCGGCCTGCATGCTGGCGACCATCTCCTTGGTGATCAGCTTGGGCGCCGGGCGGCCCGGAATCAGCGCCGTGGTCACGACGATGTCCTGTTTCTTGATGTGCTCGGCGACGACCTGTTTCTGCTTGTCGTAGTATTCCTTGGGCATTTCCTTGGCGTAACCGCCTTCGGTCTGCGCGTCTTTTTCCATGTCCGGATCGACGACCAGGAACTTGCCGCCCAGGCTTTCGACCTGTTCCTTGGTGGCGGGGCGCACGTCCGTGGCGGTGACGACGGCGCCCAGACGCTTGGCCGTGGCGATGGCCTGCAGGCCGGCGACGCCGACCCCCATGATGAAGGCCTTGGCCGGCGGCACAGTACCCGCCGCCGTCATCATCATCGGGATGCCGCGCCCGTATTCGGCGGCGGCCTCCAGAATCGCGCGGTAGCCAGCCAGGTTGGCCTGGCTCGACAGCACATCCATGCTCTGCGCGCGAGAAATCCGGGGCACCAGTTCCATGGCGAAGGTGGTGATTCCGGCCTTGGCATAGGCGGCGACGTCGTCGGGCGAGGTCAGGGCCGCCAGTTGCGAGATCAGCACGGCGCCCTTCTTCATCTGGGTCGGCAGCGCGCCGGCGCCGGACGTGGCCGGCGGATTGACCATCAGCACGATGTCGGCGGTTTTCACGGCGGCGCCGGTGGCAATCGAGGCACCCGCGGCCTTGAACACGTCGTCGGAAACGCTGGCACCCGCGCCCGCGCCCTTCTCGACGGCCACGTCATAGCCGAGGCCGACCAGCTTCTGAATCACCTGAGGCGACGCGGCGACGCGGGTTTCTCCGGCCCGGGTTTCCTTGGGAATTACGATCTTCATGGCTCTGGTCCCCTAGCCCTTGGTCATTCAAGCATCGGTATATGACGTGTCTACCGTGCTTGCACAAGTATCGCACAGCCTTTAAATCCTGCGTCGGAAAGCTTTTTCATGAAATGAAAATCACATGGAAATCATTCCGCATTATGGAATATATGCTTAAAGCGTCCCGATTTCCGCCAGGTTGATGAAAGGCCCCCCATGATCTTCACCCCGACCGCCCGGCGCGGCATGGTCACCGCCCCCCATCATCTGGCGTCCCAGGCAGGGCTGCGCGTGTTGCAGGACGGCGGCAACGCCATCGAGGCCATGGTCGCCACCGCCGCCACCATCGCCGTGGTCTATCCGCATATGAACGGATTGGGTGGTGACAATTTCTGGCTGGTCGCCCAACCCGGGCAGGCCCCCGTCGGCATCGACGCCTGCGGTGCCGCCGCCGGTGCGGCGGACGCCGAGTTCTACGCCAAGGCGGGGCACGGAGACGCCATTCCCCAGCGCGGCCCCCTCGCCGCCCTGACCGTCGCCGGGGCCGTGTCCGGCTGGGCCGAGGCGCTGCGCATCTCCGAAACCTGGGGCGGCAGGCTGCCGCTGGCGCGCCTGTTGGAAGACGCCCATCATTACGCCGAGCATGGCGCGCCGGTGACGCCGTCGCTCCATCACAACACGCTCGCCAAGAAGGACCAGATGACCGGCGTGCCCGGCTTCGCCCAGACCTTCCTGCCGGGCGGCGTCGGCCATACGGCGCCCAACATCGGCGATACGCTGAAACTCCCGGCCCTGGCCGAAACCCTCAAGCGCCTGGGCGCCGAAGGCCTGGACAGCTTCTACCGCGGCCCGCTCGCCAAGGCGATCGCCGCCGACCTGGAGAAGGCCGGCAGCCCCCTCGCCCTGGCCGACCTGGAACGCCACAAGGCGCTCGAACTGGCGCCGCTGTCCGTCGCCTGCGGCCCGCACACGATTTACAATATGCCGCCACCGACCCAGGGCTTGGCGTCGCTCATCATCCTGGCGCTTTACGGCCGCCTGGGCGTGGCCCAGTCTGAAGGGTTCGACTTCGTGCACGGGCTTGTCGAGGCGACCAAGCAGGCCTTCCGCGTGCGCGACACATACGTCACCGACCCGGCCTACATGACCGCCGATCCGAAGGATTTCCTGAAGACCGACAGCCTTGACGCCATGGCCGCCGACATCGACCGCCGCAACGCCGCGCCCTGGCCCGACGCCGACCCCAACGGCGACACCGTTTGGTTCGGCTGCATCGACGGCGAAGGCCGGGCCGTGTCGATGATCCAGAGCCTCTATTGGGAATTCGGCTCCGGCACGGTGCTGGAGGAGACGGGCATCACCTGGCAGAACCGGGGTACCTCGTTCTCGCTCGACGCATCGGCCCTGAACGCCCTCAAGCCCCACCGCCGCCCGTTCCACACCATCCAGCCGGCCATGGGCCGGCTCGCCGACGGCCGCACCATGGTCTACGGCACCATGGGCGGCGAAGGCCAGCCCCAGACCCAGGCCATGGTGTTCGCCCGCCATGTCCTGCACGGCATGGATCTGCAGGCCTCGGTGACGGCCCCCCGCTGGCTGCTCGGCCGCACCTGGGGGGCGGAGACAACCAACCTGCGCATCGAAAACCGCTTCGATCCGGCCGTGCTCGACGCCCTGAAGGCCGCCGGCCACGACCTGGAAGTCGTCGGCCCGTTCGAGGAATTCATGGGCCACGCGGGGGCCATCGTGCGCCATCCGTCGGGACTGCTGGAAGGCGCCGCCGATCCGCGCTCGGACGGGGCCGTGGCTGCGTTTTAGGCGCGCCGTGACGGCAAACAGCGACATCGAGGTTCGCGGCAGCACGCCCGCCGACCAAGCGGCGATCGTCGCCCTTTATCCTCGCGCCTTTCCGGATGAAGACCTACGCTCCCTCGTTACCGCGTTGCTGAACGAAGACGAGGACGTCGTCTCGCTCGTCGCAGAGTCCGGCGGTGCGATCCTCGGGCATGCCGTTTTCACAGTCTGCGGCCTTGAAAAAGGGTCTGACCGCCAAGTCGCGTTACTGGGGCCGCTCTGCGTCGATCCCGGTCACCAACGCCAAGGCATCGGCGGCGCGCTGATCCGCAAGGGTTTTGGCTGCCTTGGTTCGTTAGGGATCATCCGCATCTGCGTGCTGGGCGACCCGGCCTATTATGGACAATTTGGTTTCGCGCCGGAGACGGGCATCGACACGCCCTATCCCTTGCCTGCTGAATGGCATAACGCCTGGCAAGCCATGAACCTGAAAAACGACGGTGAAGCACCCAATGGACGCATGATCGTGCCCGCGCCGTGGCGCAATCCGGCACTTTGGGGCTCCTAATCGGGCCGCTTCGCCACCATGTCGATCTCGACCAGCGCCCCCCGCGCCAGGCCGGTGACGCCCACGGTGGTGCGCGCCGGCAGGCGGTCGGGCGGGAAATAGGATTTGTAGGTCGCGTTCATGATTTCGTAGTCCTGCTCGAACCGGGTCAGGTAGATGCGGCAGGACAGCACGTGCGACAGGTCCAACCCCAGTTCGCCCAGCACGATGATCAGGTTGTCCATGACACGCCGGGTCTGGGCCTCGATGCCGTCGGGCAACGGCGCCGTGTCGTCGTCGGGGTCCGTCGGCATCTGGCCGGTCAGCTGCACCCAGCCGTCACATTCCACGGCATGGCTGAAGGGGGCCACGGGGGTCGCGGCGCGGTCGAAGAAATGAAAGACCGGCCCGGCCATCACACGTATTCCTCGGATTCGAAAATGAAGCCCTTGAGGTCGCCGGTCTGGAAGCCGAGATAGATCGGCCCGCCGCCGGAGCGATAGATGTTGACCTTGGCGTTATAGACCTTACGCGAGAGGCCGTGCTTGTCGCGCAGGATGTATCGCTTGACCCCGAACTGGCCTGAATCCAGGCGTTCGCCCGTCAGGTAGCACTGGATCGATTCCACGTTCTCGCCGGACAGCACCATGCCTTCCAGGTTCGACAGCGACTGCCGCGTGCGTTCGATGAATTCCGAGGTGCCGATGCGTTTGATCTCGCCCGTGTCGCTCTCGCGCATATCGACGCGAAAATCGCCGACCACGATCTGCCCCGGCAGGGCATGATCGATCATGCGCGCCAACTCGATGGTCACGTCGCCGACGATGTAGCTGTAGACCGTGGGGCGCAGCCCTTCGGACTGGAAGAATTCGTAATGCGGGCCGACGTGAAACGCGGCGCGCAGGCGCGGCGTGGTGTTGGCCTTGCCCTTGGACCGCGCGATGGCGTTGTCGGCCAGCACCAGATGCATCAAGTGGTACAGGTTGACGTTGGATTCGATGCTGCGGTCGCGGTTCCAGATGTAAAAGCCGTCGCCGGTGGTCGAGCGCGCGAACTGGATATCCAGGTTGCGGGCCAGCATCTTGGAGAATGACGCGTTAACGGAATAGGCCAGGCTGTTCAACTGCGTCACCTGTTCCAGCGGCGAAAACAGCGAAAAGCCGACGATGTCGAACAGCGCCACGGCACCGTTCTGGATATAGGAAATGCTGTAGCGGCGGACGACGGCCTCAAGCAGGTCGTCGGCCAGATCCGCGCCGGGAGTAAAGCTGAGTTCGACCAGTTTGGGCTCGTACCCGAAGTATTTGGCGATGGTGTCGAAGCCTTCCTCGTCGGTCAACGTATTGCCGGCGATCACTTCGTCCACGAATTGCAGGCTGTCCGCCGCCTCGCCCGCCGTGCGAGCCGCCATTTCGCCCAGGATGTAATGGGGGATGACCAGCACGCGGATGCCTTTGCCCGCCGGCGTCCAGGCCAGGACGATGTTGCGGCCCAGCCCCCACAGGCGGTGCAGTTCCTTGTCCAGTTCCTCGACGTGATTGCGGGCGGCGGCCGACAGTTCATCAAGCGATGCCCGGTCCAGAACCGGCGGACTGAATCCGTCCGTGTCGTGAATGCTGTCGTTCATCAACCGATCCTTCCCGGCCGAACCTTACGGCCGGGGGCCGCACGAAATGCGCCGGTAAACCCCAGGTGCCCGGCCAGTCCGGGCGCGGGTAGTGTAACGATGGGGCCCCTCGCCGCACAAGTCATTGAATTTACTTGGGTGAGTATCCGCGAATATGTTTAAGCGAGTTTTACCGCCGTGCCGTTGGCGCTGACCATCAGCATGCAGGACTTGTCCGACGAGATGGCTTCGTAGTCCAGGTCGACCGCGACAATCGCGTCCGCCCCCAGTTCCGCCGCCCGCGCCTGCATGTCCTCCAGCGCGAAACCCTTGGCCTTTTGCAGTTCCTTTTCATAGGCGCCGGAACGGCCGCCGACGATGTCGCGGATGCCCGCGAAAAAGTCCTTGAAGATGTTGGTGCCCATGACCGCGTCGCCGGACACGACGCCCAGATAGGCGGCGATCTGGCGGCCCTCGACGGAATCGGTGGTGGTGATGATCATCGGTATTTCCTTCCCTTCGCTGCATCAGCCGACTGTTGATTTCTAGTAAACCGGCGGCACACCCGCCTGTGCAAGTGATTCAGTCTGGCGGGCCCGAAGGCGGTCCAGATCGAAGCCGTCGATCAGGTCGTGGAACATCCGGTGCCAGTTGATTTCCGCCCTAAGGTGCGTGAACACGCTGCCCAGTCCGATGGCCGCCCGGTCCATCAGCACGAATTCCCGGGGCGGCGTGACCCCGCCCAGTTCGCGCAGCTTCTTATGCACGCTGGCGGCAATGCCGGCACCGTAAGCCGTGCCGCCCGTATCCTGGATGCTCTGCACCCGGTCGGCCAGCAGCGGGCCGTAGAGGAACCGTGCCCATTCGTTCAGCACGGCGATCATTTCCTTGGACGGGTTTTCGAACCCCCAGGTCTCGTAGGCATGCACGGCCAGGGCCTCGTCATCGATGCTGAGTGCCCGGTACAGGTCGATCACCGCACCCACGAATTCCGGGCGGAACACGCGGATGCAGCCGAAATCCAGCAGATTCACCGTGGCGTCGTCGCGCACCGAATAGTTGCCCAGGTGCGGATCGCCATGGATCACGCCGAAGAAATAGAACGGCACGTACCAGGCGCGGAACATGTTGAGCGCGATGGCGTTGCGGCGGTCCAGACTGCTGTCGATCTGATCCATCAAGGGGGCGCCCGTCAGCCAGGTCATGGTCAACAGCCGGTCGGTGGACAGGTCGTCCAGCACGTCGGGCACATGCACCCCGGCCTCGTCCGCCAGCATGGCCCGGTACAGCGCCATGTTGCGGGCCTCGCGACCGTAATCCAGTTCCTCGCGCAGCCGCTCCTTCAGTTCCAGATGGATCTGCGACGGATCGATGGCGCGGTCGTAGCGGCGGTAGAGGGCGAACACGGCCTTCAGTTGGGCCAAGTCTGCCTCGACGGCCGACGCCATGTCGGGATACTGAATCTTGCAGGCGAGGTCGCGGCCGTCATGGGATGTCGCCCGATGGACCTGGCCCAGGGACGCCGCCGCCGCGGCCTCGCGCTCGAACGACGCGAACCGGGCCTGCCAATCCGGCCCCAATTCGGACGTCAGGCGCCGGCGCACAAAGGCCCAGCCCATGGGCGGGGCCGAGGTTTGCAGTTTGCGCAGTTCATGGACGTATTCGTCGGGCAAAAGGTCCGGCACCGTGGCCAGAATCTGCGCGACTTTCATCAAGGGCCCCTTGAGCCCGCCCAGCGCCGCCTGCAGATCGGCGGCATGCACGCCCTTGTCCAATTCCAGTCCGAACAAACGGCTGCCGGCCAGTTTCGCGGCCAGACCGCCGACCGTGCCGCCGACCCGGGCATAGCGCCGGACCCGCCCGGCGACCGTGTTCCTGTCCGACGGCGGACGCTCAGACATCCAATTCCCTCAACCAGTCGGCGATGGCCTCGGCCGCGTCTTTCCAGTCGTCCTCCAGCATCACCGCATGTCCCATGCCGTCGAAGATATGAGCCTGAGTGCCCAGGAAGGCCGCCGTGCCATAAACGAAGGCAGGCGGAATCAGGTTGTCATGCTCCGCCCCCAGCACCAGGACCGGGATGCCGCGCAGCCCCATCAAGGGCGGCATGAAGACCGTGTGCTGATCCATGACCGCGCGCCGGCTTTCCATCTGAAACCAGGGCAGCAGACGTTCGGAAACGGCCTTCGGGACATGGTTGTTGAAAATCGATTGATGCAGGGTTTCAAGACTGTCCAGCGGTTCACCGGTGGATTCGATGCGGGCAATTTCCCAGATCAGCATGGGCCGCGACAGCGCCAAGGCCACGGACGGGCCGGCCAGACCCGTGGGCGGCACCGACGACATCAAAACGACCGCCGCGACGTCCCGTTCCATGGCCAGCCGCTGGGCGACGAAACCGCCCATGGAATGTCCGATCAGGACGGGCGGGCGCGGCAGGGTGTCGACGACCTCGGACACGGCATCGACGAAATCCTGAATGCCGAAATCATGCAATTGGGGGTAATCAGGCATCCCCTTGCGCCCCGGCAGGTTGACCGCAAGGCAGGCAAACCCCCGGTCCCCGAAGTACGGCAGGAAATGTTCCGCCCAGGTCCAGGCCCCGGCGAAGGCGCCATGGATGAAGACCAGGGGTGCATGATCGGAATCTTCGGGTGCGGGCCCCGCACGCAGCACGCGTTGGCCGGAGCCGGGCGCATCGGTCATTCCCTAAAATTCCTGTTCCAGCTCATCGACGAAACCGGACAGCATGGACAGACCCCGGTGCCAGAAATCGGGATCCGACGCATCCAACCCGAAGGGCGCCAGCAGCTCCTTGTGGCGCAGCGTACCGCCGGCCCGCAGCATGTCCAGGTACTTGGCCTGGAACCCCGGATGACCGCCCTGGAACACGTCGTAGAGCGAATTCACCAGGCAGTCGCCGAAGGCATAGGCGTAGACATAGAAAGGCACATGCACGAAGTGGGAGATATAGGCCCAATAATGCCGGTACTCATCGTCATAACGGAAGGCCGGGCCGAGGCTTTCGGTCTGCACGTCCATCCAGATTTCGCCCAGGCGTTCCGGCGACAACTCGCCTTTGGCGCGTTCGTCGTGAACCTTGGTTTCGAACATGTGGAAAGCGACCTGGCGGACAACGGTGTTGAGCATGTCCTCGACCTTGCCGGCCAGCATGACGCGGCGGCGCGCCGGGTCGGTTTCGCCCGCCAGCATGGCGCGGAAGGTCAGCATTTCGCCGAACACGGACGCCGTCTCGGCCAGGGTCAGGGGCGTGTCGGCCAGCAAATTTCCTTGCGGTGCGGCCAGCACCTGATGCACGCCATGCCCCAGTTCGTGGGCCAGGGTCATGACGTCGCGCGAGCGGCCATGGTAGTTCAACAGGATATAAGGATGGGCCGAGGGCACTGTCGGATGCGCGAAGGCACCCGAATCCTTGCCCGCCGTCGGCGGGGCGTCGATCCAGCGTTTGTCGAAGAACTGCCGGGCGATGTCGGCCATGTCCGGATTGAAGGCGCCGTAGGCGCCCAGCACCGTGTCCCGCGCCTCGTCCCAGGAATACTTGCGGTCGGCGGCCGTCGGCAGGGGCGCGTTGCGGTCCCAGTAATCCATCTGGTCGACACCGAACCATTTGGCCTTCAGCTTGTAATAGCGGTGCGACAGCTTGGGAAAGCTTTCGCGCACGGCGGTGACCAGGGCGTCCACCACCTCGTCCTCGACCTGGTTGGCCAGGTTGCGATAGGACACGGGCCGCAGATAGCCGCGCGACTTGTCGTCGATGGCCTTGTCCTTGACCAGGGTGTTGTAGGTCAGGGAGAACAGCTTGATGTTGTCGCCGAGCCCCTTTCCCACGGCCTTGGCGGCGCGTTTGCGCAGCTCGCGGTCGGGCTCGCTCAGCTTGTTGAGGGCGCCGGACAGGGTCAGGTCCTCGCCATCGACGGGAAAGCGCAGGCCGGCCAGGGTTTCCTCGAACAGGCGGTTCCAGGCGGCCGCCCCCGTGACGTGGCGTTCGTGCAGCGCCTGTTCCAATTCGTCGGACAATTGGTAGGGCCGGAACGCGCGCAGGTCGTGCAACCAGGGCGCATAGCGGGACAGCGCGGTGCTTTCCGCCATCTGCGCGTCCAAGCGCGCGTCGTCGATGCGGTTCAGTTCCAGGGTGAAGAACAGGGTCAGGGTCGAAATGTCGGTGACGCGTTCCTGCATGGATTGCTGAAACCGGGCACTGGCGCCGTCTTCCATATTTTCCGCGAACTTCAGCCCGGCGAAACTCATGATCCGGCCCAGGCGTTCGCCGATGGCCTCGTACTCCTGAACGGCCGTGCCCAGCCCGTCACCGGAAAGCGCGGCCAGACGGCCCTTGTAGGTCTCGGCAAAGGCCGCCGCCCGGCCCTGGGCCCAGGTCAGATCCGTTTCAATCGCCGTGTCGTCGGGCCTTTTGTAAAGGTCCGCTAGGTTCCAGCGCGGCAAGTCGCCCACAGACACCGCCGGAGCGGCGCCTGTATCGGGGCTGCGGGGGGCGGAAACATCTGAACGGCGGACATCGGTCATGACTTGCATCCCTTCGGGGCATACGTAAAGTTCTCCCTGGATATAGAGTGGTTGCGGGTCAACGACAACCGGGGGGAGTCTGAGGGATAATGAGCACTTACGCATGGCCGAACCTGGCTGCGATGTTTTATGCCCAGGCGGCGGAACTGGGCGACCGGCCGTTCCTGTGGGAAAAGTCGGGTGGTGCCTACTGGCCGATGAGTTGGGGCGACACGGCGGCGCGGGTCTCGCGCCTGGCGCGCGGGCTGCAAGCGTTGGGTGTGAAGCCGGGCGACCGCGTCGTCCTGGTCTCGGAAAACCGGGCCAACTGGCTGATTTCCGATGTCGCCATCATGACCGCGGGCGCCATCACCACCCCCGCCTATATCACCAACACGGAAGCCGACCATCTGCACATCCTGGAAGATTCGGACGCCGTCGGCGTCATCGTCTCGACCAAACGCCTGGCCGAACGCCTGTTGCCGGCGGCCCACCGAGCGGACGCCTGCAAGTTCGTGATCTCCATGGAACCGATCAAGGTCGCGCAATCCCTGAGTTTCGATCTGCACAGCTGGGACGACGTACTGGCCAAGGGTCAGGACGGCCACGACAACATGGTCGCCATGGCCAACAGCCGGGGCATCGATGATACCGCCTGCATCATCTATACCTCGGGCACGGGCGGTAAACCGAAGGGCGTGATGCTGTCGCACAAGGCGATCCTGCACAACGTCGAGGGTGCCACGGACGCACTCCGCGAAATCGGCCTGGAATCCGAGGTATTCCTGTCGTTTTTGCCGCTCAGCCATTCCTATGAACATACCGCCGGCCAGTTCTTCCCGATGTCGATCGGTGCCGAAATCTATTACGCCGAGGGCGTCGAACATCTGGTCAACAACATGGCCGAAGCACAGCCGACCATCATGACGGCCGTGCCGCGGCTTTATGAAAGCATGCGGGCGCGCATCGAACGGGGGGTCGAGGCCGCCGGCGGGACCAAGCAAAAACTGTTCCGCAAGGCCCTGGCCCTCGGCACCAAGCGCTACGTGGACCCGAACAGCCTGGGCTTTGTCGAGCGCGTTCAGGACGCCGTGTTGGACAAGCTGGTGCGGGCCAAGGTCAAGACCCGGTTCGGCGGGCGGCTGAAGGCGCTGGTGTCCGGCGGCGCACCCTTGAACCCGGAAGTCGGTATCTACTTCACGGCGCTGGGGCTGCGCATCCTGCAAGGTTACGGCCAGACGGAATCGGCCCCCGTGATCAGCGTCAACCGGGCCGCCAAGGTGAAGATGCACACCGTCGGCCCGCCGCTCAAGAACACCCATGTCAGGATCGCTGGGGACGGCGAAATCCTGGTCCAGGGGGATCTGGTCATGCAGGGATATTGGCGCGACGACGACGCAACCGCCCAGACGATCAAGGACGGCTGGCTGCACACCGGCGACGTCGGCCATCTGGACGACGACGGCTATCTCGTCATCACCGACCGCAAGAAGGACATCATCGTCAACTCGGGCGGCGACAACATCGCGCCCCAGCGGGTCGAGGGCGTCATCATCCTGGAGCCGGAATTCGCCCAGGCCATGGTCTACGGCGATAAGCGCCCGCATCTGGTGGCGCTGGTGGTGCCCGACGCCGACTGGCTGAAGGATTGGGCCGTGCGCAACGGCGTTTCCGGCAGCCTTTCGGAACTGGCCGGCGACGCCGACCTTCACAAGGCCCTGGCTGCCGCCATCGACCGCATCAACGGCAAGCTGAACAATATCGAAAAGGTCCGCCGCTTCATCGTCGCGGACGAGCCCTTCACCGTCGACAACGAACAGATGACACCGACGCTCAAGGTGCGCCGCCACGTGATCCGGCAGGTCTACGGGGCGCACCTGGAACGTCTCTATGGCTGATCCGGCAGACTGGCCAGCCCCGGCCACAGGGACGCGGGATCGAAGATCGCCGGGAACCAAACCTTGCTGTCCTCGACGGCTTCTTCCATGAGCGAGAAGTAGCTGGGCCAAGCCGGCAGGATACGGGCTTCGACCTCGCCTTCGTCGAAGCTCAATTCCGCCTCGAACTTGGACGCGATCTTCTGCATCTTGCGGTTTTCCGTCAGGCACAGCATGTACACCCGGTCGATGCAGCGGTTGCGTGCGATGGTCAGCACCCGGCGCAGCAGCGCCGTGCCGACGCCCACGTTCTGCCACGGACCTTCGACGGAGAACGCGACCTCGGCCATGACCCGCGGCATCAGGCGCACGCGCACCAATTCGCCGACGCCGCGCAGTTCGCCCTCGATAAAGGCGCCGACGACCACGGCAGCGGACCAGTCGAGCCGCGAACAATATTCGTCGATTGCGGTGTCGGTGACCCCGCCCCAGAAACGCAGATGGCGGTCATGGGGTTCAAGGCGCTTGAGATGGGCCGCGAGTAAGCCCCCGTCCGTCGCCGTCAGTTTGCGGAAGCTGGGCGGCGCAACCATCGGCGCGGCCGCATCCTGGACGGATACGGCCATGCCGGCGGGTTTGGTATCCTTAATATCGTTGGCCATGGAAGATCTTCCTTTTCAGCCGGGGCCGATTAAAGCCCGATTGGCAAAAGCGTCTTCCCCCTGAACTCCTTTTCGAGCGAGCACAGGCAATCATATGGGCGCGATATGCTGCACTGCAATATAACTTTCGTTAAGTTTTTAAGATGCTTGGAACAACCCTATTGCGCTGCGGCATAAAATCTCCACGCCCGGGCCGACGCCCTATTCCAGAT
The DNA here is from genome assembly GCA_963976055.1 of uncultured Alphaproteobacteria bacterium. Taxonomy (GTDB): domain Bacteria; phylum Pseudomonadota; class Alphaproteobacteria; order Rhodospirillales; family Casp-alpha2; genus UBA1479. Next base: position 82,986 of record CAXBJB010000012.1, read on the forward strand.
CGAAACCGTGGGACCGGATAAACGCGCCGAAATCCGCGCGTTCCCGCTTGGCCAACCGCCGGGCCGTGTTTTCGGTCCAGCCGTAGTCGTCGGAAATACCGAATTCGTCCTTGTGCATCTGTTTTTCCGGCGCAATCGGCTGCAGCTTGTTTCGCCGCGCGTCATAGGCCTTCAATTCCGTCTCCAACGCCGAATCGTCGTAGGTCCCGTGATGCACCACCACCGAAGGCGGCAGGCGCAGGGTAAAGCGCCCGTCGTCCGTCGGATATCCGACCGTCAGCCCGGCCACGGGATACACCCCCTTGGGCAGCCCCAACAAGGTGCAGATCTCCGCCGTATGGGCACGCACGGCCGACACCGGACAGGTCCCCAGCCCCTTGAAATCGGCGGCGGTGATGAAAGCCATCATCGCCAGCGACGCGTCCACGGCGGCGTTCATGAAGGTGTCGAGGGTGTTGTTGACGTGTTCCTTGCCGCGTATCCGGGCGATGCGCTGGCCGCGATGCATGTCGGCACAGAACACCAGGAAATGCGATGCCTCGGCGATCCAGGGCATGGATCCGATCATGGCGGAAATGGCCTGCTGCTGATCCTTGTCCGTGACGACGATGGCGTATTGCTGCAGGTCCGACTTGGCGGGCGCCGACTGGGCCGCCGCCAACAGGGTTTCCAGCATGCCGTCGGTCACCGCCTCGCGGCCATAATGGCGGCACACCCGGCGGCCGATCATGCGCGAAACGGGCTCGTCCAGCAGAAGGTCTGTGTCCTCATGGCGGGGGTTGAGGCCGAACCGGCCCAGGAACAGATCGTTGCGGAACGGCATGTCCGGTCTCCTTCAGGTGTAACGGTTCAGGCGTCGACGCCCAGGAACGGCGCCAGTTCGGCCCACACGGCATCGGGTGCTTCCTCGGCCAGGAAATGGCCGCAGGGCAGCGGTCCCCCCCTGACGTCGTCGGCCCATTCGCCCCAGATGTCGAGGGCGGAAACCTTACCGCCGGTTTTCGGGCCGCCGGCCTTCCGCGCCCCGCCCCAGAGCGCCAGCACGGGGCAGCGCATCTTGCGGCCTTCGTCCAGGTCGGCGCGATCCAAAGCATCGTCGATGGTCGCCCCGGCGCGGTAGTCCTCGCAATTGGCGTGGATAACGTCGGGATTGCGGTGGGCGCGCTTGTATTCCTCTAATGCCCCGTCGGCGAAGGCCGACATGTCCGCCGACCAGCTTTCCAACAGCCAGGTCAGCCAGAAATCCGGGTCATGGCCGATCAGGGTTTCCGGCCGCGGATGCGGTTGCGCCAGGAACAGCCAGTGGAACGAGCCCATGGCCCAGTTCTTGTTGGCGCGCTGCCACACGCTGCCCGTGGGCACCACGTCGAGGGGACAAAGCCGCGTAACGGTGTCCGGGAAATCCATGGCCATGCGGTGGCCGACCCGCGCCCCCCGATCGTGGCTGACCACGGCGAAGGTCTCATGCCCCAGGTCCGCCATGATCTTGACCAGATCGCGGGCCATGGCGCGCTTCGAATAGGGCGTGTGGCGCTCGTCCGTCGGCGGGCAGGAACTGTCGCCGTAGCCGCGCAGGTCCGGGCAGACGACACGGTGGGTGCGGGCCAGCTTCGGCGCCAGATGCCGCCAGATGATGTGGGTCTGCGGATAGCCGTGGATCATCAGGACGGCGGGGGCGCCGTCACCGTCCGGGCCGCCGACCCGCAGGTTGATCTCGGCGCCGTCACCGGCCATGCGTTTTTGCAGGAATCCTTCGAACATGGGTCCGCTCCTAATCTGGCCCTCAGACCCCGTGGTAATCCTTGTACCAGTCGACAAAGCGGGGAATGCCCTGCTCGATCGGGGTCACGGGATTAAACCCGAAATCGCGGATCGACGCATCGATATCCGCATAGGTCTCCGGAACGTCGCCCGGCTGCAGCGGCTGAAAATCGATCTCCGCCTTGCGCTGAAGCGCTTCTTCAAGCAACTGCACGAAGCGCATGAGCTGTTCCGAGCGGTTGTTGCCCAGGTTGTAGACCCGATGCGGCGTGCCGTCGGGGGCCTTCGGCGTGGTCGCCAGAACGCCCAGGATACCGCCGACGATGTCGTCGATGAAGGTGAAGTCGCGGCGCATCGCACCGTTGTTGAACACGGGAATCGGCTCGCCGGCCATGATCTTCTTGGTGAAGATATAGGCCGCCATGTCGGGCCGGCCCCAGGGGCCGTAGACCGTGAAGAAACGCAGCCCCGTGAGCGGCAGGGCGTACATGCGGGCATAGCTTTCCGACAGCAGTTCCATGGACCGCTTGGTCGCGGCGTAAAGCGACACCGGATGCTCCACCGGATCGTCCACCGAGAACGGCAGCTTGGTGTTCGCGCCGTAGACCGAGGACGAGGACGCATAAACGAAATGCTTCAGGCCTTCGAGCTTGCGCGCGGCCTCCATCAGCACCAGATGGCCCTCGACGTTGGATTTCGTATAGGCGTAGGGATTGATCAGCGAATAGCGCACGCCCGCCTGGGCCGCCAGATGGATGATCCCGGTGATGTCGGGATGGCGGGCGAAGGTCTGCCCCATCGCCTCGCGCTCGGAAATGTCGGCGCGCACCATGGAAAAGCCTTCCTGGGCCAGCAGGCGCGCGGCGCGGTTTTCCTTCAGCGCGACGTCGTAATAGTCGTTGAAGTTGTCGATGCCGATCACCTTCTCGCCGCGCGCCAGAAGCGCCTGCGAGGTGTGAAAGCCGATGAAGCCGGCGGCACCGGTAACCAGAATGCTCATGAACGGAAAGACCCCCGAGGTTGACCGCAGCCGGTATAGCCGCTTGAGAATCAAAAATCACGGGCCAATCGCCCCCCTTGCCGAAAGAAACCGGCCATCGGCAAAGATTCTTTCCGCCCCCAGGGCCGGCCGCGGCAGGGGATGGCGCAAGATCGCCCCGCCGCGCCATAAAATTGCGATTTACGCCCCCCGGATTGCAGGCCGTCCCGGCATCCCGTAACGTTGTCGTCGGGCGCCTGTCTCTGCCGCCCGCCGACATTGGGGAACAACGGTGAAACTGCGCAGCGTCAGCCTGGACGACAAATACGGCCTTTCCGAAGGCCGCGTGTTCCTGACCGGAACCCAGGCCCTGGTGCGCCTGACCCTGATGCAGCGCCAGCGCGACCTGGCGGCCGGGATCAACACCGCGGGCTACGTCACCGGCTACCGCGGCTCGCCCTTGGGCGGCATCGACCGCGAGTTCGGCCGCGCCAAACGGTTCCTCGACGATCATCACGTGAAATTCCATCCCGCCGTGAACGAGGACCTGGCCGCCACGGCCATCTGGGGCAGTCAGCAGATCAACCTGTTCGACCGCGCCAAATACGACGGCGTGTTCGGCATGTGGTACGGCAAGGGCCCGGGCGTCGACCGCTCCGGCGACGTGTTCCGCCACGCCAACATGGCCGGCACGGCGCCGAACGGCGGCGTGCTGGTGATGGCGGGCGACGATCCGGCCTGCAAGTCGTCGACCGTGCCGAGCCAGTCCGAACACGCGCTGATGGACGCCAACATCCCGATCCTCAACCCCATCGACGTGCAGGACCTGTTGGACATGGGCATGTACGGCTGGGCCATGTCGCGCTTCGCGGGCCTGTGGGTCGGCATGAAGTGCATCACCGACAACATCGACACCTCGGCCTCCGTCGATGTCTCGCCCGACCGGGTCGACATCGCCCTGCCCGCGTTCGACATGCCGCCGGGCGGCCTGCACATCCGCTGGCCCGACCCGGCCATGGACCAGGAAGAGCGCCTGCACCGCCACAAGATCTACGCCGCCCTCGCCTTCGCCCGGGCCAACAAACTGGACCGGGTGACGATGGATTCGACCAAGCCCCGGTTCGGCATCGTGTCCACGGGCAAGGCGTATCTCGACACCCTGCAGGCACTGGAAGACCTCGGCATCGGCGACAAGGAGGCCGAGGCCATCGGCCTGCGTCTTTACCGCGTCGGCATGCCCTGGCCACTGGAACGCGACGGCATGCGCCACTTCGCCGAAGGGCTGGAAGAGATTCTCGTCGTCGAGGAAAAGCGCGCGGTGATCGAAAACCAGTTGAAGGAACAGCTCTACAACTGGCGCGCCGACGTGCGGCCCAGGGTCGTCGGCAAGTTCGATGAGGCGGGCGACTGGATCCTGCCCTCGGCGGGCGAGCTGACGCCCGCGCGCATCGCCCGGGTGATCGCGGCCCGCATCCGCACTTTCCACAATTCGGAAGGCATCGAAAAGCGCCTCAAGTTCCTCGAGGAGAAAGAGCGCATCCTCGAGCGCGCCGTGCCCGACATCAAGCGCATCCCCTATTTCTGCGCCGGCTGCCCGCACAACACCTCGACCAACGTGCCCGAGGGCATGGAGGCCGCCGCCGGCATCGGCTGCCACTACATGGCGATCTGGATGCCCGGCAGGCGCACGTCGACCTTCACCCACATGGGGGCCGAGGGCGCCAACTGGATCGGCCAGGCCCCGTTTACCGAGCGCGAACACATCTTCGTCAACATCGGCGACGGCACCTATTTCCATTCCGGCATTCTGGCGATCCGCGCCGCCGTGGCGGCAAAGGTCAACGTGACCTACAAGATCCTCTACAACGACGCCGTCGCCATGACCGGCGGCCAGGCCATGGACGGGCCGTTGGACCCCGCGCGCATCACCCGCCAGGTGCGGGCCGAAGGAGTGGAGCGCGTGGTCGTCGTCACCGACGAGCCCGACAAGTACCCGCCCGGCACGGAATTCGCCCAAGGCGTCACCATCCACCACCGCGACGATTTGGACCAGGTGCAGCGCGACCTCGCCACCTGGCCCGGCGTCTCGGCCCTGATTTACGATCAGACCTGCGCCGCCGAAAAACGCCGCCGGCGCAAGCGCGGCACCTTCCCCGACCCGGCCAAGCGCGTGTTCATCAACGAGGCCGTCTGCGAAGGCTGCGGCGATTGCGGCGTGGTCTCCAACTGCGTCGCCATAGCACCCCAGGAAACGGAACTGGGCCGCAAGCGCGCCATCGACCAAAGCATGTGCAATAAGGACTTCACCTGCCTGAAAGGCTTCTGCCCGTCCTTCGTCACCGTGCACGACGGTGTCCTGGCCAAGGGCTCGGAAACGCGAAGTCCCGGCGCAAGCGGTGTCGGTTCAGGGGGCCCCTTCCCGGTCCTGCCCGACCCGCAATTGCCCGCCACCGACACCGCCTACAACATCTGCGTCACCGGCATCGGCGGCACCGGCGTGGTGACCATCTCGGCCCTGCTCGGCATGGCGGCGCATGTGGACCGGAAGGCGGTGACCGTGCTCGACGTCGCCGGCCTGGCGCAGAAGAACGGGGCGGTGTTCGCCCATGTCCGCGTCGCTGGCCATGCCGACGCGCTGAACGCCGTGCGCATCGCGGCGGGGGGTGCCGACCTGTTGCTCGGCGCCGACATGGTGACCTCGGGCGGGTTCGAGACCCTGGCCAAACTGGACGCCACCCGCGCCCGCGCCGTGGTCAACGCGCGCCAGACCATGACGGCGGAATTCACCAACCTGCCCGACCTGGATTTCCCCGACGACCAGCTGCGCACGGCCATATCGGAGGCGACCGGCGGTCGCGCCGACTTCATCGACGTCACGCATCTCGCCCGCCGCCTCATGGGCGACAGCATCGCCGCCAACATCATGCTGCTGGGCTATGCCTTCCAGAAGGGCGCGATCCCGATCTCGGCCGACGCCATCGACCGCGCGATCGAGCTCAACGGCATCGCCGTCGACTTCAACAAACAGGCCTTCACCTGGGGCCGCCGCGCCGCGCACGACCCGGCGGCGGTCGAAAAGCTCGCGGGCCCGCAGGACAAACCGGCGGCGGCCTTCGACCTCGACGGCTTCATCGAACGGCGCGTGGCCGACCTCACCACCTATCAGAACGCGGCCTATGCGGCGCGCTATCGGGCGCTGATCGACCGCGTGCGGGCCAGGGAAGCCGCCCTCGGCACGGGCGCGCCAAAGGAAGGTGGGGACCTGACCGAAGCCGCCGCCCGCGCGTTCTTCAAACTGATGGCCTATAAGGACGAATACGAGGTCGCCCGGCTCTACTCGGCACCCGAGTTCCGCCGCGCACTCCGCCAGACCTTCCAAAGCCACAAGAAACTGACCGTCCACCTCGCCCCGCCCTTGGGCAGCCCCAAGGACGCCCGCACCGGCCACCTGCAAAAACGCGAATTCGGCCCCTGGATGTTCACCGCCTTCCGCCTGCTCGCCCCCTTCAAGGGCCTGCGCGGCACGGCCCTCGACCCCTTCGGGCGCACGGAAGAGCGCAAGATGGAACGCGCCCTCATCGCCGAGTACGAGGCGACCATGGCGACCCTGCTCACCGGCCTGACGGCGGACAACCTCCCCCTCGCCACTGAAATCGCCGCCCTGCCGCAATCCATGCGCGGCTTCGGGCATGTGAAGATGGCGAACGTGGAAAAAGCCAAGGCCCGCGAAGCGGACCTGCTGGCCGGGTTCAAGGACCCGTCAAAGGCGGCGGTGGCTGCGGAGTGACCCCCCGAAACCTATTTGAACGCGCTAAAATACTCCTTATAGTTGCGGCGCACCTCAACAAGTCTCAGTCTTCACCGTAAAAATCGCAAACGATCAAATTAACATTTCCCATCGAACACCAAGGCTTAGGTCATGGACCTCAAAAATTATCCAGCATTATTTAGGCGTGCGGACGAATCATCCAATAGATACCAAAAAATTTATATATATCTAATAAAATCAGAATACAGTCTATTAATTTTTGCTGCATTTTTTTCAATTGGATTATTTAACTCCAAAGAATTTTATATTTTTTACGCACTTATATTTGTCGCATCTATAATTATTTTGCTTATCAGGTTTTTGCGAAAGCCAGAACAAGATTGGTACAGATGCAGAGCTCTAGCTGAAAGCGTAAAAACATTAACGTGGAGGTTTGTGATGAGGTCGGCCCCTTTTGTGGACTCTGAGACCCCAGAAATTCCTCTCGCGGAGTTCCGCAACCACCTACATAAAATTTTCGACTCTAATCGTGAAGTCGCAAAAAAAATTGTCAGTGATTGGTCAGCTGAAGACCAAGTCACTAATGAAATGACAAAGTTGCGAAACATGTCCTTTGAGGAACGAAAAGAGTTCTACAAAACCAATAGAATTAACGAGCAACGTGCCTGGTATGCGGTAAAAGCGCGCGCAAATAAAAGACTTGCGTCTCGATGGGTTGCGACTGCGGTTACCTCATATTTTATAGCAGCCCTATTGGTACTAAGCCGCATTGCCTACCCAAACGTTAGTTTTTTGCCGATAGAACCATTGATTGTATTTTCATCTTCGATTATTGGTTGGGTGCAGATCAAAAAATACAACGAACTTACTGAAGCCTACACCGTGACCGCTCATGAAATTGGGCTGCTCACGCCGACGATTGATAACGCAATCGACGAACCCGCTTTGTCTGGGGCGGTCAACGAGGCTGAACTCGCATTTTCCCGAGAACACACGCTCTGGCTAGCGAGACAAACAGATTAGGAAATCCCAATGAGCCATAAGGATCCAACCTACGTCATCTTCGATGGTGATAACGACCAGTGGGCCTACAGATTTATGCGTGGCTGGAAAGCGAACGAAAAAATAGATTTCGATTTTTTTGACGCACACGACTTGGACAATATGACAGCGCGAGCAAAAGGAGAGGCGTATGTAAAAGCGCAATTACGGACCCGTCTAACTAAGTCATCTGCGGTCATATTGCTTGTTGGTGAGAAAACTAAAAATTTAGGGGCTGTCCCAGATAACTCGGTTTGGGGGTTATCATGGGGCCGATGCGCAAG
>CAXBJB010000013.1:0-75517 GCA_963976055.1 uncultured Alphaproteobacteria bacterium
TCGCCGCGGGCTTCTTGGCAGCAGCCTTCTTCGCCGCGGGCTTCTTGGCAGCAGCCTTCTTCGCCGCGGGCTTCTTGGCAGCAGCTTTCTTCACTGCAGGCTTTTTGGCCACCGGCTTTTTCGCAGCGGGCTTCTTGGCCGTCGCGGGCTTCGCCGCCGGCTTCTTTGCCGCAGGCTTTTTAGAAACTGTTTTCTGAGGTCCGGCCATTGCATGCCCCCCTTAATCGTTGAACAAATGCGGCCCGAGTATTCGTGGGCCGCGCCACCAGTAAATATGACATTTTTATCCTTTACGATCCATGTACCATTTATTCAGCCAGCCAAAATGCTAGATTTTGCGTTCTAACTCGCTTATCAAGCGGCGCGGCTTTCGCGCGAATCGACACGCTGAAACTGGACAATGGGGAAGAGCGTCCATGCACAAGTCACTCGTTATTGCCCTCACAGCGGCCACTGCTTTCGGGCTCGTCGCATGCGGCAAGAAAGAGCCCAGCACGCTGACCTTCGATCAAGCCGCGCAGGAATTGACGAAGGGTGCCGACAGTTTCAAGGCCTATGTGAAGGGCCTCGACAACAAGCTGGTGAAATGGACCGGCACGGTCACGGAAACCCGCAGGTGGCACGAAGACGATTACGCCCCCGCCGCCGGCATGCTGGTCGATATGGACGGCGCGCCGGGACCGGAGTTGTTCGTCAACATCGGCGTCGACAACCTGGAGACTGCCAAGACCGGCGCCAAGGTTTCTTTCACCGCGCGCCTGATGGAAAGCATCGACGAGAAGGGCAAGCTTCTGATCAAGATGAAGGTCGAAGAATTCCACTAGGCGCCGGCGGCGCCTACGCCCGGCTGAGAATCAGCAGCAGGATCGCCAGAATGATCAGGGCGATGCCGATCACTTCGAGGCGAGTCACCTTTTCTTTGAAAAAGAAAATCGACGCCGCGAAGGTAAAGACCAGTTCGATCTGCCCCAAGGCGCGGACATAGGCAGCGTTCTGCATAGTGAAGGCGAGGAACCAGGCGACCGACCCCGCCATGCCCACCGCCCCCACCGCGGTCGACCATTTCCAATGGACGAACACGGCCTTCAAGGTCGGCGCCTCTTTCCACGCCAGATAGGCGCCCATGGCGATTGTCTGGATGACCAGCGACACCGCGAGGGTATAGGCGACCGTCATCGCAAGGTCGTCCCATTTCAGCGACAGCGCCGCCCCCCGGAAGAACACCACCGACGCGCCCAGGAAGGCGCCGCAGACAAGCCCGATCACCGTCGCCCTTTCCGTCACCCCGGATATCAGCGCCTTCAGCGACACCTTCGACTGACCCGCCGACAGCACGACGACGCCGACACCCGCCAGCGCGATGGCGGCGGCGGCGGTGGTAGTCACCGTGTCGCCCAGAATCAGAAACCCCAGAATGGCGACCTGGAATACCTCGGTCTTGGAAAAGGTCGTACCGACGGCGAAGTTGCGGAACTGAAACAGGTACAGCAACAGCACGGTGAAGATAATCTGGCTAGCGCCACCCAGCACGCAGTACATCAGAAAGGTGGTGTTGAACGCGGGCAGGTCCTTGCCCGCAATTTCGTGCAGCCCCCATAGGTAGACCAGCGAAAAGGGCAAGGCGTAGAGGAAGCGGACATAAGCCGCGCCCAGGGTCGAAAGACGCCCCTTCAAATGCTTCTGCAACGCCGAGCGCGCATTCTGAAGAAATGCCGCCAGGACGGTGATCGGTATCCAGAGTTCCATGTTTTGGGGGCCTTCGTGGAGGTGGGGTTTCATCCATACCCCGTTCGCCCCCATCAGGAAATGCAATTTTCCCGCCCAGCGCGGCCGCCGATATGGGCCTCTGGCCGCGGCGACGCAATTATTTTGTCTTATTTTGCATATAAAAATGTTGCTAATGCACTCGCATATTGCGATTAATTAACATCAATATATCCGAATACGCACAGCTGCATTCACGCGTACCGGATCGGCAGGCAAATCGACGCGGCATTGGCTCTTGCCCATAACACCATCCTCGGCGCCGCCCGCAGGCCACGCGGCAATGCCTTGGAAACCAACAAAGGGACGCGCCATGGCCGACTCTGATCTAATTGTCCTGCGGTCAAAGGCGAACCCCGACCTTTTCATTATCACCGAGCGCAGCCGCTATCGCATGGCCATGGATGCCTTTCATGCCAGCGATCCAGACGACAGCCTGATCCACGTGCCGCCCGACCGGGCCCAGGCCCTGCTGCGCGGGATGGCCGATCTGGCCTACGCCGTGGACGCCATCAACACCAAGGGGCTCTACCGCTACCAGACCAATTAACGCCGGCCTCACCCCATTTCATCGCCGATCCAGCCAAACACCTTTGAGGGAAGGGAGGGTACGATCGAGGATGTCCAACACGTGAATTTCCACAAAAGCCTCGCCGTCGCCGGCGGCGTTACCGGAACCGTTCTGGGTGCCGTCTTGCTGACTGGATTGATGACCGACCAGAAAATGGCGTTGGATAACGAAGAATTCAACCGCCCCCAGACCCTGCGCATTCAGGCGATCCCCATACGCCTGGGCGGCTACAGCCTGAAATACAAGCGAGGGACCGGCGATATCGTCATGTTGTCCGTATCGGTCACGGTTCCTGGCCGCGCAGAAAGGGATCTGGTCTGCCGTCTGGCCCCGCGTCTGGTATCGACTGTCACCAACGACGTCACCATTCGCTATTCTGACGTCGATGCGCTGCGGACGGATCTGATCAAGACTCTGCCCGAACATCTGCGCCGGCGATTCAACCTTGCCCTGAACGGAAACCTGATCCAGAGCGTGACCGTCGACAAGGTCGAGACCGGGAAACTTCCGCCGCAATCGACCTGCACCGACGCCCCCTGAAAGGCCGCGCGGCCCCCACCCTCTTTGCGGGACGGCGGCCCGGTGGTATCTGTTGAGCCAACAACAGGAAACGAACGGGGGAGCACCCACCCGTGAGCAGGGCGGACAACATTTTCGAACAAGGCCTGGAACGCAGCCCGGCCAACCATCAGCCGCAGACACCGCTGAGCTTCCTCACCTGGGCGGCGTCGGTCTATCCCGATCAGGTCGCCGCCATCCACGGCGCCCGGCGCATCACCTACGGCGAGATGCTGGTCCGCTGCCGCCGCCTGGCGGGCGCGCTCGCCGCGCGCGGCATCGGTCGGGGCGACGCGGTATCGGTCATGGGCGCCAACACGCCGGAACTGCTCGAAGCGCATTTCGGCATTCCCATGGCGGGCGCCGTGCTGAACGCGCTGAATACGCGGCTCGATGCCCCGACCATCGCCTTTATCCTGGACCATGCGGAAAGCAAGCTGCTGATTACCGACCGGGAACACGCGCCCGTCATCAAGGACGCCCTGGCCAAACTCGGCCGGAAAATTCCCGTCATCGACATCGACGATCCGGAAACGGAAACCCAGGGCGGCACCCGGGGCGTGCACCTGGGCGAGATGGATTACGAAGCCTTCCTGATGACCGGCGATCCCGAATTCCCGGTCCGGCCGCCGGAAGACGAATGGCAGGCGATCTCGCTCAACTACACCTCGGGCACTACGGGCAATCCCAAGGGCGTCGTCTATCATCACCGGGGCGCCTTCGTCACGGCCATGGGGGGGGCGCTGGTCTCGCGCCTCGACCGCCGCTCGCGCTATCTCTGGACCCTGCCCATGTTCCACTGCAACGGCTGGAGCTATCCCTGGTCGATCACCGCGGCGGCGGGCACCCACATCTGCCTGCGCCGGGTCGACCCGGCCCTGATCTTTCCCATGATCGCGGAACATGGCGTGACCCATATGTGCGGTGCGCCGATCGTGCTGAACATGCTGATCCACGCGCCGGATACGGTTAAAAGGGCTTTCGAGCAGGAGGTCCAGGTGTTCACCGGCGGCGCCGCGCCGCCCTCGGCGGTGATCTCCGGCATGGAAAGGATGGGCTTCAACGTGACCCATCTGTACGGGCTGACGGAATCCTACGGGCCGTCGACCTATTGCGCCTGGCAGGACGATTGGGACGGTCTGGACCCGGACGCCCAGGCACAGAAGATCAGCCGTGCCGGCGTGCGCTATCCGACCGTGGCGGGCCAGACCGTGATGAACCCGGAGACCATGACGCCCGTCCCCGCCGACGGCCGGACCATGGGCGAGATCATGCTGCGCGGCAACACCATCATGAAGGGCTACCTGAAGAACCCGGCCGCGACCGAGGCCGCCTTTCGGGGCGGCTGGTTCCATACGGGCGACCTTGCCGTGCTGCACGCGGACGGATACGTCGAGATCAAGGATCGGTCCAAGGACGTCATCATTTCCGGCGGCGAAAACATCTCGTCGCTGGAGGTCGAGGAATGCCTCTACCGCCATGCCGACGTGATGGAAGCCGCCGTGGTCGCCAAGACCGACGACAAGTGGGGCGAAACCCCCTGCGCCTTCGTGACCCTGAAGCCGGGGGCGGAAGACCGCACCGACGCCAAGACCATCATCAATTGGTGCCGCGCCAACATGGCCCATTACAAGGCGCCGCGCCACGTCGTGTTCGGCCCCCTGCCCAAGACGTCCACCGGCAAGATCCAGAAGTTCGTGTTGCGCGACCGTGCCAACAAAACAAACCAGGAGACACCACCATGACCCGATTTTTCCGCGACGACCTGCTGGCCGACCGGGTGGCCCTGGTCACCGGGGCGTCGTCCGGCCTGGGCCGCCGTTTCGCCGAGGTCCTGGCGGCCCACGGCGCCGCCGTCGCCTGCTGTGCCCGGCGGCGGGAAAAGCTTGCCGAAACGGTCGATGCGATCACGGCGGCGGGCGGCCAGGCGCTGGCTGTCGAAATGGACGTGACGGACCGGGAGTCCGTCGCCGACGCCTTCGAGACCGCCGATCGCGCCCTCGGCCAAGTCACGATCCTCATCAACAATGCGGGCCTTGCCTCGACCGGCCCCGCCATCGACCTGGATCCCGCGACCTGGGACCAGACCATGGCGACCAACCTGACGGGCGCCTGGACCGTGGCCCAACGCGCCGCCAAGGACATGGTCGCCGCCGGCCGGCCGGGCACCATCGTCAACGTCGCCTCGGTCCTCGGCCTGCGTCAGGCCGGCGGCGTCATGCCCTATGCCGTGTCCAAGGCGGGAATTGTTCAGATGACCAAGTCGCTGGCGCTCGAATGGGCGCGCCACAGGATTCGCGTCAACGCCATCGCCCCCGGCTACATCGAGACGGACCTGAACCGGGAGTTTTTGGAAAGCGAGGGCGGCCAGACGTTAATGAAGCGCATTCCCCAGCGCCGCTTCGGCAAACCGGAAGACCTCGATGGCGCCCTCCTGCTGCTGGCCTCGGACGCATCCGACTTCATGACCGGCGAGGTTGTCGCGGTCGACGGCGGCCATCTGGTCAACACGCTGTAGAAAAGGAAATCGCCATGCCCTTCGCCACCGCAGACGACGGCACAACGCTGTATTACGGAGACGAGGGAGCTGGCGAGGCGATCCTGTTCCTCCATGAATACGGCGGCGATCCCAGAAGCTGGGAGCCCCAGGTCGAAGCCTTCGCCCGCACCAACCGCTGCATCGTCACGGCGTCGCGCGGCTACACGCCCTCGGGCATTCCGGACGACCCGGCGGCTTACGCCTACGACATCGTGGCCGAGGACGCGCGGGCGGTGCTCGACCATCTGGACATCGACAACCCATGTCGTGGGCCTGTCCATGGGCGCCTATACGGGATTGATGCTCGCACTCCGCCATCCTGGACGGGTGATCACCTTGACCGCGGCGTCGGGCGGGTCCGGCTCGCATCCCGAGGACAATCCCGGCTACCGCGCCGAATCCCAGCGCCTGGCCGACGGCATCGCCACCGCCGGCGCCTTTCCCGCCGACGATTTCGCGAACGGGCCGACGCGCCTGCAATTGAAACGCAAGGACATCGCCGCCTGGGAAAAATTCCGCGACGAGCTTGCCGAACACGACGTCACGGGGGCGGCCCATGTGCTGCGCCGCATCGTCGGCGGACGGCCGTCGCTGTATACCTTCCAGGACCAGTTGGCCACGTCGTCGACGCCGGTCCTGTTCATGGTTGGGGACGAGGACGAGCCGGTGCTCGACATCAATCTATGGCTGAAACGCACCATGCCCGGCGCGGGGCTGGAGGTCGTGCCGAAATCGGGGCATTTGTTGAATTTGGAGGAACCGGCCGCCTTCAACCTGCGCATCAAGCGATTCCACCAATGGGTCGCGGAAGGCTCTTGGCCGCTGCGCGACATGTCGACGGTGGGGTTCGGCGGCGTGGCGCCGGCCCAGGACCGGACCTAGCAAAGGCTCAGCTATCCCGGTCTTTCAGGAAACGGTCACGCTCGACATCCAGGGACCAGTCGAATTCCACGGCGAACCCGCCGTCGAACACACGGGCGACACGGCCCGGCACATGGGCGCGGCCACGGATGACCAGCAAAATTTCGTCATCGACCCGAACCGGGGCGTCCTGGGGTTCGCTTCCTTGGGGATAGACGATCGACGCCCCGCCCACGGACATGTCATGCAGCTTGCCGCCCCGGTAGGGGCCGCCGCCGTTGACCTCCACGTTCCCATGCACCATGGAACGGGGGTTTTTGCGGGAATCTTTTTGTTCGTTCAACATCATGGCGGTCGTCCTTGACACCAAAGACCCCCGCCCTCAAGAGCAGTCGTTTTCACCTTATTACGCACATTCTGGACCAGAAGCCTGATCCCTCCCTGACAGATGCCGAAATCAAGGTTAATTTCCCGCCCCGGTTCCGAATTTTCGGACAAATCTGATAGTCTCGCGGCCCCCCGTCGGGTGAATATGGCCCCCTCCCAATCGCAGAATGACAGGAACCCGCCTTCATGGATTTCAATTTGACACCCGACGTGAACGAAACCCGGCAGGCCATCCGCCGGTTCGTCGCCGACACCATCCTGCCGCTGGAGGCCGATCCGGCCAGTTACGACGATCACGAGAACATCCGCCTGGACCTACTGGACGATCTGCGCACCAAGGCGAAAAGCGAAGGCCTGTGGGCGCTGTCCATGCCGACGGCGCGTGGCGGGCGCGGGTTCGACACGGTCGGCATGGCTGCGTGCTACGAGGAAATGAACCGCTCCATCTTCGGGCCCGTGGTATTCAACGCCGCCGCCCCGGACGACGGCAACATGTTCGTCCTCAACAAGGTGGCGACGGATGCCCAAAAGGAACAATGGCTGCAGCCGATCATCGACGGCACCGTGCGGTCCTCCATCGTCATGACAGAACCGGCGCCCGGCGCCGGGTCGGACCCCTCGGGCATGATGCAGACCCGGGCGGAAAAGAAGGGCGACAAGTGGATTGTCCACGGCCGCAAATGGTTCATCACCGGGGCCGGCGTGGCGTCGCACTTCATTCTACTGGCGCGGACATCCGACGACGCACGGCGCAACCTGACCGCCTTCCTGTTCCACAAGGACCAGCCGGGCTGGAAGATCGAGCGCCGCATCCCGATCATGGGGCCGGAAGAACACGGCGGCCATTGCGAATTGACCTTCGACGGCCTGGAGATTCCCGACGAGAACCGCCTGATGGGTGTCGGCGAGGGCATGAAATGCGTGCAGATCCGCCTGGGCACCGCGCGGCTGACCCATTGCATGCGCTGGCTGGGCCTGGCCAAGCGCTCTTTGGAGATCGCCGACGCATACATTTCCGAACGGGAAGCCTTCGGCACCCGCCTGGCCGACCGGGAAAGCGTGCAGTTGCTCTTGGGCGAGGCGGCCAAGGAAATCCAGATCGGCCGCCTGTTGACCATGCATGCCGCCTGGACCTTGGACCAGGGCAGCCGTGCGCGGGCCGAGGTCTCGGCGGCCAAGGTCCAGGTTGCCGACGCCCTGCACACATCCGTCGACACGGCGGTGCAACTGTGCGGCGCCAAGGGCTATTCCAAGGACACGGTGCTGGAATGGATTTACCGATACGCCCGCCAGGCGCGTCTGGTCGATGGCGCGTCCGAGGTTCACAAGATGGTCCTGGCCGGCCAGTTCCGCGAACAGGGCCTCGATTACTGGCATTGGGGCTGAAGCCGCCCGTGGCCGGCAATCTGACCGCCGATGAATGCGCTCGCCTGACCGACTGGCTCGCGAATCAGGCCGGGGCGTCGGTGCGCATCCTGGCAACGGACCGCCTGTCCGGGGGGGCGATCCAGGAAAACCACCGGCTGGAGATCGACGTCGCGGGCGGCACCTGGCCCGGGCGGCACGATCTGGTCCTGCGCCGGGACGCGGCCTCCGCCGTCGCCACCAGCCATTCCCGGGCCGAGGAATTCGCGCTGTTGAAGGCTGCGCACATCGCCGGGGTGACCGTGCCGACGCCCTGCGTGCTGTGCGAGGACGAGGGTATTCTGGGCGTGCCGTTCTTTCTCATGCATCGGGTAAGGGGCGAGGCCCGGGGCCGCCGACTGGTCAAGGCAGCACCCGACGCGGACCTTGTTCACGCCATCGGCGCCAATCTGGCGAACATCCACAGCATCACACCGCCCCGTGACGATTTGCCGTTCCTGGGCGCGCCACCCGGGGACCCGGCCCACGCCGCCGTGGCGCAATACCGTGCCTATCTGGACGCCCTGCCCGACCCCCATCCCGCCGTGGAATGGGGCCTCGCCTGGCTCTCCGATCACGCCCCTGACTCCGGCGAAATCGTGCTATCGCACCGCGATTACCGTATCGGCAACCTGATGATCGCGGACGGAAAATTGTCGGCGACCCTGGACTGGGAATTCGCCGGCTGGTCCGATCCGCTGGAAGATATCGGCTGGTTCCTCGCCAAATGCTGGCGCTTCGGGCGGTGGGAGCAGGAAGCCGGCGGCCTGGGGCCACGCGATGCCTTCCTCGACGGCTATCAGGAAGCCTCCGAGCGCAGGATCGACCCCGCCGCCGTCACCTATTGGGAAGTCATGGCCCATGTCCGCTGGGCCGTGATCGCCCTGCAGCAGGCCTGGCGACATGTGTCGGGCGAGGAGCCGTCCCTCGAGCTGGCGCTGACCGCCCATGTGGTGCCCGAGCTGGAGGCCGAAATCCTCGCCATGACGGGAGACGTGCCATGAGGAAGAACCCGAGCGGCCCCGACCTGACCGAAATCGCCGATGCCACGGAAGCCGCCGCCGACCCCGACGCCGGCAACGCCAACTATGTCGCGGCCATGATCCGCAACGCCCGCGCTATCGCAGCGCGTCAGGCCGCCACCGGTGACACGCCGGAACGGGCCGAAACGGCGTCGCTCAAGGCGCTGCTGGGCACGGACGGCGGTCTTGAAGACCTCAACCGGGCCCTCGCCCGGGCCATCCGCGACGGCAATGCCCCCACAGGCACCCACGCCCATCTGACCGCCGTCATGCGGGCGGAACTGGGTGAAAGCAATCCCCGCTATCTCGCCCGCCTGGATGACGATTCCTGAGTGAACGGCCCAGCGTGAACGGCCCAGCGTGAACGGCAATGTGATGGGGCGTGATTTCACCGCCCCCCGCAGGGCGGCGATAATCCAGCCATGACGACGATTTTGCTGGTCGATGACGACGCGGACCTGCGTGGGACGCTGTGCGAAACCCTGGAAGACGCCGGGTTTCGCGTGCTGTCCGCATCGGGCGGCCATGCGGCGCTTGAGATCGTCACGCGCGAGTCCGTCGATACCGCCGTCACCGACATCGTCATGGCCGACGGCGAAGGCATCGAGTTCATCATCAAGGCGAAGGCGGCCCGCCCGGGCTTGCCGGTGATCGCCATGTCTGCCAAGGCCATGTATCTCACGGACGCGGCCCGACTGGGCGCCGATCACACGCTGCTGAAGCCGTTTCGCCTGCGCGCGCTTCTGGCCCTGCTCGGCCCCGCCGCCTAGGTCGTGCGTTTCCGAACATAAGGCGTTATATAGCTTCAGAGACAAAAACGGCGCCGCCGCCCTGGCCGCCGCCGCACCGAGGAGACGCCCGCCCCCATGTCCATCGTATTGGGATGCATCGCCGACGATTTCACCGGCGCCACGGACCTTGCCAACACCCTGGTCAAGAACGGCATGCGCACGGTTCAGGTCAACGGCGTGCCCTCGGGCGCCAGCCTGAAGGACCTGGGCGACGCGGAAGCCGTGGTCGTTGCGCTGAAGTCCCGCACCTGCCCGGTACACGAAGCGGTCACGGAATCGCTCGCCGCCCTGGCCTGGCTCAAGGGTCTGGGCACCCGGCAGATCTTCTTCAAATACTGTTCGACCTTCGATTCCACGGACATCGGCAACATCGGCCCGGTCGCCGATGCCCTGCTGGATGCGCTCGACACCGATTTCGCCATTGCCTGCCCAGCCTTTCCGACCACGGGGCGGACGATCTACAAGGGCTATCTGTTCGTGAACGACGTCCTGTTGTCGGAATCGAGCCTCAAGGACCATCCCCTGACCCCCATGCGCGACGCCAATCTGGTGCGCGTGCTGTCCCGTCAGACGGACGAGATGGTCGGCCTGGTCGAACACAAGATCGTGCGCAAGGGACCGGCAGAGGTAAAGGCCGCCTTTGCCGCCCTGAAAAAAAACGGCAACCGCTATGCCATCGTCGATGCCCTGGACGACGCCGATCTGGGCGTGATCGGACAGGCCGTGGCCGACCACCCATTGGTCACCGGCGGCTCGGGCATTGCGCTGGGCCTGCCGGAAAATTACCGCCGCCAGGGCCTTCTGGGCGCGGCCGCCAAGGCGCAACTGCCGAATGTCACCGGCCCCGCCGTGGTCATCGCCGGCAGCTGCTCGCAGGCGACTCGTGGCCAGGTCGCGCGGGCGAAAAAGCTATGGCCGACCCATCAGGTCGACCCGCTTGCGCTCGGCGACGTGGTCGACGCGGCGCGCGTGCTGGCCGACAAGGTATTGGCCGGCCTCAATGCCGGACCGCAGCTGATCTATTCCACCGCCGACCCGGACACGGTGTTGAAGGTGCAATCGGAAATGGGCCGCGGTCAGGCGGGCGACACGGTCGAACGGTTCTTCGGGCGCCTGGCGCGCAACCTGCGCGACGGCGGCATGCGCCGCTTCGTCGTCGCCGGCGGCGAAACTTCGGGCGCCGTGGTCCAGGCGCTGGGCGTTCAGGCCATGCGCATCGGCCCGGAAATCGACCCGGGCGTGCCTTGGACGGAAAGCCTGTCGCTGGGCGCCGGCGGCGAGGCGCCCCTGGCGCTCGCCCTCAAGTCCGGCAACTTCGGGGCCGAGGACTTCTTCGAAAAGGCACTCGCCATGCTCGACCAAAGGTCCGCCGCATGACCCCGGAGAACAAACAACGCGACGAGATCGCGCTGCTCGGCAAATCCTTGTTCGACCGGGGCATGACCTATGCCTCGTCCGGCAACATCAGTGTTCGGACCGAGGACGGCGGCTGGCTGATGACGCCGTCCGGGTCCTGCCTGGGGCGCCTCGATCCGGAACGCATTTCCAAGTTGGACAAGGACGGCGCCCACGTCAGCGGCGACAAGCCAACCATCGAAACCTTCCTGCATATGGCCGTCTACGATCAGCGCGCCACGGCCAAGGCCATCGTGCACCTGCATTCGACCCATTCCGTCGCGGTCAGTTGCCTCAAGGAAGTGGACCCGAAGAACGTGCTGCCGCCGATCACCGCCTATTACGTGATGAAGGTCGGCACCCTGCCGCTGATCCCGTTCTTTCCGCCGGGCAGTGTCGACCTTGCCAAGGCCGTGAAGGAAATGGCGTCGGGCCACCATGCGGTGCTACTCGCCAACCACGGCCCCGTGGTCGCGGGCAAGACGCTTGCCGACGCGGTCTACGCGACGGAGGAATTGGAGGAAACGGCGCGGCTCTACCTGATGCTGCGCGGGCTCGACACCACGTTCCTCACACCGGAACAGGTCGCCGACCTGAAGGCGCGCTTTCCGTCCTGAGACGGCCGATCCGGCCAAAGCATCAAAAAATCACGGTCCGAGCCGCAAGACGGTTGCCGCAATTGTTTTTCCATGAAATATATAGACTGTTCAGTCTATATATTTCATGGAATCGGAGCATCCCCCATGACCACGCCCCCGCTCACCCTCGGCGCCCATCACATCGGCCTGACGGTTCCCGACCTCGCCCGGACCAAGTCCTTCCTTGAAGGCGCACTCGGCTTTCAACAGGTGGGGGAAGTTCCCGATTATCCGGCGGTGTTCGTTTCGGACGGCACGGTCATGCTGACCCTGTGGCGGGCGGAAAATCCGGAAACCGCCACGCCCTTCGACCGCAAGAAAAACATCGGCCTGCATCACCTGGCCCTGAAGGTCGCGGATTTCGCGGCGCTGAACACCGTTTACGAACGGGTCAGCGCCTGGCCCGCCGTCGAGATCGAATGCGCGCCCTGCCCGGTCCGACCGGAATCCCCGGCGCGGCATTTTATCTGCATCATTCCGGGCGGGCTGCGGTTCGAATTCTTCGCCCCGGCTGAATAGCCGCGATCAGACGCCCTTCCATTCCGGCTTTTGCTTGGCGACGAAGCTTTCAACACCGTGCTTGAAATCGCGGCTGCCGTAGGCGGCATGGATCAGGTCGCGGTCGTCGGGGGTCAGGTCGGTACCCAGGCGGCGCAGGGCCTCCTTGGTCACGCGCATGGTCACCGGCGCGTGGCCCAACAGCTTTTCGACGATTTCCGCCTGCAAGGCATCGATGCCGTCGGCGTCCGCCACGGCCAGTAGATAGCCATGGCCCAGAAGTTCTTCGGCTTCGGGCATTTCCGCCAGCATCAGCATGCGCTTGACCATGGGCAGGCCGAGGGTTTCCGTCAGCGCCCGCAGATTCTGCGCCGAGAGGCAGTTGCCCAGCGTGCGCGCGATGGGCACGCCGAACCGCGATCCCGCCGTGGCGATGCGGAAGTCGCAGGCATTGGCGATGGCCATACCGCCGCCGACGGCCCAGCCCTCGACCACGCAGAGGGTCGGCATGGGCAGGCGTTCGACGCGGGAGATATAGGTTTCGACCTTGTCCTCATAGGCCAGACCGTCGTCGCCCGAGGTGAAGGCCCCGAACTGGGCGATGTCCGTGCCGGCGACGAAGGCCTTGCCCCCCGCTCCCCGGAACACGGCGACCCGCACGGAGGTATCGTCCATGATTTCGTCGCAGGCATCGGCCAGACCTTCGTACATGGTCCAGGTCATGGCGTTGCGGGCCTGCGGCCGGTCGAAGATCAGATGGGCAACAGAGCCGTTGCGGGTCAGGCGCACTGCACCTTGGTCGTCTGCGGGAGTGGTCATGGGGCTTGGTTCCGTGATTGTTGGGTGGCAACTGAATTCTGCGGGCCGCATCCTAGCCCAGGTGGATGCGTAGGCACAGCCATGAGGGGAATTTTCGCCTGACCGGGCGGCGCCAAGCGGAGTAGAATGCCGCCATGAAGGCAGGAAATCAGCAGACGGGGGCGCGGCTCCGCGTCGTTCTCTCCCCCGACGTCGCCATCGGGCCGGGCAAGGCCGACCTGTTGCAAGGTGTCGGCGAAACCGGTTCCATCGCCGCCGCCGGGCGCGGGCTGGGCATGAGCTACAAGAAGGCCTGGGGACTGATCGAGGCCCTGAACGCGCAGTTCGGCACGCCTCTGGTCACCACGTCGCGGGGCGGCAGCACGCGCGGCGGGGCCGAGTTGACGGACCTGGGCCACAAGGTTCTCGACCAGTACCGCAAGATGGAGGCCAAGACCGAAAAAGCCATCGCCGGGGACCTTGTCGCCATGCGCAAGCTGCTGCTCAAGGATGGTGCCTGACCGGTCCCCACGCGCCTCTTGCCAAGAACCGTCCGTGGCGATAGTTTCCGATATGTCCGAGTTGTCCTATCGGAGAGGCTCACCATGTCCATCGCCACTGCACTGAACCGCCGCACGCTGCTGCTGGCCGCCGCCGTCGTGGCGCTCGCCTTCACCGGCCCCGCCCACGCGGGAGAGGTCAAGGTCGCCGTGGCCGCCAACTTCACCCAGGCCGCCAAGGATATCGGCGCCCTGTTCGAACAAAAGACCGGGCACAAGATCGTGTTCAGCTTCGGGTCCACGGGCCAACTGTTCACCCAAATCGCCAAGGGCGCCCCCTTCGAGGTGTTCCTGGCCGCCGACCAGAAGCGCCCCCTGAAGGCCGGTGCCGACAGCCTCGCCGCCGTGGAAACCCGGTTTACCTACGCCACGGGCAAGATCGTGCTGTACAGCCGCGACGCCAAGCTGGTCGAGGGCCCCCGCACCCTGAAGCTGGGGAAATTTTCCAAGATCGCGATCGCCAATCCGGTGACCGCCCCTTATGGCGCCGCCGCGGTTGCCGCCATGCAGGCGCTGGACGTCTATGACGCCCTGAAGCCCAAGATCGTTCAGGGAAACAACATCGCCCAGACCCATCAGTTCGTGGAATCCGGCAACGCCGAACTCGGCTTCGTCGCCCTGTCGCAGGTCGCGGGGCACGACCAGGGGTCGCGCTGGCCTGTGCCGGAAAATCTCTATCCCGTCATCGCCCAGGATGCGATCCTGCTGAACACCGGCAAGGACAACCCGGTGGCCCGCGACTTCATGCTTTTTCTCGGCGGGGCCGAGGCCAACCGGGTGAAGGATAGGTTTGGCTACGGTGTGGGCGAGCCTCCCAAGATCCGCCCGGATGCCTGATCAGGGACTCGATCTCGCCGGGCTGTGGTCGCCGATCCGCCTGACGCTCGAGCTGGCCACGGTGACCACCGTCGCCCTGCTTATCATCGGCACGCCCATCGCCTGGTGGCTGGCGCGCTCCAGGTCCCGATGGAAGGAAGCGGTCGCCGCCGTGGTCGCCCTGCCGCTGGTGCTGCCGCCGACGGTGCTGGGATTCTACCTTCTGGTCGCCATGGGACCGGATGGCCCCGGCGGGTGGATCGCCGGGCTGTGGGGCGAACGCTCCCTCGCCTTTACCTTCCAGGGTCTGGTCATCGGCTCCGTGTTCTATTCGATGCCCTTCGTGGTGCAACCCATCCGCAACGCCTTCGAAGCCTTCGGCGACCGTCCGTTGGAGGTCGCGGCGACGCTGCACGCGTCGCCCTGGGACGCTTTCTGGTCCGTCGCCGTGCCCCTGGCGCGGCCGGGCTTCCTGACCGGCGCCGTGCTCGGTTTTGCCCATACGGTGGGCGAATTCGGCGTCGTGCTGATGATCGGCGGCAACATCCCGGGCGAAACCAAGGTGCTGTCCGTCGCCATCTACGACTATGTGGAAACCCTGCGCTGGGCCGAGGCCCATATCCTGGCCGGCGGCCTTCTGGTCTTCGCCTTCGTCGTCATCCTCGCCATGATGCTCCTGGAAAAGCGCGTCGGACGCGCCGCACGATGACTGCGGACGCCCCGGTTCTCGACGCCGCCTTCAAGGGGCCGGTCGGCAATTTCAACCTGGACGTCGCATTCAAGGCACCGCTTACCGGCGTGACAGCCCTGTTCGGGGCGTCGGGCTGCGGCAAGACCACAATCCTGCGCTGCATCGCCGGGCTGCACCGCCTGCCGGGCCGTCTCGCCCTCGGCGGCCGGACGTGGCAGGACGACGGGGAAAACCTGTTCCGCCCGCCGCACAAGCGGCGCGTCGGCTATGTGTTTCAGGAACCGTCCCTGTTTGCCCACCTGACCGTGCGCGGCAACCTGAACTTCGGCGCCCGCCGGGCACCGCGCGGCAATGGGGCCACCCCCACCGTCGATTTCGACCAGGTGGTCGATCTGCTCGGCATCGCGCATTTGCTGGACCGGGCACCGGCCAAGCTGTCCGGCGGCGAGCGGCAGCGCGTCGCGGTCGGCCGGGCGCTGTTGTCGGAACCGCGCCTGTTGTTGATGGACGAACCGCTGTCGGCCCTCGACCGGTCGACCAAGGACGAAATCCTGACCTATTTCGAGATCCTGCAGCGGGAGATGAACATCCCCATTCTGTATGTCAGCCACGACATCGCCGAGGTCACGCGCCTGGCCGACCGGCTGGTCGTGCTGTCGCGCGGCGGCAAGGTCGCCGAGGGTTCCGTCGGCGAGGTGCTGGAACGCCTCGACCTGCAACCCATGACCGGGCGGTTCGAGGCTGGGGTCATGTTGACCGCCACGGTCAAGGCGCATGACGACGCCTTCAACCTGACCTTCCTGGATCATCACGGCCAGACCCTGACCATCCCCGCCGCCGATGCCGCCATCGGCGAAACCCTGCGCCTGCGCGTGCGCGCCCGTGACGTCTCGCTGGCGACCCAGTCGCCCACGGGGATCAGCATCCGCAACATCCTGAAGGGCACGGTCATCGAGGTGCGGGAAGAACCGGACACCGCCTTCGCCGAAACCCTGATCGACATCGGCGGCGGCCGCCTGCGCGCGCGGGTCACCCGCCATGCGGTGGTGGACCTGAAACTGGCCGCAGGCATGCCCGTCCATGCCCTGATCAAGAGCATCACCTTCGACCGGCGCTCGCTCGGCTGAACCGCCGGACAGGCTGGAAAAACCTGCGCCGGGCGCGTAGGAATATCCTTGAACCCAGGGAGGATCGCTGGCCGTGAAGGATTGGAACACGCGTTACGCCAAAGCGGGGACGGATGGCGACAGCCGCCTGTTCGGCGACCAGCCCTGCGAGTATCTGCGCGCCGTCCTGGCGCGCGCCGATTTCTCCGCGCGCTCGGCCCTTTGCCTGGCCGACGGCGACGGCCGCAACGGCGGCTGGCTGGCGGAACAGGGCATCGCGGTGACGGCGGTCGACGCCTCGACCGTAGCGACGGACCTGGCCCGGGCCCATGACACCGCGCGCGGCGTGACGGTCGAACGCATCGTGGACGATCTGGCCGCGTGGTCCCCGCCCCCCGGCCGCACCTGGGACGCGGTGTTCCTGATGTATCTGCAATGCGAAGCCGCCGTGCGCCTGCATGCGGCCCGGACGGCGGCGGCGGCGCTTGCGCCCGGCGGCTGGTTCGTCGCCGAGGGCTTTGCCCCGGCCGGCGCCGGCGGGCGCAGCCTGGGCCCGGAAGACCCGGACCTTTTGTATGAGTTGACGGACCTGCTCAACGCCCTGCCCGGGCTTGAGGTCATGGAGGCGCTCAAGGGCCGCATCCGTGTCAACGAAGGCCTGCGCCACCGGGGCGAAGCGCGGATCGCCCGCCTGCTGCTGCGCAAACCGGCGTAGCCGCCGCCCGCTATCACCCGCCGCCGTCGCGGGCAATTGCGGGCCCCAGCCGGGCGATCACCGCCCGCGCATCATAGGCGTCGGCGCTGTCCGGCTTGGGCCCCCGGCCCAGGACGACATCGGCATGAGCCGTGTAGCGGTCGACGGGCCAGGACGTGGCCTCGCCGCGGCCGCCGAAATAACCGTAGGAGTATCCGCCGTACCCGTAGGGTCCGCAGCACCGGCCCCACCCGGGGCCGTAGAACCCGAAGCTCGGCCCGAACCCGAAGCCGAAGGGTCCGTCGTAATCATAGCTCGTGTGGTAGACGGTGGTCTTGTCCGTGCCCCGGTCGGCGACGACGAAATGGTCACGGCCCCGGGCCAGGGTGATTTCGGCGGCGCGGTAGAGCAGGTAATTTTCCACCGTCTCACGCGGCGTCACCGTGTTGCCGGAAAAGGTCACGCGGATGCGGTCATCCTCCAACCTCTGTTCCCAATAACCGTGCCCTCGCGCGTCACCGGCGCCGGGCGCCGGACCGTAAGGCGTCGGCGCGGTGCAGGCGGCCAGCCCAAGGGCCGCCGCCAACAGGACGCAAAGGAAACCGCGATTGCGGGGCCCATGCATGAACGTTCTCCCACGGGCGATAACGCGTTTCTTGGATATAGGAACGGCGGCCCGGCCCGGCAACGGGTCGCCAGTGGCCCGCCGACCTCACCGCAAAGACCCTTATTTCAAGGAAAACTGGACCGGCACGACGACTTCCAGCTTGTCGCGGGACATGTCGCTTGGAATGGGCGGCAGCGGCTGGGCGCGATTGATCATGGCGATGGTTTCCGTGTCCAGCATGCGGTGGCCCGAGGACCGCTCGATCCGGTAGGCCAAAAGCCGCCCGTCCCGGTCGATGGAGAAATACAGCAGCACCGCCCCTTCGATGCGGCGCAGGCGGGCCGAGCGCGGGTATTCCTTGTGCTTTTCCAGCCAGGCCTGGAGCACGGACATGTAATCCGCCGCCGCCCCCGCCTGACCGCCACCCTGGGAATTGTCGCCGCTGCCGGTTTCCTTGGCGTCCTTGGTGCCGGCCTTGCCCTGGGATCCCGCGACCGCCGGCGGCGGCGTGTGAACCGGGGCCGGTGCGACCGCCGCCGTCTCCACCGGCTTGGGCGGCGGTGCTGCCTTGGGGCGCACCACCTTGGGCGGAACGGGCAAGGGTTCGCGCGGGCGTTCCTCGACGGCCTTGACCGGCTCGATGGCGACGGCATCGGGGATCACCGGCTCCACCGGTACGGCCTCGGCCGGAACCTCGGGCGTCACCGCCTCGACGGTCTCGATCGGCTCGACCGGTTTCGCTTCCTGCGGTTCGGGGGAATCCTGGGCATCGGAACCGGGGGCACCCCCCGCTGGGCCCAATGAAATCTCGATCCCGCCGACGCCCGGAAGCTGCGCCCCCGACGGCGCCGGGGTCCACAGCACGGCGGCGGCCGTGGCCGCATGCAGAAACACCGCCCAGGCGATCGCCATATTCCAATGACGGACGCGAATTTCCATCACAGAGCCTTCGACACGGTCAGCACATGGACCTTCCGCACCCCGGCGGCGCGCAGCAGTTCCATGATCTCGACCAGACGCACCGCCGGCGCACCACCATCGGCCTTGAGCCGGAAATGCGTCACCCCGGCCTCGACCGGCGCGGCCAACGCGGCCGTCAGCCCGGCATCGTCCACGGTCTTGCCGTCGAAGGCGATGCGTCCGTCGGTGCCGACCAGGATGACGGGGCCGGCTTCGCCCGGTTCCGTCTCGCTGGCCGAAACCGGCGGCTCGATATGAAAAGGATCGGTCGCCGCCAGATGGCCCGCCAGCATGAAAAAGATCAGCAGCAGAAACACCACGTTGATGAGCGGCAGAATGCGGTCGTCGTCATTGGCACCACGCCCGGGACCGGGCCGAAGGGAACGTGTCATTTGCGCCTCCGGATCAGCGACAGGTTGGCAACCCCGGCGGCGGACAGTGCGTCCACCACCTGGACCACTTCCTGCACGGCCACGCCGTCGTCGGGACGGACCAGCACGGGACGGTCGGGCTTCTTGGCAAGCGCCGCCACGGCGCGGTCCGCGACGCGGTCGAGCGACATGGTCTCGCCGGCAAGACGCAGGCCGTCCGCGCGCACCTCGATCAACAAGGCCTGCTCCAGCGACGCCGATCTTCCCGTTTGTTTCGGCGAGTCCAGGGTGATGGACCGCCAATCGAGGAACGACGAGGCCAGCATGAAGAACACCAGCAGAATGAACACCACATCGATCAGCGGCGTCAGCGAGATCAGGTTGCGGCGGCGCCCGTTACTCGGCGGCGCCAGCGACAGGCGTGCGGTAGGCAGAGCCGGCATGGCTTTCTTCCGTCTGAGGGGCGGCCGTCAGGTCCGCGGTGAAGACCTGGGTCACCAGGTTGTCCATTTCGTGGGCGGTGCGGTCGATCATCCGTTCCAGCCAATTGACCACGGCGACCGTCGGGATCGCGACCGCCAGGCCGACGGCCGTGGTCAGCAGGGCTTCCCAGATGCCGCCGGACAGGATCGCCGGGTTGATGCGGTTGCCCGCCTGTTCCAGCTGCTGAAAGGCCTCGATCATGCCGAGCACCGTGCCGAACAGACCCAGCAGCGGCGCCAGGGTGGCGATGACCTCGAGCGGGCGCATGTAGGCGCGCAGCATTTCCAGCATGTCCAGGCCGGTGCGCACGACCTCTTCACGGACCTTGCCTTCGTCCAGGTCGCGGCGCGACTTGCCGCGCATGGCCAACAGCACGACCCGCGCCGCCGGATTGGGCGAAGCACGCAGAAGTTCCGCCGCACGCGATGCCTTGCCCGCGCGGTACAGGGCCAGGCCCCGGCGCGCGGTGTCGCGGTCCCACAGGCGCACGCCGCGGAACTGCCACAGCTTGAGGCCCAGAATGGCCACGGCGACGACGGACATGGCGATCAGGATGGCGACGACGGGCCCGCCGGCGATCAGCCAATCCAGCCCCTGCGCCAACATTCCGGGATCTTCCGCGGCACCTGCCATCGGGTCCCCCACCTGTTGGTTCTCCATTCGATTACTCCTCTGATTCCGGGTTATTCAGTCCCTTACGGGCACAGCTAAAGCCGCCCTGCATCCGGTCGGATGCGGACCGCCTACTCAATAAGACGAACGAAAAGTCGGTTTCCTTCACACCATTCTCCAAAAAATCACTTGATGAACGGCTGGGCCGCGCGGGACGACACGGAAACAAGCGAAAGACAGTCCGCTGTCTGCTCCTTGCCCCCCTTGCAGGACAGCACGCCGTTCAGCAGCATGCGCCCGATCGCCGCGCATTGGATGCCGCTGATGTCGAATACCTTGAGGCTGGTCTTGCCGGCGCCGATGGGGGCCGTCTCGACCGCGACCCGGCGCTGCACGATCCCGTCCGCGTCGAAGGTGACAAGGTCCAACTTCAGCGACGTGAACGCCGCCGCCGTGCCGTTAGACAGCAGCAAATAGGCCCGGCAGGCGTCGCCGGCGGGTTCCAGCTTGTTCAACTCGACCCCGATGCGGCCTTTCTCCACCGCCGATGCGGCGCCCGCGGGAAGACAAAGGCCGGCGAAAAGCAAGGCGGCGGCAAGGGCGGATGGGGTTCGGTTGTTCATTTTTGGCCTCGTATTCTGGCTTCGATGGGGCGCCGCCGCCGGGGTCGATCCCCGGCGGCGACACAGGTGATTGGCCGCCCCATAATGCGATTGACTATTAATATCAAGTCGACATGTCCCATGCACCTGTTCATATCCCGTCCCTACCAGGCAGCGCGCAGGCCGACGAACACCGACCGCCCGGTTCCCGGTTCGAACAGGGCCGAACTGTCGGTCGCGGTGGCCGCGACGCTGGAACTGGCGATGTACTTCGTGTTCGCCAGGTTGCGCAGGTCGACGAACATGGACACATCCTTCGACACCTCGTATCCCGCGCGGAACCCGAACAGAACGTAGGACTTGGTCGCGACGGAATTGGCGTTGTCGACGAAATAGGCCTCGGGCACCCATTCGATGTTGGGCCCGGCATGGAAGCCCATGGGGTGGCGGTAGGTCAGCGCCGCCCGGATGAAATGCTTGGGCGCGCCCGGCAGATCGTTGTCGCCCCAGGTCGCGTCGTCGTCGAACTTGAAGTCGCTATAGGTATAGGCCGCGTCGAGCGACAGGCTGTCCCCCTCCTCACCGCTTTCCAGCAAGTTGCGGGCGAAGGCCCAGCCGACCCCGGCCTCGACCCCCTGATGGATGGTCTTGTCGGCGTTGGTGACGGAATAGTTGCCGCCGCCCAGGTCGAAGTACTGGAATTCATCCTTCAAGTGGGCGCGGTAGACGGCAAGGTCCCAGGTCACGTCGCGAACCCGGCCGCGGGTGCCGATTTCCAGGGTCGTCGCGGTCTGAGCTTCGGTATCGGACAAGGTGGCGTTGGTGAAGTTCAGTTCGCCGAAGGTCGGCGCCTCGCCGCTGCGCGACAGGTTGCCGAACACCTGCCAATCGGGTGCCGCCTGCCACAGCAGCCCGACCTTGGGATTGACGAAGGTGTAATCGTTTTCGCCCGAGGTGTCGGTCGCGTTGTCGAAGCGGTCGTTGCGCTTGCGCGTCGCGTGAAGGAACTGCAGTCCGCCGATCAGCGCCAACCCGGGACGCAGATCGTAGGCGTTTTCCACATAGGCCGCATAGTTGACCGAGCGGTCCGACGACGCGGACAAAAGGCCGCCCTTGCTGCCGGCGTTGTTGGTCGACTGGCTGTTGTCGACCCAGCCGCCGGAAACCGTCAGC
This sequence comes from uncultured Alphaproteobacteria bacterium, assembly GCA_963976055.1. GTDB lineage: Bacteria > Pseudomonadota > Alphaproteobacteria > Rhodospirillales > Casp-alpha2 > UBA1479. The sequence goes on from CAXBJB010000013.1 coordinate 21,902, forward strand.
CCCGCCGTCAGGCGGTTGCCGTGACCGGCGATCTCACGCTCGTCGACGATCCGGCCGTAGGCGCCGAAGTCGTGATAGGTGTAATCCAGATACTGGAAGATCGGGTGGATCAGGTGCTTGTTCACGGCGTAGCCGCCCAGTTCCACCGTCGCCGTATCCAGTTGAAGGGTCGTCTTGTTGGCAAAACGCCAGGAGTCGATGTTGCGTTGGTAGTCGCGGGTCAGGTTGGCGGACGCCGCCGTCTTGGGATCGGTCAGGGCGGCGGTCTTGGTCACCGAGCCGGGAATGTCCTGCTGGATGTCGGTGTAACCCATGTAGAAGCGGGTTTCCAGGCCGGAGTTGATGCGCCAGCCCACATTGCCCGAGGCGCGCACGGAATGCCCGCCGCTATGATCGCGGTAGCCGTCCTGACGCAGCCAGGACGCCGTGGCGAAGGCGTCGACGACGCCGTTATTACCGCCGCTTGAGACCTGTCCCCGGCGGAACCCGAAGCTGCCCAGATCGAGACGCCCCTGGGCCAGATTCGCGTCATAGCCTGTGGGCGTCACGAAGTTGATCGCCCCGCCCAGGGAATTGGCGCCGTAACGCAGGGCGTTGGCGCCCTTGTAGACCTCGGTATAGCGAAACGCCGTCGGGTCCAGTTCCTGGAAATCCGTGCTGCCGTCGGCGGCATTGACGGGCACCCCGTCCTGGTACAGCTGAATGCCCCGCATGTGGAAGTTACGGGACAGGCCCGAACCGCGGATGGACAGACGCGAATCCTCGCCCCATTTCGGCTGCACGAACACGCCCGGCGTGTATTCGAGGATGTCCTTGAGCGTACCCGAGGCCGTGTCCTTCCAGGCCGTGTCGGGCACCAGTTCGACGCCGCCGGGAGTGCGTTCGATCAAGCTGCGGGCATCGTCCGTGGCAGGCACGGTAAGCGACGGCGCGGCGGCTCCGGTGATGGTGACCGGGTTCATTTCGACGGGCGTCGCCTTGTCCTGGGCCGCCGCCGGAATGACAGTCATGGTCAGGGCTGTCGCGATGAGGGCGCCGAGCGGGTTGCGGATCGGATATCGGTTCATGGTCGTATTCTCCTGCGCATGGGGCCAGCCGGTGGCGCGCATTGCGTCTCGGCGGCATCGGCCCCGGTGCGGTTCGTCAATGTTTGTGGACTTGCGGTTTGTCCGTCAGGGTCAGGGTCGGGGCCGGGGACGTGAGGTCCCGGCGCGATTGTTCCGGTTTCGGCACCTCGACCCAGGCGCGCGCGCCCTGCTCGCAGTCCTGGATGACCGGAAAGACCAGCACCCCGCCTTCGGCGGCGTCCGGCAGTTTCATCTGCAAGGCGAATTCGTCGAAGTGTTCGTTCGGCAGGGAACCGCCGCGCCACACGACCTCGGAGACGACTTCCGTGACTGTCTTGCCGTGCGGGCCGGTGACAGGTTCGGGCAGCGTCTTCTTGTGGATCTCGATGGTCCAGCCCGCCTTGGGCTGGGGCCGCACGCTGAAGATACCCGACGGAATTTGCACCGTGACGCGGATCGTCGGCGACGTACCGCAGCCGTGGCCGATGCGGAACAGGCCCTTGAAATAACTGCCCGCAGGCGCTTCGCGGGTATCAAGAACGACATGGGCGGATGCGGGCGCAGCCATAAGGCCAGAAATGAGAATCGCACAACCGGCGACCACGGGGAAATATCGGGGCATGAATCGCTCCTTTACATGCATTTTGTAAGCATGTTCATTATGGCGACATATCATGTATGTCAATTGCATGTTTTATTGAAGTCAACCCGCCGCGCGGCGATCGTCAAGGGGCGCGGCTGTCCTTGAATGCCATTAGGGCATGAAGACTGCCGAGAACGCCTGAGGGGCGCCGACGCGGGCGGAAATCAGCCGAGGAGGATGGGAGGTGCCCGGGAACCGAGCGGCAGGCGGTCGGCCGACGCCGGCAGGCCGAGGGCGGGCGGCAGGATGCCGGGGACGCCACGGACCGCATGGACCGTCAACGGGACAGGCTGTTCGGGAACCGCCAGGGCCTTGCCCGCGACCGTCGCGAAGGGGCATTTCAAGGTCCCGTCGCTGCCGGGAGCGGCCGGACCATCCGGGGCAATCCGATTGCCCGACTTGTCGATAACGACAGTCTGCAGACCGGCCCCGGTACAGATGACGACCTCGTAGCGGCCGTCGCGCAGGGAATCCGTGTCGAGCATGTAGCCCGCCGGAAGGACCGCATGCAGGGCGAACAGGAACAGGGCAAGCCACGCAACCGTGCGCCGCGTCCCCGATCCGTACCTTGCGTGAGTCCCCCTGATCATCTTCCTACGAAAGCACCGGCGCGGCGACCCTGTCCAGGTTTTTTGTGCGACGCAATACAAATTTCCGCCGACACGGCGCCGTGCCTGGCACATCACCAAACGTTATTGAGAATCATTCTCATCAATTGTAGGCTGTCGACGGCTGCGGGACCGGCTTCCCGGAACCGTCTGTTCAGCCCATGCCTTGCCCGCACACATCACGACACGACCAGGCCAAATGAAGATGATCGACGACCACGGAGCGGCAACATGACGGCACGCCCGTTCCACTCCCTGGCCCAGGCCGCGGAGACCTATTACGAAGAACTTCGCCGCTTCATCCTGCGGCGGACGGGGTCGCCCGCCATCGCCGAGGACGTGGTCCAGGAAACCTGGATTCGCGCAACCACATCCGGCGCCGTCATGCCCGACAATCCCCGGGCCTACCTGTACCGCATGGCGGGAAACCTGGCGATCGACCATATGCGCCGGCACCGGCGCAGGGAAACCTGGGTCGACGGCGATGCCGACGACGGGACGCTGGCGCGCATCGAAAGCCAAAGCCCCGCCCCCGACGATATCGTTTCGGCGCGGCAGGAATGGCACATCCTGACCCAGGCGGTGGCGGAACTGCCGGACAAATGCCGCGAGGTTTTCCTGCTGTACCGCGGGCGCGGCCTGACCATGCGCCAGGTCGCGGATACCCTGGGCATTTCCGACAAGACCGTGGAAAAACACATCGCCCGCGCCATGATCCACTGCCGCCGGCGCCTGCGCGATGCCGGGCGCGACGTGTGACCGCCCCCGACGGTCCCGGTGCGCATGGGCCGGGAAACGGCCCGCCGATATCATGGGGGATTTTCCCGCTGCCAATCGTCTTATCACCAGGCCCCCCGCATAGGCACACCGACCCGGTGCGCCATTGACCCCGCAACAGGTTCAGATGACCGACGATCAGGATCATTCCGCCCACCGGCACCCGGACGACGCCGCTTTCGCACAGGCTGTTTCATGGCTGACGCGCCTGCGCGAACGGCACGCGGACGCCGACACCTTTCAGGCATGGCTCGACGCCGACCCACGGCATGAAGCGGCCTTTGCCGAGGCTGAACGCCTGTGGGGGCGGCTCGAACTGCCCACCCGACGGCTGGCCGACGCGGAACCCGGACGCCCCCGCGCCGCCCGGCGGCAACGCCCCCGGCGCGTCCTTGCCGCCGCCGCGGGCCTGATCATCCTGCTGGGGACCGGGCTGCTGTGGCGCGGCGACATCGCGGTCCGTCTGCAAAGCGATTACATAACGTCGATCGGCATCCGCACCCCCATTGACCTGGCCGACGGCAGCCGCATCACCCTGAACACGAATACGGCGATCGCCGTCGACATCGCCGATGACAGCCGCCATGTCCGCCTGCTGCGGGGCGAGGCCTGGTTCGATGTCGCGCCGGACGCCGCCCGCCCGTTTACGGTCGACACCCCCATGGGCACGGTCCGCGTGACCGGCACGCGGTTCAACCTGCGCATCGCCGACGGCAGGACCGACGTCAGCCTGGCCGAAGGCCGGGTCAACCTGACCGGCAGCATACCCGGTGACGCCCTGATCCTGGCGCCGGGGGAGAGCGCCCAACTGACGGCGGCGGGCATCTCGCATCCGGAGCCCTTCGACCGGACCGCCGTGACGGCCTGGCTGCGCGGCCAGTTCGTGTTCTATGACACGCCGCTGTCCAGCGTGGTTGACGAAATCAACCGCTACCGGCCGGGCCGCATCGTGATCGCCAGGGATGCGCTGCTCGACCTCAAGGTCAGCGGGGTATTCCGCACGGACGACACCGATGCGGCGCTTCGCGCCATCACCGATACCCTGCCCCTCGGCGCAACACACATCACCGGCTATCTGGTCGTGCTGCATTAAGGGCACGCCTCACCCGCCATCGACGGGCATGAAAAATTACGCCGACAGCACTGGGGGAAACGAACCTTCAGCCCCGTCTCATGTTCATATGATTTTGCAACTTAGTTGCAATTAAATAACATGAGCATGAACGCAAGGGGAATTCGGGGATGAACAACGAACACCAGTCCACGCGGACATTGAACCGTAGGGCGACACGAATGGCGCGATCCAGCCTGTTGGCGGGCGCGTCGCTGCTGGCACTGGCGCTGGCCACGCCCGCCGGCGCCGCGCCGGAGATGCTCCCGGCCGGCAACGGCACGGACAGCACCATCGAAAAGGCCCAAGCCGACGACGTTTTCACCTTCAAGATTTCATCGAAGCCCCTGTCCCGGGCCATCGCCGAATTCTCGGCCGTCACCGGCCTTCAGGTCCTTTATACGGAACCCGCCGTGTTCGACCGGACCGCCCCGGCGCTGGCCGGAGATTTTACCGCGCACGACGCCTTGACTCGCCTGCTTGCCGGCTCGGGCCTGATCGGGCGCTATACGTCTTCCGCGTCGGTCACCGTCGAGTTGCCCGGCAAGGACGCCAACGGCGACGTCATGACCATGGGCCCCGTGACCGTCGAGGGCCAGGGCGAAAAGGCCGGCGGCGCCATCGCGGGCTATGTCGCGAAACGCAGCCTGTCGGCGACCAAGACCGACACGCCGCTGATCGAAACGCCGCAGTCGATTTCCATCATCACCCGCGACCAGATGGATGCCCGCAACGTCAACAAGATCAACGAGGTGCTGCGCTATACGCCGGGCGTCGATCCGCAACCGTATGGCAACGAACCGCGCTATACCGACCTGCGCATGCGTGGGTTGAATGCAACGACCAACGGCATTTTTCAGGATGGCCTGGCGCTGACCTTCCCCGATTACGTCGTCAGCTACAATCCGGAACCCTGGGGCGCGGAACGGGTCGAGGTCCCTCGCGGCCCGGCCTCCGTGCTCTACGGTCAGGGATCGCCCGGTGGACTGGTCAACTATGTCTCCAAGCGCCCGACAACGGATCCCATCAACATCGTCCACTTTGAAGGCGGCGATTTCGATCGCTATCAGGGCAAGTTCGATTTCGCAGGGGCGATCGACGAGTCCAAGCAGTTCTCGTATCGCTTTACCGGCCTCTACCGCGACAGCGATACCTTCATCGACTTCATCGAAGACGATCGATACTGGTTTGCCCCACAAATAAGCTGGCAGCCGTCGAAGAGCACGACCGTGACGCTGTTCAGCCATTACCAGCAGGACAAAACCAAGAACTCTCAGGCCCTTCCCAGGTCCGGAACGGTGGTCGCAAATCCAAACGGTGAGGTTCCGCTCAGCCGCTTCGTCGGCGAGCCGGATATCGACCGGGTCGACCGGACGGAATACGCCATCGGATACGAGGTCGCGCACGACGTGGGCGAACGCCTGAAACTCAGCCATAAACTCCGCTACAACAACGTCGATCTGGACGATGTCGTTGTTTACGGCTCGGGATTCGACGGCAACCGGACATTGTCGCGCAGCGTTTATGGCAACTTCGGCAATCTGGACGGGGTCTACACGGACAGCAACGCGCAGCTGAAGCTGGATGTCGCCGGCACCAAGCACACCTTTCTGGCCGGTCTCGATTATCAGCTCATGTACCTGGAACAGATCGCGAGCTCCGCATCGGCGACGTCGATCGACGTTTTCGCGCCGGTCTACGGCACGCAGACGTCCGAAGGGAACATCATCATCAACAAGGACTTCACGCGCAGCCAAACAGGTATCTATCTGCAGGACCAGATCGAATGGGGCGACCATTGGCGCTTCACCCTGGGCGGGCGGTTCGACCGCGCGGTGACCGAAACCGTCAATCACCTTACCAAGGCGGTTTCCCAGCAATCGGACAGCGCCTTCACCGGCCGGGCGGGCGTGGTCTACCTGTTCGACAATGGGCTGGCACCCTACGCCAGCTATGCGGAATCCTTCGCGCCCGTGATCGGCACCAACCCGTCCAGCAAGAACTACAAACCCGAAACCGGCCAGCAATACGAGGTCGGCATCAAGTTCCAACCTGAGGGCAGCCGCAGTTCCGTGACACTGGCCGCCTTCGACCTGCGTCGCCAGAACTATACGGAAACGGATCCGTCGACAAACACGACGGATCAGACGGCCGCCGTCCGCTCCCAAGGCATCGAGTTGGAGGGCGTGGCGAGCTTCGACTTCGGCCTGAACGTGACCGCCGGATACACCTACATGGAAACCGAAGTCATCGAGAGCGTCGATCCGGCCGACCTGGGCGATGTTCTGGCCCCCGCGCCCAAGCACGTCGCCACGGCTTGGGCGGACTACACCATCCCGGAAGGCCCCTTCAAAGGCCTGGGCTTCGGTGCTGGCGTCCGCTATCGCGGCATGCATTGGGGTGACGGCGACCGGACCCTTTCCGTTCCCGCCTTTCTTCTGTTCGACGCCTCGGTCCATTACGAATGGAAAGGTGTGCATTTCGGGCTGCATGCGCGAAACCTGTTGGACAAGCAGCATGTCGGATCCTGCTATTACCGGAACAGCGCCGGAATTTGCACGGCGGGTGAACCGCTGACCGTTATCGGCAATCTGTCCTACCAGTGGTAGGCCAGGGAACCGTGCGATGCCCTATCCCACTTCCGGGAGAAATTTTTTTTCCGAGACACGAGGATTGCGGCCGGTTGATTCGTCTTAGAGTCATGAACACGACATTCGACGAACCAACCGGCCCTTTGCGCGTGACGGAACGTCTGCGCCGCGCCCTGGACGCGCGCCCCCGATTGACCCGCTGGCTTTTGGCCGGCCCCGGCGCGGTGGCGGCGGCCCTTCTGTTCGCCATGGCCATGCCGGTCTGGCTGCCCAAGGGGGCAGCCGGGATCGACAACATCGCCTTTCCCCTGATCCTGGTTCCGCTGATCTGGGCCGTGGTCTTCGTTTATGCCTGCGTGGAGGAAAGCCTCCTGCGCTGCACGGCCGTGATGTGCGGCACCGCCGCCGTCTGCGGGCTGACCGCCGCCATGGCCTTTGCGGGATGGATATGACGCACCCCGACCGGATCGAACAGCGACGGAAGCCCCACCGATGAAATCTCTTTCGCAATCCCAACTGAAACGCCTGACCGCCGTGCACGGCTGGTCGGGAACCGTCCTGGGCCTGCTGCTGTACGCCGTCGTCGCCACCGGCACGGTCGCCGTATTCGCCCACGAAATTGCCGAATGGTCCGTCGGCGGCGCCAAGAATCACGCCCCGCTGGCGGGCGGCCTCGACGGCAAGGTCCGTCCCATCGCGGAACGGATGACCAAGGGATACCTTGAAGAAATCGCGATCTGGGCAACGGCCAAAGGCGACTTGAACGTGTTTCCCCATGCCCATGCCCGCAATCCGGACAGCGGGAAAATCGGCAATTACGGCACCCTGTTCCGGCTTGACGGCGCAACGGGTGCGGAATTGGCGCGCAATGAAGGATTCGTGTTCACCAAACCGGAATGGTTCGAAGCCAGCGCGCTCGAAGACTTTCTCGTCGACCTGCACGTGCAGCTCTACGTCCCGCGGCCGTGGGGCCTGATCCTGACCGGAATCCTGGGGCTGTCCATGATGGCGGCGGGCGTTACCGGCTTTCTCATGCACCGCCATCTGATCCGCGACCTGTTCGTCGCCGCCCGGCCGGGCGGCCGTCTTGTCACGGCCCGCGACCGCCATGTCCTGGCCGCAAGTTGGGGTCTGCTGTTCGCCTTTCTTCTGGGGTTCACCGGCTCGTTCTTCAGTTTCGCGGGGACTGTCTCCCTGCCCCTGATATCGCAGGTCGCCTTCGGCGGCGACCAAAAGGCGATGCGCGAAACCCTTTTCGAGCCCGCCGTGACCCCCGACCCGCGCCCAGTGGCCCTGACCGACCTCGACGCCGTGGTCGCCCGGTCCACGGCCCTGGCCGGCGCGCCGGTCCGCTTCATCGTGGTCGATCACTATGGCCGCGCCGATGCGCGCATCAACCTCTGGCACATGCCGCCACAAGGAAGCCTGACCTGGGTGCGCAACGTGTTCGACGGTACGGACGGCCGGTTCCTGGGCGTCAAGCCTCGGGTCGGCCGGCAACCGTCGGCGGGCAGCACCCTATATGAGCTGATCTGGCCCCTGCACACGGGCGATTTCGCGGGCCCCTTGTCCAAGGCTGTCTGGGTCGGGCTGGGTACCGCCATGTGCTACGTGATCCTGTCCGGCATGCAGCTTTGGGTGCGCCGCCGCGAAGATGCCGCCCTGTGGCGGGGCTTCGGGCGCGCGGTCACGATCACCGCCTACGGCTTGCCGTTCGCCATGACGGCGGCGGCCCATGGCTTCTTCCTGTCCCTGCCGGCCGGCAATCCCTTTTACTGGACACCGATGGGCTTCGTCTTGGCAGCCCTCGCCTGTATCGCGGTCGGTGTCTTCGCGGGCGACGGCGGCAACCTGACACAGCGGTTCCGCCGCCTGCTCGGCGCCGCCTGCGTCGCCCTGCCCATCGTGCGCATGGCCATGGGCGGCTTGGGCTGGGCGGATGCCGTGGTTCAGGGACAGGGGGCGGTGCTGTCCTTCGATCTGATGTTCCTCGTGCTCGGCGCCCTGCTGTTCCGCTGGGCGACGTGGCAGCCCCATGGCCGCCCTGCCGGCGACCCGTTGCCGGAACCCGCGGAATGAGCATTCTGGCCATCGTCGCCGCTGTTGCCGCCTCGACAGCAGCCCTCGCCTATCTTGCCGTGGGCGACGCCAAACGGCGGCGCGTGTTCGGCCTGCCCCCCCTTGAACGCAAGGCATGGCAGACCTGGCTTGCCATCGCCGGCGTGCTGGCCCCCGCCGTGTTGCTACTCTACGGCAATGGTGGCGGTGCCGGTTTCACCGTGTGGTGCGGGACCGTCAGCGTCGCCGGCTGGGCCCTCGCCGCGACGTCCCCCGCCCAGGCCGCCGCGCAGCCGCCCGGCAAGTGACCGGCAAGTGACGGTCAGTCCTTGGCGCGCCAGATGTCGCCGGTCGCGACAAGGCCGCCCGACGTGTTGGCCAGCCAGGGCCGCCCCTCGATGGTGACCGTCACCCTTTCCATGGTCTGGGTGATGTTGACGTCGTCGAAACGCCCGTTCGACGCATTCCATTTCTTCAGGAGCTGCGTGGACTGATCTAGAGCATAGACGGAACCGTCGGCGCCGACGCCCAAATCCTGCGCTTTCAGCGCCGTCCCCTTGGGCCGGTTTTCGAACTTGGACCCCGTGTATTGCTGAACCTCGGACGACTGGTTCAAAATCCACAGATCGCCACCGGCGCCTAAGTGGACATAGAAAATGTCGCTGTTTTCGATCTTCTTGAACACGCTCTTGCCGGCTTCCATCTTGTACAGTTGGGCGCCGGCGGCCACGTAGACTGTGCCGTCCGCGGCGACCGCCATGTTGCGCGGCGTGTTGGTGTCGGTGGAATTGATGACGTAATAGACCTTTTCCTGGGTCCCCTTGAGGCGATAGACACGGGCCGGCGCGATCTGGCTCAACGCCCACAGAGTACCGCTTTCATCCTCGCCCACGTCGGCCAGGGACGAATTGGAGAAAGATTTCGTGAGGGCCTCGAACTTTTCGGTCTTGGTGTTGAACTTGAAAACCCCCGTGTCGCCCGAAATGTAGACCGCGCCCGTATGCCCGGCATGAACGTCCGACAGCATGGCCATGTTGGCTTCGGCGGCGCTCGACTTGTACTTGTCGAACTTCAGGTTCTTGGTAAAGGTGAACGCGCTGGCGCTCTGCGACGAGACGACGGCGGCGGTCGTGCCGCTGCCGGTGGTGTCGCCGCTCGACTTCTGGGCCAGGACCCGGTCGCCGGCCTCGTTGCGTTCGAAATAACGGGTCGCCAGGACCTTGCGCGTGCTTGTCACGACCCAGGGAAATCCGTTGGGGCCGACGGCGACGGCGGCGGGCGTGTGGCCCGGCACCAGGACCTGGGAAAATTTCTTGCCGAACGGGCGCTTGCGCATCAAAAGGTCGTTGGTGTTGACCAGAAATACCGTGCCGTCAGGCCCCACCGCGATGCTGCGCGCCAATTGAAAAAGCGGGGTGCAGGGGCTTTTGCCGCAACGCTGGGCGATCTGATCCTTGCTGATCGTCCAGGGCGTGCCGTCCGGCCCCGCGGCGATCTGAACCCCCAAACCGGGAACATTGCTGGTCTTTCCCGTCGCCTTGTCGAGACGGGACAAGATGCCCTCGGCATTGGCGAACAGCACGATATCGTCTTTGCCGCCAATGGAAATGTCCGATGCGGTGATGCCTTGGACCTGAACCCAGGCCGTGCCATCGTGGCGGAACACGCGGCCGACGCCGGTCACGCCCCACGGGCTGCCCGTGCTGTCCACGGCGATGCGCGCCAACTGCCCGGGAAAGCTTTCGAAAGCACCCCGGGCATTGCTCCAGCGTGTGATCCCGCCGCTGGTATCCAGCGCGAAAACGCTGCCGTCGCGGCCGATGGCGATCTGCTGTGCCGTGCCGCGCGTGTCGACGAATTCCAGTTTCTCGTTCGTCGTGCTGGCGGCCGGGTCGCTGGTTCCGCCGCCGCCGCCGGGCGACACGGAAGTGCTGTTGGAATTGGACTTGTTGCCCGTGCCCGAGCCGCTGCCCGACGTGCCGATGGATTGGGCCGTCGGCGTGGTCGCCTTGGCGTCCGGCGCGGTGCTTTCCGTGGCCGTGCTTGCCGTGGCCTGCACATTACCCGCCGTGATTTGCGGCGCGATGATCGGTTTCGCCTGCGCCAGCGGCGCCTGGGGCACGGTGGCGTGCGGTGTTTCCGTCTTGTCTTTGTTTTCTTCCTCGGTCAACGGCACCTGATCGCGGATCAGCACGGTGGCGAGGATACGTCCATCGGACAAGGTCACCCAAGGGCCGCCGTTGGGGGTGAGCCCCGCGGCGACGACACCGGAAATCCCTTCGTAGGGTACCCAGCGCATGGGCGACATGCGCAATTTCCGCAACTGTCCCTCGCCATCGACGATGACGGCCGAGCCGTCGGCGCCGAGCGCGATGTCGCGGGCAATGCCCGGCATGGCGATCCACGCACCGTCTTCCCAGCGCATGATCTGCCCCTTGGGCGTGACGATCCACGGCTTGCCTCGGATATCGAGGGCGATGCGCCGCGCCAACTGCCCCGGCACGGCCTTCCAGCTTTGCGACAGCGGCTCCCATTTTTCAACGGTGCCGGCAAGCCGGGCGATGTAAATGTTGCCGACCGCGTCACCGGCCACGTCGGCGACCTTGTCGCCTTTCGATTCCCACCACAGGCCGTTGAAGCGCATGACGTTGCCGTCCGGGGTCACGCCCCAGGGCCGGTTGCCTTCGGCCGCGGTAATGCGCACGAAGACCCCCGACATCCTGGCCCATTTCTGGCTGACCGCACGCCACCGCAGGGCGGCGCCATCATTCCCCACGGCATAAGCCATGGCGGCGGCGTTGATCGACAGATCCTTGGCCTGGCCGGGGATCGGCGTCCAGGTCGCCTTGATCGTCTCGCCTGCCGGTGGCGCCGTTACCCGCGACGACTGCCCTGTCGCGGGACGGCCACTTGCAAAGGGCAAAACCGCCAACATAAGAACCGCACAGGTTATCCCGCGCAGAAACACGTTCTTCACCATCACAATCCATGACCTCCCTGATCGATCGCAGGCATTCGCGTCGGATGAGGGTCCATGCGTCCCACCACTCTCAGAGACGATTTAAGGTTCTAATTGTTCGCCAGTCGTTTTTGGATGCTGGCAATGTGTTCGAAGTTTCTGGGGTCTTCGTTCCAGGCCCTGAGGCGGAAATCGCCCGACCGGAATTCCTCGAAGAACTCGCGTTTCTTCAAGTTATCGATGATCTGATTGAATGTCGGACGTGGGGTGAACCAATCTTCGTGGCGTTTGGAGAGACGTTCCAGATCGCGTTCCAGATCGCTCAGGCGTTCGCGGGTCCTCTTGCGGTTGTCTTCCGCTTGGCGGGTATACTGCGGGCGCCGGGGCGTCAGCAGTATCAGGATCGAGCGTTCGAAGTGGCGCTTGGACCGCTCGGAAAACAACAGGCTGACGCCCGGGATATCCATGAGCCCCGGCACGCCGTCCTTGGAATTGGACGTTTCACGCTCGCTCAACCCACCCAAAATCAGGGTTTCGCCGAACCGCATGGTGACCGTCGAATTGACGTTGGTCTTCGTGGTGTCGAGACGGAATTCGAACAACACGGAACTTGCCGGGTCGGTCAAGAAGGTCCGTTCCGCGACCACGTGCAGGCGCAGGAAATCGTCTTCGAGAATTTCCGGCGTCACCGCCAGCTTGACCCCGACTTCTTTCTGCACGGAAACAGAATCTCCGTCGCCGCCGGAAACGGCGGCGGCCAGGATTTCCGTGCCCGAGAAGAATTCGGACGTCAGGCCCGATTGGGCGACCAGGCTCGGCTTGGCCAGGATTTCATTTTCCGAATCGGCCGAATTCGCGATGTTCAGCGAATAGGTCACCGCAGGGATGCCGATCTGATTGGTGATCGTCCGCGTGTTTTCGTCGAGGCCGCTGTCGATCTTGTCGTTGATGTTGTTGCGCGACCAGCCGAAGCCGTAAGCACCCGTGGTCGGATTGCCGAACTGAAGCTGCAAGCCGTTCAGAAGGTTGATGCCCCGGGTCTGGCGCACGTCTTCCTGGGTGCCGATGATGACGACATCGACGACGACCATGCTGGAATCGTTCCGCAGCCCTCCAGTGGCAGTGCCCGGCGCGACACCTGCCCCGGAATCCGCGCCATAGGGGTTCGCGGGGGCACTGCCGTATGGGCTGGCCGCCGCCCCGTAGGGATTGCCCTGACCGGACGGCGAGCCATAGGGGTTTTGCTGGCCGAACTGGGCCGGGATGACCTTGGCGTCGTGCTCGTAGAACCCGCGCCAGGAGCGCAGCCGCCGTTCAAGCTGTTCGACCTTGCCGTTGGACGCGTCCTTGTCGCGGAAGGAATTAAGATAATCCTTCGCGGCCTCATTGTCATTGAGGGCCGCCTTGACCAGGGCCTGAGACCACAGAATGTCGGGGTCGGCCGCCGTTTCCGGCGAGACCTTGGCCAACTGGTTCAGGGCCGCTTCCGCCATTTGCGGGTCATGGCTGTAGTAGGAACTGGCCGCCAGATTGTAGAGCAAGGCGGCATCATTCGGCCGGTGCAGGGCAACGGCGGCAAGATGCCCCTGGGCCAGCGCGTAGCGGCGCTGATCCATGTAAAGCAGGCCCAGTTGATAGCGCGCCGCGAGATGGCTGGGATCGAACTTGAGGGCGAGAAGCAGCCCCTGTTCGGCCAGCTCAAGCTTGGACCGATCCTTGGAAATGCCGATCAGATGATAGGCGAGACCGTTGAGAAACTGCAAATCCGCATTGGTGATATCAAGTTTGAGCGCGCCGCTGAACAGGCGCTGGGCCTTGTCCAGGTCCTTGTCACGAAGCGCCTGTTCGCCCTCCCGGATCAAGGTGACAAGCTCGCGCGGCTGCGACATTTGCGCCGACAGGTTTGCCCCTTCTTCGCCGGACGACATGGTCGTCGCCGTGCCGAAGTTTAGGGTCTGGCACCCCCCAAGAGAGGCCGCCAACGCCACAACCGGCAGACCGCGCCACCGAACACCAAACACAAATCCGTTATTCACTGATACCCCCGCTACGGCCTGCAACAGGCCGTCTTTTCCATGACCCCGATCACTAAGCAATTACCCACAAAGTGCATGCAAATATAAAGAGAACAAAAAGGCAAAATACTGCTTATGCGGCCAGACAGCCGGGACACAAGCACACTGCGTTATGATCAAGCGCAGAATTATGCGGCCCGACCGGCACAATCCGGCCGCGCACCTCCATCCACGCTAGGCGTTATTCTTTCCACGATGGATTAAGGGGGAGAAACCCGGGGACCGAAAGCGCAAATAGCCGTGCATGGCGTTTTGCCGCGCAAATCGGATATCGATTACGTAAATCGGATAGTAAAGCGCCCGCAGGAAACACCGCATCGGATTTCCGGCGGCACCTCAACCCTACCGGCGCAGGCCGCATCCGGGCGATTCGCCCGATATGCTCCCGCCCCTACTTTTCCGGGGCGTCGAACCCAAAGCGGGCCAGCACCTTCTGGCCGTCCGGGCCCAGGATATAATCGGCAAGCTGCGCCGCCGCCTTGGACGCGCCGGTAATCAGGGTGATGCCATAGTCCGCACCGACGGACAGGGCATCCGGCACGGCGACGATTTGCAGACCCGGAACCTCTTTCTTTGCCAGCACCGCGTTGGTGCAGTAGGTCAGGAACACGTCGGCGCGCTTGTTTTCCATGACCCAGCCGTATTGATTGCGGCCCTTCGGCGCCTTTTCCGAGGTCGGCCCGCCGGTGAGTTTCACCGCCTTGGCGTCGAGCGTCTTTTCCGCCCCCGGCTTGACCTTGTCCGCCTTGGCGAACAGCCGCCAGGCATAGTCGCCCGAGGGATCGGCCTTGGGCGTCGAGGTGCCGACCGTGATCTTGGGATCGAGCAGCACATCCAGCAGCGTGTCCGTCGATACCGTCACGCCTGCCTGGGCGATGGCGCAGAGCCTGTTGCGCGCGAACATGCGCACGGGCCCAGCCTTGCCAGCCTCCTCCAAAATCTTCGGATGCTTCATGTTGGCCGAGGCGAAGACCGCCGCCGGCTCGCCCTTTTCGATGCGCTGGCGCAGCAGGCCCGACGGCCCGAACGCCGTGTCGACCTTGTGGCCCGTGGCCCGTTCGAAATCACGGACGACCTGTGTGAGGGCCGCCTTCAGGCTGCCCGCCGCATGCAGTTTCACGGTATCGGCCATGGCCCCTCCGGACATCAGCAGGCAGGCGGCAAAAACCAGGGTTCGCATGGACATGATCCTCCGAGCCGACAATTCCGATTTTCATGTTTCGGAATATTTGCGTGATTATGCAGGTTTGTGAGACCCTGTAAATGGCCCCCGGTGCCCGAAGCAAGCCGGCGAACCGGGGCGCCCAAGAACACAAACCCGCCCACCAGCATCACCCCATTCAGGAGTCAGACTCATGAAGATCAGCGCGCGCAATCAGATCACCGGCAAGGTCGTCGAGGTGAAGGACGGTGTCGTCACCGCCCAGGTCACCGTCGATATCGGCGGCGGCAATACCATCGTCTCGTCCATCACCCTGGATTCCGCCAGGAACCTGGGCCTTGCCGCCGGCAAGGAGGTGACGGTCATCATCAAGGCGTCGGACGTGATGCTGGGGGTCTGACCTCCGGGGGGCCGATCAGGTTCCCGGCGTCTCGCCGCGGCGGCGCAGATAGGCGCCGCGCAGGGCCTCCGCCGCCAGACCGACGGCCAGGCCCACGGCCATGTCGACGCCGACGCAGACCACGCCGGTCAGCAGGATGACCACGCGGCAGCTTGGTTTGACGCCGAGAATCCGGCGGTTGAGGGCCATTTCCGTTCCCGCCACGGCGAGGATGGCGCCCACGGCGCCGACCGGAATCAACATGAGAACGTCGCGGGCCTGCGGGCCGAAGCCGATGCCGAGCGCCAGACAGAACAGCCCGAACAGGGCCGGGGCGGCCCAGGTCCGCGCCCCGAAACGGTACTGCGCGATCAACCCGCCCGACCCGTGACACATGGGCAAGGCGCCGAACGGCGCCAGCACGACGTTCAACACCCCCGTCGACAGCGCCAGGCGCCGCGGGCTGGTGCGTTCCTTGGCATCATCGGGGAAGTATTCGGCGGCGATGGCCGACGTCGCGAGAACCGCGTTGGACAAGGTCAGCGCCAATTGCGGCAAGGCCGTGGTCGTCAGCGCCGCCTGGAAATCCGCCAGGGCCGGAAATGCCGGCAGCGGAAAATGCAGTCCCGGGCCGGTCACCACAATCCCCGCGCCGCCGGTCATCAGAAAGGCCGCCGCCGCCGTCACCACGACGACCAGCGACCCCAGATGCCGGTAAGGCGTCAGAAACAGAAGCAACAGCAGGGCCAACGCCGCGCCGCCGAACAGGGGTTCGTCCGCCATGTGCTGAAATCCGAGCAACGCCAACTGCGCGCCGACCCCCAACTGCACCCCCATGATGACCGAATTGGGGACCAGCCGCGCGATGCGCGTGATGATGCCCGTGATCGCCAGGATTATCAGCACCCCGCCGATGATCAGGCCGCTCGCCATGGCCTGGGCCGGGGTCACCGCACCGACGATGATCAGCGCCACCACCGCCTTCATGGGCTGGATCGGAATGGGCCGGCGGTAGACCAGGGCCACGGCCAGGGCAAACAGACCGAAGCCGGTCAGCACGCCGGTGCCATCAAACCCGCGCACGGCCAGCACACCAAGGACCAGCGGCAGGAACGTGCCGAAATCGGCGACAGCACCCGACACTTCGCCAAGCCATCCGGCCGCCTTGTTTGCCGTCGTCTGTGTCATGGGCCTCCCCCAGGTTCCGAGAAAGGGCCGGAACAGCTCCGGAAATTTTGCAATATATGCCGAAAAAACACAATCGGCGGCGACGATCCCCGGACGGCAGGCAGACCGCCCGGGGATCTGCCGCGGGGATGCGGATGCCGTGGAAGTCGCCATCCCCGTGGTTCATGAACGGGCCGTCAGGCCGGCAGTTGGGTGAACCGCGCGCAGCGCGCGACGTTGCGGTCATGAACCTCGCGCATTTCGCACAAATCGTCGTACAGATCCGGGTCGGCGATTTTCGGCAGAAACTCAATCAGCCGCCGCGCGACCCAGGACTGCCCCTTGTTCAACAGCTCGATCTTGGCCTGTTGTTCCGCGGTGTCCCGCAGTTTGTTTAAGAACGCGCCGGTTTCAATACTGGGCTGGCCGCCCAGGCGTTCGATATGGCGGGACAGCATGGCGCAGTACCGGGCCTCGTCCTGGGCCACCGCGGACAGCGCGACGCGAAGTTCCATATCCGGGGTGGCGCGCGCCATCTCGATCACGCCGCGCGCCCCGGCCCGCTCTCCTTCCAGAAGTTCATTGAGAAACGCGGCCGTTTCCTCGTCCGTGAGATAGCCCATGTAGGTGGGATCGGCCTCGCCCATCATGCAGGGCGGCTCTCCCGCATCCCCCGCAGACACGGCCCCCGCCGCAAGCGGGTTGCGCGTCGAGATCCACCGCACGCCTTCTTCCGTGACGATCGCGTCCATGGGAATGTCGTGCGGCTGCGGGTGAATGGTGGCCAGACGATCGACGGCATAACCGACGCCAATGGCCAGGGGTTTCTCGGCTGAAGCCGCCAGGGTCCGGTCATAATAGCCGCCGCCATAGCCAAGCCGGTACCCGGCATCGTCAAACCCCAACAACGGGATCAGCAACGCGGGCGGCTGTACCGGCTTGCGCGATGCCGGCACCGGGATGCGCCACACCCCCGGGACCATCTTGGTCTCCGGGCGCCATTCCCAGAATTCAACCGGCTGTTTTTCCTTCACGACCACCGGCAGCGCCATCACCCCGCCACCGGATGTCGCCGACGCGGCGAACTCGCGCAGGTCCAGTTCACCCCGGAACGGCCAGTAAAACCCGAACCCGTCCCGGCCAAGCCAGGGCATGTCGCGGCCGAGATGTTCGACAATCCTGTCCCGAGTGGCCTTGCGGACCGTCAACGGCCGCGCCAGCCGGGCGACAAGAATTTCGTTCCGCGTTTCCCGCCGCCATTTGTTGACCTCAGGCCATTCCATTCATTCAACCTCCTCGAAACGGCCCGACAGGGCCGCGATGGTCGCAGCCGCCTCGGCCATGATCCGCTCAATCCGCACCGCCGCGGTGGGAATGTCGTCGATTTCGCCCGCCACCTGCCCGGCGAACAGGGCCAGTTGCTCAAGCTCGCCCCGCATGTTGCGCAACGGGGAATCCGTGCTGTAGCGGTAGATCGGCCGATCGTCTTCCAGGGCAATGGGCGCGCGCTTTCGCAAATAAGGGTCATGGCCGAAGCGCGCGGTGCCGGCCTTGGCCGTCAGGCTGTTGCCGATGACCCGCACGGCCGCCCCGATGGGCCAGTTGAGGGCGAACAGGTCGGTGCGCAGGGTGTCTTCCGAACGCGCGCCGACGACCCGTTCCTTGTGATAGGCATGGGCGAAGGATTCCTCGGTCGCCAGGAACGCCGTGCCGCAGTGGATTCCCGCCGCCCCCAGCGCCAAAGCCGCGACCAGCGACCGGCCCGAGGCGAACCCGCCCGAGGCGACCACGGGAACGGACACCGCCCGCACGACCTGGGGAACCAGAACCAGCGACGATGTCGTGCCGTGGACATGCCCGCCGGCCTCCACCCCCTGGGCGATGATCACGTCGGCGCCGGCTTGTTCCGCCAGCCGCGCGTCCTCAACCGTGCCGACCTGATGGAACACCAGGCAGCCATGGTCCTTGGCCCGCTTGATGACGTCCGGATAGACATCCCAGAACAGGCAGATCGAATGCACGCCGGCATCGAAGCAGGCCGCCAGTTCGTCGTCGAGCAACCGGGGATCGGTCGCGGCGGGGATCAGGTTGACACCGAACGGCCGGTCGGTGCCGGTCCGCACGGCCGCGATCTGTTGGCGGATCAGATCCGGGCTTTCGCGCACCATGCCGAGAAAGCCGTAGCCGCCGGCACGGGTCACCGCGCCGACCAGATCGGCTCGCGCGACGCCGCCCATGCCCGCCTGAAGCACCGGATAGCGGCAGCCGAGCAGCGCGCAGAGTGTCGATTTCATCATCATTCCGTCCATGCCCTACTCACATATCCGTTCGAACAGAGACGCCAGGGTGACCGCAAGAGTGATCGCGACCAGCCGTTGCACGACGAAGGCCCCCTGCGTCTTCGGATGGCTCCAGATCATTTCGGCATTCCGCCGGGCGCGGTTCCAGACCGGACGAAATGACTTGGCGGGCGGCGGCGTCACACGGGCCGCGCCGGGAAAGGGGATGACCTCGCAGCGATGGTCGCCGTTCGACGCCTCGCGGGGACGGGCCCCCAGGCCCAGCATGCGATGCAGCTTTCCCGACACGGGCGGGCCGATGAAGAAATAGCCGAACCAGAACCGAATGTCCGACGGCACCATCGTCAGCCCCCCGCGCTGTTCCAGGTCTGAGGATCGGCGGCGTTTGCCGCCGCGCGCGGGCGCGCCAAATTCTGCGCCGCGAACCCCCAGTTGACCAGATGCCCCATGATCGTCGCCACGTAGTCGGGGCGCCGGCTCTGATAATCGAGGTAATAGGCGTGCTCCCAGACATCGAGCGTCAACAGCGGCGAGATGCCCCGCATGATCGGCGTCTCGCCGTTGGGGGTGTCCATGATCGCCAGCCCGGGACCGTCGATGACCAGCCAGACCCAGCCGCTGCCGAACACACCCAGGGCGGCGGCGGTGAATTCTTTGAGAAAAGCGTCATAACCGCCGAACGTGGCGTCGATGCGGTCCGCAAGATCCCCCGCCGGGCGGCCGCCGCCGTCGGGATGCAGGCAGCGCCAGAAAAACGCGTGATTCCACGCCTGCGCCGCGTTGTTCAAAAGTCCCTTCTGATGACCGTTTCGGGACGCGAACTGGATGATCTGTTCCAGCGGCATGTCATCCATGCGGAGTTCCTTGGCCAACGTCTTGGCCTTTTCCACATAGGCGCGGTGGTGACGTCCGTGATGGGCCTCCAGGGTCGCGCGCGAGATATGCGGCTCCAACGCGTCATAGGCGTACGGAAGGCTGGAATGGGTAAGCTGCATGGAGTCGTTCCCTTTCGCGGACGGCCCGTTTCCGGGACCGATTCCGCCGTGTGCCTATGCGTTGCTCAGGAAAAGGTACGACTTAGCTTTTATATCTTGCAAACAATTAAATTTTGCCGATTAAATCGATATCACCGATATAATTTCAGCCACATGGTCAAGGAGCCCCCCGTGGACACCGAACTCGCCCGCACCTTTCTCACCGTCATCGACGCCGGAAATTTTATCGGCGCGGCCGACCGCCTGCACGTCACCCAATCCACGGTCAGTGCGCGCATCCATTCCCTGGAAGAACAGCTGGGCTGCAAGCTGTTCGTGCGCAACAAGGCCGGGACCGCCCTGACCCCGGCCGGGCACCAGTTCCAGAAACACGCGGCCGTGCTTGTGCGCACGGTCGAACATGCGCGCCAGGACGTCGGCATTTCCAGGGGCTACCGGGCGTCGCTCACGGTGGGGGGGCGGTTCGGGTTGTGGGAACGCCTGTTGCTCCGCTGGCTGCCGCTGATGCGCCGAAGCGCCCCAGACGTTTCGATCCGCGCGGAGATCGGGTTCGAGGCCGAGCTCATGCAAGGATTGATCGAAGGGCGCCTCGACATCGGCGTCATGTACACGCCGCAAAGCCGCCCGGGCCTGACGGTCGAAGCCCTGATGGCGGAAAGCCTGGTCATGGTTTCGAGCCGGCCGACGGCGCGGGCGGAACCGGATGCCGATTATGTCTATGTCGACTGGGGGCCTGAATTCTACGCCAAACACAATGCGCGGTTCCCCGAATTCGTGGGGGCGGGGATCACCGCCAATATCGGCTGGCTCGGCCTGCAACATGTGTTGCAGTTCGGCGGGTCCGGGTATTTTCCGATCCGCCTGGTGCAGCCCTACCTGCAGGACGGGCAGTTGCACCGGCTGCCCGATGCGCCGACCTTCCCGCTGCCCGCCTACCTGGTCTATTCCAGAGACACGGACACGCACCTGTTGGAACCGGCGCTTGACGGCATTCGCCGGGTCGCCGCGGAAGCCGCCTGATGCCCCGGCGCCGCGCCGTCACTCCACGGCAATCAGCTTTCGGACCATGTCCTTGCTGGAGATAAGGTCCGCCAGCGTGTGCCGCCCGAGGCTTTCGAAGAA
This sequence comes from uncultured Alphaproteobacteria bacterium, assembly GCA_963976055.1. Classification (GTDB taxonomy): domain Bacteria; phylum Pseudomonadota; class Alphaproteobacteria; order Rhodospirillales; family Casp-alpha2; genus UBA1479. Next base: position 42,916 of record CAXBJB010000013.1, read on the forward strand.
GGCCTTCTGCGCCTCGGCAAGGGCATTGCTGAGAGAGCAGAACGGCGACAGCCGGCATTCGATGGCCGCACAGTCGATCAAGGGGGAGCCCCCCTCAAGCCGCGCCAGAACGTCGCCGACATTGATCTGATCCGGCGGGCGGGCCAGTTCCATGCCGCCGCCCTTGCCCTGAAAGGTATTGATGAAGCCGGCCTTGCCCAGTTCGTGAACGACCTTGCGCAGGTGTTCGTGCGAAATATCGAAATAAGCGGCGATCTTGGACAGCGTGCCCCGCTCGTCGGGACGCGCCGCAAGGTACAAAAGAACGCGCAGGGAATAATCTGAATGGCGGCTTAGATGCATACCCGGATTATAGATCACACAAAGGGATGCCGCCACTCGCAACACCCACCATCCGCCGGGGCGGAAATGCCTTGGGCGGCACCTGGCGCTCCCGCACCCGGCGCCGCCGTTCGGCCGATGGAACGCCGTGGATCAAGCCGTCAGCGGCGAAGCTCCGGGAACGTGCCCTCATGTTCGGGAACGTCATGGATCCCCGGCCCCTTGGCCATGCTTTCCGAATAATAGAAATCGGCGTCGTATTCCTTGTCCTTCCAGACATACCAGTCGTCGGTTTTGACGCCTTCGTATTCGATGACCAGGACCGATCCGCCCGGCGCCTTGCCGTTGTTGGACGTATGGTGCTCGATATGGTCGTGGGCGATCCAACGCCCGGGATTGTCCATGCGCATGATGACGTCGTAACGCTCCCCGGGGCTCAGGTGAATGACATCCGCCGCGTAGGGCGCCGCCAACGGCAAGCCGTCCTTATGGGTGACCAGCATGTCATGACCGTGCGGATGGAACGCGACATCGAGGGTGGCCGCGATCAGGCGCAGGCGCAGGACGTCGCCCTTCTTGACCCGGAGCGGCTGCGTCGTCGGGAAGGATTTGCCGTTGATCGAGAAATAAGTGATCGGCTCACCCGGAACCCCGCCCTTGCCGTATTCCTGGGCGACCTCGGGGTTCCAGCCGGAAAACATCAGGATGGCGTCCTTGGTGACTTCCTTCTCGATGGGGATCGGCTCCTTCGGGTCGATGATGAAGGGTCCCCACATGGCGCGCAGGCCCACGTGTTCGGGCACGTTGACGTGGCAGTGGTACCAAAGGGTCCCCACCTTGTCGGCGGTGAAGCGATAGGTGAAGCTCTCGCCCGGCTCGACCGCCTTCTGCGTCACATTGGGCACGCCGTCGCTGCGCCAGCTGTTGGTCTGGTACATGCCGTGCCAGTGAATGGTATGGCTCAGGGTCGTGTTGTTGGTCACCGTGACCTCGACGTCGTCCCCTTCCTTCACCCGCAAAAGTGGGCCGGGGACCTGCCCGTTGTAGGCCCAGACCTTGTATTTCAGGCCCGGCGCGACATCGATGGTCACTTCCTCGATCGTCATGTCGAAATGGCGGGCCTCGGCCCAGGCCCCGGCGGGCAACAGCCCCCCCAGCGCCAGGGCGAGGATGAACAGTCCTAATTTTTGCATGTCACGTTCTCCTATTTGGCGCCGGCGCAGCACAGCGCGCGCAGGTAGGCGACCACGTCGTGGATTTCGCCATCGGTCATGTTGCCGTCCCAGTTGGGCATCAGGATCGACTTGTTGACCGCCTGACCGCCTTCCTTGATCGCCTTGAACAGGTCGTCGTCGGTGCGGGCCGACATTTCCGCCCGGTCCCGGTGATTGCGCGGCTGAACGGAAAGCTGGGGCGCGTTGATGCCCTTGCCGTCGCCATTTAGACCATGGCACTGGGTGCAATAGACCCGGTAAAGCGTCTTGCCGTGCGCCGCGTCGGCGGCCGGCGCCGGCCGCGGATAAAGGATCGATCCGCACAGAAAGACGGCCAGTATGAAAAGCTTGTTCATTTCGCCTTCTCCGGTTTTTCGCCGATGGTCCGCAGGTAATCGGCCAGCTTGTGAATCCCGGCCGTGTTCAGATGCTTGTTCGGCATCAGGGTCCGAGGCTCCCAGGCCGCCGGGTCGCGGATGTAGGACACGATGAAGGGCGGCTGAAGGCGCTGCCACGCGGTATGGAGTTCGGGGCCGGAAAAGCCCCCGTACTTGGGCGTATCCTTGTGACAGCCGCCGCAGCCCTTGAACTTGACGAAGTCCATGGTCCCGATCCGGGCCGACACGCGGCCGGGGGTGTAGTCCTCTTTGTCCAGCAGGGCCGTATTCGGCGTCAGGGTCATCAGATCGGCCGCGATCTCCTTCGCCGCCGCCGCATCGACCGCCGGGTGGTCGGACAGGGACGCCGCATCAACGGCGTCCCCCTCCGGCCCCTTGGCGGCATGGTCGGGGGCGAAGTCGCCCGCCGGCCGGATGCGGGTGGGCTTTTGCAGCCAGGCCTCGAGCCAGTCCCGGCGGAACTTGTTGCCGGCGAAGTAAAGAGGTGGCCCTTTCCGGGTCTGGCGTGCCTTCAGGTCGGCGTTCGCCGGACCCGACATCTGATGGCACACCGCACAATCCTTTTGGATTTTCGCCGTCGGTTCGGCCGCTGGGGACGAGCCGACGGACAGCGCAGTCAACAATGCTGCGCCGCCAAGTGCGATCATCGTTCGCATGGGAAGCTCCTGTGCTCAGCGCAGAATGAGATTGCCGTTCTTGCCCTTGTCCGGGCTTGCGTCCTTGAAGTTCATCAGCACGGAGATCGCGCCGTTGAGAGCATGTTTCATCCGGTGATCGACAAGGGCGTTGTTGGTGGCGCGGCCGGCCGGCGGAACGATGTCGAAGGTCATGGCATGGGCCGGCGGCACTTCCGCCGTCTGCAGGCTGTAGCGGATGTTCTTCGGATTGCCGTTGTCCCACACCCGGTCCCAGATACCGGCGATCGGATGAAACGCCGCCGCCTCGTTGATCATCGCGTTGACGAAAAAGATGCGCACCCGCTCGCCCGGTTTCGCTTCCAGGGTCAGGGCCGCGTTGGGATCGTGCACCGGGTCGTAGTGGAACAGCTTGCCGTTCACCAGCGTGCCGACCCATTGCTTGTTCATCGCCCGGTCCTGGGCGCTGGTGCCGTCCTGAAACAGATCTCCGTGGACCAGGACGTATTCACGGTCCGGCTTGGGATAGGCGTCCGAATAGCCTTCCTTGGGATCGACGATGATCACGCCGTACATGCCGCGCGAAATATGCTCGGCCATGGAACTGGCGCCGCAGTGATAGATGAAGACGCCGGGATGGTTCGCCTTGAACGTGAACTGCTTGGTGTCGCCGGGGCGGACTTCCGCGAATTCATCCAGGACGTCGACGACCGCGGCGTGGAAATCCATGGAATGGCTGTTCTTGTTGGTCTTCTGATTGAGGAGCGTGAAATCGATCTCGTCCCCCTCCGTCACGCGGACCAGCGGGCCGGGCACGGTGCCGCCGAAGGTCCACATGCGTTGCGTCGTGCCCTTGTTGTCGATCGGAAGTTCCTTTTCGATGACGGGAATGTCGACCTTTACCGTCTTGGCGACGGCGGGCGCGGAGATCGCCGAAAGCAGCCCGACCGCGGCCAACCCAAGGACCCAGGCACGAGGGGCGTTGTTACGCAGAAGATTCATAGATACCTCCATAAAGATGTTTTATTTGCACATGTTCAATAGCTTTCATTTTCATGGATGTCAAATGCATGTTCTGTGGTTTTCCCGCACCCGGAAAGCGCACGGATAAACTCCGCTTAATCCCAATAGCTTGCGGGCATTTGTTTTGGGCGCGGGCGGCGCGCAGCGATCTCAATTCGCGGCACGCATTTCATTGGCGGGAAGTTACGGCAACCGGCGGAACGCGGCACTCTATCTAGCGGCGGCCAGCGTCGCCCTGAACCGGGCCAGGCCGAAGGCAAAGAACGCTCCGCCGATGCCGGCGGTCATCAGCAATTCCGGCCAGACGATCTCGATCCCTGCCCCGCGGTACAGAACCGCCTGTGCGAACTTGATGAAATGGGTCGAGGGCAAAACCTGCACCGCGTTCTGCAACGCCGGCGGCATGCTTTCCAACGGCGTGACCCCGCCGGACAGCAGGTTCATCACGACGAATACCGGAATGGACAGCAACCCGAACTGGGGCATCGTGGTCGCGACGGTGGACAGCGTGACGCCCATCGCGGTGACGGCGAACAGGTAGACGGCGGAACCAAGCGCAAACAGGATGACCGATCCGATGATGGGAACGCCAAGCAGCCCCTGGACGACGAAGTGCAGCGACAGCACCGCCGCCAGGACGATGACCAGCCCGTTCGCCCAGATCTTGGCCAGCATGATTTCCCCCGACGAAACCGGCATCACCAGAAGGTGTTCCAGGGTTCCGTGCTCGCGTTCCCGAATGACCGCGGCACCGCTGAGGATGATCGCGAGGATCGTCAGGTTGTTGATGATCTGCATCACCGCCATGAACCACGAAGAGTTCAGGTTGGGGTTGTATTTCGCCCGCGTTTGTAGATCGACCGGCAGCGCCGCGACACCGCTGGACCGGCTGACGAACTTCAGGAGTTCGGCATTGATGATGCTGGAGATATAGGTCGCGCCGTTGCCCGCAATCGTCATCGCGGTCGCATCGACGTTGAGCTGAATCACCGGCCCCCGCCCGGCCAGCACGTCCGCCTCGAACCCCGGGGGGATATCCAGTACGAATGTGTACCGGCCCGCGTCCATGCCCGCATCGACCGCATGGAGATCGATTACCTCCGGCGTTTTGAAGTAGGGCGGCAGGAAGGCGCCTGCAATGCGGTTTGACAGGCCCGTGCGGTCTTCGTCGACAATGGCGATGGAGGCATTGTGCAATTCCGTCTGCACGCCGTTGGCGACCGTGTAGATGGCGAAGGTGAAGGTATAGAAGATCAGCCCCATCAGGACCGGATCGCGCATCAGGCTGAACAGTTCCTTCACGCCCAGCCGATAGATGTTGGAAATCTTCTTCATGGTCAGATTTCCTGCTTGCGAAGCAACGCCGTCGCGATCCCCAGAAAAAGGAGACAGAACCCGGCCAGGATCAGGTGGTTGGGGTATAGAGCCACGAAGTCGAGCCCCTTGTTGAAAACGCCGGCGCTGATTTGCTGAAAATAAAGCGCCGGAAAGACCTTTCCCGTGATCGCCGCCGCCCCTTCCAGGGTCGACACCGGATACATCATCCCGGAAAAATTGACCGTCGGGATCATGACGATAATCGCCGTCGCGAAGATCGCGGCGATCTGCGAGCGGACAAAGGTCGACACGACGAGGCCGAAGGCCGTGGCCGCCATCGCATAAAGCAGCGCGCCCGACACCAGGGCAAAAATGCTGCCCGGCATTCCGATGCCGAACACCGTCAGCATCAGCGTCACAAGACTGACAAAGCTGACCATCGCGACGCCGACATAAGGCAACTGCTTGCCGAGCAGGAATTCGATTTTCCGGGCCGGGGCGGCATAGAGATTGAGGATCGATCCCATTTCCTTTTCCCGCACGACACCAAGCGCCGTCAGCATGGCGGGAATCATGATCAGCAGCATCATCAGAACGCCGGGCGGAATCGCGTACTGCGACCGGAATGCCTGGTTGTAGCGGAACCGGGGTTCGACCGTTGCCGGGTAGTAGCCGGGAACCACGGCGGTTTCCTGCATCGACACATCGGCCAGATGGGCATACAGCACGCCCTGCACATAACCGCGCCCCGTTTCCGCCCGCGTGGTGTTCGATCCGTCCAGCCAGGCACCGATTTGCGGGGTGCGGCCCGCCAGGAAATCGCGGCCATACTCGGGAGGAATGACGACGGCGAGCGAGATGTCGCCCGCCTTCATCCGGCGGTCCAATTCGGCGAAATCGGCAATTGGGGGCCGCTCGTCGAAATAGCGTGAATTCGACATCGCATCGAGAAACATGCGGCTTTCGCGGGATTGGTCCTGATCCAGGGCGGCGTAAGACAGGTTTTCGACATCGAACGTAATGCCGAACCCCATCGCCAACATCAGGATGATCGGACCGACCAGGGCAAAGGCCAGGCGAATTGGGTCGCGCAGGATTTCCATGGCCTCGCGCCGCGTGAATGCCCAGATGCGGGCGGCGGAGATCCAGTTGGAATCCGCATCGTGCGGCGCCGCCCCTGCCGGAAGGGCCAGCCTGCGCTCAGCAGAGGCGTCTTCCGCGCCGGCGTCCGCCAGAAATCCGATGAACGCCGCCTCAAGCGAGGGAGCGTTTCGCTGCGCGCGCAGGTCGTCGGGCGTCCCCTGCGCCAGAACCTTTCCGGCGTGCATCAGCGAGATACGATCGCAACGCTCCGCTTCGTTCATGAAGTGGGTGGAAATGAAGATCGTCACCCCGTCCTCGCGCGACAGCTCGATCAGCAGTTCCCAGAAAGCATCGCGCGCGATCGGATCGACGCCCGAGGTCGGCTCGTCGAGGATCAGCATATCCGGTTCATGCAGCACCGCGACCGCCAATTGCAGGCGCTGGCGCACACCCAGCGGCAGGTTTCCGGGCGTCGCATCGGCCACGTCGCGCAAGTCGAAACGGTCGATCAGTTCTTCGACACGGGCCTGGCGGCGGTCGCCCTTGATGTGGAACAGATCGGCATGCAGGAACAGGTTCTGGCGCACCGAAAGTTCGGAATAAAGCGAAAAGGATTGCGACATGTAGCCGACACGCCGGCGCATCGCCATGCCGTCGCTGCCGATCGATTTCCCGAACAACCGGGCCTCGCCTTCGCTCGCCGTCAGCAGGCCGGTCAGCATCTTCATGGTCGTGGTCTTGCCGCAGCCGTTCGATCCGAGAAACCCGAAAATCTCACCGGGTTCAATGCGGAAACTGACGTTGTCGACGGCCGTGAAATTGCCGAAACGCATGGTCAGACCTTGCGCCTCGATGGCAAACGGGCCGTCCTGGGGGGTCCGTGGCGGCAGAGTGACCGCCCGATGTCCGCGCCGGTCTTCTTCGGGCAGAAGTGCGATGAATGCGGCTTCCAACGTATCCGCGCCGGCCTCGGCCATCAGGGCGTCCGGCGCGCCGACGGCAAGGACCTTTCCGGCGTTCATGGCGATCAGATCGTCGAACCGTTCGGCCTCCGACATATAGGCGGTCGCGATGATCACGCTCATGCCGGGACGGCGCGCACGGATGCGGTCGATCAGCTTCCAGAACTGCTGACGCGACAATGGATCGACGCCGGTTGTCGGTTCGTCGAGAATCAGCAGGTCCGGGTCGTGGATCAGCGCGCAACACAGGGACAGTTTCTGTTTCATACCGCCGGACAGCTTGCCCGCGGGACGGTCCGCGAACGGATCAAGTCCGGTGCTTTGCAACAGGTCGGCGATGCGTGTGCGGCGTTCGTGTTCCGACTGGCCGTAAAGCCGGCCGAAGAAGTCGATGTTTTCAAAGACCGAAAGCGTCGGATAGAGATTGCGGCCCAACCCCTGCGGCATGTAGGCGATGCGCGGGCAGACCGCGTCGCGGTGCCTCTGGTCGCCCATCGATCCGCCAAGCGCCGCGACAGTGCCCGTTTGCAGGCGGCGCACCCCGGCGATCAGCGCCAGAAACGTCGACTTGCCGACACCGTCCGGCCCGATCAGGCCGACCATCCGGCCGGCGGGGATCGAAACCGACACATCGTCAAGGGCCGCCACCGCCCCATAGCGGTGAGTGACGCCGTCCAGGGCGGCGACCGGATCGGCCGGCGGCGCCATCAAGGCAGCTTCACGGCCAACGTACTCGGCCATTCCGCCGCCGGCGAAACGCGGACAATCGCTACGCCGGGCACGCCGGTTTTCACGACGTCCTGATACTTGCCGAGAACCTCCGCCGGGATCTGCAACTTCACGCGAAACGTCAGTTTCTCGCGTTCGCTCTTGGTCTCGACGTATTTTGGCGTGAACTGTGCCTCGGACGCGACGAAGGTTACCGTCGCCGGGATCACGTATTGCGGGGCGGCATCAAGGATCAGCCGCGCTTCGGCGCCGAAGCGCAGGCGGCCCGCGTCATCCGTCGGCAGATAGACATCCATATAGACGTCCGTCAGGTCGAGCAAGGTGACGACCTTGCCGCCGGCGGCAAGAATTTCCCCGGGCTCCGCCAGGCGGTATTGCACCCGCCCGCGCCGTGGGGCGATCAGGGTGTGGTCGGCAAGATTGGCCTTCAGGGCGGCGGTTTTGGCTTCCGATGCCTCGATCGCCGCCTGTGCCGAGGCGATCTGCGCGCGGGCGGTGTTGAGGGCCGCGGCGGCGGTGATTTCCTGAGAGCGGCGCTGGTCCAGCGTTTCCCCCGTCGCAAATCCACGTTTGGCCAGCAACTCCGTTCGCTTCAGTTCGGATTTGGCGAGTGCCAGTTCCCCTTCCCGCTGGGTGAACAGGGCCTTGGCCTGCGCCAATTCCTGAACCGCCTGTCGGGTTGTCGCCTCGGCGGCGCGAACCTCTGCCTCAAGTTCGGACGCATCGACCCGCGCAACCACGGTGCCGGCGGCAACCATCTGCCCCTCTTCGACCAGAACCTCGGCGATCCGCCCACCGAATTTCAGCGCGACATCGACCCGCTTCGCCTCGATTCGCCCATTGGCGCGGCTGAACCCTTCGGGCAGATCGCTTTGGTGTTGCTGCCACCAGAACAAACCGCCGCCAATTGCGATGGCGATCATCACCGCGCCGGCTGTCAGGATCTTTCTAGAATTCATTCCGACTCACTCTTTTTTCCTGCTGATCCCTGGACAGCGATGCCTGTGCCCCGGCAACGGTATGATAGTCACCATCGATTATATGGTCTCACCGATGATCAATTTCGCATAGTCCATGACGAAATACGCCGTGGTCATACCGACATCTTCAATGCCGATCCGTTCATGGCTTGGTGCATATGCGGCGACCTTTTCCATCAACGCGTCGAAATGGTTGATGCCGGACACCACGCATGTCCGAACCGGGAGAGATTGCCTGCGCGCGAATGCCTTTGGGTCCAAGCCCGACGGCAATCAGCCGTCTCAACAAAACCCCCAAGGGCGCCCTAATCCCGGCCTCCCCCCTTCTCCCTCGCTTCCGCCAGCACCGTCACGTAACGTCAATCCTCCCGTCAGTCCAGCGTCCGAAGCAATATCTAACGGGCGATCCGCTCACATTCTAACCGGACCAATCAATGATGGCAGGTCATCCGGATACGGACAGGGGGCAGCGAATTCACGCCCCCTTCAGCAGGCCGTACGACAACTCACCCAACGAATAAAAGCCCCTGTTCATCGAATGACCTCGCTTAACCTTGGTCAATGCCGACACTGAGCGGAGACGTATTGTCTTAAGGCCGTCAGGTTTCGACAGGGGGATTCTGTCTTTCCGCGTCTTCAAACAGCCACGGGCGGCAGTATGGATGAGAAACTGGAAGGAACAGATTGATGAAAAGCGCATTCCGTCAGGTTTTTGCCGGCCTTTTGGCGACAATCATTGTCGTGAACGTCGCCCATGCCGGTGATGCCACCAAGGGAGAAAAGGTTTTCCGAAAGTGCAAAACCTGTCACACCGTCGAAAAGGACGGCAAAAACAAGGTTGGCCCCAATCTTTTCGGCGTTGTCGGTCGCAAGGCGGGCGCCGTCGAGGGTTTCAAGTATTCCAGCGCAATGGCAGAGTCTGGTCTGACCTGGGACGAAGCCACCTTGAACAAGTTCCTGGAGAAACCCAAGGACGTGGTTAAGAAAACCAAGATGGTATTTCCCGGATTGCGCAAAGATGATGAGCGCGCCGACGTCATCGCCTATATGAAGCAGCACGGCGGCTGACGGCGGGCACGCCGGTTCTGGGTTCTTGGAGGCCCGCGTTTCCGGAAAGGCACGCAATGACCATGGCAACGGCATTTTCCGAGTTCACCAGGATTGTCGGCCGGGGGCCGTCGTTGTCCCGGACGCTGACCCGCCCGGAAGCCGCCGAGGCCATGAGCCTCATCCTGGATGGCCGTGTTGCCCCCTTGGCCCTGGGCGGATTTCTGCTCGTCCTGCGCCAACGTGGCGAAGCCGCCGAAGAACTCGTCGGGTTCGTCGACGCCGTGCGGGCGAGACTTCAGGTTCCCGGTGACGCGCGGGCACCGGATATCGATTGGCCCAGTTACGCGGACAGGCATCGCCAACAGCCCTGGTTCCTCCTTTCGGCGTTACTGTTGGCGAAATCCGGGTTCCGCATTTTCATGCACGGGATCGCCGGAGAAACCGAGGAATGCGCGCCGGTCCGGCCTGTTCTCAAGGCCTTGGACATCAATACCGCCAGTTCCCTCGCCGAGGCGCAAGCCCATCTGCAGACCAACGGGTTCGCCTATTTGGGCCTCGAGGACCTGTCTCCGGGAACCGAGGCCCTGTTCCATCTTAAACCGATCCTGGGCGTGCGCTCCGTCGCCAATACCTTCGCCCGCGACTTGAACCCGTTGGGCGCCGCCCTGTCCATGGTCGGAATTGTTCACACCCCCTATCGGCCGTTGCACGTCGAGGCCCTGCGTCTTTTGGGGCAGCAAAACGCGGCCGTGTTCAAGGGGGTCGGGGGCGAGGCCCAGCGCAACCCGTACAAGGCAGGCACGGTGGCGACCCTTGAAGGCGGCGTTCCCGGTGAGGAAGAATGGCCGGCCACCCTGGACGGGGATGCCTTCCTGTGGCGCGAGGAGAATCTGAGCCCCGACCGGGTGGCGGCGGTGTGGCGGGGAGACATCGACCATCCGGCGGCCGAAGCCGCGATCATCGCCACGGCGGCAGTCGCGTTGAAAGGCATGGGCCATGCGCCCAGCCAGAAGGAAGCAATGAAACAAGCCTCAGCCCTTTGGCGGCGCCATCGCGAGGCCCCCCACCAAGTCAGGATGCACGCCTAGACGACGGCGAGGGATGCCGGCTGACTACCGGCTAAGGCTGCCTGGATCAAGCCCACAATCCTTGGATCACAGCCGATCGCCCCTGCATAGGCGATCGGTTGACGCGCGCCGTCAAGGGCGGCCGGGACATCCTTGATCGCATGTCCGCCGTCTGCGGCGAACAATCCCACAACGACGGCCGGCCGGGTCAATTGGCCGAAGACCCCATCGAGAAAAGGCGGCTCTTCGAGAAAGGCCGTGTGGATCCGCGCGGCGGACGGAAGTCCCGTCAGGCCCCGGGCCAATGCCTGCGCCGCCCGGCGCGATGCCGGGTCGCCCGCCGACCCATGCGCGGCCAAGATCAAATCCCAGTCTCCCCGGCGCCACCCCCGGGCGCAGCGCGCTTCCTCGGCGACGTCCGCGACCAGGGATGCCAGGCCGGGCATCAGGCCAAGCGGCCGCGTGATGCGGACATGGGGATTCTTGGCCCCGGCCCCCAGGCGTTCGGGCAGGACCTGGCGTGTCAGATATCCGTCGCTCATGAACATGGGCAGCACCAGAACATGAATGGCACCGGTCAAGGCCGCCAACTCCCGGGCCGGGTCGGGTCCACCTGCCAGGGTCGCGTGACGCACGGCCCCATAGATGCCCAGTCCGGCAAGTCTTTGCGCATGTCCGGCCAGGGTGCGCGCCGGTCCGCGCCACCTCGGCGATCCATGCCCAACCAGAAGCACGCCCATGTCCGCGGCGATGGACGGGTTAATGGCTGGTGCCGGCCGAAAGCGTGATCTTGTTTTGGACATTGTATTTTCCTGACGGCTTAACCATGGGAATGCGTTTGACCTCTTCCAGGGTCGCGGCGTCGTAGACGACAAGGGCCCCCTTCATGTCCCATATGCTGACCAGCGCATAACGGCCGTCCTTGGTGAATTCGACATGGGCCGCCGTTTTGCCGGGTGCCGGGCGCAGGGTTTTGACGATCTCCAGGCTGCGCTTGTCGATGACGTGGATGGCGTCGCGATCCTTGCCGAAGAACACATCGACCCAGGCATAGGGCGTGTTTTCATGACTGCGCATGAAGAACCCGGGGCCCAGGGTTTTGATCCGCTTGACGGTTTGCCAGGTCTTCATGTCGATGACGCTGACGGTGCCATCCTTCAGATGCGGCGTGGCGAATACCGGACGGCCCTGGTAGTCGAAGACGATGCCGGATCCCAAATGCGGCAGGCCGGTCAATTCCAGGTCGGCGATCTTGCGCCCGACATTCATATTCACGACCTGACCATTCTTGGCGTTGCGCGCCGCACCGATAAGATTCCGGTAATCGGGATCGAACAGAAAATCGTCCAGATAGTCGTCCAGGATGATGCGCCGAACCGGGAACGGGCCATGGTCGAAGGCCCCTTCCTGCATGCCCGGCTGGTAATTGTGGACCAAGCCCAAGGCAACGGGGCGCGGGTTGTCGGCGTAGGAAATTTCCCAAACCTCGGCGATGTCCTTCAGGGCGACGACAAAGCTCTGCCGCGGACGCGCCGTATAGACGGCGCTGACGCGCGAGGTCGCGCCTTCCTTTCCGCGTACCGGGATGACCTTGATCGGCGACAGGTCCTGGGCGCGGAGAATGGCCAGGGAATGCGGCAGGAAGTTCCCGACCATGACGTAACGCCCGTCGGCGGAAACCGCGATATTCCGGGTGTTGATCCCGGCGCGGATTTCAGCGACCGGCTTTAGGCTCCACAAATCATATTTGCTGACCCAGCCGTCCCGCGACGCGAGATAGACAAACCGCCCGTCCGGCGAATACTTGGCGCCGCCGTGGAGCGCGAAACGGGACCCGAACCGCCAGATTGGTTCGAACCTGTCTCCGTCCAGGATCGTCACGTGATGGTCGCCGGTTTCGACGACGGTGAACAGGTTCATCGGGTCCGCGCCATGGATCGGTTTGTCGGGCAAGCTTGCGACGGGATTGTGGATCACATGGGAGGCTGCGATCTGAGCAAACCCCCAGGTCGGAATTTCAGGAAGCGGGCGATAGATGAAGTCCACGAGCGCTTGAACCTGATCGTCACGCAATTGCGTGCCGAAGGCCGGCATCTGTGTAGCCGCGCGACCTTCGGCGATGGTCTCGGCGGCGGCCTTCTTGCGAAGCCGGCGCAGATTTTCCGGCAGCAGGGCCGGGCCGATCCCACCCAGGCGGTCGTCGCCGTGGCAGGCGGCACAGTTCTGTTGATACAGCGCCAGGGCGTCATCGGCCCACGCCGAGGTCGCCGCCGACGCGGCAAGCGCCGCCAATCCCAGGGCGGCAAGTAGGGGAATGCATTTAAACCGCCGCATTCGCGTAATCCCCTTTCCGATAAGGCCGGTTGGTGACCCGAGGCCCCGTGTCCTTGGCGCCGATTTCCTGATCGGACAGGTAACAGCCCGGATCCTCGGCCCAAGGGTCTCCGGTCAGTTGCATGGCGCGAACCCGGGTGTTGCCGCCGCAGATCGCGAAATAACGACACCCGGCGCAGCGTCCGCCAACCCGTCGCGGCAGCTGTTTCAGCCCAGCCATGATCGGGTCGGAGGTGTCCTGCCAGATTTCGGAAAATCGGCGGTCTTTGACGTTACCCAGCTTGTAATGCCACCAGAAGGTATCCGGGTGGACGTCGCCCAGATTGTCGATGTTGGCGATGTTGACGCCGGACGAATTACCGCCCCATTGCTCCAGCTTGGCCTGAATGTGCTCGGCCCGTTCCGGAAAATTCCGGCGCACCCACAACAAAAGGTAGGCGCCGTCGGCGTCGTTGTTGCCGGTGACGAATTCCCGTTCGCGACCGGCGCGCAGGTCCTCCAGGCAGGTCTCGAACATCAGGTCCATGGCGTCGCGGGTGATCTGCCAATGCGCGTCGTCGCCCCGGTTCTTGTTGCCGCGCCCGGCATAGTTCAGATGCGACAGGTAGAATTTGTCGATGTCCTCGTCTTCTGTCAGCGTCAACAGGTCCGGCAACTGATGGGCGTTGTCCATGGTCATGGTGAAGCGCAGGCCGACCTTGATCTCGTTCCGGCGGCATAGCCGCGCGGCCGTCAACGACGCGTCGAACGCGCCGGCCTTGCCGCGGAAGGCATCGTGGGTCCGGCCGATGCCGTCGAGCGAGATGCCGACATAATCGTAACCGATGTCGGCGATCGGGCCGATCAGGGTTTCGTCGATCAACGTGCCGTTGCTGGACAGACCGACATAAAAACCCATGTCCTTGGCGCGCCGGGAGATATCGAAAATATCGGGACGCAACAGCGGCTCGCCACCCGACAGGATCAGCACGCGGACGCCGAAATCCCACAGGTCGTCCATGGTCCGGTAAACCTCTTCGGTGCTCAGTTCGCCGGGAAAATCATGGTCCGAGGATATGGAGTAGCAATGCTTGCACTTCAGATTGCAGCGCCGGATCAGGTTCCAGATCACCACCGGGCCCGGCGGGTTGCGCTTCGGGCCCATGGACGTCGGGACCAAAACCTCTTTCATATATTGGGTGATGCGGAACATGGGGCCTCCTATCCGATCAGACGCAAGCCGGTTTTCTTGAGAATTCGGGTGCTGTAGAGAATTTCGTGGCCGCCCGCCCGCGTGCCCAGAACCCGGGCGATGTCTTGTGCCTGGGCTTCCGTTTCGGCGCGGTTGCGGCCATGAACCATGGCGAACAGGTTGTACGGCCAGTCGGGAAGATGGCGCGGGCGATGATAGCAATGGGATACGAAAGGCAGGGCGCCGACGTCGCGCCCGGCTTGGCCGATCATCTCGTCATCGACGTCCCACACGGTCATGCCGTTGGACCGCACGCCCAGCTTGTAATGGTTGGGCACCGCCCCCAGACGACGGATGACGCCCGCCGCCTGCATCTGCTTGAGCCGGGCCATGACCTCGGCCGCCTCCAGCCCCAGTTTCGCCGCCACCGCATGGTAGGGCTTCGGAACCAGGGCGATGCCGTCCTGCAGAACCTTCAGGATCGCCCGGTCGGTGCCGTCCAATTTGGATCGAAACTGGTTCATGGGGTCAAACGCTCACCTTGAATTCGACGAAGTACTCTTCCAGCTTGGGCATCGGATAGACATGCAGGCCGGTCTCGGCCTCGATATCGGCGATGACTTCGGCGATACGGTCCGGGTGTTCGACGGACAGCACGAACCACATGTTCAGGCGATGGTCGCGGGCATAGTTATGGGCGACCTCGGGATGGGCATTGACCAGTTCGGCGACCCGGTCGAAATCGTCCTCAGGTACGGCCAGGGCGGCCAGGATCACGCCGCCGCCCAAACGTTCGGCGTTGATCATGGGGCCGAAGCGCGACAACACACCGCGCTCGCACAGACCCTGAACACGTGTGATCAACTCGTCTTCGGTCAGGCCCAATCGCCCCGCGGCATCGGCGAACGGGTGGTCCGAAATCGGGAACCCGCCCTGCAGTCCATTGACGATCTGACGGTCGACGGGATCAAGGGGGATGACGTCCGCGTCGGCCGCGCTGACGCCATACCTGGCGCCGCATTGCTTGAACCTGCGGCAGCTGAACAGAACCGCGTTGGGGAAGGCCCCCAGTTCGGTCTCGTGATTCAGGCGGGCGATCTGGCGCCGGACTTCGGCCCGGTTTTTGCCGTGGATCATACAAAACAGGTTGAACGGCCATTCCGGCAGACGCCGCGGGCGGCGGTAACACAAGGTGACGAAATCCTTGGCCGCGGCCCGCCGGCCCAATTCGGCGACCTTGTAATCGGGGACATCCCAGACAACCATGGCATTGGCCGTGTAGCCAAGTTCGTGATGCCGGACGACCAGCCCCAGCCGCTTGACGACGCCGGTATCGATCAGCCGCGCGAAACGGTCGATGACTTCCTGTTCGCTCAACCCGATACGCCGCCCGATTTCCGCATAGGGTGCGGCGACCAGGGGCAGACCGCCTTCGACCGCCGACAACAATTCCCTGTCCTTGGCGTCGAGGGCGGTCATACGGGGAACCCCAGATCGATGTGATAGGCCTCGACCAGCGGCAGATCGATGACCTTGAACCCCGTCTCGGCCGCGATGTCGGACAGTAGGTCCGCCAGTTTCCCGGCATCCGGCGCGGTCGCCACGAACCACAGGTTCAGACGGTGTTCGCGTTCATAATTGTGGTTCACCTCCTTGTGGGCGCTGACCAGGGCGCTGACGTCGTCAAGACGCTCGGCCGGCACTTCCATGGCGGCCAGAGTGCTGACCCCGGCGCGGTTAGGGGCGACGACGGCACCGACCCGGGAAAGCACCCCTTTCACCGTCAGGTCCGTGAGCATCTCGAGCACATTCTCCTCGGACAGCCCCAACTCCTCGCCGACGCGGGCGAAGGGCCTGGGCGTCAGCGGGAAGCCGCGCTGGTAGGCGTTGATCAAGGCCCGTTCTTGAGGGGTGATCTCCATGAGCTACAACCCCGTCCGCCCGGCCCGGGCCGTCAGAAAGATTCCGCTGGGCTTGTCGGCGGCGATCTCGCCGATGCGCGCCAGGGTGCCGGTGTCATAGACATCGACACGATCTTCATCACGGACGGAAATCCAGACCTGCTCGCCGCGGGGCGTGAATTCCATATGCAGAACCGCCTTGCCCGGCGTGAAGGTCTTGACGATCTTCAAGGCCGGCACGTCAATGACCTGCACCGTATCGTTCAGGGGGTGTGCGAAGTTGACCCAAATCTGGCGCCCATCCGGGCGGGCGACGGCGAACACGGGTTGGCCGTGGACCGGAATACGGCCCACTTCCCGCCAGGTTGCGGCGTCGACGACCAGAATCTCATGACGCCCGACAGCGGGCAGGAACAATTTTCCGCCGGCTTGGGCCCAGCCTTCCAGATGCGGCATCTTGTAGACCGGCAGCTTTTCCTCGCCACGGCCATAACCGCCGAGGATGCGGGCAACCCCGGCTCCCATGTTCCACAGGTCGAGCTTGGCCAAGCCATCCTCACCGAACAGCCCGGCGACGTAATAGCGGCCGTCCGGTGTGATCAGGCCGTCATAGGGGTTGCGTCCAATGCCGGAAAACTTGGTGATCTCCGGGGCCGTCGGCCGTGACATGTCGGCGACCCAGATTTCACCGGCGTCCCACAGGCTGAACAGGAATTTTTGCCCGGGGGCGTCGACCAGCCCGACGACCTTGGACCGCGCGCCGTCGGATACCGCCGGAATGTCGGCGACCAGATCCAGGGTCCGGCTGTCGAAGACCTTGACCCCGCCGGGTTTGTAATTGGACACGGCGACCAGGGCCCCGTCCTGGGAGATCGCCCCGCCGATGCTGTTGCCGGCCTGGACGACGCGTTTGACGATATGCCGGGTCAGCAGGTCGACCTTGGTCAGTCCGCCGTCTCGGCCGAAGACAAAGGCATAGCGGCCATCACGCGAAAACACGGCCGAGGCGTGGCTGAGGTCGCCCAGACCTTCGACCCGGCCAAGGGCCGTGCGTCCCGTGGTCTCGATGATCCGCAGGCTGCCGGCCGCGCGTTCGATGACGATGCCCAGGTCGCCGGTACCGCGTAACGTCATGTCGGCGCGCGGCGCGACAGCGAACGCCGCCAGGGCGATGACAGCCAGAAGAACGATCCGCAGGGTCGTCGACAGTTGTGGGCTCATGGTTTGGGCTCTCTTTCGTCCAGTCCGTGTTTCAGCCTCCTGACGATCCAGCGGGCCTCCGCCTCGTCCAGCAGACCTTCCCAGGGCGGCATGGCGCGGGCCGGGTTGCCAAACAGGATCATCTGCACCAAGCCGTCCTCGTCCCGGTCCTGCAACGTCGCCGGCAAAAGCGCCGGCCCCAGGCCGCCTTTCATGGTCATGCCGTGACAAGAGCCGCAGTCATGACGCAGCAGGTGATCAAGGCGCGCGCCCTGCTCTGCCGTCAGGGAGGCCGCCGAAACCGGGCCGGCTGCGACAAGCAGCACCAAGCCGGCCCAGGCGACCCAGCGATTAAGCGTGGCGAGCCGACGCGCGGTCGAAATCGACGACTTCATGAGCGGCTTCCCTTGCCAGACCGTCGGCCAAGGTCACCACCCGGCCGACAATGAACAGGATCGGTGACGGCAGATCGGCATCGGCGACGGCGTCCGCGACCTCGCCCAGGGTCGAGACGACCTGGCGCTGATTCCGCGTCGTGCCCTGACTCACGGCCATGGCCGGCGTCGCCGAAGGCAATCCATTGCGGATCAGGCAGACGGCGATATGCGCCATGCTGGCCGCCCCCATGTAAACGACCAACGTGGTGTCCTCGTCGGCCAACCCGCGCCAGTCCAGGTCCAGGTCCTGATCGTCGCGGCAATGCCCGGTAATGTAACGCACGCTCGTCGCCAACCCGCGGTGGGTCAACGGCACGCCGACGTAAGCCGAACACCCCGTGGCGGCGGTGACGCCGGGAATGATCTCGAAATCGATGCCGTGATGCTTGAGGTGGAGGGCTTCTTCACTGCCGCGCCCGAACATGAACGGATCCCCGCCCTTCAGGCGGACGACACAACGCTCCTCACGGGCGAGGGATACCAGAAGATCGTTGATTTCATCCTGCGGCACCGGATGGCAGTGGGGCTGCTTGCCGACATTGATCCGGGCCGCGCCGGCGGGAACCAGATCGAGAATTTCCTTGGAAACCAGGCGGTCATAGACAACCACATCGGCTTTTTGCAGAAGGTCACGGGCCTTCACCGTCAACAGTCCCGGATCCCCTGGCCCCGCGCCGACGAGATAGACCTTCAACGACGAGATTCGCACCATTTTGGAGTCTCCCGTGTCCAACCTTGAGGTATGAGGAGGGTGGAATCCGGCGGACATTTGGGCCCGCCGGATTCCAGTCCGTCAGCTTGGTCAGTAGACGTCGTTGCGGGTGTTGTAGACGTTGAACTTGCCGGTCGGCGTGACCAGCCGCTTGTCGCGGATGACAGCCTTCTTCTTCAGGGTCTTGTCATCAACAATAACGATTGCCGATTCCTGGTCCTTCGCATTCCACACGGAAAACCAGATTTCGTCACCGGCCTGGTTGTATTCACCCTGGACCACGCGCCTAACACCTTCGGTGACTCCCGACCATTCCCCGATCGGAAGTATCTTGAACGCCGGCTTATCCTTGGCAAGATCAGCGATGTTGAACACTGCAACCGAGGACGCGATCTCGGCTTCCGGGTTCAACGGCGTGTCCACATAGACATGCTTCGACTTGGGGTGAGTCTTGATGAACAGCGAGCCGCCGCCCTGACCTTCCAGGACCTGCACGACCTTCCATGCATGTTCGGGATGCCCCTTGGGGTCGGAACCGATCAGGGCAATGGTCTCGTCGCCCAGATGGCTGGTCGCCCAGACCGGACCATATTTTGGATGGTTGATGTTGGCGCCCCGGCCCGGATGCGGCTTGATCCCGGTTTCAACAAGCGCGACCAGCTTGCTCTCCTTGGTATCGACCACGGCAACCTTGTCCCGCGCGTTGGCGGCGACCAGGAAATATCGGCCCGTGGAATCGAACCCGCCGTCATGGAGAAAGCGTTCCGCCTCGATCGCCGTGACCTTCAGGTTCTTGATGTCCTCGTAGTTGACCATCAGGATGTGGCCGGTTTCCTTGACCGTAACCACGAATTCCGGATGGTAGTGCGAGGCTGCGATCGACGCGACGCGGGGTTCGGGGTGGAACTCCTGCGTGTCGTAGGTCATGCTGCGAGTCGATACGATCTTGTGCGGCTCGAGCGTGGCGCCGTCCATGATCACGTATTGCGGAGGCCAGTAGGCGCCGGCGATGGCGAACTTGTCTTCCCAGCCCTTCATCTTCGACGTCTCTACCGAGCGCGCCTCGGCGCCGATCTTGATCTCGGCCACCGTGCCCGGTTCCTTCATCCAAAGATCGATCAGGTTGATCTTGGCGTCACGTCCGATGGTGAACAGGTAACGGCCCGACGCGGACATCCGCGAAATATGCACGGCATACCCCGCCTCGATGATCTTGACGATCTTCTTTGATGCCCCGTCGATCAGCGCGACCTGGCCGCTATCACGCAACGTCACGGAAAACAGGTTATCGATGTCCAGATTATTTTCCTTCCTGGTCGGGCGCTTGTCCAGGGGGACATGGACCTTCCAGGTCGCTCGCATTTCCTTCATACCGAACTCGGGTGGCTGCGGCGGTTCTTGCAGCAAATAGCGCGCCATCAGGTCGATGTCATCCTTGGTTAGATCGCCCGAGGTTCCCCAATTCGGCATGCCGCCCGGTGAGCCGTATGTAATGAAGTCACGCAGGGTTTCAAACCCGCGTTCCTTCGTCACCTTGGTCGTCAGATTGGGGCCGGTCGCTCCGTTGCGCAGAACGCCGTGACAACCGGCGCAACGCTCGAAATAAATATTCTTGGCTTTTTGGAATTGAGCCCCCGATAGCGCCACCTCGCCGGGCTTGGTCCCCGGTTGTTCCAACGGTTGATCGCGCAACACGTCCAGGCTCGGTTCGTACCGATCCCCAGGCGTGGTTCCGTGTTTCTTTGGTTCCGCAGCCATCGCCGCGGCAGCCCCTACCATCAGCGCCGTCGCAACTGCCGCAGATAAAATTGATCGTTTCATAATCCCTGCTCCCGCCGGTTCTCATGAGTGGTGTGAGACGCAAAGGATAGGGCTGGGAAAAATGATCGGCCTTAACCCTGGTTAAGGAAGGGATATTCAATGAGCCGTCGCAGGAACCGCCGGCCGGAAGCTTAACCCCGGTCAAGGTGAGATGCCGGGCTGCGCCCATAATCCTTGGATGATTATCTGGATTCGAACGCTGATAGCAGCCGGCGCCCTGGCCTTCGCCTGGGCCGATCTCCCCGCCGAGGCCGGCGGCCTGACCCAGGAGATGCGCGACGTCCTGTTCCCCGGGGCGGAACGGCTGGAAGACTTTGCCGGCCCGCCCCCCGCCGCGAGAGCGTTCAAAGACGGCAGAATGGCGGGCTTTGTCTTGTCGACCAATGAAGTGGTCGGATCGACCGGTTATGGTGGTGGCCCCATCGATGTTCTGGTCGGAGTCACCTTGGACGGGACGATCACCGGCGCTCACCTGCTGAGTCATAACGAACCGATCCTGGTCATCGGTGTATCCGACTCGGATCTGCAAAAATTCGTTCAGGGGTTTTCAGGAATCAACGTTCTGGCGCCGGCGGTTCGCCGCAAGGACCGAGGCCGGTCCGCCGCCGATGCCATCGCCGGGGCCAGCGTTTCCAGCGCCGTGATCGAGGACGCGATTATTCGAGCGGCACGGGCCGTCCTGCGGGCCCATGGAAACCCCGCCCGGGACGCCGCCCTCAAGCGGCGCGCCTATGCCCCGGCGACATGGGCAGGCCTCCTTGCCGAGGCGGCCATCCAGCATCGGCGGCTGACGTTCGGGGACGTTTCACAGCGGATCGCGCTTAACGGCAGGCCGGACGATCTGTTCATCGATCTTTACACGGCATTACTGACGCCCGCTCGGATCGGCGGAAACCTGATCGGGGAAAGGGACCACCAGCAGCTTTTCTCGACCCTTGGCGCCGAAGACAACGCTGTGCTTATTGCCGCCAACGGCTCGTACTCGTTCAAGGGCCGTTCTTATCTCAAGACCGGCGTTTTCGACCGCATTCAGATCGTTCAAGGCGGCCATACAATCCGTCTGTTTCGGGATGCCTATCAAAACATGGAACGCCTGAAGGCAGACGGCGCGCCGGAATTCCGGGAAATCGCGCGGTTCATCATTCCCGCCGCAACGGGCTTCGACCCTACGAAGCCCTGGCGGGTCGAATTATTCGCCCGAGCCAAGGGCGAAAGCACCCAGATCCGGGACGATGTGTTCAGCTTCGATTACCGCTTACCCGACGCCTTTATCGACAAGGTGTCCCGTGGCACGGCGATCGCCACGGCGGATGCCGCGGTGCCGCTTTGGCAGGAGATCTGGGCCGACCGGCAGGGCACGGTCACCGGCGTTCTCATGTTGCTCGGTCTGTTGACCACGGTGTTGGTCTTTCAGGATCAACTGGTCCGATACCGCAGGTTCCGGGACGCGGGCCGACTGGTTTTCCTTGGGGTGGTACTGGTCTGGCTGGGCTGGTACGCCGGCGGCCAGCTCTCGGTCCTTCAGGTTCTCACCTTCGGTCACGCTTTCCTGACCGGCTTTCAATGGGAGCACTTCCTGGTCGACCCGGTGATCTTCATCCTTTGGGGGTTTGTCGCCGTAACCTTGCTTTTATGGGGGCGCGGCGTCTATTGCGGCTGGCTGTGCCCGTTCGGCGCGCTCCAGGAATTGATCAACGCCGGCGCACGCCGCCTGACAATTCCCCAGATCCAGATTCCCTTCGCCGTGCACGAGCGCCTATGGGCCATCAAATACGTTATCTTCATCGGCCTGTTTGCGGTCTCGCTGCATTCGATCCGGGAAGCCATCCTGATCGCCGAGGTGGAGCCCTTCAAGACCGCAATCTCGTTGAAATTCGTGCGCGCCTGGCCCTTCGTCGTCTATGTCGGGGGGGTGTTGCTTGTCGGTCTGTTCGTTGAGCGGTTTTTCTGTCGCTACCTCTGCCCGTTGGGCGCGGCGCTCGCCATTCCCGCGCGCCTGCGCACCTTCAACTGGCTCAAGCGGCGCCATCAATGCGGCCGGGAATGCCAAATCTGCAGCGAACGCTGCACCGTGCAGGCGATCCATCCGACCGGCGAGATCAACCCCAATGAATGCATTCATTGCCTGGAATGCCAGACCTACTTCTTCGACGATCACATCTGCCCTCCCCTGGTTGCCGACCGCAAACGCCGGGAGCGGCGACAGGCGCTGGCCAACGGCATGAACATCACCGAGGAGATGGGCCGCGATGGTTGACGATCCGAAATCACCCGCCAGGCGACGATGCATAACCGTTCTGGCCGGGGCGTTCGCCGGGGTTGCCGTCGGCGGCCGACCGGCTTCGGCGGGAAGGTTCGAATGGCGCGGCACGGCGCTGGGTGCGGACGCCCGGATCATCCTCGCCCATGCCTCTCCGGCGGCGGCCGAGGCGGCGGTGCTGGCGGCGCGAGACGAGATCGACCGCCTGGAAAACATCCTCAGCCTGTACCGGCCCGGCTCGGCCCTCACCCGGCTCAACGAAACGTCGGCGATCGATCCGGCCCCCCTGGAGCTTATGGAGGTTCTGCGCCACAGCCTTTGGTACACCGACATCACGGGAGGCGCCTTCGACGTGTCGATCCAGCCGTTATGGGAGCTCTATGCCCATCATTTCGGCAACCCCGGCAGGGATGGTGACGGGCCAGACCCCAGGGCAATCGGCGACGCCCTGTCCAGGGTCGGGGCGCATCGAATCCACCGGACATCGACGGGCATCGTTCTGGCGCCCGGAACGCGACTGACGTTCAACGGCATTGCCCAGGGATACATCACCGACCGCGTGGCTGATCTTCTGCGCGGACGGGGGTGGCGGAACGTGCTTCTCGATCTTGGCGAATTCCATGCCCTCGGCGACCGGGCGGACGGTCGCCCATGGAAGGTTCAATTGCCCGGCGGCGGTCATCTGGACATGGCCGAAGGCGCCTTGGCGACGTCGAGCGCGGACGGCTTGAGGTTCTCCGCCAAGGCCCATCATATATTCGACCCCAGGACGGGAACCAGCGCCCGGGAAACCATGCCCGTGACCGTCCGCGCCCGCCGCGCCATCGACGCAGACGCCCTGTCAACGGCCTTGTCGGTTTGCGATCGTTCCGACTGGGCGCGGGTCCTCGCGCAGGTTCCCGGATCGAAGGTGCTGTGACATGACGCAAAAACAAGAAACCGGAACCTTCTCCATTTTCTTCTCTTATGGCTTCCGGCCGTTCTTCTTGCTGGGGGCGATCCATGCGGTTGCGGTCATGGTGCTGTTTCTGCTCTGGATCGGCGTCCATTTCGCGGGCGGTCTTGTCGTCGACCTGACCATCGCCATGGCGCCTTACATCTGGCATGCTCACGAGATGCTTTTCGGCTTCACCATGGCCGTGATCGCCGGATTCTTCCTGACGGCGGTGCCCAATTGGACTGGCGCCCATGCCGTACAGGGGCCGATGCTGGCGCTGTTAACCGTCGCCTGGCTGGCGGGACGTGTGGCCATGGGGTTCTCCGCCCATCTGCCGCCGCTGGCGGTCGCGATCTTCGATCTGTCATTGATCCCCTTGCTTGCCCCTCTGGTGATCGCCGCGATGGCCCGCAATTGGTCGAAGCGAAACTTCATCTTCCTGCCCATCCTGGGGCTGCTGTTCACGGCCAATCTTCTGACGCATCTTGAATTTCTCGGCTTTTTAGATGACGGCGTCGCCATCGGCCTGCGGCTGGGGATGGATACCGTCATCCTGTTGATCGCGATCATCGGCGGGCGGGTCGTGCCGGCCTTCACCACCAACGCGCTGCGCAATCAGGGGATCGACGATCTGCCGACCAACCGGGCGTCCCTGAATGCCGCCGGGATCATTCTGGTTGCGGCCCTGGTCTTTGCGGATCTGGCAGCTCCCGACCATCCGATCACTGGTTGGCTGGCCTTGGCGGCGGCGGCGGCGAACGGTCTTCGCCTGCTGCAATGGAAAAGCTATCGGACGCTCGGTCAGCCCATCCTTTGGGTGCTTCACCTGGGGTTCGCCTGGTTGGTCGCCGGGTTGGCGCTGAAGGGGCTTGCGATCCTGAATTCAGGTGTCAGCCCATCTGCGGCGCTTCATGCTCTGTCCGCCGGCGCCATCGGGACCATGACCCTGGCGGTCATGAGCCGCGCCGCCCTGGGCCATACGGGCCGGCCTCTGGTCATCGGCAAGGCCACCGTCCTGGCCTATGCCCTGGTCACGATGGGCGCCCTGGGCCGCGTCATCGTGCCGAGCCTTTTCATGGACTACTACAACATCGGGATTTTGCTGTCCGGTCTCGCCTGGTCGGGGGCCTTCGCGATCTTTGCGGTCACATACTGGCCCATATTGACGGGCCCGCGCGTTCGCCATCAAGGGTAGGCGAAAAAGGGCGCGTCAGGCGACCGTGCGGTTTCCGGTCGCGTCCTCGTCGACCGGACAGAATTCCCGCAGTCGGGCGACGTCTTCGATATGGACGGCGTTTTGTTCCGTTATCACGCCGAACTCGCGGAACCGGTTCAACAGGCGTGACAGGCTTTCCGGCTGCATCCCCAGGCGCGCGGCGATCAGGTTCTTGTCATAAGGCAGTTCGACGACGCAGGGGCCTTTTTCGGCCCGGCACCGGCGCAGCAGAAATTCGATCAACCGTTGGCTCGCGGTCCGGGTTTTCAGGCGCTCGACCTCATAGATCAGGTGGTGCAGATGGCGGGACATCGACGCGAGCATGCTCAAGGCGATATTCGGATGTTCCTGCACCGTCGATATGAAGCGTTTTGATTCGAGTGCGATAAGCCGGCAATCATCCACCACTTCCGCACTGGCGGGATATCCGGCACCCATGAAGGCCGCGGCCTCGGCGAACATGTCGCCGCCGGAAAAGATGTTGAGAAGCGCTTCGTCGCCGTCGGGCGTGTGGCGGAACACCTTCACCCAGCCTTCGAGCACGACATAGAAATAATCCGCAGGATCGCCCCGTTGAAAGATCATGCGGCCCTTGGGATAGGCGCGCGGCTGCACGTTTTCCGTCAACCGCTCGAACATGCCTTCGGGCAGATTGGAAAACAGGGGCTGTCCCCTGACGATTTCAAGGTCACTGACGTCCACCTGCGCCTCTCGTCCCCCGTTGAGCATCACGGTCTCCATTTAGCCATTTATTTTAGGGAAAACTCAAGAATGCATCCCGGATGCCGGATTTGTCAGAATGCACCCAGGATCTTATGCAGGCGGGCGTCCTTGGATTTGAAATGGTCCACGAACCAATCCCTAAGCCGCAGGCTCAGGTCTTCGGAAAGACCGTCGAAGTCCCCGGCATCGAAGGTGTCCATGATGTCGCGCAAGGCATCCAGCAACCGTTCGTGATCCGCCTTGTGATCCGCATATTGGTCGTAGCCGCGGGTCCGCATGACGGATTCCTCAAGCGCGAAATGCGCGGCGATCTGGGTGTAGACCTCGCCCAGAAAGGCCTCGATCTCCTCGGCCGGGGCATTGGCCTGCAAACGGGCATGGGCTTCGTTGATCAGGCGGATCATTTCTTCGTGTTCGTGATCGACGGAAGCGATCCCGAGCTTGAAATCGTCGCGCCATTCTATCAGCGCCATCATTTCTGTTCTCCATGCGGACCGTTGCGGAACACAAACCCACCGGCCTGGGCATCGAAATCGACGGCAAGGTTCTGTCCCGGTTTCAGCTCGAACGTCCGATCGACGGCATAATCGAAGCCTTCGGTGCGCTCCGAGTCGCGCAGCTTGAACGCCAATCGGTGTGATCCGGCAGGGACCACGAATTTCCGGTAGGTCTGCGACGCGCCATCGCCCCGCAAACCCGTCGGCGGCAGGCTGGCGTTGAAAACCGGCACGTCATCGAGGCTGAACAGTACAACCACGGGCACCCGTTCTCGGGGACACAGGGTGGCTTTGCGCATATTAGGCGCCAGGTTCGCCAGTTCGCCCGTGGTGCGTTGGCGGCAACCGCCCTTCGGCTTGCCGCCATGGGCGAAGCTCAGCTTGATCTGGGCGTGGCCTGCCGGAATGGGATGATAGGCCGGGGCCTGGGAAAAATGGGCGATCAGCACGGCAAACCCGGCATAGACCACGCCCTGACCCAATATCCGGAGCGGCATCCACTTCATGACGCGGCCTCCCCCTCTGGCCTGTCGTCACCGGACGTGGCGGTGATGGCCTTATCGTCACCGGCAGCCGTGCCTTTGTGGCGGCGGATGCGCTGTACCGTCGATAGGGTCGGAATGATGCCGAGATCGTTTTGAAACGCCGTCAGTTGCCGCTCGACGCTTTGCCAGGTCACCGGCGCGGCCCAGATTCGCAGCAGCCGCTCGCGCGGAACCCGGGCCCGCAAATGGGGGTCGCGACGCCCCTCAAATCGGTCCTCAGACCATTGGGGCCCCAGACGGTACTGGCACTCCCCCTCACGGCAACCGATGACGGCGACTCCGTCGGCCAAATCCTTGGACAGGATATAGTCGATGAACGACGGCGGGATCATCGCCGCGCAGGGCAGATCGATGCCGGCTCGGCCGTTCCCTGTCAGCTTCCTGCCGTGAATGCCGTGGGCGCAGCCGAACACCATGACTCTGTCATCGCCCTCCAACGAGGCCGCGGCCTTGTGAATGCGGTCGCGCAGGTCGGCGGCGGAAAAGTGCGGCAGGTCGATCCCGGGCACCAGGTCGCTCATTTTCCGAAACGGCATGGCCGTCGGGCAGGCGCCGACACAAATGCCGCAACTGACGCAAAGGTCCGCATCGACCACCGCCTCTTGTTCGAACGGGCGGTCGTCGGTGCGAGGCATCATGGTAATGGCGTTGAACGGACAGTCGGCGGCGCAGCGCGTACAGCCGTTGCAGTTGGCCAGATCGACCACGGCGGCGGGCCGAGCCTTGCGCGGCGGCAGCCAGGGCAGCGCCATCAGCAGAAAGGTCGCGCCGAAGGCGACGCCCCAGACCGGCCCGGCGCCGACCGTCTCGATCACCGGGAAGGCGAACAGGTAGTACCAGTCCATGTTCAGGCTTTGCGGCACGCGGGCGAGGTCGGCCGGCCCGTGGCTGAGAGCAGGGAACACCAGGGACAGGACCAGCATCATGATCATGGTTCCCGCGGCGAGCCCCCGGGGCGGGTTCCATTTAGCATAGGCGACGCGCTGCAGATGGATCCACATGACCAGCAACAGAACCAGTGGCAGTGCAATGTGCAGAAAGATCAGCAGCGTGAAAAAGCGGTCGTCGAGGCTGACCGGCGACATGAAGTTTCGGGCGATGGGCTCGCCGAATATCGGCAACCAATCCAGCCATTCCGCCGAGCCGATGGCGACATATTGCGCCAGCTCGTCCCACACAAGCCAATACCCCGTGACCCCGGCGGCAATGACCATCCAGGTCATGGGCACGCCTGTGATCCAGGAAAAGAACCTGGCACCCCGATAATGGTCGAAGGCGAACTCGCGGACCATGTGCAGGACCATCATGATCACCAGGGCATCGGAGGCGTAGCGATGAAACGACCGCATGACGCCGCCGAGATACCATTGTTCATGGGTCAGGTATTCGATGCTGGTGAAAGCTTCGGTCAGGCCCGTATCGAAAAAAATGTAGAGATAGAGGCCCGAGACCGCGACGATCCAAAAGTAAAAGAACCCAAGCCCACCCAGGTAGTACATGGGGTTCCATCGTGGCGTGAAGATCTGATCGAACAGGCCTTCCAGCCACATGAAGCCCCAACGCAACATGCTCTGGATTTTTCTCACATTGGTGTTTCCCGTTTTGTCGCCATCTTCATGCGGGGCGCGCCGGGCCGCGACGACGCCACAGAGCACGGACCAGCACCGTGCCGACGAGCGCCAGGCTAAGGCCGCCCAGAATGATGGAAATGAACAGCGAGTAATCGAACCGATAGGTGCCGCTCGCCGGGTCGTACAGCGTGCAGTACAGGCGAACGCGGTTGAGCAGACCTTCCAGGCTGGTCATCTCCGTCCGCTTGCCGAAAATCACCTGCTTCAGCGGCTCGACCAGAAGCGGCGCATCGAAGTCCGGCCCGTAAATATGACGATAGACCCGCCCCCCCGTATCGATCACCGTCGTCTGCGACATATGATCGAAGCCCTTGGGCGATGGCCGGAACACGAAGCCCAGATCGCGCGCCAATTGATCGATGGTGGCGGCGTCGGCGCTGAGAAAATACCAGCCATCGACGCGGATACCGCGGCTGGCGGCGTAGTGACGCATCCGGTCGGGGGTATCGTTGCGGGCGTCGAAGCCGACGGTGACGACCCGAAAGGCGTCCTTGCCCAGGGCATCGCGGGCGACCTCGACCGCGTTGGCCAGGTTTTCCGTCACGGTCGGGCAGATGTCGGCGCACCCCGTATAAATCAGGCTGATCACCAGGGGTTTGTCCATCAAGTCGGCCAGATTGACCGGCTTCTTGCGGCTGTCGGTGAAATGCAGTTTGGCCAAGTTACTGCCAACCGATGCCTGCGACGTGATGAGCGCCGACTTGACATCGAAGGGCGTTGATTTCGCCTCTGCCGTGCCACCGCAAAGGGCGGCGAACACGATCGCCAGAACGATCGACCTCGGTCTAGGAAAGGCCGGCAAGGAAGCCTCCCTCCGCCATGGCGCCGATCAGCACCAAGGTCAATTGCCCCAGGGAGGCGAAGAAGGCTTTCATCGCCGTGGCTGGGGTAGGGTCTTCGACGTGGCGCCAGGCGCGGTAAAGGAAGTATCCCCCACCCAATGCGGCCAGGGAAAGATAGATGGGGCCATAACCGAACAATCCCGGCAGCAAGGATACCGCGACCAGGACAAGGGTATGGGCGAAGATCACCCGCGAGCCCCGTTCCAGACCCAACACGACGGGAAGCATGGGGACGCCCGCCTGTTCATAATCACGCTTCAGCGCGGCCGCCAGGCTCCAGAAATGCGGCGGCGTCCACAGGAACAGGACCATGGCCAGGATTGCCGGCACGGGTCCCGGGACCGGCGAGATCGCGGCCGACCCCGCCAACACGGCGAAGGTCCCGGACAGGCCGCCGATGACGATGTTCCAGGGCGTGCGCTTTTTCAGCCAGACCGTATAGACGACGCCGTACGTAAAGGCCCCGAGGAACAGGTAAACAGCGACCAGGGGATTGAACAGCACCCCGGCGATGGTGACGGATCCCGTCAGCAAGAGCAGAACGCCCAGATACCAGACCGCGCCGCCGCGATAACGCCCGGTGACGAAGGGACGCTTCTGTGTCCGCGCCATACGGGCATCCAGGTCACGTTCGATCAATTGATTGAACGCGCCGGCGGCGGCACTCGCGCCCAAGGCGGCGAACCCCAGGACCGCCACCTGCCAGGCCGGCAGGCTAATTCCCGGCGTGACCGCAAGGCCCGCCACCGCGCTGAGCGCGATGGCGATGCCGATGCGGATTTTGAAGATGCCGTAGAAATCGCGAAACACGGCGGTCATGACAGCTGTTTCCCTTGGCGGATCCCCCGCCGGAGACCGGCCGCTTAAGAGAGCGGCCAGACTTCCGACAGGAACTTCCAGTTGACGAAGTAGTAGAGAACGAAGCTGATGAAGAAGATCGTCACCAGCGTGATCGTTCCCGGCACGTGAAGGGTATGGGCGCCGTCGTGGCTGACGATGGCCGTCGCGCGGCCCTGGAACACGACCGGCGACAGGCGGGCTTCTTCCGCGCCGCGCTTCTTGCCGAACAGCACCGAACCGACGATCACAACGACGAACATGATGCCGCCCAGGGTGGCGATGACGCCGAAAATACCGTTCAGGCCCATCATCAGGAACGCCGCCGGCGGATAGTCGAAGGTCAATACCGCATCGGTGAAAGTCATGTCCCAGTGACGGCGCGCCACCCCGAGTGTCCCCGCCCCCATCATGAACATGGAGATGCCGAAGGCACCGAGTCCGAACATGAAGGGCTGCCAGCGAGCCCAGCTTTTCAAGATCAACTCGCGCTGAAAGACCAGGGGAACGATAAGATAGGTCATGGCCATGAAGGCCAGGGTCGTCCCAGCCGCGACCGTGGCGTGGAAATGCCCCGGCACGTAGATGGTGTTGTGCATCAACAGGTTCAATTGCTCGGCGCCAAGCACCACACCCGAGATACCGCCGACAAAACCGAACAGAACCAGGGACAGGAACATTCCCGAGAACGCCGGATTGCCCCAGGGTGCGCGGCGCAACCAGCCGAACATGCCTTGGGTGAAACCGTTGCGACGCTGTGCCGCCTCGACCGCGCCGGGAACGCTCATGCCATGGATCATGCTGGCGACCACGGCGAGATAGATGGCGTAAGAGGTGTTGAACACCTTCCAGTTCGAACTGATCCCCGGATCGGTCAGGATGTGGTGGGCCGAGGCGATCAGCAGGAAGCAGGTGTAGAGCAGAAACGCCGTACGGCTGACCTTCTCGCTCAGCGGCTTGGCGCCCACCGTCAAGGCCGCGATGGCGTACCACACCGAGACATGCGCCGCGACGTTGATCTGCTGCGACGAATGGCCCATGCCCCACCACACGACCCGGTAGGTCAGGGTGTCGATCTCGGCGATTAGGCCGAGGGACCAAAGAAAGGTCGGAATCAGGATGATCGCGCCCGAGGCGATGGTGTAGACCGCGATCACCGCCGCGACCACGGCACCGAAGGTGACCAAGGGCACCGATCCCTCATAGGTTTTTTCCTGCTTGGCGACGACCAGGGTGCCGAAGAACACGAACACGCCGATCAAGGCGCCGACGGCGAACAGGATGAGCCCGAGATAGAAGTGCGGCGCCGCCTTCATGGGCACGTAGGAGGTGAACATCACGCTTGATTCACCTTGCAGGACGGCCACATTGGCCATCACCGACCCGACCAGCATCAGCCAGAACGAAAGCCAAGCGAACCGGGGCGTCGCCAGCCGGCAGTTGAGCAGGATCGCCGAGGCGAAATAGAGGATTGCGATCTCGAAGAAGATGACCCAGAAAATCAGGATGTCGGCGCCATGCGCCGTCAGCACCAGATAGAACAGGTCGGCAGGCAGGATATGCACCGCCGGCCAGCGCGTGAGCGCCACCAAAAGACCGAACAGGCCGCCGACAGCCAGAAACACGATGGCCGCGACGGCGTTCGCCTTGATCAACTTTTCCGCTTGGCTACAGACCTTCAAACCCGTTTCGGGGCAAACCCGATGTGCGAAACCATATGCCATGATCGCCCCCTATTTATCAGTCACATAGATACGGCCGACCATTTGGTGATGACCGATCCCGCAAAACTCGTTGCAGACGACGCTGAACACACCCGACTCATTCGGGGTGATGGTCATCACCATCTCGTAGTTCGGGTGAACCTGAATGTTGATGTTGGTCGGTTGCAGAGAAAACCCGTGCAACCAATCGAGGGAACTCAGATGCAGGCGGTAGGTCTCGCCTTTCTTGAGCTCCAGGATCGGCCACCAGTCCCACAATCTCCCCAGCATATATACGTCGCTGCCGGCGGGCGGGCGGACGACGGGAATACCCGTTTCACCTTCATCACGGACTTTGTATTGATCCGTGAAGGCCTCGACCTTCGCGGCGAAGACTTCCGGATTTATCCGGTAGGCTTCATTGGACAGATTCTGTTCGCCCTGGATATGCCAGAACACCATGGTAAAGAACATCACCAGGCCCCACAGAAAGGCCACGGAAATCCAGATGATTTCGGCCTTGGCCAGGGGTTCGTTCCACCACAGCCGTTTTTCCGGAGGAGTAAGTGCCATTGCCGCTTCCTCCTACTTGGCGAGAGGGATCGCGGCGATTTCCATGACCCCCCAGATTGTGTAGAGGACGGCCGGAATCGACACGCCCAAAAAGAGAAGCAGAAACGGATTGTCCATGATGCTCTGCATCGCCGGAATCGGGCCGTCGTCATCATCCTTGCCCGTGTCGTCCGGTTTGTTGTTTTCTGGTTCAGCCATCGCCGTGCCTCCTCGTATCCCCTGCCCCAAACATGCGTGTTGGGGTTTGTCATGAGATCACGGGACAGGAGAGCGCTCCTTAACCGGGGTTAAGTCGCGCGCCTTGGCGGTCGGCGGATGCGAAATGCACCCTTGCGCCGTCATTTATGTGCGCTGTTCGTGGATAAGGCGGCGAACCTGCTTCTCCACGCAACCAAAAACGCCCATAACCTTATGAGGTTAGGGCGTTATTTGTTTGGTTGCGGGGGCAGGATTTGAACCTGCGACCTTCAGGTTATGAGCCTG
>CAXBJB010000014.1:0-73478 GCA_963976055.1 uncultured Alphaproteobacteria bacterium
TCGCCGCCTGCGGTCGGTTGTCCGGGGTTCCGGCGTCACACCCAATCGATCCCCTCGGCGAACAGGCCGGTGACCCAGCCCGTCTCGACCCAGCCGCGCAGGTATCCGGCGGCGTGCAGGGCGGCGGCATCCCCGTCGCCCATCTCGGCAAGGGTTGCACACAAGGTCTGAAAGTCCCCGCCCGCGCGCAGCAGGGCGAGCCCCGCCGCCTCCTCGGCGGCCAGCGCGCGGTAGCGCACCTGGCAGGTTTCCCCGTCGCGCCAGAAGGCCCAGGTTTGCGGGCCGCCCGGCACCGCCTCTGGTGCCGCCTCGGGGTCCCGGTCCTTGGCGACGGCCTGCTGGAACGGGGCGACGTCGTGGGCAAGCGTCGCCGCGTTCAGGGCGGGATGGAAATCGAAGGTCAGCACCGGCCAGGCTTCCGGCGGCACGGCTGCCAGCGCCGCGACCCCGAGGGTATCCCCGTCGGGCGCGTCGAAGGCGAGGCCCAGGCCCCATTCGAACGCCGCCATGTCGGCCAGCACCGGCAGGTCCGACCAGGGCGCGGTCACGCCCAGCCAGGCCGCGAACCCGGCGCCCATCCAGCGCACGGAGCGCCTGCGGGACGGATGCCCCCGCACATAGGCTGCCGCCGCCTCGGCGAATTCATCATCGCCCAGCAGCGTGTGCACGGCGGGGAAATCCTCACCCATCACTTCCAGCAGGCGGGCGACATAGGCGTGGTCGTAGACCTTGAGGAACGGGCCGCCCGAGGTCAGGTGCGCTTCGATGTCCGCCCGCCCGGTCAGCAGACGGTCCTGGAACAAGGTTTGTACCTCGGGCAAGGACGCGGTCATGCCGCGGCCTCGTCAAGGGCGTCGCCGGCAAGCCGCCGCGCGGTGCCAAGTTCCGCGACCAGATCGGTGAACGGCGGGATGTCGGCGTCGCGCTCGATCATCGTCGGCACGGCGCCGAACCGGGCGACGGCGGCGCGGTAGAGGTCCCAGACGGGGTCCGCCACCGGCGCGTCATGGGTGTCGACGATATGGTCGCCGTTGTGTTCGTGCCCGGCGAGATGAATCTGGCACACGCGGTCCTTGGGAATGCCGGCCAGATAGTCGGCCGGATCGAAGCCGTGATTGAAGGCCGACACGTAGACGTTGTTGACGTCGAGCAGCAGGTCGCAATCGGCGCGGCGCGTCAGTTCGGCCAGGAAATCCCATTCGTTCATGGTATCGGCGGTGAAGGTCACGTAGGTCGAGGCGTTTTCCAACGCGATGCGACGGCCCAAGACATCCTGCACCCGGGAGACCCGCGCCGCGACATGATCCAGGGTTTCCTCGGTCAGGGGCAGGGGCAGCAGGTCGTGCAGGTTGACGCCGTGCGCGCCGGTCCAGCACAGATGGTCGGATACCACCGCCGGCGCGATCAGATCGGCCAGCATCTTGAGGTCCTTGAGATAGCCGTCGTCGAGAGGATCGGGCGCGCCGATCGACAGCGACACCCCATGCATGGCCATGGGGCGGCGTTCGCGCACGGCCATGAGGTTGCGCAGCGGCATGCCGCCGACGGCCATGAAGTTTTCCGAAATAATTTCGAACCAGTCGACGCGATCCAGCCCCGCGTCCCTATCGGGGGCGAGAATATCGGGAAAATGCTGCGGCCGCAGGCCGAGCCCGAAACCGGCAAAGGGATCCTGGCAGAGGGTCATGGAAAGAAGCCTAGCGCAAAACGGAAACGAGGGGCCAGATGGCTCCGGCCCCCCGCGATCCGTCGTGTTGGGTAAGGTGCGGGTGCCGTTACTTGGCGACCGTGCCGCCCTTTTCCATGCATTCCTTTTCCGTGCTGGTGGAAATCCAGCCCTTGCCCTTGCAGGCGTTGTGGCCCTTGCAGTCGTTGGACGCGGTCTTGCAGGCGCCGTGGCCCTTGCAGGAATTGGCGCCCATGCACTTCACGCCGTCGGCGGCCTTGGCGGCCATCGGGGCGGCGGTCATGGCAGCACCGGCGATGAACAGGGCGGCGGCGGCAGTGGCCAGCGTGGCGCCGACGGTCTTTTTCTGGATCGACATTGGGTACTCTCCTTTGGTGAAACCTATGATCCGGCTCTCGTGTCCGGTCGAGGGGGAGTGTACCCGCGCCCGCCGGCAGCGGGCGTAACGTTGACGTCGCACTGCATCACAAGGGTGTGAGAGACGGTTGAGCGAAATGCGGCGGACTCCGCGAACCGTTCAGGCCGGATCGTCGCCCGCCACACCCCAGATGCGGGCGTGCTGTCCGTCGCCCGTGGCGGGGATGACGCGCACGCGCTCGGCGATGCCGTCGTCCGTCAGGTCCCGTTCGATGGCGAGCAAAGTGCCCGCCGGATGATCGCACAGATCGGCCATGTCGCGGCATTCGCCCCTGGCCGCGTCGAGGGCCGCCATCATATCGGGCGCGCCGTAGCGTTCGAACAGATGCCCGGCCAGGGCCCGCACCGCGTCCTCGACCTGGCCGTCGGGCAGCACCGCGACCTGCACGAAGGTCGACCGCCCGAAACTGCCGAGCCCGAGCCAGCCGCTTTTGAACGCGAGCTGCTGTTTGTTGGTCCACCCGGCGGGGTCGCCGTCGGCGAATTCACCATGGAGAAACGCGAAGGTGCCGGCGACGGCCCATTCGCCCGGTTCCGCCGGAATGTCGAACACGTTCTGGTCCGAGGCGTCGAGCCGGATGGTGCGCGCGAATTTCATTGTGTCGGACGTCCTCCCAAAGCGATGCCCCGTGAATACATAGGTTGGCCAATATAGAGGTCGGCAGGCCGCTTCGCATCATGGTAAAGACGAAGGCATGAGCGCACGGCTTCTCATTGCTTCCGCCCTGGCGGCGGCCCTTGTTTCGGCACCCCGCGCGGTAACCGCCGACGGCATCGACCCCGCCGCCGTGGCCGAGGCGGCACGGTCCGTGGTCGTCGTGCTGCCAAGCTGGCAAGGCGTGCGCCCCGGCTTCGCGCCGAAAAGCGCCGACGGACGCATCGCCCCGGAAGGCTCCGGCGTCGCGGTGCTGCCCGGCGGCTATATCGCGACCAACGACCATGTGCTGGGCGACGCCGTCAGCGTCCGCGTGCGGCTGGCCGACGGGCGGACCGTTGCCGCCGAGATCGTCGGCCGCCATAAGGCGACGGACATCGCCTTGCTGCAAGCCGCCATCGGCCTTCCCGTGGCGGAACCCGGGCCCGGGCCAAACCTGGCCGAGCCGGTCTGCGCCATCGGCAATCCGTTCGGGCGGGGAATTTCCGTGTCCTGCGGCGTGGTGTCGGCGACGGGCCGGGCCAACGCCGGGTTCAATGAGATCGAGGATTTCATCCAGACCGACGCGGCGGTCAATCCCGGCGGATCGGGGGGAGCCCTGGTCGACGGAAAGGGACGACTGGTCGGCCTGGTCTCGGCCATTTTCGCACAAGGAGGCGACGCCAACATCGGCGTCAACTTCGCCGCGTCCCAGCCCCTCGTCGCGCGGGTCGTCCGCGACCTGGCGGCTCATGGCAAGGTCACCGAGGCCACTGCGGGAATGGAGACAGGGGCGCTGTCCGCCCTACAACAGGAACGGACCGGCGGCGTTGCCGTGGTCGAAGTAACGCAGAACGGCCCCGCCTTCACGGCCGGGATCGATGCGGGCGATGTCATCATGAAGGTGGACGGCAGGCCCGTGACGTCACCGGGTCAGCTTCGCGCGGCCCTGTTCCGCAAACAGGCAGGCGAGGCCGTTTCCCTGACCCTGCGCCGCGGCGGCGAGGACCGCCAGATCACCCTGACCCTGCAACCGCGCCCCTAGTCGGCGGCGATCACCGCGCCGTCGTCGATCAGGGCCTGGATCTCGGCGGCGCCGTAGCCGTATTCGGCGAGAACTTCCCGCGTGTGCTGGCCGTAAACCGGCGCCCCCTGATCCGTCTTCGCAGGCGTGCCCGAGAACTTCACCGGCATGCCGAGCGCCTTGGCGGTGCCGAGCGTCTTGTGCGGCACCTCGACGATCATGTCGCGGGCCAGCGCGTGCGGGTCGGCGTGCATCTGCGTGATGTCGAGGACCGGGCCGGCGGGCAGGCCGACCGCGTCGAACTTGGCGAGCCAGTCGGCGGCGGATTTCGATTTGAAGATCGGGGTCAGCACGTCTTCCAATGCCTGGCGGTTGGCCATGCGCCCGGTGTTGTCCGTGAACCGGGGGTCGTCGGCGATGGCCGGATTGTCGAGGGCTTCAAGCAATCGCTCCCAAGTCCGCTGGTTGGCGGCGCCGCAGGTGATCCAGCCGTCGGCCGTCTCGAACGCCTGATAGGGCGCGTTCAAGGGATGGGCCGAGCCCATGGCGGCGGGGGATTCGCCCGTGGCGAAGGCGATCGCCGACTGCCAGTAGGTATGAATGATCCCGGCCTCGAACAAAGAGGTATCGACGACTTGGCCCTGGCCGGTCTTGAGCGCATGGGCATAGGCGGCGGACACGCCCATGGCCGCCAGCAGACCGGCGGTGATGTCGGTGATCGGCGAGCCGACCTTGCAGGGCGGGCGGCCGGGGCCCTCGCCGGTGATGTGCATGAGGCCGGACATGCCCTGGGCGATCAAATCGAAGCCGCCGCGTTCCGCATAGGGCCCCGTCTGCCCGAAGCCGGAGATCGAACACCACACCAGCTTGGGGTTGTCCTTTTTCAGGGTCTCGTAATCCAGGCCCAGCTTGGCCAGCGTGCCCTGGCGGTAATTTTCCAGCAGCACGTCGGCCTCAAGCGCCATGCGCCGCACGGCGGCCTGACCACCCGGGGTCTTCAAATCGACGGCGATCGACCGCTTGCCCCGGTTCATGACCAGGAAGGCCGCGGCCTCGTCGCCGATCTTGGGCGGGGCCGCGCGGCGGGTGTCGTCGCCGCCCGGCACCTTTTCCACCTTGATCACGTCGGCCCCCATGTCGGACAGCATCAGGGCGCAGGTCGGCCCGGCCATCACATGGGTCAGGTCCAACACCTTCATGCCGCCGAGCGGCCCGTCACCTCGTGCCATGGTGTTTCCTTCCGTTTTTTTTGTCGTCTTGCCGTCGTCGATTGCTGTGCGCTCAACGCGCCTGAGGGTTGACCAGATAGGCCATGGCGGCATCGACGCCGCCCTTCTCGTGCGGGACCTTGGCCAGTTCCAGGCCCATTTCGACGCCCGACAGCGTGCCCATCAGCATCAGTTCGTTGAAGTCGCCCAAGTGGCCGATGCGGAACACCTTGTCGGCGATCTTGTTGAGCCCGTTGCCGAGCGACATGTCGAAGTTTTCCAACGTCACCTTACGGAAGTTATCGGCGCTGTGGCCCTCGGGCATGACCACGGCGGTCAGCACGGGTGAGTATTCCTTGGGCTCCTGGCACAGAACCTCAAGACCCCAGGCGCGCACGGCACGGCGGGTCGCCTCGGCCACGCGCTCGTGGCGGGTGAACACGTTGTCGAGCCCTTCCTCCATCAGCATGGCGATGGCTTCCTTGAGGCCGTAAAGCAGGTTGGTCGCCGGCGTATAGGGGAAATAGCCGGTCTTGTTCATCTTGATCATCTCGTCCCAGGCCCAATAGGACTTGGGCAGGGTCGAGGTCTTGGACACTTCCTGCGCCTTTTCCGAGACGCAGTTGAAGCTGAGCCCCGGCGGCAGCATCAGGCCCTTCTGCGATCCGGCGACGGCGACGTCGACGCCCCATTCGTCCTGGCGGAAATCGGCGGAGGCGAGGCCCGAGATGGTGTCGACCATGAACAGGGCCGGATGGCCGGTGCGGTCGATGGCTTCGCGCACCAGCTTGACCCGCGAGGTCACGCCCGTCGACGTCTCGTTATGCACCATGCAGACGGCCTTGATCTCGCGGTCCGTGTCCTCGTTCAAACGTTTTTCGATGGTGGCGGCATCGACGCCATGACGCCAGTCGCCGTCGATGAACTCGGGCACCAGGCCGAGGCGCAACGCCAGATTCTTCCACAGGGTCGCGAACTGGCCGGTTTCGTACATCAGCACCCGGTCGCCTTGCGACATGGTGTTGGCCAGCGCCGCTTCCCAAGCGCCCGTGCCCGACGCGGGATAGATCACGACCTCGCACTTTTCCGTCTTGAACACCTTCTTCATGCCGGCGATGCAGGACAGGCCCAGGTCGGCGAAGTCGGGACCGCGATGGTCCATCACCGGATAGTCCATGGCGCGAAGGATGCGGTCGGGCGTGTTGGAGGGGCCCGGAATCTGCAGGAAATGGCGGCCGCGGCGCACAGTCATGATCGGATGTCCTCTTTATATTCGGGTTTTCGCGCCGAGGGCGCGATGGCTCCGGAATTATGCATACATTTTTTGCCCAGACAACCTGGATTCATCCCGAACTGGTAAAAATGATTATTTATTGTTTATTATCAATAGAATAAACCGTTAAAAGATATCTTTTGGCGCCCCGTTTGATTTGCCTTATTGTATTTTGAATGCAATTTGTTACACTCTGGTCCTGCCTCCGACAACAACAGCGAACCCCGCCTATGGCCTCGTCCGACACCGCCCTTGCCACCGCCGTTTCCCGCAGCCGCCCGGCCAAGGGCGATGCGGCCCTCGCCCGCCGCCTGAAGGCCGCGATCAAGGGACAGGTCCTGTTCGATCCGTTTTCGCGCGGGCGCTATTCGACGGATGCCTCGATCTATCAGATCGAACCCTTGGGCATCGTCGTGCCCCAGGATGCCGAGGACGTGGAAGCGATCATCGCCGTCGCGCGCGGCGAAGGCGTGCCGATCCTGCCGCGCGGCGGCGGCACCTCGCAATGCGGCCAGACGGTCGGCGAGGCCCTGGTCGTCGACCTGTCCAAGCATCTGAACAAGATTCTCGAGTTCGATGCGGCGGGCCGCCAGGCCCTGGTCGAACCGGGCTTGGTGCTGGATCACCTGAACGCCTATCTCAAGCCCCACGGCCTGTGGTTTCCCGTCGACGTCTCGACCTCGTCGCGCGCCACCCTGGGCGGCATGGCGGGCAACAATTCCTGCGGTTCGCGCTCCATCGTCTACGGCACCATGCGCGACAACGTGCGCGCCATCGACGCCGTGACCATGGACGGCCGCGCCATGCGCTTCGGCGAAGTCTCCAATAATGAGCCGGCGGCCAAGCTGGACCCCGTACAGCAGGACATGGTGGCTAGGCTTCTCGACATCGGGCGGCGCGAGGGCGACCACATCCGCCAGTCCTTCCCCGACCTGATGCGCCGGGTCGGCGGCTACAACATCGATTCCCTGATGCCGGGCGGTGCGCCCAAGGGCCCCTGGGCCGAGGCGACGCTGTACCGCCAGCAGACCCACCCGAACCTGGCCCACCTGTTGATCGGATCGGAAGGCACCCTCGCCTTCTCGACCAAGCTGCACCTGGACCTGCAGCCCCTGCCGAAGCACAAGGTGCTGGGCGTGTGCCATTTCCCGACCTTCTACAAATGCATGGACGCGGCCCAGCATCTCGTGACCCTGGGTCCGGCGGCGGTCGAACTGGTCGACCGCACCATGATCGGCCTGGCCCGCGACATCGAGATTTTCCGTCCCACGGTGGAACGCTTCGTGAAGGGGGAGCCGGACGCCCTGCTGCTGGTCGAATTCGCGGGGGAAGAACGCGAGCCCCTGATCACCAAGCTCAAGCAACTGGTCGAGATGATGGCCGACCTGGGCTTCCCCGACGCGGTGGTCGAGGCCGTGGACCCGGCGTTCCAGCGCGACGTCTGGGAGGTCCGCAAATCAGGCCTCAACATCATGATGTCCATGAAGGGCGACGGCAAGCCGATCTCCTTCGTCGAGGACTGCGCCGTGCGCCTGGAAGACCTTGCCGAATACACCGACCGGCTGACCCAGGTGTTCCACAAGCACGGCACCGAGGGCACCTGGTATGCCCATGCCTCGGTCGGCACGCTGCATGTCCGGCCTGTGATCAACCTGAAGCAGGACCTGGGCGCCAAACAGATGCGCGCGATCGCCGAGGAAGCCTTCGAAATGGTCCGCGAATACAAGGGATCGCACTCGGGCGAACACGGCGACGGGCTGGTGCGATCGGAATTCCACGAAGCCATGTTCGGCACGCGCATGATCGAGACCTTCAAGGAGGTCAAACAGACGGTCGATCCCACTGGCCTGATGAACCCGGGCAAGATCGTCGATCCGCCCAAGATGGACGACCGCACCCTGTTCCGCTTCAAGCCGGGGTATCAAACGGAAAAAATCGCCACGGAGCTCGACTGGTCCGACTGGGGCGGCTTCGCGGGTGCCGTCGAGATGTGCAACAACAATGGTGCCTGCCGCAAGCGCGACGCCGGGGTCATGTGCCCGTCCTACCGCGCCACGGGGGATGAACAGCACCTGACGCGCGGCCGCGCCAATACGCTGCGCCTCGCCATTTCCGGACAGCTTGGGCCGGACGCCTTCACCTCCGACGACATGGCCGCGACCATGAAGCTCTGCGTCGGCTGCAAGGGCTGCAAGCGCGAATGCCCCACGGGCGTCGACATGGCGCGCATGAAGATCGAATTCCTGAACCAGCACAACAAGCGCCACGGGCTGCGCCTGTTCGACCGGCTGGTCGCCTATCTGCCGCGCTACGCCCCCGTGGCGTCGAAGCTCGCCTGGCTGTTGAACCTGCGCGACACGATCCCCGGCGCCGCCTGGCTGTCGGAAAAACTGCTGGGCTTTTCCGCCGACCGCACCCTGCCGCGCTGGGCGTCCCAGCCCGATACGGGCGGCTCCCTGAGCGACGCCACATCCTGCCCGGCGGGCAAGGCGGTGGTGCTGCTGGGCGATACCTTCAACACCTATTTCGAGCCGGAGAATCTGGCCGCCGCGCGGCGCGTGCTGACCGCCGCCGGCTACCGCGTGGTCACGGCAAAGGCCCCCGACAGCACGCGGCCGCTGTGCTGCGGGCGCACGTTCCTCGCCGCCGGCCTGGCCGACGAGGCCCGGAAGGAAGCCCAGCGCACCCTCGCGGTGCTTAAACCCTTCGTCGACGCGGGCGTGCCCATCGTCGGACTGGAGCCGTCCTGCCTGCTGACCCTGCGCGACGAGTTCACGGTCCTGCTGCCGGGCGCGGACAGCAAGGCGCTGGCGGCCAAGGCCATGCTGTTCGAGGAATTCCTGGCGGCGGAAGCCGAAGCCGGAACCCTGACCCTGCCGCTCACGAATGCCGACGGCGGCAAGGCGCTGCTGCACGGCCATTGCCACCAAAAGGCTTTCGCCGCCATGGGCGCGGTGGAGAGCGCGCTGCGTCTGGTGCCGGGGTTGAGTGTGGAGACGGTCGAGTCCAGCTGCTGCGGCATGGCGGGGGCGTTCGGATACGACACCGACAACGTCGCCGTGTCCAAACGCATGGGCGAACTGGCCCTGCTGCCCGCCGTGCGCAAGGCCGATGCCGAAACAGTCATCGTCGCCGACGGCACCAGCTGCCGCCATCAGATCGCCGACGGCACCCCGCGCGAAGCCATCCACGTCGCGCAAGTTCTTGATCGTTATTTGAAAATTTGAACCACAGAGACAGTGAGGCAGTGAGAAAGAAAGGATGAGAAAAATCAAATTATCGCTTTATTTCCCGGCCCTTTGGCTCTGAGGGTTTCGACAACGGAAGCCGTTTCCCTCACCGTCTCACCGCCTCAGTGGTTATCCTTTCTTGAATCGAAAGATTAGGCCCATGGACGAAATCCCCATCTCCCCCATCGAGCGCCCGTCCCTGCACGACACCATCGTCAACCGGGTGCGCGCGATGGTCTATGACGGCGACCTCAAGCCGGGGGACAAGGTGCCGGAACGGCTGTTGTGCGAGACGCTCGGCATTTCCCGCACGCCGCTACGCGAAGCCTTGAAGGTTTTGGCGTCGGAGGGCGTGCTGGAACTGCTGCCCAACCGGGGGGCCCGAGTCGCCAAACTGACCGCCGCCGACGTCGACGAGATGTTTCCCGTCATGGGCGCCCTGGAAGCCCTGGCCGGGGAGCTTGCCTGCGCCCGCGCCACGGAGGCCGACCTGGCCGAGCTGCGCGCCCTGCATTATCAGATGGCCCTGCATCACACGCGGGGGGAGCGGGCCGAGTATTTCGCCCTCAACCAGAAGATCCACGAAAAAATCATGGGCTCGGCCGGTAACGACCTGCTCGTTTCCATGTACGAAGGCCTGGCCGGGCGCATTCGCCGGGCGCGCTATATTTCCTCCATCACCTCGCAGCGCTGGAAACAGGCCATGGCCGAGCACGAGGACATGCTGGCGGCCCTGGAAGCCCGCGACGGCCCCCGCCTCGCCAAGGTTCTGCGCGACCATCTGCAGAACAAATGCGAGGCGGTGAAGGAAGCCTTGCGCCAGGAAGGCGGCGCCGACGCCGACGATCACGCCGCCTGACGCTTTTCCCGATGACGCAGGCGTGAATTCCCGGTGAGCATGCCGCTCTGCTAGACAGGCCCCCACGCAAAAGGGAGCCCGCATTCCGTGATTGAGCATTCGCCCGGAACCGTCCATCGTTCGCAGATGTGGACATCCTGCATGAGCTTCATCTTCGGCGAACCCGTCTCCGGGCGGCTGCCCGCCCGCGTGCGCGAGCGCATCGCCCGCCAGCAGTTGCAGAGCGAGAAGCTTATCAGTTGGGTACAGATGCTGCTGGTCGTGCTGTTCGCCAGCCTGTGGGCGGTCGCGCCCAAGACCGCGACAAACCCGGATTTCAATCTGGTGCCCTTCGCGCTTGGGTTCTATTTCCTGTTCACTCTGACGCGCCTGATCGTCGCCTACCGCGGCAGCCTGACCCGGCCCTTCCTGATGATCTCGGTGGTCATCGACGTCGGCCTGCTGATGCTGCTGATCTGGTCGTTCCATATTCAGTACATGCAGCCGGCGAGCTTCTATCTGAAGGCGCCGACGCTGATGTACGTGTTCATCTTCATCGCCTTGCGCGCCCTGCGGTTCGAGCCCGGCTATATCGTGTTGGCGGGGGCGTCGGCCGCAGTCGGCTGGATCGCGTTGATGCTCTACGTCGTCCATGCGGAGGCGGGCAATCCCATGATCACCCGCAACTACGTGGAATACATGACGTCCAACGCCATCCTGATCGGCGCCGAGGTCGACAAGATCGTCTCCATCCTGATGGTCACCTTCGTCCTGGCCATCGCCGTGCTGCGCGCGCAACGGTCCCTCTACCGCGCGATCATCGACAGCACGGCGGCCCAGGACCTGACGCGGTTCGTGTCCAAGGAAGTGGCGGAGCGCATCACCCAGGCGGACCGGGCGATCCAACCCGGCGACGGCGAAAGCAAGGTC
Organism: uncultured Alphaproteobacteria bacterium; assembly: GCA_963976055.1. Lineage (GTDB taxonomy): Bacteria > Pseudomonadota > Alphaproteobacteria > Rhodospirillales > Casp-alpha2 > UBA1479. The sequence continues at coordinate 11,242 of CAXBJB010000014.1, forward strand.
GCGACCATCGTGTTCACCGACATCGAGGGGTTTTCCACGGCGTCGGAAAAGATGTCGCCAAAGGAACTGGCCCGCACCATCAACGACTACTTCCAGGCCGCCGGCGAGGTTATCGCACGCCATGGCGGCGTCGTCCTGCTGTTCGAGGGGGACGCCATGCTGATCACCTTCAACGCCGTCACGCCGCAGGATGATCACGCCGCCAATGCCCTCGACTGCGCCTTGGCCCTTGAACATCTGTGCACCAGCCGGACCTTCGGCGACGGAGTGCGCCTATTGACCCGCTGCGGCGTCAACACGGGCGCCATCGTGGTCGGCGCCGTCGGCACGGCGGAGCGCCTGACCTTCACCGTGCACGGCGACAACGTGAACATCGCGGCCCGCCTGGAACAGCTGAACAAGCAGTACGGCACCTACGTCATGTGCACGGAGGAAACGGTCGCCGCCTGCGGCGACGCGTATGACTGTGCGTTCAAGGGGGAAATCCCGGTCAAGGGCCGGTCACAGCCGGTGAAGGTTTATTCCGTGGCGCGCCCTTGAACGCCCCCCTTCCCTCCCATCATCCCGCGAACGCGGGGGTCCAGCGTTCTCTTTTTTCTTCTCACCGCCTCACTGCCTCAGTGGTTTTCTTTTTGAACCACAGAGACGGTGAGGCGGTGAGAAAGGAAGGATAAGAAGGGCTGTGTCAGGCTTGCCTTGCAGCCAGCACCGCATCGACCGCTTCGGCGAAACCGGCGCCTGACGCCTGTTCCGTCACGTACTTGGGCTTGGCGTCCAGCCGGTCGGTAAAATCGCGCACGTTGGCGACGCCGACCGCATGGGGGAAGAAGTCGAACAGGGGCGCGTCGTTGGGACTGTCCCCGACGAACATCCAACGTGCCCGCTCATCCGCGTCCGACACGTCGGCGCGGAACAGTTCGCGCAGCACCAGACAGGTCGTCGTCAGCTTGTCATAGGGGCCGAGCCAGCCGTTGACGTGGATGTTGGAATAGGTCGCGGTCATGCCCGCGGCTTCCATGATGGAAACGATCTGGGCGACCGCTTCCTCGCCCAGGGGAGCGACGTCCTGGGCGTGATCGATGGCGAGGTCGGTTTCCCGGTAGGCCTGATCGGCGGCGAGGGCAGCCCCCGGGACCTCGGCGATGATGGCTTCCAGCACCTTTTCGTACTGCGCCCAATGGTCGCGCCGTTCGTCCCGCGCCAGGATATGCAGATGCACCATGCGCCCCGTGTCGGGATGCAGGCGGAACACGAAGCCGCCGGATTCGCCGATCACGGCGTCGACCGGCCAGGTCCGCGCCATGGCGTCGCAGGTACCGGCGGCGGCCCCGGTCACGGCGACGACCTTGAGCCCCGCCGCCTGGGCGCGTTCCAGCGCGGCGAACGCGGTCGCGGTGATCTTTCCGCCGGTGGTGAGCGTCCCGTCGACGTCGGTGATGATGCCGCGGATGGCGCGGCGGTGGTCGGTGGAAAAGGCGTCGAGCGGGCCCATCAGGTCCGCAGCTCGCCGCCCGTGGCCTTGGTCACGCCGGCGATGACCTTGTCGGCGACGGCCTCGATCTCGGCGTCCGTCAGGGTCTTTTCCACGGGTTGCAGCACGACGTTGATGGCGAGCGACTTCTTGCCCTCACCCACGCCCTTGCCTTCGTAGACATCGAACAGGGTGACCTCGGCGATCAGGGTCTTGTCGGCGGCATGGGCGGCGTTGATGACCTTGGCCGCCTCGACCTCCGCATCGACGACGAAGGCGAAGTCGCGCGCGACCGGCTGCAAGGCCGACAGCACCAGATGCGGCTTGGCGGCGGATTTTTTCGCCTTCACCGCCGGCAGGTTGTCGAAATAAATCTCGAAGGCGACGGCCGGGCCCTTCACGTCCAGGGCTTTCAGAACCGCCGGATGGACTTCGCCGAAGGCGGCCAGCATCATGGGGCCGAGACGCAGGGTGCCGGACCGGCCCGGGTGATACCAGGCGGGGGCATCGGTCTTGATCTGCGCCCGGTCGGCCGGCAGACCGAGATCGGCCAGGACCGCCTGGGCGTCGGCCTTGGCATCAAAGGTATCGACGCCGCGCGGCTGCGCCGCCCAATGGCGCGGGCCGGTCTTGCCGACGCGGATGCCGGTGGCGACCAGTTGCTGGTCTTCCGGCTTGGCGCCGGGGAATTGGGGGCCGACCTCGAACAAGGCTAAGTCGGCATAACCGCGCGCCTGGTTGCGGGCGGCGGCGGTCAGCAGATTGGGCAGGATCGACGGGCGCATGACGTCGAGATCGGCGGAAATCGGATTGAGCAGCCGCATGGTGTCGGCGACGCCGCCGAACAGGGCGGCCTGGGCGTCTGGCATGAAGGAATAGGTCACGGCCTCGACCATGCCGCGCGCGGCGAGCAGGCGGCGGGCCTGGGCGCGGCGGCGTTGATCCGGGGTCATCACCGGGCCCTGGGCGCCCTGGGGCCGGGTCACGGCGACCGGCGCGATGCGGTCGTAGCCGTTGATGCGCACGATCTCTTCCACCAGACAGGCTTCCGACACGATGTCGGACCGCCAGGACGGCACGTTGACCACCAGACGGCTGCCCTGGTCGGATTCGATGGCGAAGCCCAGCACGTTGAGAATTCGCCGCGCCTCGACGCCGTCGATCTCGGTACCGCCCAGGGTCAGAACCTTGTCGAGATTGAAGTCGAGGGTGCGGCGCCAATCGGGGCCGTCGCCGGCGGACACCACGTTCGACGCCTCGCCGCCGCACAGGTCCAGGATCAGGCGCGTCGCGATCTCGCAGGCGTCGTCGAGGAAGGCGGGATCAACGCCACGCTCGAACCGGTACCGCGCATCGGTCTGAAGATTGAGTTTGCGCCCGGTCATGGCCGTGCGCACGGGATCGAAATAGGCGACTTCGAGAAAGACCTCCGTCGTCGCCTCGGTGCAACCCGAGTCCATGCCGCCGACCACGCCGGCCACGGCCTGCGGGCCGTTATCGTCGGCGATCACGGTCATTTCCGGGTCCAGGTCGTATTCGGCTTCGTTCAGCGCCAGAATTTTTTCACCCGGCTTGGCGAGGCGCGCGGTGATCGTGCCCGAAACCTTGGCCGCGTCGAACACATGCAGCGGGCGGTCGAACTCGAAGGAAATGTAATTGGTGACGTCGACCAGGGCCGAGATCGGGCGCAGGCCGACGGCGGTCAGGCGGTCCTGCAGCCATTTCGGGCTGGGTCCGTTCTTCACGCCCCGGAAGGCACGTCCGACGAATTTGGAACACGCACTGGCGGTCTCGTCCGTGAAGTCGAGGGCCACGCCGAGGAGGCTCGCGAACGCACCCGGCACCGGCGCGGTGTCGAGCGGCTTCAGGCTACCGAGCCCCGACGCCGCGAGGTCGCGGGCGATGCCGCGCACGCCGAGACAATCGCCCCGGTTGGGCGTGATGGCGATTTCGATGACCGGGTCGGCCAGGCCCATGACGTCGACGGCGCGGGCGCCGACTTCGGCGTCCGCCGGCAGTTCGACGATGCCGTCGTGTTCCTCCGACAGGCCCATTTCCCGTTCCGACAACAGCATGCCGTTCGACGTTACACCCCGGATTTCCGTGGGCTTCAGGGTGATGCCCGTGCCCGGGATGTAGGACCCGGAGGGGGCGAACACGCCCTTCAATCCCGTCCGCGCGTTGGGCGCGCCACAGACCAGTTCGACCGTTTCCGTGCCGGTGTTAACCTGGCAGACCTGCAGGCGGTCCGCGTCGGGATGCTGTTTCGCATCCAGAACCTCGCCGACGATGAAGGTGTCGAGGCCCTTGGCCCGGTCCGTCACGCCTTCGACCTCGAGCCCGACCATGGACAGGCGGTCGGTGATTTCCGCCAGCGTGGCGTCGGTTTCCAGATGCTGCTTGAGCCAGCCCAGGGTGAACTTCATCGGTTCAGCCCCCCGGTCAGGGACGGGATATCGAGGGATGCGAAGCCGTAATGGCGCATCCAGCGCAGGTCCGATTCATAGAAGGTGCGCAGGTCCGGCACGCCGTACTTCAGCATGGCCATGCGCTCGACCCCCATGCCGAAGGCGAAGCCCTGGTATTTTTCGGGATCGATGCCGCAATTGCGCAGCACATTGGGATTGACCATCCCGGAACCGCCGATTTCCAGCCAGTCGCCGCCGTGGCCGATCTTCAGCTCGCCGCCTTCGCGGGTGCAGCCGATATCGACCTCGGCCGAGGGTTCGGTGAAGGGGAAGTAGCTGGGCCGGAACCGCACGGGCAGATCGTCGATGCCGAAGAAGGCGCGGCAAAAGTCGATCAGGCAGCCCTTGAGATGGCCCATGTGAGTGTTTTCATCGACCAACAGCGCCTCGACCTGATGAAACATCGGCGAATGGGTCGCGTCGTAGTCGCAACGATAAGTGCGGCCCGGCACGATCACCCGGTAGGGCGGCGGGCCGGCCTGCATGGTGCGGATCTGCACCGGCGAGGTATGGGTGCGCAGGACCAGGCGGCCCGCGTCCGCGCCGTCGGGCCCGGGCAGATAGAAGGTGTCGTGATCCTGACGGGCCGGATGGTCGGCCGGGATGTTGAGGGCGGTGAAGTTGTGCCAGTCGTCCTCGACGTCCGGGCCCTCGGCGATGCCGAAGCCCATGTCGCCCAGGATGGCGACGATTTCCTCGATGACCTGGCTGATGGGGTGGATGCGCCCCGTGTCCTCGGGCCGCACCGGCAGGGTGACGTCGATGCGTTCCCCGGCCAGGCGGGCGTCCAGCGCCGCCCCCTCCATCGCCGCCTTGCGGGCGTCCAGGGCTTCGGCGACGGCATCCTTCAGCGCGTTGAGGGCCTGGCCCGCGTCGCGCCGCCGGTCGGCGTCAAGAGCCCCCAGGCCCTTCATCTGGTCGGTGATGCGGCCCTTCTTGCCGAGCGCCGCCACGCGCACCTGTTCGAGCGCGTCCAGGTCGCCCGCCGCCTCAACGGCAGCAAGCAGTTCCTCACGGAGCTTATCGACACTCTCCATGGCCAGGCCTCGTCATTCAGATGGCGGTTCCGGCGCCGGCGCGCCATCCCTTGCCGGGATGGGCGCCGGGCTCCGGGTCTGGATTAGTTGCCGAGGGCGGCCTGGGCCTGTTCCACCAGCGACTTGAAGGCTTCCGGTTCGCGGATCGCGATATCGGACAGGACCTTACGGTCCAGTTCGATCCCGGCCTTGTCCAGGCCGTTCATGAACTGGGAATAGGTCATGCCGTGCTCGCGCACACCCGCGTTGATGCGGGTGATCCAAAGGCGGCGGAAGTTCCGCTTCTTCGCGCGGCGGTCGCGGTAGGCGTATTGCAGCGCCTTTTCGACCTTTTCCAGCGAGATGCGGAAGTTGTTCTTGTTCCGGCCGCGGTAACCCTTGGCGCGGGCGATGACTTTCTTGTGACGGGCGTGCGCGGTGACGCCCCGAGTGACTCGTGCCATTGTCCAGCTCTCCTAATTCAAAAAATACGCGGCGTTACAGATAGGGCGCGTAGGACTTGATCTGGCGCGCGTTCGTCGCGTCCAGAACCATCGTGCCCCGTGCCTTGCGCTTCATCTTGGTGGAGCGCTTGCGCAGATTGTGCCGTTTGAAGGAGAAATTGCCGCGCACCTTGCCGGTCCCGGTAACCCGGAACCGTCCCTTGGTGCTGGACTTGGTCTTCAGCTTGGGCATTTCGACATCCTTTCTTTGGTGGGCCCCGCCCATGGCGGAGGCCGCAAGGTCTTGATCAACGGTCGTTTCGGGGCGGCCAGGCATGCCCGTTACAAAGCCATGCCGCCCGGTCGAGCCGCGGGTTATAGCGCCGAGGACCGAGGGATGCAAGGGGCCGCGGAAAATAAGGGATAAAGGGACATTCAGACGACCTCGGCGGGGGCCCGATACTCGGGCAGGTCGACGGTCACCGTCGTGCCCTCGCCGAGGCGGCTGTCGATGGTGATGGCGCCGCCGTGCATTTCCACCAATGACCGCGAAATGGCAAGCCCCAGACCCCAGCCCTTTTCCACCGTATAGGGGGCCTGCGGATCCCCCGCACAGGGCGACTGCCCCCCCCCGGCAAAGGCCGCCGTGATGTCGTCCAGGCGTTCCGGCGGAATGCCGATGCCCGTGTCGGACACCCGGATACGCACCATGCCGGGGCCGTTTTCCGCCATTATGGCGATGCGCCCCCCGGGTTCCGTGAACTTCACCGCATTGGACAGCAGGTTCAGCAACGTCTGCTTGATCGCGCGGCGGTCCGCGAGGATCGGCGGCAGGCCGCCCGGTACCACGGTCTCAAGATCGACGCCCTTGGCACGGACGACCTCGGTCATGGTCTGGGCGCAGTCGGCAATGATGCCTGCGATCGGTTCCCGCGCCAGACTGAGCGCCGTGCGCCCGGCCTCGATCGCCGAAATGTCGAGAAGATCGTTGACCAGATCGAGCAGATGGCTGGCGCTGGCGTGGATGTCGCTGGCGTATTCGCGGCGCTTCGCCGCGCCGGGTGCGCCGAAATAGTCGTTGGCCAGGATATCGGAGAACCCCAGGATGGCGTTCAAGGGCGTGCGCAGTTCGTGGCTCATGGCGGCCAGGAATTCGGACTTGGCGCGGTTCGCCTCCTCGGCCGCGCGCAGGGCCGCGTCGCGCGCCCGCTGGGCGCGGCGTTCCTCGGTCACGTCCGTCCCGGTACCGCGGTAGCCGGCGAACCGCCCGTCCTCGGTGAACAGCGGCTTGCCGCTGATCCGGGCCGATCGTGGATTGCCGCCGCCGTCCATGAACTGGTATTCGAAATCGCGGAACGGACGATGGTTTTCCAGATCATCGAGATGGCGGCGCCACTTCGCCTGGTCCGTGTCCTCACCGGCCACATCGGACCGCCGCCGGCCCAGGTAGACCGTCGGGTCAAAACCGATGATGTCGCCCGTGCGGCGGGAGAAATAGCTGAACCGCAGGTCCGCATCCATTTCCCACAGCCAATCGGACGCCACCTCGGCGAAATCGCGGAACCGGGCCTCGCTTTCCTCCAACTTGCGCTGGGCCGAGACCTGTTCGGTCAGGTCGACGCTGACCGAACCGACCTTGATGATGTTGCCGGCGGGGCCATGGATCGGAAATTTGGTGATGTTCAGGATACGCCGCTCGCCATCGGCGAAGGTGCGTTCGACCTGACGGCTGAGCGTGTTGCCGGTGGTCAGGACATGGCGTTCCTGTTCGTTCATGACGGTCGCTTCTTCAGGCGACTGGAAATCCTCGATCTGGTCGGACCGGCGGCCGATCATGGCGTCGACGTCGAAGCCGTACCAGTCCGTATAGGTGCGGTTGGGCCGCTCAACGACGTGATTTTCATTCTTGATCAGCAACCCGACGGGAACGTTCTCGAACACGGAGCGCAGGACGCTTTCGCTGTCTTCGAGCGCCTGCCGCTGGCGGTCCAACTCCGTGGTTTGGCGCACCATGCGCAGGACCGTCGCCACCAGACCCGCAAGGACCAGAGCCACCGAGGCGATGAGGACATACCAGCTTGCCGCCGAGCCCAGGGGCGCCGCCGCCGCCAGGACTTCCGCCAGGGCGTTCGCCCCCGGACGCGTTTTGATGATCACCAGATCGGCGACGTACAGCAGAATGCCTATCCACAGGCCGGCCAGGACCAGGGCCACACCCAGGGTCGCGCCGGCGCGGCGAAGCTCGCCGAACCGCCGGAGCGTCACGGCCGTGCCGACAACCGCCACGGCAATCAGCAGGATTTCCATGGCGACCAGGGCGTCCCATGTCGCGGACGTGCCGAAAAGTGTCGTGCCCATGATGCCCCCCAAGAACATGCCCCCTGCATGCCCGAACACAGGTCTATTCGATAATCGTCACACCGCCTCGGAAGCTGAAGGTCCCCGATTTCGACATGCCGACGATCACGCAACCGTCGCCCTGATTATAAATCTGCCACCCGCGCAGCAGAATCGATTCTCCCACCTGGATCGGATGAAGGATCGCCCGGCCGCTCAGATTCTCGACCACGCCCCTGCCCTCGGCATCGGCCGTCAGAAAATAACGGCCGGATTTATCGGCGTTGAACTGCGCCTTCTGGCAGACGTAGACATGGCGCAAGTGATGGGACATCGCCTCCATCTTGGCGACGGCCTTGGCGAACTGGATGCAGCGTTCGGTCACCTGTTCGTCCGACGCGAACTTTGACAGGCCGACCAGCTGACGCTGGGTGAATTCCGTGTACACGACGCCCGCCGGGATCCGGTATTGCTCCTTGATCTGGGCGCAGGCGTCGAAATCCTGGATCTTGAAGCCTTCCTGCGCGGCGCGCCGGGCGAACTTGTTGGCCTTGCTGGCCAGTTCCTTGGCCCTGGCGTCGAGCGCTTCCTGGCTACCTTTCGCGACATGCCCCATCACCTGATAGGCGTACCAGCCCAAAAGGGCCGCGGCCGGCACGACAAGGATGAGGATAAAGCCCCAGAAGAAGCTTTTGGGCAGGCCCTTCTTGGCCTTGCCGCCGGCCTTCGGCTTCCCCTTCCCTTTGGGTTTTGCCTTGGCCTGCGCCGCGCCGGGCGCCTTCGGTTTTTCCTGTTCCGCCATGTTCCTGCTTATCCCGTGGCCATGTCGTCGCTTGTCCGGGCGGGAGCCTAGCCATTGACCCTTACATTATCCTTAAAACCGCACCGATACAGCCCCCAGGCCAGCCTGCCCCCGCGCATGCGGCGCCATTGACCCGGCGGGGAGCACCCCCCATTCTGGCCGCGCCATGCTGTTGATCGGTCTTATCGATGGGGGGAAGGCGGCCTTTGACCCCCTGATTTTGCTGCTGCTTGCCCTGCTGCTTGACGCCTACCTGGGCGACACGCCGTGGCTGTTCAAGCGCGCCAAGCATCCGGTGGCGCTACTCGGTTCGGTCATCGACTGGCTCGACCGCAAGCTGAACCGCGACAAACGCCCGGAAATGGACCGCGCCGTGCGCGGCGCCGTCACCGTGCTGGCCGTGGTGACGTTGACCGGCGGCCTGGGGCTGGGCGTGGCCTGGCTGTCGTTCGTCCACCCCTGGGGCTGGATCGTCGAAATGTTCTGCATCGTGCTGCTGATCGCGCAGCGCGGGCTGTATGATCATGTGCGCGCCGTGCGGCGGGGGCTTGAGAACAATCTGGAGGCCGGCCGCGAGGCCGTGTCGCACATCGTCGGGCGCGACCCGCAGCAGCTCGACGAGCACGGCGTCGCCCGCGCCGCCATCGAATCGGCGGCCGAAAACTTCTGCGACGGGGTCGTCGCCCCCGTTTTCTTTTATGTCCTGTTCGGGGCGCCCGGCCTGTTCATCTACAAGGCCGTCAACACCATGGACAGCATGATCGGCCACCGCACGCCGAAATACCGGGCCTTCGGCATGACGGCGGCGCGGCTGGACGACGTGTTGAACCTGATTCCGGCCCGGCTGTCGGGCCTGTTCATCTGCCTGGGAGCCCCCTTCGCCCCCGCCGGCCAGCCCTGGCAGGCGGTCAAGGTGATGCTGCGCGACGCCGGCAAGCACCGCTCGCTCAACGCCGGCTGGCCCGAAGGGGCCATGGCCGGGGCCCTCGGCCTGGCGCTCGCCGGGCCGCGCCGCTATGCCCAGGACATCGCCCGCGATCCCTGGATCGGCCACGGCACGGCGAAGGCGACGGCCGCCGACATCGGCCGCGCCCTTTATCTGTACGCCGTCGCCTGCTTGATCAACGCGGGCTGGGTCGCGGCGCTGGCGGTGGTGCGCTTTTCCCAGCCTGCCGGCGGGTGACGTCTGGCGGCCGGCGGGGGCGCAACAGACCGTTGCCGCGCCGCCGGGGTGCGGGCAGAATGTGCGAAACATGCCGGCGGCCCGCCGCCCCGGCAGAAAAATCACGATAGGGAGTGCATCCGCAGGCCATGGACCAGACCCACGCCGACCAGCCCCTTTGGACGCCGTCGCCGGATTATGCCGATGGATCGACGATCAATCGGTTCCGTTTACATCTGAACGAAACCCTCGACCTGAACCTGGCCGACACGGCGGGCCTGCATGCCTTTTCCATCGACGACCGGGAACGTTTCTGGATCGCATTGAAGGATTACACGGGCGTGCGGGCGGAAACCTGGGGCGACCGGGTGCTCATCGACGGCGACAAGATGCCGGGGGCGAAATGGTTTCCCGAGGCGCGGCTGAACTACGCGGAAAACCTTTTGCGCCGCCGCGACGGCGCGGAAGCCGTCGTGTTCCGTTCGGAAACCGGGGCGCGGCGGGCCGTGACCTTCGCCCAATTGTACGATCAGGTGTCGTCGCTGACGCAGTACCTCAAGGCACGGGGCGTGCGGTCGGGCGACCGGGTCGCGGGATACCTTCCCAACATGCCCGAAGCCGTGGCCGCCATGCTGGCGGCGACCAGCTTGGGCGCCGTGTGGTCGTCGTGTTCCCCCGATTTCGGGGTTCAGGGCGTGCTCGACCGTTTCGGGCAGATCGAACCCAAGGTGTTCTTCTGCACGGACGGTTATTTCTACAACGGCAAGCGCCATGACGTGCGTGCGAAGAACGCGGAAATCCTGGCCGGCCTGCCGACGGTGACCGACGTCATCGTCGCCCCTTACGATCCCTCCGACCGGCCGGGCCTGGACATGATTCCGGGGGCGATCCTGATGGCCGACGCGGCGGCGGCCCACGCGCCCGGCGACATCGACTTCGTCCCCGTCCCGTTCGACCACCCGCTCTACATCATGTTTTCCTCCGGCACCACGGGGGCGCCCAAATGCATGGTTCATTGTGTCGGCGGAACAATATTGAAACACGCCAGCGAACAGGCCATCCACTGCGATATCCGCCGCGACGACCGGGTCTATTTCTTCACCACCTGCGGCTGGATGATGTGGAACTGGCTGGTTTCGGTCCTGGCCTGCGAGGCCTGTTTGCTGCTCTATGACGGATCGCCGTTCCACCCCGGCCCCGAAACGATTTTCGACTACGCCGACGCGGAGAACATGACCCTGTTCGGAACCTCGGCCAAATACATCGACGCGGTCGCCAAGTCGGGCATACACCCGAAGGACACGCACGATCTCACGAGCGTGCGCATGCTGTGCTCCACCGGCTCGCCGCTGGCGCCGGAAGGCTTCGAATTCGTCTACGACCACGTCAAGTCCGACGTGCATCTGGTGTCCTTCACCGGCGGCACGGACATCATGGGCGTGTTCGCCGGCGGCGACGCGACACGGCCCGTGTGGCGCGGCGAACTGCAGGGCCCGGCGCTCGGCATGGCCGTGGAATGCTGGGACGACGCGGGCAAGCCCGTGATCGGGCAAAAGGGCGAGCTGGTCTGCATCAAGGCCTTCCCCTCCATGCCCACGGGCTTTTGGGGCGACGCCGACGGGTCGCGCTACCATGCCGCCTATTTCGAACAGTTCCCCAATGTCTGGACCCATGGCGATTACATCGAGATCACCGAACACGGCGGCATGATCGTCTACGGACGGTCGGACGCGACCCTGAACCCGGGCGGCGTGCGCATCGGCACGGCGGAAATCTACCGCCAGGTCGAAAAACTGGAGGACGTCATCGAAAGCCTGGTGATCGGCCAGGACTGGGACAACGACGTGCGGGTCGTGCTGTTCGTGCGCCTGGCCGAGGGCAAGACGTTGGACGATGCGCTGACGAAACGGATCAAGGACCAGGTGCGCGCCAACTGCACGCCGCGCCACGTGCCGGCCAAGGTCGTCGAAGTCGCCGATATCCCGCGCACCAAGTCGGGCAAGATCACGGAGCTGGCCGTGCGCGACATCGTCCACGGCCGGCCCGTGAAGAACAAGGAAGCGATGGCCAATCCGGAGGCCCTCCGGCTGTTCGAGAACCTTGCCGAACTGAAGACCTGATCACGGCGCCGCGCCGCCCGGCCGGGCCTGGAACCGCGCGACCTCATCCAACAGCCAGTCGCGGAACAGGCGGCATTCGGGCGCTTCGGCGCGGCACGGCACGGTGAGCAGATAATAGGCCGGCTGCAAGACCAAGGACGGCCCGAAGGGCACGATAAGGCGTCCCGCGTCAATGTCCTCTGCGGCCATGGACCAGCGGCCAAGCGCCACCCCCGCCCCGGCGACCGCCGCCTGCAACACGTTTTCCGACGCGGTGAAGCGGGGGCCTTCCTCGGCCTCCAGATCCGGGCAGCCGGCGGCGGCCAGCCACGACCGCCAGTCGGGCGCCAGGGGGTCGAAGGCGACGGAATCGTCGTGCAACAGGGTGAAGTGGCGAAGGTCGCGGGGCCCGTCGAGCGCCCGCCCGCCCGCCAGCAGCGCGGGGGCGGCCAGGGGCACCACCATTTCGTCGAACAGGCGGTGCGCGTCCAACCCCGGATAATTCCCCATGCCGAAACGGATCGCCATGTCGGCGTCGCCGGCGATCAGATCGGCGCGGTCGCGGGTCGCCACGATCTGCACCTGCAAACCGGCGGGCCGACGGTCCAGGCGGGGGATCAGCCATTTCATGGCGAAGGACGGGACGCAGGACAGCACCAGGGGCCCCGCCTTGGGCGGGCGGATGCGCGCCATGGCCCCGGCCAGTTCCTCGAACCCCCGGCGCACCCCCGGATAGGCGGCGCGGGCCGCCGCCGTCGGGACCACCGCCCGCACCGCGCGGCGGAACAGGGGCAGGCCCAGAATGTCCTCCAGCAACTTGATCTGATGGCTGACTGCCGAGGGCGTCACGTTCAATTCCCGCGCCGCCGCGACGAAGCTTTCATGGCGGAACGCGGCCTCGAAGGCGCGCAGCGCCTTCAGGGGTGGCAGCTTAGCAAGCATAAATGAATTTTTTTCAGTCAATGAATGAAGTCTCTGCGTTTGTCATAAAAGGTAAATAGAGAATATCGATATCGAAGCCTGAATATCGAGTGATTTTTATTCATCTTAATGCAGCCCCCCGCCAAGGGCGGATCGAAAGGACCCAAACGATGACCGACGTCCCCGTTCTTTACGAGCAGCGCAACAGTGTGGCGACCCTCACCCTCAACCGCCCGGATCAGCTCAACGCCCTGAATTTCGCCCTGATCGGCCGCTTCATGGCCCATCTCGACGCCATCGAACGCGACGATGCGATCCGCGCCGTGATCGTCACCGGGGCCGGCGACCGAGCCTTCAGCGCCGGCGCCGACATCAAGGAATTCACCCATTCGGTCGCCGCCGGGGTCGAGGTCGCGCTGCGCGATTTCGTCGCCCGGGGACAGGCCTTCACGTCGCGCATCGAACGCTTTCCCAAGCCCATCATCGGCGCGGTCAACGGGTTGGCCTTCGGCGGCGGCTGCGAAATGCTGGAGGCCATGCCGCTGGCCGTGGCGGCAAACACGGCGACTTTCGCCAAGCCGGAAATCAACCTGGGCTTTCCCCCGCCGTTCGGCGGCACCCAGCGTCTGCCGCGCCTGATCGGGCGCAAGCGAGCGTTGGAGATGATCCTCACCGGCGATCCCATCACCGCCGAGGAAGCCCGCCAGGCAGGCTTGGTCAACCGTGTCGTTTCGAGATCAAAACTTATGGACGAGGCGGAGAATCTGGCCCAGCGGATCATCGAAAAGGCCCCGGTCAGCGTCGCCGCCAGCCTGACCGCCGTGACCCGCGGCATCAACCTGAGCATCGACGAGGGCCTGGCCGTGGAAGCGGCCCAGTTCGCCCGCGCCGCCGCCACCCCGGCGGTCGCGGACGGCATCGCACGGTTCCTCACGCGGTCAGGCGATGCCGGCGGCGGCTGATCCGGCGGTTCGTGCGGGTGGCCGGGTTACGGCCCCTCGAAGCGCTGTCCCGAAATGGCTGGGTGATAGATCGGCTGGATCACGTTGCCCGCCGGATCGGTGCAGTGGAACGACCGCGCCCCGTCGAAATGATCCGCCGGCGTATCGAGCAGGTTGACCCCCTTGGCCTTCATGAAGTCGTACCAGGCCTGCAAATCTTCCTTGGTGTCGACGACGAAACCGAAATGATCCATGGGCCGCTTGGCGGGCGGCGCCTCGCCGGGCCGCGCGCGGCCGAGCGACAGATTGTCGTTGCCCAGCGTCAGATAGACCAGATCGTCGTTGAAGCGGCTGAGTTCCCGCATGCCCAGGATGTCGCGGTAGAAGCGCTCGCAGGCGTCGAAGTTCTCGACCACCAGGGCGAGGTGGCGCAGGCCGTTCAAGGGGGGCGGGGATGCGGTCATGGTGGAAGTCTCCTCAAATTTTACCGCCACTTTAAAAGGGCGGGCGGGCGCCGTCACGCGGCTTCGAACTCGCCGACCAGCCATTCGCGGAAGGCGCGGATCTTCGGCCGGTCCGCCTCGCCCTCGACACAGGCCAGGTAATAGGCCTGGGGCGCGGGCAGGGCGAAATCGAACGGCCGCACCAGACGGCCTTCGGCCAGATCGTCGGCGACCATGACGCTGCGGCCCAAGGCCACGCCTTCGCCCGCCCGGGCGGCCAGCAGCACCAGGTTGGAGTGGGAGTAACCGGGCCCCCGTTCCGGGTTGACCGTGTCGCAGCCGACCGCGGCCAGCCAGTCACGCCAGTCGACCGGCATTTCGTCATGCAACAACGTGTAGTTGGCGAGATCGCAGGGCTCTTTCAGGGGTGGTCCCTTGGCGATCAACTCCGGCGCGCAGACGGGAAACAGTTCCTCCGTCCGCAGCAGCGACACGGTCAGCCCCGGCCAATTGCCGCGGCCGTAGCGCACGGCGACGTCCACGCCCTCCCGCGCCAGATCGACCATGCGGTCGACCATGACCAGGCGCACGTCGATGTCCGGATGGGCCTGACGGAACCGGCCGAGCCGGGGCACCAGCCAGGACTGCGCGAAGGAATCCATGGTCGTCACGGTCAAGACCCCCTCGGAATCCTCGCGCTGCACCCGGTTGACCGCAGTGGTCAGGATGTCCATGGCCGCGCGCACCTCGGGAAATAGAAGCTGTCCCGCCTCGGTCAACACCAGAGCACGGCTCAGGCGCCGGAACAGGGGAAAACCAAGCCAGTCCTCGAGCCCCCGGATCTGATGGCTGACCGCCGCCTGGGTGACGTTGAGTTCCTCCGCCGCCTGGGTGAACGACAGATGGCGCGCCGCCGCCTCAAAGGCACGCAGCGCGTTCAGGGGCGGCAGGCGGCGGGACATGATTGTACCATAACATTAAATTTACTCATCACACCAACCCTTCCCAAAATCACTAAATGTTTAATGCATTGAATTTTATTGATTTTAACATTGTATCAGTACAAACGGATTATTTTTTCTAATTCATACAGGAAATTTTGTCGTTTGTGAATAAACCTTCATCCGGCTTATCCAGTTCGGGCGCCACCCTTCGGCGCGGCCCATAAACCGACTTATTCGCAACCCCGCCCGGACGGTATCGGCCGTCCCGGCAACGAAACAAGGACAGGACCCATGGCCTCGTCATCGACGACCACGCAGACAGCGGGCCGCTCCGTCGCCCGCCCGGGCCTGTTTCCCCTCGGACAGGCCCTCGCTTCGCTTACCGTTTCCGCCGCGCAGGCGGTGTTCAATTTCCCGACCACCCTCGTGAAATGGCAGAAACGGTACGAGATGCGCCGCCATCTCGACGAGATGAACCCGCGGCTGCTCGCGGATGTGGGCCTGACCAAGGCCGACGTTCGCCGCGAGGTTGAAAAGCCGTTTTGGATTTCCTGATCCAAGCGACTAAACTTTCCCTGGCACGATCAGTGCCCCTGGACGGGACCGGTCCCTGCGATCGGTCCCGTCGCCCTTTTTCCATCGGCGACCACCTCGCCGCCCCGGCCCGGAACCAATTCCGTGATCCTGCTGCTTTACGCCGTGACCGTCTTCGCCTGGGGCTTCAGTTGGTACGGCGTCCAACTGCAATTGGGCGTCGTGGCCCCCGAGGTCTCCGTGTTCTACCGCTTCGCCCTGTCGGCGGCGGTGATGTACGCGTTCTGCCGGGCGACCGGCCGGGCCATCGATTTCCGGCCACGCGACCATGCCTGGGTCGCAACCCAGGGCCTGTTCCTGTTCGGCAGCAACTTCTATCTGGTTTATCTGGGTGCGCAGCACCTGCCGTCCGGCCTGGTGTCGATCCTGTTCTCCCTGGTCATCGTCATGAACGTGGCCGGGGGTGCCCTGGTCCTGCACAACCGGGTGGAACCCCGCATGGTGATCGGCGCCGTGTTCGGAATCGGCGGCATCGCCGTCATCTTCTGGCCGGAACTGGCCCATTTCGACCTCACCCAGGGCGGGGCCAAGGGCATGGTCCTGGTGCTCTGCGGCACGGCCTCGGCCGCCACGGGCATGCTGATTTCGGCCTTGAACCAGCGTCGCGGGTTGGGCGTGGTGCGTACCAACACCATGGGCATGGTCTACGGATCGCTGTTCATGCTGGTCTACTGCCTGGCGCGCGGCGCCGAATTCCGCATGGAATGGACGACGGCCTATGTGGGATCGCTGCTGTTCCTTTCGATCATTTCCACGGTCGTCGCCTTTGCCACCTATCTGACCCTGGTCGGGCGCATCGGGCCCGAACGCGCAAGCTATTCATCGGTCCTGTTTCCCCTGGTGGCGCTGGCCGTGTCGACCTGGATGGAAGGCTTCCAATGGACGAGCGGCACCATCTTCGGCGTCGGCTGCGTGCTGGTCGGCAATCTGTTCGTCCTGACCCCGCCCGCCGTGGTGGCGCGGCTGATGCGCCGCACGGTTCCGCCCACGGCCCCCGCGTCCGACTGATCCAACGCTTCTGACCGGCCCCGCCCTACTGGTTTCAACGAGGAAACGCCATGTCCACCAAACGCATCGGTATCGCCATCTGGATCGTCGCCTTCGCCGGCTGCCTGATCGGCAGCCTGAACCTGGGCACCCGCACCACCTTCGGCCTGTTCCAGACCGACATCCTGCGCGACCTCGCCATCACGCCCAGCGACTTCGGCCTGGCGATCGCCGTGCAGAACCTGATGTGGGGCGTCGCCACGCCGTTCATGGGTGCCGTCGCCGACAAGTTCGGCAGCATGCGCATGATGATCCTGGGCGCGCTGCTTTACGCGGTCGGCCTTTACGTCATGGGCACGGCGGACAGTCTGTTTGCCTTCAACGTCGGCGCGGCCTTCCTGATCGGCATCGGCATGGGCGGCACCGGGTTCGGCGTCGTCCTGGGCGCGGTCGGCCGCCGCGTGCCGCCCGAGCACCGTTCTCTGGCGCTCGGCATCGCCAGCGCCGGCGGCTCCTTCGGGCAGTTCTACATGGCCCCCGTGGGTCAGGCGCTGCTGGAAACCTACGGCTGGACTGGCACCCTGACGGCGCTCGCCGTGATCATGCTGTTCGCCGTGCCGCTCGCTTTCCTGCTGGCGCGCCAGCCCCTCAGCCCCGATGCGCCGCCGGTGGCCCAGCGCCAAGGCAAGACCGCCGAGATCACCCTGGGCGCGGCCTTGGGCGGCGCCTACCGCCACCTGGGTTTCAACCTGCTGACTCTGGGATTCTTCGTCTGCGGTTTCCAGGTCGCCTTCATCACCGTGCACTTCCCCAAGTATCTGGAGCTTCTGCACATCGACCTGCGGATCGCCGCCCTTGCCCTGTCGCTGATCGGGCTGTGCAACATCATCGGCACCTTCGCCTGCGGCGCGCTCGGCGGCCGGTTCCCCAAGAAATGGGTTCTGGCCTGGCTGTATTTCCTGCGCTCGCTTTGCATCATCGCCCTGCTGGCGGCGCCCAAGACGGAAACCAACATCCTGCTGTTCGCCGGCGCCATGGGGCTGCTGTGGCTCGGCACGGTGCCGCTGACGTCCGGCCTGGTCGCCCATATGTTCGGCGTGCGCTACCTGTCCATGCTGTTCGGCATCACCTTCTTCAGCCATCAGGTCGGCAGCTTCCTCGGCGTGTGGCTGGGCGGCTATCTGTACCAGACCACCGGGTCCTATGACTGGGTGTGGTACGGCTCCATCGCGCTCGGCTTCGCGGCCGCCGCCCTGCACATTCCCATTCCGGAAAAACGCCCCGCCGCCGCCACGGCATAACGACGTGTTTGCCGCCGGGGGAGCCGCCGTAATATAACTCGGCCCTCCCGGGCGGCGGCGGCGTCGCCGACCGGGTTGCGCAACCCGATCAGCCCGGCGGCCATATGCTGCACATGAGTTCCATCCTGCTTTCGCTGACCGTGGTGCAGTTCATCATGGCTGTCGTGCTGGTGGTGTTCTGGTCGGTGCGCACGAAAGCCAACGGCCTGAAGGAAATGGCCCTGGCCACCGCGCTGGGCGGCGCCGGAACCCTTGTCGCCGGGGCCGGAACCGCACAAACCGATTTCCATCTCGCCGCCGCCGGCACCATCTGTTTCGTATTCGCCGCGCTGTCGGCGGCGCGGTCCATGTGCCGCCTGCAACAGCGGCCGCCGCGCCCTGTCCTGGAAGCGGCGGTGGTGGTATTCGGCGGCGGCGCCATCGCCTATTTCGCCCTGGCCACAAACAGCGTCGCCGGAATCCTGGTGTCGCTGTCCGCCGTCTACGTCGTCGTCGCCGGCCTTACCGCCCGGGATCTGTTCGCCGAAACCGACCCGGCCCTGAAAAGCGGCTGCCGCATCCTGGGCGTCCTGTTCGCGGTGTTCACAGCACTTCATGTCGTCCGTATGGTCACCCGACCATTCATGGCCGGCGTGCCGGGGCCGGGCGGCCAGATCGTTCTGATCGACATCATATTCGCCTTCATCGGCCTGGCCATCGTGATCGGCTGGAGCCTGGGGCTTTTGTGGACGATCTACAACAGCGCCGAGGTCCGCCTGCGCGCGGCCTACGAGGAACTCGATCGGTTTTCCAGCGCCGTGGCCCATGACCTGAAATCGCCGCTCAACGCGGTCATCGGCAACATCGAGGCGGTGACCCATCTTGGCGCGACCATGGAGGCGGCGCAGCGCGATCAGTTCCTGTCCTCCGCCCACGAAGCGGCCCTGCGCATGAACCGCTTCATCAACGACCTGCTGGAAGACGCGCGCTCGGGCCGCGCCGCGCCGCAGGCGCAATCGGTCGATCCGGCGGCCTGCCTGGGCGAAGCACGGAACAGCCTGCAAGCCATGATCGAGGCCGTCGCCGCCGAGATCACCGTCGGCCCCCTGCCCCGCGTCCAGGCCAATGCGCTGCAACTGACCCGCGTGTTCCAGAACCTTCTGGACAATGCGGTCAAGTACCGCTCGTTGGAACGGCCGCTGAGAATCGACATTTCCGCAACCCGCCAGGACGGCCGCATCCACATCCATGTCAAAGACAACGGGGGCGGCATCGCCCGGGCCGATCAGGCCCGCGTGTTCAACCGGTTCGAGCGCGCCGGCAAAAAGGCCCTGGTGCAAGGCGACGGCATGGGCCTGGCCGAATGCCGGCGCATCGCCGAACGCTTCGGCGGAACAATCGAACTGACATCGGAACTGGGCACCGGATCGACCTTCATGGTCGTCCTGAAACCGGCGGAGGCCTGAGCGCGGCGGCGGCGGTCCCGGCTTAGTTGACCGTGCCCGGCATCCTCCCCGTGGTCAGCACGACCTTGCCCGTCGACTTGCGCGACAGCAGCATGTTCATGCCGTCCTTTGCGTCGGCCAGATCGAACACATGGCTGACATGGGGGCGCAGGTCGCCCGCCGCCATCCAGCCCAAAAGTTCGTTGAAGGAACGCTCGATCAAATCCGGATCGAGGGTGCGGTGCGCACCCCAGTAGAAGCCGATGACCGAAAGGTTTTTGACCAGCAGAATGTTGGCCGGGATCTGCGGCACCGTGCCGGACGCGAATCCGACGACCAGGATGCGCCCGCCCTGCACCGTGCAGCGCAGCGACGCGTCGAACGCCGTGCCCCCGACCGGATCATAGACGCAATCGGCCCCGCGTCCGTCCGTCAGCTGCTTGACCCGCTCGCGGATGTCCTCCTTGCGGTAGTCGATCAGATGGTCGGCGCCGTAGTCCTTGGCGACCGCCAGCTTGTCCGGCCCGCCCGCCGTGGCGATCACGGTGGCGCCCAGTTTCTTGCCGATCTCGACCGCCGTCAGGCCGACCCCGCCGGCGGCGCCATGAACCAGCAGAACCTCGCCCGGCTGCACCTTCAACTTGTCGACCAGGCCGACGTGGGACGTGCCGTAGACGATGGGAAAGGCTGCGGCGGAGACGAAATCCAGATTGTCGGGAATGGCGAAGACCGTACTTTCATGGGTCACCGCCTCCGACGCATAGCCGCCGTAATGCACCGTCGCCATGACCCGGTCGCCGGGGGCGACGCGGGTCACCCCGGGGGCGACCTCCAGCACCTCGCCCGCGACCTCCAACCCCGGCGAGAACGGGAACGGCGGCTTGACCTGATATTCGCCCTTGCACATCAGGGTATCGGCGAAATTGATGCCCGCCGCCTGGACCCGGATGCGCACGCCGCCCTCGGCCATCGGCGGGACAGGGGCGTCGTCGACGCAGGTCAGGGCGTCGATGCCGTCGAAGCTGGTGCAGACAACCGCGCGCATCGGGGTCTCCTTGAGGTCAGGTTGGGCAAAACTTGATTTCGGGCCGGAATTGGCCAAGGTTGCGCAACCTGACCATACCAAGGGCCAAAGGGCAAGACACCCCGGACCCGCTTTCAGGGGATGAAACCTAACCATGCGCGGATATTTCGGAATCGGGGTCGAGGGCATTTCCAAGACCATGAACGTGGGCAACCTGTTCCGCACGGCCCATGCCTTTGGCGCGTCCTTCGTGTTCACCATCGACGCGACCTACGAGCGCACCATCGGGCAAAAGGCCGACACCTCGAAAAGCGGGGGACATGTGCCGTTCTACAGCTTTCCCACCGCCGATCAGGTGATGCTGCCCGAAGGCTGCAAGCTGGTCGGCGTCGAGCTGCTGGAAAATTCGATCGAACTACCGAGCTTCCGCCACCCGCAGCAGGCAGCCTATGTCCTGGGGCCGGAGCGCGGCGAGCTGAGCCCGGAGATGATCCGGCGCTGCGACCACATCATCCAGATTCCCATGTCGTTCTGCGTCAACGTCGGCATCGCCGGGGCCATCGTGATGTACGACCGGCTGACCAGCCAAGGCCGCTTCGCGCCGCGCCCCGTGGCCGAGGGCGGCCCGGTCGAGGACCTGCCCGATCATCGCTTCGGCGGGCGCTTTTCGCGCAAGGAACTGGCCCCCATGAAGCCCTTCGAAGACACGCCGCCGGAAGTCTTCAACGACTAGGATCAAAGCCGTCAAAAACCGCCGGCGGCGCTTGCCCGAGGGGTGCGGGCGGGGTGCCTCAGATACGGATCAGGCGAGGCCTTCGGCCCTGAGGGCTTCCTGAACGGCCGGACGCTGGGCCACGCGGTCGACGTAGGCGGCCAGATTCGGCCAGGCGTCCAGGCCGATTTCCGTCGGCCGGGTCCAGGTCGCGACGGTGTACAGGTAGGCGTCGGCGACCGTGAAGTCGTCGCCCATCAGGTACTGCCGGCCGTCGGACAGCAGCGTCTCGATATCACCCAGGCGACGGTCCAGCTTGGCCCGCGCCTTCTGCTTTTCCGCGTCCGTGGAATCGGCCTTGAAGAACGGCGTGAACGACTTGTGCAGTTCGGCGCCGACGAAGCTCAAATGTTCCTGCACCCGGGTGCGGCCGATGGTGCCGTTGGCGGGGGCCAGGTTCTTGCCCGGCGCCAAGGCGTCGGCGATGTACTGCACAATCGCCGCCCCTTCGGTCAGGGTCTCGCCATCGTCCAGTTCCAGGATCGGAACGTAGCCCTTGGCGTGGACATCGCCGACGGTCTTGCCGGATTCGGTCTTGCCGGTCGCAAGGTCAACTTTTTCCAGGTCGAAATTCAGGCCCGCTTCGCGCAGGACGATATGGGGCGACAGCGAACAGACGCCGGGGGAATAGTAAAGTTTCATGGGAAGGTCTCCTTCGGTTTGGGTTGGGGGAGGAAAGATGCGGTCCGCGGCCTATGCCGTCCCCGCGATAAGATCGTCCATCAGGTCCGCGGCCCGGCGGTGGCGCAGGTTGGGCGCGATCTGCCCGCCGTAAAGAGCATGGAAATCCGTGCGGCCCGCGGCGACCGCGGCAGCCTTGAGTTTCGCGAAAAACCAACCCTGCACGGGAAAGGGGGCGAGATCGGCGGTGCGGTCCGCCATCTCATCCAGCCAGCGGTTGGCGAGACAGCGGGCAAGACGCCCGGTGACCGCGCGGGTCAGCTCCGTGCGCTGCGCGGCCGGCCCGAACAGGGCCGCGCGATGCAGATCGTCGGCCCCCGATTCGTCGCAGGCCAGGAACGCCGTGCCGACCTGCGCCCCCGCCGCCCCCAGGGCGCGCACCGCCCGCACCCCGGCACCGTCGGCGATGCCGCCGGCGGCGATCACCGGCCGGGCGGCACGGCGCACGATCAGTTGCGTCAGGGCGAAGGTGCCCATCAACTGGTCCTCGGCCCGGCCGAGGAACGAAACGCGGTGGCCGCCGGCCTCCAGCCCCGTGGCGAGGATCAGGTCGACCCCGGCCTGATCGAGAGCGTCAGCCTCGGCGACCGAGGTCGCGGCCCCCAGGGTCTTGATGCCGAGGCGACGGCATTCCGCGAGCACGTCCAGGGGCGGGATGCCGAACACGAAGCTGAACACGGCGGGCCGCGCGGCCAGCACGGCGTCGACCTGATCGGCGAAGGGGACGGACGGCCTGCCTTCGAAATCGGGCCGGTCGAGGCCCAGTTCGGCGAAATAGGGCTTGAACAGGCGCCAGGCGCGCTCCAGGTCCCGCGGCGTCGGCCGGGCGCCGCCCGCATCGGCGCGCGACACCCAAAGATTCAGATTGAAGGGTTTGTCGGTCAGCGCCCGGATATCACGGGCGGTCTGTTCGATCTCGCCGGGTGTCAGGGCCTCCGCCCCGAACGAGCCGAGCCCGCCCTTGTCGGCGACCGCCGCCGTCAGGCCGGCACGCGACAGACCGCCGCCGAACGGCCCCTGAATGACGGGGTGATCGATGTCCAGAAAGGATGTCAGCGGAAGGGTAGCGGTCGATTGCGGCACGGCATCAGGCTCCGGTGGTGGCGATGCCGGAGACCTAATGGTCACGATAACGAATGTAAATGTACTAACTTGTTGTAACTGATTTTTGGGGTTACTCTCGGGAAACCTGATATCGCCCCGGAAACGAACTCACCCAGACGAGGCCCCCATGTCCATCCCCGTCCGCAAAAGCAAGGCGCCGCCCCCGCCCTTCGACTGTCCCCTGGTCGAATGCATGTCGGTCCTGGGCAAGGCCTGGGCCGTCAACGTGGTGTGGTGCCTGAGCGCCGGCCCCCGCCGCTTCAACGAACTGATGCACGATATTCCCGGGCTGTCGGCCAAGGTGCTGTCGACCCGGCTTCGCGAGATGGAAGAGGACTTCGTGGTGACGCGAAGCGTCAAGCCGACATCGCCGCCGACGGTGGAATACGCGCTCACGGACCTGGGCGAGGACCTTATCCCCGCCATCGCGGCGATCGCCGAGGTCGGGCACAAGCTGAAACTGCGCAAGGGCGGTTGTAAGACGGGGTGACGCGGCGGACTAAGCCCGGTCCCAGCCCGCCTGGGGCCGCACGGCGCCGACGGGTTTGCCCTCGGCGTTGACCACGGCCATCTCCAGAAACGGCGCCATGTCGGCGCGGGCACCCTCGTCGAAGGCGCCGAGGAAATTCAACAAATTCGCCATCAACGTGTCCGACGCGCGCTTGGCGCCGTCCTCGGCCTTCACCGCCACGCCCAATCCCAGGCCCGGCAGGACCGCCGCATGCACGGCCTCGGCCCCCGTCTTCGTCGCGAACACGGGCGCCGCCGTGCGCTTGGCGACGCCGATGCCCGCCGTCATGGCGGCATGGTCGAAGCGGCCGCGCCCGGAAACCATGAAATTGTGCTTGGCCATGGACGACACGATGCGCTGGGCCGCAGCCGTGCGTACCGCGCCCAGGCCGGCGGTAACCGGGTCGGCCATTTTCGCCATGGCGCGGGCCAACGCCGCAAGCGGCATGCCGTAAACGGGAATGCCGCAGCCGTCGACGCCGCGCCCCGTACCGGAAAGATCGGCCCCGCCCATTTCCATGAGTGCTTGATAGAGGCGCCGTTGCACCGGATGGTCGGCGCCGGTGTAGCCGTGGAGATCCTCGCCCATGTGCAGCGCCGTCGCGAGAAAGCCCGTGTGCTTGCCCGAACAATTGTTATGGAGCCGCGTCGGCGCCGCGTCCTGCTTGATCAGCCGGTGGGCCGCGGCCTCGTCCGTCGGCATCTGGGCGCCGCATTCCAGGTCGCCTTCGCCCCGGCCGATGTCGCCCAACCAGGCCTCGACCGCCATGATATGCGCCGCCGAGGCGGAATGGGACGCGGTGGCCAGAGCGATACGCTCGTCGGTCAGGCGCCAGTGGTCGGCCGCCCCCGTTTCGATCAGGGCCAGGGTCTGCAGCGGCTTGATCGCCGATCGGGGATAGATTTCCAAATCCCCGTCGCCCCAGGCGTGGATGATGTTGCCGGCCGCGTCGGCGACCACCGCATGAACGCGGTGGCGGCTTTCGACCAGGGTGCCGCGCGTGACCTCGACGATCGCGGGGGCCGGTGAATGGATGCTTTTCGTCATGCCTTCCCATGCCACCGAACGGCGGGGCTGGCAAGGGCCGGCAAAAAGTTATCCCGCGCCCCGGGCTTGAGGCCCGCCGCCGTCCCGGCTATCTATGAGCGATGATCCGACACCTTACCGCGCCGGCGCTTGCCGTGCTGACCCTGCTTATCCCCGCCGCCGCCCAGGCCGCGCCGGAGCTGATCGGCCTGTTCGACGACTGGGAGGCCTATACGGCCAACGAGGCCGGGGCCAAGATCTGCTACATGGGATCCGAGCCCAAGAAGATGGAGGGCAAGTATTCCGCGCGCGGCCGCGTGGTCATGCTGGTCACCCATCGGCCCAAGGACAAGGAAAAGGGCGTCGTTTCCGTGACCACGGGCTACGACTACAAGGAAGGCTCGGACGCCACGGTGACCATCGGCGACAAGACCTACAAGCTGTTCACCTCGGGCGGGCATGCCTTCGCCGAGGAAGGCAAGGACGCCGCCCTGGTCGACGCCATGATCCGGGGGGCGGACATGATCGTGAAGGGCACCTCGTCGCGCGGCACGCTGACCACGGACACCTATTCGCTCAAGGGCTTCACGGCGGCCTGGAAAGCCATCGGCAAGGCCTGCGGGTTCTAGGATTTCCCCTTAACGACGGTCCGGCCACACAATCCGATTGAAGATACTACTGCCCTGCCGTATCATTACGGCATGGAAATCGAGTTCGATCCGGCCAAGGACGAGATCAACCGAGATAAGCACGGCGCATCCCTGGCCTTCGCCGCAGATGTTTTAAGCGACCCCAGACGCATCGACCTTGTGGATACCCGGATCGAATACTCGGAGGACCGGACCGTGACCTACGGAAAGGTCATGGGCCGCGTTTGGGTTTGTGTGTTTACCCGGCGTGGCAACGCCTATCGGCCGATTAGCGTGAGGAAAGCCAATGACCGCGAAACGAAAAGATACCACGACACCGCCCGTTGATGACGTGGACCGCCCGATGACCGACGACGAGTTCGGCCGCGGACGCACGGCCTTCGTCGCCAAGCGGGCACGTGACGCCACCAACCTGTCTCAAGCTGAATTCTCCTCCCGATACGGCATCCCCATCGGCACCGTCCGGGATTGGGAACAAGG
The DNA here is from genome assembly GCA_963976055.1 of uncultured Alphaproteobacteria bacterium. Taxonomy (GTDB): domain Bacteria; phylum Pseudomonadota; class Alphaproteobacteria; order Rhodospirillales; family Casp-alpha2; genus UBA1479. The sequence continues at coordinate 36,843 of CAXBJB010000014.1, forward strand.
CCGAAAGGCGGCGGAGGCCGCGGCCATGAACTACCTGCTGGTCATCACCAAAATGCCGGACGCCGTCGCCGAAGCCTTGACGCCGGCGGCATAACGTCCCGACCGCGCCCAAGAACTTTCCGGAACCGGCGCCGGCGTTGCCGCTTTCCCATTGGGATGCGGGCCCGGACGCGCTATATGAGGGCCCATGACGATGGAAACCGCCCCCGAAAAGACCAATCTGGTCGGCCTGTCCCGCGAGGAACTCGCGGCGGCGGTTGCCGCCGTGGGCGAAAAGCCGTTCCGCACCAAACAGTTGTGGCACTGGATCTATCATCAGGGCGCGACCGACTTCGCCCAGATGACGACCCTGGCCAAGCCGCTTCGGGAAAAGCTGGCCGGAATTTTCGAGGTGCGGAAGCCCGTCGTCAGCCGCGAGCAGACCTCGAACGACCGCACCCGCAAGTGGCTGGTCAAGTTCGAGGACGGCAACGAGGCGGAAACCGTCTACATCCCCGAGGACGACCGGGGGGCGATCTGCATCTCGTCCCAGGTCGGCTGCACCCTGACCTGCACGTTCTGCCACACGGGCACGCAAAAGCTGGTGCGCAACCTGACGTCCGCGGAAATCGTCGGCCAGTTCATGGTGGCGCGCGACAGCTACGGCGAATGGCCGACGCCCATGGACGGCGGGCGGCTGATCTCCAACATCGTAATGATGGGCATGGGCGAGCCCCTGTTCAATTACGATAACGTATCGAAGGCGCTGAAGATCATCATGGACGGCGAGGGCATCGCGCTGTCCAAGCGGCGGATCACCCTGTCGACCTCGGGCGTGGTGCCGATGATGGAAAAATGCGGCGCGGAATTGGGCGTGAATCTTGCCGTTTCGCTGCATGCCGTGACGGATGAGTTGCGCGACGTGCTGGTGCCCATCAACAAGAAATATCCGCTCAAGGACCTGATCCGCGCCTGCCGCGACTATCCGGGGGCCAACAACGCCCGGCGCATCACCTTCGAATACGTGATGCTGAAGGGCGTCAACGATTCCGAGGCCGACGCCCGGCAGTTGCTGCGCCTGGCCAAGGGCATCCCCGTCAAGTTCAACCTGATCCCGTTCAACGCCTGGCCGGGCGCGCCCTATGAATGTTCGACACCCGAGGCCATGGACAAGTTCGTCAGCATTCTCAACGACGGCGGTTTCTCCTCACCCATCCGCCAGCCCCGGGGCCGCGACATCATGGCCGCCTGCGGGCAGTTGAAATCGGCCAGCGAGCGTGAACGCCTGAAGCGCATGACCGCCCGGGTCGAGGCCCTGGTGCCCGGCGACGCGGATGCGGCAACGCAAGACGCGGCGGGCAATGCCTGATCCGGCGATGGCCGCCGGCGGGATTGAAATCGCCGATTTCCCCGGCCGCGTGCGCACCGCCGTTTGCGGCATCGTCATCGCCGATAGCACGAACACCAAGATCCTGCGCGAAGGCAACTATCCGCCCGTGTTCTACTTTCCGCCGGAAGATGTGCGCATGGCCGAGTTCCTGACCGCCACGGCAACGCGCACGACCTGCCCAAAAAAGGGCGAAGCCCGATATTGGACTTTCCGCCTCGGCGACACGCAAGAAACCGACCTGGCCTGGGCCTATCCGGAGCCCATCCCGGCCTGCGCCGCGATCAAGGACCACATCGCCTTTTATTGGGACCGCATGGATGTGTGGTTCGTCGGCGACAAACCCGTCACGGCGCCGCCCGCATGAACGCCGCCGCCAAAAAGACCCCGCGTCTGGGCCGCCGCCTGCTGGTCGGCCCGACGGAAGGCTGGAAGCCTTATGCCCTTCTGACCCTGTTCTGCTGCATCCTGTTTCTGCCGGGCATCGCCAGCCTGCCGCCGCTCGACCGGGACGAAGCCCGCTTCGCCCAGGCCACGGCGCAGATGCTGGAAACCGGCGATTTTGTCGACATCCGCTTTCAGGACCAACCCCGCCACAAGAAGCCTGCGGGCATCCACTGGCTGCAGGCGGCGAGCGTGACTTTGTTGTCCGACGTGGCCGCGCGGGAGATCTGGGCCTACCGCGTGCCATCGGTGATTGGTGCCTGGGCCGCCGTGCTGCTGACCTTCGCCATCGGGGCCCTGCTGTTCGACCGACGCGCGGCGTTTGCCGCGGCGGCCATGCTGGCGGCCTCGACCCTGCTGATCCTGGAGGCCCATCAGGCCAAGACCGACGCGGTCCTGCTGGCCTGCGTCCTGGCGCTGATGCTGCCGCTGGCCCGTCATTACCTGGCGGCGCGGGGGAAAATCCCCGCAGCCGGGATCGGCTGGTCGCTGCTGTTCTGGCTCGCCATGGCCCTGGGCATTCTCATCAAGGGGCCGATCGCGCCGCTGATCGCTATTCTGACCCTGGCAACCCTCGCCGTCGCCGACCGCGATGCCGCATCGATCAAGGGCCTGGGCTGGCTCTGGGGCCTGCCGCTGATGCTGGTCCTCGCCCTGCCCTGGTTCCTCATGGTCGGCGGCGGGGACGCGGGCGGCGACGGTTTCGTCATGACCGCGATCACCACGGACCTGATCCCCAAGCTTCTGGGCGGCCAGGAAAGCCATGGCGCACCGCCGGGATACTATGTCCTGACCATGCTGCTGTTCTTCTGGCCGGGGGTGTTCCTGGCCTGGCCGGCCCTGTTCCGCGCGTGGAAGGAACGCACCGATCCGGCGCTCCGTTTCTGCCTCGCCTGGCTGATCCCGGCCTGGATTCTCATGGAGCTCATTCCGACCAAGCTTCCCCATTACGTGCTGCCGCTCTACCCGGCCCTGGCCCTAGTCTGCGCGCGGTCCGCCATCGCCATCCTCGACGGCAAAACCCCCTGGTACGACAAGCGAGCCCTGTGGTTGACCGGCGGGCTATGGGCCCTGGTCGGCCTGGTTCTGGGCGGGACCGCGGCCTATCTGCCCCTTCATTTCGGGTTCGAGCCAACCTGGCATACCTGGTTCTTCGCCCTGTTCGCGCTCTATCTTCTGGCCACCACGGCGGCGGCCATGAAGCATCACGTGATAAACGAAGCCTTGGAAAACTCCCTGATTTCCGGTGGCATCCAGACCGCCATGGTGGTCTGGCTGATGGTTGCGGGCTTCGCGCCCCTATGGGTTGCCGACCGCGCCGCCACGGCCGTGGCGGCGGAATTCAAGGATGGCGCCGTTCCCGTGACCGCCGCCGCCGGGTTTTCCGAGCCGTCCCTGGTATTCCTTTCCGGAACCGGAACAATTTTGACCTCCGGCGGCGGGGCGGCTCAACACCTGTTGAACGAGCCTCAGGCCGCCGCCATCGTCGAGGGCCGGGAACTGGCCGCCTTCGCCAAGGCGCTCGGCGACCGGGCGGCGGAGGTGCGCGAAGCCGCCCAGGTGTCCGGCATCAACTATTCCAAGGGCAAGCCGGTAACCCTGCATGTCTTCGTGCGGAAGGCCCCAGCCAAATGAGCAAAACCGCCGCAAAGCCCCTGAACTGGGGCCTGATCATCGGCGGGTTCCTCGCCGCCGTCGCCGTGTCGGCCCTGTGCATGGCCTTCGTCGACGAGGCCGCCGCGCGCTATTTCCGCGACGCCTTCGACGCCGCCGAGCGCCGGTTTTTCGGCCATACGGTGGGAGCCCTGGGCAAGCCGGAATTCTATTTCGCGGCCGCCGCCCTGACCGCCGCCGCCTGCTGGGCGATGCGCCGGCGCGCGGCCGAGGGGGGCGAGCGCCTGCGCCGGGCCATGCATGCGGCCCTGTTCGTGATCTTTTCCATCGCCTCGGCCGGGATATTGGTGAACGCCCTCAAGTTCCTGATCGGTCGCATGCGGCCCCGCGAACTGCTGGAAAACGGCCTTTACGGCTTCATCCCCTTCAACACGGATTTCGGCATGAACTCCTACCCCTCGGGTCATTCCCAGATGGTGTGGTCGCTCGCCGTGTCGCTGTTTTTGATTTTTCCCCGGCTGTGGCCTCTGCTGTTCACCTTCGCCGCCGCCGTCGCCGCCAGCCGCTTCCTGGCCAGCGTTCATTACGTTTCCGACGTGGTGATGGGCAGTTACATCGGCGCCGTGGTGCCGCTGCTGTTGAAGCATTACCTCTACGACCGGCGCGGCATCGCCCTCCGCCCCTAGGACCCTTCCCCGCCTTCAGACTGTCTTAACCGGTAACGCCCTAGACTCAGGGGCTTATCGGAGACGATCGAACTGGGGGTCCATGACCGTGTTGCGCCTGATCCGCACCTTTTTCGCCGCGGGACTTGTTTGGGGTCTTGTCGCGACGCCCGCCCATGCGGCCGAGCCGGCGCCGGGCCTTGAGGTGCGCACCGGCCTGCACAAGGATTTCACCCGCCTGGTGCTGGAAACCCGGGCACCCGTTCCCTACAAATTCGCCTTTCCCGGCACGGACAAGATCGTCGTCACGGTGACGGGTGCCGCCCTGTCCAATGCGGCCGACAGGCCCGCGGCCCAGGGCATCATCCGCGCCATCGAGATCGAGCGCGATCCCCGCGGCAGCCGCCTGATCATCAAGACGCGGCGCCCCGCCGACATCCGCCGTCAGTTCACCCTGCTGCCCAAAAACGGCCAGGGAGCCCGCATCGTCATCGACCTTGCCGCCGCCGCGCCGTCTGCGGCATCCGTCCCGGCGCGCCCGCAGATCCTGCTGCCGGCGCCGCATACCACCATCATCGTGCCCCCCAGGCGCGCCCGACCGGAGCCCCATGCCCGGGCCCTGCCCGCCAGGCACAAGACGCCGCGCCCGACGCAACCCTTCGAGGTCGCCGCCGCCGACGGCGGCGCAATGCTGTTCGACAGCGGTCCGGCCGAAGCCCTGGCGCAGCCCCTAGAACTGGCCCGGCAGCCGTTGGATCGGCAAGAATTGGCCCCTCAGGAACTGGCGCAAGCAGGCAGCCTGTCCGTCAACGACTGGTTGATGCGCGAAGGCGGCAACCCGAACATGCGGCCCATACCGCCCGCCCCCGCACCGGCCAGCGCCGTCAACCCGCCCGCCCCCCCGGCCTATCCGGCGACGCCGGTTTATCAAGCACCGGTCCCCGCCGCTTACTCGGCACCTCCCGCCGCCCCGACCCACCCGTCTCATCCGGGATACCGCGCGCCGACGCCGCAACCCGCACCCGCATGGGCGCCGCCGCGCGGCCAAGCCGCCGCCCCCCCGGGCGGGGACAGCGATCCCGCCGCCCGCTACGCCAGCCAAAAACAGTCCGTGCCCGTCGAAGACCAGAGGTCCGTCCACCCGCAGCGGTTCTACGCCGGTATCGGCCTGGGCCTGGGTGTGTTCGAATACGAAAGCGACAACGCGAACACGACACTCAACGAAAAACCCTTCGCCTGGAAAATTTTCGGCGGCTACCGGCCCAACGACGTCCTGGCCTTCGAGGCCTCGATCGGCAAGGTCGGCGCGTTCGATGAGGGCTTTGCCAGCGGCGCTTCGGCGGAAAGCCAGTTCCATGCCTTCACGACAAGCGCCCTGTTGAGCCTGCCCCTGAACACGGCCCTCAAGCCGTTTGTCCGCGCCGGCTTCAGCCTGTGGTGGGAGGATGCCGACAATTCCGCCTCCGTCGTCCGCCAGGAAGAAACAGGGACGGGCGTCGTGCTCGGCCTAGGGGCGGACTACCGGTTTTCCGACCGCATGGCCCTGCGCGGCGAATGGGAGCTCTACATCCTGTCCGATACCGCCTATTCCAACCTGTTCTCGGCCAGCGTGATGTATAATTTCTGATCCCGCCGGCTGGTGGATTTTTGCCGGCCCGCGTATTGCGGCGGCATGTGAAATCCCTATACTGCGCCGTCTTTCCGCCGGGCCGCTTGCCGCCCGCGCCGCATCAGGGAACCCGCCATGACCAAAGACGTGAAAAAAGTCGTGCTCGCCTATTCGGGCGGCCTGGATACCTCGGTCATCCTGCGCTGGTTGCAGGACGCCTATGGCGCCGAGGTCGTGACCTTCACCGCCGACCTGGGCCAGGGCGGCGAGTTGGAACCGGCGCGCAAGAAGGCCGAGATGCTGGGCATTAAGCAGATCTTCGTCGAGGACCTGCGCGAGGAATTCGTGCGCGACTACGTGTTCCCCATGTTCCGGGGGGCCGCCCTGTATGAAGGCACCTACCTGCTGGGCACCTCCATCGCGCGACCGCTGATCGCCAAGCGGCAGATCGAGATCGCCGCCGAGACTGGGGCGGATGCTGTCTCCCACGGCGCCACCGGCAAGGGCAACGACCAGGTGCGGTTCGAATTGGGCTACTACGCGCTGAACCCCGGCATCCGCGTGATCGCGCCGTGGCGGGAATGGGACCTGACGTCGCGCACCCGGCTGATCGAATACGCGGAAAAACACCAGATCCCGATCCCCAAGGACAAGCGCGGCGAGGCCCCCTATTCCCAGGACGCCAACCTTCTGCACATCTCGTCCGAAGGCAAGGTGCTGGAAGATCCCTGGGTCGAGGCCGATGACAGCATCTACACCCGCGTCGTCGCCCCCTGGGACGCGCCGGACAAGGTCACGGAAATCACCATCGATTTCGAGCGCGGCGACGCCGTCGCCGTGAACGGCGAGAAGATGTCGCCCGCCACCCTCTTGACCAAGTTGAACGAACTGGGCGGGGCCAACGGCATCGGCATTCTGGACATCGTGGAAAACCGCTTCGTCGGCATGAAGTCGCGCGGCGTGTATGAGACGCCCGGCGGCACCGTGCTGTTCGCCGCCCGCCGCGCCATGGAAAGCATCACGCTGGACCGTGGCGCCATGCATCAGCGCGACGAGCTGATGCCGCGTTACGCGGAGTTGATCTACAACGGGTTCTGGTTCGCGCCCGAGCGGGTCATGCTGCAAGCCGCCATCGACAAGGCTGCGGAGCGCGTGACCGGCACGGTGCGGCTTAAGCTGTACAAGGGCAACGTCATGGTCACGGGCCGCAAGTCGCCCAACAGCCTGTACGACGAGGCGCTGGTCACCTTCGAGGAAGACCAGGTCTACGACCAGCGCGACGCCCAGGGCTTCATCAAGCTGAACGCCCTGCGCCTGATGACCTTGAAGCGCAACGGCGGCTGATCTCGCTTTTTTCCGCCACCCCCGGGCATGCCCTTCTGCCGTCCGGTTTGATTCGGAAGACGGCCATTTACCTGTCTCCGATCCGTAAATTCGCCCAATGATCGTCATGGCCGGGCCCAGACCCGGCCACCCACGTCCCGGTCAAGTCGAAATCCGGGGAAAGGAAGGCGTGATGCCCGTGTCAGGCACGGGCATGACGGCGGGGGAATGCGCCCTACTCCGGCACACCCGCCATGGTGCTGACACGGAACAGGGTGCGTAGCCTGTCGGGCGGCAGCTGCTTCGTCGTCGCCTTGTGCATGACGCAGCGGTTGTCCCACAACACCACCACGCCCGGCCCCGGCCAGCGGAAGCGGTACTGGAATTTCTCGTCCGTCATGTGGTCGAACACGCGCCGCAGCATGGGCCCGCTGTCCGCGTCGTCCATGCCGATCACCTCGCGCACGCCGCAGGCGACGCCGGGAAAGACGAAGATGGATTTGCGCCCCGTTTCCGGGTGGGTTCGGATCAAGGGGCGTTCGACCGGCGGCGTGGCGTCCTGTTCCTCGGGCGTCAGGCGCTTCCAGCGCGAGTCCGGATCATCGCGGTCGGCTGTCCAGCGGTAGTGGCAGATGTATCGCCGGCCCTCCATCTGCGCCTTCAGGTCACCCGGCAGGGCCTCATAGGCGGCCTCCAGGTCGGCGAACAGGGTGTCGCCGCCGTCGTCCGGAATTTCCCGGGAATAGAGGATGGTGGCGTTGGCCGTTTCCGCCATGTAGGCGCGGTCGGAATGCCAGTAGGACCCGGCGTCGCGCAGGCCCACCGGTTTGCCGAACCGGGTATCGTTGGACAGCACCATGACGTCGGGGTGATCGGGGTGCGTGAAACGCGCCACCGGGTGCTTGGCGATCGGCCCGAACCGGCGGCCGAAGTCGGCGAAGGCATCGAGGGTCAGGTTCTGGTCCGGCACCACCAGGACCTTGTGGTCCAGATAGGCCTGGTGCAGGGCGGCGCTGTCGGCGGCGGACAGGCGGCCCAGGTCCACCCCCGTCACCCGGGCGACGAATCCGGCGCCCAACCGGTCCACGGCCATGGTCATGGCTGTCGGTCCCTCTTTCTCAACTTACCCCGCACCACACGACGCGCTTGGACGTGATCATGTCGTCGTAGCTGCCGCGGGTGGAGGCGAGCAGCGCCGAGTTCATATGCGCATCGACTGCCGCCTTGTCCGTATAAAGCTCGTAGAGGAATACGCTGTCGCTGGCCTCCATGGGGTCGAGTACGTCGAACTTCTCGCAGCCCGGCTCGCTGTCCAACGTCATCTTGGCGTGCGAGCGCATCAGCGCGAGGAAGTCGGCCCGCCGCTCTGCCTTGACGCCGAATTCCACCATCAGGGCGATCTTGCCGCTCATCCGTGTCGTCTCCTACTGCTGGGGTTCAGGCGGGCACGCCGCCCAGGGTCGAGATGCGGTGCAGGCTGCGCACCTTGTCCGGCGGCAGGTTCTTGGTCGTCGCCCGGTGCATGACGCAGCGGTTGTCCCACAGCACGATGGTGCCGGGGTCGCGCCATTTGAACTGGAAATGAAACTCCGGCTGCGTCATGTGATCGAACAGTTCGTCCAGCAGGTCGGCGCTCTCGATGGCGTCCATGCCGACGACGCCCTTGACGCCCGCCGACGCCCCCGGGAACACGAACAGCCCCTTGCGCCCCGTTTCCGGATGGGTACGCACGATGGGGCGGACGACCGGCGGGGTCTTTTCCATTTCTTCCGGGGTCAGGAAGTTCCAGCGCGATTCCGGATCGCCCCGGTTGGTGCACCAGCGGTACTGCGATACGTACTGCCGCCCGTCGATGCGGGCCTTGGTCTTGTCCGGCAGGGCGTCGTAGATCGCTTCCATGTCGCCGAAGAAGGTGTCGCCGCCTTCGTCGGGAATTTCGATGGAATAGAGGATCGTCGCATCGGCCGCGCGCTCCATGTAGGAACGGTCGGAATGCCAGAACGAGCCCGCGTCCTTCACGCCCACGGGCTTACCGTGGCGGGTCGAGTTGGACAGCACCATGACCTTGGGAAAGTCCGGGTGCAGGAAGTTCTTCACCGGATGTTCGACGGTCTCGCCGAACAGGGTGCCGAAGGCATCGAACTGGGCGACGGAAAGGTCCTGTCCCTCAATGACCAGCACCTTGTGGTCGAGATAGGCCTGATGCAGATCGGCGGCCTGGGCGTTGGTGAGATTTCCGGCGTCGATCCCGGAGACCCGGGCGGCGAAACTGCCCCCGAGCCGTTCAACGGTCATGTCCATGGTGGATGCGTCCCTAGTTTTTCTACGTCGTTTTCCGGCCCGTTTGCATTCCGGGTTCTTGGCGCTATTCTACGCCGCCGCCAAAAAGCGGCAAACGATCAAATCTATCGAAGTGTTTGAGGAAATCTCCGCATATGGTGCAATCCATTCCGCCGCTCAACGCGCTGCGCGCCTTCGAGGTCACGGCCCGGCTCGGCACCCTGGCGCGGGCGGCGGACGAGCTTTGCGTGACCCCCTCGGCGGTCGGCCATCAGGTCAAGAACCTGGAGGACTGGCTGGGCATTCGCCTGTTCCAGGTCGAGGGCGGCGCACGGCGCCTGACCTTCGAGGGCGAACGCCTGGCCCAGCAATTGGCCGACGCCTTCGGCCAGATCAACCTGGCCTGCCGGGCATTGTCGCGCAACCAGGCCTCGACCGAACTGCACATCCATGTCACCCCGACCTTCGCGATCCGCTGGTTGGTGCCGCGCCTGGGCCGGTTTCAGGCCCTGCATCCGGACATTTCCGTGCATATCGCGACCAGTGCCCGGCCCATCGATTTCGACCGCGACGACGTTTACGCGGCGATCCAGTTCGGCGCCGGTGCCTGGCCCGGCATGACGGCGGATTTGCTGTTCAAGGAAGACGTGTTTCCCGTGTGCCATCCGCGCCTGCTGGAAGGCGACCGGCCGCTTGCCGATCCCCGCGACCTTCGCGGCCACACGCTGCTGCACACCTACCACCGGCGCGGTGACTGGGCGCGCTGGCTGACGGCGGCGGGGGTGCCGGCATCGGCCGTCGACCCGGATCAGGGCCAGACCTTCGACCTGACGACCATGGCGCTCGACGCCGCCGAGGCCGGCATGGGCATCGCCATAACCCGCGAGGCCCAGGTGCGCGACGCGTTGGAGGCCGGGCGCCTGGCCGCGCCCTTCCAGCGCGATCTTTTGCGTGGCGAGGGATGTTATTTCGTGTCCCGCCAAGCGCGCCGCGACGAGGTTCCGGTCAAGGCGTTCCGCGACTGGCTGCTGGCCGAAGCGGCCGCGGGCCGGTAACTCAGGCTTTCCGCGTGCCCAGCCAATAGGCGTAGAGCGCCGCCGGCACCAGGGTCAGATCAAGCCCGCCGCGCCGCGCCGGGCCGCCGCGCGCCTTGGTCAACAACGTCATCCGCGCGTCCGGATTGGTACGCACGGCGAAGTTGACCATGGTGTCCGGCCCGTTGTCCGACGCCGCCACCGCCCCCGACCAGTCGAACTGAAACAACTGTTCCGGGCGGCCGTCCGGTTTGTCGAGCAGGACCAGATCGACCATCCCGCCCTTCCAGCTGGCGTAGGCCAGGCGGTCGGCCAGACCCGTGGCGAAACATTGGGCCGCGACCGCCGTCTCCACCAACCGCCCGTAGTCGGGATCGTCGGGGGCGACGGGGCCGAACAGGGCCGTGTAGAGGGTCGGCGAGGTCAGATAGACCTTGAACAGCACCTGGCGCTGGAACGGCCGGCCGTCGCGGTTGAGGCGCGGCACGCGGCGGATCAGAAACGCCCCTTCCAGGAAATCGAGATACTTGCGCAGCGTGTTCTTGGCCACGCCCGTGGCCTTGGCCAAATCCTCGATGGCGGCCTCGCCGCCCGTGTTGCGGGCCAGGACGGCGAACAGGCGGCCCAGCTCGCGCGGCTCGATCACCCCGGCGAAGGCCGCCAGGTCGCGGTGCAGGACGTCGTGCAGCAGGGCGTCGCGGACCAGGGCCGGGGGAGATTCGTCCTCGCGCTTGGCGGCGATGCCGGACGGGAAACCGCCGAACGCGACATAGCGCGCGAATTCCGCGTTTAGGGCCGCGATCCCCGCCGCGTCGAGCGGCAGGGACGATCCGGCCTCGGGCAGCACGCCGCCCGCGTCCGTGCGCCGGAACCCCATGAATTCGGCGAAGCTAAGCGGCGGCAGAATACGGACCTCGACGGCGCCGGCCCCGCCGTCGTTTGCGATCTCGGCCCGTCCCGGGGTCAGGCGGGGGGCGCCCGACGACAGGCTGGCGATCAGCCGCGCATTGGGCAGGCGCGTTTGCAGGGCCGCCAGTTGACCCACCCCGTCGGCGGCGTAATCCAGATCGTCGAAAAACAGGAACACCTTTTCGTCGCGGCCGTAGGCGAAGCGGTCGAGCACCCGGTCGGCCAGGGCCGCCAGATCCTCGCCGGAAAACACGGGCGCGCCCAAGGACAGATAGGCGATGCGTATGGGTGAGATGCCGGCGCGGACCACGGCGGCCAGGGTCTGGCGCAAAACGATGGTCTTGCCGGCCCCCGGCGGGCCGGCGGCGATCAGCGGCACGTCGAGCGCGGCATCGAGGGCCCGGGCCGCGAAATCGCGGGCGAAGCCGCGCTGCGGCGGGTGACGGAAGCGCACCCGCGTGCCCGAGCGAAAGGCCCACCAGGGATTGTCGAATTCCAGGCGGCGCAGAATGTCCGATGCGGCGATGTGTTCCAAGGGATCCCCGTCCCGTTCCCCGGCATGTTCGCAAAACAAGCTCAAGCGGATGCGCTTATCGGCCAAGCATCGCGCCCCCGATGCCCGGCGTCAAGACCCCGCCCGGGAAGGGGCCGGGCGCGGGGACCGGGGATCAGGCCAGGGCCTTGGCCACAACGCGGCGGAGGTCGGGCAGCAGGTCCGATTCGAACCAGGGGTTCTTGGCCATCCAATGGGTGGTGCGCCAACTGGGATGGGGGGTCGGCAGATAGTCCGGCAGGAAATCGCGCCAGCGGGCGACCGTTTCCGTCATGGTCGCGGGGGCACGGCCGCCCAGGTGATATTTCTGCGCATAGGTGCCGATCAGCAGGGTCAGGCGCACCTCGGGCAAGAGGGCGCGCAGGGCCGCGTGCCATTGCGGCGCGCATTCCGGGCGCGGCGGGTTGTCGCCGCCCTTGGGGGCGCGCCCCGGATAACAGAACCCCATGGGCATGATGGCGATTTGGGTTTCATCGTAAAATACGTCGGGGCCGACCGCCAGCCAGTCGCGCAGCCGTTCGCCGGACTTGTCGTCCCAGGGCACGCCCGAGGCATGAACCTTGGTCCCCGGCGCCTGGCCGATCAGCAGCACCCGGGCCGAGGGCGCCATGCGCACCACGGGCCTGGGGCCCAGCGGCAGATGGTCCGTGCAGGTGGTGCAGGCACGGGCCCGCTTTAACACCTTGTCCAGATTTTCCGATCCCATGCCGGCCCTCCCGCACCGTTGCGGCGGATAAATGTCATTGCGATCCGGGCTGTCACGCATGATCTGAAAAAAGGCGGGAACCTTTTCGCGCACGGCCGCGTCCAATGACCAGACACAGTTAACCGCCCGAGGACGAAATTCAATGCACAGCGCCAGGAAGCCCGTTCACAAAGACGTCACGATGACGGAGGCCATCATCGGCCGGGCCCGCGCCGGCGACCACGCGGCGTTCGAAGCCATCATGCGCGCCCACAACCGGCTGCTCTACCGCTTCGTCCGCAACCTTGTGCCCGGCGACGCGGATGCCGAGGACGTCATCCAGGAAACCTACATCAAGGCATTCCGGGCGATCGACCGATTCGACGGGCGGGCGCGGCTGTCGACCTGGCTGGTCAAGATCGCCCTTCATGAAGTCTACAACCGCGGCAGGAAAACCCGCATGACCGAACCATTGGATACGATGGAAAACGTGATTTCCATGGCCGCCCATCTGCGCCCGGCGGGCGGGCTGGTCGCCCAGGCCACCACGCCGGAACAGGACGCGGCGCGGGATCAGATCCGCCGCTATCTCGAAGCCGCCATCGCCCAGTTGCCCGAGGATTTCCGGGCGGTCTTCGTCCTGCGCGGGATCGAGGAATTTTCCGTCGATGAGACGGCGGACATGCTGAGCATTCCACCATCGACGGTCCGCACCCGGTTCCACCGGGCCCGGGCGCGGCTGCGCGACCTGCTCGATCGGGATGCCGGCAGCGCCCTGCAAGACGTCCATCCCTTCGCCGGCGCGCGCTGCGACCGCATCGTCAACGGGGTTCTCGACCGCCTGACACCCTCACCCGACTGATCCCCCAGGAACCTTCCTGAGGTCCAGGCGCCCCATCGGGCGCTGACGCCACCCCTTTGCCCAAGTTCGATCACCCACCCAAGCAAACCAAAGGAGACCACCATGACCGATATCCAACCCGCCCCCCTGGCCGAGACCGACAGCGGCCTGATCCTGCCCCGCCGCAGCTTCCTGCGCGGCGCCGGCACCCTGACCCTGTCAGCCGCCGCCGTCGCCATGCTTGCCGGATGCGAAAGCGCCGCCGCCGGCAGCAGCGCCAGCGCCGCCGACATCTCGATCCTGAACACCGCCCTCGGGGCCGAACTGGAAGCCATCGCCGCCTATCAGGTCGGGGCCGAAAGCGGCTTGCTGAAAAAGCCGGTACTGGACCTTGCCGTGCAGTTCCAGGGCCACCACAAGGAACACGCGGATGTCCTGGCCAAGACCGTGCGGTCGCTCGGCGGAAACCCTGTCGACGCGAAAAAGGCTTATGACTTCCCGGTTGATCAGTTGAAGTCCCAGAACGACGTGCTGGGCTTCGCCGCCGGTTTGGAAAAGGGCGCGGTCAGCGCCTACCTGGGCGCCGTGCCCTTGTTCCAGAACCGCGATCTGGCCAAGGCGGCGGCCAGCATCCTCGGCGACGAGGCCATGCATTGGGCGGTGCTGCGCAACACCCTGGGCCAGAATCCCGTTCCCGTGGCCTTCGTATCGTAATGCCCGCGCGCCGCACCCCCTTCGGCGCAGCCGGTGGCGGTCCCCGAAAGGGGACCGCCGACCGCGCCCACGCCGCCCTTCGTCGGGCCTGGGCCGGACCGCTGGCGGCGGCGGTCATCGCCGCCGCGTCCCCGGCACCGGCCACCGTTGCCCCGGACCCCGCCCGCGGCAAACAGGTTTACGACCGCTGCCTGGCCTGCCATGCCATCGCCCATGACCGGGTCGGCCCACGCCATTGCGGGCTCAACGGCCGGCAGGCCGGGGGCCTTTCCGGGTTCGAGTATTCCGACGCCCTGCGGGCCGCGAGGTTCACCTGGAACACCCAGACCCTTGATCGGTTCCTGGCCGACCCGTTGGGGGTCGTGCCCGGCACGACCATGACCTATGACGGAATCAAGGACGACCGGGAGCGCCGCGACCTCGTCGCCTATCTGCTGTCCCTACCGCCCTGCGGTGGCCGGTAAAACGGTGATCGACGACAGGCGGCCGCTTTCTGTTACAAGTTGCCATGGAATGGTCGCAATGCGGCCCTGATGTCGCACCCATTGCTAGGCATTTAGGGTCGCATGCCCGAACGGCGGCCAAGCGCGATAAGGCCTTGCAACCCCCGTGGGCCGACCACATCTTGGCCACACGGCAGTACTGGCAACGAAAAGTGAAGAACATGACCGCATGCCTGCCGCGCCTGACCCCGGCGCATTGGGCCGCCACGGCGGGTCTGGCCGCCATCCTTTTGGCCGCCGCCGGGATCGTCTTCGACATGACCGACCGCGACGTGCGGCAAGCGGCCGTGAGTCAGGCCCGCACCGTCGCCGCCCTGGCCCGTGATCCCCTGCATGCCGTGTCCCTGGACAAGGTGCGCCGGACGGGCGTGGTCCCGCCCGTGTTCGCGGCCCGCATCGCGACCGATCTGGACGCCCTCGATCTCGACGCCAAAAAGCAGGCCTTCCTCAAGATCGCCCTGCCCCTGGTGGCGCGCGAAAACGCCCGCATCCGCGGCGAGCGCCGCCACGCCGACGGTGCCGCCAAGGACGTGCCGGACCATATCTGGGAAAAATACAGCGTGAAACCCGGCGACATCACGACCCTGCGTCGGCGCGTCGACGTCATCCCCGCCTCGATGGTGCTGGCCCAGGCCGCGCTGGAAAGCGGCTGGGGCACCTCGCGCTTCGCACGCGACGCCAACAACCTGTTCGGCGTGCGCACCTACAACCCGGACACCCCGGGGCTGGAGCCGGAAAAGGCCAACGGCTTCAAGATCGTGAAATATGCCGACCTGAGCGAGAGCGTCGGCCATTACATGCTGAACCTGAACACCCATCCGGCCTATCTGGACTTCCGCCGCGCGCGCCGCCACATGCGGGACCAGGGCCGCGACCCGGACGCGCGCCATCTGGCGACGCGCCTAACCCAGTATTCGGAAATTCCCAAGACCTACGGCAACCTGATCCATCAGATCATCGACGCGGAAAAGCTTGAGGAGTTCGACGGCGTGCGGCTGGTCGACGAAGGCTAGCCCGTCACCCGGCGGCGGCCAGCCCCCGCATCAGCAGGTCATCGACGACGGCCGGCACGGTTTCCGACGCCGGGCCGTAGCGGGCGTGTTCGAACAGGCTCGCGCCCTCGCTGGGCTCCAGGTTCAGTTCCATCGTCCGCGCCCGGCCCAGCATCCGCACATGCTGCACGAAACCCGCGGCCGGATAGACGTTACCCGAAGTGCCGATCGACAGGAACAGGCCGCAGTCCGTCAAGGCGGCGTCGATTTCGTCCAGGCCAAGCGGCATTTCCCCAAACCACACCACGTTGGGCCGCAGGGTGCCGAGCGACGCACAGGCCGGACAGGCGTGGTCCCGGGTGATGTCGTCCCGCCAGGGATGCACGCCGGAACACGCCGTGCAGCGCGCCTTCAGCAACTCGCCGTGCATGTGGATCAGGTTTTTCGAGCCGGCCCGTTCATGCAGGTCGTCGATATTCTGGGTCACCACCGTGACCGCACCGGGCCAGTCGGCTTCCAGCCGGGCCAGGGCGAGGTGCGCCGCGTTGGGCCGCACGCCGTCGGCGACCGCGCCCCGGCGCCGCGCGTTGTAGAACCCGAGCACCCGTTCCGGGTCGCGGGCGTAGGCTTCGGGCGTCGCCACGTCCTCGATCCGATGGCGCGCCCAGATGCCGTCCGCATCGCGGAAGGTCGCGAGCCCCGATTCCTTGGAAATGCCCGCCCCCGTCAGAATGACGATGGCGGGCCGGTCTATCCTTGATTCCCCCTCGGCCATGGTTGTCGCCTTTCCCCGCCGCGGGCTATGCTACGCCCCCTCGGTGTCACCGAACTACCAGTGTCACCGCCGCACTATAAGAGAGAGGGCCGCGCCCTGGTCAACGTTCTGTTCGTCTGCCTTGGCAACATCTGCCGCTCGCCCACGGCCGAGGGCGTATTCCGCGAGCTGGTCCGCCGGGAGGGCCTGGACGCCGTCATCAAAACCGATTCCGCCGGCACCAGCGACTGGCATATCGGCGAACCGCCGGACCGCCGGGCCCAGGAAGCCGCCCTGCGCCGGAGCGTAGACCTGTCGGACCTGCGCGGCCGCCAAACCCGGGCCCAGGATTTCGACGACTTCGACTATGTCCTCGCCATGGATCGGCGCAACCACGCGGCCCTGTCCCTGCTGGCGTCCAAGGGACGGGGGGACCGCCTGCACATGTTCCTCGCCTTCGCGCCGCACCTGGGCCTGACGGAAGTCCCCGATCCCTATTACGGCGCCGGCGACGGATTCGAAAAGGTGCTGGACATGATCGAGGCCGCGTCCCGGGGCCTGCTCGACCACATCCGCGAAACCGACCTGGCGCGCTGACGCAATGCGGGCGGGCGCGGTGCGTCCTTTACAAACAACGCCCGCTGCCCGTACACCTGCGGCCCCTTGATCCCTTCGACGAGTGACCCATGCTTCTGATATTCGACTGCGACGGCGTCCTGGTGGACAGCGAGATGATCGCCTCGCGCGTGCTGGCGGCGCATCTCTCGGCCCACGGTTATCCGGTCACCGCCAAACAATGCCGCGAACGCTTCACCGGCAAATGGATGACCGATATCGTCAACCTGGTGCGCGGCGAAGGCGTCGATATGCCGGACGATTTCATCGAAACCCTGAAGGTCAAGGACCGGGAAGCCTTCGAGCGGGAATTGAAGCCCATGCCGGACGTGCTGGACATGGTGCGGAGCCTTTCCCATGACCGCTGCGTCGCGTCGTCCGGCCCGATCGTGAAGATGGAAACGACGTTGGGCCTTTCCGGCCTGCTGCCGTTCTTCACGCCGCACCTGTTTTCCGCCGCCATGGTCAAGCGCGGCAAGCCGGAACCGGACCTGTTCCTTTACGCCGCCAACGCCATGGGCCGGACGCCCAAGGACTGCCTGGTGATCGAGGATTCCACCGCCGGCGTCACGGCGGCGCGGCGGGCGGGCATGCGGGTGCTGGGTTTCGCCGGGGCGTCCCACGCGCGCGAGGTTGCGGGTTACGCCAAGACCTTGACGGACGCCGGGGCCGAAACCGTGTTCGACGACATGATGCGGCTGCCGGACCTTATCAAGACCCCCTAGACTTCGCTGTCGGCGTAGTCGGCGGCCAGATCCTCGAAATCGCCATAGTCGGCGTAATCGAAGGTGCGCAGCGGATAGCGGCAGACCGGCGTGTAATGCGCCCCCTCGCCGCCCAGCGTGCTTTCGAACAAGACGAAGCGGTCCACCGTGAAGGGCCGGGTCGTGAACCCGGCGTGGTCTTCGAGAAACCGTTGCGCGGCAACCTCCGGCGTGCCCTTGAGCCGGGCCAGGGTGACGTGCGGCTTGAACTTGCGCTGTTCCACGGCGAAGCCGGCGCGGACCGTCGCACGTTCCACCTTGTCATGCAGATGGACGAGGGCGCCCGAGGTCTCCAGCCCCGCCCAGATCGCCCGAAGCCGCCCGCGCGAGGCGAAGCTGCCGACCCCATGGAAGGCTAGGTCGAAGGCCGGCACGTCGATGTCGGCCAGGGCGTCGTCCAGGTCGGCCGCCTGATGGCGGTCGGCCTCGCCGATGAAGCGCAGCGTGATGTGGAAATTTTCCGGGGGAACCCAGCGCGCCCCATTGATGCCGGCGCGCAGCAGGCCAAGGGTGAGACGAAGGTCTTCGGGCAGGTCCAATCCGACGAAAAGGCGCATGATGCGGCCTCCCTGGCTGTTGGCTTCCCGGAACAGACGACACCGTTCCCTTGCCTTCGCTTCTATGGCGTCGGTTTGGGGATGTCCAGACGTATGCACCAAGGCGACAAGGCAACCGCCCGGACGACGCCGCTTTCCAGGCCCCAAGGGTCGAAAGCAAATGCGGCACCATCATGGCGCGGACGGGTGGCGGCGAAAAACCGGGGACGAAACGGTCCCGATTCGCGGGATCGGCGGAAGGTCCCTAGAGGAACAGCGCCAGCACGCCCGTATAGCCGTACAGCCGGGCGTTGGAAATTTCGCCGTTGCCGTAGAACCCGACCAGGGGGATGTCGCCCAGGCGTTCGACGATCAGGGCCATTTCCTTGCCGGGTGCGCCGAACATGCCGGGCCCGCGCGCGACGCAGGAAAAGTACAGCCCGCCCCGGGGCGGGGACGGCAGGCGCGCCTTCAGCCCGTTGACCATATCGGCCAGGTCCTGTTCGGCCGAGATCGGATCGCGACGCACGAACATCACGCGGTCGCCGGCCTCGACCTCGCCGCCGACGGCGACCCAGCCGCGGTCCACGTCGATGCCCAGAAGCGAGCGCACCAGATAATCCCGCGTGTCGGAGCCCGGTACCGGGAAGGCGGCGTGGATATATCCCGCGACCCGTTCCAGGTTGCGCGCCAGAAGTTCGCCGATATCGGCTTTCATGACGTCCAACGCCCGCTTGCCGTCGATCGACATGATGATGTTGTCCTCGGCCTCGGTCACCTGGCGCGGTTCGCCCACGGGCGTGCAGCCCTGGCTGAGCCCCGTCGCGACCTGGACTTGGGGCCCGAACAAGGCCCCCGAGATGCCGCCCTTGGCAATCGTGCCCGCGACCTGCGGGCCGCTGCCGCGCGACGCCGTCAGCCCGCCGACCAGGAACGACGACAGACCGCTTGCCGCCTCTTCCAAAAGCTCGGGCAGGCGATGGCTGTAGGGGTCGCCGTGGACCACGGCGAAGGGGGCGGCCCCGCCGTCGATCCAGCTGCGCAGGCCCGCCGGCATGTCGCCGAGCCCGCCGCGCAGGACGGGAAACACGCGGAACGAATCCTCGGGAAAGGCGCCCAGCAGCACGGCCGCCGCCGGCTCGTCATGATATTCCTGCGCCCCCGCGCAAACCCCCATGCCGACGGTGCCGACCCAGTCCTCGACGCCCGAGGTCTGGCGCAGGAAGGTGAGGATCGACGTCAGGTCGTCGGCCAAGGCATCGGTGACGTAGAGGAAACCCAGGTTGGCGCCCTCAGGGAGGGGGTCGAGCTGACGCGCGCAGTCGCGCGCGACCTCGGCCCAGTCGGCGCCGCCCGCATGGGCATGCTTGAATCCGGTCATGACGCCCCCGCCGCCGTTTTCACCCGCGCCAGAAGGTCCAGTACATAGGGCAGGATGCGCGCGACGATGACCGCGACGCCCTTGGGGTTGGGGTGGATGCCGTCGTCCTGGTTCAGGTCGGGCTTGGCCGCGACCCCGGCCAGAAAGAAGGGATAGAACAATACGTCGTGTCTTTCCGCGAGGCGTGGAAAGACCGCGTTGAAATCGCCCGCATAGTCGCGGCCCAGGTTGGGCGGGGCCAGCATGCCGGTCAGCAGCACGGGCAGGCCGGCCCGGCGGATGTCGGCGATGATGGCGTCCAGGTTGTCGAAGGTCGCCTTGGGATCGAGGCCGCGCAGGCCGTCGTTGGCGCCCAGTTCGACAATCACCGCATCGGGCTTGTCGCCCAGGGCCCAGCCGATGCGCGCCCGCCCGCCGGCCGTGGTGTCGCCGGACACGCCCGCGTTGAGGACCACGACGTCGCGCCCGGCATCCTTCAACGCCGCCTGCAATTGCGCCGTGAACCCGTCTTCCGCCGTCAGGCCGTAACCTGCGGTCAAGCTGTCGCCCAGGACAAGCAGGCGGAGCGGCGGGGACGCGGTCGCGGCCGGGGCGAACCACAGCAACGCCAACAGAATGGCAGCCGCCGCGTTGACATTCGCGGCCTTGCGCACATATCCCATGATAGACAAACGGCGGCGGAACGATTGCATGGATGCTCATCCGAATGGAAAGACCGGCCCGGCGGTGCCCGCGGTACGGACGCGCGACCTGCGCCTTACCCTGGAGAGCGAAGCCGGTGAGGTCAATATCCTAAAAGGCATCGACCTGACCGTCGGGGCGGGCGAGACCCTGGGCATCGTCGGACCCTCCGGGTCGGGCAAGACGTCGCTGCTGATGGTTCTGGGCGGCCTGGAACAGGCGACGGGCGGCGCGGTCGCCGTCGCCGGCCAGGACCTGACGGCCCTGGACGAGGACGGCCTGGCCCGTTTCCGCCGCGACAACTTGGGCATCGTGTTCCAGGATTTCCACCTGATCCCGACCATGACGGCGCTGGAAAACGTCGCCGTGGCGTTGGAATTCGCCGGGCGGAATGACGCCTTCGACCGCGCGGCGGAAGAACTTTCCGCCGTCGGCCTGGGCCACCGGACCAGCCATTATCCGGGCCAGCTGTCGGGCGGCGAACAGCAGCGCGTGGCGCTTGCCCGCGCCTTCGCCGGGTCGCCCAAGCTTCTGTTGGCGGACGAGCCCACGGGCAACCTGGACGAACACACCAGCGACCAGATCATCGATCTTTTGTTCGGCATGCATGAACGCCTCGGCACCACGTTGCTGCTGGTCACCCATCAAAAATCCCTGGCCGAACGCTGCGGGCGCATGCTGACCATCCGCGACGGCCTGGTCGCGGGCGACCAGACCGCCCTGCGCCTGGCGGGGGATTGAGCCCCATGGGCATCGCCCTTGCCTGGCGGCTGGCCTGGCGCGACCTCAAGGGCGGGCCCGGCGGGGTGTTGCGCGGGCTCGGCATTTTCCTGGCCTGTCTGGTGTTGGGCGTGACGGCGATCGCCGCCGTGAATTCCCTGTCCCGATCCTTCGTCGCCGGCCTCGACCGGGACGGCACGAAACTGCTGGGCGGCGATGTCGATCTGCGCCTGACCCACCGCGCGGCCGACGCGGCGCAGCTTGCCTATCTCGACGCCCATGCCCGGGCACGCTCCGACACGGTGGAAATGCGCACCATGGCGCGGCCGCTCGACCCCCAGGCCCGGCGCTCCCTCGCTGAGTTGAAGGCGGTGGACAATGCCTATCCCCTGGCGGGAAAATTAGTCACGGACCCGGCCCTGCCGCTCGGCGAGATTCTGGCAAACCGGGGCGGCGCCTGGGGCGCGGCGGTGGACGGCAACCTGTTGACCCGCCTGGACGCCAAGGTCGGCGACCGGGTGCGCGTGGGCGAGGCGGAATTCCAGATCCGCGCCGTCATCAGGAAAGAACCCGACCGCGTCGCCAGCGTGTTTTCCTTCGGCCCCCGCTTCATGGTTTCCCTGGACGCCCTGCCGGCCACGGGCCTGGTGCAGCCGGGCAGCCAGATCCGCTATCACCACCGGGTGATGCTGCCCCAAGGGGTGGCCGTCCCCACCTTCATCGAGGCCCTGAAACAACAATTCCCCGACGCCGGCTGGCGCATTCGCGCGGCGGACGAGGCCGCCCCCGGGGTGCGCCGCTTCGTCGAGCGCCTGACCCTGTTCATGGGCTTCGTCGGGCTGACGGTCCTTTTGGTCGGCGGCATCGGCATCACCAATGCCGTCGCCGGGTACCTGGATCAGCGGGCGACGACCATCGCGACCCTGAAATGCCTGGGGGCGCCCGGGCGGCTGATCTTCACGATTTACCTGATCCAGGTGCTGATCCTGGCGGCGGGGGGCGTGGCGCTGGGGCTTGTCCTGGGCGCTGTCTTGCCCTGGCTGGGTGTGACCGCCTTCGGCGGGCTGCTGCCCGTGGCGCCCGAGCCCGGCATCTATCCCGCTGCATTGGCCACGGCGGCGGCCTTCGGCATGCTGTCCGCCGTCACCTTCGCGCTGTGGCCGCTGGCCCGCGCACGGGAGGTTCGGGCCGGCGACCTGTTCCGCGACCGGGTGGCCCCGGCGAACCGCCGGCCCCGGCTTGCCTATCTTGTCCTGATGGGCCTGGGCGTCACCGCCTTGGCGGCGCTGACCGTCGCCACGGCGGCGGACCGCTGGTTCGCCTATTGGTTCGTCGGCGGCGCCATCCTGTTTCTGGCCGTGCTGCGCGCCGCCGCCTGGGCCGTCGGCCGCGCCGCGCGGGCCTGCAAACGCCCGCCGGGGGCGCGGTTGCGCCTGGTCGTCGCCAACCTGGGGCGGCCCGACAGCATGGTGCCCAGCGTGGTGACCTCCCTTGGCCTCGGCCTGGCCGTGCTGGTCGCCGTCGCCCTGATCGACGCCAACATGACCCGCCAGGTCAGCGAACGCCTGCCGGAAGAGGCCCCGGCCTTCTTCTTTTTGGATATTCAACCGGACCAGGTCGCCGACTTCGACGCCGCCGTGATGGGCGTGAAGGGGGCAGCCCATCTGCAGCGCGTGCCTTCCTTGCGCGGGCGCATCACCCATATCAACGGCACGCCCGTGGATCAGGCCGAGATCGCGCCGGACAGCCAATGGGCGATCCGGGGCGACCGCGCCCTGACCTATGCGGCCAAGCGGCCCGATGCCAGCGAGATCACCGCAGGGACCTGGTGGCCCGAGGATTACGCTGGCCCGCCGCTGATTTCCCTCGACGCCAATCTGGCGAAGGGCTTCGGCATCGGCTTGGGCGACAGCCTGAGCCTCAACATCCTGGGCCGTCCGGTCACCGCCACCGTCGCCAGCCTGCGCCGGATCGACTGGCGGTCGCTGCGCTTCGACTTCGCCATCATTTTCGCACCCGGCACCCTGGAAGGGGCGCCGCACAGCCATATCGCCGCCGTCGAGGCCCCGCCATCCGCCGAAGACGCCATCGAGCGCACGGTCGCCGACCGTTTCCTGAACGTGTCCGCCATCCGCGTGCGCGAGGCCCTGGAAGCCGCCGCGCGCATCATGGAAGGCGTCAGTTGGGCCGTGCGCGGCGTGGCAGCCATCACCATCGCGGCGGGGGCCCTGGTCCTGGCCGGCACCATCGCCGCCGGCCACCGGCGCCGGGTCTACGACGCCGTGGTGTTCAAGGTGCTGGGCGCCGGGCGCGGCCGGGTGCTCGGCGGCTATGTGCTGGAATACGGCGCCCTCGGCCTGCTGACGGCGGTCATCGGGGCGGCCGTGGGCACGGCGGCGGCCTGGGGCATCGTCGTGCACCTGATGAAAAGCGACTGGGCCTTCGATGCGCCCGCCGCCGCCGTCACGGCGGCGTTCTGCCTCGCCGTGACGCTGGTCATGGGGCTGTTCGGGACCTGGCGGGCCATGGGCCAGAAGGCGATGCCCCACCTGCGCAACCAGTGACGGGATTGTCGGCGCCGAAATCGTACGTAAAACCTGCGTGACGCCCCCGGTAACAGTTGAATTTCCGGTATTCGCTGCCATATTAGGAACAGGGAAATTCACAGGTTTCACCGGGCAGGGCCGCCAATGTCACAAGGACGGCCACCCGACTAGGGAAGTGTAAAAGGAGAACATCAATGGCTATGGGTCAGAACGATAGGTTCCGGCTGCAGACCGGGCGCATGGACCATGCGCAGGCCGCTGCCGCCGGGATCGACGTCGGCCTGCGCAGCTACATGCTGCGCGTCTACAACTACATGTGCATCGGCTTGGCGCTCACAGGTGCGGTGGCCTTCGCCGCCTCGACCTCGGCCGAACTGATGAACGCCATTCACGGCACGGCGCTGCGCTGGGTCGTCATGCTGGCGCCCCTCGGCTTCGTGTTCTTTCTGTCGGCGCGCATTCACAGCATGAAGGCCGCGACGGCGCAGACCCTGTTCTGGGTCTATGCCGGCCTGATGGGCCTGTCGCTCAGCTACATCTTCCTCGCCTTCACCGGCGAAAGCATCGTCCGGGTGTTCTTCATCACCTCGGCCGCCTTCGCGGGCCTGTCGCTCTACGGCTATACGACCAAGAAGGACCTGTCCGGTTTCGGCACCTTCCTGGTCATGGGCCTGATCGGCATCCTGATCGCCTCGGTGGTCAACATCTTCCTGGAATCGTCCGCGCTTCACTTCGTGATCTCAATCCTGGGCGTGCTGATCTTCGCCGGCCTGACCGCTTACGATACGCAGCGGATCAAGGCGATCTACGCCGAAGGCGACCATTCGGAAACCCACGAAAAGAAGGCCATCATGGGCGCTTTGACGCTCTACCTGGACTTCATCAACATGTTCATCTTCATGTTGCAGTTTTTCGGCAACCGCGAGTAGCCGACCCCCTTCCTCCCCTGGGGAAACAAGAAAACCGCCCGGCGGCGAAAGCCCCGGGCGGTTTTTCATGTCTAGCCCGCCGTGTTCCGCCAAGGCCGAAGGATTGTTGATCCTAAAATCCTCTCTCTGCCTCACCGTCTCTGTGGTTCAAAAACCACTGAGACACAGAGACGGTGAGAAGGAAGGATAAGAAATCGGTTTCAGCACACCATAAACGAAGGGTATTAGGCCAACCGATCGGCCGGCGCGTCCCCCCGAAAAAAGGCGTCCAGGTTGTCCAGCGCGCGGAAACCCATGGCGTTGCGGGTCTCCACCGTGGCACTGCCGATATGCGGCAGGATGAACGCGTTCTTGGTGGTGAAGTAGCGCTTGTCGACGTCAGGTTCGCCCGCGAACACGTCGAGCCCGGCGGCGGCGATGCGCCCGGATTCCAGGGCCGGAATCAGGGCGTCGTCGTCGATGATGTCGCCGCGCGCCGTATTCACGATAATCGCCCCCTCGGGCATCAGGGCGATGCCGTCGGTGTCGATCAGATGGCGCGTTTCGGGTGTCGATTCGCAATGGATCGACAGGAACTGCGCGACCTTCAGCAGCGACTGCGGCGTGTCATGATAGACCGCCCCCTGCTCCAGATCGGGCGCCAAGCGCGAGCGGTTGTGATAGTGGATCGTCATCCCCATGGCCCGGGCCCGGGCCGCCGTCGCGCGCCCGATGCGGCCCATGCCGAGAATCCCCAGCACCTTGCCCTGGGCGCCGGTGCCGAGGAACTGGGTCGGCCGCCAGCCGCCGATCTTCAGCCACTGGTCGCCCGACAGCACCTCGAAGGCTTCGCGCGCCCGGCGCGAGGCCGCCAGCAGCAGCAGGATGGTGATGTCGGCGACGGCCTCGGTCAGCACGTCCGGTGTGTTGGTGACGACCAGCCCCCGCGCCTTGGCGGCCTCAATGTCGATATGCTCGTAGCCGACGGAAAAGGTCGCCAGCATGCGCACGCCCGCCGGCAGGCCCTGGATGACCTCGGCCGGATACTTGGTGCGGGCGGATGTCAGGATCGCATCGACGTCGCCCGCGCGGGCGATCACGTCCGCCCCCGACCAGTTGGCGTCTTCCGTATTGACGATGCAGTCATAATCGCGGGCGGCGCGGGCCATGACGTCCTCGGGAAAGATGCGGGCGACCAGCAGGCGCGGCTTGTTGTTGGCCATGAGTGGAATCTCCCCTGTTTCGAATGATCGGCGGCGGAAGCCTAAATGCAGCGCCCGCCGTCGACCTCCAGGCACACGCCGGTCAGGAACTCGGCCTCGTCCGAGGCCAGGAACAGGGCCGCGTTGGCCACGTCCCGGGGCGTCGACATGCGGCCGAGCGGAATGGTGGTGTTGAATTGCTGGCGCAGTTCCGGCGAATCGCCGCCCATGAAGTCGGCAGTCAACCCCGTCGCACCCAGCACGGGGTTGATCGCGCAGACACGGATCTTGTCCGCCGCCAGTTCCCCCGCCATGGACTTGGTCAGAGTGATGACCGCCCCCTTGGAGCCGTTGTACCAGGTCAGGCCCGGGCGTGGGCGCACGCCGGCGGTCGAGGCCGTGTTGAGGATCACGCCGCCGCCCTGGGCCCGCATCTGCGGCACGGCATGGACGGCCGCCAGATAGATGCTCTTTACGTTGACGGCGTAAATGCGGTCGAACTCGGCCTCGCTGACGCTCAGCATGGGCCCCCGTTTCTGGGCGATACCGGCGTTGTTGACTAGAATGTCGAGGCGGCCGTGCCAGCCGACGGTGGCCTCGACCATGGCCTTGACCTGGGCACTGTCAGACACGTCGCATTGGAACGAACGGGCCTGGATGTCCTTGGCCACCCGCTCGGCCGCCGCGCCGTCGATATCGGCGACGACGACCCGCGCCCCTTCCTCGGCGAAGCGGTGCACGATGCCTTCGCCAAAGCCCGATCCGGCGCCGGTCACCAGCGCCACCTTATCCTTTAGTCGCATGATCTTGTCCTGAATGTCGTTGGTCCGCCGCTGCTGGGCGGCAGGGCGGCGCGTCTCGTCCTTGGCTGGCATGAGGCCATAACGGCCGAACCGCCTCAAGAAAAAATGGCCCGCCAGGCACGGATTCAGGCCGGAAGGACGGCGGTTTTCGTTCCGCAAGCGCACCGGTTGCGCCCCTGGCCCCCTCGGGGGCCGGGGCCGTGGTCAGGCCGCGCCGCGCTTGAGAATATCCATGGCGCTGTTGAGTTGGCTCATGCGGCGGTGGTCGCCGTGGGGGCTGTCCGGATGGTGGATGGTCGCCAGCATGCGGAACCGCGCGCGCAACGTCTCGCCGTCGGGGATACGGCCCGGCGGAAAGCCGAGGACGTAAAGCGCATCCTCGCGCGAACGCACGCCGTCGTTCAAGGGATCGAAGGAAAGCACCGAAACGATGGTGCGCAGGCGGACCAGCTCCTCGGGGTCGACGACCTCCCGCCCGGTCGCTTCCGGCGGCTGTTGCGGGGCCTCCTCGGAATGCAGAAGCACCTGGGTTTCCCCATGATCCAGGGCCAGGGCGATGGCCAGGGCGCGGCGCATGAATTCGACCTCGAAGCCGGGCGCCATGCGCACCTGGAGGCGTGGCTTGCGCCGCCACGGCCGGCCCTTGGCCGTGCCGGATTTGAGAATGACCGTTTCGCGGTCGTCCTGACCCGGCTCGCCCGGATCGGGGAAATCCCGGATGACGCCTTCCGGAACGACCAGCAGGACCGAGCGCGCCAGATCGCCCACGTTGACCCGCCGCCGAACCGCCAGATCGGTCACCGCGTCACGGAACGCGGAGGCACATGGAATGGTATAGGAATGTTTTTTGATGTCCTGGGTCATTGCCTGGCCCCATGCCTGTTCGCTGCCGACGTCATCCCTCCGGCCTGCCGCCCCGGCCCGCGCCGGGATCCCCGCGGGCGCCGAAAGGCTGTTCGGCCGGGCCGGTCCGTACCCGTGATGCAATGAATTTACCTGCTCGCCGGCGCCATGCAACTGCTATCGTTGTTAAGCGGGCGGTGGCCGGCCGAAACATCGGCGGCAGAGATCTTCTGCATCAACGAGCTTGCGCCCGAATCCGTGGTTATTGTTGAGGGAATTTGGTTAACGTTCTGATAATTCAAGGCTTCATATCATATGGGCAGACGGGCATTGACCCTGCCCCGGGAGACCTGGCCGGGCCCTGGCCGGGCTCGACCCCGGCCCCGTGACGGGCAAAATCGTTCCGCAACGGTGGCGGAATCGCGCCCTCGCAACTACGCGCGCAGTGGATCAACCCGATTCGCGAATTCACGAAGGGCGTCATTAACCAAATAATTTCAGGGTATTAGAGGCCGTCGTTGAGATCTCGCAGCGGCGCGGGCCTGTGCCGCGGGCGATGATCGACCTCAGCCGCGGCGGATGGGCCCACGCAGGAACATCCAGACCGCGTACCCGCGTTCCGGCAACAGCGTCCGACCTTTGCAACGAGGGCTGACTCAAGAGCCGCGGGCCCGTTTTCACGTCGGATCGCCGCCGTTCCGCAGGCAAGTCTTTTTTTCGCAGTCCGGGCCGATTTTTAATTTGAAATGCAGGTGACCGCCGCGTTACGTAGTGCGGCTAAGTGCTCTCCCCCTGTCACCCCATCGAAGACCAAGAAACCGAAGAACAATGAAGAAGCGTCGCATCGACCTAGGCGCCCGTTTCGTGAAGGTGGACGAACCCCGCATGGTCTGGGTCGTCGCCGCCAACGGCAGCGAACGCACGCCCGTTCCTCATTACGTTCTGGTCCGCGAAGATTCCCAAAACCGCCGCCGCACCCTGTCCGAGGCCGTGCTGCTGGACCGCAACTTCTACCGTCAGCTTCAAGAACACTGACCGGCCCGGCGCGGCCGCATCCAGGCTTCGGCCCCACCCCTCCTTAAATTATTTTTTTCGAATGTGACTTTGGTCACTGAATCGGACCTATCCGCCCGCTAGGGTACGGTCATTGTCGAGGCGCCTCTCTCCCCTCCCTCCCCGGATGCCTCGGCAGCCTCCCTGTTAAACCTCGCCGGCCCGTCCCTCGCGGGCCGGTTTTCTTTTGTTGCGGGCGATCACTCCGGGAAGGCGCAGACGTCCGGCAGGCTGTAGATCATGTGGGTCTCCGTCTTGCCCCGCACGTAGGGCGACGGTGCCCGGTAGATTTCGCGCCGGTAATCGGCCAACACCTGTTCGGCGCTTGAGGACAGCGGCACGTCGGCGATCACGATCTCCGGGCGCTCGGTCGCCACCACGGCGGCCATGGCCGCTTCGTTGGCCGCGTTACCGCCAAGGTAGCTGGACGCATCGCGGACATCTTCCGCGCGCTTGCGATCCGGAGAACCGGACGCAAGGTTGGCGATTTGCCAGTTCAGGTACTGGTCCTTTCCGGCATAGATGCGGAAGCCGGGCGCGATCACTGGGAGCACGGCACCGAGCGCGCGCGATACCAGGATGCTCGCATCGGGCCGGCAGGCCGCAGCCACATGAGGCAGCACCGGGCGGATCGCGCCGACGTAGGGATGCGCGGGCGGCGGACGCAGGATCAGCCCGCCGGCGACCAAGACCAACCCCAACGCCGGCAGCCGCGCCGGCCGGCGGCGGTCAAGACGGCCCGCCAGGGTCGCCCCGCCGACAATGATGGGAACGAACGGGTTGAACAGGATCAGGAACCGCCAGACGACCCGGCTGTACCCGCCAAGAAGCGGCGCCACCAGCTCGAATGCCCACGACGTGTGGGAAACGAGGGCGACCGCCAGATAGACCGCCAGTTGCACAGCCAGGGCGCGGTCGAACCAAAACAGCCAGGCAACAACCGCGGCGGCGGCAATCCAGTGTTTTTTCGGATAGGTATAGATATCACTGATATGATTGACATAGGCGGCTCCAGTCACCGACACCGGGTCACCGGGAGGGGTCAAGACATCCCCGCCCGGGAGGCCCGCATAAACCGCGGCCGCCAGAATGATCGGCGTAACCAACCGCAGCGCCCCGCCAACGCCATCTGCCAGCGATCCGCCGGCCACCGCCCCCGCCGCCAGGACAAGCGCGATCATGGCCAGAACGGGGAAATTCGCGGAAACCACGACTGCGCTGGCGGCGAACACGATGACCGCCACCGGCGGCCCGGCCGCGGCCGCCGGACGGCCGGGGGAGACGAGGAACAGCGCAATCGCCCCCCAGTAGTAGAATCCGAAGATCAGCCCTTTGTTCTCGAACCCCCGGAACAGGCCCATGCCGATGATGTCCTCGGAATTGCCGATCACGGCATAGAGGGCGGCCAGGAAGGCGGTCGCCAGCAGTAGGCCGGGCACTGCCCGGACGAACGTGAAGATCAAGGCCAGGAAAACCGCGACGTAGAGTAGATTGAAGACGAAGTTCACCCCCAACGTCAGGCGGTAGAACGACAGGTCGAAGATCCAGGCGATTGCCGCCGTCGCGTACTCCAGATTGTTGGGCAGCCAATGCTTGGCCGGCGGCTGCGTGCCGTAGGTGACGAAGGGGGCTTCCGAAAACGAAAACCCGGCGGCGGAAAAGAACGTATGGAACGCGTGCGCGGAATGAACCGTCGCGTCGTTGTTGATCGCCGTGCCGAAGATGATGAGATGGGCTGCCGAGGCCGCCGAGGCGAAGGCCAGAAGGACGAGCAGGCGGCGGCCGTCCGGCAGCGCCGCATGGCGGCGTAAATGGCGGATCATCGCCGCCCCGGCCACCAGCACGAGCGGAACGGCCAGCCCGTAGGCAAGCAACCCGGCGCCCGTGAGCTTGAGCATGAGAACAAGCATGCCATTGGCGAGAAACACGCTGGCCGGCACCGCGACAACCCCAAGGACGTGCTTTTGAGTGAAATAAGGGGGCTGGGTCATCTCAGTCTGGCAAGTGGTCACGGGATGCCGGCCTTCATATCACCAACGGCGAGAAGGACAAAGCCGCCGCAACGGAGCGCCGCAGCGAATAGGGATACAGGGAGGAATGGTGCCGCCTGGGTGACTCGAACACCCGACCCTCGCATTACGAATGGGGACAATCCAGACAAAAATTAAGCATTATCAATAACTTGTTCGGGCTCTGTTGCACCGCTTCATCGAATAAAGACGATTAAGGATGGGTAAAACGGAACACGGCGGACACAGTTTGGGCACAGGCAACTTACGCCCAACGGCATGACCGTTACCCACAACCATCCATCCCTAAAACAAAAGGCGGGCAAAGCCCGCCTTTTGCATTTTGTGGTCTAAACCTTGTTAACGGAAAGACCGCATTTCCGAGTCAGCTACTACTCAGAGTTTTAATTTGAATTAACTCGTGCCACGATGCAAGGCTTACCTGGGAGGGAGACTAAAGCCATGGGCAGATGGCGGCTGGGGATCGACTTAGGGACAAATTCAATTGGCTTGGCGGCGCTTTCCCTAAATGAAGCGAACCAAGTGTCGGGCTTGCTCGACCTTGGCGTCCGCATTTTCTCCGATGGCCGAAATCCGAAGGACAAGCAATCGCTCGCGGCGATGCGGCGCGGCCCGCGTGGCATGAGACGCAACCGCGACCGGGCATTGAATCGAAACGCCCGGTTCCTGAGGGAATTACAATCGTTCGGTTTGATGCCTGTTCAGTCCGTACCGCCAACAGCGGCGGAAGTGGAAGGACGAAAGTCGCTCGAAGGCCTGGACCCGTATGTCCTGCGCGCCAAAGGCCTGGACGAACCCTTAAGTCTCTATGAACTGGGGCGCGCGCTATTTCACCTCAAACGACGCGGCTTCAAATCGAACCGCAAGACCGACGGCGGCGACCAGGAGAGCGGCAAAATCCGGGATGCGAGCCGGCGTACGCAGGAACGTTTGAGCGAAGCCGGCGCGCGCACCTTGGGCGAATGGCTTGGCCGCCCGCGCATTGAAGTCATCGCCGGGAATGAACAGAGAGAGAAAGGCGAACGGGAGCCGCTTCCACAGGCCCGGACCCGTTTGCGCGGCACCGGCGCGAATGCGTATTACGACTTCTATCCAACCCGCGAAATGATCCTTGGAGAGTTTGATCTACTCTGGGAGTCGCAGAAGCGGTGGCATCCCGGACTTCTGACCGATGAGGCATACGCGACGTTGCGCGAAACTCTCGGCTGGCAATGGCCGTTAAAGGCGCCAAGGGTCGGCAAATGTCGCCTGGACCCGACGCAGGAACGCGCGCCCCGCGCCCTTCCAAGCGTCCAACGCCTTCGCATCTACCAGGAACTGAACCATCTCGAAATTCAGACCCCCGGCACGCCATGGCGGCGGATCACCAAGGAGGAGCGCGACACCCTGGCCGCCAAGGCACTGGGGCAGACGAAACTGGAATTCGACAAGATGCGCCGATGGCTGAAACTGCCGAACAACGCGCGCTTCAATCTGGAAAGCGAGAAACGCAAACATTTGGACGGCGACCTGACGGCGGCGAAGTTAGCTGGCGATAGGTTCTGGGGAAAGCAATGGCGGGACCTGTCGCTTGAAACACAGGAAGGCATCGTTTCCCGGCTTCTGGAACAGGAGAACGAAGCGGCTCTTGTCCGGTGGCTAAAGGAAGAGCACGGGCTTTCCGAGGAACGCGCGACCGCCGTTTCCCTTGCGGCATTACCCGCCGGACACGGGGCCTTTTGCGCGGAAGTCACCTGGAAAATTCTGACCGCGCTGGAGTCGGATGTCATCACCTACGACAAGGCCGTGGTGCTGGCTGGATATGATAGCCATTCCATGTTCGAAGATGGTGAGGTTTTCGATAGCCTGCCGTACTATGGGAAGGTGTTGGAGCGGCATGTCGCCTTCGGCACCGGGGAACCGGCGGACCCGGACGAAAAAAGCTTCGGAAAGATTGCGAACCCGACCGTTCATGTCGCACTCAATCAACTCCGCCATGTCGTCAACGACCTGATCCGGCGGTTTGGTTCCCCGGCACAAATCGTCATCGAACTCGCGCGGGAACTGCCCCTATCCGCGCAGGGGCAACGCGACCTGGAGCGAACCCAAAAGGACAACCAGGAAGCCAACGACGACCGCCGGAAGCTCCTGGCCGAACACAAACAGTCCGACACGTATGACAACCGGCTCCGCCTTCGGCTGTGGGAAGAATTGAACCCAACGGACCCGCTCGACAGGCGGTGCGTGTTCACCGGGGAACAGATTTCCATTGCCCGGCTGTTCTCCGACGAAGTGGAGATTGAACACCTGTTGCCGTTTTCCAGAACCCTGGACGACGGCCCCGCCAACAAGACCGTATCCATGCGCCGCGCGAACCGGATCAAGGGACGGCAATCGCCATATGAGGCGTTTTCCCACAATCCGGCGGGATTCGATTGGGATGCCATTAAGGCCCGCGCTGCCAACCTTCCGCCAAACAAAAGCTGGCGCTTTTCCCCGGACGCTATGGAACGATACGAGAATGAGGAACGGGATTTCCTGGCCCGACAGTTGACGGATACGCAGTACATCGCGCGGCTTGCCACCGCCTACCTCAAAAAAACCGGCGCGGATGTCTGGGTAACGCCCGGCAGGCTCACCGCCGATTTACGCTGGGCGCTGGGGCTGGACAGCGTCCTGCCCGGGCACAACCTGGAGGAATCGGGAACCCCAGCAAAGAACAGGCTCGACCACCGCCATCACGCCGTTGACGCGCTTGTCGTCGCGCTGACCGACCGTCGCTTGTTGCAACAGGCCGCGACCCTGGCCGCCCGGCGCGAAGAGGAACACCATTTCCGATTGCTGCCGAACCTTGACGACCCTTGGCCGAATTTCCGGGACGATGTGGTCGCCTGCGTCGAAAAAATCGTCGTCTCACATAAGCCGGACCATGGCGTTCAAGGCGCCCTTCACAACGACACGGCGTACGGCCTTGTCGATTTGGAGCCGGACGCCAAGGGCGTGCGGGAAGTGGTCCATCGCGTGCCGCTGGACAGTTTTCAGAAGCGTTCCTCGGACAATCCAAAGCAACGTTCCCTGAAATTGATTCGTGACATACACCTCCGCAAATATTTTCTCGCGGAAACCGAAGGGGTTCCCGACAAGGAACTCGGCAAGAAACTCGTCGAACTGGGAGAGGCGTTAAACCCCCCAGTTCGCCGGGTGCGCATCCTGGAACGGCTTAACGTCATCCCGATTACCGATGGATCGGGAACTCCGTTCAAAGCCTACAAAGGCGACGCGAACTATTGCTACGACATTTTCGCCGCGCCCAACGAGAAATGGTCGGGGCGCGTCGTCTCCCGCTTCGATGCGAACCAGAAAGGCTTTGCGCCCAACGCACGCACCTCAACCGAAGGCGAACCGCTCATCATGCGCCTTCGCGTCAACGACATGCTTGAACTGGAGAACGACGGCGACCGGAAAATCATGCGCGTCGTGAAACTTTCTGAAGGAGAGATCACACTCGCAGCTCATCAAGAAGCCGGGAAGCTCAAAGACCGCCATTCCAAAAAGGAAGACCCATTCCGTTATCTGAGAATCTCTTCACCCTCAGGCTTACAATCAAAGGCCGCTCGGATCATATATGTAAGCCCCTCGGGGGCCATCCGGCACAAAGGCAACCTGTCATGATCGGCCGAGTGGTCGAGGTCGCCCGCGAGGGGGCGCACCTGTCCCTGGACCGGGGTTTCATGCGTGTTTCGGAATCCGGCGAGGAAGTGGGCCGCATCGCCGTCGAGGATATGTCGGCACTTATCGTGCGCGGCTATGGGGCGACCGTCTCCGTCAACCTCTGCGCCCGCCTGTCGGATGCGGGAATCCCCGTCGTTCTTTGCGGCGCGAACCAGTCTCCCGATGCCTTGATCTGGCCCGTGCGCGGGCATTTCGAACAGGGGCGCCGTATGCAGGCCCAGGCGGAAGTCGGACGCCCGTTGCACAAACGGCTTTGGCGCGACTTGGTCGCGGCCAAGATCAAGGCTCAGGCGACGGTTCTGGACCACTTCGGCAAGCATGACGAACGGCTCCTGCAAATGGCCCGGACTCTGAAATCGGGCGATCCGGAGAATGTCGAGGCTCAGGCCGCGAGACGCTACTGGCCGCAATTGATGGGCGAGGAATTTCGCCGCGAAAGGGATGCCGACGGCGTGAATGCCATGCTGAACTACGGGTACACGGTCCTTCGGGCGGCGGCAGCGCGGTCCATTCTCGCCGCAGGCCTGCACCCCTCATTGTCCGTACACCACGAAAGCCGGGGCGATGCCCTGAGGCTCGCCGACGACCTGATGGAGCCCTTCCGCCCCTATGTGGATTTGGCGGTGGCCCGACGGGCCGAACGGGCTGAAACGGAACTGAACAAGGAAACCAAGGCGGCGTTGGCTGCCGTGTTGACGCTCGATCTTGCGGGTCCGAACGGAGCACGGCCTCTGCAATCGTGCCTCAACTTCCTCGCAACGTCGCTGGCGTTGATTTATCTCGGTCAGAGCCGAAAGCTGGATTTGCCCGATGGGCCGCTACCGTTGTCCGGTTCGGCGGCATGACTCACTTAAGCGGATATCGTATTATGTGGGTCATGGTTTTGTTCGATTTGCCCGTCGTCGAACCCGAGGAACGCAGGGCATATACGCGGTTCCGCAACTACCTGTTGGACCAGGGATTTGAACAAGCGCAGTTCTCCGTCTACGTCCGGCATACGTCCGGTAAGGAAGCGGTAGAGGCGCTGATTGGCAGAATCGAAGACGCCGTGCCCGAAGACGGGAAGGTCGATATCCTGCAATTTTCAGATAAGCAGTACGAGAATATTGTCAGTTTCAGGGGTAAATCCGATAAATCGAATCCGAAAAATCCGGAACAGTTTGTCCTGTTTTAGGCGCCGAACCGACGCTTTCCGCCTGTGGGTAACAGGGGATAAGTGCGGTTTCTTAAGCACTTATCCCCTGCACCAGTGTAGCTGACTGGGAAATGCGGTCCAACCGCAACTGCCCTACACCCTGATCCGCGCCGTTGGCGAGTGTAGCTGACTGGGAAATGCGGTCCAACCGCAACTGATCGCACAGCCGTCCGTCAGAATCCGGAAGTGTAGCTGACTGGGAAATGCGGTCCAACCGCAACTGCAGAAAAGGAACGCGCATGACTGATCGAAGTGTAGCTGACTGGGAAATGCGGTCCAACCGCAACGTGAAATGCAGCAGGATGTACGTGAACAGGAGTGTAGCTGACTGGGAAATGCGGTCCAACCGCAACCACCGCACCGAACGGTGTGATCATCACAGGAGTGTAGCTGACTGGGAAATGCGGTCCAACCGCAACGAACCATCTTCGGTTAAAGACGTTCTTCCCAGTGTAGCTGACTGGGAAATGCGGTCCAACCGCAACTGCGGCGCAGGTGGTCCGCCGCTTCTTTCTAGTGTAGCTGACTGGGAAATGCGGTCCAACCGCAACGGCCCCGGCTCCCGGGCCGGGCGGTGTCGAAGTGTAGCTGACTGGGAAATGCGGTCCAACCGCAACTCTGGGCGAAATGCAACGCTTCCTCCCAGGAGTGTAGCTGACTGGGAAATGCGGTCCAACCGCAACGTGCCAGCCGTTGCAGGGTGACGCGCCGCCAGTGTAGCTGACTGGGAAATGCGGTCCAACCGCAACTAGATGGGCCACGACGCGAAACATACGGGCAGTGTAGCTGACTGGGAAATGCGGTCCAACCGCAACTGTACACGGGTAGGGGCCGGGTGCGGGGCGAGTGTAGCTGACTGGGAAATGCGGTCCAACCGCAACTGAATTGCAGGCGCAGATTGAGCTGCAACAAGTGTAGCTGACTGGGAAATGCGGTCCAACCGCAACTGGTGGATGGCACGAAGTACCCGGCCAGCAAGTGTAGCTGACTGGGAAATGCGGTCCAACCGCAACGGTGACGACGGTGCGTGACGATTGGTTCCAAGTGTAGCTGACTGGGAAATGCGGTCCAACCGCAACTGAAAGAATGGCGGCATGAAACAAACATGCAGTGTAGCTGACTGGGAAATGCGGTCCAACCGCAACTGTGGTGTCGCGGCACCGGCGGTCGCGGGAAGTGTAGCTGACTGGGAAATGCGGTCCAACCGCAACGGTATGGTGATCTGACCCTCTAAGCCTGCGAGTGTAGCTGACTGGGAAATGCGGTCCAACCGCAACTCATGGAAGGAACTGAAAGACGAAATCACCAGTGTAGCTGACTGGGAAATGCGGTCCAACCGCAACTACGTCTGCCCAGGTGGGG
>CAXBJB010000015.1:0-61306 GCA_963976055.1 uncultured Alphaproteobacteria bacterium
GAATCGCTGAGACGGCGAAGGACGTGCTCTGGCCAGGAAGGCGGCGCGCAGCGATGCGGGGTCATCGCAAGCGCCGCCTGACGCCGCCAGAGCGCGTCATCCGCCGCCTGCGGTCGGTTGTCCGGGGTTCCGGCGTCGTCGAGGCCGCTCGCCGATGCCCCGCATCGCCGTCACGTCCTCTCCTATCCGGAAACCCGGACAACCGATCTCAGCCGCTTCCGTATCAAGAGGATAGGCTCTAGGGGCGGCTCAGTCTTTAAGGCGCGAAGGAGATCATCGTGCGGACCTCGATGCTTTCCCGGGGCGGTGTCGCCGGATCGGCGTCCGGGTTTTCAAAGCCCGTGTGGGCGGTATAGCGGGCGCGCCCGTCCGTCGCGGTGTCGAAGCATTTGAGCAGCAGAACCTCGTCGCCGCCCATGCCGGGGTACCAGTACCACTTCTGCCTGTCCGAATGGGCGTTCTGGTAGATCTCGCCGACCCGGTCCTTGTAGACGAGGTCCGTGGCGATGAAGTCCTCGGCCTGCATGGTGCGGGCATCGGCCACGGCGATCGGTGTGCGGTCGGCGCTTGCGCCGACCGACCGCCACACGTTGACCATGGCGAAACGGTGGCCCAGGTAGCGGTCGGCGGCGGCGGCGTCCATCACGTCGCGCACCCGCTTGGGCCCCGATGTTTCCGTGTAGTCGTTATGAGCGATCAGCACCGGCAGGCGCTTGGCGGTGGCGGCGCGTTTGCCGTCGTCCTGCACCCGCACCGTGTGGTCGAAAATATGGACGTCCGACGCGCCGGTCACGCGCTTCAGGAAGGCGGTGATTTCCGGATAATAGACGGCTTCGATGCGGGTGTCGTCGTAGAAATCGGCCATGACGGTGGGCATGGTCGCCAGCTCGAAGCCTTGGACGTCAAGGCTGGCCACCGGCGAAAGTGTGCGGGCGTCGCGCATTTCCACCGCCGTTGCCGTGAAGTTGCCCAGGCGCTCGTTGGGCTGGGCATGGTCGGCGGACATGAAGACCCGCGGTTTGTCGGCCTGCGCGTGGGTCATGAAGGTGATCGGGGCCACGACCGCGCGGCCTGACTGCGGCCGGGCGTTGGCGGTGGTTTGGGGCATGGTCGTCTCCTCAACGGTTCGTTCCCGCGAATCTGCGGCCTTCGTCATTGATTGGCAAGGGGGTAGGGGGAAACACACCTGTTCTGTTAGGGAACAAGAAATGGAAAATCTTCCATTATTAATTCCCAATAATTCCTATTCCGCTGCCTGAGGCTTGGATTCGAAATCGGCTTGGGGCGCTTCGGTCGTATCCACATGCTCGGCTTCGCGTAGTTCGCGGTCGAGCCGCACGCCCGCATGGGCCCGGTTGGAGGACAGCGGCGCCAGCAGGGAATAGATCACCGGGATCAGGACCAGGGTGAACACGGTGGCGATGCCGAGCCCGCCGAACACGACCCAGCCGATGGCGACCCGTGCTTCCGATCCGGCACCGGTCGCCAGGATCAGCGGCAGGGCGCCCAGCACCGTGGACAGCATGGTCATCATCACCGGGCGCAGGCGGATAATCGCCGCCTGGCGGATGGCCTCGGCCACGGACAGGCCGCGGTCGCGCAACTGGTCGGCGAATTCGACGACCAGGATGCCGTTCTTGGCCATCAGTCCGACCAGCATGACCAGGCCGATCTGGCTGTAGATGTTGATGGTGCCGCCGGAGAGTTTAAGCGCGAACACCGCGGCCGCCAGTCCGAAGGGCACGGTCAGCACGATGACCAGGGCGCTGACCACGCTTTCGAACTGAGCCGCCAGGACCAGCAGCACGATCAGCACGGCGAAGGCAAAGGTCAGGGCGACCTCGTTGGTGGTGTCCTGCAGGGTTGCGGCTTCGTTGATGAAGCGCAGCCCGATGCCGGGCGGCAGGATGTCATCGGCGATGGCCTGGATGCCGTCGATGGCTTCCTGCAGCGACATGTCGGCGGGAAGCACCGCCTCGACCTCGACCGCGCGCTTCTGGCCGGATCGGTCGAGTTCGGCCGCCGTGCCGACCTCTTCCAGGGTGACGAAGGCCGACAGTGGCACCAGGCGCCCGTCGCCCGTCGGCACGAACAGGTTGAACAGATCGGTCGGATCGTTGATGGCGCCGGCCGCCGATTCCAGCATCACCGGGATCGACCGGTCGTTGACGTTCAGTTCCGCGACCTCGAACCCGGCGACCATGGCACGGAGGGTATCGACGATGCCCTCGACCTTAACCCCCAGGTCCTCCGCCCGCCGCCGGTCGACCTTGACCGACAACTGCGGCTGGGTCTGCTGAAATTCGACCTCCGGTTCCTCCAGCCTGGGCATGCGTTCGCGCATGGCGCCCAGGAAGTCGAAGGCGGCGGCGGCGATGTCCTTGTAGTTCGACCCGGTCAGGGTGAATTCGATGCTGCCGCCGGCGCGCCGCAGGTTCAGGCTGTTGGGCGTGCGGACGCGCGCGGTCGCACCCGGGATCGCCTTCAGGCCCTTGTTCAGGGACTTGGCGATTTCCTGCTGCGTGCGCTTGCGCTGGTCCCAGGGCACCAGGGGGGCGATCAGGTAGACGCGGTTGAGATCCCAACGCCCGACGATGGCGAACACGTTTTCCGCCTCGCCGTTTTCGACCAATGGCCGCAGCAGGGCCTCGGCCTGGACCGACTGGCGGTCCATGTAGTCGAGCCCGACGCCGTCCGGCCCCTGCATCATGATGATGATGGCGCCACGGTCCTCGCGCGGCAGCAATTCGGTCTTGATCGTTGGATAGACCAGCAGCGCCGTCGCCGCGAGCATGGCCGTGCCGCCCAGGATCAAGAGGCGGGCGTTGAGGGTGAATTCCAGCATCCTGGCATAGGCTGTGTTGATGCGCTGGCCGGCGGCGACCAGGATGGCCGGCGGTTTGGTCGGCCCGGCGTCGCCCCTGTCGGGCAGGCGCGACGCCAGCATGGGCACCAGAGACAGCGCCACGAAGGACGAGATGGCGACGGCCACGGCCAGCGTGAAGCCGAATTCCGTGAACAGCTTGCCCGCCGTCGACGGCAGGAAGGCGATGGGCAGGAACACGGAAATCAGGGTCGCCGTGGTCGCCAGAACGGCGAAGAACACCTGGCGGGTGCCGTTGACGGCGGCGGCGTAGGGCTTCATCCCGAGCACGCGATGGCGCTGGATGTTTTCCAGAACCACGATGGCGTCGTCGACGATCATGCCCGTGGCCAGGACCATGGCCAGCAGGGTCAGGATGTTGACGGAAAACCCCATCAGATAGATCGCCCCCACCGTGCCCATGATGGCGACGGGAATAGCGACCGTGGGGATCAACGTCGGGCGCAGGCCGCCCATGAACATGAAGATCACCGCGATGACCACGGTGACGGCGATCAGCAGGCTGTTGATGACCTCGCGCACGGATGACCGGATGAAGCGCGCATCGTCGGAAATCTTCACCAGGCGCACGTCCTTCAGGCGCTTGTTCAGGCGCTCGATGCTTTTGTTGACGGCGTCCGAAATGGCGATGGTGTTGGATTGCGCGCGGCGCACGATGCCCAGGCCGACCACCTTGGATCCATTGAGAACCGAATAGCTTTCGGCCTCGGCCGGGCCGTAGAAGGCCTGTCCGACCTCGCCCAGGCGCACGTCCTTGCGCAATTCCAGGTCCTCGACCTTGGCCGGCTCCCACACCGAGGCGTCGGCGCGCACCAGCAGCATCTGGTCGTCGGATTTGAAACTGCCGGCGGGCACGTCGAGACGGGTCGAACGCAGCACCCTGGCGACGTCATCGATGCTGAGACCGTAGCGCGCCAGTTTCATGGGGTCGACGACGATGCGCAGAACCTGTTCCTGGTCGCCGAACAGATCGACCGAGGCGACCCCGTCGATGGAAAGGAACTCGGGCGAAATGTCGTCCTCGGCGATGCGGGTCAGGTCTTCTTGGTTGACCTTGTCGGAGACCAGGGCCAGGCGGATGATCGGCGAGGAATCGGCGTCGGCCTTGACGACGGTGATGTCCTCGACCCCTTCGGGCAATTGCCGCTCAACCCCGGCGACCGCTTCGCGGATGTCGTTGGCGGCGACGTCCAGATTGACGTTGGCGGAGAATTCGGCGCGGACGCGGCCGTTGTTTTCCTCGCTCGCGGCCTCGATCCGCTTGACGCCGGACACGCGGGCTACCGCGCCCTCAAGGACGCTGACCACCTCGGCGTCCATGGTTTCCGGCGAGGCGCCGTCGAAGAACGCGCGCACGGTGACGATGGGGCGGTCGACGTCGGGCAGTTCGCGCACCTCGACGCCCATGACCGCGGCCAGGCCGGCGATCATGATCAACAGGTTCAGGACGACGACCAGCGTGGGGCGGCGGACCGATAGGGACGGCAGGTCGCTGAACCGGGACATGTTACGGGGCCGCCTTTTTCTTGCCCTTGGGGGCGGCGTCGCCGGCGGCGAATTTGTCGAAGGGAATGGCCTGGATGCGCTGGCTGGGGCGCAGGCCCTGGACGCCCTCGACGACGATCAGGTCGTCGGCGTTCAGCGGCCCGTCGACCAGGATGCGTCCGCGGTCGCGGCGGACGATTTTGACGAAGACCTTTTCCGCAGTCTCGGTCTTGCCGTCTTTCTTGGCGACCCGCCACAGGTACGCACCGTCGCGACTCCACAAAACGGCGACCTCGCGGACGGTGGGATAGGGTTTGCCGGTAAAGGCGAGTTCGGTCTCGAACGACGTGCCCGGGCGGATCAGGTCTTCCTCGTTGGGGATCGACGCCTTGACCCGGAGCGTGCGCGTGATGGGGTCGATGCGGCTGCCCAGTTGGGAGACCTTGCCTGCAAGCCGCAGGTCCGGTGCGGTCCAGGGCCGGACCGTGACCGGGTCATCGACCTTGATGCGCCCGGCGTATTCCTCGGGCAGTTCGAAATCGACCAGGATTTCCGAGCGGTCGTCCAGGGTGGCGATCCGCGTGTCCGTGGTTACCCGGTCGCCGCGGTCGATGTCGGTCAGCCCGATGATGCCGTCGAAGGGGGCATAGACGATGCGGTCGTCGAGCGCCTGTTCCGCCTGATCCAGGCGCAGGGTCGCGGCTTCCAGGTCGGTCTGCGCCGTTTCCAGGCGGGCCTGGGACGCGGTGCCCGACGGCGCCAGTTTTTCCAGGCGCTTCAACTGTCGGGTCGCGTCCTTGACCGCAACCTTGGCCAGGCGCACGGCGATCTGCTGGTGGATGTCTTCCAGGCGCAGCAGAATTTGGCCCTTGTGGACCCGGTCCTGGCTGCGGAACGACACGGCGACGACCTCGCCGGCGGTCTTGGGATAGAGGGCCGCGGACTTACGTGCCTCGCCCGTGCCGACGGCGCGGACAATGATCTTGTCCGTGGCGGCGGGGGCCTTTTCGACCAGAACCCGTGTGCCGCCGCCGGCCGCGCGCGGCGCGTCCTTGGGCTGGGCGCCGACCTCGCGGCCGTTCAGGGCATACCAGCCGGCGCCAAGAAGAACGGCCAGGCCGATGAGAACGGCAAGTTGGGTGCGCAGGTTCATGGTCGATGTCTCAATGCGGTTCCGTGGTGTCAGGCGCCGAAGGATACCGGCCAATTCCACACAAATTCCTAATGCGCGAAGATTAGCCGGGAACTCATGGGAACTTATCAAGTTTCATGGCGCCGGCGGCCGGAATTTTGTAACAAGATGTCGCGTGCCGGCCCTGGCGGCGGCGCGCGCAACCGGAGCAAAAAGGAATTCCCGCATGTTCGTCGTCACCGTCACCTTTGTCGTAAAACCTGAGCATATCGCGGATTTCGCCCCGGCGATGATCGAGAACGCGCGCGCGTCGGAAGACACCGAACCTGGCTGCCGGCAGTTCGACGTCTGCCGTGATCCGAAGGACCCGGCTGTTACATTTCTTTACGAAGTTTACGACGACGCGGCCGCTTTCGAGGCTCACAAGGCGACGGCCCACTTCAAATCCTTCGACGTCCTGGTCCAACCCTGGTTGGCGTCGAAAGAGGTCAAGACCTGGGTTCTCGAGGACTAAAGCGGCAGTTTCATCCCGGCGTGGCTGTGCACGAAGCCGAGAGATTCGTAGAACGCCAGGGCATCCGGGCGTTCCCGGTCCGTGGTCAACTGCACCATCCGGCAGCCTTTTTCCCGGGCGAGTCCGATGGCATGTTCGAACATCGCTCGGCCCAGGCCGCTGCCGCGGGCCTTGGACGCAATGCGCACGCCTTCGATCAACGCGCGCCAGCCGCCTTGATGGGTGATGTTGGGCAGCAGGGTGATCTGCAGACAGCCGACCACGCCGTCGCCGCCGTCGGCGACCAGCAGGCGGGTGTTCGGGTCGTCCTGGATCGCCTGGAAGGCGTCCCGGTAACAGGCGGGCAG
Organism: uncultured Alphaproteobacteria bacterium; assembly: GCA_963976055.1. GTDB lineage: Bacteria > Pseudomonadota > Alphaproteobacteria > Rhodospirillales > Casp-alpha2 > UBA1479. Next base: position 6,363 of record CAXBJB010000015.1, read on the forward strand.
CGGCGTTTCGAAACGTTCACGTTGCCGGCCGATCGGGTCATCGGCCAGCAGGGCGACGATATGGACGAGGTCGTCCGGGGTGGCGTCTCGGAATTTCATGGTGTCACTTTACCAGATTGAGCCCGGACCGCCCGTCAAAGCCAAGCGAGGCCCGTTGCGCGGGGCTTGTTTTTCCAAGATGCAGACAAATTCATCATAAATCATCGAATTTCGTTGAACATCAAAATATTCATCGCTAAGCCGATAAGGGATCACGCCTACCACGGCATGGGTATCGAATATGGGGAGGGGGCATGCCGCCTAGTGAACTCGGAAGTGCCGGCGAGCAGCCGGCTTCCGGTCTTGGGCTTGTGCAAAGCCCTAAAATTAAACGTGTTTTTGATTTCTGGGCCAGCCTGCGCCGTGACCGGCCGTTTCCGGCGTGGACCGATGTCAGGCTGATGGACCTTTACGACGTGGCGCCCTTCCTGGCCGTGGTCGATGTGGAACAGGAGAATGGCGCCCGGCGGTTCCGCTATCGCTTCTGCGGCACGTCGCTGGTCGAGGCGCGGAGCCGCCTGGTCCCCGCGGATCCCACCGGCAGATGCATCGACGAGGTCGTTTGGCCGTTCGATCCGGCGCCGCTGGTCGGGGCATGCGCCAAGGTCGTGGACCAGCGCAGGCCCACCCTGCTGGCCGTCGGCGCGGTCAACGAAAGCGCCTATCACCTGCACGAACGGGTTTTTTTTCCTCTCGGATCGGACGACGGTGCGGTGTCTAATATCCTCATTTGCGTCGATGAAGTGCGGGCCATGTGACGCCGATGTTTCCAACCGGCCGTGCCGAAGGTTAAATAGGGGATCGGACATTTCAACGAGGATACGATCGCGCCATGACCGACCGCCCCACATCTCTGCCTGCCGCCTCCAACGAACCGACCCTGGATGCCGACGAAATCCTTGCCGGTATTCTCGAATGGGTCGCCATTGAAAGCCCGTCCCATGACGGCGTCGCGGTCAACCGCATGGTCGATCTCGTCGAAAAGGGCCATGCGGCGCTGGGCGCCCGGATCGAGCGCACGCCGGGGCGCGACGGGTTCGGCGACATTCTGGTGACGCGCACGCCCTGGGGCGGGGACGGGCCGGGGATTCTCGTGCTGTCGCACCTGGATACGGTGCACGCCATGGGCACCATCGAGAACGAACTGAAGGTGCGGCGCGAGGGTGACAAGGTCTATGGCCCCGGCATCTACGACATGAAGTCAGGCGCCTATATCGCCAATCACGCCTATCGCCACCTGGTGCGCGCGGGCAAGGAAACGCCGCTGCCGATCACCTTCATGTACGTTCCGGAAGAGGAAATCGGCAGCCCCACGTCGCGTCAGATGATCGTCGACCTGGCGAAGAAGAACAAATACGTCCTGGTCACCGAGCCGGCGCGGGAGGGCGGCAAGATCGTCACCGCGCGCAACGGGCGCCTGAAGTACGACATCACCGTGACCGGGCGCCCGTCCCACGCCGGGGTGCGCCACATGGACGGGCGCAGCGCGATCAAGGAGATGGCCCACCAGATACTGTTTCTCGAGGGTCTGACCGACTACGGCCGCTCCATCACCTGTTCCGTCGGCACGATTTCCGGCGGCACTCTGACCAACGTGGTGCCGGCGAAATGCAGCATCACCGTGGATTTGCGCGTGCCGGACATGGCGGCGGCCGAGGAAATCATGGCCAAGGTCGAAGGCATGACGCCGGTCGATCCGGACTGTGTCCTGGAGATTACCGGCGGGGTCGACCGTCCGCCTTATGAAAAATTCGAGGGCATCGAAAAGCTGTTCCAGCACGCCAAGGGTCTGGCGGCGGAAATCGGCTTCGATCTTCAGGATCTGAAGACCGGCGGCGGCTCCGACGGTAACTTCACCGGCGCCCTCGGAATTCCCACGCTGGACGGCCTGGGCGCCGACGGCCACGGCGCCCATTCCCATGACGAATTCATCTATTACTCGTCCCTGGTCGAGCGCTGCCGCCTGATGATCCGGTTGTTCGAAACCCTGGAGTAGCCATGTTTCGCCCCGTCGTTCCCCTGGCCACGGTTGTCCTGCTGGCATTGCAGGGGCCGGCGGCGGGTGCCGATGCCGCCAACGGCAAGGCGCTGGCGGAAAAGCATTGCGCGCGCTGCCACGTGGTCGGCGCGTTCAATCCGCACGGCGGGATCGGCTCGACCCCGTCCCTGCAATGGATCAAAAAACTACCCGACTGGCGCGATCGGTTTCAGACATTCTACGTCCGCCGCCCCCATCTGGCCTTTATCAAGGTCAAGGGGCTGGAGCCTTTGACCAAGTTGCCGCCCTATGCCGCGCCGATCACGATTACGCCCGGCGATGCCGATGACATCTTCGCCTTTGTCGAATCGATGCCCGTGCCCAAAGGCCATTCGGACATCACCCCGATCGACGGCAAATAGCGAAGGCGGCTATTCCCAATCCGCCTTGGACAGCGACGCGATCAGATCGTGCACCGCGCGGCGCTTGCGTGGATTGTCGATGCTGTAATAGGCGGTGACCAGTTCGGTGGTTTCGCTGGACCCCATGACGTCCGAGGAATCGCGCGGGTCTTCGGAGAACACGACGTCCAGATCGAAATTGTCCTGGGTCATCTGGATATCCTGCGGCATCCCATCGAAAAAATAGGCGACGGGAACATCGAGGATTCGGCTGAGCTGGTACAGCCGGCTGGCACCGATTCGGTTGGCGCCCCGTTCGTATTTCTGGATTTGCTGGAACGTCAGGCCCAAAGAGTCCCCCAACTCCCCCTGACTCATCCCTTTTCGTTTTCGCTGTTCGCGAACCCGCCCGCCGACATGGATGTCCACGGGATGTGCCACCCCCGGCGGCATGCGGTTCGGGTGCGATTTTTTGGATGCTTTAGGCATATACGGTTTCAACCTCCGTTTTTACTATCCGTTAAATTTTTGGATAATTAGTCTGATTTGTGGAGGATTTCAGGGCGAGCAAACCCTTTGAATCCGTGGCCAAGCTAACACACTGCATATCCGCATGTTATCTAGACGAAAGGCCTATAAGCATCACAAAATGCACGGAATTATCGGTCCGTGGCGCACATCGGCATTACTATAAATTGTATGTTGAAATCATCCCGGTCCGGCGGGCCGGGGGCGAAGACTCAGTCGTCACCGCCGTCGTTGCCGCCGTCGTCCTGGATGTCCACGAGGGCATTGCCCGCGTAGGGGATTTCCTCTTCAACCAAGTCCCAAATGGCGCGGGCGGTCGGGACGTCGCGTTCCTCGGCGATATGGGCGACGAGGCCTGCCGCGCGGGCGATGACGGCGAAACCGCGCATGATTTCCGGGGGGATGCCGATCTCCGACAACACCGCCGCCGTGCCGCCCGTCGCGTTGATTGTCATATGCTTGCCGAACGAATCGTCGACGGCTTGACTAAGGACCTCGATGGCGCGGATGTAATCGCCTCTGACGCCATTGGCCCGGGCGATCTCGAACAGCTTAGGCGTGCGCGGGTCGTCCGGCTTATGCAGGTGATGGCCGAACCCGGGCAGGTGCTTGCGCGTGGCCCGGTGCTCGGCAACGATCCGTTTCGCCGCCGTGTCCATGGGCTCCGTCCCCTCGACCATCTCGCGCAGCAGCTTGGAGCAGTTCTCCATGGTGCCGACGAAGGTCGAGCCGACGTTGAGCAGCCCCGCCGCGACGGCGGCCTGGAGGGCTTCGGGGGCGGAATGGTAGGTCAGGCGCGTGGCGACGGCGCTGGGCGTCAGGCCGTGTTCCATCAGCGCCAGCAGCACCGCGTCGATGATCGCCACGTCGGCGGCCGTGGCCGGGCGGCCCAGGATGTGGCCGATCATGGCTTCGGTGAAGCTCATCTTGCCCATCATCTCGGTCACCAGGTTCTGGTCCCGGTAATAGAGGTCCGTCAGCGTGTGGGTCGCCAGTTTCTGGGTTGGTTTTGTTTTGTCGGCCATGGTCCTACGCCTCCTGAAACTGGGCTTTGGCTTCGCGCCGCAGAACCTTGCCCACGGGACTGCGCGGCAGCTCGTCGACGAAATGCACGCGCTTCGGCGCCTTTACGGAATCCAGCCGCGATTTGACGTACTGGATGATTTCGGCCTCGTCGGCAGGCTGGCCGGCGTGGACCTCGACGGCCGCCTGTACGGCTTCGCCCCATTTATCGTCGGGCAGGCCGAACACGACGCATTCCTTGACCGCCGGATGCTGGCCCAGCACGGCCTCGACATCGGACGGGAACACGTTGAAGCCGCCGGTTACGATCATGTCGCGGATGCGGTCCTTGATGTAGATGAAGCCGTCTTCCTCGATCTCGGCCACGTCGCCGGTATACAGCCAGCCGTCCTTGATGGTCTCGGCCGTGGCGTCCGGCATGTCGAGGTAGCCCTTCATGACCAGGTCGGACTTGATGACGATTTCGCCCGCCTGGCCGGTCGGCAGGAAATTGCCCTGGGGATCGACCACGCGCAGGTCGCAGCGGTCCGTGGCCCGGCCGCAGGACGCCAGACGATGATCGTTCTCAAGCCAATCCCGCGACCGCATGACCGTGACGATCTGCGGCACCTCGGTCTGGCCGTAGCAGGTTTCCAGCGCGTTGTTGAACATCGGCAGGCCGCGCTTGATCTCGTCCGGCCGCATGGCGGCACCGCCGACGATGACATGCTTCAGGCTCTTGAAATCGCGTTTCGTCAGGTCTTCCTCGGCCATCATCATGTAGATCACCGTGGGCGGCAGGAACACCGTGGTCACGCGGTCCTTTTCGATGGCTTCGATGATCGCGGCCGGGCGCGCCGGCTGCGGCATGAAGACCTGCATCCCGCCCTGGGCCAGGATCGGGACCAGCAGGGTGCCCGTGCCGTGGGTCATGGGGGCGGCCAGCAGGTTGCGGTCGTCGCCGTCCAGTTCGAACGCGCGGGTCATCAGGTCGATGCAGGTGTGCCAGACACGGTAGGTCTGCTGCACGCCCTTGGGCCGGCCCGACGAGCCGCCGGTGAATTTGATGGCCTGAACGTCGTCGGGTGCGAGGTCGTGGCGCTTCGGCATGCGCCCGGCAAAGTCGGCCATCAACGCCGCCAGATTCGGGTCGCCGCCGCAGGCATGCTGGCTGCCGCCGGTCGGTCGGCCGCGCACGACCGTGGCCTTGCCGGGATCGAAGCGGTCCATGCAGTCGGCGTCGGCAACGATGATCGAGGGCGCCGTGACCTCCGCCATGCGGGTCAGTTCCTCGGCCCCGTTGCGGGGGTTCAGAGGCACCCAGGTCTTGCCGGCGGCCAGCGTGCCGAGGAACGCGGTCAGATGTTCGACCGTATTGTAGCCGCAGATGCCGACGCGGCTTTGCGGCGCCGGGTCGATGTCCTGAAGGGCCGCCGCGACGGCGTTGACGCGGGCGGCGAGGTCGCCGTGCGTCAGGGTCAAATCCCCGTCCTTGATGGCGATGCGGTCGGGGGCTTTGGCGGCGGCGCGGAGGAAATGGTCGATGGGCAGGTCCATGGCGGGAATCTTCGTGCTGGTCTAAGGGAAGGAGGGGCGGATCAGTCCTGGGAATCAATCCTGGGGCGTCATGTCGGTCTTGTAGCGTTTCCAGCGTTCCACGTAGTGGGGCGGGATGAAGGCGAGCATCTCCTTCTGCGCGTCGGAGACCTCCTTGACCACCTTGCCGGGAATGCCCATGACCAGGGAATTATCGGGGATTTCCTTGCCCTCGCCGATCAAGGCCTTGCCGCCGATGATGCAGTTGCGGCCGATCTTGGCGCCGTTCAGGACGACCGCGCCGATGCCGATCATGGTACCGTCACCGATGGTGCAGCCGTGCAGCATGGCCATGTGGCCGACCGTGCAATGATCGCCGATGGTCAGGGGAAATCCGGGGTCGGCGTGGAGCACGCTGCCATCCTGGATTTGCGTGCCTTCGCCGATGGTGATGACGTCGTTGTCGCCGCGCACGGTGGCGCCGAACCAGATACTGGCGTCCTTTTTCAGGACCACGTTGCCGATCACGGCGGCGTTCGGCGCGATCCAGTAATTGTCGCCGTCGGTCTGGACCTTAAGGTCGCCCAGGGCGTATTTCATGTTCGTCTCCCACGCGGTTTTCCTTAGGCTATAGCGCCCAAGCCTGCCCAGGGCAATTGCGTTCCGCCCAGGATGGCGTAATCTGGGGCCTTCCCGAACACCGGAGACCACAGAACCATGCCAGGTACAAAACGCCCGAACCGCAAGCCCAAGAAAAAGCGCACACCCGTCGACAACGACAAATCCGGACAGCAGCATGGCCCCGGCGTCACCGCCAGCGCCAAATCCTACGGCGCGCCGAAGGGTGGGCGGTCGATTTCCAGCCCGACCATGACCCGTGGCGCCGCCAGAGGCGGCTGATTACTCCGCCGCCGGTTTGAGCGCCGCCGCGACGGCCGCCGGCGGACGGTGGCCGGGGTCGCGCGGGGTCGGTGTCCCGGCCTCGCCCGCCTGCTGGGCGTAGATCGATGTATAGCCCGCGGAAAAATCCGGCGGCGTGGGGCAGGGCTCGGGGTCCATATGCGCCCATTTGGCCGCCTCGCCGCGCACCAATGCCCGGAAATGCTCCGTGTAGGTATCCTTCAGCGCCGTGTAGGGAAAGGCGTCCGCCGAGGCATAGGAATTGATCAGCAGCGGCCGCCCGGACAGCGTCTGGGTCGTCGCCTCCGTCGCGTGCACGGCGCGGGCATGATGGACGGTGATCGACCCTTTGGGTGCCGGGCAATAGACCGCCGTGTCGGTCGGAAGCTTGGCCACGTCGGCATCGGTCAGGCGCCCGGTCCAGATGCCGTTCGCATCGTAATGTTCATAGACCGGCCCCCGGTGACTGCCCGGAATGACGCCGAGCGGCCCGTCCCCCGGATTGACGTCGGCCAAATAGGTGCCGATGGCGAGCACGGAGTGGTTGGTATGGGGGTAGAAGGCGATGTCCTGATGCCAGGCGACCTCGTCCTTGCCGTCGGACCATTTGAAATTCAGCTTGGAATGATGAAAGCAGACGTCGGGGCCCAACAGGTCCGCCGCCACATCGGCGATGACGCCGTTGGCGAACCGCCAATAGGCGGGGTCCATGCCGTCGGGCTTTTTCAGGCGCCGGACCACGGGCTTGGCGGCGGTATGGCTGGGGGCGACATCCAGCACGTCGTTGGGCTTGGTCAGCGCGCGTGACCGTTCGATCCAATCCGCCGTGACCCGGTTGATTTCGTCGACGATGTCATCCGGAATCAGGCGTTCGGCAACCAGATAGCCGTCGCGGAAATAGGCCTCGCGCTGGGCCTGGGTCAGGATGCGTGCGGGATGGCGCAGGATGTCTTCAGGGGTCATGTTCGGATGCTCCGGCCAACGGTCAGGCGGTCATTCCATCGCCGCCATGAAGCCTGATATTACCGCGTCCGTGGACGCCTGGTCGATCCAGCGAAATACGGCCAGAATATCCAGGTCCTGGTCGATCCAGATCAGGTTGTTGCCGGCGCCCAAGGCGAAGAAGCTGGTTTCCGGTGCCGACGGGTACTGCGCCCGGTCGGTGTTCAGCCACCACAGGTAGCCGTAGACCGGGTTGAGCGGACAGGGCGTGCGCAGGGCGGTGACCCAGCCTTCGGGCAGGATGCGATGGCCGTTCCACACGCCGTCCTGCTGGATCAGCAGGCCGAACCGGGCATGGTCGAGGGATGAAATCTGCATGCCGCCGCCCCAATGGGTGCCGCCGGGCACGGAAATCATCTCGACCCCGTCGATGGTGACCCCGGAATTGCGATAGCCCATCCAGCGCCAATCGTCCGATGCCCCGATCGGCGCCATGATGGAATCGCGCAGGACCTCGGGCAAAGGCCGGCGGAATACGTGCAGCAATGCCAGCGCCAGAACGTTGACCCGCACGTCGTTGTATTCCCAATAGGTGCCGGGGGCGCCCAGGTCGCGTTTTTGCCCCTTTTTCGAATGGTCGCCGTTATGGCCGAGCGTACGAAAATGATCGACCTGATCGGGTTTGGAAAACAGGGTGCCCTGCCATTCCGAGGTCTGGGTCAAAAGGTGGCGCCAGGTGATCGACGCATTATGGTCCGAGGCGAACCAGTCGCCGTCGACATAACCCGCGACGGTATCGTCCAGGTCGGAAATCAGCCCCTCGCCCAGCGCCAGGCCCGCGAGGACGGCGAGATAGCTTTTGGCGATGGAAAAGGTCATGTCGGCGCGCGCCGGATCGCCCCACTCGGTGACGATGCGCCCGCCCCGGAGGAACAGGCCCGACGGCCCACCCCGAGGTGTTACGGTGCCGAGAATTTCATTCCACGGCGGCGGCTCGTGCTGGGTCAGGGTCGGCAGGAATTCCGCCCGGTCCAGGTCGCGCGGCCAGGACGTTTCCGCGTTTTCGGCGAAGGTCACGGCCTCGGCCAGGCGTCCCGGATGCAGGCCGGCCTTCTCTACGTCAATTGTTTCCCAGCCGTCGCCGGGAGGCGGGAAGTAGGTCATTCCGATTTGTCCTCGGACAATTTCACGTCGCGCTGGTCGCCCAGCAGCTTGAGCCGCGCCTTCTCCGCCTTGGCGATGTGCTTGCGGGCCAGGCGTTCGGCCTTTTCCGGTTCGCGCGCGCGGATAGCGTCCATCAGGGCGCGGTGTTCCTCGTGCGCCGTGTCCGCGCGGTCGGGGAAGGAATAGGTCGTGCCCTTCAACAGCGCCAGCGCGTCGGACAACGCCGCCGCCGATTTCAGGAGATAGCGGTTGTGCGCGGCCTGGAACAGGGCCTCGTGGAACTTTCGGTTGGCTTCGGCCATCTGGGCGGCGTCGCCCTTGCCCGGGGCGGCGGCGGCCAGGCAATCCTCCATATAGGCCAGTTCCGGTTCCGACGCGTGTTGCGCGGCCAGGCGTGCCGCGGCACCGTCCAGAACGCGGCGCATGGCGTAAAACTCGACCACTTGCTGCTGGTCCAATTCGGCGACGACGACCCCGCGCCAGGGCTCGAACACCAGAAGTCCGTCCGCCTGCAGACGGCGAAGTGCTTCGCGCACGGGGGTGCGGCTGACGTTCAACCAGGCCGCGACCTCGGTTTCGCGGATCCGCGTGCCCGGTGGGTAGCGCCCGGCGCGGATCGCGTCACGCAGGCGCGCGTGGACGAATTCACCGCGCGACAACTGTTCCGTCGTGTCATCCGTGCCGCTCATCTATGCCCCCGCCGCTTCGCTCAATTGACGTTCCAGTTCGGCCCGCACGTCGGCGGGGATGGGGCAGGGCTTGCGCGTTGCCAGGTCGATGAACACGTTGGTGCTTTCCGCCGTGCCGTGCAGGGTGCCGTCCTTGAACAGGCCGGTGCCGATGGTGATCGACGAATTGCCGATCCGCTTGATGCAGGTGCCGACATCGACGGTGCCGGGGTAATGCATCTCGGCGCGGAAATCGATGGTCACGCGGGCCAGCACGAAATCGATGCCGGGATGGGTGTCCGGCTTCAGGTACTGGGTGACGAAGGCGTTGCGTCCCGCTTCGACGAAGGCGGCGTAGGAAACGTTGTTCACGTGGCCCATGCTGTCCTGGTCGGAAAATCGAAGGGTGACCGGCGTCCAATGGCGGAACGTTTCCGCCCGGGTCGTGTCTATGGTCGGCGAATGGTCGTTCATTGGCGGATTGCTTCCCCCCCATTTTATGTCGGCGCGCCCCTGTTTTTTTAGGGGGCCTCTTTGTCGGTATACAATACCAATGTATACAATAATTGTCTTGGCCGTCAGGGGGAAAACCACCTTAGTTCTGTTGCTTCGGCGGGTGAAATTGAGGACCATGACGGGGGAGGGGGTCGCATGAACATTGGAAAGACGAAACGCCTGCGGGGGATCCGTTGTCTGGCTGTCGTGGCGGCGCTGGCAGGGGGGCTTGTCTTCTGGCTGCATCCCGGCCCGGCCGGGGCACAGAAGATGCTGTTCTTCCGGATCGCCAGTGGTGCCGCCGGCGGCACCTACTTTCCCATGGCGGGCTTGTTGGCTCAGGTAATTTCCAATCCACCGGGGGCTCGGAGCTGCGCCAAGGGCGGCAACTGCGGCATGGAAGGGCTGGTCGCCTTTGCCCAATCGACCCATGGTTCGGTCGCCAATGTTTCCGCGCTTGATGCGGATCAGGTCGAATCCGCCTTCGTTCAGTCCGATGTCACCTTTTGGGCCTATACGGGCACGGGGCCGTTCACCGGCAAGAAGGCGTTCAAGAAGCTCTGCGTCCTGTCCAGCCTCTATCCCGAACACGTCCATGTGGTCGCGGGCAGGGACCGGGGCATCAAGTCGGTTTACGACCTGAAGGGCAAACGGGTGTCCATCGGCCTGCCGGAATCGGGGGTTCTGGTTGGCGCGCGCCTGGTGCTGGGCACTCATGGCCTACTGGAAAAGCGCGATTTCATGCCGGAATACGTGAAGTCCAAGACCGCCACCGAACTGGTCCGTGACGGCCACCTGGACGCCTTTATCGACGTATCCGGCTATCCCATCGCCGGGGTGTTCGAGATGGCGAACACGACGGGCCTGACCCTGGTCCCCGTGCAGGGCAAGGAACGCGACGCCCTGATCGCCAAGGCGCCGTTCTATTCCGCCGATGTTATTCCGGGCAATACCTACAAAGGCAATCCGCGGTCCGTGGAAACCGTCAGCGTGTCCGCGCTTTGGCTGTCGCGGACAAATCTGCCGGACGATCTTCACTACGGCGTGGTCAAGGGGCTCTACGGCAACATGCAGGCGCCACACCTGTTGAACAACGGCCATGCCAAGGGCAAAAACCTGACCCTGGAAAGCCATCACGCCGGGGTTCCCATCCCCTATTGCCCGGGGGCCACCCGTTTTTACAAGGAAAAGGGCGTCTACAAGGCGCCGGCCGCCCCTTAAGGCCCCGACCCACCACAGGAAAAGACCACCATGGATATTTACCGTCTCAGCGCCGAAGCCGCGCTCGCCCGCATGGAAACGGGCGATTTGACCGCCCGCGAACTGGTGCAGGCCTGCCTGAACCGTATCGCCGACCGCGAGGACGCCGTCGCCGCCTGGGCGTTCCTGGACCCGAACCTGGCCCTGGCCCAGGCGGACGCCGCCGACCGGCGCCGCCGCGACGGCCAGGCGGGGCCGCTCAACGGTATTCCCGTCGGCATCAAGGACATCATCGACACGGCCGACCAGCCGACGGAAAACGGCTCGCGCCTGTGTGCCGGGCGCCGCCCCGACAGGGACGCGACCCTGGTCGCCCTGCTGCGCGCGGCAGGGGCGGTCATCATGGGCAAATGCGTGACCACGGAATTCGCCCTGTCGGCCCCTGGAAAGACGCGCAATCCCCATGATCCGGCGTGCACGCCGGGGGGGTCATCCTCGGGTTCTGCGGCCGCCGTCGGCGATTTCATGGTGCCGCTGGCGATCGGCTCACAAACCGGCGGGTCCATGCTGCGCCCGGCGTCGTTCAACGGCGTTTACGGGCTGAAACCCACCTTCGGCACGATTTCCCGCGCCGGCATGTCGCCCCTGTCCCGGCGGCTGGATCATCCGGGCATCTTCGCGCGCACGCCCGAGGATGTGGCCCTGGCCGCCCGCGTCCTGATGCGCCGCGATCCGGCGGACAAGGACATGCGTGGTCATGCCGGGCTGGGCGAGGCGGACCCGCTTGGCGCGCCGCCGCGCCTGGCTTTCGTGCGCGGGCCGGCCTGGAGCCGCGGCGAGGCGGACATGCAGCGCGCGATCGAGGATTTGGCCCGCGGTCTGAGCGATGTCGTGCATGAGGCAGACCTGCCGCCCATCTTCGACGCCGCGCTGGCCTGCCACGGAATGGTGATGAACGGCTCGGTGGTGCAGGCTCTCGGCCCCTATTACGACCGTGACCGCGCGGGCCTGGACCCGATTACCGCCGACCGGATCGAACGCGGCCTGACCGTGACGGCCCGGGAATACCTGGATGCCGTCTATCAGGCCGAAGAGATGCAGGACGCGCTGGCGGGGGTCTTCGACGGCGTCGATGCGATCCTGACCCCGGCGGCCCCCGGCCAGGCGCCCCGCGACCTGGGCCGCACGGGCGACGCATCCTTCAACGGCTATTGGACCCTCATGGGCGCGCCGGCGGCCAGCGTTCCCTTACTGAAGGGGGCCGACGGCATGCCCATCGGCGTGCAGGTCGTCTGTCCTTGGGGCGAGGACGCCAAGCTGCTGCGCATTTGTCGATGGCTCGCGGACAAGGCCGGGGAATGGCGGTGACCGGCACCGGCATCACGGCGCCGGTGAACGGCGACCGCCTGTGGCGGTCTCTCATGGACATGGGTGAAATCGGGGCGACGCCGGGCGGCGGCGTCGGGCGGATCGCCCTGACCGATCTGGACAAGGCAGGCCGGGATCTGTTCGTCGACTGGTGCAAGGATGCGGGCCTGGCGGTCCGCATCGACCGCATGGGCAATATCATCGGCCGCCGCGCGGGCGCCGACAACGGCGCACCCCCGGTGGTCACGGGCAGCCATTTGGACAGCCAGCCGCTCGGCGGCAAGTTCGACGGGGCTTACGGCGTCCTGGCCGGGCTTGAGGTCGTGCGCGCCCTGAACGACGCCGGGATCACCACCCGCGCACCGCTTGAAATCATCGACTGGACGGACGAGGAAGGTGTGCGTTTCACCGCCGGGGTTGTCGCGTCGGGAGTTTATACGGGGCAATTTGACCTGGATTACGGGCTCAATCTGCCCGACCGCGACGGCACGACCACGCTGGGCCGGGAACTGGCGCGCATCGGCTATGACGGCGACGCCCCTTGCGGCGGCTATCCCATTTCGGCGTTCTTCGAGGCCCATATTGAACAAGGCCCGATTTTGGAGCGGGAAGGTGCCGTCATTGGGGCCGTGCTCGGTGCCCAGGGGCGGCGCTGCCACACCGTTACCGTGAGCGGTGAGGAAGGCCACGCCGGGACGTTGCCGATGACCCTGCGCCGCGATGCCCTGGTCGGGGCTGCCCGCATGATCGACGGACTGAACCGCCTGGCCTTCGATTTCGATCCCCTGCCGGTCATCACCACGGGCTATTTGCAGGTGCGGCCCAATTCACGCAACACGGTGCCGGGGCGAGTTACCTTTTCCGTCGATATCCGCCATCCGGATAACGCCCTGTTGGCTGAAATCTGCAACCGCGCGGAAACATTGTGCCGCCGCCTCGCTGAGGAGGCCGGGGTGGAGGTGGAGGTCGCGGAGATGTTTGGCCGTGATTCGATCACCTTCGACCCCGACTGTGTCGAGACCGTGCGTGCCGCCGCGAAGAGGCTTGACCTGGTTTGCCGCGATATTCATTCGGGCGCCGGACACGACGCCTGCAACCTGGCGTGCATCGCGCCGACGGGCATGATCTTCGTACCTTGTAGGGACGGGATCAGCCATAATGAGCGGGAGGCGGCGACGCCCGGCGATCTGGCGGCGGGATGTCAGGTGCTGCTGGAGGCGATGGTCGCCCGGGCCGGGATTGTCTGACCCAAAGACCGGGTCAACCGGCAGCGCAGGTCAAAGGCGGGGTCAGTCTTCCTCGCCGCCGAGCGAGCGGACAAGGTCGACGATCCGGCGCCGGACCTTGGGGTTGCCGACGGCGTAATAGGCGCGGACCAGTTCCAGGGTCTCACGGCGCGCCATGGGGTCACGCTCCAGCGCATCCTGCGGTAAATCGGACAGGCCGATCTGCATCTGTCCTTCGTGGGTACGGATCTGTGACGGCAGTTCCTCGAAGAAATAGGCGACCGGCACGTCGAGAATGCGCGAGAACATATACAACCGGCTGGCGCCGATGCGGTTGGCGCCGCGTTCGTACTTTTGAATTTGCTGGAAGGTCAGACCGACCGCGTCGCCGAGCTTTTCCTGGCTCATGCCAAGAAGAGTCCGGCGCAGACGCAGGCGTTGGCCGACGTGAATATCAACCGGATTGGAGACGCCGGGGGGAAGCCGTTTTTGTCGATGGCTTTCATTCTTGCTTGAGGCTCTGGGCATTTGTTTTCCTTTTTGCGCCCCTGGGTTGCACCGGGCGCTTTATCTTCATTGGCCCCCTCTCCATGCGTAACATTGTATCACATTGGGGAGCGAGCCTGAGTGAACTTTCACGGAGAAATTAGTATTGTATGCATATTATTACAACGTATTTTGCAAATATCGTCGATCTGGAATCGTTAAAATCTGCCGTATTTCCTTTCCCTCAATTGCGGAATTTGTTCACAAATATCCTGTGAAGCATCCTATGCAACCCTGTTGACCCTTAAGGTCCAGGCACCGACAATCATTCGGGTAAAGGGATAACGTGGTTTCAAGGGGGAATGGCATGGCCGATGAAAACCTGGACGAGCATTTCGTCGAACTCGTCTCCAGCGTGTCGCACGCGAACGGGGTTTTCCGCATTACTCTGGCCCAACAGGTCGAGGCCGGTACCTCTCGGCCGATCACCCGTCTGCTGATACCGGCCAACCAGCTTCAGGCGGTGCTGCGCGGGGTGGCCGACGGCGCCAACGAAATCCGCGAAAAGCTGCAAAGCCAGGCGAAGGACGGGGACGGCAAGGATACGGGCGCCGCGGCCAAGAAAAAGCCCGCCGACAAGGCGCCCGCGAAAAAATAGCCTCGATGTAAAGGGAATGGCCGGGCGGCGCGTCAGCGTTCGCCCAGGGCGCCGTCCAGGTTGGCCAACAGCGGGTCGACCAGATAGCGCAGCACCGTGCGCGTGCCGGTCTGAATGCTCGCCACCACCTGCATGCCGGGAAACAGGTTATAGACCAGGGAGCCGCGGCTGAAATGGTCGCTCTCCGTGGCGATGCGGACCTTGTAGTAGGGGTTGCCGTCGGGCGTTTGCAGGGTGTCGGGGCTGACGTGGATCACCGTTCCCTTCAGGGCGCCGAAGCGCATGGCGTCGCCCGACGCCAACTTGACCATGGCCGCCTGCCCCGGCACGACATAGCCGATGTCCTGGGTCTGCAATTTGGCCTCGATGATCAGCTTGTCGCCCGCGGGCACGATGTCGACGACCGGGTCGCCCGGCCGGATCACGCCGCCCACGGTAACCACATGCAGGGTCTTGACCGTGCCGTTCACCGGCGAGCGCACGACCGTGCGTTGCAGGTTGTCGCGGAATTTCTGGATGCGCTGGGTCAGTTCGCGGAAATTCAACTGCGCCTCGTCCAGCAGACGCTGGGTTTCCTTGTTGAATTCGCTGGTCACGCTTTCCAGCACCGCCTGGGCTTCCTTGCGGGCGGCATCGGCGCGCAGCAATGACGCCTCGTCAGTCTCGATCCCGCCGCGCAGCTGTTCGGCCTCTTTCAACAGGTTCAGATGGACGAATCGGTTGGTCAGGTCGCGCTTTAACAGGCCTTCGCTGATCTTCACCTGCTCGTTGACCAGCTTCAGGCTTTTGCCCGCGTTGGTGATGCGGGTCTTGATCTCGTGAATTTCCTGGGTCCGTTGCACGATCGCGGCGTTCTGGCGCTTGAGGTCGCCGAGGTGCTTTTCGAAATCCGCCTGAAAACGTTGACGTGCCGAATTGGCCAGATCGGGGCGGTCGCGCACCAGTTCCGGGTCCAGGGTGAGGGTCCGGTCCCCCTGTAGCAGAGATCGCAGGCGCGCCAGATCGAAGCGCAGCGACACCAGGCGTTCGCCCAGTTCGCCCACGTCGGCGTTGCTCGCCGTCGGCTCCAGCACGACCAGTTCCTGGCCCGCCGTCACCTTGCCGCCTTCGACCACCTTGATGGCGCGCACGATGCCGCCTTCCAAATGCTGGATGGTCTTGACCTGGGTCGAGGGAATGACCTCGCCCATGGCCATGGAGACGATATCGATCTCACTGATCGACGACCAGATGCCGAAGCTGACGACCATCGCGGCGCACAGCCCGAACACGGCATGGGTCTTGAACGGGATCGTTTCCGACGGCCGGTAGCCCCCGTCGGCGGGGGCGGCGCCGGGCGTTTGCGCCCCGCCCGGCCCGCCCGCCCCGTCAGGGGCCGGGCCCTGCGGTTGTGGCGGCGGGGTGCCGTCGGCGGATTTTTTCGCCATGTAGGCGGCCGCCGTCGCCGCCGCCGCTTCGGGCATGGCGCGGGCCTTTTCCATCAGTTCCTTGAGCCGCTCCGTGGCGGCGACGGGATTTCCGGCCATGGTCAGTCTCCGCCCCGTTTGCGGGTGGCCAGCGGGTTGGGCAGGGGCGTGACGTCGGCCTGGGCCTCCGCCGCCACGGCGGCGTCGGGTGCAGCCTGAGCAGCCTGGGCGGGCCGCGGCGCGGCCTGCGGGTCCTGAACGCCCGGCACGTGGCGCACGGTGGGCACCGGTTTCTGGTTGAGGTCGAGCAGATAATGGGCGCCGCGCACGATGTTCTTGTCGTGGGACATGATGATGATGGTGCGGCCCTGCTTGACGAGGGAGCCCATGATCTTGTGCACGGCGGCGCAGCCGTCGGCGTCCAGGCTTTCCGTCGGCTCGTCGATCACCGCGAGCGCCCCGTTGGTCGCCAGCGCCCGGGCCAGGCCCAGCCGCCGCCGGGTACCCTCGGACAGCCGCCAGCCGTTATCGACCACGGGCGTCTCGAAGCTTTGCGGGCTTTCATCCAGGAATCGCCGCAGGCCGACCGCGTCGATGATGCGGTTGAGGTCCGAAGTTTGGACATCGGGCGCGTTGACCTTCAGGTTTTCCTCGATGGTGGCGTTCAAAAGTGCGGGTTCCTGCGGCATGTAGATGACCTGTCGGCGCCACCATTCAAGCGCCACCTGCTTGAGGTCCAGGCCGTCGATCAGGATCTGCCCACGGTCCGGCTCCAGCAGGCCCAGGATGATGCGGCCCAGGGTGGTCTTGCCGCTGCCGTTGTCGCCGACAACCAGCAACACGTCGCCGGGCGCCAGCTTCAGATTCAGGGATTCGAACAAGGGCATGGACGCCCCCTTGAATCCGAAGGCAAGGTCGCGCAGTTCGATGGCGCCGGAATACTTGGTGACGGCGGAGCCCTTTTCCGGTTCCAGCGGCACCTTGACCAGTTCGGCGAACATGGCCAGCGCCTGGCGCGCCTTGGCGAAGGCGCTGCCCAGTTGCGACAGCTTGGTGACCGGCTGCAACGCCCGCGCCGACAGGATGTTGGCGCCGATCATGGCGCCCACGTCCATCTGGCCGGTGACGACCAGAAGGGCGCCGGTGGTGATGACGGCGACGCTCATCAGGCCGTTGGCGGTTTGCGTGATGGTCTGGATCATGCCCTGGCGCGAGGTCACGTCGCGGCGCAGGCGCTGCGACGAATGCACGTGCTTTTCCCAGGCCCGGCGCAGGAAGCCGCCGGCGTTGAACGCGCGCACCAGGTCCTGTTCGCGGGTCGCGGTGCCCAAAAGCGCGCTGCCGACGCCGGTCGCGGTCTGCAGTTCGGCGGTCTTTTCCTGCATCGACATGGAGCCGTAGACGCCGAACGCGAACACCCCGACCAGGAACGCCAGAACCACCACCGCCATCAACGGATGCAGCAGGTAGAGCACGAACACGAATATCAGCGAGAACGGCACGTCCAGGATGGTCGCGATGTTGGACGACGAATAAGCCTGTTCGACCGAGGCCATGCCGTTGACCATTTCGCGCCGGGTTTCCGGGGGAATCTGTTCCAGATCGCCCGCCCGCGCGCGGGTCAGGATTCCGTAGCCGGCGATGGCCAATTTCTCGTCCGGTTCCACGTTGACGCCGCGGGCGAGGGAGCCGCGGGCCTGACGGAACAGGTATTCCAGGACGATGGCCAGCAGCACGCCCGTGGTCAGGGTCGCCAGCGTCGCGTCCACGCCCTGGCTGACATAGCGGTTCAGCACCTGCATGACGAACAGCGGGCTTGCCATGGCCAGGATGTTGATGAACAGGGTCGCGACGATCAATTCCGTCGCGATCGCCGGCCTGGCGAAAACCCGTTTCAACAGTTCCTTCATGCTCGCTCACTCATCGCGCGCGAAAATCCCCGGATTTCCGCGGCTGTCCGCATCCCATATCAGATGCGCCGCAACCATACCATATCGTCGGAATCGCGGCGATCGTCGCAGAATCATAGGAGAATCGGGTGAACGAGTGGTGAACGCGCCGCCGCCGACTGCTCGGGGAGAGGCAGCGGCAGGCACCGATTACGCGGGAATGACGGCCGTGATGAAGTCCGTTTCGTCAAGATCGGCGCCGTCGACGTTCTGCATCTCGATTTCCATGTCGGCCTGGGCATCGCCGTCGGCGTCGATCTCCAGAATCTTGGTTTCACTGTTGAAGCGCGCTTGGGTGTTGCCTCCGCCGGTGAAGTTGGCGCCTTCGCCGTCGGTCCGGAAATCGAAAGTGCCGGTCACCAGAAGGCCGATATCGATCAAGTCCGTGCCGTCGGCCTGGAAGTCCAGGATGACGTCCCGCATCATGCTGCCGAGGCCGCTGTCGGCCAGGGAGCCGTAGATGAACACGTCTGCGCCCTCTCCGCCTTCGAGAACATCGGCGCCGCCGCCACCCTCGATCAAGTCGTCGCCGTCGTTGCCCATCAGGAAGTTGGCGAAGGCGTCGCCGGTGATCTCGTCGTTGAAGTGGCTGCCCTCGACATTCTCGATGCTGGTGAACGTTTCCGAGTTGCCGAAGCCGTCGTCGTTGATCGTGCCGCCGGTGCTCAGGTCGATGACGATGCCGGCGGTGGCGTCGAAGAAGGACACGGTGTCGCTGCCGTTGCCGCCGTCGTAGTGGTCGACCCCAATGCCGCCGACCAGTAGGTCGTCGCCGTCGCCGCCGATCAGGGTGTCTGCGCCGGCATTTCCCAACAGGATGTCATCGCCCGTGTTGCCGGTCAGCGTATCAGCCGAAATCGTGCCTGCGATCAGCGTGTTTTCGTCGCTCGCGGCCGCCGGGCCCGTGGCGAGCGCGAAGGTCTCGGCGCCGGGGGTATCCTCGTCGAACTCGAACTCCACGTAATCCAGCGGGTTCGTCGTGTGGTTGGTGACGGAGGTGCGGTGGAAGAAGCCGCCGTCCAAATCCTCGTAATAGAAGTAGAGGTCGGACCCGATCAGTTCGGCGCCCACGAGTTCCAGCGGATCGGCGATCATCAAGGTATCCGTGCCCGGCCCGCTCGCGGCAAAAGCGATGGTGTCGCCGTCGGTAATCGTGCCGACGCTCGTCGCCGTCGAGGGGGTGATCGAGGCACGGAAGAAGTCGTTGCCCGCGCCGCCGGTAAAGGCATCATTGCCGGTCGTGCCCGTGGTGACGAAGACGATATCCGTTGCGTCCATGGTGCCTGCGACGGTGCCGACGCTGATCCGCATGTCGTTGACGTCGATATCGCCGTCGTCGTCGATATCGATTTCCAGATAGCCGCCCGTCACGTTGGCCTGGATGAATCCGCTGGCGGCGGCGAACGCGACGCCGAACTGGATTGCGCTGCCGTCGGGAATGAACCCTTCCAGCACGATGCGGTCCACGGGCGCGGCCCCGGCCCCGGCATCGAAATCAAGGATGGTGTCTTCGGTCCCGAAGGGGGAGTCCGCCACAGACGTGAACAGGAAGAAGTCTTCGTTGTCGCCGCCGGTGAAGGTTTCCTGCGCGGCGGTGGCGAAGAATGTGTCCGTGCCGCCGTTGGTGGCGCTGAGCGGACCGGCGCTGTTGTAGATTTGTGTCGCCGCCGGGACCACGCTGACGCTGGCCAGGGCGATCAGGGTGCCGTCGTAGCTGGTCGTGCCGCTGCCGCCGCCCTTGACGTAGAGGTACCCCGTGGTCGCGCCGCTGTCATAGAAGAACACGACGCGGTCCTCGACGCTGTCGTCCATGGCGAGGTTGTCGATCGTGGTCGCGACGTTCGTATCGAAGGCATAGGCATCGGTCAGCAGTTCGACGCCGTCCATGCCACCCAGCACGATTCTGTCGCCGGCCTGGAAGTCAGTGATGACGTCGGTGGCGACGGTGTTCGATTCGTAGGTGCCGAGGGTGTACTCGAAGCGGTCGTTTCCAGCGCCCCCGGTGAACGTGTCGGCGCCGCCTTCGCCGCGGAAACGGTTGGCGGACGCATTGCCGAGGAAGGAGTCTGCGAACTGGGAGCCCCTGATCTGTTCGATGTTAATCAGGGTATCGACGCCGCCGTCCCCGTCGTCGGTGACCTGGCCGGAGCCGAGCGTGAGATCGACGGTGATACCGGCCGCGGCTTGGCGGTAGTCGGCGCGGTCGATGTCACCCGAACCGCCGCCATCTAGGATGTCGTTGCCCGCGCCGCCGCGCAGCACGTTGTTTTGATCATTGCCGGTCAGGGTGTCGGCGAAGGCCGAGCCCTGGATTTCCGCGACGCCGCCCATGAAGACATCGTTACCGACGCCGACCCCGCTCCCCGTCGCAAAGCCGTCGCCGATGTCGTCGCCGCCGTTTGCAACGCCCGAATCGGTAAGTGTCACGGTCACGCCGCCGGTGGCATCCGCGTAGGACACCCGAGTGGAGCCGTTGCCGGTGATGGTGTCGTCGCCGGCGCCGCCCTGCACCACGTTGAACGAACCGATGGCGCTGTTGGAGAACGAACTGAGCTGAGAATTGTCCCAGCCGGTCATGTCGAAGGTGTCGTTGAAATCGGTGCCGATGATGCGGTCGACGACGCCGAGCGTATCCGTGTCGACCGACGGGTCGCCGGTCACCTGATCCAGGCTCGCCGTCACAGTGATGGCACCCGTGGCATCGGAATAGTCGGCCGTGTTGCGATGGGTGAACGGGTTGTTCAGGGGATCGCTGGTGGTCAGCGTGTCGTTGCCCGCGCCGCCGACCAGCACGTTGAAGCCCGCCAGGCCGTCGATATGGTCGTCGCCCGAGGTGCCCACCAGGCTGTCGTCGCCCGAAGTGCCGGTGATGAAGGTGGCGAGCGGTCCGCTGTCTGTCAGGAAATTCGCCGCCGTCAGCGTACCCGTGAGCGCAGGGGTGTCGATGTGCATGTCGGCGACGCCGCTGCCGGTGCTGTCGATCACGATCCGCTGGTTGGTCGTATCGTAATAGGCGGACGCCGTGCCGCTGCCCGTCAGGCCGCCGTTGTCGCCGTTGTAGTCGAACGGCCCGGAAATCACGTCCAGAAGGTCGAAGCTGTCCTCGGCGGCGTTGAAATCGGTGATGGTGTCCGTATCCGTGCCCGCGATGCCGGACTCCGCGGCCGACAGGTAGTCGAACACGTCGGCCCCCGCGCCGCCGGTCAGCGTGTCCGCCCCGGCGCCGCCCATCAGTCGGTCGGCGCCCGCGCCGCCGTTGATGACATCATCACCGGCGTTGCCGACGACGATGTCGTTGCCCGACCCGGTCGATAGGGTATCCGCGCCGGTGGTGCCGGCCAGCAGGGTGTCAGTGACGTTGCCGGAACTGTCGAAGCTGGTCGCCAGGGTGTAGACGTCGGGTGTGTTGTCTTCATCGGCGTCAAAACGGATTTCCGTGACCGTGTTGCCCGCCGTGTGATTGACGATCGTGGTCGTATGGAGTGTCTGGTTCGATACGTCCTCGATGGTCAGCATCAGATCGCTGCCGACCAGTTCGCCGCCGACCAGTTCGAACCCGAGGCCGAGGTCGAGCTGATCCGTACCGCCGACGGTGACGTCGGTAATCACGTCCGTGCCCGTCGAGGCCTCGAACACATCATCGCCGATCGTGCCGGTTAGGCTGTCGTTGCCGGCGGTGCCGGTCACGGTCGCGCCGCCAAGATCGACGGTGAACAGAACATCGTTGGCAAAGGTCGAGGCGGAGGGCGCCGTCGTGACGTTCTGCAGTTTGATCAGCGTGCCGTCGAAGTCGGTGCCCGAACCGGCGCCGTTGACGTAGACGTAGCCGTGCGTGCCGTCGTTGAAGAAGTGGATACTGTTTGGGGTGGTCGCCGCCGCGATGCCGGTGCTGACATCGGTCTGGAAGCCCAGGTCTACAGGCGTCAAGGTTGCGAAATCGATGCCCTGGAAGGTGATGTGGTCGACCCCGTCCTCGAACTCGCGGATCGTATCCATCTGCGCCTGGGTCGAATCGAACTTCGACTGGTAGACGGCGTTGTCGAGCACCCCGTCGCCGCTGCCCATGCGGATGGTGTCGGCGCCGAGCCCGCCCAGGAACGTGTCCTGGCCGCTGTCACCGCGCAATTCGTTGTCGTCGTCGGAGCCGATCAGCACGTCGCCGTTGGCGGAGCCGCGGGCGTTTTCGATGTTGATCAGGGTGTCCGTGCCGCCTTCGCCGTCGAACGCCGTTCCGGCGGCGATGGAGGCGTAGGACGCACCCGCGACGGTGTAGGTATAGGACGACAGGTTGACCGAAGCGCCGCCCGCGTCGTACCGCACGGTATCGATGCCGCCGCCGCCGTCGATGTAATCGTTGCCGCCCTGCATGCGGAATTCTTCGTTGTTGACGCTACCGGTGACCCAATCGTCGTATTCGGAGCCGCGAACCCCATTTACGCCGCTGAAGGTGTCGATGCCGACGCCCGCCGCGTCCCCAACATGGATGGAGGCCGATGTTCCCATGCCGGCGCCGGTGAATTCGATGCGCACGCCGTCGGTGGCGTTGCCGAAGCCGATGCGGGTGAAACCGTTGCCGTAAATCGTATCGTCGCCGCCGCCGCCGTCGATTTCCATGAACTGGCCAAGCGCGCCGCCGAAGGGCTGATGCTGCGATCCGCTCCATCCGGCGTAGATGTTGAAGGTATCCCCGAATTCCGAGCCGAAGATGCGATCGGCGCCGATGATCGTGTCGGTCCCGACCGAGGCGTCACCCGTCACCGTCGAGGTGCTGTCCAGGGTGACGGTGATCGCGTCCGTGGCGTCGCGGTAGTCGATGGTGTTGATATCCGTGCTGTTGACCGACGTGACGATGCCGTGGAACGTGTCGTCGCCGGCGCCGCCGCGCAGAATGTTAAAGCCTGCACCGCCGGTCAGCGTATCATTGCCGCCGCCGCCGACCAGCACGTCGTCGCCATCGCCGCCGTCGAGGATGTCGTCCCCGCTCAGGCCGCGAAGCAGATCGCTGGTCGCGCCGCCGGTCAGCGTATCGATGCCGCCGGTATCGGAAATGGTGATCCGGAAATCGTTGATCGACAGGTCCGCCGCCGTGACGCCGTCCATGCGGATTTCCATGTCGGGCGCGCCGTCGCCGTCGGTGTCGATCTCCAGATGGCTGTTGCTGTCGTTGTAGCGGGCGCTGGAATCTCCGCCGCCAGTCAGGCTGCCGCCGCCGACATAGGTGAAGATGCCGGACAACAGACTCTCCGCGAATTCGATCTTGTCGTTGCCGGGGTTGAAATCACGGATGCGGTCGAAGGCGCCCATGTAGGGCGAGTCGGTAATCGAGTTGTAGACGAAACGGTCGCGGCCGTCGTCGCTGCGCAGGTCGTCGGCGCCGCCGCCGCCGGTGATGACGTCGTTGCCGGCGCCGCCGCGCACGGTGTCGATGCCCAGGCCGCCGGTGATGGTGTCGTCGCCGTCTTCGCCGCGGAACTGCACGCCGCCGGCGTCGTTCGCGATCATCACGTCGTCATAGCGGGAACCGCGGATGTATTCGATGTCGATCAGGGTATCGACATCGCCGTAACCGTCGTCCGTGACCTGGCCGGACCCCAGCGTCATGTCCACCGTGATCGCGCCGTCCGCGGTGCGGTAATCGGCGCGGTCGGTGCCGGCGCCGCCGTCCAGCGTGTCGTTCCCGGCCAGGCCGGCGAACGAGTTGTTGAGGCCGTCGCCGGTGATGACGTCGTCGAAGTGGGAGCCCATGACGTCGCCGACGCCGGTGAAGCTGTCCAGGCCCGTGCCGTCGTCCACGCCGGTCGCACTGCCTGCGTTGTCGGTCCGACGCCCAGTGCCCACACCGTCGGCGGTGAAGGTCACGGTGACGCCGTCCAGGGCGTCGGAATAATCGACGCGGGTGAAGCCGTTGCCGGTGATGGTGTCGTCGCCGGCGCCGCCCTGGATGATGTTGAACTGCCCGACGCTGCTGCCCTGATAGGCGTCGAACTGCCCGCCCATCCAGGTGCCGGTGATGACGAACTGGTCATCGAAGTCCGACCCGATGATGCGGTCGACATGGATTAGCGTGTCCGTACCGATGGCCGCCGCGTTGCCGCCGCCGAGGCTCGTCGCCGTACCGCCGGCGCCGTCGAGGGTGACCGTGATCGCTGCTGTCGCACTGCCGTAGGCGGCGGTGTTCAGGTCAATGCCGCCGAAACCGCGGGTGTCGCCGGTCAGCGTGTCGTCACCGTCGCCGCCGATCAGGATGTTCTGCCCGGTGCCGCCGTCCAGATAATCGTTGTCGGTGCCGCCCTGCAGGCGGTCGTTGGCGTTGCCGCCGAACAGGCTGTCATTGCCCGCCCCGCTGTTGATCAGGTCTGCACCCGCCGAGCCGAACAGGGTGTCGTTGCCGCCCGTGCCGATGACGTAGTTCAGGTCTTCCGAGATCGTGACCGTCACGCCAGTGGCGGAGGCGAAGACCGACGCCTGGTAGCCGTACAGGCCGTGGGTGGTGATGATGTCGAACTGGTCGCTCGTGCTATGGGTGCCCGATGCGAAGGTGATGATGTCGAAGACGTCGCCGGCGGCCACGTCGATGCCGGTGAAGTCGAGGATCAGCTCGTCCGTAGAGCCCGACAGGTCGATATCGGCGGCGGTCAGCTGGTCATAGCTGGCGGCATCCTCGAATTCGAAGGCGATGGCGTTGCTGGAGCCCGCGCTGTCGATCGTGCCCTGCACCGTGAAGTCGCCGATATTCTCCAGCCCACCGACTTCCAGGGTGCCCTGGTTGATCAGGCTGCCGCCGGTTGCGAACTCGATCTGGCCGTCGCCCTCGATCGTGCCGTAGTTGCTCAGGGTGCCGTTCTCGATCCTGAGCGTCGCGCCCTCGGCGATGGTGATAATGCCGGTGTTGGTGGCCGTGCCCGCGGCGTCCAGGGTCAGAATCCCGCCAGTGACTTCGATGTCTCCCGCGTTGTTCAGGGTCAGGTTGACCTCGCCCTCGCCCGTGCCGGACTTGCGCAGGGTGGCGCCGGCGGCGATGGAGAAGGTGCCGGCGCCGCCGCCGTCGATGAAGCCACGCGTGTTGGTCAGTTCGACCAGACCGCCCGCGATTACGTTGATGCTGCTGCCGTTCTGGACTTTGACGTTCTGGTTAGGATCGACGCCGCCGTCGTCGCCGTTGACCGTCAGCGTGCCGCCGACAGTCAGCGCCGCGCCGTTGAGAATCACACCGCCTTCGATATTGGTCACGCCGGTCGAGGTCACGTTCACCGAACCGGCGCCCGAGATCTCGCCGCCGACCCAGTTGTGTGTGCCCTCGATCGTCAGGGTCTGTGCTCCCGCAATATCGAGGCTGCCGAAGTCCTGTTGCAGGGTCAGGGCGCTATCGATGATCAGGTCGTTGTCCACGGCCACGACCACGCCGCCGCCGACCAGGGCCAGGGTGCCGTTTCCGGCCAAGTCCAGGCCGGTGCCGACCGTGTAGGTCGCGGTGCCGTCGAGGCGCAACTGCGCGCCGGCGGCGATGTTGACGTCGCCGTTCAACATCCCGCCGTCGGCCAGCTGCAGGTTGCCCTGGTCGACCTGGAGGGTTCCGTCCAGGGTCAGTTCCACGTTGATGAAGGCCGGGCCGGAGTTGCCGATCTTCTGCAGGGTGGCGCCGGCCGAGATGATCAGTTCGTTGCCTGTCGTTTCAGCGCCGGAGGTGATGTCGCCGGTGCCCAGGATGGCGAACAGGCCGTCGGCTCCCACCGTGACGATGGTGTCGTTGGAGAGCTGCAAGTCGTGGTCGCCGGTCATGTTGACGGTGGTGCCGACGCCGGTGATCGACGCATCAATGCCGTCGAAGGTCACGTCGCCGTTGACGTTCAGCGTGCCGCCGGCGGTGTAGCTGACCGTGCCTGTGCCGGTGATGGTGCCGCCGGTCCAGTCGTGCGTACCTTCGACGGCCAGCGTCCTGGCGGTCAAGACGTTGATGGTGCCGTCGGCCTGCGCCAGGGTCAGGCCGCTGTCGACGATCAGGTTACTGTCGATGTTGAGGGTCGCGGTCGGGGCCGAAAGCAGCAGCGTGCCGAGGCCCATCAGGTCGCCGGACGGACCGATCGAGTAAATCGGGGCCGATGTTCCGGCCAGTTCGAGCGTCGCCCCGGATGCGAGAACCATGTTGCCGTTCAAATCCGCGCCGCCCTGCAGTTTCAGGGTGCCCGTCTCGACGTCCAGCGCGCCGTTCAGCGACAGATCGGTCGCGATGGTGTTGGTGCCGCTGGCCGTGTCGCGGATCAGCGTGCCGCCCGCGCCGATGACCAGGGTGTTGGTGCCCGTGCCGCCGTCGGCAAGGGTGCCGTTGTTATCCAGGTGCAGAGTCGCGCCGCTGTCGATGGTCAGGACCGCGTCGTTGTTCAGCGTCACGTTGGCCACACCCAGGGCGAAGGTGACGTCCACGCCGGCACCGCTGGCGGTGATGTCGACGCCGTCGATGGTCTTGAGCCCGGGAGTCGAGAGGTTGAGGGCGGCGTTTCCGGAATAGGTGATCGCGCCCGTGCCGGCGAGGGTGCCGTCCATCCAATCGTGGATGCCCGTCGGGGACATCAGGGCCTGCCCGTTGACGGTCAGCGTGGCGGCCGCGGTCATGGACAGGTTGCCGTGCAGGGCGGCGTCGCCGTTGACCGTCAGGCTGCCGTCGGCGGCGGACAGGCTCAGCGTCTGGCCCGTGCCCAGGGTCAGGGCGCCGTCGACGACCAGCGCGGATGCGGCATCGTCGAGGGTCAGACCCGTGTCGATCATGTCCAGGCCGCCAACGGTGCCGCCGTCGCTGGACAGGGTGACCGACGTGTCCGTGCCGTCGGCCAGCACCGCCAGGTTGATCGCCGTGGGCAGGGCGCCGCCCCAGTTGGCCGTATTCTCCCAAAGGGCATCGGCACTCTGATCGTGGCTCAGGGGAATCAGGTCGGGCACGACGTCGACGGTGATCGTCTGTGTCGAGGTCAGGCCGCTGCCGATCTCCGTCAGCGTGACCTGGAAGCTGTCAAGGCCGGTGGCGCCCTGATCGGGGATGTATTCGTAGGTGCCGTCGGCGAACACCTCGAACATGCCCTTTGTCGTGGACTGCGGCCCCGCCGTGGGCGTGAAGCTGATGCTGTCGCCCTCCACGTCGAAGGCCGCGAGATCGCCCCGGACCGCGGCGCCCGCGGGCGTGGTCACGACGGTGGAAAAGATGTCGGGGGCGGTGTTCACGAAGGTCACCGTTCCCGTCCCCGTGACGGTGGCGATCGATCCGTTCACGGCATCGACGATGGTCGCCGGTGTGCCGGAGGCCGCATCGTCCATGCGGTAGTTGGCGATCAGGTTCGGGTCGTTGGCGTCGACGAAGGTGTTCATGTTGTCGGCGATGTCCGACGCCGAGCGCGCGACGTCCCAGACCCGCACGTCGGAAATCTGGCCGTCCACGGGGAAAAGGGCGTTTCCGTTCGCGCCCATGGTCAGGGTGACGGGGGTTGCGGCGTCGTAGCTGAAATTGCTGAAAGCCTGGCTGCCGACTTCCACGCCGTCGACATACAGGCGCGCGGTGGCGCCGTCGTAGGTGACGGCGACGTGATACCAGACGTCGGCCTCGGCGGTGGCCGAAGTGAAGACCGTCGTATTGTTTCCGGCGCTGTCGATGAACGCGAGGGCGAATTCGTTCGGATGGGTGCCGTCGATGGAATTGACCTTGTAGGGCACCAGCCGCGGTGCGCCATCTGGCGTGCCGCCGGGCGAGCGGAGATCGACCAGGTTCTGCTGACCGGTGAGCGAGTCGAACCGGATGTTCATCTCGATCGTCACTTGGTCCGTCAGCACGTCGGCGGCGATATCGCCGACGGCCTTCGACGATCCGGAGAAATCGAGCGCCCGGCCGATCACGTTGGGGCCCAGGACCATCGGTTCCGTCGCCGGGTCGACGCCGTCGCCGAGCTGCGCGTCCGGGCCGCCGGCGACCAGGTTGGGCACCGTGGTGCCGAATACGTCGTCGAAGCCGTAATGGGCGATCAGGTCCGTCGGGTCGGCGGGCACGGGGATGTTCATGTTTCCGGCAATCTCGCCGGGCATGCGGACATCGCCCCACAGGCGGACATCATCCATCTGGCCCTTGTAATAGGCGGAGCCGAGGGCCTCGTTCGCGCCCAGGCTGTAGGTATCCACCGCGATCTCGCCGCCGGAGATGTCGCCGGTCACGCTCGGTGCGTTCATGGCGACGGGCGTGCCGTCGACGAATATCTGAATATCGCCGGTTTCCTGGTCGAAGGTATAGCCGACATGCATGAAGCCATCGACGAGCGCATGCGGGGACGTGGTGCTGATGGTCGTGACGTTGCCGGGGCTTGTCTGGATTGAAACGGTCAGGCCTTCGTTGAAATTGATGAAGAAGTTGGCGAAGCTGTCTGCCCCGTTCCCGTCATCCGTCACGAACAGGTTACGGTCCGTATTGGTGTTGGTCGATTCGATCCACGCCTCGAAGGTGTGGGAGCCGAGCGTCAGGCCGCCGCTTGGGACGACGGACACGCTGTCGTTCACGCCGTCGAACTGCAACGCGCTTCCGGCGGCCCGCGCGCCCAGCACGACCGGCGCGTCGTTGATCGGTTTCACGTCGACGGTGACGGTCTGCGTCGCGACGCCGCCGTCGTGGTCGCGCACCGAAACCTCGAAGCTGTCGGCGCCGTGGAAGTTGGCGTTGGGCGTGTACTGCCACTGGCCGGTGTTGTCGATCCACACGTCGCCGTTCATGGGGTGGCCGGTGATGCCGAAATCGAAATCGGTATCGCCGTCGATATCGGCCACGGTGACCTGGCCGGTCAGGGTCGCGTCCTCGGCGGTGATCAAGGGGTTGGTCGCGTCGAAGGTGGGTGTCGCCGGGACCGCGGCGCTCTCGAACGTGCCGTCGGCACCGGCAACGATCTCCGGCACCGTCGCGCCGTCGGAGCCGGTCAGGGGCCAGGCCGCGACTAGGCCCGCCTCGTCGCCCGTAGGCAGGGTGTGAATGTCGGATTGGATGGCGGCATCCGTGCGGCCCACGTTGTAGATGCGGGCGTCGAACATCTCGCCCTTGAAGGGCCGGCCAAGGACGCCGCTTTCGAAATTGCCGCCGATAGCCAGGTCCGCGGAGGAATTGTGGATCGTCTGGCCGGCAAAACCGGCGTCGCTGCCGACTTCCTCCCCGTTCAGATAGAGCCGCATGGTGGTGCCGTCGAAGGTGGCAGTGGCATGGGCCCACTCGCCCCGGGTGACGATGTTGGGAACGGTCAGGATCGGGCCGATGGCGCCATCTGAAGAAAGCTGGAACGTCAGGTTGAAGATGCCATCGGCATTGCCGTCCGTGAGGGTGAGCTGATAGGCGCGGTCGCTCCCGGCGCTGGAGAATTTTTCGATCAGGCCGTAGTTTGTGCCCGCCACCGCGCCCGCGTCGAGCTTGAACCAAGTCTGCAGGGTGATCTGGTTTTCGATATCGAACGCCGCCTCGTCGGGCACGCGGATCACGTCGTCAACACCGTCGAAGACCATGGCCCGGCCGGCGAAGGGAACGGGGGTCGGGTCGTCGGCGTTTGCCGAAGCGGTACTGCCCAACTGGCCGTCGGCACCCGTGGCAGAACCTAGGTTGGTCACCGTCTGGCCGACCAGGTTTTCGAAGTCGTAGTGGACCAGCAAGCCCGCCGCGTTCGGGTCGTTCGGCACGAAGCCGCCCATGTCGTTCTGGATCTGCGCGGCGTCGAGAACCGTATCGTAGATACGCACATCGCTGATCAGGCCGTCGTAATAGTGTTCCGTGGGCGAGCCGCTGGTTTCGGTGTAATGGCCGATTTCCACGTTCGCCGGACCCGTCTGGCGGGTGCCGGAGAAGATGCCCAAGCCCGCTTCCTCGCCGTCGACATAGATCGTGGCCTCACCGGTTGAATCGTCGAACGTCACGGCAAGGTGGTAATCCGTGGCAGAGGTGAGGATGGGGCCAACAACAAGGAGGGAACCGGCGCCCTGGCCCATGACGAAGACCAAGGTGCCGTCGCCGTTGATCTGAAGGTCGAAATCCGCCTGGTCGTTCACGGTGCCCGGCTGGCGGGAGATGATGGGCTTGGCAAATCCGTCCGCCGTATCGTTGCCGGTGCGGATATGGGCCTCGATCGTGAAGTTCGTGGGCATGGAGTTGAGGCCCGTGACCACGACATCATCCACGCCGTCGAACTGCATGCCGTCGCCGGTCGTCGTCACCGAGGTGATGATCGGCGCGTCGTTGGCGGGCTGAACCTCCAGGTTGATGGTCTGGGTCGCCGTGCCGCCGAAGCCGTCGCTGACCGAGACGGTGAACGCGTCGAGCCCGGAATAGTTGGGCGCCGACAGGTACTGGAAGGTGCCGTCGGGATTGACCGTGACCGTGCCGTTCTGGGCCTGGGCGTTGAGCGTGAAGGTCACGCTGTCGCCGTCCACGTCGGCGGCGGCAAGCTGGCCGTGGAAAGCCGTATCCTCCTGCGCGAGCAGCGGCGAAGCGGGAGAGGCATCGCCGTAGATGTCCGGCGCGGTATCCACATAGACCGGGTTTCCCGTGGCCGTGCCGGTCAGGCCGCCGATGATGTCGGTAACGGTGGAGACGGGCGCCCCGTCCGCGCCGTTCAAGGGCGCGTTGAAGATCAGGCCGGCGCTGTCCACCGGGATGGGATGCTCGGCGCCGTCCTCGATTTCCCATTCCGTGCGCGCCACATCCCAGATGCGCACGTCGGCGATCTGGCCGTTGAAATAGTGATTTTCGTTGCTGTCGACCATGGCGCCGATGCGCAGATCGTTGGTGGGCGTATATTCGATGACGCCGCTGACCGGTTCGCTTGCGACTTCCTCGCCGTTGACGAAAATACGGGCCGTCGTGCCGTCATAGGTGGCGGCGACGTGGCTCCATTGGTTCAGGTCGATGGCATTGATAGGGGTGTCGACGATCTGAATGACGTCGTTCACGACAAAGGCGAAGCGCACCACATTGCCCGTCGAGAGGTGCAGGCCGTAGCCGCTGTGCTCGACCGCGTCGGTATCGGCCAGATTGCCGACGATGCCGTCCCAGTCGCTTTGGATCGCGGTGGGCTTGATCCAGGCTTCCAGCGTCAGGCTGCTGGGAACCTGGAAGACCGGATGCTGACCGAACGAGAGGGCGTCGTCGCCGGGAACGCCCTCAGCTCCGTTGAAGCTGACCGCGCCGGACAGCACGTTGGGGCCCAGAAGGGTCGGCGAGACATCGGCGAAATGCGCGCCGTCGGCGAACGTGCCGTCGGCCAGGCTTTGGTTGTTCTGATGGCCCTGGTCGTTCTCCAGCGAGCCGTTGAGCGGGAAGGAGTTGACCAGGGTCGCGGGTGAATTGCCGTCGTAATACGGCAGATCCATGTCCGATTGGATATCGCCCAGCGCCCGCGCTTCGCTGAAAATGCGCACCTGGGTGATGGCGCCGTCGAAGGCGTTCGCCCCGCCGCCGCCGGCGCCGATGATGATTTCCGTGGGATCGGTGATGGTCGCCGTCACGCTGCCCGTGGGCGTCGCGGCCTGACCGTTCACGTAGACGACGGCCGTGTCGGCATCGCCGTCGTAGACGGCGGCGACATGCACCCATTCGCCCGCGGTAACCGTGTCGCCCAGGGTCGGCCCGACGCCGCCGGCAACCAATCCGACCGTGTTGCCCGACAGCACGACGGCGGTGTCGCCCAGGGTGATCAGGTTCTGGGTGCCGGAAAGCGCGTCTGCGCGGACCCAGGCCGTGACCGTGAGGCTGCCGGTTCCCGCGACCGAATTGAAGTCCGGGAAGCTGACATAATCACCGGAGCCGTCGAGGACCAGATAGCCGGCGAACCCGTCGTTCGGCGGCCCGCCTGCCGACAGGGCATGGCCGTTACCGGACACGTCGATCAGGCCCGGATTGGCGTCGATGTCGTCGCTTTCCGGATTGTCGAGGGTGTAGCGCGCTTCCAGGCTGGAAACGTCCCCGGTCAGCTCGGTGCGCTGGTAATTGTCGGCGATGTCCTGGGCCGTACGGGGGGTGCTCCAGATGCGGATGTCGTCGACAACGCCCTTGAAGAAGGACGATCCATCGAGCGAGCGGCCGAAGGTTATATCGCCCGACGTCAGGTCGAGCGCAGCGGCCACGGGGGCGCCGCTGGCGATGCCGTCCACGAAAAGCTGCACGTCCGTGCCGTCATAGCTGAGGGCGACATGGTGCCAGGCGCCGTCGTTGACCATGTCGGCGCCGGTCGCGGCAGCGCCGGTCAGATAGCCGGACCCGTCGATGCCGAGATCGACGCCCAAACCGGCCCCCGTCGTGCCGATGCTGAGGATCGGCGTGCTCGTGCCCACGGGGACCTGCATCCAGGCTTCGACGGTGAACGGGTCGCCCGCCGCACCCGGCAGCAGGACGCCCGGGATGACGACCTGGACGAAGTCGTCGATGCCGTCGAACTGCACCGCGCGCACGTTGGCCTGCGCGCCCAGGATTTCCGGCGCGTCGTTGACGGGCTGCACGTCGATGGAAATCGTTCGCGTGTCCGTACCGCCGTTGCCGTCGTCCACGGTGACGGTGAAGCTGTCATAACCGGAGAACTCAGCATTGGGCGTGTAGGTGAAGGTGCCGTCCGGGTTTACGATCACCGTGCCGTTCTCGGCATCCACATCTCGCGTGAAGATCACGCTGTCGCCGTCCACATCTTTGGCGATGATCTTGGACGAGAAGGGCGTGTCCTCGGTGACGATCAGATCTTCGTAAACGTCCAGGATCACCGTCGGCGTGTCGGCGGGGGTGGTTTCGACGGCCGCCGGTGCCGTGGCGGTTGCGTCGACGAAGGTTGCCGTATTGCCGGTTTGGCCCAGGTCGGTGACGGTTGGTGTCGCCGCCGTCACCACGTCGGTGACAATCCCGGGGGTCGTGCCGTCCGCGCCTTGCAGCACGAAATTGGCGATCATGTCCGGGTTCTGGCCGGGGTCGAGCGGCGCGTCTTTGTCGGCCGCGATCTCGGCCGGCGTGCGCGCCACGTCCCATACCCGCAGGTCGCCGATCACGGCATCGGTGCGGAAATTGGTTGCGATTATCGTGTCGGAGCCGACGGTCAGGGTCGCGGTTTCCGC
Organism: uncultured Alphaproteobacteria bacterium; assembly: GCA_963976055.1. Classification (GTDB taxonomy): domain Bacteria; phylum Pseudomonadota; class Alphaproteobacteria; order Rhodospirillales; family Casp-alpha2; genus UBA1479. The sequence goes on from CAXBJB010000015.1 coordinate 39,405, forward strand.
GCCCGAGAACACGAGGCCCGTCACCGCCGTCCCGCCGACATCGACGCCGTCGACCAGCAGGCGGGCGTTGGTGCCGTCCCAGGTCAGGGCGATGTGGTAGTCGACGCCGGCCTCGACCGTGTAGCCTGTGTTGTAGGAACTCGGGTTGCCGGGACCGAAGAACATTTCCAACTGGTTCGAGGCGTTGACGTAGGAGATCAGACGGGCGCCGCCGGTGTCGGCGACTTCGACGATATTCTGCTGCGCGCCCGGGGTATTGAAGTTGATGTTGTACTCGATCGTCAGCGGACCGTTGACAGCACCCGTGCCCAGGCTTTCCACGATCTGCGTGTCGCCGGCGAAGTCGAGGCCGTGGAGGCCGGGCAGGGCGATGTCGTTGCCGTTGCCCGACTGGTCGGGGATCGTGCCGTCCGGCTGCACGTTGTCGAAGGAATAATGCGCGACCAGGCTTTGCGACATGTCGAAGACATTGGGGTTCTGGTAGTTGTCGGCGATATCCTCGGCCGTGCGCGCCGAGTTCCAGATGCGGATGTCGTCCATCTGCCCGGCGAAGGGCGTGGCGTCCCCGGTGCCGCCGGAACCGATAAACAATTGCGCATTGGCGCCCGGGACCGCGTCGTTGACATAGGCAACGGGGGCGCCGAACTGCTCGCCGTCCACGTAAAGGGTGAAGGTCTTGGCCGTGGCGTCCCGCACGGCGGCGACATGGTGCCATTCGTCTTGGGCAAAGCCGGTCGCGAAGGTGGCGACCTCGTTCGACCCGCTGCCGTATTCGTGCTGGAACGTAATATCGCCGTTGGCGTCGAGGTTCAGGTCATAGGCCGCGTTGTCCGCGGCGGTTTCGCCGTTCTCCAGGAACGAGAGCAACTGGCGAGCGCCGGTCAGGTCGCTGGGTTTGAACCACAACTCAAGCGTCAGGTCGCCGGTGATGGCGAAGGCGTCGCCGTCGCCGCGCCCGGCCACAATGACGTCGTCCACGCCATCGAACGACAGCGCGTTACCCGCCTGCACCGCACCCAGGATCACCGGCGCGTCGTTCACGGCATCCACGGTGACGCTGATCGATTTCGACACCGTCGTGGTGCCGTCGAACACGTCGACGGTGAACGCGTCGGGGCCGAAGTAATCGGGTGCCGGCGTGTATTCGAAGGTGCCGTCCGAATTGACGAACACCGTGCCGTGCATCGGCTCGCCGCCGGTCGCGGCGGTGAAGGTCAGCGTGTCGCCGTCCACGTCATGGGCGATGATGCGGCCGGTCAGCACGCCGTCCTCGATGGCCGACAGGGGGTTGGTGTCGACCAGCGTCGGCGTGGCGGGCGATCCGGCCTGCTCGAAGGTGCCGTCGTTGCCATGGGCGACATCGATGATGGTCGAGCCGTCGGCATCGTTCAGCGGCCATGCGGCGATCAGCCCGGGATCGGCCGTGTTCAGCGCACCGGTCATGTCGGCGGCGATCGTGGCGGCATCCCGCGTTTCGTCATAGATCCGGACATCGAACATCTGGCCGTCGAAGAAATAGGTCGAGGGCGAGCCGGGCAGGGAGCCGATGCTGAGATGCGAGGTGCCGCCGCCGGCTGCCTGGTCGGTATAGGATTGCGGCGCGCCGACGGCTTCGCCGTTCAGGTACAGGGTCACCGTCTTGGCCGCCGTGTCGCGGCTGACCGCCAAGTGATACCAGTCGCCCAGGGTCAGGTTGGTGTCGAAGGTCAGGGTTTCGTCGGTGATGTCCTGGGATTCGTGGACATAGACCAGATCGCCCGTGTCGTTGATATAGACGCCGTAGAGGGCGTTGGCGCCCAGGGTCTCGCCGTTCTCCCCGAACACGAACAGGTAGGGCCGCACGCTGCCGCTGGCGGCGAAGGCTTCGGGCCGGAACCAGGTTTCGATCGTCAAGTCACCGGTGATGGCGAGGGAATCGTCGGCCCCGCGTCCGGCATCGACCGCCTGGTTTGAGCCGTTGAAATCCATGGCCCGGCCGTTGAAGGCGACGGCGACGGGATCGCCGGCGTCCACGCCGCCGCTGGCGCCCAGGGTGCCGTCGGCGCCGGAGCCCAGCGCGCCCTGGTTGGTCACGGTCTGGCCCGTGAAGCCGTCGAAGTCGTAGCGGACCTGCAGGTTCTCCGATCCGGGGCTCAGCGGCACCTGGCCGCCGGCGTCCAGCAGTACCTCGTCCGCCGTGCGGACGTCGTCATAGAACCGCACGTCGGAGATCAGACCGTCGAAGGGGTTGGTGCCGGAGTCCGTGGTTCCGACCCACAGGTCTTGCACCGTGATGTTGGGGACGCTGCCCGTATGCGTGTCGACCAGGACACCGTCCAGATAGAGGGAATAGTTGCCGGAGCCGTCGTGAGAGAAGGCGACGTGGTGGCTCTCACCGTCGTTGATCGTGCCGGGGGCGTCCAAAACGAACACGTTGTTGATGCCGGCCGTGAGAACGCCCGCGGGCGTGATGGCGATCTCCATCCCCGCGTTGGTCGATTGCACGCCGGTCAGCAGGATTTCCTGGAAATTGGGGCCGGAATAACTGGTGGTGAAGCGGGCTTCGTAGGTAAAGGCTGCGGCACCCGTGGCGAAGGCCGCATTGGACGCGGTGATCTTGTCGTCCACGCCGTCGAACTGCATGGCCGTGCCCGCGGTGACGAAAGCGCCTGTCGCGACCGGTGCGTCGTTGACGTTGAGGACGCTGACGGTGATTTCCTTGGTCGCCGTGGCGCCCAGGCTGTCCGTGACGGAAACTTCAAACGTGTCCGCACCGAAGAAGTCGGCGTTGGGCGCATAGGTCCAGGTGCCGTCCGGATTGACCGTCACCGTGCCGTTCGCACCCTGGGCTTCGACCCCGTAGGTGAAGGCGGTGTCGCCGTCCACGTCCGTGCCGGTGATCCGGCCGTGCAGCACGGCGTCCTCGGCCATCGTGAACAGGTTGGTGTCCTCGAACACGGGCGTGCTGCCGGAGTAGGTGCCCGTGCCGCCGTTGCCGGTGACGTCGCGGAACTGGTCCGTCGTGCCGTTCAGCACGTCGTCCAGATGCCAGGCGCCGGTCAGGGTCGGGTCCGTGCCGTCGGGCAGTTCGTTCATGTCCAACAGGATGTCGGACTGCGAGCGCGCCACGTCGTAGGCGCGGACGTCGAAGATTTCGCCTTCGAACGGCTGGTTGCCGACCGTATATCCGCCGATGATGACGGTGCCGACGTCGATGGAATTGATCGTGGCCGTGCCGGTGTCAACCACCTCGCCATCGACGATCAGCTGCAGATTGCCACTGCCGTCATAGGTGAAGGCGACGTGGTGCCACAGGCCGTCGTTATGGCCGAGGGCGCTCTCCAGCGTCGTCGGACCTGCGTCCGGCGCGAGTGCCTGAATTCTGCCGTCTCCGGTTACCCGAACCTGCCCGCCGGTCCCGGAAGGATCGCCGACGCGGATGATCGTTTGCGGGTTGGCGGGGCTATCCGTACGGAACCAGGCTTCGTAGGTGAAGGCGCCGTCGCCGGTGGCCAGCGGCGAGTTCGACGGCTTGTCGATCGTGCCGACGCTGGCCAAGCCGTTGTTGGCGCCGAGCGTGCCGTCGGCGAAGCTGATGGACGAACCGTCGAGCGCCACGGCGGTGACCGTGGCGGTAACGTTGTTGGACCCGTTGGAGAAGCCCGAAAGCGTCACCACGTCGCCCACATTGACGCCGTTGAACACGCCGGGAGTGTTGTTGAAGTCGGCGACCGTGTCTTCCGTGCCGTTGATGCCTGCGTTGGTGATGACCAGGCCCGTGGTCAGGGTGGCGGCATCGACACTGACCGAAGTCGTATCGGTTACCTCGATGGCGACCGTTCCGTCGAAGGAAAGCGCCTGACCGATCAGCGGCACGGCAATCGGCGCCGCCGGGTCGGCGGTAATGGTGACGGCCGGCTCGGTCGTATCGATCAGCGTCGTCGCCGTTGGAATGGCCGTGTCGGTGATCGTCGTCTGCGTCGGCGCGGCCGTCGCCGCGCCCAGGGCGCCGTCGGCACCCGACAGGCTACCCTGATTGGTCAGCGTCGAACCGGAAATGTTGGACGGGTCCATGTCGTAATGGACCAGCAGCGCGTCGCCGGTCAGCTCGCCCCTTGCATCGGCGGCGATTTCGGCCGCCGTGCGGGCATCGCCGTAGACGCGAACGTCGGCAAGGGCTCCGTTGTAGGGCTGGGCGCCGTCGGTCAGTTGACCCAAGGTCAACTGGCCCAGGGTAATGGCCTGGGTCGGTGAAATGCTGAACGAACTGGCGAAAGCCCCGTCGACGTAAAGCTCGTAGGTGCCGCTGCCGTTGTGAGTGAAGGCCACATGGTGGGGCTGGCCGTCGTTGATCGGGGTCGCTGACGCTGCCGCGCTCCGGAACGCCAAGCCGACGCCGACGAGGCCCGAGGCGTCAAGGATCATGTTGACGCCGGCATCCTGCGCGGCGCCGTTGCCCAGGCTGAGGAATGTCGACGATACCTGGGTCGTGGTGACGATTGCTTCGATGGTGAAAGCGCCGCCGCCCAATTGAAGGCCGGCATCCGTCGCCGTGATGATGTCGCCGCCGTCGAAGGAAAGCGCCGGACCGCCCCGGCCGCTGCCCAGGGTGGCGTCGCCGGTCATGCCCAGGTTGCCCTGGTTGGTAACCGTATGGCCCGAGATATTGGCCGGGTCGAAGTCCAACCGCACCTGCAGGTTGGCGTCCGACGTGTTGCCGCCCGCGGCGTCGCCGGCGACTTCCGTCGCCGTGCGGATGTCGTCATAGATGCGGACCTCGCCGATGGTGCCGTTGAACGAGAACTGGCCCTGGGCGGCCGGGCTGTCGCCGATGGTGATGTCAGTGGGGGTCGCCGTCAGCGTGCCCGCCGGTACCGTTCCGGTGGAAACCGCATGCTCCACTCCATCGACGTAGAAGCGGACGTCGCCGGTGGCGTCGTCATAGCTGAAGGTCACATGCTGGTTCTCGCCCGCGGTGACGATCCCGCCGACGCTCTGCACCTGATAGAACAGGGGGCTTCCGCCGTCGTTGCCGATGGTGACCATCAGGCCGCCGTTGCCCAATACCTCAAAGGACCAGCCGGCGAAATTTGTGAAGTTGTCCAACTTCTCGACGATGCGCAAGTCGCCCAGCGCTGTCGGGTTGATCACCGCCTCGACGGTCAATTGCGTGGCGTTGTCCAGAACGGCGCTGTTGGGGATGAATATCTGGTCGTTGCCGTCGAACTGCTGCGCCGCCATCTCGCCGGCGATTGCGGCCGTGCCCAGCACCGCGTCGCCGTTGCCCGGGTCGGCTAGGTTGATCAGCGCGCCGTCGGTGACGCTCGTGGGTTCGGCGTCATAGAACGCCAGGAGCGCCGGATCGCCAAAATCGACTACGCCGCTGGCGTCATCGGTGATTTCAGTCGGGTTACGGACATCGTCGTAGAACCGGACTTCGGAAATTTCACCGTTGAAGTACCGCTGACCGTCGCCGAGCTGGCCGATGGTCAAAAGGCCTTCGACAATGTTTTCAGGCGTTGAGCCCGGATTGGTGAAGGTGCTGACGGAAACGCCGTCAATGAACAGTTCGTAGAAGTCCGTGCCGTCGAAGGTCAGCGCCAAATGATGTGGTTGGCCGTCGTTGAGGGGGCTGGCGTAGGACAGACCGCCGACACCGGACAGACCGCCGCCTAGGAAGCCGTTATTGATGTTGACGTTGACCCCGGCGCCTCCGGTCGGGCCGTCGCCCAGTGAAATGATGTTTTGGTCGCCCGCGCCTGCGGTCGTCGAGAACAGAACCTCGATGGTGTAGGCATTCGCGCCGACGGCGAAAGCGGCGTTGCTCGCCTGCATGGTGTCATTGACGCCGTCGAAGCTGAGAACCGGGCCGCCTGTGCCGCCGCCCAGGATGCCGTCGGCCGCGACATCCAGCGAACCCTTGTTGTCCGCCGTGCCGTCGGCGAAATCGTAATGGACCAGCGGCTGGACGCCCGTGGTGCCGCCGCCGGCGTCCGAGGCGACCTCGGCCGCCGTGCGGGCGCCGTCGTAGATGCGGAATTCGTCGATGACGCCATTGAGCGGGAACGCGGGGTGCGAGATCAGGACGTCGGACGTGGTCGGGCCCAGGTTGCCGATTGGATTGACGCCGCCTGCGGTACCGTCCACGGCCACGCCGTTCACATAGACCGTGATATCGCCGTCGTAGGTGAAGGCGACATGGCTCGGATCGCCCGCCGAGATGGCGCCGGGAACGGTGTAGAAGTTGGAAAGCTGGCCGGAGCCACCGCCGTCGCCGAGCTCGACGGAAAGGGTGCCGTCCGTATGGATGGTGAAGCCCCAGCCATCGTAATCGCCAGAGAAGTTCTCCGCGATACGGGCGGGACCCGCCGGCAGTTCGGCAAGGGTGATAACTGCTTCGACCGTGATCGACGTCAGGGCATTGACCGTGCCGTCGGCTGGAATGCGGATGATGTCGTCCACCCCATCGAACTGCATGCCCTGGCCGTTGGTGGTGACGGCGATTTCCGGGTTGCGGTTGACGGTGACGGTCGCGGCCGTGCTGCCGTAGTCGATGGTGACGGTATATTCGGGGCCCAGGTTGTGCTGGATGGTGTCGAAGATGTTGTCGAGGGTCGTGTCGTCGTTCAGGTCCGTGTCATGGCCGGTATAGGTCAGAATCTGGAACGTGTTGCCGTCGGCGATCGGGTCGAAGCCCGGTGCGAAATTCAGGTTCAGGATCTCGCCCGCGGCCGTCAGGTCCATGGTGTCCAGGTTCAGCACGTCGTTGCCGCCGCCGCCGATGTCGATGTCGAGGGACGTTTCGGTGTCGAACACGACCGCGCCGCCGGTGATGTTCAGCGTGCCGACAGTGTCGATCCCGGCCACGTCGATGATGCCGTTGCCGGTGATCTCGGCGCCGTTGGCCAGCTGGATCGTGCCTTCGCCGGTGATGATGCCGGTGTTCTCGATATTGGCGCCGTCCAGGATCAGGATGCCGCCCGCGGCCACGTTGATGACGCCATCGTTGTTGTCGAGGACGCCGGTCAGCGTGACCGTGGCGCCCGGTTCCACGTTGAACACGCCGTTCGGCGCATTGATGTTGGTCGCGGCGGCGATGGTGGTGCCCGTGCCCGCGATGTTCAGGACGCCGGAGACGGACAGGTTGACCGTGTCGGCGACCGTGTCGCCGTCCAGCGTCAGGGTCCTGCCGTCATCGATGAAGAAGGTGGGAGCACCCTCGCCGACGGTGCCGTCGATGGTGACGGTGCCAACGAGGTTCAGGTCGGCGCCGCCCGCCGCCAGGGTGAAGTTGGACACCAGATGCAGGTTGACCGCGCCGGTCAGGTCGAGCGCGCCGGCGCCGGTGAACAGCGATCCGCTGTCCACGACGATCTGGCCGCCGTTGACGGTCAGGATATGGCTGCCGACGTCGATGGTGCCGTTGCCGTTGTTCAGCACGCCGCCCGTATTGGCGATGGTGGCGTCCGTCTGCAGGACGATGCCGCCGCCCGCGTTGTCGATGCTGCCGAAGATGAACCGGTTGCCGCCGCCGCCGCCGCTATCGCTGACCGTCAGGGTGCCCGCGTTGTTCAGGCCGCCGGCCAGGGACAGGGTCACGCCATGGGCGGAACTGTCCGTGTTGTCGAGCGTGATGTTCCCGTTGTTGGTGAATCCCTGGGCGATCGCCAGATCCGTGTCGCCGCCGTCGGCGATCAGGTTCAGAGCACCACTGCCGGGGGCGATGGCCAGACCGCCGAGGATGGTATTGCCGAGGCCCTTGGCCGCCAAGGTGCCGAGAACGTCCAGGTTGACCGTGCCGGTGACCTGATCGCTGCCGGTCAGGGTCAGGGTCGCGCCCGCGCCGATCCCGAAACTATGGGGGGTCAGGTCGGTGCTGGTCACCGTGACGGCGTCCGACGGACCGCCGAAGCTGATGACCGGGTCGGTCGAAACGATGCCTGCGTCGCTTTCCAGCGTCAGGGTCGCCGCGCCGGAGAAGGCGATGGTGCCCGTGGCGTTGTCGGTCAGCGTGGTGCCGGTGCCGATCACCGTGATGCCGCCCTGGATGGTCAGCGTGCTCGAGCCACTCACCTGGATCTCGCCGGTCGCAGTATCGAATGTATGCCCGTCGTTGATGATCGTCGCCGACGTATTGATCTGAATCTTGCCTGTCGAATTGTCGATCGACCCGTCGATCATCCGCGGGTCGCCGGCAGTGCCGGAGACCGAAAGCAAGCCGTTGTTGATCAGGCTGCCCGTGTCGATCTGCAGGGTTGAGGCGGCGCCCGAGCCCGACAGGCCGTTCATTTGGATGATGCCGTCGTTGGTGATGGTGCCGTCGACAACCAGGATTGCGCCCGCGGAACTGCTGCTGTCCCCGATCTTGAACCGGCTGTCTTCCAGGTTCACGTTGTTGTTGGGATCGCCGTTGCCGCCGATGGTCACGTCGCCGGTGATGGTGTTCCCGGTTCCCGTGGCAAGGAAGGCGCCGCCCGTCATGCCTGCCGTGTAGGAGAAGGCGATGTCCTGAGCGATGCTGCTGGCGCCGTCCATGCTGAGGGTGCCGGTTTCCAGGACCGTGATCGACCCCGTGCCGGCCACGGCAGCAGCGTTGATACTCAACTGGGCGGCCGGACCGACTTCCGACGTGCCCAGGATATTCAGGGTGCCGGCCAGAATGTTCAGGTCGGCGTTGACAAACAACTGGGCGACCGTCTCGTTGACCGGGCCGTTGTTGAAGAAGGTGGCGCCCGCTTCGCCGCCGTTGACGATCGCGATGGTCGTTGCGTCGGGAAGGTCCGAGGTCCAATTGGCGGGGTCGAACCAGTCGCCGTTGCCATTCAACTGATCGTGGTCGCTGCGGGTCAGTCCGCTTTCCAGCACGACCTGGACGGTCGCGTCCTGGGTGACGGTGCCGCCGTCGCCGGTATCGACGGTGAAGGTCACCGTGCGGTCGACCGTGGCGGGGATGGCCGTGTCGTTGGCGAAGGCGATGGCGCGGGCCAGGGCCTGCACCGCCGCGGGCGTGGCGTCGGAATCCAGGGCGATCAGCAGGTCGCCGACCGACCCGTCGTAGGTGCCGTCGATGGCGCCGATTACGATGCCATTGAATAGAACGTCGGATCCTGACAGCGTGATGCCGCCCGTTTCCTGAACCAGCAGGCTGTCGCCGGCATCCAGGTTGCCCGTGACCGCAGCCCGCAGGGAACCGGTGTCGAAGTTCGCGGTATCGACATCCGTGATCGTGATGCCTGCGTCGACGATGACGGCGGGCCCGGTTTCCTCGAAGGTCGGCGCCGGATCGCCGCCGGCGGTGATGACGGGGTCGTCGTTCACGTTGTTGACGGTGATCGTCACCGTTGCGGTGCTGGATATCCCGGCGGCGTCGGTGGCGCGGAAGGTGAAGCTGTCCGTGCCGCTGAACTCGGCATTGGGGACATAGCTGAAATTGCCGTTCGACTGGACCGTGACCGTGCCGTTGGCGGCCTGGCCGCCGCCGGCGACGGCAAAGGTCAGCGTATCGCCCAGGTCCGGGTCGGTGGCCGTCAGCGTGCCGGTGATGGTCGTGTCCTCGTCGCCGCTTGCCGTGCCGGTGTCGGCGACGGGGGCGTCGTTCGACCCGGTGATGGTGACGGTCAGCGTGGCCACGTCGGTGCCCGCGTTGATCGCCTGGGCCGAGGTCGTGAACGCCTGGCCCGCCAGATTGGCGGTGATCACCACTTCGCCGCTGCCGCCGGCCGAGGCCGCGACCCTTCCGGCGATCACACCGTTGGCGTTCAGTTTGGCGACAATGGCGTCGCGGACCGCGTTCGCGGTCGTCTCGTCGGTCACCGTATGGGAAACGCGGGTGCCGTTGACCGTTACCTCGAACACGTCGCCGCGTTCCACCGTGCCGCCGACGGTATAGGTCGAGATCTGGTTGACCCCGGTGGCGTTGGCCACGGTATTGGCCAGCGTGATGGTCTGGGTGTCGTCGAGGCTCGCATGGCCGTCGGACACGGTATAGGTCAGGGTGCCGGTGGCCGATTGCCCGGCGGCCAAGGCTTCGAACTGGCCGTTGGGATTGATCGTGTAGCTGCCGGTGGCGATAACGGTGACCAGGGCCTGGGCCGTCGTGTTATCGGGCAAGGTCAGCGTTATCGGAATGGCCTCGCCCACGTTGAGGCTGCTGCCGGCCACCTTGATGACGCTCAGGCTGTCGCCCGTGTCGATGTCCGTGTCGTTGGCCAGCAGGCCCGCCGCCGCCGTCTTGCTGATCGCCGTGCTGTCGTTGGCGGTGGTGACGAAGTCGTTCTTGGCGTCCGGGTTATCGTTGGCGGCCGTGATGTCGAGGGTCACCGTCGCCGTGTCGAAGGACGGCGGGGTGGCGCCGTTCGACACCGTATAGGTAAAGGTGTCGGCGCCGCTGTAGTTGGCGTTGGGCGTATAGGTGACCAGCCCGTTCTCGGTGCGTATCCGTTGAATGAGATCCAGGCTGTCGTTGTTGTCCGCCGGTGTGTCGACCGTCGTCGAGAGCGGTCGACCCGCCACGGCGGCGGTCAGACGGATCGTATCGGCGTCGGTCCCTGCCGACGCGACGACCACGGACGATGCGCCCAGGGTGTTGTTGATTTGGGTGACGAAGGCGTCGCGCACCTCGTCGGCGGTGGTCTGGTTGGTCACGGTAAAGGTGAACGCCTGGCCGTTGACCGTGATGCGGACCTGATCGCCGTTGTCGGGCGTGCCGCTGATGACCACTTCGTCGACCTGCGGCACGATGGTGATCTTGCCGTTCGCCGGCTGGCCCACCGCGGCGATGGTGGCGCTGGTCAGGGGATCGCCGTCGGCGCGCGTGTCGTTGCCCAGAAGGTCGAAGGTGAGGGCATTGTCTTCTGCCGTCGTCGCCGTGTCGTCGCCGGCCACGGGGGCGGAATCGCGGGCTTCCTGCTGGATGCGCAGTTCGGCCTCGTTGCGGGCCTTGAGGATCGCCTGCTCGAACTGGGCCAGGCCCGATGCGGCCTGGAACGCGGCCTGCTGGGCGACGGTCGCCTGGGCGTTCGCCGTGGCGGCGCCGGAAAGGGCGCCGGGCACGTAGCCTTCGGCGATTTCCGCCAAAAGCTGGGCGGCGGTCACCATGTCCGCCGGCACCGACGGGTCCAGAGCAGGAGACAGGCTGCCGAGAGTATTGGCCGTGTTGACGATTGTGGCGGCACTTTCCGTCGTGAGGGCGCCGTTCACGTCGAATGCAGGTGCCAGGCCGTCGGCGGCGGCGCGCGCCGTACCGGCGGCGGTGCCGGCGTTATCGACGACGGCCTCAATGGTTTCGGCGATGTCCGACGCCTGTTGCAGGCCGTTCTTCAATGCGCGCAGCGCAGACTCCGTGCCGGTGCGGGCGGCGCTGATGGTCGGCGCCTCGCCGGCGAGGCCATCCGCATTGACGGCGCTGACCGCGACGCGGATGAACGACGCGTTGGGGTTGTCGGAAATCAGCACCAGTTCGCCGTCCTGAAGCGCGGCGGCGGCGATCATGCCGCCGGTCGTGCCGATTTCGGCGACCAGGGCGTCGCGCACGGCGGCAAGCGTGGGATTGGCGCCGACAGTGATGGTTTTCGTGACGTCGGGGGTGCCGTCATTGTCCGTGTCAAAGGCGACGGTCAGGGTGTCCCCGGCTTCGACGGTGCCGCCGATGGTGACGGACACGGTCTGGCGGGTCGCGGCGATGGCCGCGTCCAACGCCGTGACCGCGCTGTCGAGCGCCGTTGCCGTGGCGTCGCCGTCGCCGTCCTGTACGCCGTCGGCCAACAGGCCTTCGATCGTGGTTTTCGCCGCGTTGGCGGCGGCAAGGGCGTTCAGAATTTGGGCTGAAGCGCTTTCGGCCCCGGTCGCGTCGCCGTCTTCCGTGACCGTCACGCCGATGCTGTTGCCGGAGGTGGTCGCCGCGACGACGAAGCCGCCGGCCCCGCTGGTCGCCGACGCCTGGGCAACGCCCTGAAGGTCGGCGTGGCTGTTGACCGCATCGACCAGAGCATCGCGGATGTCGTCGATGGTGTCGCCGTCCTGGGCGGTGACCTCGACCGTCACGGCGTCGCCGTTTCCGGCGTTGCCCGGTGTCGGGTCGATGGTCAGGGTGAACACATCGTCCGCCGACGGCGTGCCGGTCAGGGTGACCTGATCGAAGCTGGCGGCGAGTTGCAGCATTTCCGCCGCGTCGGTGATCGCGTCTTCCGCCTTTGTCAGGGCGGCGGTGGAACTGGCCGTGGCCTGGGAGAAGGCGGCCTCGGCGGCCTCGGCGGCGGTGTCGGCGTCTTCGTCCGCGGCCCGGATGGCGGCGTTGTTGGCGGCCGTGATCAAGTCGGCGATTGCGTCGCCGTCCGTGCCGGCAAGGTCGGCTTGGGCTTGGGCGCTGGCGGCCGACTGAGCCGCTGCCGCGGCGTCGCGGGCGGCGGAGTCGACCGAGGAATTGGTCGCGGTAACCTGGGATTGCGTATTGCTCAGGAAGGCCTGGGCGACGCTGCCGGCACCGATGTCTGGGTTGGCGGCGGCCTGGGCTGCGGTCAGGGCGTTCCCGGCGGTGGTGCCGGCCGCGTTGGCGGCGGCGAGCGCATTTTGGGCGGCTTCGCTGGCCTCGACGGCATCCTCCGCGGCGCGATCCGCGACGGAGCCGTTGGAAATGGCATCCAGGCTGAGGGCGTCGGTGCCGCCGGCGGAAATGGTGGTCAGGAACGCGCCGGCGGCGCCGGCCTGGGGCGCGGTCAGAACCAGGGCCCCCGTGCCGCCCGCGGCGACAGTGACGCCGGCAATGCCCGCATTCTGGATCGCCGTGACCAGGGCGTCGCGCACGGCGTTTGCATCGTCACCGACGCTGATCAGGCCGCTGGTCGTCGATACGGTGACCGGCGTCCCCGCGATCGTGAGCGAGAAACTGTCGCCATCTGCGACCACGGTGGCGCCGTCGACGGTGACCGTGTCCTGCTGCGTCACCTGATCGGCGTTGACCTGACGTTGCACGCGGGCGGCCTGGTCGTTGGTGCCGTTGACGACGTTGGTCGCGGACGCCGTGGTGGTGAAGGCGGTTCCCGGGGTGACGCCGGTCAGGCGGATGGAATCGGCGGTCGCCCCCTGGCTGACGGTGACGATGCCGTCCAGGGTGCCGACGCTGGTCAACTGCTGGATGAAGGCGTCGCGGACCTCGGTCAAGGTGGTCTGCGTCGTTACGGTGAAGCTCGCCGAGGTTGTGCCGACGGTGATGAAGAACTTGTCCCCGGCTTCGACGGCGCCGGACAGGGTGACGCGCGTGACCTGGGTGGTTTCCAACTGCGCTTCGATGGCATCCAGAAAATCGTCGTTATCCAACGAATCCCGGCTTAGAACCTCGCTGACCGCGTCACCGACCGCCTTGGCTGTGCGTGCGTGAAGCGCGGCGTCGGCGGCGGCCTGTTTGGCCGTCGCGGCCTGGGTCGCGGCGTCGCCGGCGGCAGTGACCGCGTCGTCGTTGGCGTCCTTGGCCGCGATCGAGGCAGCGGCGGTCTTGGCCGCGGCATCCGCCTTGGCGGCTTCCGACTGGGCCGTGGTGGCGGCGGTTTCGGCGTCCGTCGCCGCCTGTGCTGCCAGGTCGTCGGCGCCGCGCAGGTTGGCGGTGGTCGTCACCGCCTGGGCCGCGTTGTCCTGGGTGCCGCCGCCGTCCGTGGCCGTTGCCGTCGCCGTGAAGGCGACGCCGGCGACGTCGGCGGTGATGGCCAGTGTTTCGCCCGTATCGCCGGGCGAGGCCGTGACGGCGGCGCCGGCGGCGCTGTCGTTGATCAACGTGATCAGGGCGTCGCGGACCTGGGTCAGGGTCGATATCGCGCCGCCTTCGGGGATCGTCACGGTGACCGGCGTGCCGTTGACGGTGACCGTATAGGTGTCGCCGGCCTGAACGGTGCCCTGCAGGGTGACCGTATCCAGCTGCGCGACCTGGGTGGCGCCGCCCAGGTTGCCGGTCACCGTCGACGCGGTGGCGTACTGGTCGTCGTTGGCGCCGTGGTTGGTGGCCGACGCCGTCGCGGTGAAGCCGATGCCCGGCATGGCCGCGGTCAGGGTAATGGCGCCGTCGCCGTTGCCGGCGGAAGCAACCACGGAATCGGTGGCGCCGTTGGCCGGGGTGTTGATCTTGGCGATCAGCGCGTCGCGCACATCGGCGATGGTGATGCCGGTCGTGGCGCTGGCGGTGTCCGTGCCGACGGTGACCGAAACCACGTCGCCGTCGATGGTGACGCGGTAGACGTCGCCGTCTTCGATGGTGCCGTCCAGGGTCACCGTATCCGTCTGCGCCACGCCCTCGGCGGTGGCGACGGCGGCCTGGGCCTCGTCGGCGGCGGCCTGGGCGGTGGAGCGGGCGGCGGCGGCGCGCGGAATGCCGGCCAGTGCCGCCGTTGCCAGATCGGCCTGGATTTCCGCCGTTGTCGCGGCCGTATCGGCGGCGGCGGCATCGGCGAGGGCAAGAACGGCGGCGGCCTGAATAGCCGCAAGCTCCGCACTGGTCGGGGTTCGTCCGGCTGCTTCCACCGCTTCGGCGGCTGCCGTGTTGGCGGCCGTTGCCGCGGCCGTTGCCGCCTCCGTTGCCGTTTCAAGGGCATCGTCGGCAGCGTCCTTATTGACGGTTGCGGCGGCCGCTTCGGCGGTATCCGCCGCCGTGTCGGCCGTGGTCGCGGCGGTGCTGGCTGAAGAATAAGCGGCCTGGGCATCCGCGACCGCGTCCAGGGCGTCCTGCAGCGCCGCCTGGGCGCGGTCGTTGGCCTGCTTCACCGCCTGATAGGCGGCGGGATCGATGGTCTGAGCATCGGCGGAGGCCGTGAAGTCGGCCTGTGCCGCTTCGGCGGCGGTGCGGGCGGCAGTCAGCGCCGTCTGCGCCTCGCCCAGGCTGGTGAAGGCGTCGGTTGCGGCCTGTCCCGCCGTGGTCGCGGCGGTGCGCGCGGCGTCGGCGGCGTCAACCACGGCCTGGATGTCGGACACGCGGGTTTGGGCGGCGGCCTGGGCGGATGCCGCCTCGGCGGAATCGGCGGCGGCCTGGTCGGCGGCGGCCTGGGCATCGGCCTTGGCCTGGGCCAGGGCGGCTTCGGCCGCGTCGATACGGAAGGCGTCGAGGTCGGCTTCGTCGGCGGCGGCCACTGCGGCCTGTTTCTGCGCCACCAGCAGGGCGGCGTTGGCGGCGGCCACGGCCTGCTGGGCGGACGCGGCGGCGGCCTTGATTGACGCAACGACCGCCAGTTGCGTGGAATCGGCGGCGTTCTGGGCGGTGCTTAGATTGTCCGTGGTCAGAACGCCATCGTCCAGATCGTCGAGCGCCGCGGCCGCGTCGGCGGCGCTGTTGATGGCGTTGAAGACCGCCTGCGCCGTCTCGGCGGAGATCGGCAGGTCAAGGTCCTCGGCGACCTGCAGCAGGGCGTCAAGGGCGGCCTGGGCGGCGGCTTCGGCGGCATCGGCGGCAGCTTGCGCCGCATCGGCGTCGGGCGTGTCCCCGGCGGCGGCGGTGGTGGCAAGGGCGGCCTGCTGGCTGGCGATGGCCGCCTGGGCCTTGGCTTCGGTCAGGGCCTCGCCGACTTCGTCCGTGAGGTCGTCCAGGAAGTTGTCGACGCGGGTTTGCGCCGCCCCCTGGGCGTTGATTTCGAAGGCGGCGGCGAAGCTGGCCTGCGACGCGGCCTGGGCGGCCTGGGATGCGGCCTCGGCGGCGGCCTGCGACGCCGCGTCGGCGTTGGCCTGGGCGATGGTGACGTTTTGGTTGGCGGCGTCGGCGGCGGCCTGGGCCTGGGCCAGGGCGTCCTCGGCGTCGCTCAACGCCTGTTCGGCCTGGGCGACGGCATTGTCCCAGACTTGTTCGATGGCGGTATCGACATCGTTGTTTCCATCGTCCGCAGCGGTCCGTTCGGCCTGGACCTGGGCCAGAGAATTGGTGCGTGACGCGACCGTCGCCTGCGCCGAGGCCAGCGCCACGTTCGGCGCGACGGCGTCGGCGGTGGCCTGCTCGGCGGTGGCGACGGCGGTTTCGGCGGCGGTGGACGCGCGTGCGGCGGCGGCGGCGGCATCGCGGGCGGCAAGGGCGGCGGTGGCGCGGTCGCCGGAGGCATCCCCCGACGTCCAGGCCGCGACGGCGGCATCCGCATTGGCGGCGACCTGGGCGGCGGCCTCGGCCTCGCCGGCGCTGATGGCGGCGGCGGTCGCGGCGGCCTGGGCACGGTCGGCTTCGGCCTGGGCGGCAGACCCCTTGCCGAGGGCGGCCGTCTGGGCGGCGTCGGCGGCGGTTTGCGCCTGGTTGGCGGCGTTGCGCGCGGCGTCGGCGGCGTCGGCGGCAAGCTCGGCCGCACCCGGAATGTTGGAGGTCGCCAGCGACTGCGCCGTGGCGGCGGCCTGGGCCGCGTCCTGGGTTGCCGGGTCGTCGTCGGATGCCTGGGCTTCCGCCTCGTCGGCAAGGCGGCCGGCTTCCTCGGCCGCCACGGCCTGGGCGGCGGCGCGTTGGGCGGCGGCCTGATCGGCGGCGGCCTGGGCATCGGCGGCGGCCTGTTCGGCGGCGGCCAGGGCGTCGGCGGCGGCCTGTTCGGCCAGTTCTGCGGCGCGGTCCTCGGCCGATTGCAGGTCGGCATCGCTGCGGGCGTCACTGGCCGAGGCTTCGGCATTGTCGAGCGATTGCAGGGCGGCACCGGCGGCGGCGGCGGCGTTGGAGGCCGCCTGTGAGGCCCGGTTCGCCTGTGCCGAGGCAGAGGCCGCCTGACCGTTCAAGATGATGCTGCCGGCGCCGTTTGCGGCCAGGATCGCACGGTTGCCGTTGAGTTCGGCGGACGTGGCGGCGGTGGCGGCGGCCTGTTCGGCAATCGCGGCCGCGGCGGCGGCGGTTTCCGCGATGACGGCGGCCGCTTCGGCGGCGACGGCGTCATTGGCGGCTTCGGCGGTGGCGGCGTCCTGGGCGGCCTGCTGCGCCGTCAGGGCCAACTCGGCGGCGATCGCCGCCTGCTGTTGGGCGGTGGCGGCATCGGCGGCCGCGGCATCGGCGAAGCCCAGGGCTTCGGTGTAGGCGGCAAGGTCGGCGGCAGCTTTCGCGGCGGCGGCGGTAGCAGCAGCGGCTTCAGCGGCGTCGGCGGCTTCGGCTTGTCCCTGGGCGCCGCCAAGGGCCTCATCGAAGTTGATGGCCTGAACCAGCGCCGCGCGCAGGGCGGCAACGGTTGTCAGATTGGCATCGACGGTGATTTCGATGGTGCTGCTGACCGCGACGACGGCATCGGCGTCCGGGTCGAGGTCCGCGGAGATGGTGATGGTGTAGGTATCGCCGATTTCCGGCGTGCCCAAGATCGTTACCGTGGTCACCTGGCCGCCGGTTTCCGTGGTGGCGGTGGTCAACACGGCCGCGCCGCCGTTGTCGTCCGTGGCGCCGCCGTTTGTTGCGGAGACGTTAACCGTGAACGTCTGATCCGGCACGTTGCCGGTGATGACGATGGTATCGGCGGTCGGACCGGCCGTTGCCGACACCAGACCTTCGTCGGCGACGGTTTCCTGTTTTGCGGACAACGCCAGGGCGGCGAACGCGGCCTCGGGACTATCCGGTTCCGGATTGATGAAGTCGGCCAGGTCGGCCGCGGCGGAGGCGAGAACCGACTTGGCCTTGGCCAGATCGATCAGCTGCTCCGCCCGGTCCGTCTGCGCGGTGGCCGAGGCCAGGGCGGCGGCGCGCGCGGCCACGGCTTCCGCGGTCTGGCTGGCGTAGCTCAGGTTGGCGGCGTTGGTGACCGCGGTCTTGAGGGTGGTGATGTAGCTGTCGAGCGACGAGATCAGGGCGTCGCGGACCTCGGCTTCGGCCGTGGCGACCTGGGTGCGCAGCGTCGGATCGCTGGTCGCGGCGGCCGGGAAGTCCAGGATGTCCGTGCGCGCCTGCAGGCCGGCGTTGCCGCCGGCGGTGTCGGAGGCTAGGAACGTGGCGATATTGAAACCGGCGATGTTGACGGCGGCGTCGAGCAGCGCTTCGAGCGCCGAACTGGCGGCGGCGTTGGCGGCGACCTTGTCGGCGGTGCCGACGATGGCGTTGGCCTGCGCCGCGTCAGCATAGGCGTTGACCGCGCCGGCCAGCAGCGACAATTGATTGGTGACGGTTGCGATGTCGTCGACGGCGATTTCCAGCGCCGCCTCCGCCTGGGCCTCGGCGGATGCCTGGGCGACCGCCAGATACCCCTCGGCCTGGGCCTCGGCGGACTGGGCCGTCGCCAGGGCGTCGATGGCGGCGAGCGATTCGGTCAGCTCGGCCTGCGCCACGGTTTCCAGGTTGGCGACCGTGGTGCGCGCCGCGTTGGCCACGGCCGTCGAGGCGTCGGCGACTTGATCGGCGCCGTTGATATAGCCCGGATTGCCCGCCGTGACGTCGTCCAGAGCGTCCAGGTCGATCGTCGCCGTGGAACTGTCGGGGGCGGTGACGGTCGTCGAGTTGCCGACGGCCAGGGTGCCCGCGTTGTTGGTGACGGTGACCTGGACCGTGGAGATATCGTAGCCGCCGGAACTGTTCTGTGACGCGATCAGGAAGCTGTCCGTCGCGCTGGCGCCATTGGCCAGGTCGGCATAGGCGTCGGCGTCGGGCGTGTAGACGACGTTGCCGTCGGCGTCGAAGGTAACTTCGCCCTTGTCGCCGTCGCCGATGCCGCGCGCGCGGGCCTGGGCCGTCTGCGCCGCATTCTGGAACAGGGTAAAGACTTCTTCCTGAAACTCGACGGCGGCCTCGGCATTGGACTTGTTCTGTGTCGCCAGGGCCAGGGCCGCCGCAAGTGCCGGGGTGCTCGATCCCGCCGCCGTGGCTTCGTTCAACGCCGTGGTTGCGGCCGCCAGGGCGGCCTCGGCCGCGTCCAGGTTCTGCTGCACGCCGTCGGCGGTCAGCCCGGACAGGGTGCCGGAAACGGTGGTCAGCGTATCGCCGGACCCGGAGGTCACGGTGACGTCGTCGGATACCGTGATCGTGCCGCCGACATTGGTGATGGTGACGGTGATGGTCTGCAGGTCGAAACCGCCGCTTTCGTTTTCGATGGCGATCTTGAAGCTGTCGGTCGTGCTATCGCCCGTGTTCAGGGCGGCGATGGCCGCATTGCCCGTGTCGACGGCGTAGGTCAGACCGCCGTCGGCGTCGGCGACCACGTCGCCCTTGTCACCGTCGCTGGCCCCCTTCTGGATCGCTTCGGCGCTTTTCGCCGCGTCCTCGAAGGCGTCGAAGGTCGCCTTATCGACGGCTTCGTCGATCAGCTTGGTCAACAGATTGGCGCGGGCGGCCAGCACGTCGTTGGCGGCGGTGACCGCTTCGGCCTTTTCCGCGGTGGCGGTTGTCTGCGCGGCGGTCGTGGCGGCCTGCTTGGCGGTCAGGTCGGCTTGCGCCGTGCCGTCCTTGAAGGCCTGGGCGGCCTCGCGGGCCTGGGACGCGCCTTCGATTGCGGCGGTCGCCGTGTCGGCGGCGGACTCGGCCGTGTTGGCGTCCTGGACCGCCTGCTGGAACTGCGCGATCACGGCCGGATCGACGGTACGGGTCGCGACAAAGGCATCCAGGGCGGTGATCGCCTGCGCCTTCAGGCCGTTGACGGTTTGCGCCGCGGTAACGGCCCCGGCCTTGGCCGTCAGCATGACCGCCGGATCGGTGGTGTTCAGGGTGCCCTGGGCGGCGGTCGCCGCCTGGTCGGCGGCGTCGGCGGCCTGCACCGCCAGGTTCAGCACCGTCAGCAGCTCGGGCGGCAGGTCGGGTTTGGATGAAACGATGTCGCGGATCGCCGTGACTTTGGTGGTCACGATGTCGACGACGTTCTGCAGGTTGTTGATGTCCGCGGTGGTCGCCCCGGCGGCGGCCAACTGACCGTTGATGTTGGTGCTGAACGACGTGGCGGCCGCGGCGCGCGCGGCGGCGACGCCGCCGCCGGCCGCGGCGATGGCGTCGGTCTTGGCCGTCGTCGCGGCGGCGATGGCGGCGTTCACCACGGCGGACATTTCGGTGGCGGCGGTGACCAGGTTTCCCCCGGTCGCGCCGTCCAGGCCGACGGCCTCGCGCAGCGCCGCCAGGGTTTCGGCATCGATTTCGCCGCCAGACGCGGCGACGGACAGCATCGCCTGCGCCGACTGGATCATGGTGACCAGCGCTTCGGAAAGCGCCCGCGCGGCGTTGAGGGCTTCCAACGGCGCGACCACGACTTCGATCAGGCTGTCCGTGTCCGTCGCGGACAGGCCGGCGTTGGGGCCGAGGATGGAAAGCGAGCCGCTGAGCGAACTGACGGCGGACGAGGCGAGGGTTTCCGCGTTGGCGGCGGCGGTCGCGGCACTGTTGAGCAGCGAAAGCGCCTGATTGACGGAATCGAACCCCGCAGAATTGAAGACGATCGTGTTGAAATTGCCGATCCCGATCAGGTTCTGAAGGGCGGTGATTTCCTGCGGGCTGAGCTGCTGTTGCAGCGTTTGAAGCGTGAATCCGCCGGTCGGGTCGGATGTCAGGCCGCGAAGTTGTTCCGCGAGGCCCCGGAATTCGGCTGCCGTGAGACCGCTAACCGGATCGAGGACGAATGCGCCTTCTCCATACTGCTGTTGGAGGTTCTCGAAGACTCCTTCGATCGTCGCCTTGGCGTTCTGGAGCTGGATATTGAATTTGATGGCGTCGATCGCGCCTTGATTGATCGACTGCTGCAATTGATCGAGCTTCGCCGCCGTTTCGTCGCCCGGCCCCGGGCTGTCACCTTCCTGCGTGCCCGGCTGTCCGGGGACGGCGTTGTCGCCGGAACTGCCCGGAGGCTGAGGCAGGGAGCGCAGGACGTCGGCGTAGCGGGCCTGGATTTCCGCCGCGGAAATCACGATCGGCGGCGGCGGGGCCGTGTTGAACGAGGCGATCGAGACGGTGGCGCCGACTTGGTTGAGAACCACGGTGCCGGCGTTGTTGGAGATCACCACTTCGCCGACGAACTGGCCTTCGGGCAGGATCGTGAAGTTGCTCTGCTCGCCCTCGGGCGCGGCCTTGCCGGCCAATGCCGTGCCGCGGATCCCGATGGTCGCCGTCGGCGTGTTGATGAGCATGTTGTCCGGGCCGGTCTTGGCGATCTGGCCCGAGATGAAAGAGAACGCGCCCTGGACGATCGACGCCCCGAAGGTGCCGGACTGGGCCTGCGGGTCGTAGACCATTTCGTCCAGAACCATGCGGCCGTTGTCGGCGAGGGAGAAGGTCGATTCGTCGGCGAACTCCATCCCGACGGCGCCCAGCGGGCCGGTTTCGATGACGTCGCCCTGATAGACCGGATCGCCGACCTTGAGCACGGCCTTGGTGCCGTCCGCGTGGGTCGCCTCGACCTTGCCCGAGACCGTGACGATCTTGCCGATCGGCTCGGCCGCACCTGCGGGGCCCGCCTGGGCCTCGACGCCGGGGGCGGCGGGACCGGCCAGTTTGACCGCAAGGGGGCCGTTGATGACGGCCCCGTCGGGGGTCACCAGATCCGGCGGATCGGCGAACTTGAAGAAGCTTTTGATGAGAACCTTGGAGCCGTCCTTGCCGACCAGCAGCAAATCCGGCCCCTGGCGCACGAACTGAGCCTGAAGAATCCAGCCGCCGTCCGGCACATGGACCTGTTCGGCGCCCGCCGCATCAAGGACGAACGAATTGGCGCCGCTCCAATCCTGCGGTTCAGCACCCTTGTCGCCCGTGCCGGGAACAAACTGGTTTGTGGCCACCCCTTAAGTGCTCGCTCTTCTGTGCGCACGACAACGTCCACCGGTCGCCGCCGAAGCAACCCCCCGAATTCCCACGAATTGAGCACTGACTGTATGACCCGCCGGTGCGCGATCTTGGTGTCTCGTTCGCCGGGCCCCAGGACTTTAGGCATTCAACCTTACACCAACGTGAACGATCCGCCCACGCCGATGCGATATAGTATGTATAAAATTATAGGGGCTGTCCCAGATAACTCGGTTTGGGGGTTATCATGGGGCCGATGCGCAAG
>CAXBJB010000016.1:0-58691 GCA_963976055.1 uncultured Alphaproteobacteria bacterium
CCGCCGCCTGGGCCAGGGTCAGGGCCTCCATGCCCGTATTGGCGGCGGCGATCCGGTCGGCCAATTCCCGGTCGTCGCCCGCGAGGGCGGCCAGTTTTTTCAGATCGAGGGACGAGCGCGCGGAATGCAGGTCCAAATGCCCCTGGGCCAGCTTGGCCAGCTTGCCGAAGCCGCCCGCCAGGGTGAGGCGCTGCAGGGGATGGCGGCGCAGGTACTTCAGCAGCCCGCCCGCGAAGTCGCCCATGTCGATCAGCGCCATGTCGGGCAGATCGTAAAGCGCCTTCACGGCGGCTTCCGAGGTCGAGCCCGTGGCCGCCGCAATATGTGTGAGCCCGCCCGCCCGTGCCACGTCGACGCCGCGATGGATCGAATGGATCCAGGACGCGCAGGAATAGGGAATGACGATGCCCGTGGTGCCCAAGACCGAGAGCCCGCCGAGAATCCCGAGCCGGCCGTTCATGGTTTTCTCGGCGAGCACCTCGCCATCCTTGATGGCGACCGTGATTTCGACGTCTCCGGGGCCGTTCAGGCGGCAGGATAAATCCTGGATCACGCCGGTCATCATCTTGCGCGGGCCCGGGTTGATGGCAGGTTCCCCAGGGGGTAGCGGCAGGCCCGGCAGGGTCACCGTGCCGACACCGGGCCCGGCGCGGAAGGTGACGCCCGAACCGTCAACGCCGATGCGCAGGGTCACGGAAACCTCGGCCCCATGGGTCACGTCCGGATCGTCGCCCGCGTCCTTGATCACGGCGGCGGTCGCCGACCCCTTGTCCATGTCACGGCGCACCAGATCAAAGGTCGGCTCCTCGCCGCGCGGCAGGGTGATGGTGACGGCATCGGGAAAGCGGCCCGTGACCAGGGCTTCATAGGCGGCCGCCGTCGCCGCCGTGGCGCAAGCCCCAGTGGTCCAGCCGCGTTTCAGATTTCCGTCCGGTTTGCGTGCGGGCATGACGGGAATCTAGCGCATTGACCCGCCGCGGCCCAAAGGGGAAAACAGGACGGGGCCGGATCGCCCCTGATGTCCCGTCCAGGAAGGAGGACCCAATGGCCGACCATGCAACGCCGCCGGGCATGGGCCCGGACCTGTTCGACGCCTATGCGCCGGCACAGATGGCACGGCGTGTCGAGGTCGCGGGCGCGGCCAAGGCCGGCCTCCCCCTGCTGCCGCTGTTCACCCTGGCCCTGCTGGCGGGGGCGTTCATCGCCTTCGGCGCCATGCTGTTCACCCTGACCATGACCGACCACGGCATGGGCTTGGGGCCGTCCCGCATTTTGGGCGGGGTTACGTTCTCGCTCGGCCTCGTCCTCGTCGTGGTCGGCGGGGCGGAGTTGTTCACCGGCAACCTGCTACTGGTCATGGGGTGGGCCGACCGCAAGATCGCGACGGCGGCCCTGCTGCGCAATTGGGGCGTCGCCTATGCCGGCAACCTGGCCGGGGCCGTCGCCATGGCGTTTCTCGCCTATTGGTCCGGCTATATGGACCTGGGCGCCGGCGCCGTCGGCGCCACGGCGATCAAAATCGCCACGGCCAAGGTGGAATTGGATTTCACGACGGCCTTCGTGCGGGGAATCCTGTGCAACACTCTGGTCTGCCTTGCGGTCTGGCTGTGCTTCGCCAGCCACAACGTCATCGGCAAGATCTTCGCCATCCTGTTCCCGATCACCGCCTTCGTGGCCCTGGGCTTTGAGCATTCCATCGCCAACATGTTTTTCATTCCCGTCGGCATGCTGGCGGCGGGCAACGACGCCTATGCGGCGGCGGCCGGCCTGCTGCCCGCCGGGGCCGGGCTGACGTTCGCGGGGTTCGTCGGCAATCTGCTGCCGGTGACCCTCGGCAACATGGTCGGCGGAGGCCTGTTCGTGGCGGGGACCTATTACCTTGTCTATTTGCGGCCACATTCGTGACCGACAAGGGTTGATCCGGCGGACAAAGTCCGTACCTTTCCCGCACATCTGAACAACCGGCAACGAGGCCATGACCAAGCATCCGAACAAGACCGTTTCCCGCCTGCGTCTGGTGCGCCGCATCGCCATCGGCCTGGCCGCAGTCATCCTGATCGCCGTCATCGCCGTGATCGCGGAACAGCGTCTGACCGATACGCCCCGGACCGGCATCGCGCCGGAAGTGAAGATCGGCGGCCCTTTCGCCCTGACCGATCACACCGGCCGCGCGGTGACGGAACAGGATTTCCGGGACAAGGCCATGCTGATCTTCTTCGGCTACACCTATTGCCCGGACGTCTGCCCGACGTCCCTGACCGAGATTTCGGCGGCCATGGACAAGCTGGGCCCCCTGGCGACCAAGGTCGTGCCGATCCTGGTCTCCGTCGATCCCGAGCGTGACACCCCGCAAGTGCTGAAGGACTATGTCGCTCACTTTCACCCCAGCATCATCGGCCTGACCGGCACGCCGGAGCAGATCAAGCAGACCGCCAAGGCCTACCGCGTCTATTACGCCAAGGTCCCGGACAAGGGCGGCGACAAGGACGCCTATCTGATGGACCATTCATCGGTGATCTATCTGATGGGGCCGGACGGCAAATTCCTGACCCATTTCAGCACCCAGACGGACGCCGAAACCATGGCGGCCAAGATCAAGTCCCTGCTGTGACCGGTGGGCTGCCGCCGGGAATCGTCATCGCCGCGCCGTCATCGGGCAGCGGCAAGACGCTTCTGACCCTGGGCCTGTTGCGCCATTTCCGCGACGCCGGCGTTGCCGTCGCCTCGGCCAAGGTCGGCCCCGACTACATCGACCCCGCCTTTCACGCCGCCGCCGGCGGCCGGCCCTGCCCCAACCTGGACCTCTGGGCCATGCGGGACACGACCCTGGCGTCGGTGCTCACGGCTTCGGCCCAAGGGGCGGAGTTGATCGTCTGCGAAGGGGTCATGGGATTGTTCGACGGCGCCAAACTGGACGAAGGGTCGACCGCCGATGCCGCCCGCACCTTCGGTTGGCCGGTCGTCCTGGTCGTCGATGCGGCGGCCCAAGGGGCGTCGGCCGCCGCCTTAGTCGGTGGCTTCGTCCACCACCGGGCGGACGTGACCGTCACCGGGGTGGTGTTCAACCGCATCGGCAGCCCCCGGCACGCCGACATCCTGCGCGCCGCCATGGCCCAAGACCATCCGGATATTCCCGTGCTCGGCTGCCTGCCGCGCCTTGCGGACCTGACCCTGCCGGAACGCCATCTGGGCCTGGTCCAGGCGGGGGAACACGGCGACCTGGAGACCTTTTTGGATGCCGCTGGCAAAGCCGTCGCCGCCCATGTCGACACGGCCCGGCTGTGCGCCCTGGCCGGCGCGACCGGGACCGCCAGGGCCACCGACAACCCGCCGTTGCCGCCGCTCGGCCAGAAGATCGCGGTCGCCCGCGACCGCGCATTCTCATTCTTCTATCCGCACGTGCTCGACGGCTGGCACCGGGCCGGGGCCGAGATCACGTTCTTTTCACCGCTGGAGGACGAGGCCCCGGCGGCCGACGCCGACGCGGTCTACTTGCCCGGCGGCTATCCCGAACTGCACGCGGGGCACCTCGCCGGAAGCACCCGCTTCCTGGCCGGACTGCGCAGTGCGGCGGCGGCCGGGCATACCGTGTTCGGCGAATGCGGCGGCTACATGGTGCTGGGCGATGCCCTGACCGATGCCGAGGGCACGGCCCATGCCATGGCCGGGCTGCTGCCCGTGGAAACATCGTTCGCCAAACGCAAACTGCATCTGGGCTATCGCCGGGCGGTCATCGCCGACACCGGGCCCCTGGGCCACGCCGGCACGGCGCTGCGCGGCCACGAATTCCACTATGCGACAATCATCGCCGAAGACCTGAGCGACAGCCTCGACGCCCCCCTGTTCCATGTGTCCAACGCCGACGGCATGTATCTGGGCGCCTTGGGCCGCCGGCGAGGCAGTGTCATGGGATCGTTTGTCCACCTCATCGACCGGGAGGACAGCGGCGCCTGAGGGCGATATGCTGTCGCCCATCATCCCCCCTAAGGAAAGACGACGTCCATGTTCGGGCTGTTCAAGAAGAAGAAACGCGACCTGCCGCCGCCGTTCTGGAAGACCAAGGGTCTTGCCGAGATGTCCAAGACGGAATGGGAATCGCTGTGCGACGGTTGCGGGCGCTGTTGCCTGAACAAGCTGGAGAACGAGGCGACCCGAGAAATTCTCTACACCGACGTCGCCTGCCGTCTTCTGGATACCGACAGTTGCCGTTGTTCCAGCTACGCGGACCGCAAGCGGTTCGTTCCCGAATGCCAGATTCTCACGCCGCGCATGGTCAGAAAGCTGGGCTGGCTGCCGTCGACCTGCGCATACCGCTTGATTTCCGAAGGCCAGGACCTTTATTGGTGGCATCCCCTGGTTTCCGGCGACCCGGAAACGGTCCATTATGCGGGTATCTCGGTGCGTGGCCGCGTGGTTTCCGAACGCGATACCGACGACCTGGAAAATCACGTGGTCGGCTGGCCCAAGTAACCATACCCGCCGCCCAGCAAGCAGAATGAAGAACGCTGCGAAGGAGAGAGACATGAGTGCGAGCAACCTTGAACTGACGGGCGTCTATGCCGCCGTCCTGACCCCGCAGCACGCGGACCTGAGCCCCGACCACGGTCGCCTGGCAGCGCATTCCCGCTGGCTTTTAGCCAACGGCTGCGACGGCCTGGGCATCCTGGGCACGACGGGCGAGGCCAATTCATTCACGGTCGCCGAGCGCCTGGAAATCCTCGACAAGCTGGCCGAGAACGGCGTGCCGACCAAGGGCATGATGCCGGGCACCGGCTGCTGCGCCATTCCGGACACGGTCGAGATCACCAAGAAGGCCCTGGAAATCGGCGCCGGCTCGGTGCTCATGCTGCCGCCGTTCTATTACAAGAACCAGTCGGACGAAGGCCTGTTCGCGGCCTATTCCGAGGTCATTCAGCGCATCGGCGACGACCACCTGAAGATCTGCGTCTATCACTTCCCGCAGATGTCGGGCGTGCCGATCTCCATGAACCTGATCGGCATGCTGCGGAAGGCTTACCCGAACACGGTCGTCGGCATGAAGGATTCGTCCGGCGTGCTGGAAAACATGCTGACCGCCACCCGCGAATTCCCCGGCTTCTGCGTGTTCTCGGGCGCCGACGACCTGATGCTGCCGGTGCTGCGCGAAGGCGGGGCGGGCTGCATCACGGCCTGCGCCAACATCGCGTCCGACCTGGCCCAGGCGGTCTATTCCGAGTACCGCACGAACGGCGACGACGGCAATGTGGAAGAACTTCAGAAGCCCTTGGCTGCCGTGCGCAAGATCATCTCCGGCTATCCGCTGATCCCGTCCCTGAAGGCCATGGTGGCGCGCCACACCGGCGACAACGCCTGGGCCAACATGCGCCCGCCGGTCATGCCCATGGACGCGGCCCAGACCCAGCGCCTGTACCAGGAATACGACGGCGCCGGCCTGGCCATGGCTGAAGCCGCCTGAGTTGACGAGCGGCGGGAGCGGCCGGACCTTACAGACCCTGGGCCACGGCCTTGACCGCGCCGACGGCGGCGCGGTGCCGCTTACCATCCGCCGCAACAAACGCGCCAAGCGCCTGATCCTGCGTGCCGACCCGGCGACGGGCACGGCAGTGGTGACCTGCCCGCCCTGGGTGTCGGACGCGGAGGCCCGCGCCTTCGCCGAAAAGCAGGCGGGCTGGATCCATGCCCGCCTCGCCTCGGCGCCCAAACCCCTGCCCTTCGCCGATGGACAGGTCATCCCCTATCTCGGCCATCCCCACATGATCCGACATCGCCCGGACGCGCGCGGCGGCGTGTGGGTCGAGGACGGCGGAGACCAGGGGGAAATCCATGTCACCGGCCAGGCGGAACATCTGCCTCGGCGGCTCGCCGACTGGCTGAAGCGGGACGCCCGCCGGCGCATTCTCCCCTGTGTCGAGGCGGCGGCGGCGGCCCTCGGCGTGACCGCCGGGCGGATCACCCTGCGCGATACGAAAAGCCGCTGGGGCTCCTGCGCCGTCAACGGCAATCTCAATTTCTCCTGGCGTCTGGTGCTGGCCCCCGACCGGGTGCTGCGCTACGTCGTCGCCCACGAGGTCGCCCATATCCGCGAACACAACCACGGCCCCCGGTTCTGGGCCCTGGTCCGCGATCTGGCTGACGACATGGACGCCTGCCGCAAATGGCTGCGCGACGAAGGGTCGGCCTTGTTCCTGGTCGGGCCGGTCTCGGAGTAGAATTAGGGCGCAAGCTTCGGATGGCCTGATCCGGGCCTTGGGCGTAGGCTTTCCCCATGGATCACGCGACACACCACAACCCTGCCCTTGAGGACAACCGCTGGCGCCAGGTGCTTGAGCGCCGCAGCGGCGGCGATTTCGTCTACGCCGTCGCCACCACGGGCGTCTATTGCACGCCGGGCTGTGCGTCCCGCCGCCCCAACCGGGACAACGTGCGGTTCTTCGATACGGGCGCCCAGGCGGAGACCGCCGGGTTCCGGCCCTGCAAACGCTGCCGCCCGAACAATCACCGCCTCGTCGATCCGCGTCTGGCCGCGGTCGCCGAGGCTTGCCGCCGGATCGAGGCGGCGGAGACCCCGCCCGCGCTGGACGCCCTGGCCGAGGCCACGGGCTACAGCCCCTTCCACCTGCAGCGCATGTTCCAGGTCATGGTCGGCGTCAGCCCCAAACAATACGGCGAGGCGGTGAAGGCCGAGCGCCTGCGCCGGGGGCTGAAGGCCGGCGGCGGCGTGGCGGGGGCGCTGTACGGCGCCGGCTATGGCTCGGCGTCCCGGGTTTACGAGAAATCCTCGGCACTTCTGGGCATGACGCCGGCAAGTTACGCTGCCGGCGGGCGCGGAGCCGCGATCCGCTTCGCCATCGCCGAGGGGCCCTTGGGCCGGGTGCTGGCGGCGGCGACGGACAAGGGGCTCTGCATGGTTGCGCTTGCCGACGACGACGGGGCGCTGGAATCCGAACTGCGCCGCGATTTTCCCCTGGCCGAGATCGCCCGCGACGACGCGACACTGAAACCCCTGATGGAAGGCGTCTTCGCCTACCTCGACGGTGCGGAAACGGCCCCGGCCCTGCCGCTGGACGTGCGGGCGACGGCCTTTCAATGGCGGGTCTGGCGCGCCCTTACCGCCATTCCGGCGGGCGAAACGCGAACCTATGGCGAGCTGGCGGTGGCGTTGGGCAACGACGGGGCCGCCCGCGCCGTCGGCCGCGCCTGCGCCACCAACCCGGTTTCGCTCGTCATCCCCTGCCATCGGGCCGTGGGGTCCAACGGGTCGCTAACCGGCTACCGCTGGGGCGTCGCGCGGAAACGCGCCCTTCTCGCCCGCGAACGGGGACGGAAAACCTAGAGCCTATTATCTTGATACGGAATCGCTGAGACGGCGAAGGACGTGCTCTGGCCAGGAAGGCGGCGCGCAGCGATACGGGGTCATCGGAAGCGCCGCCTGACGCCGCCAGAGCGCGTCATCCGCCGCCTGCGGTCGGTTGTCCGGGGTTCCGGCGTCGTCGAGGCCGCTCGCCGATGCCCCGCATCGCCGTCACGTCCTCTCCTATCCGGAAACCCGGACAACCGATCTCAGCCGCTTCCGTATCAAGAGGATAGGCTCTAGACGCCGCGCACCAGCCGGTCCGCCGCCGCGCGGGCGAAGGTCAGGGTCTGCTTGCGCCGACGGTTGCCGTTCACGGGCATCTCGTCGGCCGAGCGCAGAACCGCGCCATCATGGCCGTCGGCGACGATCTGCCCGGCGTCCGCCGGCAGGATGTCCTGGGGAAACCCGGGCGGCACGGCGAAATAGAACCAGTCGCAGAAATCGGCATATTCGTGCCACTTGCCGTCGGCGCGGAAATCCGCGACCGACGACTTGACCTCGACGAACAGAAACCGGCCCTGGCGATCCAGGCCCGCCACGTCGATACGGCGGTTCGAGGTCAACGAGAATTCCACCAGCGGACTGAACCCCATGCGCCAGAGCAGGCGGACAACGCCCCGGGTCACGCCCAGGGTCACCTGCGGGCGGGGGGCATCCGGCAGGGACAGATTGTCGCGGGCATCGATTTCGTTCATCATATGTTCTTTTCCTGCCTGCCCTGATTACCCGCCCGGCGCGGTTCTGACAAGCCCTTGCCGCCGGAGCCCCAGAAGGTTAAGCATCCTGCATGCGACAGGCGCAGCATGAATTGGGCGTGGCCACGGACGGCCCCGGCCTTTACGAGATCACCCGCGACGTCGCGGCCTGGGCCGGCACCCAGGGGATGACGGCGGGGCTGTTGACCCTGTTCTGCCGTCATACCAGCGCGTCCCTGATCATTCAGGAAAACGCCGACTCGGACGTGTGCCGCGACCTGGAGGCCTTTTTCGCGCGTCTGGTGAAGGAAGACCCATCCCTTTATCACCACACCGCCGAAGGCCCGGACGACATGCCCGCCCATATCCGCAGCGCCCTGACCAATGTGCAGTTGTCCGTGCCCGTGGCCGGGGGCCAGGTGATGCTCGGCACCTGGCAGGGCATCTATCTGTTCGAACACCGCCGTCAGGCGCACCGTCGCCGGGTGCTGCTGCACCTTCAGGGCGAATAGGATCAGCACATGGAAAACGGTTGGAAACTCGTCGTCATTCTGGTTCTCGCCGCCGTGGCCGGCGTCCTGCTGCGCCGCCGGTTCCTGACCGGCGACGCCCCCCTGCGCCATTGGTTCGAAACCCGCGTGGCGCCGCTGGGCGGCAAGCTGTTCACGGCGTTCTGCTTTCTTACCCTGGCCGCCTGGATCGCGCTGTGGGCCGCCGCCAGCCCGGAAGAACGCGCCCGCCTGCCCGGTGAATTCCAGAAGGTTCTGAGGTCCATGGAATGGGGCCAGAAGGACACGCCCGGCGTCACTGTCCCGGAGATCGTGGTGCCGCCCCCCACTCCCCCGGTCCACGGCCCGGAACCGGAGACGCCGAAGTGAAAAAGCAGAAGCGGCGGGCCAATCCGGGGGCGTCGAAAAAGCGCAAGCGCGCGTCCCCGCCCGCCCCTATCGCGAAGGCTCGCAAGCCGCCACAGACCGCCGCCTCGCCGGGACTTTCCGGCTTCGCCCCGCCGGCCATCGATGCCTTGCTGGACGCCGGCCGCAGGGCTCTGGCCCAAGGCGACTGGCGCAAGGCGTTGGCCGCCGGGCGCGACGCCCTGATGGCCGCCCCCGACGACGCGGACGCCCTCAACGTCGCCGGCATCGCCGCCTTTCACCTGGGCGACCGGGCCGAGGCCTTGACCCTGTTCGACACGGCCCTGGCCTTCCACCCCGATCACGGCGAGGCGCTGATGAACCGAGGCAATGTGCTGTCCGACATGGGCCAGTGGGACGCGGCCGAGGCCGCCTACCGCGCCGTCCTGAAGACCGATCCGGGCCATGCGGGCGCGCGCTTCAACCTCGGCGTCCTGTTGGAGGTCTCGGGCAAGTTCACGGAGGCCGAAGCCGCCTTCCGCCGCATCCTGAACCGCGAGCCCAATCATGCCGAGGCCCTGTTCCACCTGGGAAATATCCTGAAGGCCCTGAACCGCCTGCCCGACGCCCTCGCCCAGTATGACGCCGCCCTCAAGACCCGGCCGGGCCATGCCGGGGCGGCGACCAACCGGGGCGCCGTGCTGCAGGAAACGGGCAAGCCGCTGGAGGCCCGGGCCGCCTATGCCCAGGCCCTAGCGGCGGAACCGAACAACGCCGATGCGCGCTATAACCTGGGCACCTTGTTGCAGGAGACGGGCCATCCCAAAGACGCGATCGCCGAATACGAAGCCGTGCTGGCTCAGGAGCCCGGCCATGCCGGAGCCCAGGTCAACATCGCTTATGCGCTGCGTGAACTGGGGCGGCCGGACGACGCCCTGGAAGCCTCGCGCAAGGCCATCGCGCTCGCCCCCGATTACGACAAGGCCTGGGTCAACCTGGGCGATCTATTACTGGAGATGGGCCGCCCGGACGACGCCGTGGCCGAAACGGCGGCCTTTCTCACCAAGCATCCGGGCAACACATCGGCCCTGGCGTTTCAGGCCATCGCCTTGAACGAGGCCGGCGACCGCGCGGGCGCGGCCGAGCTGTTGGATTTCACGCGATTGCTGCGGGCGCAGGAGATTGCTCGACCGGAGGGGTTCGCCGACGTCGCCGATTTCAACCGGGCCCTCGCCCGCCACCTTCGCGGCCATCCGTCCCTGGCCTATGCGCCGGCCAGCCATGCGACCCGTAAGGGACGCCATTCGGGCGAGTTGCTGATCGGCGACAAAGGCCCCGTGGCCGGGCTGGAGCAGGCGATCCTGACGGCGGCCGAGGATTACCGCCGAGCCCTGCCGCCGGACCCGGATCATCCGTTCCTGGCGCAGCGGCCGGACAGGCTGACGCTGTCAATCTGGGGCGTGGTGATGGAAGACCGGGGCCACCAGATCGCCCATATCCATCCGGCGGCCTGGCTCAGCGGCGTCTATTATCCAGAGATTCCCGATATCGTGCGCGCGGACGACCCGGACCATCAGGGATGGATCGAATTCGGCCGCCCGCCCGCCGATTTCCATGCGGCGGCGGCGATCACCACCCGGCTATGTCCCCGCGAAGGGTTGATGCTGCTGTTTCCCAGCTACCTCTATCACGAGACGGTGCCGTTCCACGCGCCCGTGGAACGCTTGAGCGTCGCCTTCGACGTTCTTGCCGGCGATGCAATGATGGCAAAATAGGCGCCCGGCGGGCAGTCATCTGTTGCACCCACGAACAGGGCTGTTATACAGTTTTGTCATGTTGAATAGAGGACCAATCGGCCGCGCCGCGATGAAGCGGCAGTTTCGGTATCGGGACGGCGGGAATCTTCACCGCCTGATCGGTGGTCTGGTCCTGGCATCTTACCTGGCGCCGCTGCTGTTGGTGCTGGCCATCTCGACGCCGTCTTCAGCCCAAGAAGCTCGGCTGTTCGCCGACCTTCGGGCCGGCATCTGTTTGCAGCTTCGCCCCGTCAGCGAAGACCCCGAACAGCGCAGCAAGTTCAACGACACCCGATCGCATTGCGCCCTGTGCAAGCATCCCGCCGCCTCGGCACCCGACGGGTCGGTCAGCAGGCTGTGGGAATCCCTGGCCTGGACCCGCCTGCGCCCGCAGCATCCGCCGACAGAAAGCGCGCGCGCCGACCAGACCGACTGCCGCGTCCTTCGGGCCCGCGGCCCGCCATCCGTTTCCGCGTAAAACCCTGTAACACCGGAAGTTCGTCCACACGACGCGCCCGCCATGGGTGCCCGTGGTGATGACTGTCCGCCCAACCGATCCGGGGCCGGCCCCAAACGGCCCGCCTTACGCGGAGTAACGATCCATGCCTACCCAAACCCTGCGGAGCTGCCTGTTGGCGGCGACCGCCCTTGTATGCCTGCCCACCGCAATCCCCACGGCCCGCGCCGATGGTCCCACCGCACCGCAGATGCAGACATCCGATGCGGCTGTCACTCTTCCTACCCTTCCCGAGGTCCGCGTCTACGGCCGGACAAGCACCCCCAATCAAGTTGTCTTGGATCCGGCGGTCGACAATCTGTTCCCGGCCACGGACGCCGCCGAGATCCTGCAATCCGTACCGGGTGTCAGCCTGGGCCGCATGGGCGGCCACGGTGCCGAGCCCTTCATCCGGGGTCAGTCGCAAACCCGCATCAACATCATCGACGACGGCGCCCTCATCCACGGCGGCTGTCCTAATCGCATGGACCCGCCGACCGCCTACCTGTCGGCCGGCGCCATCGACAGCCTGATTATTGACAAGGGCTATGCCTCGGTCGCCAACGGGCCGGGCGGATCCGGCGGCACGGTGCGCGC
Source organism: uncultured Alphaproteobacteria bacterium (assembly GCA_963976055.1). Classification (GTDB taxonomy): domain Bacteria; phylum Pseudomonadota; class Alphaproteobacteria; order Rhodospirillales; family Casp-alpha2; genus UBA1479. Next base: position 11,793 of record CAXBJB010000016.1, read on the forward strand.
GGAAAGGAAGGCGCCCGTGTTCGAATCAGACAAGCCCTATCAAGGTTCGGTGTTCGGCGGCCTGAACGCCAACGCCTGGACGCGCAGCGCCGGCGGCGATGTCTCGGCGGGCAGCGACTGGGGCTACCTGCGCGCGGAAGGCAATTACGACTATGCCCAGAACTACCGCGACGGCGCGAACCGCAGCGTACGCTCAGCCTATTCCGCCCATGGCGGCCGCATCGAACTGGGCCTGACGCCGGCGGCCGACGACCTGATCCGCGTCAGCCTGCAGAACGAACGCATCGACGACGCCCTGTTCGCCGGGGCCGGCATGGATTCGCCCTATTCGGAAACCTTCGTCCTGCGCGGCAGCTATGCGCACGATTTCGATTCCGGCGGCCCGTTCCGGCGGGTCGAGGTCTCGGCCTTCGGCGGCATCGTCGATCATGTCATGGACAACTACAGCCTGCGCACCCGCACCGGCACCGTCATGAAGGTCGATTCAGGGTCCGACACCTTCGGCGGCAACCTGGCGCTGACGGGGGAGGCATCGGGCTTCCGTTTCAAGGTCGGCAGCGACGTCCAAGTCAACCGGCGCGATGCCGCCCGGTTCATGGGCGCGCGCGAACGGGTTAACGACGGCGACGAATCGTTGATCCAATCCTACACTTGGCCGGGCGTCAGCCTATCGCAGACCGGACTGTTCGCCGAGGTCGAACGGACCATCGTGCCGGGCCACGACCTGATCGCGGGCGTGCGCTATGACCGCGTCGGCTTCTCCGCCGACAAGGCAGACCGCGTCGCGATCATGCCAGGCCAATCAGCCAACACCCTGTACCAGAACTATTACGGGGCGCGCGCCGACGACCGCCACGAAAACAACCTGGGCGGCCTGCTGCGCTACGAAGTGGCGCTGACCGACACCGTCACCCTGTTCGCCGGGGCGTCACGCAGCGTGCGCACCGCGGACGCCACGGAACGCGCCATCGCCCAGAACAACGCCACGGCGTCCAGCCGCTGGATCGGCCGTCCCGACATCGCCCCTGAAAAGCACCATCAGTTGGACATCGGCGCCCAGGCCACGACCGCAGACTGGTCGATCGGCGGCACGGTCTATTACGACCGGGTCAAGGACTTCATCCTGCGCGATCTGGCGCGCGGCCAGGACCGCATCCTGTTGAACGACAACGCCACGGTCTACCGCAACGTCGGCGCGACCCTGGCAGGGGTCGAAATTTCGGGCCGTCTGCGGTTGCGTAAGAACTGGACCATCGCGGCGCAGGCCGCCTATACCTACGGCGAGAACGAGGATGACAACCGGCCGCTCGCGCAGATCCCGCCGCTGGAACTGACGTCCTCGGTCGAACATCGGACCCAGGTCTGGATGGTCGGCCTGCGCATGCGGGCGGCCCTGCGTCAGACCCGCGCCGACGTGGAGACGGGCAACAACAGCGGACTGGACGTCGGCAACACGGGCGGCTACGCGGTGTTCGACCTGTACAGCGAACTCCTATCGCTGGCGCCGCTGTCGGTGACGTTCGGGGTCACCAACCTGTTCGGCAGAACCTATGCCACCCACCTGAGCCGGTCGAACTCCTTCGACCCGGAGGTCGTGCAGGTCAACGAACCGGGCCGGTCGTTCTTCCTCAGGGCCCATGCGAACTTCTAGGTCCCGTCCGACCGACCCTTGGCCCGAACCTCTTCGGGCGGCTTCCGACCACAGCCCGGCCGCTAGGGCGGCCGGGCTGTGGTCGCTTGCCCTACACGGCGCGGTCGCCGCCTGGTTCTTGGCCTCGGTCGCCGGGCCGAACGGAAGCCCCACCGCAACAGCGGCGGAAGTTCCCATTTACGTGACCCTTGTCAGCGAACCCGCCCCGGAAGCAAAGCCGGATCAAGAGCCAGCGCCGACGCCCGAACCGCAGGAACCGGCAGATACCGACGCAACCCCCGCTGATCTGCCGCCCGTTCCCGAGACGATGCCGGAGCCCGTCGCGGAGACGGAAATCGTGAATGAGCCACCCCCGCCTGCGGCCAAACCGACGCCCTCACCCCGCCTTGCCGCGGTGCGGCCGCCATCGCGGCCCGCCCATCCGCAACAGGTGCCCGTTGCCCAGCCCGTTCCCGCCGCCATACCGGAACCGCACAGGGCGCTCCCGCGCACGCCTGGGCCACAGACGCCGCCCCTGGGGCGACCCGCGTCCTTCCCGGCGTATCTTTCGAATCCGCCCCCGGCCTATCCGGCGCGCGAGTTAAGCCGGAGCCGCGAAGGGCTTGTCGTTTTGTCCGTGCGGGTCACGCCCGAGGGCCGGGCAGAGGCTGTTTCGGTACACCGCTCGTCGGGCGTCGCGGCCTTCGACCGCGAGGCGCTGCGCGCCGTGCGCGGCTGGCGGTTTCTGCCGGCAACAAGGGCCGGCCGGCCGGTCACCGGCACAGTGACGGTGCCGGTGCGCTTCGTCCTCAGGAAATCCGCTGGTGGCTAGAACTCGCCCTCGACCACGGTCAGGCCCAGGCTGTGCCAGGTCTGCATGCCGCCCCGGTAGTAGAGGATCCTGTCCGCCGGATAGCCCTCGCGCAGCATCGCCTTGATCGCCATCGGCGACTGTCCGCACCACGGGCCGTTGCAGAACAGCAGCACCTTTTCCGCCTTGGCGCAGTCCCATTTCTTGTCGGGCCCGCGGGTGCAGCCGACCTCGTTCAGGCGCTCCGCCATCTGGGTGTAGGGCATGTTGATCGCCCCTGGGATGGTGCCCTTGACGTGCCATTCGACGGTGCGGCCATCGATCAGCTTGCCGCCCGCCTTGGCGAATTCCAGCAGCTCGACCTCGCCGACCGTGGTCACGCCGGGCGCGACCTGCATGGGCTGGATGCAGAACGGCGGGCATTTGCGCGAGGTCTTGGCGTAGTCCTCGTGGATCTTCGCGCCCAGGTCCTGGTTGCGCATGATCTTCACCGGGCCGTCCTTGGTCGGCACGGTGACGCTGGGCATGCGGGCGTTGATCTTGACCTCCAGGGCATTGTCGTCGGCGACCGCCGGCGGGGGGGCCGCGACCGCGAGGGTGAACAGACAGACCAGGGCGATCAGAAGATATTTCATGGGAGGGATTCCTTGGATGTTTCCGGGGAGGCTTCCGGGGGATGTTTCACAATGCCCGCAGGCGACATGACGGCGCCATGCGCCAGCATTCATTTTATATTTGATGAATATGATGACCGGATTTGTACACTCCGGCAAGTGTTCAATGAGCCCCATGCGCCGCCAGCGACCGGCCGGAACGGCAGGCGGGACGGCATCAATGGGCTGAAGAAGAATGGTGCACCCGGCACGATTCGAACGTGCGACCTCTGCCTTCGGAGGCTCGCAGACCGAATGAAACGTGTTTTAAATCAGTAACTTGTTCGAGCGCTGTCGCACTCACAAACCGAACAAGTCCGGTTAAAACCGATCAAGACCGAAGTGAACGGGTACAATTTGGGCACAGAAGCAGACATAAGATCGACCGCTTTAAAATGACTACTTCGAGCCATAAGCGGTCATTAACGCATGAATAGAGATGTTCTCATTTTAACATCTGAAAGTCCGAGTTATTGTTACCTATTCATGGTTGAAAACCAGAGCACTTATTTGACGCGGCGAAGCACTTAATTAAACAGTGCCGAGCGTTCTCAGGGCACGCAGAGTCCAATTTTTAAGCGTCGCAAGGAAGCACAAGTGGCCAAGGCGCCAAAAGACGACAAAACAGAACAATCGGCAGCCAACACCGGCATCAGTCCAGCGGCTAGTGGTCCTGCAGGTCCGCACTTCGAAGGACAGGTCGGCGCGTCCTACTTGCTTTGCATGCTCGCAGGCTCGGAGCCGCGCGGGATGCCTGGAACAAGCATCGATAGAGTGGAATTCCAACGCGCTGACGATGGTCATCCACTAGACGACGTAATTGTGCACGCCCACGATTCTGAGGGGAATGCCGCAGTTCTTGAAATTCAAGTGAAACGTAGCATCACGTTCACGCCCTCGGACGCCATATTCAAAAAAGTGGTGTGCCAAATTGTTGAGACCTCTAAGCAGTCCGGCTTTTGGACTAGACGGCATGAACTTGCCATCGCGACGACCAGCAATTCAAAAAAGATTTCTGGTGCATATCAGGATGTGTTGCGTTGGGCGCGGGAGATCGGATCTCCATCAGTCTTCATGAATCGGATCAAACGCAAAGGCTCGGCAAATCCTGACATGCGTTCGTTCGTGAACACCTTTAAGTCCAATCTACGTGACGCCGGGGGTGTGGATGATGATGAAATAACTTGGAAGCTTCTGCGCAGGCTGCAGATACTGATCTTCGACTTTACATCGGCAGGCTCGGCATCTGAGGATCTTGCTAAAGAACGAGCTGCCCGCGTTCTTCATCCTGACCAAATTTCTCGCGCTGGGGATTTCTGGAGGAATTTGATCGAGTTCGCGATCAACACGGACAAGGACGCTGGCGATCGCGATCTTGCCGGGTTGATGAAGGACCTTGATCAGCAGAATTACCGCCTTAGCGGCACTCCCCGCACTGCAAGCGTCAGGACCGCGATTGCTGAGGCCTCCAGGCATTCTCTGGATGACATCCAAGACCGAGTTGGCGACGTATTGCTGACCCGCCATGAAATTATTTCGGAGGTTCGAGCGTCCTTGGATGGCGATAAGCATTACGTTGAAATTCGAGGTGATGCGGGCGTAGGCAAGTCAGGGTTGATGAAGCACTTCGCTGAGCTGGCGGCTACTGAAGGAACGGTCTTCGTGCTTACGCCTGACCGCACCATTCCTCAGGGATGGACCGCAATGCGGGGAAGTCTAGGGTTTCAGGGAACAGCACGAGAACTCCTGACGGACCTTGCGGTCGACGGTGGCGTTACGCTCTTCATCGATAATCTCGACCAATTCGAGGAAGAGCGGCGTATTACCGTTCGCGATCTTGTCCGTGAAGCCGTCAACGTTCCCAACATAGCGGTTATTGCTACCGTGCGAACACGCTTCGGTGTTGACGAACCAAATTGGCTGCCCAAGGAGGCGCTTGATCAACTCGGTCAGGCTGCGCCAATTCTGGTCCGAGAACTTAGCGAAACCGAAGTCAATGAACTGCGCCACGCTGACTCAACCCTCGCAGCCCTCCTGGCAAAAGGCCATCCCGCTGAGGGTATGGTCCGAAACTTGTTCCGCCTTAGCCGCTTAGTCGAACGCTCGGTGAGCGAACCTGTGCCAAGAACTGAAACTGATATGGCGGAGCAATGGTGGCGGACCGCCGACGGAAAGAAAGAAGCCGATGGCAAGCATCGGGAACGCTTCAGAGTACTGAAAGAGTTGGCTGGGAAGGCCCTTGAAGGTGACACTTCTTTCGATGTTTCGAAACTTCCGCCAGATGCAGTTGAAGCCCTTATTCGCAGCGAAACGCTTCGTGAACTGACCCCTGATCGCGTCACATTTCAACATGACGTCCTACGTGAATGGGCGATTTCCGGGTTGCTCTCGAGTGATGCTCAGATGCTCGTCCGTCTTCCACTTGATGGTCCCGCCACAGCAGTTTTAGGTCGGAGCGTCGAGCTTGTAGCACGCCAGACCTTAGAACGAGATCACTCAAACTGGGCTCCGTTGCTAAAGCAGTTAAGTGGAGATGGTGTTCACGGCTCATGGCGCCGCGTCGCGCTGTTGGCACTTGTCCGGTCCGAAATGGGCGTCGAACTTCTAGATCGCGAATCGGATGTTTTGCTAACTCAAGAGGCTGAGTTGCTACGCGAACTCATCCGTACTGTATTGGCCGTTGAAGTTGAGCCAGCTTCAACACTTTATACTGCGGCTGGGATCGACCCGGCCCTTATACCTGCCAATCTTAAGGTTCCGAGTGCCCCATCATATTACCGTCTCGTAAGGTGGTTGGCCGGTTTGGGTGAAGACCTTCCTCCAGCAGCTATTCCCGAAGTTGTCCGGCTTTATACAACGTTTGTTGCCGCGACCCTTGGATACGACTCTTTTACTCCTGTCATAGTCTCGTGGTTCTACCGGTGGCTGATGGAGATCGAGGATGCCGATAGTGCGGACATTCGTGAAAATCGCACCCCCTTTGGTGGCGGGCTAGCTCCGGAAAAGATCGGAACCCTGAAATCTGAACTTCGAATCGGCTTCCTTTCGCTCTGTCATCGGAAACCGGACCTCGCTGCAAGCTATTTGAAGACGCTTGCGACACGATCTCGCAATTATCGAGACTGTCAAAACGTTGTTATGTCCTGCGGAACGCTTGCACAGGCCGCGCCTACTGAACTTGCAGAATTGACAGCCCGCGCGCTCATCAGTTCGCCGCATTCCGATGACTTTTGGGGCAAGCGCGACCATGAGGCGTTTGATTTTTTTGACCACGAATTCTTACCGCTATCGCCGTCCAAAGGCCCATTTCTTCAGCTTTTAACTCACGCGCCTCAACACGGCCTGGATCTTATCCGCAGGCTTGTTGATCACGCAGTGTCATTCCGCAGCGGGGGACGACCGCATGGGGCTAACGCCTTAACCATCGTATTTCCAAGCCAAGAACGGGTTTTCCCGTGGGCGGAAACATATAGATGGTCGCGGGAAGGTGTGGGGAATTATGCCGTGACGTGCGCATTAATGGCGCTCGAGCTTTGGGCGCATCGCAGGATAGAAGCAGGTGAAGAGTTCAGTGTGGTTCTTTCTGATGTAATTGGCCCTACCGGCGTTCCCGCCGCCTACTTGCTGGTTGCTGTTGATTTGATCCTTTCTCATTGGCCCGCGTCGCGTGAATCGGCCATTCCATTTTTGGGATGCCCAGAACTTTTGAGTATGGATCGGTTGCGCGCTGCGCAGGAAGGTTTCGGCGGTGCCGATTTATTCAACTTGAACCAAGACTCTCTCGGAGCGAAGAACCTTGAAGATCTGAGGCAGCGGCCATCTCGCAGGACGCAGCTAGAGTATGCTCTAAGCAATTACGCTCTCTTCGAGCCCTTCTCCCAACGCGATATCTTGACGGATTTGCTTCGTAACGCTGCAGCACGTCTCCACCCTCCCGGTAAGGACGCTGATTTCGCTGATCCGGAATTTATGGTGCTCCACGCGCTAAATCGCGTTGATCCTGAGAACTATGTCAAAGAGGAGCGAGTGATGCCTGATGGGACTAAGGCAGAGGGCTGGCGATACATCTCACCTCCGGAGGAGGCAAAACATCTCGCTTTCTTGCAGGATGCATCTCTAGGCGTAATCTCAGATGTAAACACGCCAATCGTTATAGGCAATGCAGTTGATGATCCCTCCCGATCGTCAGCGCAATTTGCAGTCGAAGTGGTTAAATGGGCGCAAGGTTCAGATGCCACACGGAAAACTGATGATCCTGATGGTGAGTGGATTCGCGAAGAAGCCGTAATCAGTTCTGCGATGATTGCGATGCGGGATGGTGACGCTGACTTGCGCGCCAAGCATCGTGATTGGGCGCGGGATATCTTCACTCGTGCCCTCAAGTCCGAGAAGGACCCGGTCCATCGCCTTCGTGAGGGTCTGCGTTACAACACAGTTGCCATTGCTTTTGCGGGGTTGATTTTCATGCTCCGGGAACAATCTGGCCCCGATGAACTGCGCTCCATTATGGAGATTGCAGCCGGTGAGAATCCAGGAGTGGCTCACGGCTTTGTTGCTGCGGCGGCGGCTTTGGCAAATTTGGATGAACGGCTGCCGCGTGCGGTGCTTCGTTGCGCCTTTTCTGCCTGTGTTCGCCCGCGCCGCCGCTGGGACACCGATGAAGACGAAGCAGAAAAACTTTCTGAACGTGCCCGCATACTTGCGAAGTCAACGGTCGATTCTGAAATGGCATGGCTTGCCGGAAGTGAGCCTGAGCCCACTTGGCCGATATTCGTGGATACGAAACCGCGCCCCCGGCCTAGCCTTCGACTTCCTGGAGGAGGGGCGGAAATTGACCAACCCTCCGACAAGCCGAGTCAAGAAGAGGAGTACACCGATCACCAGGCGGCAGCGCTCTGGCTCAACGCTTGTGCTGGATTGGCGGATGTCTCAAAGAGGCCATGGTTACGCGATCTTGTCCGAGCCTACAGTCAATGGACGAAAACGGCCAATGGTGCTGAATTGGGTGCTGATGTAGAGGTGGACCGCCAGCCATCGGAATGGAATTTTGCCTATTTCGACCTCTTGGCAAAATGTTTACCGGGAGCATCCTCTACAGACGTGGACGAGCTCGCGCTTTCACCCATTGCCTCGCTGCCGGACGATGCATTCTGTGATGTTGTCGTGATTTTCCTGCGAACTGTCGATGAGATCTATTTCGAGGGCAACATCATTGCCACATCGGAAGCAGTACGCATCCGCTCAACCCTTGCCCGTCGGCTTTGCGAGAGTCGGAAATGGCAAAGGTTGACTGCAAGTCATTCAACATCGGTTGAAATGCACACGGGTCCTGCTGTGGCAGTTTTCTTCTTCAACAACTACCAGAGCTTTAGCACTCTGCCGCCAAAATCATACTTACTTGAGATGGGTATCGACCAACTTGGCCCGTTTCTACCTGTAATCGAAGCGCTCATCTTGACTGCTCCGTGTCCTTTCGTTGCGATATTGACGCTTGACCTTTTTGAAGTTTCACCGCGGAGAGAACATCTGTCCCTTTTGCTAGCAGGAGCAAAGGCGTGGCTCGGGCACATGCCCGAAAATACGGAATTTTGGATTGATCATGGCGCTGGGCGCCGTTTTTGCGCTCTGGTCAGCGCTATCCGCCAACAAGAATCTGCTATGTTCATAGCAGGCACACCGCATCGGCGTGACCTAGACTTCCTTCTCGCTGCACTTGTGCGAATCGGCGTCTCTGAGGCAAGCGAACTTGAAGTCAATCTCGGAAAAATGCCGGGCTGAATACTAGAAAGTCACAACCTTTTGACATGCTGTATCCGCAATGAACGCTCGTGAAGCAACCAATTTCGAGCGTGGGTCTGCTTTGCAAGCCGCCTTCTAATCTACCTAGTATGGATCACAAGCAGCTTGAAAAACCGCCCCTTCTGCTTCTCTAACGCCCCGAAGTTCGAGCCTTTTGGTCAATAGAGAAACTTTTGGGTATTTGCGCTCCGCACGACCTTGCATCAGGTACCCAGCCGATTTCGGAATGGTGTCATACATTACGTAACGCAGGCTCCTTACGTTACGTAACGGAATTCGGAACCGCATTTTAGCCATCCTGACTGACGCCAGCCAACACCCGACCCTTGACGCAAAGGGGGGCCTTCCCAACCTTTGACCGCACCGGTCGGAAGCACTTGTGTCCACTCGCTCAGCAATGAATTTCGTTTCAGACGTTGACCGTGGCGATGCTTAATCCACCATTTTCGGCACGGCAGCAAAATTGATGATCTTCAATATTCGCACTTGGCCTAGCTGCTCTTCGGCAGCCTCAATCGGGCGGTCATCACCATCGACGAACAAATGGCCTGGATGGTTGAGAGGAGCGTCTTCGACATAGTCGGCGGCGCGATCCAATGCCTCGTTGACAGCAGCAACGATGACGTCTTTTTCGACTGGGTCGCCGTCTACTCTAACCGTTCGATAATCTTCAGATGTGTATCCAGCCGCTATACCGCGCATATCGCGGATGATCTGCAATGGAGCCCGGTTCTCAAGCGGTTTTGCGGTCGTGGCCCAGACTAGCGGCCCAAGGGGGCCGATATGGTTCACTATACTAGCGATGTCGACAATATCTCGAACCGCAGTGGTCCGGCTCGAAGCCGCCCGCACCTTGTTAATAGCGTTGTCTACATCGTGAAGACGGAAACCCAGTAATTCGTCCGGTTGGGCGGGGAAAAACCGATACTGAGTGTCCGGGTCCGTCATCCATTGGACTCTTGTTTCGTCGCTCCCGGTCCTGACGATAACCTCGACCATGTAGTTGTCGCGAACGTCTCTGTCTTCCTCGACCGTATAGCCAGCTTCTTTTAAAGCATTGATCTCCTGCTCGACCACGGCCGGCAATGCGTCTCGGTCTCCAAATATGTCAAAATCATCTGATATTCGTGGCTTGTCCCGATTCAAGGCCGCACCCCCGCCGATGTAGTGATCGGCCGAGCGAAACCGACGGAGCACCTTTGCGACTTCAAACTGTATGCCGGTAAGTGGCATTACCGGGAAAGCTTGCGAAGCTGTTGGCCGAGCACATAGGCCTTGCTGTTATTTGATCCAGCGCGGTTCATCAGGGCAGCGGCGATGATTGCCGCATCGCTAAAATTAGCTCTCTCTGGATCGACAAAAATATTGTCGAGATAACGCGCGTGGAACTTGCTGTAAGCTTGCTTGATCAGCTTACGAAGGTCACGCAGCCGTTCACTATCGTCACCGCGCCGTAAATTGGCTGCGTATGCCTTAAGCTGATCAACCTTCTCTTCAGGAACGAATAGTTCAACCCGCTTCAAGCCAGCTTGTTTCAATTTTTCACGATGCGCATGCATTCGGGATCGCTTAGGAGCCTTCGGCGATTTGTCATCTTGTGATTTTAGATATGCCTGTTCCATTGCTTTCGCCCTACAGCGCATTCGACTGCAATCGATATATAGTAACCGGTTACAAATGTCAATCTTGTAACCGGTTACTAATTTGAGATTGCAACCGGTTACAAACACCATGTTGCCATCCACAGCCACGTCCCAACACCAACCTTAAAAATTATCACTGCGGCATAAAGCCACAGCGCGCTCAAAGCCCACACATCATGATACCGACGATCATGCTGATCATGGTGCCCATCATCATGGCATTAGGTACTGCAACAGCGATTTCCATCATCATTATCGTCAAGCCAATTAGAACCAATGCATCATTCGACCACTCCACAAATTCCCAAATCCCTACGTCACGTTACGTAGGCCTCTTACATAACGTAACGTAACGCTCCACCGCTTCCGGTCTGCACTCGACCGCACCTGCCCCATGCCCCCTTAAGCTTAAGGCAACGTCACGTAACAGGACGTGGGAGCGATTGGTCGGCCATTGCCGTTACGCCGGATTGCAGCCTTAAGCTTAAGGCCCGGCGGGCCCGATTCGGGTGGTTTTCGGACCGCTCAAGGCGGGGGCTGTCCCTTAAGCTTAAGGGACCACAGAAATACGCACCCAAATTTGCGATTCTCTCCGCCGTGACGCGCCTTAAGGGGCGGGCTCCCTACGTAACGTAACGCAACGTCGTTTTCCGCGTTCCGGGGGTCGAGCCTTAAGGCGTGATGTAACGGAACTCGGGAACCGCCTTTCGGCCATGACGACGGACGCCAACCAGGACCCGGCCCTTAACGTAAAGGGCGACATCCCGCTCAGGCGGTATTTGAGCCGCGACGAGGCCGCCGCATGGCTTGGCATCTCCGCCGACACGTTCTCCGGCCTGGGTATCCCTTACGTGGACATAGGCCCCCGGTGCAGGCGCTGGGACATCGTGGACATCGTCGCCTTTGCCGACGACAATAAGCGGTGCGACAGCGCCCGGACCTCGAACGAGAGGAAAAGGCAAACATGCGTATCTTCAAACGCAAAGGCTCACCGCACTGGTGGGCAACCTGGAACGACCAGAACGGTCAACGCCACCGCAAGAGCACTGGGACTGACGATAAGAACCTAGCCCAGACTTTGGCGGGGAAGTGGCAGCAAGAAAGCTTCATGGAACACCATTTCGGAATCATCCCCGATTTTCCGTTTCAGGAAGCCCTGCTCCGCTACGCGAACGAACGAAAGCGGCAGAACGCCAAGTCATACGAAGAAAGCCTGAAGTACCGGCTTCAATTCCTGTTGGACCGGTTCGGCAAGATCAATGTGAGCCAGATCACGGCGGCCCTTCTGCAACGCTTCGCGGAGGAACGCCTTGAAACCAGAAAGGGAGAAACGGTCCAAAAGGAATTGTCGACCATCCGGGCCATCCTCAACAAGGAACGCCGCGAAGACCGATTGGCCTTCGTGCCGCCCTTTCCGAGGATACGGAAGGAACCGGGCCGGTGCCGTTGGCTGACCCTCGACGAGGAACAGCGCCTGATCAACGCGGCGGCGAAACACCTGAAACCCCTGATCGCATTCGCGGTCGATACGGGCGGCAGACGTTCGGAACTTCTGGAACTGGATTGGAGCAACGTCGATCTGGCGCGCGGGCGTATTACGTTCGTCAAAACCAAGAACGGCGAAAACCGCTCCATCCGCCTCACGGCGCGGGCAAAGGCAATCCTGCAAGGCCTGGAGCCCAAGGAAGCGGGTCCGGTCTTCACCTACGGCGGCAAAGCCATACGGGACGTCAAAACCGCGTTTGACTATGCCCGCGCCAAGGTGGGATTGGACGATGTCCGCTTTCACGACCTGAGGCATACGTTCGCCTCACGGCTTGTTCAGCAAGGGGTATCCCTCTACGAGGTGATGCACCTGACGGGCCACAAAAGCGTATCGATGGTTCAACGATACGCGCACCTCGCGCCCGATTTCCAAGAGCAGGCAATCGCGGCGCTCGAAGCCTTTGGCACAAATTGGGCACAGTCGCCCGACGTGCGATTGGCGAAAACAGGGTAAGTCATTGAAGGAAAGTGGTGCACCCGGCACGATTCGAACGTGCGACCTCTGCCTTCGGAGGGCAGCGCTCTATCCAGCTGAGCTACGGGTGCTGCGCGGCGGAAACCTACGCTTTGCAACCTGTTAAGGCAAGGCTTTGATCCGAGGTCATACCCATTTTCTAGCCCGTTGCCACCTTGTTGCCATTGCCTGAGCCTTCGTTTCCTCCTTCCAGGGCTTGGAATGGCAGTTCGAACACGGCCGATTTGATCGCGTCTTCCTGGGGGATGACATAGTAGCTGTCAGTCACTTGGGAAGTGGGCGAATGGCCGAGCAGGGATTTCAAGACTCTCTGGGGAACCTTGCCGTTGATCGCCTGCCACGTCGCATAGGCCTTTCTAAGTGTATGCGGGGTGACGTGGACGGGCTTTCCATCTCGCTTGATGTTCGCTTTCTTCACGGCCTTGTCGAACGCCTTCTTGATGTTCGTGATCGGCCTGTCGGGAACCTTTCCCCGAAACACGTAATCGCCATCTTTCGGCAAGTGCCGCAAAATACCGATCAGTTTTCGGGACAAAGGCACCCGACGGATCGATGCCTTAGTCTTAGGCGTCCATCCATCTTTCGGTTTGAAGTCGGCGTATCCATCGGAAATCGAGATGCGATCCCAGGTGAGGTTGAAGGCCTCTCCTGACCTGCATCCGGTTTCCGCGATGAACGTGACCAACGGCCTGAGCCTTTCGGGAAGATTGGAGATGATCTGCACGACTTCTGCCGGCGTCGGAATGACGGTGTTCGTCGGCTCTTCCGGTATCCGCTCGACACGGGGAACGGTCCCGATATGGCCGTTGCGCTTAGCCCAATTGAGGATTTGCACAACGGTCTTCATGTCGCTGTTGATCGTCGCGGGCGTTCTGCCCTGCCGGTGGCGATAATCCTGAAACTCCACAAGACGGGTTTCGGTGATCTTTGCCAGTTCATCATCCCCGAGAAATGCCAGTACGGCCCTCAGACGGTATCCATCCGTTTTAAGGGATATCTCCCGCTTCTTGCTTGTGCTGACCCTCAAGCGTTGCAAGGTCTTCCAATCCTCCACGGCTTGCCGAAACGTTAGCCTGACCTTTGGCGATGGTTCCGGTTGGGAAAGCTCTCCGCGCCGGTATCGTCGTTCCATCCGCTTGGCGTATTCGTCCGCAAGCTTCCGGTTCTTGAAGAACTTGCGGGCGCGTTGATCGCCGGTAATCGACTTGGGAATGGTGACGACCCACTGACCATTGAGCTTCCCGTTTCGTTTTTGCGGGCTGACCAGGAACGGTCCGAAATGGTGTCCTGTTGTCATGGCGTTCTCCTTCATTGTGAACGCCCCCGCACACTATCCGCTTCCGAGTCTAACAAGCGCCTGCGCCTCCTGGAATTCTCGGATGCGTCCCGTCGCTCATTGATTTTCGTGCGGTGGTATCGCAGCACGTCTTCCTTGGCATACAGGTTCCTGCGGCCAGGCCTTGCGAACGGAAGATCACCGAACGGGATTTTACGGACCGTATCGACGGCGACATGAAGGAGCTTTGCGACTCCTTGAATAGCGAGGATATCGCTGTCGGTTCGCTCTAACTCTCTCTGCTTAAGCCAGTTCGCTCGTTGCTTGCGAAGTTTCACCAAGGACGGGGACGGCCCCTTTCTAGGCCGAGCCTTCCTTGCGCATTTTTTGGCGGCCCCCTTCCGGTTCCGTTTCCATCCCTTGGGAATGCGAAGATTGAGCTTTCGTTCGCCAGGAATGGCGTTAGACGTTTCCATTCTCATGCTCCCGCCCTCCGCCTGATGCGCCGCAAAGGGCGTGAGGTCACTCCTTGAAGCTCCGACAACGCAGGACGCCATTCGTCTGCAATCCGATAAAGCCCCCTCCTTACTCGATGAAGATATCCTCGTTCATGGAGCCGCCTTATACGGACGCCGCCCATGCTGCTTGTCACCCGCCCGTTTGTCGCAAGGGCTTCAATGACGCGCATCGCGAACTCTTGGTCTCGAACACTGGAGGCAACACCCGTTGCCAAATCCATCCCAGCGCGGGGAGAGGGTACTGGTAAGTCACAGGTGCCTAGAATGGCGTTGAATGGCTCAGCAACCATGCCGGAAACCACTGAGAACAACTGGGCGAAATCGTAGTCATGTCGCTCAAGGCTTCTTGGGATATGGAGATTGCGGAAACCTCTATTGCGCACTTCGCACTCAAGCCGAAAACGTCGATTGGTTTTCGGGTACAGACGGAAGCAGGTTCCCGCTCGCCAATCTCCATGAAGGATTTGAACGTTTCCGTCCAACCGTTCCGAAACGAGGGAGGCGTCAGGAAGGTCATTGGCCCTAATTGACGCGAAGGCACTCTGGAAAGCAGCCCGAAGGTCACTGACCGCAGCGACCGGACGCCTATGGGCGAAGTCGCAGGTAAGCTCCAAACGGTCTACAGATATCCCTTGGAAGACATGAAAGGTAGACCGACCTAGATCACGGGCTATTCCCTCAGCCAGATCGCAAGCAACATGTTCGTTTATTAGTATTAGGTCGTTCGCTTCATCCCATATCCGTCTGTTGTCTCCCCCCACGTACCGTGGGTGAAGCCAATTGTCGCGGTTATCAAGCGATACTTCTCCCCCGTATTCGTCCCACTGTGCGTGCAGGGATGAAAGTGGGTTTATATCGACGTAGACGTTTAGATAGGGCCGTGCGGCGGGGATCGATATGAAAGCTGAAATCTGCGATCCGTATACTTCAGAGGTATAGCTCCCCCGAAAATGAAGTTGGTCGCTGATACGTTCGAACCCTCGCTCTCGCAAACAATCGCAAATCCCACGACGGTCTAAACGTTCTCCGATCCGATACTGATAGTTTACGCGTATGCGGTCTGGGTATAGCTGGGATGGTGTTATGGATGCATTGATAATTGGCAATGCCATTTGCTGTCTCCAATCCTATTACGGTGCCGGTTTCCCCCGACCGCCCAAAACAGCGGGTGGGTTGGCACGTGGAGACAGTCAAATATCAACACATTTGCATCGTTCTCAATTCACCCAACCAGAACCGTTCTAGTTGCGTGGATTTCATCGAATAATTCTTCCCCCAAAATCATCGCCTCATCATGTCCGTTTTTTTCTTTGTATTCTGGGTCGAGTTTTTTCCTCAGCCCCGTACCTCTTTTATGGAGAATTCGGTATGTCCGCTCCAAGGTCACTGGTCTGGATCGCTCGTAAAAAGGCCAACCCATTATTTCCCGTATGCACATCGCGATAGGGTCCAATAAAGGTTTTGATATTGCTGTCGCCCCGCTCGCCCTCATATAGCCAAGCAGCAACAAATTTTGTCTGCGTGATAATGCAAATCGATTGTTCTCTTTTCGTTGATTTACCAAGCGCCGATTAATAGCGGCGTACCGTGAATTACCGGAGGTCAGGTTACTTGCTATTCCATAAGTTGATCGATTGGCCTCATACCAAATGCGACACACCTCAAGCCCGACAAGAAACGTCTCCGCATATTCAGCATTTCCATTGGCTTCGTCCGCCTGGCTCAAAGCCGTATCCATCCCCGAGATTTCATGCTCACCGCTCAATAGACCGTTGACCACTCCCTCAAAAACCCATTCAAACGATCCCCGTTCCGCCACTGTAACTTCCTCCATTAAATCTGCGATACGAGATCATAAAGCGGGCCGTTTTTGCAAACATTGGCAAATGTTCTAGTTGCGTGGATTAGGCTTCGGTCCGGAGCATCAGTTTTCTAACTGTACTCGGATACCACTCCCCGCCCCGCGCCGTCGCAATGCCGCGCATGTTGAGGGCATCGGCTATGGCCGTATAGGTGACGGCACCCGTGGCCTGAATGTC
Source organism: uncultured Alphaproteobacteria bacterium (assembly GCA_963976055.1). Classification (GTDB taxonomy): domain Bacteria; phylum Pseudomonadota; class Alphaproteobacteria; order Rhodospirillales; family Casp-alpha2; genus UBA1479. The sequence continues at coordinate 28,182 of CAXBJB010000016.1, forward strand.
CCGAATGACCGGAAGCACGTTGGCGGCGAACTGATCGGCGCGGCGAAGGCGCTCCCTGAGGCCCTTGGACTGCGCTTCGGCTAGGTTCGTCCTATTGCCGAGGGTCGCCCCCGCCGCCCGCTTGGCTTGCAGCGCGGCCTTGGTCCGTTCAGCAATAAGGTTCCGTTCTTTCTCCGCCAGGGCGGCGTAGATATGGAGCATGAACGGCTCAACCTCTGGGCCGAGTTCCGCCACGATGAAGCGGACGTTCCTTGCGACAAGTCCCAAGGAACTATTCGCAGACGAATAATGAGGATTTTCTGTCGCTGCGCCGCGTTGCCATCCGTTGCCATTTCCAACACCCAACGCAGCCATATCCGGCGCAAAAGGGGCGTCGGAGCGGATAGCGTGCAGGGGCTTTAAGTTGTTGGAATTTAGCGGCTTTCGGATTTAGCGATTTTTGCCTCCAAGAGTTCGGAGGGCAGCGCTCTATCCAGCTGAGCTACGGGTGCCTTTATGGCGCGGCGCGCCATCGCATCGGGGCGGACCATACGCCGAACCCGGACCCGCTGGCAAGCATTGCGCGCCCCGGAATTCGCGGGCAGACTTTGCCCATGCACCGGCCCCCGCCGCCCGAAGAAGGCGCTGCGGGCCCGTATTCATGGGAGGACCACAAATGAAACAGAGCCCTCAATTCCGCACGCCTGTCCCGGCCGTTCTGGCCCTGGGCGCCGCCGCCGTCATTGCCGCCCTGTCCGCCAGCCCGGCCCGGGCCGCGGGCGAGGTCAAGATCACGCCGCTCGGCAGCCACGAGGGCGAGTTCTGCCGCTTCGACCGCGCGCTGATCCTGGAAGACCCCGACGGCACGCGGCTGCTCTACGATCCGGGCCGCACCGTGGCCGGGGGCACCGACCCGCGCCTCGGCAAGATCGACGCCGTCCTGGTCAGCCACATGCACGGCGACCACGCGGGCGATCGCCACCTGCCCGCGCCCGGGGCCGGGACCTGCGCCAAGCCCGACGTCTCGGCCAAGGCGACGCCCAACACCAACGCCGCCAATATTGCGATCGCCACGGGCGCCAAGATCGTCACCGGGTCGGAAATGCCCAAGTTCTTCGCCGGCAAGCTGAAGGCGCTGGGCGGGGATTCCAAGAAATCCGTGCTGGTGCGCTTCGGCGCATCGACCACCGTCGGCGGCGTCACCATCACCACCGTGCCGGCCGCCCATTCCAACGGCATCGCCGGGGCCATGGTCGACGGCGAGCTGGGCAAGATGCTGGAGGCGGCGGGGCTGACCGCCTATGCCGGGCCGCCCACGGGCTATGTCCTGACCTTTTCCAACGGCCTGGTCGCCTATCTTTCCGGCGACACGGGCGTGACGGCGGAACAGAAGACCGTGGTCGGCGACCAGTACAAGGCGAGGCTCGTGGTCATGAACATCGGCGACACCTACACCACCGGCCCCATGGAAGCGGCCTATGTGATCAACAGCCTGATCAAGCCGGCGTCGGTCATCGCCTCTCACGCCAACGAGACGGGGACAGAGGGTGGCACAGTCGTCGGCAGGAAAACCCTGACCTTCATGAAGGCGGCCAAGGTGCCCGTGCATATCCCGCTGAGCGGCAAGACCATGTCGTTCGACGGGTCGGGAACCTGCGTGTCCGGCTGCTGCGGGCCGAAACTTTCCTGCTGAGCGTCTAGCGCTTTTCCGGAAGCCGGCCGTTCGCAAGCGCCAGGGTCGCCCGCCGGTCCGCGCCGGACGGCAGGGGGGCCTTGGCGTTTTCGATCCAGGCCAGGATATCCCGCCATACCGCCTCGGCGTTGAGATCGCGCAGCAGCATGTGATAGCCGCCTTCGTAGAGCGCGAAGGTCTGGCGGCCCTTTGCCGCCGCCGGAAGACGGCGGACCATGGTCAGGGTCGGCCGGCCCGGGATGATGTCGTCCTTGCCGCCGTAGAGGATCAGCGCCGGTTCGGCAAATTTCGGCGCGGCGGCCAGGGCCCGGTCCATCAGGCCGACCAGCCCATGGATGGTTTCCACCCGCGTGCGCTTGATGACCCGCCAGTCGCGGCCGAGTGCCCGCAGCATCTCGATGTTGTCCGACGGCTGAATGTTCAGCCCCTGGGCCGTCAGGCGAAAGGTCGGGATGGTATGGGCTGTCGCCCACAACGCCGCCCGTTCGTACCAGGCCATGGTGGCGCGCCCCCAGACGGCGGGGGCCGCCAGGATCATGCCGTCGGCCATCGGCCGCGTCTCGCCCGGGCCCGATCCGGCGACCAGAGCGACGGCGCCGCCCATGCTGTCGCCCAGCACGTAGACGGGCAGGCCCGGATGGGTCCGGCGCACAAGCGCGGTGAAATCCGCAAGGTCGCGGACATAGGTATCCGTCCCGGCCCACAGGCCGATCCCGATACCGTCGCCGAAGCCCCGCTGATCATAGGCATAGGACGCAACCCCATGATCCGCCAGCCAGGCGCCGGGGCCAGCGAAGAAGTTGGAATAATCGTTGAACCCGTGGAGGGCGACGACGACGGCCTTGGCCGGGCCCTTGGGCCGCCACGACCGCACGGTCATGCGGATGCCGTCGCGGGCGACGAACCAGTCCATCAGGAAGTGGGGCGTGGTCGCCGCCGGTCCCGCCGGATAGGTTCGCGGCACGGCGCAGGCCGCGAGCAGCCCGCAGAGCGCCAGGGCGGCGAGCCGCCGTGGGATGCCCCGGATCATTGCCCGGCGGCCCGCCGGTCGCCGTCCGTTGGGACGCCGGACGTCAGGCGCAGAAACACGTCTTCCAGCGCCGCTTCCTTGGTCGACAAATTGGTGATGACATAGCCTGCATCCTGCATGGCGGCGATGATCTGGCCCGAATGGGCCTGCGACGGCGGGTAGGACACGGAAATCTGCCGGGGAGTGGGCAGGCTGGTGCGGAACGCGCCGAGGACATCCGGCACGCCGGTGATGTCGCGATCGACGGTAATCAGCATTTCCTTGGAATCTAGGCGCGCCAGCAGCGCCGACGTATCGTCGCAGGCGACCAGCTCACCGTGGTTAATGATCGCGACCCGGTCGCACAGCGCCTGGGCTTCCTCCAGGTAATGGGTGGTCAGCAGGATCGTCGTGCCGCGCGCGTTGAGGTCGCGCATGGTGACCCAAAGCTGGCGGCGCAGTTCGACATCGACGCCGGCCGTGGGCTCATCCAGGATCAGCACCGGCGGCGAATGGACCATGGCCTTGGCGACCAGCAGACGCCGGCGCATGCCGCCGGATAATGATCGGGCATAGGCGTTGGCCTTGTCGGCCAGGCCCACGGCGGCGAGAATTTCGTCGGATCGGCGGCGGCTGACCGGCACGCCGAACAGGCCGGCCTGAACCTCCAGCAGCTCGCGCGGCGTGAAAAACGGGTCCAGATTCAGTTCCTGAGGCACCACGCCGAGGGCCAGACGCGCCGCCCGCATGTCGCGGTCGATGTCATGGCCCCACACCCGGGCCTCGCCCGAGGTTTTGATGACCAGACCCGACAGAATGTTGATGAGCGTCGATTTGCCCGCCCCGTTGGGGCCCAGCAGGGCGAAGAACGAGCCCCGGGGCACATTGAGCGAAAGATCCTTGAGCGCCGCCACGGTCTGGCCCATATCCCCGGGCACATTGCCACCACGGCCGTAGACCTTGCGTAAATGGCTGATTTCCACCGCGAATTCGGGCTGGTTCCGGGCGGTATCGGAGGTTCGGACCGTCATTGGCTCCTCGGGGGGGCGCCGGCACGCCGGGCCGGGCGGACCGGCGGCGCCGGAATGATGCCGCTGCATATTGATTGTCGGGCCGCAATCGGTATCATCCGCTCAAGCTCGGGGTCAACGGTCATGGCCTGACCCGGGCGGACAGGAACAGCGGATCAAGGGATACGACATGGACCCGGAAGAACCCATCTACGTGGACACGCCGATCGTCGCCTGCGACGGAGGCGGCGGTGCGCTGGGCCACCCCAAGGTGTTCCTGAAGTTCGACGAAGAGGCGGAGATCGTCTGCCCCTATTGCTCGAAGCGCTATCTTCTCAACCCTGACGCACCGGCCGCCAGCCACGGCCACTAGGCCACTGCATCGCCCCGGCCGCCCTCATTCGATCGCCATCATCCGCCGCCGGGGCTTGGCCGCCGGATAGACGATCGGGCACCAGAACCGCGCGGTCGTGCCTTGCCCGCGTTCGCTTTCAATAACGAGATCGCCGCCGTTCAGGCGCGCCAGCGCCCGCGCCAGGCTGAGCCCGAGCCCCGTGCCCTCGCTCGCCCGGTGCGAGCCCGCGCCAAGCTGGACAAAGGGCTCGAACACCTGATCCAGGTCTTCCGCCGCGATGCCGATGCCCGTATCGGTCACGGAGACCACCAGTCCCCGGCCCTCTTCGTAGGCCGCCGAAACCGATACCCGGCCCTCGGCGCGCGTGAATTTCACGGCGTTGGACAACAGGTTCAAAAGGATCTGCTTGAAGTGCCTGGGGTCGGCCGACGCAGACGGCAGATTGTTCGGCACCGCAGCCTCGAGGGTAACGCCGCCACGGGCGGCGCGCTCCGCGACCATGGACATGCAGACATCGACTTCGTGGCCGATGTCGATGTCTTCCGGCGACACCTGGACGATCCCCGCTTCGACCTTCGACACGTCCAGGATGTCGCTGATCAGCTGTAGCAAGTGCTCGCCCGAGCGTTTGATGTCGCCGATGTATTCCCGCGCCGACGGATTGGCGAGCTCGCCATGGACCCCGGCCAGAAGCGCATCGGAAAACCCGATCACGGAATTCAGCGGCGTGCGCAGTTCGTGGCTCATGTTGGCGAGGAACTCGGTCTTCGCCCGGTTGGCCAGTTCGGCCTGTTCCTTGGCCTCGCGCAGCTGCTGTTCCGCAAGCTTCAGATCCGTGATGTCGAAGAACGTGAGCGCGACGCCGCCTTCGGGCGTTTTGGTTTCGTTGAGCACGTAATAGCGGCCGTCGGCGAACCGGCGCACGATCTCTCCGCCTTCGGTATTCTTGTGGCGCGCGACCCGCCATTTGATGAACTCCTCCTCGCGGCCGATGGCATCCGGGATGTGGCCGCGCCTTACGTTGGCGCGCAGCACGTCCTCATAGGTTCCGCCTTCGGCCAGGACATCGCGCATGGCTGGGTTGATGCGTATCGCCCGTTCGTTGGCGATCACCAGACGGTCGTCGGAATCGTACAGGGTGAAGCCCTCGCTCAGGCTTTCCACCGCCTGGCGCAGACGGTTCTCGCTTTCCGCCAGCTTTCGTTGCGCCAGCTTCCGTTCGGTGATGATCTGCGCGGTTCCCCTGTATCCCCGGTACTCGCCCCGACCACTGAAAACGGGCACGCCGCTGACACTCCAGAAATGGGACCGCCCTTCCGCATCGATATATTCGTATTCGAAATTCTGGAACGGTTTGTGCGCGTCCAGAGTTGCCTTGTGACGGCGCCAGACGTCATCCGTTTCCGGGTCGCCGCCGGCGAATTCCCAACGTGTCTTCCCGATCATCAATTCCGGATCGTACCCGGGCACGCTGTCGCCCCGCGCGTAGACCTGTTTGTAGCGGTGATGTTCGTCGAGTTCGAACAACCAGTCGGATGCCGCCTGGGAAAAGTCGCGAAACTGTTCCTCTCGCTCCAGCAGCGCCTCCTCGGCCTGCTTGCGCCGCGTGATATCGGTGCCGATGGCGCCGACGCCGGCGACGCCGTCCAGATCGTAGATCGGAAATTTGATCGTCAGATAGGTGACGGGTCCGTCCGCAGTCTCGAAAACCTCTTCCTCCTCGATCGCCCGGCCGCTTTCGATAACGGCCCTGTCGTGAGCGACGAAGGCGTCGGCGACGGCCTTGGGAAACAGATCATGGGTCGTCTTGCCGATGGGGTCGTCGGGATTGCCGAACAGCCGGGCCGCGTGATTGTTGATCAGGATGTAGCGGCCCTCCACATCCTTGATGTGGATCTTGGTTGGCGAATTCACGGCAATCGCCTGCAGCAAGGCCTGGGTGCGGCGCAGCTCGGCGGCCTGGAACCGCAGGTCGGCCTTCAGGTGATCGATGTCTTCCGTCGTCGGCGCATCACCGGCGTCTCCGGCGGCGCGGCCGCGCCGCGCAAACCAGACCATCAGGACGGCAGCCGCCACGGCACCCGACAACGCCGCGAGCAGCAAGGGACCGATGTCGAACATTGGCGACGGAACCCCCCGGTTACTCACCCAATCCGCGTGTCGCGGTCTTAATTATTGGCCAGCGGGATGCTCTCCGGCCCGCGACAGCGCAAGTTTAACACCAGCACTAAAACGATTGCGAGCGGCCAAAAGTCATAGATAAACCCTTCATGCTCGCCCCTCCGCCGGGCTATAACAAGGGGCGCGCCGCCATGACCCGCCCAGCCGGCATCCTCACCCACCAAAACGGACCCTCATGACCGATCAACGCGAACATGTCTTTCTGGTCGACGGCTCGGGCTTCATCTTCCGCGCCTATCACGCGCTGCCGCCGATGACGGCGCCGGACGGCACGCCGACCAATGCGGTGTTCGGATTCACCAAGATGTTGATGAAGCTAGTCGAGGACACGGAGGCCGATTTCGTCGCCGTCATTTTCGACCGCGCGCGCAAGACCTTCCGCAACGACATCTACCCGGAATACAAGGCCCACCGCCCGCCGGCGCCCGACGACCTGATCCCGCAGTTCGAACTGGTGCGCAAGGCGACCGAGGCGCTCAACGTGCCGGCCATCGACATGGACGGTTTCGAGGCCGACGACATCATCGCGACCTATGCCCGCCAGGCGCGCGAACGGGGGGCAGAGGTGACCATCGTGTCCTCGGACAAGGACCTGATGCAGCTGGTCGATGACAGCGTGGTCCTGTTCGACGCCATGAAGAACCGCGAGATCGGCCCCGACCAGGTCATGGAAAAATTCGGCGTCGGCCCGGACAAGGTGATCGACGTGCAGGCCCTGGCCGGTGATTCGTCGGACAACGTGCCGGGTATCGCCGGCATCGGCGTGAAGACGGCGGCGCAGTTGATCGGCGAATACGGCGACCTCGACACCCTGCTGGCCCGCGCGGCCGAGATCAAACAGCCCAAGCGCCGCGAATCCCTGCTGGAACAAGCCGACATGGCGCGCATTTCCCGCGATCTGGTGACGCTCAGGGACGACGTGCCCGTGACGCGCACCATCGACGACATGCGCAAGAAGGCGCCCGACGCGGAAACCCTGCTGACCTTCCTGCGCGATCTCGGCTTCAAGTCCCTGGCGACGACGGTGGAAAGCCGCCTCGGCATGGCCGCTAATGGCGGCAACGGTGCGGCAACGGTGTCGCCGGCCGCCCTCGCCCCGCAGTACGAGCTGGTCCAGTCGCTTGATCAGTTGCAGCCCTGGATCAAGGCCGCCTACGACACCGGCGCCATCGCCGTGGATACGGAAACGGACGCGCTCGACGCCATGGGTGCGGGCCTGGTCGGCGTGTCGCTGGCGACCGAGGCGGGCCGCGCCTGCTATATCCCGCTGGCCCATGTGTCGTCCGTGCCCCAGGGCCAATTGGACCTGGGCGACGGGGACGGCGGCAGCAGCGACAGCGCGCCGGAACAGATTCCCCTGAAGGACGCGCTCGCGGCGTTGAAGCCCATGTTGGAGGATCCGTCGATCCTCAAGATCGGCCAGAACATCAAGTACGACATCCAGGTGCTCGGCCGCTACGGCGTCGAAGTGTTCCCCGTCGACGACACCATGCTGCTGTCCTATGTGCTCGACGGCGGCCTGCACGGCCACGGCATGGACGACCTGGCCCGCGATTTTCTCGATTACGACACCATCAAGTTTAAGGACGTCGCCGGCACGGGCAAGGCCCAGGTGTCGTTCGACCGGGTGCCGCTGGACAAGGCGCTGGATTACGCCGCCGAGGACGCGGACATCACGCTGCGCCTGCACAACCTGTTCAAGCCGCGCCTGGTGGCCGAGCACATGGTCACGGTTTACGAGACCCTGGAACGCCCGCTGATCCCCGTGCTGCGCGACATGGAACGCCGCGGCATCAAGGTCGATGCCGGTGTCCTGAAAGGTCTGAGCGCCGATTTCGCCGCCCGCATGGACGACCTGGAAGGCGAAATCCACAAGCTCGCGGGCCACGAATTCAATATCGCGTCACCCAAACAGTTGGGCGAAATCCTGTTCGACGAAATGGGCCTGGACGGCGGCAAGAAAACCAAGACCGGCGCCTACGGCACGGGTGCGGAGGTGCTTGACGACCTGGCGGCCCAGGGCCATGAGCTGCCGCAGAAGGTGTTGGACTGGCGTCAACTGGCGAAGCTGAAAAGCACCTATACGGACACCCTGGTCGGCGAGATTAACCCTAAGACCGGGCGCGTCCACACCAATTACGCCCAGGCCGTGGCGGCGACCGGACGGCTGTCATCGTCGGACCCCAACCTGCAGAACATCCCGATCCGGTCCGAGGAAGGCCGCAAGATCCGCACCGCCTTCGTCGCCGACAAGGGCTTCACCCTGATGTCCGCCGATTACTCCCAAATTGAATTGCGTCTGCTGGCCCATGTCGCCGACATCGACAGCCTGAAGCAGGCGTTCCACGCGGGCATCGACATTCACGCCCTGACGGCATCCCAGGTGTTCGGGATTCCGGTCGAAGGCATGGACCCCATGGTCCGGCGTCGCGCCAAAGCCATCAACTTCGGCATCATCTACGGCATTTCCGCCTTCGGCCTGGCGCGCCAACTGGGCATTTCCCGCGGCGAGGCGGGTGAGTACATCGACGCCTATTTCGAACAATACCCGGGCATCAAGGCCTATATGGAGCGGACCAAGGAGCAGGCCAAGAAACAGGGCTTCGTGGAAACCACCTTCGGGCGCAAATGCCATGTCAAAGGCATCAACGACCGCAATCCCAACATGCGGGGATTCGCCGAACGGGCCGCCATCAACGCGCCGATCCAGGGCGGGGCGGCCGACATCATCAAGCGCGCCATGATCCGCCTGCCGGACGCCCTGGCCGACGCGGGGCTGGGGGCGCGCATGCTGCTGCAGGTCCATGACGAGTTGATCTTCGAGGTTCCGGACGCGGAGATCGCGGCGACCCGCGACGTGGTGCGCAAGACCATGTCCGGCGCGGCGCATCTCAGCGTGCCGCTCGACGTCGATATCGGCACAGGCGCCAACTGGGACGAAGCGCACTGAGTGTCGCCCGATCCGTCAGCCCCTCTCGCCGGACAGCATTTTTACCGTTTCTTCATCTTTTGGCACGCCCCTTGCTTCGGGCTCCGTGGGGGCCATCCGCGCGGTTGCGCGACGGCATAGGAGGACACACATGAAAATCGACACCATCGCCGCCATCTTCACCCAGCAAACCGCCAACAAGCCGGTAGCAGCCGACGCCGGGGCCGGCTCGTTCGCCGAGATGATGGCCGCCTCGGTCGAGTCCAAGGATACCGACGAACCGGCCGCCCCCCAGACCGATCTGGACTTCATCCGCGAGCATGGCTTCGCCGCCTACGCCGAGAAGGTCGAAGAGCAGAAGAAGGAAGAACTGCGGGAGAAAATCCTCAACCGCATGGGCCTCACGGAAGAAGATCTGGAGAAAATGCCGGCCGAACAGCGGGCCACCATCGAGGACCTGATCGCCCAGGAAATCCAACGCCGCATGCAGGCCAGCGCCGAATTGGAGAATGACAAGCCCGGCGTCCTCGGTGACGCGCCGGACTTGGCCCGCGACATCGCCGACACCACCGGGACGGGCAGCGCCGGATCGGTTCTGCTGGCCGCCATGGAGGCCCGCGACGCCCTGGCCGATGCCCCGGCGACGGCCAGAGACAACCCAAAGGACGACTAGACCTTCCGTATTTCCGCATGCCGCCGCAACCGGCCGGACGGAATCAATTGCCGCCCGAGCAGGAAAATTCTGCTTAACCAGGAAAAATTTTCCCAGCATTCGGGCCTCGCGACCTCAGCCCGCAGGGTCTTTTTTAACCCCACGGCACGTGGGGTTGCCTATTCGCGCGCGCCCCGGCACCATCCAGGAAACTCTAATTTACTATGGGGAGAATGGTGATGAGGCACGGCATCCTTTCGCGCGCCTGCCTGCTGGTCATCGGGCTGGCGTTCGTCGCCGGGCCCGCCGCGGCCGGGGCGGGGCACAGCCACAATATCGATGTCGCGCAGGCAAAGGCCCCGGAAATCACAATCGGCGCCCAGCCCGTCGCCGGCAAGATCACCATGCTGACGGGCGTCGGCGGATTTTCCGGCGGCAACGTCGCCGTCCTGCCGGGGCCGGACGGCCTGCTGATCGTCGACGACAAACTGGAAGCGTTTTCGGAGAAGCTGGCGGCGGCGCTCAAACCGTTCGGTAGCGGAGGCCCCCGGTTCGTGCTCAACACCCATTGGCATTTCGACCATACGGGCGGCAACACGCGTTTCGCCGATGCGGTCATCATCGCCCACGACAACGTGCGCAAGCACATGGCCGTCGACCAGGAATTCAAGGCGTTGAAGATGTCGATCCCCGCATCGCCGCCCGAGGCCCTGCCCAACGTCACCTACAACGACCGCCTGACGGTCCATTTCAACGGCGAGGAGATCCAGCTTTTCCACCTGCCGGGCGGCCATACGGACGGCGACACGGTGGTCTATTTCAAGACCGCCAACGTCCTGCATCTGGGCGACCTGTTCTTCAACGGCATGTTCCCCTTCGTCGATGTGGCCCACGGCGGGAACGCGCTTGCCCTGGCGCGCAACATCGACGACGTGATCAAGCGGTTCCCCGCCGACGCCAAAATCATCCCGGGCCACGGGCCGCTGGCGACCATGGCCGACCTCAAGGCCTATCTGGACATGCTGACGTCGACGACCATGCATGTGCAGAACGCCGTCATGGCGGGCAAGGACCTGAAGGCCATCCAGGCCCAGGGCTTTCCCGAACAGTGGCGGAAATGGGAATGGCCGTTCATTTCCCAGGCCATGTGGATCGAGTTGATCCACCAGAGCCTGAACAAGTGACTCCGGAACAAATGACGGGCGGCGGTCAGGCGGCCTGAACATCCGCCCGGGCGGCCCGGATTCGCGCCTTGGCCTTTACCCAGACGGCGGCCCGATAGGCGAGCAGCAGGCCCGCGATCCCGCCGTAGACCAGGGGTTCGATCTGAAATCCCTTGCGCATCATGAAGAAGTGGACCGGCGCGGCGATGGCGGCGAGGTAAACCAGCTTGTGCAGGCGCTGCCAGTTGCGTCCGCCCAGTTTCTTGACCATGGCCTTGGGCGAGGTGACGGCAAGGGCGGTCAAGATCACCAGCCCCAGCATGCCGACGGTGATGTAATTGCGCTTCAGGATGTCCTGCCAGATGGCGGCCCAGGCGAAATACTGGTCGAGCGCCACATAACTTGAGACATGCAGTAGCGCATAGAAAAAGGCGTAAAGCCCCAGCATGCGGCGAAACCGCATGACCACGACCAAGCCCGTGATCCCGCGGACCGGCGTCACGGCAAGGGCAATCAGCAGAAGGCGGATGGCCCAGTCACCCGTGTAGCGGTTGATGAATTCCGCCGGGTTGGGCCCGAACTGGCCGCCCAGGCCGAGCCACATCAGCCAAGCGACCGGCGCCAGCGCGGCCATGTGAACCAGGGGCTTGATGACCCAGGTGAAGCGGGTTTCCTTGTTCATGACGCCATCCTAGCGCAGCCGGCGCCGATTGGGCACCGGCGGGCGGCTCTCGCCCAGGCCTAGAAGAATTTCTTGAGGTCCATCCCCGCGTAGAGGCTTGCGACCTCGTCCTCATAGCCGTTGAACATCAGGGTCGGCTGGCGGATCGGCAGGCCGAAGACGTTGTTCACGCCGATCTTCTTTTCCGTAGCCTGGCTCCAGCGCGGATGGCTGACGGTGGGGTTCACGTTGGAATAGAAGCCGTACTCGCGGCCGTTGGCGGTGGACCAGGACGTCGGCGGCTCTTTCTCGACGAAGCGCATGAGGACGATCGACTTGATGGATTTGAAGCCGTATTTCCACGGCACGATCAGGCGGATGGGGGCGCCGTTCTGGTTGGGCATGACCCGGCCGTGCACGCCGACCGCCAACAGGGTCAGCGGGTTCATGGCTTCGTCCATGCGCAGGCCTTCCTTGTAGGGCCATTCCAGGATCGGGCGGCGCTGGCCCGGCATCTGGTCCGGGGCGAACACGGTTTCGAAATAGACGTACTTGGCTTTCGACGTGGGGTTCAGACGCTGGATCACCTTGGCCAGCGGCACGCCCAACCAGGGCACGACCATGGACCAGGCTTCGACGCAGCGGAAGCGATAGACCCGATCCTCGATGTCCTCGGCCTTGATCAGGTCGTCGATGTCGTAGGTGCCGGGCTTTTCCACGGCCCCCTCGACCTTGATGGTCCAGGGCGTGGTCTTGAAGTTGCCGGCGTTGTCCGCCGGGTCGCCCTTGCCGGTGCCGAATTCATAGAAATTGTTATAGGTGCTGACGGCTTCGAACGACGCGGGTTCCTGGCCCAGGACTTGGGCGTTGTATTTCGGATGGGGCGTGCCGGACAGCGCCTTGCCCTCGGCCGGGCGCCAGGCGGCGGCCCGGTCCGGAAACCACATGGGCATGGTCGCCGCAAGGCCGCCGAAGCCAAGCGTCTTGAGCACCCTGCGGCGGTCTTCGAACACGCTTTGCGGCGTGATTTCGCTGGACGGGATGGGATGGCGGGGGCGCTGGCGAATGATCATGGCGGGATTCCTTCCGGGTCGTCTGCATCGATATCCGGTGCATAAAAAGGGCACCGGGCCGGGGTCGTGCGGTCTTTCTGGTTCCGCGAGGAGTATAGGCCGGGAAGGTGCCGTCCCAATAAGGCGAAGGCGGGGCAGGGCCGTCACATCTTCGCGAGGGTTTCGCGAGCAGCCGGCCAACTGGGGCGTTCCCATCCGCCGGAAAGCGGTGTAGGAGAAACTCCCATGCGCACGCTTTATCACCTGTGGATGTCGCCTTTTTGCCGCAAGGCCCGGATCTTCCTGGGCGAAAAGCGGCTTGAGCACGAACTTCGGATCGAGAACATCTGGGAGCGCCGCGAGGAGTTCCTGGCGCTCAACCCCGCGGGCAATGTGCCGGTGCTGGTCGAAATCGACGGCACGGCGATTTCCGGCGCCGACGTGATCTGCGAATTTTTGGATGAGGTCCACGACGACCCGCCCCTGATCGGCCGCACGCCGGTGATCCGGGCCGAGGTCCGCCGCCTGACCAACTGGTTCGATGAAAAGTTCAATCGCGAAGTCACGGACAATCTGGTCGGCGAAAAGCTGCTAAAGCGGTTCCTCGGTCAGGGTGAGCCCAAGGGGGCGCGCATCCGCGCCGGGCACGCCAATATCCACATGCACCTGAACTATGTGTCGTTCCTGGTCGAGCGGCGGCGCTGGCTGGCCGGCGACGATTTTTCCATGGCCGACGTGGCAGCAGCGGCGCACCTGTCCTGCGTCGACTACTTGGGCGACGTGCCCTGGGAAGACCACCCGGAAGCCCGCGACTGGTACGCGCGGCTCAAGTCGCGGCCCAGCATGCGATCCGTGCTGTCCGACCGCATGCCCGGCTTTCCGCCGCCCCGCCATTACGCGGACCTGGATTTCTAACGCCGCGGCGGCGCGTCGTCGGGCTTCACGTCCATGTTTTCGATATTCTGGCGTGCCGGTCCGGCCGCCGCGCTGTCGGGCATGACGTTCAGGATCTTCATCCAGTCGGCCCGGGCCCCCGCATCGTCGCCCTTCAGCCGCCGCAGGATGCCACGCTCCAACAAAGCCTCCGGATTCGCGGGATCGAGTTCCAACGCCGTGTTGGCGTCGGCCAGCGCATCGACCGCCCGGTCCAGGAATCTTCGGGCACTGGCCCTGAGCGCATAGGCGTCGGCGCGCGACGGCGACAGGTTAAGTGCGGCACTCAGATCCGTATCCGCCGCGTCATAATCGCCCCGCGCCGCCCAGGCCTGGGCCCGGTCGACCAACAGGTCCGGATCGCCGGGCCGGAGGGCGATGGCCGAGGTGAAGGCCCGCGTCGCGTCCTCCGGCCGGCCTTCCAGCAGCCAGGCCTGCCCCGCCTGATCGAACAGCCCGGCCTTGACCTGAGGCTCCTCGATGGAAATCTGGGCCAGGCGTTCCAGGCGCTTGGCCGCTTCGCCGTACTGTTCAAGTTGGATCAGGGCCACGGCCGCGCAATGGTCAGCGGCGTCACCGCCGCCCAGCGAGCGCCAGCCGATCGCGGTCTCGAACCCCTCCTGCGGCCGCTTGCGTGCCAGGATCATGCATCTTTGGTATTCCGCCGCCTGGGCCGCCTCGGACTTGGCGCGTGACAGCGACGGGCCCTGATCCGGCGGCTGGCCCAGCAATCCCTGCCCCCAGGCCGGCACGGTCAGAATGACGGCGCAAGCGGCCGCCTGCGCGCCCAAAAACAGGCGGCAACTGAAACGGCGACGCGAAAACGGCGGGACCCCTGGCATGACTGTCGGGCTCTGGTTATAACCGATCCTGCTTATAGGAGGCATTCCGCCCCCTTGTCGACCGGGGCCGCACGCGCATGACCAACCTGTTCTGTTTTGGATTGGGCTTCAGTGCCCTGACTTTGGCCCGTGACCTGATGGCCGAAAGCTGGACCGTAACCGGAACCTGCCGCACGCCGGGCAAACAGGCGAAGCTGCAGGCAATCGGGATCGACGCCCATGTGTTCGACGGCACGGCCCCCCTGGATGCCGCCGGGGCGGCGGCCTTGGCCCGTGCGGATCATCTTCTGATATCCATCCCGCCAAACACCGCAGGCGATCCCGTGCTGATGCATGCCGGTGTGGCCCTTGAACAGGCCGCCCGGCGCATTCGCTGGGCCGGGTATCTATCGACCACGGGGGTCTACGGCGACACCGGCGGCGCCGTTGTCACCGAGGACAGCCCCCTCGCCCCGACCTCGCCCCGAGGCGAATTCCGCGCCGCCGCCGAGGCCGCCTGGCTGGCATTCGGTCGCGCATCGGACCTGCCGGTCCATGTCTTCCGTCTGGCCGGAATCTACGGGCCGGGACGAAGCGTGCTCGACCAATTGCGTCAAGGCACGGCGCGGCGCATCGACAAACCGGGCCATCGGTTTTCCCGTATCCATGTCGCCGACATCGGGGCCGTGCTGCGCGCCTCCATGGCACGGCCGGCCCCGGGAACGACCTACAATGTCTGTGACGACGAACCGGCGCCCCAGGCCAACGTGGTCGCCCACGGCGCCGAGCTGCTGGGCCTGCCCGCTCCCGACCTCGTGCCGTTCGACGCGGCGGCCGAGACCATGTCGCCCATGGCGCGTAGCTTCTGGCGCGACAACCGAGTGGTCAGCAACGCGCGGATCAAGGCCGACCTGGGCGCGGTGCTGTCCTACCCCAGCTACCGCGAAGGGCTGGCCGCCATCCTGGCGGCGGAAGGCTGAGGCCGCGCAGCGACGCCCGGCCGAAAATCATCATATTCCCATATGCGGATTATTTACCTTGACTTGTGAAGCCCACTCCGATAGGGTCCGCTTCATGATTCTGGCCCGCGCCCTTTACGACCCCGCCATCACGGCAGACATGTCGAATGAGCAAACGGAGAAACTGATCCCGGAAATCATCCACCGCCTTGTGGTCGGAGTGAAGGTCCGGGGAGAAGAAGCGCTCTACCAGCGTTGAACGCTTTTTCGGTCGCACCCGGCACGGCGAGCTTTCAATCCATCGCCGCCAACAACGCCTCCAGGGTCCGCATCATGCGGTCCAGATCGTGATCTTCGGACAGGCGATGGCCACCGTTCTTGACCAGTTGCACCTCGACATCGTCCGAGGTGAGTTGCTCCTGAATCCGCAGGCTGGTCCGCCAGGGCACGTCGTCGTCCATCAGCCCGTGAATCAGGCGTACGGGAATGTTCAGGTCAATGGGGCCGTCCAACAACAGCCGCTTCCAACCGTCGTCGATCAGTGGCTTGCAGATGCGGTAAGGCTCTTGGTCATCATAACAATTAGGGAGCTCGACAAATCCGTCGCGATCCATCTGTGCCTTCTGATCGTCGGTAAAGACATCCCACAACAAGTCGCGGGTGAAGTCAGGGGCGGCGGCCAGGCCCAGAAGCCCCCGGATTCGCGGTTTCCGCGCCAGCGCCGCCAAAAGCATGATCCAGCCGCCCATGGACGAGCCGACCAGAACCTGATCGCCCGTGGTCAATTTATCGAGAACCGTAACCGCGTCGTCGGCCCACTGACCGATGGAGCCCTCCTCGAAAACCCCGGAAGACTGCCCGTGTCCAGTATAGTCAAAACGCAGGAAAGCCCGGCCCTGGGCGCGGCAATAGGCCTCAATCGCCAACGCCTTGCCCCCCGTCATGTCGGATTTGAACCCGGTCAAAAAGACGACGCCGGGAGACTTGCCAGTCATTTGATGGTAGGCAATAGTCCTGCCGTCACCACATTCCAGGAATTGCGGCGGAGTGTCGGGTGCAACGTCTGGGCCTGAAGACATGATCGGTTTCCATCCATGAACAAGATGCCGGACCATACCACCGGCGGCGGTGAAAGCGAACGCGCCCAGTCTGCCCAGGGGGTGGCCGTCCAGGGGATGGCCGCCCAAGGCGTAACGGGCGAGGGCCGCTTGGCGACCGTGCTGCAGGTTCTGCCGGCGATGGGTGCGGCCGGCGGGGTCGAGCGCGGCACAGTCGAAATCGCGGGTGCAGTGGTGCAAGCCGGCGGCCGCGCCCTGGTCGCATCGGCGGGCGGGCCGTTGGTTCACGATCTGGCCCGCGTCGGCGCGGAACATGTCGAACTGCCGATGGATTCCAAGAACCCGGTGACCATGTGGCGCAACATCGACCGCCTGGCCCAGGTCATCCGCGACGAAAAAGTGGATATCGTCCATGCCCGCTCGCGCGCACCCGCGTGGAGTGCGTGGGCCGCAGCCCGGCGCACGGGGGCGCACTTCGTCACCACGTTCCACGGCACCTATGGGGCCGGCAATCATCTGAAGCGGGTTTATAATTCCATCATGACCCGGGGCGAGCGGGTGATCGCCATCAGCCAGTTCATCGCGGGGCACATCCGCCAACTGTACGGCGTGCCGTCCAACAAGATCCGCGTAATCCACCGGGGCGTCGATCTGGAACGTTTCGACCCGGCCAAGGTCACGGCCCAGCGGGTCGTCAATCTGGCGACCGACTGGATGCTGCCCGACGGCATGCCGGTGATCATGCTGCCCGGGCGCCTGACCCGTTGGAAAGGCCAGCCGGTGGTCATCGACGCGTTGAGCAGACTGAAGCGCCGCGACATCCGCTGCCTGCTGGTCGGCGGCGATCAGGGGCGCGCGGATTACCGCGCCGAACTGGAATCCATGATCGCCGACCGCGACCTGAACGAAGTCGTACGCCTGGTCGATCATTGCGATGACATGCCGGCGGCCTACATGCTGACCGACGTGGTGATTTCCGCCTCGACCGACCCGGAAGCCTTCGGCCGCGTCATCGCCGAGGCCCAGGCCCTGGGCCGGCCGGTGATCGCGACCGACCATGGCGGCGCCAAGGAAACCGTGATTCCCGGCGAGACGGGATGGCTGGTGCCACCGGGCGATGCCGATGCACTCGCAGCCGCCATCGAAAAGGTCCTCTCCCTCGACAGCGCCCAGCGCAGCACCCTGGCCGGCAAGGCCATCGCCAACGTGCGCGACAACTTTTCCAAGGCCACCATGTGCGCCAAGACGCTGGACGTCTATGACGAGGTTCTGGGCGTCCGCCCGTCTGCCTGACGCCATGGCCGCGCCCCTGTCCCCTCTCGAAAATATCCTGGTCATCAAGCTGGGCGCGCTCGGCGATTTCGTGCAGGCGCTGGGTCCCATGCGGGCGATCCGCGACCATCATGCGGGCCAGCGTGTCGATCTTTTGACCACCCCACCCTTCGCGGATCTCGCCACCGCCTCCGGCCTGTTCGATCACGTCATCGCGCGGCCGCGCATGAAATGGCATCAGCTGGGCGCCCTGTGCACCCTGCGCCGCGACCTGATCCAGGGCGAATATGCGCGGGTCTACGATTTGCAGACCTCGGATCGCTCGTCGTTCTATTTCCGCCTGTTCCCGGCCGGGACCAGACCGGAATGGTCGGGCATCGCGCGCGGCTGCTCCCACCCCCACGCCAATCCGGACCGCGACCGCATGCATACGGTCGAGCGCCAGGCCGACCAACTTGCCATGGCGGATATCCCGTCGGTTCCCGCACCCGACCTGTCGTTCGCCGAAACGAATTTGGCCCGCTTCGGCTTGCCTGAACCCTTCGCCCTGATCGTCCCCGGCGGGGCGGCCCACCGCCCAGCCAAGCGCTGGCCGGCAGCCCGCTACGCGGCCCTTGCCAACCATCTGCACAAGCGGGGCCTCACTCCGGTGCTGATCGGCGGCCCGGACGAGCGATCCCTGCACGACGGTATCCTGGCCGCCGCCCCGGGGGCACGGAGCCTGTGCGGCGATACATCGCTGCTGGACCTCGCCGCTCTAGCCCGGCGGGCGGCGCTTGCCGTCGGCAACGACACGGGTCCCATGCACGTGGGCGCCCTCGCCGGGGCGCCCACGGTGGTGCTCTATTCCCATGCCAGCGACCCGTCGCTGTGCGCCCAACGCGGCCCCCAGGTGACGATCCTGCGCGAGCCCCGCCTTTCCGACCTGACGCTGGAAGACGTCCTCAAGGTCCTGCCGGCCCTCCCCCTTCCCGATCCCGAACCGTGACGCACGCTTGACACGCCGGGGCCACGGCCTACATTCCCCCCCTTATCCGATCCCTGTTTGCAACGGCCCGAGCATCATCATGGTTGCCATTACCCTTCCGGACGGCAGCGTCCGCCAATTCGACGGCCCGGTCACGGGTCTTGACGTCGCCGCCGACATCGGCCCCGGCCTAGCCAAGGCCGCGCTGGCCGTGCGCATTGACGGCGAAATGAAGGACCTTGCGACGACCATCGAGACCGATGCCAACTTGGCCATCGTCACATCCAAGGACGAAGACGCCCTCGACCTGTTGCGCCATGACTGCGCCCATGTCCTGGCCGAGGCCGTGCAGGAACTCTTCCCCGGAACGCAGGTGACCATCGGCCCGACGATCGAAAACGGCTTTTATTACGATTTCGCGCGGGATGAGCCCTTCTCCTCCGACGACCTGGAGAAGATGGAAGCCAAGATGCACGAGATCGTCGACCGCGATTCCCCCTTCGTCCGCGAAGTGTGGAACCGCCACGACGCGATCCACCATTTCGAAAACATCGGCGAGAAGTACAAAGCGCAGATCATCCAGGACCTGCCCCAGGGCGAGGACATCGGCATCTACCGCCAGGGCGACTGGCTCGACCTGTGCCGCGGCCCGCACCTGCCGTCGACGGGCCGGGTCGGCCATGCCTTCAAGCTGATGAAGCTGGCCGGGGCCTATTGGCGGGGCGACCATCGCAACGAGATGCTGCAGCGGATTTACGGTACCTGCTGGTTCAACGAAAAGGACCTGAACGCCTATCTGCACATGCTGGAGGAAGCGGAAAAGCGCGACCACCGGCGTCTCGGCCGCGAGATGGACCTGTTCCACATCCAGGAAGAGGCCCCGGGGTCGGCCTTCTGGCACCCCAAGGGCTGGACGCTCTACCGCCTCTGTCAGGACTACATGCGCAAGCGGCTGGATGATGCCGGATACGTCGAGGTCAACACCCCGCAGCTGGTCGACCGCGCCCTGTGGGAGGCCTCGGGCCATTGGGAGAAGTTCCGCGAGAACATGTTCATCTCCGAGTCCGAGGACAAGCTGCTCGCCATCAAGCCGATGAACTGTCCCTGCCACGTGCAGATCTTCAAGCAGGGCATCACCAGCTACCGCGACCTGCCGCTGCGCATGGCCGAATTCGGGTCCTGCCACCGCAACGAGCCGTCGGGCGCCCTGCACGGCCTGATGCGGGTGCGCGCCTTCACCCAGGACGACGCCCATATCTTCTGCCGCCCCGACCAGATCGAGGCCGAGACCAAGATTTTCATCGACCTCTTATCCTCCGTTTACAAGGACTTCGGCTTCGACGACTTCGTCATCAAGTTCTCCGATCGCCCGGATGTGCGCGCCGGGTCCGACGAAACCTGGGACCGCGCGGAAAAGGCGCTGTTGGACGCGACCAAGGCGGCCGGCCACGATCCCATCCTCAACCCGGGCGAGGGGGCGTTCTACGGGCCCAAGCTGGAATTCGTGCTGCGCGACGCCATCGGCCGCGACTGGCAATGCGGCACCCTGCAGGTCGATTTCGTCCTGCCGGAGCGTCTGGACGCCCATTACATCGCCGAGGACGGCGCCAAGCACCGCCCGGTGATGCTGCATCGGGCGATTCTGGGCTCGTTCGAGCGCTTCATCGGCATCCTGATCGAGAACTATGCCGGGCGCTTCCCGCTGTGGCTGGCCCCGCATCAGGTCACCGTGGCGACGATCACCAATGACTCCGACGTCTATGCGGCCCGGGTCGCCAAGGCCTGCCGGGCGGCGGGATTGCGCGTCGAAACGGATACCCGCAACGAAAAGATCAACTACAAGATCCGCGAACACAGCCACGCCAAAGTGCCCGTGATCATGGTCGTGGGCGCCAAGGAGGCCGAGGCCGGCACGGTCGCCATTCGCCGCCTGGGCGGCAAAGATCAAGAAATCCTTGCGCTTGAACAGGCGATAGATACATTAGTGGCCGAAGCGGCGGGACCGCTGGGCGCGGGGGCTGTCCGTTAAGGCACCTCCACCATCTTTCATTACCCATGAAGCGCGTCCAGGTTTCCCCGAAACGGGAATAACTGGCGATAGACAGTAACTGATATAGGAGCAAGGCAATAGCACGCCGCCCCATGCAACAGACGCCGCCGTCCAAGGACGGCCCGCGGATTAACGAAGATATCGATGTCACCCAAGTGCGGCTGGTCGATGCCGACGGCGAAATGGTCGGCGTCATTTCCACCAAGGAAGCCATCGAAATGGCGGCGGAGGTAGGTCTCGACCTGGTCGAGGTCTCGCCCAACGCCGAGCCGCCCGTGTGCAAAATTCTGGACTACGGAAAATTCAAGTACGAGGCCCAGAAGAAAGCCAACGAAGCCCGCAAGAAGCAGAAGGTCATTGAGGTCAAAGAGATCAAGATGCGCCCGGGCATCGATGAGCACGATTATCAGACCAAGATGAAGGCCGTGCGTAAGTTCCTGGACAACGGCGACAAGGTCAAGATGACCATCCGTTTCCGAGGCCGCGAAATGGCGCACCAGGACCTGGGCATGAAGGTGTTGGACCGCGTCCGCGTCGAAGTCGACGAACAGGCCAAGGTCGAACAGTTTCCCCGGACCGAAGGCCGCCTCATGACCATGGTGATCGCACCCCGGTAATTCCTCGGATGGAAGAAACGGCGCATGCTGTCCTTCTTCTTCTACGGAACCCTGATGGATTCGGACCTGCAGGCGGTCGTCCTTGGCGGACGGCTGCCTGTGGGCGTGCCCGCCGTGCTTGACGGATACCGCCGCAGGCTTGTCGCCGGGCAGGACTATCCGGCCATCGTGCCGGCCAAGAATACCTCCGTTTCCGGCCTGCTTGTCGCCGGCATCAGCCCCGCCATGGCCGCGCGGGCCAGCGTCTATGAAGGCGATCAGTACGATGCCGTGTCGCTCGCCGTCACGACGACGGACGGCGCAGCCTGCGATGCCTGGACCTTCCTGCCCCAGGCCCATGTCCGTTTAAGCACCCACGACTGGTCTCTCGACGCTTGGCAACAGCGCCACAAGAGTCGCGCCCTCGCATCTGCGCGGACGTTTCTGTCAACCGATCCGGCAGGTGGCCTCCGGCGGGCCGAGACCGTCTGGCAGACCCGCCTACGAGATTGACCCGCAGCCAACTCTGCTTCCCACAGCCCTCCCCAACCCCTTCATCAATCGCGTCGAATAGGAGACTTCTCATGGGTGGAACCACCGGTGACCCCAAAGACCTGCCTGATTCCCCAACCCCGATCGAGACGACGGCCGCGGGCCACGATGACACCGCGCCCAGCCTGCCCGGACGCGGCAGCACCGACGGTTTCGGCGGGTTCGGACAGTCATTCCTGAGCCAAGGCATCGGCCACGGTCAGGTCAACCAGCCCGACGACGTGTTCCATGCATCCAGCTTCCTCACCGAAAACGGCCTCCTGCCCGCCCCGACCAGGGACGCGGACGAAGGCTTCCTGCGCGGGATCGAGAATGGCCAGAAACGGCTCAACGATCTGGCCGGCGGCGGTCTGCAAATCGACGGCATCGTCAAACCCTGGGGACCAACGGAGGTTCTCAGTCAACGCGCCGTTTCATCCGGCAAGATGCGGGCACCATCATCGAATGGCAGATATCCAGCCATGAGTGAGCCAATCGCAATGGGTGAACAAAAGGAAACGCGGGACGCAGACCCAGCGGGCGGAGGTGCGCGTGCTTCTGGACGCACCGGCCTGCTCGCCGATGGAGGCGAGCCCCCTGCCCCGTCTATCATCAGCGAAGGTGGGACCGGTCAGAGGATCGAAACTGATCCGCCGAAAATCCACCCCCAGGCGCAGGAAGAAATCGCGCGGATGAAGGCCAATCCAGGAAAGCCGCTTACAATCCGCTACGAGGAAGCCCGGATATGGGCGCTCAAGAACGACGTCCCGGCAAGCTTCGACATTGCCGATAACCCGCATCAAACGGGAGACGCACCCTTCCGCCGACAACATAGCAAAGGAGTTGAGACAGTAAGGAAGTATGATCCAATCATCAATCTCGAGGCACAACGCCAAGGCGTAGACCCAAATCTAATTCGTGCCATAATGTATGTTGAGAATGCCGATGGTTCACATTACGGGCTTGAATCTGTGTTGACTGCGATGGGTGCCGCCAAAACGTTGATGCCCATGAACATAAATCCGAAGACCTGGGAAGGCATGGATGGCAAATCCATCAATGACTATAAGGATCCGGAGAAAAACATTGCCGCTGCCGTTGCGCTAATTCGGCGAATTCGTGACCGCATAGAAAATCCGACACCATCAAAGATCGGCAGTATCTGGAATTTCACGGGCCGGGAGAAAGTCAACTCCTTGGGCGCCAGGATCGGAAGGGCTTACAAGGAACGGCTGTGGGAAAAGAAGCAATAAATACACGACCACGGTGGGCCCGTGTCGCAGCAAGCTTGCTTGCAATCTACCTCCTTTGTTCCACTGTCCTCATATTCGTTTGGATTGGACTGGGGACCGTCGCCGCGATCGATCACAATAAAGATGCTGAATATTGCGATTATTCCGCCGCCCCTCCCGGTTACACAAATTTCATTAGCGGCCAGGACTGCAAGATCAGATGGGGTTACATCTTCGCCAAGCATGGGCTGGTAATCATAGCGGTCAGCCTGATCACGCAATCGCCCGCCTTTGGCGCGGTTTGGTGGATCAGGCGCCGCTATTCGATAGAAAGAGGAGCCTCGCCATGAAACGCAAGGCACCGGTGCGGCGGAACCCGGTGGCCCGGGTTGTGCGGACCCTGCGACAGCAGAAAATCCAATCGGCCAAGGCCTACCGCCGCCGCGCCAAACATAAGAAAGCCCGTCCCGACCACGACAGTCAGGACGGGTTTTTCATTTTGCGTTTCAGGGGCCCGTCAGAGCCGCCCGGTTATTCGGCAGCAAGAGGTCTGGCGCGGATGATTTCCATGATCTCGGCGGCGGCCGTCGGGATGTTGGTGCCGGGGCCATAGATCGCGGCGACCCCCTTGGCCTTCAGGAAATCATAGTCCTGGGCCGGGATCACACCGCCGCAGACGACCAGGATATCCTCGGCGCCCTGGACCTTCAGTTCGTCGATCAGGGCCGGCACCAGGGTCTTGTGGCCGGCGGCCTGGGAGGACACGCCGATCACGTGCACGTCGTTTTCGATGGCCTGGCGGGCGGCCTCGTCGGGTGTCTGGAACAGCGGGCCGACGTCGACGTCGAAGCCGATGTCGGCGAAGGCCGTGGCGATCACCTTGGCGCCCCGGTCGTGGCCGTCCTGGCCCATCTTGACAACCAGCATGCGCGGGCGGCGGCCCTCGGTCTCAGCGAAGGCGGCGACGTCCTTCCGGATTTTGTCGAACCCGGCGTCGCCTTCATAGGCGGCACCGTAGACGCCGGAGATCGAGCGGATCTGCGCCCGGTGGCGGGTGTAGACCTTTTCCAGGGCGTCGGAAATCTCGCCCACGGTGGCGCGCTTGCGTGTCGCATCGACGGCCAGCTCCAAAAGATTTCCCTCGCCGCTTTCGGCCGCCTGGGTAAGGGCGTCGAGCGCCGCCTGACAGGCGGCACCGTCGCGGGTGTTGCGGATGGTATCCAGGCGCTTGATCTGGCTCACCCGGACGGCCGCGTTGTCGACGTCGAGAATGTCGAGGTCGTCCTCTTCCGCGCGGGCGTATTTGTTGACCCCGACCACCACTTCTTCGCCGCGGTCGACCCGCGCCTGTTTGCGCGCGGCGGCTTCCTCAATCACCCGCTTGGGCATGCCTTCCTCAACCGCCTTGGTCATGCCGCCGAGGTCCTCGACCTGGGCGATCAACTCACGCGCCGCCTGGGCCAGGGAGGCCGTGAGGCTTTCCACGTAGTAGCTGCCGGCCAAGGGATCGATGACCTGCGGAATGCCCGTTTCCTCGGCCACGATCAGCTGCGTGTTGCGCGCGATGCGGGCCGAAAACGGGGTCGGGAGCGCGATGGCCTCGTCGAGCGCATTGGTGTGCAGGCTCTGCGTGCCGCCCAATACCGCCGCCATGCATTCGATGGTCGTGCGCACCACGTTGTTGTAGGGATCGCGCGCCGTCAGCGACACACCCGAGGTCTGGCAATGGGTGCGCAGCATGGAGGACCGCGGATCCTTCGGTTCGAACTGCGCCATCAGTTCCGACCACAACAGGCGCGCGGCGCG
This sequence comes from uncultured Alphaproteobacteria bacterium, assembly GCA_963976055.1. Classification (GTDB taxonomy): domain Bacteria; phylum Pseudomonadota; class Alphaproteobacteria; order Rhodospirillales; family Casp-alpha2; genus UBA1479. The sequence goes on from CAXBJB010000016.1 coordinate 53,091, forward strand.
CAACTTGGCGACCTCCATGAAGAAGTTCATGCCGATGGCGAAGAAGAACGACAGGCGCGGCGCGAACTTGTCGACGTCGAGGCCCTTGCCCTTGGCCGCGCGCACGTATTCCAGGCCGTCGGCGAGCGTGAAGGCCAGTTCCTGGACCGCCGTGGCGCCCGCTTCCTGCATGTGATAGCCGGAGATCGAGATCGAGTTGAAGCGCGGCATGTTGAGCGCCGTGTACTCGATGATGTCGGCGACGATGCGCATGGAGGGCGTGGGCGGGTAGATGTAGGTGTTGCGCACCATGAACTCTTTGAGGATGTCGTTCTGGATGGTGCCCGACAGCTTCTCCGGGGCCACGCCCTGTTCCTCGGCGGCAACGATGTAGCCCGCCAGCACGGGCAACACCGCGCCGTTCATGGTCATGGAGACGGACATTTCGTCCAAGGGAATGCCATCGAACAAAATCTTCATGTCCTCGACGGAATCGATGGCCACCCCGGCCTTGCCGACATCGCCGACCACGCGCGGATGGTCTGAATCGTAGCCCCGGTGGGTCGCCAGATCGAAGGCGACCGATAGGCCCTTTTGCCCAGCGGCCAGGTTGTCGCGGTAGAACTTGTTGGAATCCTCGGCCGTGGAGAACCCGGCGTATTGGCGGATGGTCCAGGGCCGGTTGGCGTACATGGTGGCGCGGGGACCGCGCAGATAGGGCGCCATGCCGGGCAGGGAGTTGATGTGCTCCAGCCCCTCCAGGTCCGCCGCCGTGTACAGCGGCTTCACCGCGATGCCTTCCGGCGTCTGCCAGATCAGGTCGTCGGGGGATTTGCCCTTCAGTTCCTTGGCGGCGGCCGCCGCCCATTCATCCATGTCGCGCTTATCGACAGCCATTTTCCGTCACTCCTGATGGTCCCGCCAAAATCCCCCTTCGGCTCCCCCCGATTATACCGGCCCCTTCGCCCGACAAAGGGATTTTTTTGCATCTGCGGCCCGGAAATCCTCTCTAGTTTAGGTTTTTATCAACAACACAACATGTATTGTGGATAACTATATGTGGTGGACCTAGTTGACGGTCAGGCGAAATATTGTAATTATTAACGCGTTCCAGCCCGGTTTTCGGGCAAAAACGGGTGTTTCGGGCCGATGTGATCCGCAAATATCCGTTTCAGGGGCACGAAATTTGGATTTCAGCCGCGATGCGACATCGGGCTGAAAAGCGGGAGGCAAGGGTACATGCAGACGACGTACGAATGGACGCCCCAGCGGGTTAACGCCCTGATCGCCCTGTGGGACGAGGGACTGCCGACCAGCGAGATCGGCCGCCGCCTCGGCATCACTAAGAACGCAGTGATCGGCAAGGTCCATCGCCTCGGCCTGGCCAAGCGCGGATCGCCCATCAAGGAACGGCCCGACCGGCCCCAGGTCAACGAGAACCTGGTGACCATGGCCAAGCTGCGGCCCGGCATGTGCAGCTGGCCCGTGGGCGAGCCCAACGACCCGGACTTCCATTTCTGCGGCGAGGAATCCCTGGACGGCAAGCCTTATTGCCGCAGCCATTGCGCCAAGGCTTATATTCGCATCACCAAGGACGGCCGCAAGGTCGCCGCTGCCTGATCGCCTGCATCTGATCTTGGCGCCCGTGCCCAGCTGATCACTTTTCCGCGCCTTTTGCCGCCCGCCTTGAATTTTAAGGCGGGCGGACTATCATCAGGGCATGAACACTGCATCGCCCCTTCGTGTGACCGGAACCATCCGGCGAATTAGCGACCCGGCCTCGTAATCGAGGACCGGGCCCTTATCGATTCGCCGTGACCGGCTTCTCACACGCCAAAGGATTTTCCGATGCAGACGCAAGACCGCGGGCGCGCCCCGCATTCATCCGCTTTTTCCCCCGCCCGATCTCCCCGGCCCCCACGCAAGCGCCAGGCCCAACCGACGCAATGCTTTTCCGTGCAGGCCCTGGCCGATCCGGGCACCCTGCCCCGCGTGGTCGAGGTTTTCGCCAAGCGCGGCCTGACCCCGGGGCGCGTCCACGCCAGCCGCATGTCCACGCCGAAGGAAGGCCTGATCATTGACATTCACCTTGAGGATGCGGGCCCGGAACAGGCCCAGCTCATCGCCCAGGAACTGCGCCGTCAGTTCTGTGTCGAGGCCGTGCTGGTCGCCGAAAAACAGGACGACGCCCATGCCTGACGCCTTGGGCGGAATATCCGCATGAGCTATCTGGACCGCGTCCGCACCCTGCAGGCCTGGGAACCGTCGGCCTACCGCCCCTTCACCGCCGGCGGCAAGAAAGTCGGCCTGATCCACCGGGATTTCATCCTCCATCTCGCCGATTTCGGGGCGGTCCTTCAGGTTTCCGAGGCCGAGATCACCCTGGACCCGGGCCTGGGCGACCCGGCATCGCGCACCGCCGCCATGGCAGAAGTCCTGTCCGAACTCAGGTCGCGGGGCCTGATCCCCGGCTGGCGCGACGAGCCCTATGCCGCCTGCGAACGCTGGGGCACGGCGCCGCTGTTCCAGATGGAGCGCGCGGCCGTGCCGCTGTTCGGGATCGAGGGCTATGGCGTGCACGTCAACGGCTTCGTGCGCGACGGCGACCAGATGAAGATGTGGATCGGCAAGCGGTCCCTGACCAAGCCGACCGCCCCCGGCAAGTTGGACCAGATCGTCGCCGGCGGCCTGCCCGCCGGGATCGGCGTGATGGACAACCTGGTCAAGGAATGCGGCGAGGAAGCGGACATTCCCGAAGCCCTTGCCCGGCAGGCCAAACCCATCGGCGCCATATCCTATTGCACGGCGCGATCGGAAGGTCTGCGCCGCGACGTGCTGTTCAACTACGACCTGGAACTGCCGGCGGATTTCCAGCCGCGCAACACGGACGGCGAAATCGCCGAATTCTACTTGTGGTCCATGGACCGGGTCATGGACACTGTGCGCAACAGCGAAGACTTCAAATTCAACTGCGGGGTCGTCGTCATCGACTTTTTGATCCGCCGGGGGTTTATCGGACCCGACCATTCCGATTACGTTGAGATTCAACGGGGCCTGCACACGGCCCTGCGCTGACCGCAAATCAGAAAACGAAGGGAGCGACCCAGTGAGCAACCAAGCGAGCGACCGTCAGTTCAGCGACGACATGCCCTGGACCGTCTACCTGTCCGGCGAAATCCACACCGACTGGCGCGACCGGATCGCCGCCGGCGCCGCCGAGGCGGGCCTGCCCATCGAATTCGTCGGCCCGGTGACCGACCATGCGGCGAGCGACGATTGCGGCGTCGCCATCCTGGGCGACGAGCCCGATCCGTTCTGGAAGGATCACAAGGGGGCCAGGGTCAACGCCATCCGCACCCGCACCCTGATGGAACGCGCCGACGTGGTTGTCGTACGCTTCGGCGACAAGTACAAACAATGGAACGCCGCCTTCGACGCCGGATACGCCGCCGCCCTTGGAACGCCGATGATCACGCTGCATGATCCGTCCCTGACCCATGCCCTGAAGGAAGTGAACGGGGCGGCCATGGCGACGGCGGAAACACCCGATCAGGTCGTGCGCCTGTTGAAATACGCGATCACGGGCCAACTTAATTAAACAGGGCCCGCGCCCGCTCACCGCCCCCAGGGGCAAATGAAAGAACCCGAACCGGCCACCGACATTGGATAAATCCAACTCCGCCCTGAACCGCCCGTCGCCGGACCTCTATCCCCGGATCGAACCCCATGCCCAGGGACATTTGGACGTGTCCGGCGGCCATCGCATCTATTGGGAACAGTCGGGCAACCCGACGGGCGTACCGGTGATCTTTCTGCACGGCGGGCCGGGGGCCGGGTCCAACCCGTCGCATCGCAGGTTCTTCGACCCGGACCATTACCGCATCGTCGTGTTCGACCAGCGCGGGGCCGGGCGCTCCACCCCCTTCGGCGAAACCCGGGACAATACGACCCTGGACCTGATCGACGACATGGAGGCCCTGCGCCGCCAGCTCAATATCGACAAATGGTTCGTGTTCGGCGGCTCCTGGGGGTCGACCCTAGCGCTGGCTTACGGCATCGCCCATCCGGACCGCTGCCGGGGCTTCGCCCTGCGCGGCATCTTCCTCGGCCGCCAGCCGGAGGTCGATTGGTTCCTCTACGGCATGAAGCAGGTGTTCCCCGAAGCCTGGCGGCGGTTCTCCGGATACCTGCCCGAGACCGAACGGGGCGATATCCTCACCGCCTACCACAGGCGTCTGAACGACCCGGACCCGGACATCCACCGCCCCGCGGCCGAGGTCTGGAGCCAGTTCGAATCCGCCTGCTCGACCCTGCATCACGGCGACGGCGGCGGCGGGTCCGGACGGGGGGCCCTGTCCCTGGCCCGGCTCGAAGCCCATTACTTCGTCAACGACGTGTTCCTTCCGGAAGATCATCTGCTCGCCAACATCGGGCGCATCAGCCATCTGCCCTGCGTCATCGTGCAGGGCCGCTACGACATGGTCTGCCCGATCGCCACGGCGGACGAACTGGCGCAGGCCTGGCCCGACGCCGATTATGTCATCGTGCCAGACGCCGGGCATTCGGCCATGGAGCCGGGCATCCGTTCGTCCCTGGTCCGAGCCATGGACGGCTTCCGAAAGCTCGGCCGCAGCTGATCCCACGGCGTTTCATAGCGGCTTGAAAGATCGGCGCGATCCCTTAAGATGCTGGCCAAAGGGGTAGGCTCGGCAATCGGGCCCTTTCGGGGACGATCCAACATGTTCAAGAAGCTGATCATTCCGGCATTGCTTGCCGCCGTGACGATATTGCCGTCCGGCCCGGCGCGGGCCGCGGACGACCCCGATTTCCTGACCCTCGCCGTCGGCAAATTCGACATCCTGCGCAACCGGGAAGAGGATGCGGAAATCCGCCTCGACTATCGGTTCGGCAACAAGTTCTGGATCTTCAAGCCGTTCCTGACCGCCGCCTATGCGACCAACAATTCGTCCTTCATCGGCGCCGGCGTGCTGGTCGACATCTACCTGGGCCGCCGCCTCGTGCTGACGCCCCAGTTCTCGCCGACCTACTGGCGAGGTGCCACGTCGAACCTCGACCTGGGGCACGAGCTGGAATTCCGCTCGCGCGTGGAACTCGCCTACCGCTTCGACGACCGTTCGCGCCTCGGCATTTCCATCGACCATTCGTCGAACGCGGGCCTGGGCGACGGAAATCCGGGCGTGGAATCGGTGATGCTGAACTATTCCGTGTCCATGGACCGCATCAAGGGCCTGTTCAAATAGGCCGCAGCACCGCCCCGTCTTTCCGCCACCAAACCTTGGAACCCGCGCCGCGACCTGTGATATAGACGGGCGCGGCCAAACACGTCGGCAACGGCCCCGTAGCTCAGTCGGATAGAGCGACAGATTCCTAATCTGTAGGTCACAGGTTCAAATCCTGTCGGGGTCACCAGCCTTCGCCCTCCGGGCTTCGGGTGGCAAGCCACCCGAAAACGGACCTTGGGCGAAGGCGTGTCCTCCGTAGCCTCTTGTCCACCGAAGCTTTAGCGAAGGTGGCTGGCGTAGGAGGGCCATCCTGCGCGTCCGCCATTAGAGCCTATCATCTTGATACGGAATCGCTGAGACGGCGAAGGACGTGCTCTGG
>CAXBJB010000017.1:0-47136 GCA_963976055.1 uncultured Alphaproteobacteria bacterium
GTTCGTTCTGTTCGATGATCTCGCCGCCGTCCATGAAGATCACCCGGTCGGCCACGGTCTTGGCGAAGCCCATTTCGTGGGTCACGCAGAGCATGGTCATGCCCGTGTCGGCGAGTTCGATCATGGTGTCCAGGACCTCCTTGATCATTTCCGGGTCGAGGGCCGAGGTCGGCTCGTCGAACAGCATGATCTTGGGGCTCATGCAGAGTGAGCGCGCGATGGCGACGCGCTGCTGCTGGCCGCCCGAAAGCTGGCCCGGGAACTTCAGCGCCTGTTCGGGAATCTTGACCCGCTCCAGGTACTGCATGGCGATGGCCTCGGCCTCCTTCTTAGGCGTCTGGCGGACCCAGATGGGGCCCAGGGTACAGTTCTCCAGCACCGTCAGATGGGGGAACAGGTTGAAGTGCTGGAACACCATGCCGACCTCGCGGCGGATCAGGTCGATGTTCTTGAGGTCGTTGGTCAGCTCGATCCCGTTGACGTAGATGTCGCCCTTCTGGTGTTCCTCCAGCCGGTTAATGCAGCGGATCAGGGTCGATTTGCCCGACCCGGACGGCCCGCAGATGACGATCCGTTCCTTGGATTTCACGCTCAGGTTGATGTCCTTGAGAACGTGGAAATCGCCGTACCACTTGTGCATGCCGTTGATCTGGATGATGTCGTCCGACCCTTTGGCGGACCCGATCATGCCGGACTGCGTGGCGGTTTGTGTGTCAGCCATGATTGGTGGCTCCTCTTAATGACCCGTATGCAGCTTCTTCTCGAGGTACAGGGAGTACCGCGACATGAGGAAGCAGCTGATGAAGAAGAAGATGGCGACGAAGACATAGACCTCGGTCGAGAGGCCCTGCCACTTGCTGTCGGCCAACGATGACCGTCCGATGCCCAGGATGTCGAGCCGGCCGATGACGATGACCAGGGTCGTATCCTTGTACAGCGCGATGAAGGTGTTGACGATGCCGGGGATGGCGATCTTCAAAGCCTGCGGCAGGACGATCAGGCGCATGGACTGCCAGTACTTGAGACCCATGGAATTGGCCGCCTCGTACTGCCCATTGGGGATCGCCTGCAGGCCGCCGCGGATGACCTCGGCCATGTAGCCCGAGGCGAACAGCGTGACCATGATCAGCATGCGGACCAGCAGGTCGAAGTTGGTGCCCGGCGGCACGAAGTAGCTAAGCATCACGGCGGCCACGAACAGCAAGGTGATCAGCGGCACGCCGCGGATGAACTCGATGAACGCGACGCAGACGATGCGCAGCACCGGCAGATGCGATTGCCGCCCGAGGGCGAGGCAGATGCCGATCGGCAACGAGAAGGCAATGCCGGTGACGCCGATGATGACGTTCAGCATCAGGCCGCCGAACTGGTCCGTCGCCACGTATTCCAGCCCGAAGATGCCGCCGACCAGCAGCACGCCGGCGATCAGCGGGTAAAGCACGGTGAAGATCAGCGCCTTGCCGCGATGCGGCACGTTGTCATAAAGCACGGGCGCCAGGGCGACGAACAGAAGGATCGCCGTCAGGTTGACCCGCCAGCGCTCGGCCTCCGGATAGAAGCCGTAGATGAACAACTGCAGCCGGGTGCCGATGAAGGCCCAGCAGGCCCCCCCGGCCTGGGCCTCGCAATCCTTGCGCGAGGTTCCGGTGTAGGCCGCGTCGATGAACATCCAGTCCACCATGGCCGGGATGATCTTGTACAGCAGATAGATCGTCAGCAGGGTCAGCAGGGTGTTGGTGACCGAGCCGAACAGGTTGGTCTTGATCCAATGGACCGGCCCCTTGACCGACGACGGCGCCGGCCAATCGGGATGCTCGCCCGGCTCGTAGGCGTTCACGAGGCCGGGTGTCATATCGGGATTTTGTGTGTTTGCCATGATCCCCTCCCCTTACCTTTCAACCAGCGCGATGCGCTTGTTGTACCAGTTCATGAACGCCGAGATGACCAGCGAGAAGCTGAGATAGATCAGCAGCACGATGATCATCGTCTCCATTTCCTTGCCCGTCTGCATGAGCGTGATGCCGCCGATGGTGGCGACGATGTCCATGTAGCCGATGGCGATGGCGAGCGACGAGTTCTTGGTCAGGTTCAGGTACTGGCTGGCCAGGGGCGGAATGATGACCCTGAGCGCCTGGGGGATGATGACAAGCTGCAACACGCGGTTGCGGCGAATACCGAGAGCGCCCGCGGCTTCCCACTGCCCTTTGTTGATCGCCATGATGCCGGAGCGCACGATCTCGGCGATGAAGGCCGAGGTATAGAACGACAGCGCCAGCCAGAGGGCCAGGAACTCGGGCAGCATCATGACGCCGCCCTGCAAGTTGAAGCGCCCCATCTTGGGCAGTTCCCACACCAGGGGTGAGCCGGAGATCAGGAACACGATCAGCGGCAGGCCGATGATGACCCCGGTGCAGATCAGGAACACGGGATAGATCTTGCCCGTATCCTCCTGCACCTTCTTGGCCCAGCGGCGGAACGCCACGGCGGCGATCACCGCGACCACGAAGGCCGCCACGGTAAAGCCGAAGCCGTCGAGGAATTCGGGGCGCGGCGCATAGACGCCGCGGTTGGACAGGAACAGGGCATCGCCGACGCTGATCGCCTGCTTCGGCAATGGCAGGAAATGCACCATGATGCCGTGGATCAGCAGGATATGCAGCAGCACCGGCACGTTGCGCGTGAATTCGATGAACACATAGACGATGCGCGACGCCAGCCAATTGTTCGACAGCCGGATAACGCCCAGCACGAAGCCGAGAATCGTTGCCAGGATGACGCCGCAGAAGGCCACCAGGGCGGTGTTCAGAATACCCACCAGCATGGCCCGCGCGTGCGTCGAGCGCGAGGTGTATTCGATCAACGTCTGGTTGATGTCGTAGGACGCAGGCTCCTGCAGGAAGTCGAAGCTGAACGTCTTGCCCAGCGCCTGCAGGTTCAATACCGCATTGTTGATGATATAGGCGAAGAAGGCGAACAGCAGGGCCATCGTCACAATCTGGATGATGACCGAGCGAGTCTCCTTGTTCCGCCAGAGCTTCAACAGCACATTGGGTTCGCCCCGTGCCGTCGCGCTTCCTTGATCCACAGTCGTGGTCACGTCAGCCCCCTGTCGTTATTGGGCGGTTTGATTCAAACCTTACAGGTGTTCCGCCGCCTTGTTCCTTCCCCAGAGCACGGGAAAGCGGTTTCTTATTGTCGGCCCCCGAAACGAAGACGCGCCGGAGGGGAACCCCCACCGGCGCGTATCGTTCAGATCGTTTGCACGAATATGTCCCGGCTTACCGGAACGGCGGTGCGTACTGCAAACCGCCTGCGGTGTAGAGCGCGTTCAACCCACGCTCCAGACCGATCGGCGTTTTCGTGCCGAGATTGCTCTCGAAGATTTCGCCGTAGTTGCCGCGGGCCTTGATGGCGCGCAGCGCCCAGGCCTTGTCGAGCCCGAGCATGGCGCCCAGGTCGCCTTCGGCGCCCAGCAGGCGGGCGACGTCGGGGTTCGGCGGGGTTTTGGCCATTTCATCGGCATTGGCGGCGGTGACGCCGGATTCCTCGGCCTGGATCAGGGCGAACACGGCCCAGCGGACGATGTCTTCCCACTGGTTGTCACCGTGGCGGACGACCGGACCCAGCGGTTCCTTGGAAATGATTTCCGGCAGAATCACGTGATCCGAGGGCTTTTCGAAAGTCGCACGAGTGGCGGCCAGGCCGGAGGCGTCCGTGGTGTACGCATCGCAACGGTCGGCCAGATAGTTCTTGCGCGCTTCCGAGCTGTCTTCGATCGGCACCGGCGTGTACTTGATCTTGTTGGCGCGGAAGAAGTCGGCGAGGTTCAGTTCGGTCGTCGTGCCGGTCTGGATGCAGACCGTGGCGCCGTCCAGTTCCTTCGCGCTTTTCACGCCCTTCGCCTTGCGGATGATGAAGCCCTGGCCATCGTAATAGGTCGGATGGATGAAGGTCAGCTTCACGTCCACGTCACGCACGAAGGTCCAGGTGGTGTTGCGGAAGATAACGTCGCCTTCCTTGGAGTTCAGCAGCGTGAACCGGGTCTTGCCGGTGGCCGGAATGAACTTCACCTTATCGCCGTCTCCTAGGACGGCGGCGGCGACGGACCGGCACATGTCGGCGTCGAAGCCGGCCCAGTTGCCGTTGGCGTCGGTGTAGGAGAACCCGGGCAGGCCGGTGTTCACAATGCAGTGCAGAATGCCGCGCGCCTTGACGTCATCAAGCGTCGCCGCTTGTGCCCCCGAGGCAATGCCGGCAACCGCAACTGCGGCTGCTACGAAACTTGCTCGTTTGAACATTTGTAGATTGCTCCCTGGCTATCTGAAATCGGTTTATTACTTTGTTTTCCGCGGGCGAATGTTCATACCGCACCCGCGAAGGTTTACAGGCGTAACATAACCTACAAAAATCTCTCAAGCGAGAATGATTGTCTTTTTTTCCGCGGAGTCGCCCGTATTGGTGCAGTGCACACGCGTAACGCCTTGCGAAAACATGGTTTCCCGGTATCGTGCCGAAACGCCCAACCAGCCAAGGACTCCCCCCCGAAATGACGAAGAAATCCCGGCGCAAGGACACCGTGATCGCCCATACGGCGATGAAGCCCTGGGACAATCAGGGTATTCCCAATCCGCCCATTTATTACGCCTCGACCGTGCTGTTCCCGACCGTCGAGGAATTCGAGACCCGCGACCGCCCGCCCTTCAAGGGCGTGCAGTATGGGCGCTCGGGCACGCCGACCCAGTTCGCGGTCGAGGAAGCCGTGACCGCCCTTTACGAAGGCTCCCACCGCACCGTGACCTTTCCATCGGGCCTCGGTGCCATCGCGGCCGCGACCCTCACCTTCCTCAAGCACGGCGACCATGTGCTGATTTCCGATTCCGTCTATGGGCCGACGCGCAAGCGGGTCGGCGCCAACCTTCTGGAACGTGCGGGTGTCGAGATCACCTTCTACGACCCCCTGATCGGCGCCGGGATCGAGGACCTGATCCAGCCCAACACGCGCATGATCTACATGGAATCCCCGGGCTCCCACACCTTCGAGGTGCAAGACGTGCCGGCCATCACCAAGGTCGCGCGAGCGCGGGAAATCCTCACCGTGATCGACAACACCTGGTCGTCGGCCTTCTTCTGCAACCCGTTCACGCTGGGCGTCGATATCGTGCTCGAAGCCGGCACCAAGTACCTGTGCGGCCATTCCGACGCCATGCTGGGCACGGTGACCGTCGCGACCGAAGAACAGTTCCAGGCCCTGAAGGGCATGCAGAACACCCTGGGATCGCGCGCCGGGCCCGACGAGTGCTATCTGGCGCTGCGCGGCATCCGCACCTTGTCCGTGCGGATGGAACGCCACGAGAAGAACGCCATGGAGGTCGCGACCTGGCTGGCGGCCCGGCCCGAGGTCGAACGCGTACTGTACCCCGCCCTGCCCGCCGACCCCGGCCACGCCTTGTGGAAGCGCGACCATACGGGGGCGTCCGGTCTGTTCGGCGTGATGCTCGGCGATTATTCCAAGGCGGCGGTGTCAGCCATGGTCGATGGGCTCGACCTGTTCGGCATCGGCGCCAGTTGGGGTGGCTTCGAAAGCCTGGCCATTCCCATCAATCCCAAAGGATCGCGCACGGCCGTGCCCTGGGGACATGACAATCCCATGGTGCGTCTCCATATAGGCCTGGAAGATCCCCGGGACCTGATCGAGGACCTGGAGGAAGGCCTCGGGCGGCTGAATGCCGCCCGCTGAACCCAAATTCAGCGGCTCAACGCCGCGAAGTGATAAGGACGACGGCATGAGCAACGACGTGGCGGACCGGGTGATCGGCCGTCTGAAATTCAATGAGGCCGGTCTGATCCCCGCCGTGGCGCAGCAGCACGACACGGGCGAGATGCTCATGCTTGCCTGGATGAACGCCGACGCCATCCGCGAAACCCTGGCAACGGGGCGCGTCTGCTACTTCTCCCGGTCCAAGGGGCGTCTGTGGCGCAAGGGCGAAAGTTCGGGCCAGGTCCAGGCACTCAAGGAATTCCGCTTCGACTGCGACGAGGACACGGTGTTGCTGCTGGTCGATCAGACCGGCGTGGCCTGCCACACGGGGCGGCACAATTGCTTCTTTCACGCCGTGCGGGACGGCGACATCCGTGTGATTGCCGAGCCCGAGGTCACGCCGGAGGCCCTCTATGGCGGAAAGGACTGAGACGGAAAGGACTGGCGCCGAGACGGCGGACGCCCCGCAGGACGTCAACGCCCGGCTGATCGCCAAGACCATTCCCGTCACCGTGTTGACCGGCTTCCTGGGGGCCGGCAAGACGACGCTGCTCAACAAGCTGCTGGCCCATCCCGACATGGGCGAGGCCGCCGTGCTGATCAACGAGTTCGGCGAGATCGGCATCGACCATCTGCTGGTCAAGGAAACCCGCGAGGACACGGTGCTGCTCAATTCCGGCTGCCTGTGCTGCACCGTGCGCGGCGACCTGGTCAACGCCATGCGCGAACTGTTCTGGCAGCGGTTCGACAAGAAAATCCCCTGGTTCAAGCGCGTGGTGATCGAGACCACGGGCCTGGCCGACCCCGCCCCCATCATCCATACATTGATGACCGACCCGACCGTGGGACCGCGCTACCGGCTCGACGGCATCGTCACCGTGGTCGATGCGGTGAACGGACCGCAGACCCTGGACAGTCAGCCGGAAAGCGTGAAGCAGGCCGCCGTCGCCGACCGCATCGTGCTGACCAAGGCCGATCTGGCGACGCCGGAACAACTGGCGGCGATCCAGGACCGGCTTCACGCCCTCAACCCGTCGGCCCCCGTGCTGGACGCTTCCGCCGACTTCGGGCCGAAGGATCTGTTCGATGCCGGCCTGTTCAAGGCCGAGCGCAAGATCGCCGACGTCGCCGGCTGGCTGCGCGCCGAGACCTTCGCGCAGGACCAGGCCGAACATGGACATGGTCACGGCCACGATCATGACCACCACCATCACCACGATCCCAACCGCCACGACGCGCGCATTTCGTCCTTCTGCATGACCGTGGACCGGCCCATCCCCTGGGACAGTTTCGTCACCTGGATCGAGATGCTGATCACGACCCAGGGCGAGAACCTGTTGCGCATCAAAGGCATCCTGAACGTCGAAGGCGAGCCCAATCCGGTCGCCGTGCATGGGGTGCAGCACCTGTTTCACCCGCCCGCGGGCCTGCCCGGCTGGCCCGACGACGACCATCGATCCAAGATCGTCTTCATCACTCGCGACATCGGCCGCAAGGTGATCGAAGACACCTTCAAGGCCTTCGTCGGCGAGGACACGACCGGCCCCTGACGGGACTTCACAAAAGCAGATGGAAAGCGCGCGCCCATGACACTCGACAGCGAAATCGACGATCTTGTCCGGCGCCTGGTCCGCCTGGAAAAAGAGATCGAAGCGAAGATGGAAGCGCAGCAGGCGCGCTTTCAGTTCTCCATGGCGGAAGGCCGCGCCGTGTTCGAGGAAGAGGTTCTGCGCCGTCACAGGTTGCTCAAAACCGGGCTGCTGACCTTCCTGCGCCGGTCGCCGGTCGCAAACATTCTGATCGCCCCTGTCATATACGGGCTGATCGTGCCGTTCGTCATTCTCGACCTGGGGGTGTCCATCTACCAGGCGGTCTGCTTCACGGTCTGGCGTATGCAACGTGTCCGGCGGGCGGATTACGTGGTCCTCGACCGTCACCGGCTGCCCTATCTGAACCTCATCGAAAAGCTGAACTGCCTGTATTGCAGCTACGCCAACGGCGTCATCGCCTACACTCGGGAAGTGGCCAGCCGCACGGAACAATACTGGTGCCCCATCAAGCATGCCTTGCGGGTCCGCTCGCCCCACCCACGATACCCGGGCTTTCTCGCCTACGGCGATACGCGGGACTTCCGCGACCGTCTTCAGGCCATGCGCAAGGCGGTCATGGAAACACCCGAACCCGAATAGGCCGTCGCACCGGCCCGCGCACCCGTATCCCGGACGTTCGGAATCCCCTAATATCCCGCCATGCTGGAACCGGCCCTCATCGCCTTCGCGACCTTCTTCGCCACCGTCGGGCCGCCCGACGTCGCCATCGCCTTCGCCGCCCTGACACCAAAGGCCTCGGCGGCGGCGCGGCGGCGCACGGCCGTACGCGCGGTTGTCATCGCCGGCTGCATTCTACTGTTCTTCGCCGTGTTGGGAAAACCCGTGCTGACTTATATGGGGATCTCGCTGCCGGCGCTGCGCACGGCCGGCGGGATTCTCCTGCTGCTGATTTCCATCGACATGGTGTTCGCCAGGTCGTCCGGCGGGACTTCGACCACCGACGAGGAAGACGCCGAATCAATTACCCGCAAGGATGTCTCCGTGTTTCCCCTGGCGACGCCGCTGATCGCCGGGCCGGGAACGATCGGGGCCACCCTGCTGCTGGTCGCCGACGCCCATGGCGATGCGCTGCGCCTCGCCGCCGTGGCCGCCGCGATAACGGCGGTCCTGGTCATCACCCTGGCCCTGATGCTGGTGGCGGCACAGGTTCAAAAGCGCCTGGGCGTGACCGGCGTACACGTGCTGTCCCGCGTGTTCGGGATTCTGCTGGCGGCGCTCGCCGTGCAGTTCCTGTTCGACGGCATCCGCGAAAGCGGCCTGCTGGGCTGAGGGTTCAGGCCTAGGCCGCCCGTTCCTTTTCCCAGGGCGGAACGGGGCCGAATTTCGCGGCGAAGTAGTCGATGAAGGCGCGCACATTGGGCGACAGGTTCCGCTTGTTGGAATAGATCGCCAGGATATCCGACGTTTCATCGGCATAGTCGGGCAGCACGCGGACCAACCGCCCCTGCGCCAGAGCATCGTTAACCAGATAGGTGGAAAGCCGGGCGATTCCGACTCCGGCCAGCACCGCGTAATAGATGGCGTCGGCACTGTTGACCTCGAAATTGCCCTTGATCGGCAGGCGTATGGGGCCGATCCCCTGGTCTCCCTGGCCGTCGTCGAATGTCCAGGTGTTCCAGGCTTCCACCGTGGAAATGCGCAGGCAGTTATGGCCCGGCACATCGTCCGGGATGCGCGGCATGCCGTTGGCGGCAACATAGGATGGGGCTGCGACATAGACCCGGCGGTTGGTCACCAGCTTGCGCGAGACCACGGACGAATCGTCGATCTGTTCGGAAAATCGGATGGCCACATCGACCTGTTCCTCGACCAGGTCGATGACCCGGTCCGTGGCATCGAGGGAGATCTTCAAATCCGGATTGTCGGCCAGGAACGCGGGCAGCAGCGGCAGCAGCTGCGCCTTGGCGAAGGCCACGGTCGCCGCCACCTTCAGGGTGCCCTGGGGGTGGTCGACCATGTTGAGAACCAGGGATTCGGCCTCCTGGACGCTCTGCGACACCTCGGCGCAGCGGGCATAGAACGCACGCCCCACCTCGGTCAGGGAGATGCGCCGGGTCGTGCGGTTCAACAACCGTGTGCCCAGGCGATCCTCCAACTGGCCGATCTGGCGGCTGACCGCCGAGGGCGTCAGGTTCAAATCCCGTGCCGCCGCGGAAAACCCGCCGTTTTCAACGACGGCGGCGAACATGATCATCTGTGTTGCGATATCCATTAACTTGTTTCCAATTAAATTTGAGTTGCTTGTGCGTGAAAGTCACAAGCCTTGTGCAATCCGAGGGGATTATCGCCGATTCATCTTACCACTATATTGCGATGCAACACGAATTGTTGCAACGCAGCAATCGCAGATTCAGTGACGAACCGCACACCAAACCCGAAAGGAGTCCTCAGATGAGCAACATCATTGGACAGACGACCTACAAAGAAATCTCCCCCGAAGAACTGACGCAGCACCTGCACGAAGCGGAACTGCTTCGCGCCGAAGCGGTCCGCGACCACTTCTTCGCCCTCGGCGGCGCCATTTCCCGCCTTGTCGGCACGATCCGTCACGGCCTCGACGGCCTGATCCATCCGAACGCCGCAGGCGCCCGCTAGTTTTAACCCGTACCACCACGGGTTCCGGCGGAGAAGGCATACAGGGCGGGCGTTCAAGCGGACCTCCCACCGCGCGTGGTCCCGCCCTCTGCTCCGCCGGCCGGATCGGCGGCGCCCCCTTGGCCCAGTCAGCCATCGGAAGGGGACGCCCCGGTCCGGCCCAAATTCGCTTCGGCCCACATGGGCCCAGCCCATCCCGAAACCGAACGGAACGCCATGAGCCGGCGCGAACTGCTGACCAAACTGCCCAAGGCGATCAGCTGGTGACGGGACCTGCGGGAGGCTATTGCGTCGGCACGTAATGATCCTGCCACTTAAGCACGATGTTGAAGCTGACCGAGACCCGCGTGTCCTTGGACAGGTTCGGGTGGATGAAGTGGCTGAGGAAGGCCGGCCACATCATCAGCAGGCCCGGTTCGGGCAGCACCGTGTATTCCGGGTCGACGTAAGGGTCCTTGGCGATGGCCGTCATGTTCACGCCGGGGCGCGGGTCGTAGAACGTGATGTGCGAGGGGCGCAGGTCGGCGCGGTTGCGCAGCGGCTCCTTCGCCCCCGGCATCTTCAGGTAATAGGTCCCCGACAGGTAAGATCCAGGATGATTGTGCGCGTCGTGGTAATCGCCCAGGCGGTTGATGTTGGGCCAGCCCTGGATGGTCCACTTCACGTCGTAATCGATGCCGATGGCGCGCAGGTAATCAACCACCGTGGTGTTGATCTGTTCACGCAGCCAACCGACGGCGGGATCGTCCAGATTGAAGAAATCGGGCGCCAGATAGTCCGTGGTCAGGTTCTTGTTCACCCGCTCCATGTCGCGGATCAGCTTGACCAGGGCCTGGGTCGGCTCTTCGAACCCCGGCAGGTGGCGGCGCACAAGCTTGGTCGGCCACAGGTCGAGGATGCCGTCTTGAGAGGTGTCTGTCATGGAAAGCCTGGCATATCAGGCGCAGACCGCACTGCGGCTGATTAGAAGCATCCCAGGCCGTACAGGCTGTTCTGAACCACCTTCAGGGCATTCACCTCCAGGCTTTTCGCCAACACGAAGGCCCCCGCGTCCATCAGTTCGGGCGCGAAGATCACGGTGGCCATGCCGACCAGGGCGGCGAGTGCGATCTGCCGTTGCATGCCCGCCATAATATGGCCGAACGGCGCCCGATCCAAGAAAAATGGCGGGGGCAAAGCGGCCCCTGGTCACGCTTTCGCGAGGCTTGATGGATATTGGGGGCGAGAGTCCTATATGCTGAGCCACACCTGAATGTTCGAGGCCCGGTTTTCGAGGATTGCCGCCATGTTTTCCCTGTTCAAGACGCCGAACAAATCTGAAATGCCGACCGCCGCTCAGGCCCTGCCCGGCCGCGACGCGCCGATCCCCACGTCCGAATTCCATGTCGTCACCGGCAACCGCATCAAACCGCCGTTTCCCGACGGCATGGAAACGGCGGTGTTCGGCATGGGCTGCTTCTGGGGGGCGGAGCGCATGTTCTGGCAGACGCCCGGCGTTTGGACCACGGCGGTGGGATATGGCGCCGGGTTCACCCCCAATCCGACCTATCAGGAGGTCTGCACCGGCCAGACCGGCCACAACGAGATCCTGCTCGCGGTCTACGACACGGCCAAGGCAAGCTTTGAGGACATGCTGAAGGTGTTCTGGGAAAACCATGACCCGACCCAGGGCATGGGCCAGGGCAACGACCGGGGCACGCAGTACAGATCCGGCATCTACGTGAATTCGCCCGACCAGCGCCGCGCCGCCGAGGCCTCGTTGAAGGCCTATCAGAAGAAACTCACCGATGCCGGCTACGGCAAGATCACGACCGAGATCAAGGATGCGGGCCCCTTCTATTACGCCGAGGACATCCACCAGCAGTACCTGGCCAAGAACCCCCGGGGCTATTGCGGGCTCGGCGGCACGGGTGTGACCTGCCCGATCGGCCTGAACGCCTGACCAAACCGCCGCATCGGCCGTCTATGACCCATGTCCAGGGTGTGTGCTTCATCACTTTCCCTATGGATTCCCTATATTATTTTGATATCGAAACAAGAAGAGGGAGCCCCATTGAGGAAAGGATCAAGACCATGACGAAACTTCTTGTATCGGACGACAACCCCAACGGCGCCAAGCTGGAGGACATTATCCGCATCCTGCGCAACGACATCATCGCGCGCTGCAATGTTTCCGTCGCCACCCACGAACGGGAGACGGAGAAGGTCGTCGCCAACAACATGCGCATCCTCAACCTGCTGACGGAATGCATCGACCTGGCCGAGGCCTCGACGGACATCCTGGTCCAGGCCTATGGCGTCGAGCAGGCTGCGAAGGGCATCGCCCGGCGCCCCGATACGGGCCAGAACGACGCGGCATAAGTCGCCAACTCCACGCATGGAAGGTGGAAATCGACCCCGTCCCGGGATCGATCCCGCCCCTAAGCCCCTAAGTCTTTTCAATAACTTTCTGAAAACGTGGAGTTTTCACAACGCAGGGGAAAGCGCGGCACGGCTTCCCGTTGCCCCGAACCGACGGGGAACGCCACATTGGCGTAGACGCCGGGATGCGAATGACGGCACTCTCGAGCAAAGCGTTTTAGAGAAGAGAGAGCCTTCATGATCCACGAACTGAGAATATATCACTGCGCGCCGGGGCGCCTGCCCGCCCTGTTGAACCGTTTTTCGTCGACCACCCTGGGCATCTGGGACCGCCACGGCATCCGTCAGGCCGGGTTCTGGACGACCGAAATCGGGCCGGAAAACCATGCCTTGTACTATCTGCTGGAATGGGAATCCCTGGCCGAACGCGAGCAGAAGTGGAACGCCTTCCAAGCCGATCCGGAATGGATCGCCAAGCGGGCTGAGTCGGAAAAGGACGGCCCCATCGTCGCCACCATCGAAAACATGATTCTCAAGCCGACGGCGTTTTCGGCCGTCAAATAGGCGGAAACCGTCGGTACCGACGAATTGGCCGGGCGCCCTCCCTAACCCAGGGGCGCCCGCCTTTTAAGACGCCCGGAACCGCGACATGTCGGCAAATGCCGCGACCGCCGCACTGGCGATGATCGTTTCGTATCCGCGCTCGGGATAAGGTACGTTCAAACCGCCCTTGACGACGCGGACCGATGCGCGGCCGTGCGGCAGCAAGGCCTGCACCGCTTCGACATCGACCGCCGAGGGGTCCTGCACGCCGATCGTCACCTCGACCGTCATTTCGCTGTCCGGGTCCATGCCCATCTCGCGCATGAACGACAAGCTCGAATGGTGGATGGCGTCTTCCACGGCCCGGCAGGCGGCTTTCGTGTAATTGCCTCCGCGCAGCGAGACGCCGGAGCCCATTTCCAAAATCACGCGGTCCAGTTTCTTGCTCATTGGGCGGCTCCCAGAATATCGTCCGAAACCTCCATGCGGACCACGACGGCCGCATGGGCAAGCAAGGTCGAATCCTTGCCGTCCGGCGTTTCGATCTCCAATCCGCCTTCCTTGCAGGTCACGGTGATTTGACCGTAGGGAAAGACCGCCGCGACGGCAGCCTTGTCGATCGTCTCGGGGCGCGGTGCGCCGATGGTGACCTCGATGACCATATTGTCGCGCGGCTGTCCAAGGACGTCGGCGATCTGCAGAAAATTTCGCCACAGCGCGTCACGCACGGCGCGTTCGGCGGCCTTGGTGCTGTCCGCGCCGTGGATGTCGGTCCCCTGCCCCATTTGCAGAACCATGCGTTTCAAACTCACCGCGGCATACTCCTTAAAATCATCTTCCCGCCATTCACGGACACCGGGCCCTGCGCCGGCAAGGCGCGTAAATTGGAGCGATCAAAATAATTGGCGACCCCGGCAGGACTCGAACCTGCAACCTGCTGCTTAGAAGGCAGCTGCTCTATCCAGTTGAGCTACGGGGTCCCCGGCGGACGACACGCCGGTAAGACGGCCCGGCGCAGCCCTGCTTAGTGGGTCCAGACGCCCACCTTGTCGAAGGCGAAGTTGTCAGAATAGCTCTTCGGCTTGACGCGGCGGGTATGGGGCTCGATCACCTTGTAAATCAGGCCGTTCTTCTTGGCATAGTCGACGGCCTCTTCCTTGCTGTCGAACTTGAGCCGCAGCTGGCCGCGGGTATCGCCCGAGCCGATCCAGCCCATCAGGGGATCGGCGACGCGGGGTTCCGCCGGCTCGTATTCCAGTATCCAGCGCCGGGTTTTGCCCCGGCCGGACTGCATGGCGTTCTTCGCCGGCTGAAAAATGCGCGCTTCGCTCATCTTCCCAATTCCCATCCTGGCGCGACCGATTGCCGCGCGTCTTAAGGTCTTCTATGCGGCCATCGGGCCGTCCCGTCAACGCTCACATGGACGGACCGGCGCGGCCCCCCGGGCCCCCTGCCCGGATACTGGTCGGGGCGACTGGATTCGAACCAGCGACATCGTGCTCCCAAAGCACGCACTCTACCAGGCTGAGCTACGCCCCGACGCGGGGGAAACCTATGATTTAAGCCTGCCCAAGGCAAGCACGCGGTTAGCGGAAGATCGCATGATCGACCCGGTCGCCGACGCGGATGCCGAGCCGCGCCACGGTCCCGGCGGCAACCTCAAGCACGGCGCGGTTACGCTCCGGCGCCTCGATCGTATCCAAGGACTGTGGCGTCGTGCGTTCGCGGATGAAGCCGATGCGCCCGTCCGCGCCGATGAACAGCATGTCGAGCGAAATGAAGGTGTTGCGCATCCACATGGAGATGTAGATCTCGCGCCCGAAGTCGAACAGCATGCCCCGGCCCGGCGCCAGATCGCGGCGGTACATCAGGCCGAGGGCGCGCTGCGCGTCGTCGACCGCGACCTCGACCTTGAACGGATGCACGCCGTTCGCCGTATGCACGACCACCTCGGATTCGGCGAATCTGACCGCCCGGCCGTCCGCATGCACGGCCATGCCGTCCAAAACAACGCAAAGCACCGCCAGCACAGCAACAAAATGCAGGCGCGTGCGGCACGTGATTTTCCACGATCTGAAAATCTTGTCGGTCATTCCGGGCCCATCGCACCTATTAATATTACAGCTTCCCTAGATTTCCGCCGCCTCTGGTATACCAGCGCGAACGTCCTTGTTATTCCATGAAATTATGCCCATTTTGTTGTCACGTCGATGGCTTTGGGTGGTATACCTGAGCCTTGGATATCGTTGCGGTCGGCGCTGCCCTTCAACGGCGCGGCAATACCGAACAGGGGAAGAACGGGGGAACGTTCCAGTGCTCCATGCGATCAGCCTTAGCATCGGCTTGGCCGCGCTCTGGTGGCTGCTGTCGGGTTATACGATTCCCCTGATCCTGGCCTTCGGCGCGGGTTCCGTCGCCCTGGTCGTGTACATCGCCCACCGCATGGACGTGGTCGACCACGAAGGCCACCCGATCCAGGTCACCTGGCGCTGGCTGACCTACCTGCCCTGGCTGGGCAAGGAGATCGTCATGGCCAACATAGACGTGGTGAAGGCCGTGCTGTCGCCCAAGGGCCGGGTCCATACCTCGGTCCTGCGCACCAAGGCGACGCAGAAGACGGAACTGGGCCACGTCATCTACGCCAATTCCATCACCCTCACGCCGGGCACGGTGACCCTCGCCGTCGAGGACGGGGTGATGATCGTCCACGCGCTGACGCGCGGCGCCGCTGACGGGCTAAAGTCCGGCGAGATGGACCGCCGCTGCACGGCCGTCGAGGGTGCTCCCGGAGAGGACCGCTAGCGCCATGAGCTTCGCCGCAGCATCCCTCGCCGTTCTGGTCACCATGGTCCTGGTCCTGGTGCGCGCGCTCAAGGGGCCGACCGTGTTCGACCGCATCCTGGCCGTCAACGCCTTCGGCACCCTGACCGTGCTGCTGATATCGGTCGTCGGGTTCCTGCAGGGACGGCCGGAATTCCTCGATCTGGCGCTGGTCTATGCGCTGATCAACTTCATCGGCACCATTGCGGTGACCAAGTTCATCAAGTTCCGGGACATGGGCCACGGCCAGGAAACCGCCGGACCCGACGCGGGGGATATCTGACCATGGCGCTCCCCGTTGATCCGATCATCTTCGACATTCTGACCTGGCTGTTCATTCTGCCGGGTGCCGCGCTGTTGATCATCGGCGGCATCGGCATGATCACCATGCCCGACGTGTTCGCGCGCATGCATCCGGCGGGGGTCATCGACACGCTGGGCTGCGAATTGATCCTGGTCGGCCTGATGTTCCAGGCCGGGCTGACCATCGTCACGGTCAAGCTGGCCCTGATCCTGGCCTTCATCTTCTTCACCAGCCCGACGGCGACCCATGCGCTCGCCCGTGCCTGCCTCAATGCCGGCGTGACACCCCGGGTCGACGAGGAAAAGAGCGCGGCCCTCAGCCGGGGAGGCCGGCCATAGAAAACGTCATCATCATCGTCCTGATGCTCATGATGGGCGCCGTGGGCCTTGCCATCGCGCGCATTCGCGACCTGTTCGCCGTGTCCATGCTATCGGGCATCTTCTCGCTGATCGGCGCCGCCGCCTATGTGGTGCTGGACGCAGTCGACGTCGCCTTCACCGAGGCCGCCGTGGGTGCCGGGATTTCCACCGTGCTGATGCTGGGCACCCTGGCATTGACCACGCGCAAGGAAAAGCTGGGCGGCGGCAAAAGCAAGAGCACGACCGCGTTTCTGGTCGTCGCCGTGACCGGTGCCGTGCTGGTCTACGGCACCTTCGACATGCCGCGCTACGGCGACAAGATCGCGCCCATCCATCATCATGTGGTACCCCGCTATATCGAGAGATCGGGCGAGGAAGTGGGCATGCCCAACATCGTCACCAGCGTGCTGGCCAGCTACCGCGGCTATGACACGCTCGGCGAGGTCTTCGTGATCTTCACCGCCGCGACCGGCGTGCTCGCCATCCTGGGCCGCGCGCGCCGCCGCCGCGAGGACGAGGAAGCGGACGAAGGCGGCTCCGGCGCGAAGGAGACCGTGTCATGATGCACCGCAAGGTCGTTCTCCGCGTCGTCTCCAAGTTCCTGATTCCGCCGATCCTGCTGTTCGCGCTTTACGTTCAGTTTCACGGCGACTTCGGCCCCGGCGGCGGGTTTCAGGCGGGCGTGATCTTCGGTTCGGGCTTTATCCTTTACGCCATCCTGTTCGGCGTCGAGACGGTGAAACGCGTGCTGCCGCCCTGGTCGACGCGCCTGCTGCTGGTCGTCGGTGTGCTGACCTACGGTCTGACCGGGGTCGCCGGGCTGATCCTGGGCGGCAACTATCTGGACTACAACGTCCTGGCCCACGACCCCCTGCACGGACAGCACTACGGCATCCTGATCGTCGAACTGGGTGTCGGCATCACGGTCGCGGCGGCGATGATCACGATCTTCAACGTGTTCGCCGGCCAGTCGAGCGGGGACTGAGGCCATGCAGGGGATCGTCGACGTGTTCAAGCCGCTTTACGATCAGTGGCTTTCCTTCGAAGCCTTCATGGTCGGCCCGGCGTCGCCCGGCCTGCTCGGCTACTGGATCGTCATCGCGCTGATGATGACCGGGTTCTACATCGTCATCGCCCATGACAATCTGGTGAAGAAGATCGTCGGCCTGAACGTGTTTCAGGTCTCGGTCTTTCTGTTCTACATCCTGATGGCCAAGGTCACGGGCGGCACGGCGCCGATCCTGGCCGAAGGCATCAAGCTATATTCCAACCCCCTGCCCCACGTCCTGATCCTGACCGCGATCGTGGTCGGCGTGGCGACCACCGCCCTCGGTCTCGCCCTGGTGGTGCGCATCCGCAACGCCTACGACACCATCGAGGATGACGAGATCCTGGCCGTGGAAGAGGAGGAGGACAGGTGACCGCCTTCTACGCCTATTTCCTGTCGCTGCCCTTTGCCGCCGCGATCGAACCGCACCTGCCCATCCTGCAGGTCGTCGTGCCGCTTCTCTGCGCGCCGGTCTGCGTGCTGCTGCGCGACGCCAAGCTGAGCTGGCTGTGGGCGACAATCGTCACCTGGGTCGCCTTCTTCATCGCCCTGGTCCTGCTGGGCAAGGTGCTGGCCAGCGGCCTGATCGTCTATGAACTCGGCAACTGGCCGGCGCCCTGGGGCATCGAATACCGCATCGACGCGGCCAACGCCCTGGTCCTCGTCATCGTCACGGCGGTCGCCGCCGTCACCCTGCCCTACGCCAAGGCAAGCGTGGAGAAGGAGGTCGCTCGGCCGCGCATCTACCTGTTTTACCTGATGTACATGCTGTGCATGACGGGCCTGCTCGGCATTACGACCACGGCGGACGCCTTCAACCTGTTCGTGTTCCTGGAAATCTCGTCGCTGTCGAGCTACGTGCTGATCAGCCTGGGCGGCAATCGCCGGGCGCTCACCGCGTCCTACCGCTATCTGATCATGGGCACCCTGGGCGCGACCTTCTACATCATCGGCGTCGGCATGATGTACATGATGACGGGCTCGCTCAACATGGCGGACCTCGCGACCCTGCTGCCGGCCGTGGACCACACGCGCACGGTGCTGGCCGCGTTCGCCTTCGTGGTGGTCGGCCTGGGGCTCAAGCTCGCGATGTTCCCGCTGCACACCTGGCTGCCCAACGCCTATGCCTTCGCGCCCTCGGCGGTCACCGTGTTCCTCGCCTCGACGGCGACCAAGGTCGCGATCTATGCCTTGCTGCGCCTCGTCTTCACCGTGTTCGGCGGCACCGACCTGTTCACCGGCGCGGAGATCAGCCTGATACTGATCATCGTCGCCCTGGCCGGCATGTTCGCGGGTGCTTTCGTCGCCATCTTCCAGACCGACGTGAAACGCATGCTGGCCTACTCCAGCGTGTCGCAGGTCGGCTACATGGTGCTGGGTATCGGCATGGCCACCGCCGCCGGCCTGACCGGGGGCATCGTCCATCTGTTCAACCATGCCGTGATGAAGGGTGCCGCCTTCATGGCCGTGGGCGCCATGTTCTACGTCGTCGGATCGGTCAAGCTTGACGACCTCGCCGGCATCGGCAAGCGCATGCCGGTGACCACGGCGGTATTCCTGGTCGCGGGCCTGTCGCTGATCGGCACGCCGCTGACGGTTGGCTTCATTTCCAAATGGCAATTGGTGCAGGCTTCCCTCGCCCTCGGCTGGTGGTACGTCGCGGCAGGCATCCTGCTGTCGTCGCTGCTCGCCATCATCTACGTCTGGCGGGTGATCGAGGTTGCCTACCTCAAGGCCCCGCCCGAGGGCGCCGCATCGCGCAGCGAGGCGCCGTTGTCCATGCTGGTGCCCATGATCGTGCTGGCCGCCGCCACCGTATGGTTCGGCATCGACGGCGACACCACCCTGCGCATCGCCGGTGAGGCTGCCAATGCCCTCATGGGCCCCGCCAGTGGAGGCAAACCATGACCGGTCTTCTTGCCGGCTGGGCACCGGGCGACGTCCTGGTTCTGGCTCTCGTCGTGCCGGTTATCGGGGCCTTCCTGGTGCTCGCCCTCGGGCGCTGGGAAAACGCCCGCGACGGCGTCAGCCTGGTCACTGCAATCTGCCTGTTCTACATCGTGACCCAGCTTTACCCCATCGTCGCGGCCGGCGGCCGGCCCGACATCGTGCTGTTCGACATGGTGCCGGGGCTGTCGATCCGCCTGACGCTGGAACCGCTGGGCATGATCTTCGCGGGCATCGCCAGCTTCCTGTGGATTATCACGACGCTGTACGCCATCGGCTACATGCGCGGCCATCACGAGGAAAACCAGACCCGGTTCTTCTTCTTCTTCGCCATCGCCATCGCCTCGGCCATCGGCGTCGCCCTCGCCGGCAACATGCTGACCCTGTTCGTGTTCTACGAAGTGCTGTCCATATCCACCTTCCCGCTGGTCGCCCATCACGGAACCGAGGAAGCCAAACGTTCGGGCCGGATCTATCTCGGCATCCTGCTGTCGACCTCCATCGGCTTCCTGTTGTTCGGCATGATCTGGACCTGGCAGATCGCAGGTACCCTGGATTTCGTCCGGGGCGGCGTGTTCAACGCCGAACAGGCTCAGGGCCCCATGATCGCGGTCCTGCTGGCGCTCTACGCCTTCGGCATCGGTAAGGCGGCGCTCATGCCGTTCCACCGCTGGCTGCCCGCCGCCATGGTCGCCCCAACTCCCGTCTCCGCCCTGCTACATGCCGTTGCGGTCGTGAAGGCGGGCGTGTTCTCTGTTCTGAAGGTCGTCGTTTACATATTCGGTATAGACCTTTTGAAACTGGCGCCGGGTACGGATTTCCTGCTCTATGTCGCCGCGTTCACCATCATCGCGGCCTCAATCGTCGCCATGCGTCAGGACAACCTGAAGCTCCGCCTCGCCTATTCGACAGTGAGCCAGTTAAGCTACGTCGTCCTGGGCGCCATGCTGGCGTCCGATATCGCGGCCCTTGGCTCGGCAATGCACATCGTTATGCATGCCTTCGGCAAGATCACCCTGTTCTTCTGCGCCGGCGTAATCATCGTATTCGCGCACAAGACCGATATTTCCGACATGAAGGGGCTTGGCCACCGGATGCCGGTGACCTTTTTCTGCTTCTTCCTGGCTTCGTTATCCTTGATCGGTCTGCCCCCCATGGGTGGAATGTGGTCGAAATGGTACATCGCCCTGGGCGCGGCTGAGACGCACCAGTTGGTATTCATCGCTGTGCTGATGGTGTCGTCGCTCCTGAACCTCGCCTATTTGATGCCGGTGGTTCTATACGGCTTCTTCGGCAAAGCGCCGATACAGTCGGAGGCAGACGCGGATAACGATCATGACGACCATGAGCACCACCACGCGCCGCCGAACAATCTCCTTCTTCGACCTATGACGTTCGGTCGCGAAGGCATTTCCGAGGCCTCCTTTATTTGCTTACTACCCATCGTGCTGACGGCGACGGGCTGTGTCCTTCTGTTTTTCTATGCGGATCGAATTCGCATATTCCTAACACCCGTATTTGGAGGCTGAGCATGAGCGAGGACCAAGAGCAGGGCAACAGCGCGCGCCGGTACTGGCTCGACGATCAGAAGAACGTGCGAAAGATCATAATCGCGCTTTTCATCGTCTGCGGACTGCTTTTCCTGGCCGACGGATTCTATGAAAAGCATTCCCACTTCGGGTTCGAGGATGTTTTCGGCTTCTATGCGATCTACGGGTTCGTAATGTGTGTCGCCCTGGTGATTGCGGCAAAAGTGATGCGCATCTTTCTAATGCGTGACGAGGATTATTATGACCGCGATCAGTAGCATCAATCCGGGCTTGATCCTTATCCTGGGCGCGCTGCCAGCGCTCCTGCTGCCGTCAGTCATTAGGCGCCTCTATATCCTGGCACTGCCGATTGTCGGCTTCATGCTTGTCCATCAGTTGGAGCCGGGGACCCTGGTGACCATGGAAGCCTTCGGCATGATGCTGGAGCCTTTGCAGGTCGATCGTCTGTCTCTCGTTTGGGGCTACATCTTCAATATCGCAGCGTTTTTGGGTCTTCTGTTTGCATGGCACGAGCGCGACATTCTGCAGCAGGTTTCCGCGCTGGTGTACGCGGGTGCGGCCATCGCGGCGGTCTTCGCCGGCGACTTGGTGACGCTGTTCGTGTTCTGGGAACTCACCGGGATATCGTCGGTGTTTCTCATCTGGGCGTCCAGGACCCCGGAAGCCTACCGATGCGGCATGCGCTACTTGGTGATTCAGGTCACGTCCGGCGTCATTCTCTTGGCCGGAGCGATCATCTGGTATGCAGATACAGGTTCCATCGACTTCGGCCATATCGGCATCGATTCCATGGCCGGAAAACTGATCCTGGTGGCATTTGGAATCAAATGCGCGTTTCCGCTTCTGCACAACTGGCTGCAGGACGCCTATCCGCAGGCGACCGTGACCGGAACCGTGATCCTCAGCGCATTCACGACCAAACTTGCGGTTTACGCACTCGCGCGCGGCTTCGCCGGGACCGAAGCCCTGATCTATATCGGCGCAACCATGACCGCGTTCCCAATCTTCTACGCGGTAATCGAGAACGACCTTCGGCGCGTTCTGGCATATTCGCTCAACAACCAGCTCGGATTCATGGTCGTGGGTGTGGGAGTCGGAACGGAATTGGCCCTGAACGGCACAGCGGCCCACGCATTCAGCCACATCCTGTACAAGGCCCTCCTGTTCATGTCGATGGGCGCGGTGTTGTTCAGAACCGGCACTTGCAAGGGCTCCGAACTCGGCGGGCTGTACAAGTCCATGCCCTTAACGACCGGGTTCTGCATCATCGGCGCGGCATCGATTTCGGCGTTTCCTCTCTTCTCCGGTTTCATCTCGAAATCGATGATTCTCACGGCCGTCGCCGAAGAACACCGCTGGTTCATCTGGGGAACGCTGCTGTTCGCATCGGCAGGCGTGTTCCATCACTCCGGCATCAAGATTCCCTATTTCGCATTCTTCGCTCATGACAGTGGCCGCCGCGTCAAGGAAGCCCCCTGGCACATGCTGCTGGCCATGGGACTTACGGCGTTCCTGTGCATCTTTATCGGCGTCTATCCAACGGCGCTATACGACATCTTGCCTTATGCCGTCGATTACAAGCCGTACACGTCGTATCACGTGATTCAGCAGTTGCAGCTTTTGATGTTTTCAGCGCTTGCCTTCACGGTGTTGATGCTGACGCGCATCTATCCCCCGGAACTTAGATCCACCAACCTGGACACCGACTGGTTCTACCGGATCGCCGGGCCGTTCGTCGTCGGTCGCCTGGTGCAGGGACTGGCCGCCATCGGCAACGCCGTCGAAGCGACACTGACCAAGGTAGTGGTCGATACGATCACGATCATCCGTCGTCACCATGGGCCCGAAGGCTTCATGGCCAAGACCCTGCATCTCAGTTCGATGGTGTTCTGGGTGGTGGCGGCGCTGGCCTTCGTGCTGATCCTGGACTTCGCCCGGGGCGTCTGACCGCTACTGCTCGTCGATGCGCAGGTTGACGTCCATTTCCTCGAGCCCACCGCCCGAGCGCAGCCCCCGGATCGGGCAGGCCGTGCCGTAGTCGAGCCCCAGCGCCAACCGGATATAGGCATCCGTCGCACATTGATCGTTGGCCGGATCGAAGCTGACCCAACCCAACCCCTCAACCAGGGTTTCCGCCCAGGCGTGGCTCGCCAGATGGCTGTCGTTGCCCTGCCTCGCCGCCAGGTATCCGGAGACGTAGCGCGTGGGCAAGCCCAAGTGCCGGGCGGCGGCGATGAACAGATGCGCCTGGTCCTGGCACACGCCCTTGCCGGCGGCCAGCGCCTCGGAAGCCTTGGTTTCCACCGTGGTCTGACCGGCCTGATATTGCACGGCCTCGGCGACCGCGGCCATCAACGCATGACCTGCGGCAAGCGCCCCCTGCGATTCAAGGACCTTGGCGACCGGCTTGGCGAACTTGCGGATCGCGTCGTCGGCATCCGTGTAGTCCGTCGGCGTGAGAAAGATATAGGGCGGCAGCCCGTCGTCCATGGGCAGGATACCGTTGGTATCCAACGTCGTGATCTCGCCGCTGACGGTGACGCGCACCTCGTCGTGCTCTCCGTCAAAGGTCGCGACATGGGCGTGGTTGTCGAAACCGTCGGTCCAGGGCGTCAGCCGCCCGCTCGCCGTGATCTCCCAGTGGCGTACCCGCTGGCACAGGTCGGCGCGCGGCGTCATCCGAATGTACTGAATCGAATGGGTCGCCGCTTCCGCGAACTTGAACTGGGTGACGTGGTTGACGGTCAGATGCATGACGCACTCATTGGATCATCAGGAAGTCTTTTTGGATTTGCAGGCTGAGGTCGTGCAGGCCGGCCCGGTAATCTTCCAGGAACCGCGCCATGCCCGTGCGGTAGACGCGGTCGATGCGCGCCGACTGCAGCCGGTTGAGAAGGTCGCGCGATTGCTCGAAACACCGCGAACGCGGACGCAGGCCTTCCAGAACTTCGCAAATCTCCTCGACACAGGCCATAACCGAGCGCGGAATTTCCGCGTTCAGGGTCAGCAGTTCGACGACCCGGCGCGGGTCGATCTGGCTTTTGTAGATCTCCCGGTAGGCCTTGTAGGCATTGACCGAGCGCAGCAGCGTCCCCCACTGATAGTAATCCAGAGTCGCCGTGTCCGCGCGCGACACGGGCCCCGTCGGCTTGAAGGTATGGGCGCGGGCCGCCAGCAGGCGAATGGTGTTTTCCGCCCGTTCGATAAACACGCCCATGCGCCAGAACTCAAAGGCTTCGCCGCGCCGCATGGTGCCGTGGGCGACCCCGCGGAACAGGTGAGAGCGCACCTTGATCCATTCCAGGAATTCGTGGTGCCCCATGTCCAGCATGTCGGCATAGGTGACCTGGGCGATGTCCAGCCAGGTGGAGTTGACGGTCTCCCACATGTCAGTGGTGAGCACATGGCGCGTGGCGCGCACGTTCTCGCGCGCCGACCACACGCAGGATCGGATGCTCGACGGGTTTTCCCGGTCCAGCACCATGTAGGTCAGCACCGGGTCGGTCTTGAAAGCATCGTACTTGGCAAGGTAGGCGTTACGTTCGTCCTCGGACTGAAACAACCCTTCCCACAGGCCCGCCTGAGCCCCCCGCCGCGCCGGCAGCAGGGACATGTGGTAAAGCCCGGTCAGAAGGCGCGCGGTATTCTCCGAACGCTCCATATAGCGCGCCATCCAGAACAGGTTGTCGGCGGTGCTCGATAACATCTCTGCGTCGCCCCCTATTCCTCTTCCTCGATGACGGCCGGCGCCTCAAGGACCCAGGTGTCCTTGGTGCCGCCGCCCTGCGAGGAATTGACGACCAGCGAGCCCGCCTTCAACGCCACGCGGGTCAGCCCGCCCGGCATCACGCGGGTCTTCTCGCCCGACAGAACATAGGGGCGGAGGTCGACATGGCGCGGCGCGATGCCTTCCTCGACCAGGGTCGGACAGGTCGAAAGCGCCAGGGTCGGTTGCGCGATGTAGTTGTCCGGCTCCGCCTTCAGGCGCCGCTTGAAATCGTCGCACTCGGCCTTGGTTGCCTTGGGCCCGACCAGCATGCCGTAGCCGCCGGACCCGTGGACTTCCTTGACCACCAGATCGGCGATGTTGTCGAGCACGTACTTGAGGTCGTCCGGCTTGCGGCAGGAATAGGTCGGCACGTTCTGCAGCACCGGCTCCTCGCCCAGGTAGAAGCGGATCATGTCGGGCACGAAGCAGTACATGGCCTTGTCGTCGGCGACGCCGGTGCCCATGGCGTTGCATACGGTCACGCGGCCGCTGCGCACCACGGACAGCATGCCGGGCACGCCGAGTGTTGAGTCCGGATTGAAGGCCAGGGGATCGATGAACCCGTCATCGACCCGGCGGTAGATCACATCGACCCGCCTGGGCCCTTCGGTCGTGCGCATGAAGATGGAGCCGGAGTCCACGAACAGATCGCGCCCCTCGACCAGTTCGATGCCCATTTCCATGGCCAGGAACGCATGTTCGAAGTAGGCGCTATTGTATTGCCCCGGCGTCATCAGGACGACCGTGGGATCATCCACGCCCGCCGGCGCCACGGCCTGGAGCGAGCGCAGCAGGTATTCAGCATAGCGATCCACGGGTGCCACTACGGACTGGGCGAACAGGTCCGGGAACAGGCGCATCATGGTTTCGCGGTTTTCCAGCATGTAGGACACGCCCGACGGCGTGCGCACGTTGTCTTCCAGGACATAGAAGGTCTTGTCGTCGACCCGCACCACATCGACGCCGGACACATGGGCATAGACCCGGCGCGGCAGGTCGAGCCCCAGCATCTGCGGCTGGAAGGCCTCGTTGGTCATCACCAGTTCGGCGGGCACGATGCCGGCGCGGATGATTTCCTGTTCGTGATAGATGTCATGCAGGAAGGCGTTGAGCGCGTCGACCCGCTGAATGGCGCCGCGTTCCAGGACGCTCCATTCCTCGTGGCTGATAATGCGAGGGATGACGTCGAAGGGAATCAGGCGTTCGCCGCCCTCGTCCTCGCCATAAACGGTGAAAGTGATGCCGAGCCGGCGGAACAGCAAATCCGCCTGTGCGTGCTTCTGGCGAAGCCGTTCCAGGGACTGGTCGGTCAGCCAGGCCGAATAATCTCTATAGGCCGGACGGATGTCTCCGTTCGCGGCGTGCATTTCGTCGAAAATGTCGGGTTTCTCTCTATCGGACAAGTTCACCCCGGACCCCAGTTGCCGTTAAACCGTAGAGCATCATTTGGTGCGGCGCAACAGAACCGACGTCGATCCGTTACGTTTAACTGGTTGGCCTGGTGGGGTTTTCCGTGTAGAGGCGTCGGAGAGGTTCGCCATGTCCATGCGTCCGTCCTTCGCCGCTCTCGCGGTCTTCATGTTCGCCGTCGCCGCCGATGCGGCCGAGACGCCGGGACGCGCCCTGCCCCGGGTGGAGATGCTGGAAGAGGACTCCCACCCCCACGACGTCCGTCCCGGCCGGGAAGCCCGTTTTCATATCTTGCCGGTGGCATTGCCGTCCCGGATCGACGTCAAGTGTTCGCTGACCGGACCGGCGGCCCGGGCCACCATCGTGACCTCCGGCATGGAATTGCAGGACTGGCCGCTGCCGGGCCGTGAATTCGACCTCACGCCCGGGGCGACCCTGTGGCTCGACATTACCGCGGCGGTCCGGCCGGGAACCGCCGAGGCACCTTATTTCGCATTCCGGAACCTGGACGCGTCGCGCCTGCTCTGGCACCAGTGCTATAACAATTAAAATAACCTTCGACATCAAACAGACTCTCCAAGGAAACCTCCGAATGTCCGATGATCAGACAGGCATGAAAAAAGGCCTGACCCGCTACGGCGACGACGCCTTCTCCCTGTTCCTGCGCAAGGCCTTCATCAAGGCCATGGGCTATACGGACGACGCCCTGAACCGCCCGATCATCGGCATCGCCGACACCTTTTCCGGCTTCAACGCCTGCCACAAGACCGTGCCCGACCTGATCGAGGCCGTGAAGCGCGGCGTCATGCTGGCCGGCGGCCTGCCGGTGGAATTTCCGACCATCTCCATCCACGAAAGCTTCGCCCATCCGACCTCCATGTTCCTGCGCAACCTGATGTCCATGGACACGGAGGAAATGATCCGCGCCCAACCCATGGACGCGGTCGTGCTGATCGGCGGCTGCGACAAGACGGTGCCGGCGCTGCTCATGGGCGCCGCCTCGGCCAACGTGCCGGCCATCGTCCTGGTCACCGGGCCCATGGGCACCGGCAGCCACAAGGGCGAGCGCCTAGGCGCTTGCACCGACTGCCGGCGTATGTGGGGCAAGTTCCGCGCCGGCGAGATCGACGCGGCCGAGATCGAGGATATTTCCGCCAAGCTGGTGCCGACGGCGGGCACCTGCGGGGTCATGGGCACGGCCTCGACCATGGCGCTGATGACCGAAGCCATGGGCATGATGCTGCCCGGCGGGGCGGCGATCCCGGCCTGGGCGTCGGACCGCCTGCGCCATGCCGAGGAAACGGGCACCCGCGCGGTCACCTTGGCCAAGGAAAAAGTGACGCCGGATCAAATCATTACGCAGGCGTCCCTGAACAACGCCATGAAGACCCTGCTGGCCATCGGCGGATCGACCAACGGCATCGTCCACATGGCGGCCGTGGCCGGGCGGCTGGGCCTCAGCGTCGATCTGGACGCCTTCGATACGATGGGCCGCGACGTGCCCATGCTGGTCGACCTGAAACCCAACGGCAGCTACTACATGGAAGACCTGTGGAAGGCCGGCGGCCTGACCACCATCCTGCGCGAGATCGAGGACCTGTTGGACCTCGACTGTCCGACCGTGTCGGGCAAGACCCTGGGCGAGAACCTGGCCGCCATGCCGGCGGGATGGGACCAGGACGTCGTGCGCCCACGCGGCAATCCCCTGTTCTCCAAGGGCAGCATGGCCGTGCTGCGCGGTAATCTGGCGCCGAACGGTGCGGTCTTGAAACAGTCCGCGGCCGACCAGGGTCTTTTGGTCCATGAAGGCCGCGCCGTGGTGTTCGAAAACCTGGAAGACCTGGCCGAACGCATCGACAGCGCCGACCTGGATGTGAGCGCCGACGACGTGTTGGTGCTGCGCAACATCGGGCCCAAGGGAGCCCCCGGCATGCCCGAGGCCGGATACATTCCGATCCCGAAGAAACTGGCGAGCCAGGGCGTGAAGGACATGGTGCGCATTTCCGACGGCCGCATGAGCGGCACCGCCTTCGGAACGATCATCCTGCACGTCTCGCCCGAGGCCGCCGACGGCGGCCCCCTCGCCCTGGTGCAAACGGGCGACCGCATTCGCCTGGATACGCCGAACCGCAGCCTTACTCTACTAGTAGACGATACCGAAATGACCGCCCGGCGCGCTGGCTGGACCCCACCCCCGGCCCACAAGGGATCGGGCCGCGGCTACCTGAAGCTCTACCTGGATACGGTGACCCAGGCCGAGGACGGCGCCGATTTCGGATTTTTGAAGGCCGTCGACAGGGCCTGACCGCCCCGCTGCCTGCGTTCGCAGTTAAACGTAACCGCGCCGGCAAGGTAACTGCCGGCGCGGATTTTATTTAAGCATTATCAGTGAGTTGAGGACGTATTCTCGCACGACGCGTTGGCCGTCGGGCGGCCTCTGACGCTGAAAATCGCCCCCGAAAATCAAGAATTCCCTGTGCAGCCGGCGCAGCGATTCCAGAAGCGTAACGGCAAGGGACCGGCGGGCTTATCCCCCCAGGAACAGCCGCCCCACGTCCTCGTTTTCCAGGAGCGCGTCGCCGGTACCCGCGATGGCCAGTTCGCCCGACACCAGGACATAGCCGATATCGGCGAATTCCAGGCCCTTCTTGGCGTTCTGTTCGACCATGATGATGGTCTTGCCCTCGGTATGCTGGAGGTCGTCCAGGATGTCGAACACCATGTCGATGAACCGAGGCTCGAGCCCGATGGACGGCTCGTCGACCAGCAGAACGTCCGGGTCCATGACCAGGGCGCGGGAGATTTCCAGCAACCGGCGTTCGCCGCCCGACAGCACCTTGGCCAGATGCTTGCGGCGCTGGGCCAGGCGGTCGTACTTGGCGAACACCTTTTCCGCCGCTTCCTTGGCCTGGGCCGTGGTTTCCATGAGGAAGCCGCCCATCCAAAGGTTCTCTTCCACGGTCATGTCGGGGAAGATGGATTTGTCCTGCAAGATGTAGGCGATTCCGGCCTGCTTCAGCTTCTGGTTGGCGGTCATATGGGCGACATCCTGGGCCTGGGCGCCCTCGCCCACCAGTATGTTGCCGCCCATCACCGTGTTGAGGCCGTAGATCGCGTGCAGCACCGTCGACTTGCCGGCCCCGTTGGGCCCGATCAGGCACAGCGACTGGCCCTTGGCGACCTGCAGGTTGAGGCCGTGGATGATCTCCATTTTGCCATAGCCGCAGCGCAGGTCCTTCAGATTGACGAAGGGATTGTTGTTGGCCAGGGACGCGACCTGTTCCAACGGGACCTCGACGGCCATGGCCTTGGCCTGGCGGTTGACGTCCTCGACGGAAATGACCGCATCGACCGTGCCCATGTGATAGCCGGTGGAGCGGCGGCTCGCGGCGGCCCCGGCGGATTCGTCTTGTTGTGCCTTGGTTTCGTCGGCCATGTTCAATGTGCTCCCAGATAGGCGTCGATGACGCGCTGGTCGTTCTGGACCTCGTCCGGCGTGCCATGGGCGAGAAGCTCGCCATGGGCCAGACAGTAGATCGACTGGGCCATGTTCATGATCACGCGCATGTTGTGCTCGATGACGAACAGGGTGATGCCCAGTTCCTCGTTGGCACGGCGGAGCCGATCAATCAGCCCGTTGATGAGCGTCGGGTTGATGCCCGCCGTGGGTTCGTCCAACAACAGCACTTCGGGCCGGTTCATCAACGCCATGGCGAATTCGAGCAGCTTTTGCTGCCCGAATGAGAGATCGCCCGAGATCAGCCGCCGCTTTTCATAAAGCCCGACGAAGTCGAGCAGACGGTCGACCTCCTCCATGGTTTCCTTGTCGCCGCGGTTCTTGAACATGTCCGCGAAGCCCAGCTTACGGTGCGGGATCGAGATCAGCATGTTGTCAATGCAGTTCATGTTCGAGTAGATGCGCGTCTGCTGGAAGGTGCGCAGAAGGCCCAAACGCGCGATCTGCGGCACCCGGTAGGTGGAGATTTCCTCACCCTTGAACTTGATCGAGCCCTCGTCGATGGGATGGTAGCCGACGATGGAATTGAACAGTGTCGTCTTGCCCGAACCGTTCGGCCCGATCAGGCCGGTGATGCCGCCGGACGGCACCTTCAGCGAGATGTTGTGATTGGCGACCACGCCCCCGTAGGACTTGGACACGCCCGAGATTTCGATGACGGTATCGGTCATTTTGCCGTCTCCTTCTTGTCGACGATGATGCCGAACCGTTCCGGGAATTTTTCCATCAGCCAGCCCATGATGCCCTGTTGGAAGAACACCACGTTGACGATGATCAGCACGCCGAGTGCCACCCATTGCCAGCCGAGGAAGTAGGTCCAGGTGAGTTCCTTCAGGACGTGGAACAGGGCGGCGCCGAGGATCGGCCCCCACAGCGTCCCCTTGCCGCCGAGCAGCGACATGGCGACCATGAAGATGCCGAAGGTGGCGACCGGGAAGGCCACTTCCAGGGGCTCGACGAAGCCCGTCATGTTGCCGAACAGGGCGCCGGAAATGCCCAGGAAGAACGCCGATACCGACCACGCGATGGTCTTGTAGCGCAGGGTGTGGATGCCCATGGCCTCGGCTTTCTGTTCGTCATCGCGGATGGCGTTGATGGCCAGGCCGAAACGGGTCGAATAGAGCCAGCTGCAGAACAGATAGGTTCCGATCGCGGCGAAGAAGCACATGAAATAGAACATGAACGACTTGCCGTCGGCGCTGCCCGGGTAAACGGGCATGGCCAGACCGCCGCCAGCGCCGACCCATTCCCAGGTCCCCATCAGTTCACCGGCCGTCAGCGCGATGCCGAGCGTGCCGATGGCGAAATAAGGCCCGCGCAGACCGAACAGGGTCCAGCCGAGGGACGCCGCAAGCAGAGCCGAGCCGATGGCGGCGGCCAGGATCCCCCATCCCAGGCCCCAGAAATACTCGGAATTCGTATAGGTGAAATCGACCGCGCCCGAGGATGCCGTGTATTCGGACACATTGGCGAACATGCTGATCTGGACCAGGGCCGAGATATACATGCCCGAGCCGAAAAACAGGATGTTGCCGAGCGAATTGTAGCCCATCTGGCCGCCCATGATGTCCCAGGTCAGGGCGAACAGAACCATGACCCAAAGGACGGCGATCTGGATGGTCACGCCGGGAATGACGAAGGGGGCCGCGACGCCGAAGATCAAGATCGGCAGATGCAGTTTCGGATTGAATGATTCCAAGGTTTTTGCTCCCGTTTTCGTTCTTCTTGGGCCGCGCGCCTATTGCACGACCTGGCGGTGGCGGCGCATTTCAAGCTGACGGTAGATCAGCACGGCAACCAGAAGGCCGACCACGCAGGCCTGCTGGTATTCGGCGCCGAGCACGAAGCCGCCGTACTGTTCCATGACGCCAAGCCCCAGACCCGCCATGATGACGCCGCCCAGATTGCCGAAACCGGCCGCCGTGACGATGACGAAGGATCGGATCGAATGGCCAATGCCGTAGAACGGCTGAATCACCCAGATCATCGAGATCAAGGCCCCCGCAGCACCGCAAATCGCCGCGTTCAGGGAAAAGGTGAAGGCATAGACCTTGTCCGTGTCGATGCCCATGACCCGCGCGGCGCGGGCGTCCTGGGCCGTGGCGCGGATCGCCTGGCCCATACGCGAATTCTTCATGAACAGCACCACGACGACCGCCAGCACCCCGCAGAGCGCGAAGGCGACCAGCTTGATATCGGCGACGGTGACGCTGTTGTCGAAATAGCTGCGGATGGCGAAATCGCTTTCCGCCGTCTGCACCTCGGGACCGAACATCAGGTTCAACGCCTGAGCCAGAACGATGGCAAGACCGAAGGTCGCAAGCAGCGAGGTGAACATGTCCTTGTCGATGACGCGGCGGATGATGGTGACATAGACCACCCAGCCGAACGTAAACATGACGACGATCGAAATCGGCAGACCCCACAGGGGATGAATGCCCTGCTTGCCCAGCCACCAGGCGACGTAGCCGCCCATGATGACGAAGTCGCCCTGCGCCAGATTCTTCACGTTCATCACGCCCCATACGAGGGCCAGGCCATAAGCCGCCAACGCAAAGGTCGAGCCGATGAACAGACCGTCGAGGATCAGCTGAATATTGAAGACCGGCGCCGCGGTCAGAATTGAAATATTGTCCCACATGTCCCTGATCCATCCCTAGTTCAGTGGAGAAGCAATTGGTCGGTATATCCGAAAATATGAATGCTGGTATGCGCAGGAACCCACCGCCCCCGGCCAGCATTTTGGCCGAGGGCGGGGTTCAAGCCTTGCCTGCGGTCACCCGTCAGGCCGTAAAACCCAGATTACTGGGCCTTCCGGGGCCAGTTCACGGGATGTGACGCCCATTTGGACGGTGCCACCACGTTGTACTCGCCGTTTTGGATCTGACGCAGAACCATCGGCTTGGCGATGTTGTTGCCTTCCGGCGCGAACTTGATCCCGCCATAGAAGGTTTCCATATCCGTCGCCGCGATGGCGTCACGCACCTTTTCCGGATCCAGGGAATTGGCCCGTTCGAAGGCATCCTTCCACACCAGAACCGACGCGGTCGCCTGAGCCGACTGATAAGGCACGTTCTTGTAGCCCTCGTAGGTCTTCTTGAACTCCTTGTCGTAGTCGCCGGCCGTGCCGAAATACTTGTCCTTGTAGGTCAGGGTCGGCGCCCACTGTGTCGGGCACAGGAAGTCGTTGGTCGAGGCGCCGAACTTGCTGGTGATCTTGGCCGCCTCGCAATGGGTCAGCGCGATCATCGGCACGTCAATCTTCATTTCCTTGATCTGACGCGCCCCCGTGGCCGCACCCTTGGAATGGCCGGACAGCAGCAGCAGGTCCGGCTTCAGGGCCTTGACCTTGGTCAGCGTCGAGGAAATGTCGTTCAGGTCGCGCGGCATCTTGTCGTCGATGACGACCTTCATGCCGTACTTCTTGGCGTCTTCCAGCACACCGGCCCGCACGTCGAGCGAGAACGGGTCGTTCTCGAACGCCATGGCGATCTTCACATCGGACGCCTTCTTGCCGTTCTTTTCGGCGATTTCGGCGGCCAGACCGATCGAGCTGGCAAGATACTGTTCGGACGTCGACAGGACCGCGAACAGATACTTGTACCCCTTGTTGAACAGCGAGCGCGACGCGCCCTCCGCCTCGATCATGGGCACCTTGTATTTTTCGATAATCGGCGCGGCGGCCTTGGTGGTGGCCGACGAATACGGCCCCAGGAAGTATTTCACGCCGTCCTGGTTGACCAGACGCTCAAGCAGCTGCGCGGTGCGGAGCGGCGTCGATTCATCGTCGTAATACTGAATCTTCAGTTTGTAGGATTTACCGCCGATCTTGACGCCGCCCATCGCGTTAATCTTCGCGACGCCGATGTCGTAGCCGTTCTTGGCATGGATGCCGTTGGTCGAATACTTACCGGTGAACGAAATCGCCGAGCCGAGGATGATGGTGTCGCCTTCGACCTTGGCCTGCGCCGGGCTGGCAAAGGCCAAACCCGCGACAGCAAGGCTCGCGGCGACGACGGAAATGAGTCGTTTGCTATTCATGCGTGTCCTCCCAGACATATGTGTAAGGCGTTTTATCCGTGCACCATTGCGGCGCTTATCGAAACGTCTGCCTCATTATTGTCGGCCTCTCAGAGCGTCTCGGCACCGGCACCGGCACAGAGCGGCCCGGAGGAGCCGTTCGCGCCTGATATTAGCCAAGTCATGGAAAGGCGCAAGCGGAACCCCAGGATCGCGACCGAACACACTGATATCAAAGAGAGTTTTTTTGGGTTAGGAGTTTTTCGCGCCCGGATCCCAGGCCTTGACCTGAACCGGCTTGCCCGTCTGGGTAACAAAAACCTTGGGCTTCACCACCTGCTGAACCCCTGGCGTGTTTTCGGCCCGCACGAACGACAGACGCATGGCATCGAGGGTGATTTCCGTTCGGGCACCCTTGGCCCGGGCCTGCTTGTAGGCGCTGGTTCCCTTGGTTATTTGGTTCAGGCGCTCCATCGACGCATGGCCGAAGCGGCGCCACAGGCTGGTCAGATAGCCGTCGATTTCATGGGGGATGAACAGTTCGACATCGATGTTGGGGCGCCCGCGGGAGAATCCGGCGTAAATGTTCGGCTCCATGGGGCCGAGTTCGTCGGCGACGAAAACGGCCGGCATCAATTTGCGCCCGTTATGCAGCACAGCGTAATAGCCCTGCGCCAGGAACAGGAGCCGCTGAAGCTTTTGCGGCTGTAGATATTCATTCTGTTCCAACGCCGTGTCCGCGAACCAGAAGGCCACGTCGAAGGCGCTTTTTACATCGGCACGCATGCCTTCACCCTTGTTTCCGGTGTCGTTCCGGTGCGCCGGTCTGTCCGGCTTGATGATCTCCACGCCGCAAGCCTTGAGCGGGCGGCCCGAGTATGGCCCGCCATTGACCAAGGAAAGATTAACATGGGCCCGCCATGGGTGGTCCAGCCCAAACATATCCCGCATATCTTGGCGGTTGCGCCTGCCTTCCGCGCATGAAAAAGCCGGCCATCGGGCCGGCGCGCCGGGCGGTCCGCAGCGGGATCGGCTAAAGACGCATGCTCAGGGTCGTGCCCTTCCTGGGCAGCGTGCCATGAATGACCTGAGCGTTCAGTTCGTAGGTCGCGATCGCCTTAGAAACAAGACCGCCGAAATTCCTTGGCCGGCCTTCCTCGCCGTAGACCTTGGGGGCGGTCATCTCGCTCTGAATGATCTTGGCGAACGTGTCGTTCGGCGCCGTGAAACGCCCGCGCCCCAGGTTCGGATTGCGCCGCCGGTCGTCGGACAGGGCCCGGCGGTCGTCGTATTTGTCATCCGGCGCATTCTGGAAGCCGAACTGGGCGGCTTCGAACGACATCGCATTGCCGCCGCTGAGTTCCTCCACCCGCCCATGGCCGGACACGCCCGCGACGCCCGTCATGCGGGCGGTCGAGACGCTGGAGATGGCCGGCGCGGCAGTTGGAGAAATCTTCGCCATATTCCCGTTCGTTAACGTGTCGTTTTTGGGCTCCCGACCGCGTGCGGCGCACGCGAACCGGGCACACTGCTCCATTAAGGCGCAGATACACCACTACACTGTATAAATTATAGGAGTCTTAACGGCAGAACAACCCTAGAAGCCCCAGCCTTTTCAGGATGTTATGATTAACGCGCCGAAGAAACGGTG
The DNA here is from genome assembly GCA_963976055.1 of uncultured Alphaproteobacteria bacterium. GTDB lineage: Bacteria > Pseudomonadota > Alphaproteobacteria > Rhodospirillales > Casp-alpha2 > UBA1479. Next base: position 35,263 of record CAXBJB010000017.1, read on the forward strand.
CCCTTCCCGCCCGTCGGTGCGGCGAGAAAGTCCAAAACGGCCTCCCCGGCGCCGAAGTCATAGACGTCGCCATGCCCCGCCCCCGGCAGCCAGGCCGCCGTCTTGGGCTCCGCCGCAAGGGCGAACAGGCGCATTCCCTGATCCTGCGGAACGACACGATCGGCGCTGCCGTGGAGGATCAGGACCGGGCATCGCACGGCGCCGATCTTGGCGCTGGAATCGTATCGATCACGGGTCAGCAGGCCGGTCGGCAGCCAGGGGTAATGCACTCCGGCCGCATCGGCCATGGCGGTGAACGGCGCTTCGAGCACCAGGGCCCGCACCGGCGTTCCCGCCTCGGCCAGTTCAAGGGCCGCCTGCACGGCCACGCCGGTCCCGAGGGATTCGCCGTAGATGACGATATCCCCCGAACCATGCCCCTGATCCGCCAGCCAGGCCAGATTGGCCCGGGCATCGGCATAGAGCCCCGCTTCCGTCGGATCGCCCGGATTGCCGCCATAACCCCGGTATTCCGCCAACATCACGCCAAACCCCCGGCGCGCGAAGAGACGCGCCTTGAAAGCACGGTCGGCGATGGTGCCCGCATTGCCATGGAAATAGAGAATGACCGGACGGCCGGGCGGAGGCGCCAAATACCAGGACCGAAGCTCGACCCCGTCCGCCGTCGATACGCGGACCTCGCCCGCGTCGGGCAAGCCGGCGTCGGCGGGCGCGCCGGCCATACCGCCCGGATGATACATCAGGCGCCGCTGCCCAAGGAACACCAGACCGACGACAAGGACGTAAGCGCCGACGGCGAGGATCAAAATCTGTAAAGCAGCCAGCATCATCGGGCCGCACGGCCGCCGGCCTGGCCCAGGGGCCCGCATCCTGGGATCACGGCTTCGTTTCAGACTGGCCAGGAACAGCCGGCGGCAAGGCAGGAATCGGCGCCGTCGCCGGAGCAACCGTCGTGCCCTGCCGGCCGAACAACATGCCTATGGGACGGGCCCCGTCCGCGAACCCGGACAGAGGCGTGCCCGGTTGCCCGGGCGTTCCGCCGGCAGCGGGCCGCAGATCCGCACCCCGCCGCACCACGGTCCGCGTTCCCACCGCGCCGGTGCAGGCAAACTCGGCGCCGACCGGAGTCAGCATGGGGCATTGGGTGTAATGGTTACCGACATAGGCGATGCCGGTGCCGTAGGGTGCGCAGGTTTCAGCCGCAAGCCGCGCGACCTCTGCCGGCGTGGTCGACCGCTTTGAATAGCACACGGTCACCGAATCCCGGGTTTTTGGGGTTTTGGCGAAATCAGGATGGTCGCGGTTATAGGCGACGGGATCATAGACATAGGGCCTGACCGTCTCACAGCTGCCAAGCAATACTGTGGCGAGAACAGCGAAAGTCGCGGTGAGGGCCGTTCTCAAACGGGCTTCCCTTGTCCGGTCAATGCGTTGGTGCGGCGTGGCCATGGTCCCGCTATAGCCTCTTTTTCACGCCCCGGCAAACCCCATACCGACCGGGAATTACCGACAATTTTATCTAAAAGTATCGGCAAATAATTCATTCGGGCGCATTTTTTTCATCCATTAGACTATATCGAAAGTCATAGATTCGGCCATGCAACGAACCGGCATGCCGACGCTGGACACACATCGAACACAGGAGCACACAAAATGACCCGCGCGGCACAGGCGATGACGGCACCGAAACGAGGCAGGTTCCGCCCGTTCCGGGCGCTTGCCCTGGTCTTCGTCGTGTTGGGGGTGGCCTTCGGTCTGCTCGCTCATTTCGCCTCGCCCGCCCCCCCGGAAGCCGACACGGCGGATGTCGCCGGCTACCTGCCCGACATGGAAATCAAGAAACGAGAAGTCCAGCACATCGGCGCGGCCGCCCTGCAGCTCTACGTGGCCCGCGTGCGTGCGCCCCTGGCGGATCCGAATTTCTTCATCGGACCCATCGAAATCGGCATGACTTACGAGAATTTCCTCAAGATCATCCCGACGCCCGAATCCTTGAAGGCGGCCCAGGCCGGCGTAATCGGTGTCCTGCGCACGGACAAGGGGGTGTTCACCGCCCACTTCCCGACGGCCGAAAAGGACGCGACCGCCTTTCGCCTGAGCTATACGCAGACGTTCCGGTTTCATACCGAACGCGAAATCACCGAACACCTGGGCAATTTGTGGGGCAAGCCTACCACCTCTGAATGCACCCGCCTGTCCTACGGCAACGGCCAGGATTGCCGCTATCAGTGGTGGCCCGTGAACGGCGTGCGCGTCAACGCCCAGCTGCGCGTGATCAACGACCGCCTGCATGGGCGCCCGGAAATCACGCTGCGGGTCGATGCCGCCGACGAGCGCACGGAAGGCCGCCGCTGGTCGTCAAACAAGGTCGCCTCCGCCGACCGCTGACGCCCGCCCCAAATTTCAACCTGTGAAATGCTCTCAATCTTGCTCGCACCTCTGAACCGTGCGAGTTTGACGCGTCATTTGGCGCCAACGATAAGCGAACAGAAAGGAGCACCCGATGCCGGATGCAACCGACGCCCCCCAACTTGCCCCCAAGTCCCCACAGGCAAAGCCTGAATTCAACTGGGAAGACCCTTTCGGGCTGGTCGATCAGCTGACCGAGGACGAACGCATGGTCGCCGAAACGGCCCGTGCCTACTCCCAGGACAAATTGATGCCGCGGGTTCTCGAATCCTTCCGCAACGAGACCTTCGACCGCGAAATCTTCAATGAAATGGGCGAACTGGGCTTTCTCGGGCCGACCATTCCCGAACAGTACGGCGGCGCCGGCGTCGGCCATGTGTGCTACGGCCTGATCGCGCGCGAGGTGGAGCGGGTCGATTCCGGCTACCGCTCAAGCTTAAGCGTACAGTCGTCGCTGGTCATGTATCCGATCTATGCCTACGGCACCGAGGAACAGCGCATGAAGTTCCTGCCGCGCCTCGCCAAGGGCGAAATCGTTGGCGCCTTCGGCCTGACGGAACCGGATCACGGATCCGACCCCGGCGGCATGACGACCCGCGCGGTCAAGGCCGACGGCGGCTATGTGCTGACCGGCAACAAGATGTGGATTTCCAACAGTCCCATCGCCGACGTGTTCGTCATCTGGGGCAAGCTCGACGGCAAAATCCGCGGCTTCATCCTGGAAAAGGGCATGAAAGGCCTGTCGGCGCCGAAAATCGAGGGCAAGTTCTCCCTGCGCACATCGCTGACCGGCGAAGTCGTCATGGACAATGTGTTCGTGCCCGAGGAAAACCTGCTCCCCAACGTTTCGGGTCTGGCCGGTCCCTTCGGCTGCCTCAACAAGGCGCGGTTCGGTATTTCCTGGGGGGCGCTGGGTGCGGCCGAGTTCTGCTGGCACGCCGCGCGCCAGTACACCCTCGACCGCAAGCAGTTCGGCCGCCCGCTAGCCGCCAACCAGCTGATCCAGAAAAAGCTGGCCGACATGCTGACCGAGATCACCCTCGGCCTGCAGGCCTGCCTGCGGGTCGGCCGCATGCTCGACGAAGGCACCTGCCCGCCGGAAAACATCTCGCTGGTCAAACGCAACTCGACGGGCAAGGCGCTCGACGTGGCGCGCATGGCCCGCGACATGCACGGCGGCAACGGCATCGCCGACGAGTTCCACATCATCCGGCACCTTCTTAATCTTGAAACGGTTAATACATACGAAGGCACCCATGACATCCACGCCCTGATCCTGGGCCGGGCACAGACGGGAATTCAGACCTTCACCGCGTAATCCCAGGCGGGAGACGACCTCATGGCCCCATCCGCCGACGTCGCGAAACTGTTCGCCGGCGAGGATGATGTCTGGTGCCAGGTCGTCAACCGCACGCCGGGCCCGGTCCGCCGGGGGGCCTTGTTTCTCGACCGTGACGGCGTGATGGTCGAGGAAGTTCCCTATCTCCACCGCATCGAGGACGCCCGCCTCGTCCCGGGCACCGTGGCCGCCATCCGCGCCGCCAATGCGCGGGCCATCCCCGTCGTCGTGGTGACCAACCAGGGCGGCATCGGGCTTGGCAAGTACGACTGGGCCGATTTCGCCCGCCTGCAGGACTGGGTGTGGGCGCAATTGGCCGAGGCCGACGCCTTCGTCAACGCGATCCTCGCCTGCCCCCATCATCCCGAAGGCCGCGGCCTGCTGCGAATATCCAACCATCCGGACCGCAAACCCAATCCCGGCATGCTGTTGCGCGCGTTGGACATCCTGCCCATCGACGCAGGCGCATCCTGGATGGTCGGCGACCGCGAGATCGACGTTCAGGCCGCGAAGTCCGCCGGCCTGGCCGGCGCGGTGCACATGCGATCGTCCCATAAGGATTCCGAGGCCGCGCGCGGCAAGGCGGCGACGCTGGCCGGCGCCGGGTTCCGGGTCCGTGCCTGTGATGACGCGAACACATTGACGGAGGTCCTGAGCCCGCTATGGGCGCAGGGCTGAACGGCCGGGTTGACCGCTCTATTCGCCGCCGTAATGGATGTAGTCGGCCCAGGTCCGCTCAAGCCGCTGCAGGGCCTGGCAGACCTCCTCGACTTTCGGTTCGTCGATGTATTCGCTGAACGCGCTGGCGTTATGTTCTTCCAGCGCCTTGACCTGTTTGACCACGGCCCGCGCCTTGTCGGTCAACTGCACCGTGATGGACCGTTTGTCGTGCAGGGAGCGTTCCTGGGTCAGATAGCCCATGTCCGTCAGTTTCTTGATGTTGTAGGACACGTTGGAGCCTTGATAATAGCCGCGTTCGACCAGATCGCGGATGGCCATGGCCTCGTCCCCGATATTGGCCAACAGCAAGGCCTGCACGCCGTTCAGGTCGCGCACTCCCAAGCGGTTCAATTCGGCCCGGATGACGTCGAGAAAGCGCCGATGCAGGCGCTCTATCAGGCGCGTCAGTTCGGAATAGGTTCGGCTCACGTGACGTCTCCTCTGTCCCAAGACTGTTATATTTTCTGTCCCATTTCGCAACAACCAAGTCAGACTCCGATATCAGGCCGTGATGACGGCCCTATGGCCCGACGTGACGCGGCGTTGTAGGCTCGGGCCATGACCACGCCGTTCCGCATATTCCGGCGAATCTTCCTCGCCGCCACCCTGCTGTCCGTCGCCGCCTGCGCCACGGACAAGGTGCCGACGCCGGACGAGATCAAGCAGGACAACGCCGACAGCCGCGCCCGTCAGCTCGTGCGCGTCGGCGACGCATCCCGCGCCGGCGGCGACAGCGCCTCCGCCCTCGCCTTCTATCAGCGCGCCCAGGCCATGCGCCCCGACTGGGACGAGCCCTACCGGCGCAGCGGCGAGACCGCCCTGGCGCTCGGCATGGCGGAAGAGGCCGCTGCGGCCTATACTCGCCTGACCGCCCTCGCCCCGGACGACGCGGCGGCCCTTTTGGGCCTGGGCCAGGCTCTCATCGCCCTCGACCGCCCGGCGGAGGCTGAGGACGCCTTTACCCGCGCCCAGGCGGCAGCGCCTAAGGATCACCGCCCCCTCAACGGCCTCGGCATCGCACACGACCTTTCGGGCGGCCATGCCGCGGCACAAGCATTCTACCGTCAGGGTCTCGCCCTGGCCCCGGACAGTCTGTCCCTGAAGAACAACCTGGGCCTGTCCCTGGCCTTGTCCGGCGCCTTCGCCGAAGCGATCCGGGTGCTGGGCGATGCCGCCAAGTCGCCCGGCGCGGGCCCCCGCGCGCGCCAGAACCTGGCCTTGGTCTACGGCCTGTCCGGCGACATGGACCGCGCCGCCAAGATCGGCCGTCTGGATTTGACCGAGGCCCAGGTAAGAAACAACCTCAAGCGTTACGAGGCCTTGCGCAAGCTGTCCGACAAGGCCCGGGCCAGAGCCGTGCACACGGGCCAGGGCCCCGACGGCTAGGCCACGCCCACCGTCCCGGCCGCGGATAAAGCGGCCGGAGGACGGCACCCCTCCGTCCTCCGGCCAGGTGGTCCGCCTGACCCCTAAGTGAAGGCGGCTCACCCAACTTATCTCCGGTCTCTCTCGCGCTCATTTCAGGCCGCCCAGGCCGTCGATGGCGCTGATCACGGCCGGCCCCAGCAGCACCACGAACAGCGCCGGCAAAATGAACATGATCAGCGGCACGGTCAGCGTCGCCGGCAGGCGCGCGGCCTTTTCCTCGGCCCGCATCATGCGGTCGTTACGGAATTCCGTGGACAGCACGCGCAGCGACAGCGACAGCGGCGTGCCGTATTTCTCCGTCTGCTGCAGGGCATTGACGACGCCCCGGATCGACGCCAGGGCGGTGCGTGTCGATAGATTGTCGAGGGCCTGGCGGCGATCCGGCAGGAAGCCCAATTCGACCGCGCAGATGCTCAATTCCTCCGCCAGTTCCGGACAGGCCGGCCCGGTTTCCCGCGCCACCCGCGTCAGGGCCGCGTCGAGGGCAAGGCCCGCCTCGGTGCAAATGACCAACAGGTCGAGGGCGTCCGGCAGGCCCTTCTGCAAGACCTGCTGGCGCTTCTGGCGGACGTTGGCGACGAAGACCTCGGGCGCGTAGGCGCCGGCGACCACGGCGGCGATGGCGACGAACAGCTTCATCATCCCCGACATCGCCCACAAGTCCGCGACATAGACCAAGACCACGGCGACGGCCCCCAACACGAAAGGCAGCGCCAGCTTGGCGAACAGATAGATGACCAGCGCGTCCTTGGACCTGAACCCGGCCTGGGCCAAACGCAGGGTGATGGCGTCGGCCTGCTGCGTCTTCAGAAGCTTCAGGCGCAGGGCCACCCGGCGCATGAAATCGACCGTGGTCTCGCGCCGCCGCGCGCGGTTGCCCTGGGCCGCCAGCATGGCCTGGCGCAATTCGTCCCGGTGCAGGCCGACGCTTTTGATGCGCCCGGCCATGGGATCGCGGACCAACAACGCCGTCCATACCGCATAGACGGCGAAACCCGCCGCCAGGGCCGCCATCGCGGTAATCAGGTCGGCCGTGTCCAGGCCGGGGATCAGGTCGAGGGCGCTCATATCTCGAACCTCACCATGCGGCTCATGACGAACACCCCCATGCCCATGGCGACCAGCCCGGCCCCCAGAATGAGGCGCCCGCGCGGGTCCGTGAACAGCAGGGCTTCATAGCCCGGGTTCATCATGTAGATGATGCAGAACATGATGAACGGCAGGGACCCCAGGATCATGGCGCTGGCCTTGGCCTCCGACGACATGGCCTTGATCTTGAGCTTCATCTGACGACGGCGGCGCAGGATGTCCGACAGGTTGGCCAGGGTTTCGGCCAGATTGCCGCCGGTTTCCTGCTGCACCGACAGGCTGACCACGAAGAACTTGAACTCAGGAATGTCCAGGCGGTGGGCCGCCGCCCATAGGGCGTCGTTGATCTTGGCCCCGAACTTGACCTCGTCGGTGATGCGGCGGAACTCGACGCCGACCGGCTCGGCCAGTTCGCGGCCCACGGCCTTGATGCATTCCGTGACCGGCAGGCCGGAGCGCAGGCCCCGAACCATCAGGTCGATGGCGTCGGGGAACAGGCTGTTGAATCGATTCTGCCGCCGCGCCGCCATCCTGGAAACGGCAAGATGCGGCAGCAACAACCCGGCGGCCAGCGCCGATAATACGGACAGCACGGGATGCAGATGCAGGACCAGGAACAGAACCGCGAACACGGCGGCCGCCAATCCCGCCGACACGAACAGATAGCCCGTAACCGACATCCGTTTGCCGGTCCGCGCCAGCCGCTTGCGCAGGCTCGCGATGCGCGGCAACAGGCGGCCCAGGGATTTCTCCAACCCCCTGCCCGCCCTGTCGTCGCGGCGCAGGGTCACGGCGGCCCTGCCGCTGGGCATCGCCTTGGCCGGCCCGACGGCGGCCATGCGTCGGGCCAGGATACGAGCGCGATTGGACCGTTCCGCCCCGAGCCCGAACCAGCCGGTCAGAAAGGTGACGAACACGCCGAGCGATATCAGAAGGATTTCCACGGCCGCCGCTACCCCGCCCGCTGCGTTACATGGTCGGGCTGGGACATGGCCTCCAGCAACGCCTTTTCCAGACCGAAGTACTTGGCGTTGGCGGCGAAGGCCGGGCGCAGGCCCGACGACTTGAAGGCGCCGTACAACTTGCCGTCGGCGTCCTCGCCCTCGAACTCGAAGGTGAACAGGTCCTGGGTCGTGACGACCTCGCCCTCCATGCCCACGACCTCGGTGATATGGGTGATGCGGCGCACACCGTCGCGCATGCGCGCGATCTGCACGATCATGTTGACCGCACCCGCGATCTGCGCGCGCACGGCCTCGTTGGGCAGCTTGACCCCGGCCATGGCGACCATGTTTTCCAACCGCGTCAGGGCCTCGCGCGGGCGGTTGGCGTGAATGGTGCAGAGCGATCCATCGTGACCCGTGTTCATGGCCTGCAGCATGTCGAGCGCTTCGCCGGCGCGGATTTCGCCCAGGATGATGCGGTCCGGGCGCATGCGCAGGCAGTTCTTCACCAGTTCGCGCTGGGTGATCTCGCCCTCGCCCTCCAGGTTGGCGGGCCGGGTTTCCAGGCGCACCACATGGGGCTGCTGCAATTGCAATTCGGCCGCGTCCTCGATGGTCACGATGCGCTCGCCGGGGTCGATCATGCGCGACAGGGCGTTCAGCAAGGTCGTCTTGCCCGACCCCGTGCCGCCGGAAATGATGATGTTCAGACGCGACCGTCCGGCGATGCGCAGCACCGTCGCCATGGCCGGCGACAGGTTGTTCTGCTGCTCCATCTTTTCCATCGTGATTTTCTGCTTGGCGAATTTTCGGATGGAAATCGACGGCCCGTCGATGGCGAGCGGCGGAATGATGACGTTGACCCGCGATCCGTCGGCCAGACGCGCGTCGCACAGCGGTGAGGTCTCGTCGACCCGCCGCCCGATGGCGGACACGATGCGCTGCGCGACGTTCAGGACATGGGCGTTGTCGCGAAACCGGACATCGGCCAGTTCCAGGCGCCCGCCGCGCTCCACATAGACCTGGTCCGGGCCGTTGACCATGATGTCGGTGACTTTGTCATCAGCCAGCAGCGGTTCCAGCGGGCCCAGGCCCAGCATGTCGTTGAGCAGCATGGTCACCAGGCCGCGCTGCTCGATCAGGTTGAGGTGCAGTTTCTCGTCGGCCAGGATTTCGGCGACCAAGTCCGTGACCTGACGGGCCATTTCGGCGCGCGGCAGTTCCGCCGCCTTGGACACGTCCATGCGCGCCATCAACATCGGCTGGACCCGTTCCTTGGCGAGCCCCGTAGGATCGAGCACTGTCGTGCGGCCGCCCGCCGCACCGGCGCCCGGCAGGTCCGTCAAGCGGTTGAGCAATTCCGTGATGACGTCGCGGCGTTCGGCCTCGAACAGAGGATCGCCGGACATCCTGCACTCGGCATCGAGAATGACGCCGATGCAGGCTGCACGGTCGCCCCGGCTGTAGTCCGGACTCAATAGATCCTTCGCGCCGATCCGGACGCTGGGCCAAATCTTGTCGACCGCTCGGGCTACGGTTTCGGGACGGTACTCTTCCGCGCCTTCGACGTCGCGCGTCGGCGGCTCGGGCGCCGGGTCCGCCGCCGCATGAGTTTCGTCCTCTCCGGCGACCGGGACCGGGGCCGCATCGCCCGGCGCGGGAAGGCGGTGCGCCGCCAGGGCGACGACTTTCGAGGTGTCTCTGCGTCCGAAGCTCATGGCGTCCCTCCTATTTTCGGCCGCCGAGGATCAGGCCGAACAGGGATTTGGCCGGGGCCGCGTCGCCGTCATCGACCGCCAGGTCGCGGGCCATCTCGACGATCACCCTGGACGCCTTGGCCCGGGGGGCGATCTGCACCATGGGCTTGCCCGTGGCCTGGGCCTGGGATTGCACCTTGGGTTCGTCGGGCAGCACATAGGCCGGTTTAGGCAGCCCGCCCTTGACCGCATCGGCTTCCGTCAACTCGCCCTTCCTCGCCGCCCCACCCTTGTTGAGGACGATCAGCACCGGCAGGTCGGACCCGGCCAGGGCCTGGGCCGCATCCTTCAGACGCAGCGCGTCGCGCAGTCCCGCCAGGGTCGGCTCGGTGACCAGGAACAGACGGTCCAAATGCTTCACATGATCGCCCAGGCGCCAGCGCGGCAAGTCCGCCACCACATGGTCGAAGGCCCCCGCCAGCATGTCGAACAGGACGTCGAGCGCCCCCTCGGCGACCGCCGGTTCCGCCGACACGTCCTCTTCCCCGGCGAGCAGGGAAAGATTGTCCGTGGCGCGCACCATGGCGCGTTCCATGAACAGGCTGTCGATGCGTCCCGGATTGTCGAGGGCTTCCTTGAACCCGCGTCCCGGCTCCAGATCCAGCATCATGGCGGCGGTTCCGAACCGCAGGTCGAGATCGACCAGGGCGCATTTTCCGGGCGCCTCGACCGACAGCGCCCAGGCCAGGTTCACGGCGACCGTGCTGGCCCCCGCCCCGCCGCGTGCCGACAGCACGCCCGTGACCGTGCCGCGCTTGGCGGCAGGGGACGCTGGCTGGACCTTATCCGGTTCCGCCGCCCCCAGGCGCACCAGGGCCGCCGTCAGTTGCGGCCCAGCCACCGGCTTCACCAGATAGTCGGACACGCCGAGGTCGATCAGCGCACGATAGATCGCGACGTCGTTGACGGCACCCAGGACCAGGACCCGGGTATCCGGCTGGCAGACCTCGGCAAATTCATTCACGGCCGCGACCAGGTCCGTGCGGTCGGCAAGATCGAGAACCAGGTGACGCGCGGGCACGACCGCGGCCAGGGTGGTGAGGGCCGCGTCCGTGCCGCCCACATAAACGTCGCCGGCAAAGCCCGCATCCTCGGCCGCGCGTTCAAGCTGGCTGCGGGTGACCTCGTCCGTGACGAAGGCCATGAAGGGCATGGGCGTGCCGGCCGCCGCCGGGGCGGACTTCTTTTCGGCAACCGGGGTCATTTGCCGCCTCCCTCGTCGCCGGCGGGCGCCCCCGTGCCGGCCGCGGGCGCCTGTGACGTCGCGGCGCCCAGAAGCGGCTTGGTCTCGCCCTTGCGGTAGCGCTGAATGCCCAGCACCTGGGCCTCGCCGTCTGCGGGCCCGCCGTCGCGCCCCCACACCAGATCGCCCGGGTTGGCGACCATCAGGCCGAGGTTGACCGCCGTGGCGCAGCCCCAGTTGCCCGAGGGCTGGTTGTCATGGGTGATGCCGCTGCGGTCCGTCCAATCGGGGCATCCCGGCAAGGCGACCTGATAGCGGTGGACGACCAGACGCACCGTGTCGCCCGGCATCTTGGGGTCGTCGTCGATGACCAGTCCGGCGGCCAGGCGCTTGAGCTTGAGATAGGCCGCGATCCTCTCGGCCCGGCCGCGGGCAACCGCGCCGCCGCCGGCCGGGATGGCGATCTCCAGGGCGTCGGCCCGGTCAACCTTCTGACGCGCGAGAAAGGCATCGATGTCGCGGCCCGCCGTGGCGTCCAGGGTCACCGCTCCCTCGGGGAAGGCGACCTTGTGGGCGATGGCGACAGGCTGCACGCGGGGCTGTCGTGCGGCCGGCGGATCGTAGGGCGCGTAGGCCTTGAAATCGGGGATATGGTCGCAGGCGCCAAGCAGGATCAGGCACAGCAGCCCGGCCCAGGAACTGCCGGCATGAGCACCCGCCCGCCAGCCGAAGGATCGACCCTTGCCGCTGCTTCCGCCGCCGACGCCGCGGTCCCAGATTGTCGGTTTGCGCTTCACGGCCGAGACGAACGCGGCCGGTTTCGCCTTGGCCTTGCGGGGCTTCGTGTAAATCCGGTTCGGGGTGCTCATGGCAATGCTCCTGGGGTGTGAAGGCATTGGGGTAAGGGAGATTGATCCTCAATCCTCGAAGGTGAAGCCGACGGGCCCGATCAGCGCCCGGCCGTCCTTGGTCACGGTCCGGGGCTTGGCCGGGGTGTCGGCGTGG
>CAXBJB010000018.1:0-40788 GCA_963976055.1 uncultured Alphaproteobacteria bacterium
GGTGGGGGCGTCTGTCCGCAGTGTAGCTGACTGGGAAATGCGGTCCAACCGCAACACAGGACGCATGGGCGCTCGTGACGTGGACAGTGTAGCTGACTGGGAAATGCGGTCCAACCGCAACTCGACGTGCAGCGAATGCCGGATGGGCAAAAGTGTAGCTGACTGGGAAATGCGGTCCAACCGCAACTACGTCTGCCCAGGTGGGGGCGTCTGTCCGCAGTGTAGCTGACTGGGAAATGCGGTCCAACCGCAACGGTGCCGAATGAACGCCCTGAACCTGTTCCAGTGTAGCTGACTGGGAAATGCGGTCCAACCGCAACCCGAAGAGATTGACAAGCGGCGAGCCATCGAGTGTAGCTGACTGGGAACCGCAGTCCAACTGCAACGACCAACGCCACGGGCGCCAACAGGCCAGAAAATAGGAAAACCGCGCCCCCTTCGGGCGGCCTCCGGGGAGCCTTCGCCAACCTCTTTGCCACGGTCACGCCCATATAAAGCTGGCTACTGCTTTTAATGATATCACTCCCCATCACCACAATCACCAACCGGGCCAAACACAAGGAATAACGCCGTTGATTCCGTTATCCGTGTTGTAGATCCAGCTTGAGCGGTTGACTGAGAGGACGTAAATTTCCGGTGCAGGCAGCAGCGCGGGCGCCACACTGATCGTTGCTGCCGGGCGCGGGCGCTGATGGGCGGGCGCTTCGCTCTTGCACCCCAATATCAATTTTGGAATGGCCATGCAGACGCGGCGGATTGGCTTCTGTCCGCGCGCTTGTCGGGTGCAATCGACCTGAGCATGGTCGAAACCGAATGTGCGATTTCCTTATCAACGTTAACGGGTTTGAAGCGGCCTTGCCCTCAGCCCGCAAAGCACCGGGAGGTGCCGTTTCCCTTAAGCTTAAGGGCGTCCGCAAAATCCACCCCACGTCTGAAACATTACGTCACGTAACGCGCCGAAGTCGGGGGCCCAACGTAACGTTACGCTCCATAGCTTCCGGCTCTGGTTCGCTGAACCAGTTCAAACCCCTTTCAGAAGGGTGTGACGTAACGGCCCTTTAACGTTTCAAATTCAATGAAACTTGGCCGCCTTCCCGTAACGTATACGTATACGGGTTTGAAGTTTCCTGCCGCGTATACGTACCGTTGGCCAGCGATTCGCAATAGGCATCGTTGGGCACGATTTAAATGCGACAAGAACAGGTTTGCGGGCGTGAGGATTCGAACTTTTTTTCCTTTAAACGCACTCCGGCCAAAAAGACAGAAAGTTGCTTTTCTCCTTTAAAGGAACCCGTTTCCTTTAAAGGGTTCCTTTCATTTAAAGGGATTGGACGCCTTAAGGCCGTCGCGGGTATGCGGGCGGCATGATCTGCCGAGAAACATACCCGCCTGCCTTAATGCCCTCGCCCTCCCGTCGCTTGGCGCGCGGACGAGTTTTCTCCCTTAAGCTTAAGGGGCAAGCGATAGCCAGCCCCGCGATTGACGCGCCGTCCGAGCGGACAGGCCGCCTTAAGCTTAAGAGTCGGCCCGGCCCGATTCGCCCCCTTTCGGAACCCGCCCAGCGGGCATGGTCCCTTAAGCTTAAGGGTCGGGCGCAAAACTCCTCCATGTCTGAAACATTACGTCACGTAACCCGCCGGAGTCGGGGGCCTTACATACGTACACGCCATCTTGGCCCCCTACGTAACGTAACGCTCCATGGATTCCGGCGCGGGTTCGACCAAACCTTGTGCGCGCACCCTTTGGGTGCCGTGACGTAACGGACTTCGGAACCGCTTTAAGGCCATGACGACGGACACCAGCCAGGACCCGGCCCTTAAGCTTAAGGGCGACATCCCGCCCCGGCGGTATTTGTCCCGTGACGAGGCTGCCGGATGGCTCGGCGTCTCGACGGACACCTTTTCCCGGTTCGACATCCCTTACGTGGACCTAGGCCCCCGGTGCAGGCGCTGGGACATCGTGGACATTGTCGCGTTCGCCGACGACAATAAGCGGTGCGACAGCGCCCGAACCTCTGAACAGAGGAGACGGCAAACATGCGTGTCTACAAACGCAAAGGCTCGCCCCAGTGGTGGGTTACGTGGAACGACCGGAACGGCAAGCGACATCGCCGAAGTTCTGGAACTAAAGATCGGAAGCTAGCGGAGACGCTGGCGGCAAAATGGGTGCAAGAGGAATTCCTGAATGAACATTTCGGCAAGAAACCGGAACTGCCATTCGCCGAAGCCCTGTTGCATTACGCAAAAGCGCAGAAGCGCGATCACCCGAGGCACTTCATGACCAAGACCCGCTACCGTCTCAGATACCTGGGCGCCCGGTTCGAAGGCTGGAATGTCTCAGACTTCACCTACGGGGCCGTACAGGCGTTTATCAACGAACGGCTGGACACCGTGTCACGGGGTTCCGTTCTCCGCGACACAGCCCTCTTAAAATCGATCCTGAACACCGCCCGGCGCGAGGATATGACGGACTTCACCCCGAACTTTCCCCGCATCAAGGCACCCAAGCCCCGTAACCGTTGGCTCACGCCGGACGAAGAAGCCCGGCTGGTCGCGGCGGCGGCACCCCACCTGCGGCCCCTGATCCGCTTTGCGGTCGATACGGGCGGCAGGAGATCGGAGCTATTGGGGCTCGATTGGCAGAACGTCAATCTGGACCAAAAGCGCATCACTTTCCGCGACACCAAGAACGGCGAAGACCGTTCAATTCGTCTCTGCCAACGCGCGGAAATGACCTTGCGGGAATTGAGCCCGAAACCGTCGGGCCTGGTTTTCACCTACAAGGGCAAGCCCATTCAAAGCATCAAGACGAGCTTTGGCCGGGCCCGTGAACAGGCGGGGATCGATGATCTTCGCTTCCATGACTTGCGCCATACGTTCGCCTCTCGGCTGGTGCAAGCGGGCGTGCCGTTATACGAAGTGATGACCCTGACCGGGCATAAATCGCTCGAAATGGCGCAGCGTTATGCCCACCTCGCCCCGGACTTTCAGGAGCGTGCAATCAGCGCCCTGGATGGGTTTGGGCACAATTCGGGCACATCGGAAAATTATCCCGATGTGGGATCAGGCGCTAAGTCCTTGAAAGGAAATGGTGCCGCCTGGGTGACTCGAACACCCGACCCTCGCATTACGAATGCGATGCTCTACCAACTGAGCTAAGGCGGCGACGCGGCCCGGGGGCGCGTTTTCCAGGCGGAAACTCTATCAGGCGGGCCTGCAAGTCAAGTTCAAACACGCGGCCCGCGGCCGGCGGCACGACGTTCAGCCGCCGCCCGCGTCATCCGGCGCCGGCAAACGGGCCGTACCGCCGTCGGCGATCGCCCCCGCGTGGCCGTCCAGGGCGCCGACATGGGGCCCCGCATGCGGCGGCGTGCGCCAGGAATAGCCGTCGAACTGCCCGCAGTTGGAACAGGTCACGGTCCATTCCGGGGCCGCGTTGCCGCAGTTGGCGCAGACCCAGGCGTTGTCCGGCCCCGCCGTCGTGGCGCGCAGCAGCCAGTCGCGGGCCCGCGCGGGGTTTTCGCCCTCGCCCTCCTCGACCGCCGCGAGCAAGCGCAAGGCCCGGCCCACATAGCCGTCGTGGCCCGTCCCCGCGATCACCAGTTCCAGATGCTTGCGCGCCTCGCCCCACAGCGCCGCGTCGGCGGCGGCCTGGGCCAGGGCGAGATGGCTTTCCGGGTGATCCGGGTTGGCCCGGGCCAGCTTTTCCATGGCCTTGACCGCGGCCAGCCCATCGTCGGCCCGCCGCGCGGTCAGATATTCGCGGGCAAGGTCCGGATGGGGGGCGGTGATCCAGGCCTTTTCGATCAGGCCGGCGGCCCGCCGCTCCTTACCGTCGGCGGCCAGCAGGTGGGCCAGACGCACCGCCGCCGGCACCAGGTCCGGGGCCAGGTCATAAGCCTGACGCAGATACTTGAACGCGGCGGACGGATCGCCGTTGGCCTGAGCCCGCCGCGCCTGTTCGAAGGCCAGCACGCCCTTGCGCCGCTCGGCCGTGGCGCGGTCGACCAGCTTGCGCCGGCCGAGCTCATCGTTGGTCACGCTGGCGTCGAGCCACAGGCCCGACCGGGCCTGCAGGTCGAACAGGGTTCCTGCCACCCATTCGCTGCCCGGGCGCAGGCGGTAGGCGCGGCGCGCCAGGTCCAGCGCGCCGTCGCGGTCGCCTTTATTAAGGGCCTGCGACAACAGACCGCGCAGGCCGAGGAATTCCGTTTCCGGCCGCTCCGACATGGCCTTGAAGAAGCCTTCGGCCGCCTTGTCGTCACCGTCGAGCTGCGCCGCCTGGGCCGACAGCAGCATGGTCAGCGGCGGTTCGTTGAGCAGCACCTCCGCCCGCTTGGAATGTTTGCGGGCCTCTCCCGGATCGCCGGCGGCGACGGCGACCATGCCCCGGGTCAGCGCCTCGTAGCCGCGCCGGCGGCGGCGTTCGCGCCAGGCGGCGGCGATGGACCCCGGCGCGCGGCGCAGGAAAATCCAACCCCGATAGAAGATGGCGGACGCCCCCATCAGCAGCGCCACGACGGCGATCATCAGGGCGGCAGAGGTTTCGACCCGATAGCCCCGCCATTCGGCCCGGATCGTGCCGGGGGTGTCGGTCAGCCACAGGACCGCGGCGATCAGGACCGCAAGAACGGCGAGGAAGCGGAGGGCGCGGAGCATCGTTTCGTTCCCGTTCAACCGCCGGCCTTGGCCGGGGCGATCAGGGACAGGGCGTGGACATGCAGGTTGGCGACGGCCTTTTCCGCCGCCAGACGCGCCTCGGCGGATCGCAGCCAGGGGGCCACGACCTCGGCCGGCTTGCCCTTCAGCAGCGTGAGCGCCTCGACCGCCGAGCGCAGATCCCCCGCCGCCAGCAAGGCATCGACCCGCGAGACCAGGGCGTCGATGGAATCGTCGGGCGCCGTGTTGCCGACGCGCCGAATGGTCACGAGGGAGGCCAGCCGCGCCGCCGCCTCGGCGAACCAGCCGTCGCCGTCCGCCGTGCCGGCGGCGTTGACGATGGGGCCGGCCAGGGTCGCGAAGCGGGTGCGCAACACGGCCAGGGTCGAAACGCCGCGGTCGGCATGGGGGGCCAGGGTCTGCAAAATCTGGGTAATGGCCGGGCGCCCGTCGGCAAGCGCCTTGAGGGCGTCCAGGTCGGCGGTGAAGGGGGTGCCTTGGCGCACGGCGTCGCGCAGCTGCGCCGTGGCCAGGACGATGGCGCGGGCCGCCGCGCCGTCAAAGTCGGCGGCCTTGCCGTCGGTTTCCTGCTCCAGGCGCTTCAGGCGCTCGGCCATGGCGTCGAGCGCCGCCGTGACTTTCGGGTCCGGGCCGACGTCGGGGGCCGTCCCTTGGCCGGCGTCGGTCTTGCCCTTTTCGATTTCCTCGATCCGGGCGGCCAGGGCCCCGACCTGCCCGCCGCCGTGCTCGAGCTCGGCCAGGCGGTCGGACAGCACCTTGAGGGATTCCGCCGCCGCCGTGCTGGCCGGGGCTTCCGCCGCCTTGACCAGATTGCGGGCCTCGGCCACGGCCTGTTCGACTTCGGCCAGGCGCGCCATCAAGGCCGTCAGTTCGTCCTGGAACCGGGCGCGTTCTTGTTCCAGCTGATGCAGAGTGCCGGTCTTTTCCTGTTCCAAGGCCTGAACGCGGCCGGCCAGTTCGTTGATCACGGGGGCTTCGGCATCCGCCGTCGCCAGATGGGGAAACACCTTGACCAGATAAGGCGACCACTGCGGCCAGGTGAACGCCGCCGTGCCGACGGAGACGCCGATGGCCAAGGTCAGCCAGGCCAGGACGCGCGCCGCGCTCGCCGTGCGCGCCGGCGGCGGGATGAAGGCCACCGGGGCGTCCGCCTTGGCCGAAGGTTTCGGCTTTTCCGCCGCCGGGGCCGACGTTTCTTCGGGCGCCTTGGCTTGCTTCGCCGGCGCATCCGCCGTTGAAGCATCCGCCGCCGGGGCGTCCTGGCTGTCCTTCGGCGACGCGGCCGATGACGATGCCTGGGAACGGCCCTTGGCCGGGGGGCGCTTGGCGCTGGCGCGTTTTCGCGGCGGGGTGGTCATGGTCCGATGGCTCCCATCTGGTCTGCGTCGCTTTGAGATTCGGGCCCGCCGCCGATCCTGTCGGAACCGATCCTGTCGGGCCGTCGGTCGTTGCCGTCCAAAGTACGTTGAGGGGCCGCCCGGCGCAAGGCGCGACACCCGGCGCCCGCCCTATTCTGCCGCCCAATCGGCGACCGCGTCCATCAGGGACGGTTCCGTCGGCCGCGCCGCGACGACGACGCGGCGCCAGCCCGCCCCGGCGCGCGCGGCCACGTTGGCGCTGAGGCAGAAGGCGGTCAGGTTCTCGACGAATCCATCAAGCCCGGCGGCCAGGAGGAGATCGCGGAACAGGGCCGCCGTGCGCGGCGAATAGAGCAGAACCCCCGCCGCTGCGCCGCCGGCGATGGCCCCCTGCGCCGCCTGGGGCAGGGCCGTCACCGGCCGCGCGTCATACAACACGCTGCGCCGATAGGTGTATCCGGCCTTGGCCAACATGCCCGCGAGATCGCCCGCGACCTTGCTGCCCGCGACATGCAGCAGGGCGCCGTCGCCGGGGCGCAGGCGGTCCGCCGCCAGGCGCGCCAGATCGTCGACATCGCCGCCGGCGCTTTCCACGTCCGCGAACCCCAAATCCCGGGCCGCCCGCGCCGTTGCGTCGCCGACGGCCAGGACGGGCAGAGCGATATCCACCCCCGCCTGGCGCGCCGCCAGGGCACGCGCCCCGTTGGCGCTGGTCACCAGCAGGGCCTGAACGCCGGTCAGATCGAGCGCCGGCCCCGCCACGAAGCGAATGTCCATGAGCGGCGTGACGATCGCGGTATGGCCCAGGTCTGACAGCCGCGCCGCCGTCGCGGCGGCATCCTGTTCCGGGCGCGTAACAAGAACCCGGGCCATGGCTCACCCCCCCGCGCCGGGGCCGGGATCGTCGAGAAATCCGGGGCCGGCCATGGCCTTCAACTGTTCGCCCAGGTCGCGGCCAAGGCGATAGGCATCCCCGATCCGGCCGCTGCGTTGGGCGCGGTGCAGGGCGCTGCCATCGCCGCGGGCGACCAGGCCGTCGAGGGTCATTTCGCCGCCGTCGGCGGACAGCACGGCCAGGCCGCCGATGGGCGTGCGGCAGGATCCGTCGAGGGCTTCGAGCATGGCGCGCTCCGCCGTGACCCGGGCCAGGGTCGGGGCGTGATTGACGGCGGCCAACAGGTCGAGCACCCGGTCGTCCCCGGCGCGGCAGGTGATGGCGACGGCCCCCTGGGCGACGGCCGGCAGCATGTCGGCGGGATCGATGGCCTGGGTCGCGACCTCGGCCCGGCCCAGGCGGTTGAGTCCGGCGCAGGCAAGCAGGGTCGCATCCGCCTGACCCTCGGCCAGCTTGGCAAGGCGCGTCTGCACGTTGCCGCGGAAGGTCACGCATTTAAGGTCGGGGCGCCAATGCAGCAGCTGCGCCTGACGGCGCACGGAGGCGGTGCCGATCACCGCGCCCTGGGGCAGATCGGACAAGGTTTGATGCGAATTCGAAATGAAAGCGTCGCGGGGATCTTCCCGTTCCAGAACGGCGGCGATGACGATGCCGTCGGGCATCCAGGTTTCCAGGTCCTTCATGGAATGGACGGCGAGATCGACGCGATTGTCCAGGAGCGCCCGGTCGATTTCCTTGGAAAACAGGCCCTTGCCGCCGATGTCGGCGAGCGGCCGGTCGAGCACCAAATCGCCCGTGGTCTTGATCTCGACGATCGAGGTGGGGCCGAGCGGCGTCGGGTTGCCGTGCGCGGCCGCGATCAGGTCGCGGGCAGCATGGGCCTGGGCCAGCGCCAGAGGACTGGCGCGGGTGCCGATGCGGAGGTATTTCGGGTCGGTCGGGTCGGTCACGGGCGAAAAAGCCTTTTGGTTGTGCGGCGGGCGACAGAGTAAAGTTCCCGGCCATTGCCGCAACCATGAAATTCACCCATGTAGGAAGCCATGCGCGTTCTGGGCATCGAAACCAGTTGTGACGAGACCGCCGCCGCCGTGGTGAGCGACGGACGCGACGTGCTGTCCAATGTGGTGCATCAGCAATTGGCCGACCATCAGCCCTTCGCGGGCGTGGTCCCCGAGGTCGCGGCCCGCGCGCATCTGGACCAGGTCGGCCGCGTGGTGCAGGCGGCGCTCGACCAGTCGGGCGTGGGCTGGGACGGCATCGACGCCGTCGCCGCCACGGCCGGGCCGGGGCTGATCGGCGGCGTCCTGGTCGGCGTGATGACGGGCAAGGCCCTGGCGGCGGCGCGCGGCCTGCCCTTCGTCGCCGTCAACCATCTGGAGGCCCATGCCCTGACGGCGCGGCTGACCGACGACGTGCAATTTCCCTATCTGCTGCTGCTGGTGTCGGGCGGCCATTGTCAGCTGCTGGTGGTCGAGGACGTGGGCACCTACCGGCGCCTCGGCACCACCATCGACGACGCCGTCGGCGAAGCCTTCGACAAGACCGCGAAGATGCTGGGCCTGGGCTATCCCGGCGGGCCGGCGGTGGAAAAGGCGGCCAAGGGCGGCGATGCCAAGCGGTTCGAGTTGCCGCGCCCGCTGAAGGGACGCGACGGCTGCGACTTTTCCTTTTCGGGCCTCAAGACCCGCGTGCGCATGGCGATCGAGGGCCTGCCCCCCGGCCCCATGCAGGACCGGGACATCGCCGACCTCTGCGCCTCGTTCCAGGCCGCGGTCGCCGACGTGCTGGCCGAACGCACGGGCCGGGCCGTCGACATGTTTCTGGAAAGACACCCGGCGGGCCGCACCCTGGTCGTCGCCGGCGGGGTCGCCGCCAACCAGACGATCCGCGCGCGATTGCAGGATCTGGCGGCGGACCGGGGCCTGGACTTCGCCGTGCCCGCCCCGGCACTCTGCACCGACAACGGAGCCATGGTCGCCTGGGCCGGGGTCGAACGCTTTCGCCTGGGCCTGACCGACGGCCTCGATTTCCGCCCGCGCCCGCGCTGGCCCCTCGACCCCGACGCGCCCAAGGCCGTGGGCGCGGGCGTCAAGGCATAAGGACCAACAATGCGCCATCTCCCTCTTCCCAGTCCCCGGCCCGGCCTATAAAAGAGTCACCATGGAACGTTTCGCCGTCATCGGCGCCGGGGCCTGGGGCACGGCGCTTGCCATGGTCGCCCGTCGGGCGGGACGGTCGGTGATCCTGCAGGCCCACGAGACCGAGATCGCGGCCCAGATCAACGCCAGCCATGAAAACCCTTACCTGCCCGGCGTAACGCTGGACCCGGCCATCGAAGCGACGGCGGACATGGCCGCCGCCATCGACGGCGCCGACGCGGCGATCCTGGTCGCCCCGGCGCAGTTCATGCGCCCGGTGACCCAAGCCATGTCGGCGGCCAGGCCGTTCAAGGCGCCGGTGCTGATCTGCGCCAAGGGGATCGAGAACGGCAGCTGCAAGCTGATGACCGAGGTCGTCGCCGAAACCCTGCCCGCAGCACCCCAGGCCGTGCTGTCGGGACCGACCTTCGCCATCGAGGTGGCCCGGGAAATTCCCTCCGCCGTGACCCTGGCGTCCGACGACATCAAGCTGGCCGAACAGTTCATCCAGGCCATCGGCACGCCGCGCTTCCGCCCCTACCGCTCGGAAGACCCGATCGGGGCCGAGGTCGGGGGCGCGGTGAAGAACATCCTGGCCATCGCCTGCGGCATCGTGCAGGGCCGGGGCATGGGCGACAACACACGCGCAGCCCTGATCACCCGGGGCCTTGCCGAAATCGTGCGTCTGGGCCTGGCCAAGGGCGCGCAGGCCGAAACGCTCATGGGTCTGTGCGGTATCGGCGACCTGACCCTGACCTGCAACGCCCTGCAGTCGCGCAACTTTTCCCTGGGCGTGGCGCTCGGCCAGGGCCGGCCGCTGGCCGAGATTCTGGGCGAGCGCAAGGCCGTGACCGAGGGCGTGTTTTCCGCCCGCGCGGTGATCGAGCTGGCCGGGCGGCTCGGCGTCGACATGCCGATCTGCACCGCCGTCAACGCCATCGTCAATCACGGCAAGGACATCGACCGCATGATCGAAAGCCTGCTTGCCCGCCCCTTCACCAAGGAACTCTGAATCCGAAAGCCCCCCTCGACAGCCCCTCACGAAAGCCTAAGGACACGCCCATGCACTTCATCGTCTTCGCCATCGACAAGCCCGGCCATGTCGACCTGCGCCAGGCCAGCCGCCCGGATCATCTGGAATACCTGAAGTCCCAGAAAGACATCATCGTCACCGCCGGGCCCATGCAATCCGACGACGGCGCGGCGATGATCGGCAGCATGCTGGTGCTGGACGTGGCGGACCGCGCCGCCGCCGAAGAATTCGCCAAAAACGACCCCTATGCCAAGGCGGGCCTGTTCGAAAGCACAGTCATCAAGCGCTGGAAGCGGACCATTCCGGCTGAGTAACCGACCGAGACCCGGCCCGAGACATTTTCATGACGGAACACGCCCTCTGCCCATTGGACGACATCGCCGACGGCGGCTCGGCCGGGTTCGAGGTCGCGGGCAAGCTGGTCATGGCGATCCGCCAGGGCGATACGGTCTTCGCCTACGTCAATTCCTGCCCCCATGTCGGCACGCCCTTGGACATGTGGCCGGGGCGGTTCCTGACCCGGGACGGGGAATACATCCTCTGCGCCACCCATGGCGCCCTGTTCCGCATCGAAGACGGCCATTGCGTCGCCGGGCCCTGTGTCGGGCGCGGCCTGACGCCGATCGAGGCGCGCGTCGCGAACGGCGTTGTAAATATTTTCAATATCGATTGACGTCCTTGTAAATAAAGAAAAATTTCCGACACGCACTTGCGCGATCCCTAATTTTTCCCTATCCAACGATTCGCCTAGCCGATTCCCGGGGCGCTATGCCTTGTTCTCGGACGAGATTTCGCCATACCATTCGAGACCGTAGGGGAAACCCGGAGGGAGTGGCCCCGGCATCGGGGAAACGGCACACGGCACGGCCGGCGCGATCAGGTTCCAGCAACCGCCGGCTGACGCAGGGAACGAGTTCGGGCGGGACGCAGACCAGCCCCGCGCCAAAAAAAGCGGCGCTTGCCGCGCGCAATATTGGGAGGTTTCTACCGTCATGTCTGAAGAACATCTGTTTCCGGTTCCCGACGCCATCGCCAAAGCGTCGCTGTGCACCAACGATCAGTACCTGGAAATGTACAAGAAATCCGTCGACGACCCGGACGCCTTCTGGGGCGAGCAGGGCAAGCGCCTCGACTGGATGAAGCCTTACACCAAGGTCAAGAACACCTGTTACGATTACGGCAACGTGTCCATCAAGTGGTACGAGGACGGCAGCCTGAACGCCTCGGTCAACTGCATCGACCGCCACTTGGCCAAGCGCGGCGACCAGGTCGCCATCATCTGGGAAGGCGACGACCCCAAGGACGACGCCAAGATCACCTATAAGGAACTGCACGAACACGTCTGCCGTCTGGCCAACGCCATGAAGGCGCGCGGCATCAAGAAGGGCGACGTCGTCACCATCTACATGCCCATGGTGCCGGAAGCCGCCTATGCCATGCTGGCCTGCACGCGCATCGGCGCCATCCATTCCATCGTGTTCGGCGGCTTTTCGCCGGACGCCCTGGCGGGCCGGATCGAGGACTGCAAGTCGACCTGCGTCATCACCGCCGACGAAGGCATCCGCGGCGGCCGGCTGATTCCGCTGAAGGCCAACACGGACGCCGCCATCGAGAAATGCGGTCATGTGAACACGGTGTTCGTGGTCAAGCGCACGGGTGCGGACATCAACTGGGTCGAGGGCCGCGACGTGTGGTACGAGGAGGCGACCGCCGCCGCCGATGCCGACTGCGCCCCTGAGGAGATGAACGCGGAAGACCCGATGTTCATTCTCTATACCTCGGGCTCGACCGGCAAACCCAAGGGCGTGCTGCACACCACGGGCGGCTACATGGTCTTTGCCTCCATCACCCATCAATACGTGTTCGATTATCACGACGGGGAAATCTACTGGTGCACGGCCGACGTCGGCTGGGTCACCGGCCACAGCTATATCGTCTACGGCCCGCTCGCCAACGGGGCGACGACGCTGATGTTCGAAGGGGTGCCCAACTACCCTTCGATGTCCCGTTTCTGGGAAGTCTGCGACAAGCATCAGGTCAACATCTTCTACACCGCGCCGACGGCGATCCGCGCCCTGATGCGCGACGGCGACGGTCCGGTCAAGAAGACCTCGCGCAAGTCGCTCCGCCTGTTGGGCTCGGTCGGCGAGCCGATCAACCCGGAAGCCTGGATGTGGTACTACAACGTGGTCGGCGACGGCCGCTGCCCCATCGTCGATACCTGGTGGCAGACGGAAACCGGCGGCATCCTGATCACGCCGCTGCCGGGGGCCACTGCGTTGAAACCGGGATCGGCGACGCGGCCGTTCTTCGGCATCCAGCCGCAGATCGTCGATGCCGACGGCAACCCGCTGGAGGGCGCGGCCGAGGGCAACCTCTGCATCATCGAAAGCTGGCCGGGCCAGATGCGCAGCGTCTACGGCGACCACAAACGGTTCGAGGACACCTACTTCGCCACCTACAAGGGCAAGTACTTCACCGGTGACGGCTGCCGCCGCGACGCCGACGGCTACTACTGGATCACCGGCCGCGTCGACGACGTCATCAACGTGTCGGGCCACCGCATGGGCACGGCCGAGGTCGAAAGCGCCCTGGTCGCCCATCCCAAGGTCGCCGAGGCCGCCGTCGTGGGCGCCCCCCACGACATCAAGGGTCAGGGCATCTATGCCTATGTCACGCTTAACGCCGGCGAGGCCCCGTCGGACGAATTGAAAAAAGAACTGGTGCAATGGGTACGCAAGGAAATCGGCCCCATCGCCAGCCCCGATTGGCTGCAATGGGCGCCGGGTCTGCCTAAGACGCGGTCGGGCAAGATCATGCGCCGTATCCTGCGCAAGATCGGCGAGGACGATTTCTCCAACCTGGGCGATACCTCGACCCTGGCCGACCCGGCTGTGGTCGACGATCTGGTCAACAACCGCCAGAACCGCATTCACTAAGCAGCCGGTTCGATTGAACAGAAAAGGCGGGGCCCATGGTCCCGCCTTTTTTCTGCGGCGGACAGTCGTGGCCTTTGCAGACGCCCGCCCCCGGCGTAAAAAAGAGATAAGCGGCGATCCGCCGCCCCGAACAAGGGAGACATCCATGGCCCGCATCGCAATCGGCGGATTCCTGCACGAAACGCACTGCTTCGTCCCCATGCGCACCGACTACGACTACTACGCCCGGGGCGGCGAGTTCCCGCCGCTGGCGCGGCGCGCGGAAATCATCGAACGCACACAAGGCGGGTCCTTTGGGATGTCGGGCTTTCTCGACACCATCGACCCGTCCCATGAACTTGTCCCCCTGATCTGGGGCCACGCCGGGGCCGGCGGCTATATCACCGACGATTGTTTCGAGCGCATCGTCGGCGAACTGGTCGGCATGCTGTCCCAGGCCATGCCCGTGGACGCCGTGTATCTGGACCTGCACGGCGCCATGTGTTCGGAGACGTTCCCCGACGCGGAGGGCGAAGTGCTGCGCCGCGTGCGGGCCTGCATCGGCCCCGATGTGCCGCTCGTCATCTCGCTCGACTATCACGTCAATCTGACACAGCAGATGGTCGATAACATCGACGGTGTCGCCATATATCTGACCTACCCACACATCGACCGCCAGCATACCGGGAGACGGTCGGCGCGGATTTTGATGCGCGTGCTCGAGGAAGGGATTCCCCAGGGCAAGGCCCTGCGCCGCATTCCGTTCCTGCTGCCGCTTAATTTCCAATGCACCCTGATCGAGCCGACCAAGGCCGTCATCGAGGCCTCGGTCGCCGCCGAGGGCGGCGACATCCTGAACCTATGTTACGCCGCCGGGTTCCCTCCGTCCGATCTTGCCGAATGCGGCCCCGCCGTCGTCTGCCATGCCCGCACCCAGGACGCCGCCGACCGCGCCGCCGACATGCTGGAAGCCATGGTCCTGGACCGCGAAGCGGATTTCGCCGAACCCCTGATGACGCCGGACGACGCCGTGATCAAGGCCATGGAACTGGCGCAAACGGCATCTGCCCCCATCGTCATCGCCGACACTCAAGACAACCCCGGCGCCGGTGGGACCTGCGACACCACGGGCATGCTGGCGGCCCTGGTGCGCCACGACGCCCAGGGGGCGGCCATGTGCGTGATGTGGGATCCGGACGCCGCGCGGGCCGCGACCGAAGCCGGGGTCGGCGCGACCGTGACCCTGGACCTGGGCGGCAAGCATGCGATCCCGGGCGACGCGCCGTTCCACGGCACCTTCGAGGTCGCCGCGTTGAGCGACGGCAGATTCACGACAACGGGACGGAGCATCCCCGGCCGCCGCATCGACATCGGCCCGGCCGCGGTTCTCAAGATCGGCGGCGTGTCCGTGGTCACCACCAGCAAGCGCATGCAGGCTTACGATCAGGACATCTTCAAGCACATCGGCATCGAGCCCACGGAGCAGAAGATCCTGGTCCTGAAAAGCACTTGCCACTTCCGCGCCGATTTCGACCCCATCGCCGCCGCAACCCTGGTCGCCGTGGCGCCGGGGGCGCATATCGTCGATCCCCGGGAATATCCCTACCGGCATCTGCGCCCGGGTGTCCGTCTGGTGCCCCTGGGGCCCGAGTACGCGCCGAAGCCGGCATAACCGGCGACGACAGCATCACGCCATGCGCAGACCCGCATGCTTCAGCGGGAAATCGCGGATACGTTTGCCCGTTGCGGCGAAGATGGCGTTAAGCACGGCCGGCGCCGCCACGGCAATCGTCGGCTCGCCGACCCCGCCCCAGAACCCGCCCGACGGCATGACCAGGGCCTCGACCTTGGGCATGTCCTTGATGCGCATGACCTCGTAGGTGTCGAAGTTCTGCTGTTCGACCCGGCCGTCCTTGACCGTGCATTCGCCCATCAGCATGGCCGACAGGCCGTAGACGAAGGAGCCTTCGACCTGGGCCGCGATCTGCTGCGGGTTGACGGCATGGCCGGAATCCGTGGCCGCGACGATGCGGTGGATCTTCACCGTGCCCTGGGCCGAGACCGAAACCTCGGCGCAGGCGGCGACGTAGCTGGCGAAGGCCTTGCAATGGGCGAGACCGCGGAATACGCCCTTGGCCGCCGGCGTGCCCCAGCCCGCCTTGGCCGCCACGGCCTGCAGCACGGCCCGGCTTTTCGCATGATCCGTCATGTACTTGAGACGGAATTCAAGCGGGTCCTGACCCGCGACATGAGCCAGTTCGTCCATGAAGCATTCCAGGTAGATGACGTTCTGGTTGGCGTTAACGCCGCGCCAGAAGCCCGGGCGCAGGTGCGGGTTGCGCATGGCGTGGTCGACCTTGAGGGCGGGGAAGCCGTAGCTGATCGCATGGTCGCCCTTGGGTGCCAGGCATTGGAAGGTGACCGGATCCATCCCGGCCTTGAGCCGCCCCGGCATGATGCCGGCCAGGATCGATTGCCCGGAAATGCGCACGCGCAGGCCCGTGATCTCGCCCTGGTCGTCAAGCCCGGCGGTGAGCCGGCATTGCGTCACCGGATGGTAGGCGCCGTGTGTCATGTCCTCTTCGCGGGTCCACAGCAGTTTGACCGGCGTGCCGGGCAGCTGTTTCGCGATCAGGACCGCCTGGCGCACGTAGTCGTGGACCGGGCCCGCACCCCGCCGCCCGAAGCCGCCGCCCAGCAGCGTCTTGTGGACGTCGCATTTATCCGCGGGCAGGCCCGCCGCCTCGGCCGTGGCGTCGAGCGCCGATTCGCCGTTCTGGGTCGGACACCAGACCTCGCAACGTTCGGGCGTCCATTTCGCCGTGGCGTTCATGGGCTCCATGGTCGCGTGGTGCTGGAACGGGTAGGAATAGGTCGCCTGCACCTGCTTGACCGAACCGGCGATGGCGCGGTCGGCGTCGCCGACCTCGTTGGCGACGAAGGCGTCCTTGGCGTCCAGGCCTTCCGCGACCATGGCCCGGATGTCGGCGCTGTCGACCTTGGCGTGGGGGCCGTCGTCCCAGGTCACGGGCAGAGCGTCGATCGCCGTCTTGGCCTGCCACCATTTGTCGGCGATCACGGCGACGGCATCGTCGCCGACGGCCACCACCTTCCTGACCCCGGGCATGGCCATGACCTTCGACGCGTCGAAGGATTTCAGCTTGGCCCCAAACAGGGGGTATTGGCGGATCGCCGCGTTGAGCATACCGGGCAACTTGAGGTCCGTGCCGTAGACCTGCTTGCCGGTCAGCTTGTCGGCGGTGTCGAGACGCTTCAGCGGCCGGCCCGCGATGGTCCAGTCCTTGGGGTCCTTCAGGGCGACCTTATCGGGAACCGGCAGTCTGGCCGCCGCCTCGGCAACGGCGCCGTAGGTCGTCCGGCGCCCCGAGGCCCCGTGGGTGATGACGCCCTTGGCCGTCGTGCAGCCGCCGGCGGGCACGCCCCAGGCATTGGCCGCCGCCGTCACCAGCATCTGGCGCGCCGCCGCCCCGCCTTCGCGCACGTAATCGTGGGAGCCGCGAATGCCCCGGCTGCCGCCGGTGGCGAAACTTTTCCACACCTTGCCGCGCGCCAGGTTGGTGCCGGGCGTGGGATATTCCGTGGTCACGCGGGCCCAGTCGCAGTCCAGTTCCTCGGCCACCAGCTGGGCCAGGCCGGTCAGGGTGCCCTGCCCCATTTCCGAACGCGCGATGCGGATGACCACGGTCTCGTCGGACCGCACCACGACCCAGGCGTTAATTTCGTCCGTCTGTCCAGCCCCTGCGAGGGCGGTTCCGCCGCCGCTTGAGAGCGGCACACGAAAGCCCAGGACCAGGCCGGCGGCCCCGGCGGCGGTCAGGAAGGTGCGGCGGGAAACGTTCATCGTCTTCGTCATGATTGCATCCTCCCCTTACGCTTTCCGGCCGGCGGCCTGGTGGATGCCGGCGCGCACCCGCTGATAGGTGCCGCAGCGGCAGATGTTGGACATCTCGGCATCGATGTCGGCGTCCGTCGGCTTGGGATTTTTCGCGAGCAGCGCCGCCGCCGCCATGATCATGCCGGTCTGACAGTAGCCACATTGCGGCACATCCAGGTCCAACCAGGCCTTCTGCACGGGATGCGTGCCGTCGGGCGACAGGCCCTCGATGGTGACGATCTTGTCGCTCGCGGAAACGGCCTCCAGCGGCAGAGCGCAGGACCGCACGGCCTCGCCGTTCACATGCACCGTGCAGGCGCCGCAGGCGGCGATGCCGCAACCGTATTTCGCACCCGTCAGGTCCAGGTATTCGCGCAGCACCCACAACAGGGGCGTGGCGCCATCGGCCTCGACCGTGACGGTCTTGCCGTTGACGTTGATGTTCGCCATGGGGCGATCCTCCGCAATTTGAAGATGAGATTGCCCTGATGGTCCGCCCGCGCGGGCGAAATGTCTAATCACATTGTGATGACGCGGCGGGACAGGCGGGCGGAGAGGCCCGTCAGCTTTCGTAGCGCGTGTTGCCGCGGCGGTTGGTGTCGATGGGCAGGTCCATCAACAGCGGCTGATGGGCGCGCTGCGAGCAATTTTTGCGCGGGCAGAGGTGGCAGTTGATGCCGATCGGCGCGAACAGCTCGTCATCGCGGAAGTTGAAGGGCGCGGTATAGGCCAGGCGGTGGGCGTGCTTCAGCTCGCAGCCCAAGGACAGGGCCAGGCGGCGGTCCTGGGTGTCGCGCGAGAACACGGGGCGTTCCGTGGTGCGCGACATGGTGAAGAAACGCTCGCCATCCGGCAGTTCGACGAACTGGGGCACGATGACGCCCGGGGTGCGGAACGAGGTATGGATGTTCCACACCGGACAGGCGCCGCCGTAATCGGCGATGTTGAACGAGGTCGAGTTGAACCGCTTGGTCACGTTGCCCGCCTTGTCGACCCGCAGGAAAAAGAACGGCACGCCCTTGGCGCCGTCGCGCTGCAGGGTCGTCAGGCGGTGGCAGACCTGCTCGAACGACACGCCGAAGGCGGCGGCCAGGCGGTCCACGTCGTAGCGGGTGTCCTCCGCCGCCTCGAAGAACGGGCCGTAGGGCATGAGAAAGGCGGCGGCGAAATAGTTGGCAAGCTCGACATGACAGCGCGCCACGGCGGTCTCGGAACTGAGGGCGCTGCCGGCCGTGAGCTTGTGCAAAACCCCCGGCAGTTCGACCAGACAGAGCACATGGGCCAACTGGAACACCCGGTTCTGATGATCCAAGGCTTCCGACAGATGAACGATCGACGTCGTCTCGTCATGGATGCGCAACGCCTGTCCCATGTCCTCGATGGCGGCTGTGCGGACCTCGATCCCGTGCACGCGTATCAGCCGGCCCTTGAGCACCATGTAGATGTCGTCGACCTCGCAGGGGGTCGCGGCGCGTAGGCGTTCCGCCGCCGCCTCCAGGTCGGGGAAATGGTTGGAATGGTCGCGGAAGAAATCGTGGATGATGCGCTCCGGCGTCGACGACAGCAGATCCGCCGGCATCCCCTCGCTACCCAGGCGCATCATGTTTTCCAGCGCGTTGCGGTGGTTACGGTAGAGATGCAGGAAATGATCGACCAGCCGGGGCGCGTGGTCGATGGCGGCGCGCAGTTCCTGAAGGTCGGGCTGGTCGCCGCCGAACAACGGGTCCTGCAGCATGTTGCGCAGATCGGCCAGCTGGGTCGAGCTTTCGTCCTTGATCAAATCCCGCCAGTCGACGCCGTAGGCGTCGGACAGGGACATCAGCATGGTCACGGACAGTGACCGCTGGTTGTTCTCCAGCAAATTGACATAGGCGGTCGAGACGCCCAGCGCCGCCGCCATCTCCGCCTGGGTCTGGCGGTGCGCGCGGCGCAGCTGACGCAATCGCGGCCCGACCAGGGTTTTGCGCATGCGCATGGCCATGCTCCCGTCGCCGATCCGATAATTTACAATTTAACATTTAACTACATATGTTGCCAATACAGATAACACATAAACCCGATAAATCGTGATTCGGTGGTATACCAGGCGTAGGGTCGCGGCTGAGACATCGCCCTCTTGCAGGGGCGGCGGTGGAAAGCAAAGACATCTGAGGAGACCCCACATGGCACATAACATTCTCATTCTTGGCGCTTCCTACGGCTCCCTGCTTGGCACCAAACTGTTGATGGCCGGCCACAACGTGACCCTGGTATGCCGCGAGGAAACGGCCAAGCTGATCAATGAAAAAGGCACGGACGTGCGCATCCGCCTGAAGGGCGAGGACACGCACCGTACCTTCCGGTCCAAGGACCTGCCCGGGCGCCTGGACGCCCAGACCCCGGAAAACGTCGCCGCCGGGGCCTATGACCTGGTCGGTCTGGCCATGCAGGAACCGCAGTATTCGGCCCATTCGCTGCGCACGCTCCTGATCCGCATCGCCGACGCCGGCATCCCGTGCCTGTCGATCATGAACATGCCGCCGCTGCCGTTCCTCAAACGCATTCCCGGCCTGGATACGGGCAAATTGGAAACCGCCTATACCAACCCCCGGGTCTGGGACCGTTTCGAGCCCGATTTGATGACGTTGTGCAGCCCCGACCCCCAGGCCTTCCGCCCGCCGGAAGAAGGGGCGAACGTGCTGCATGTCGGCCTGCCGACCAATTTCAAGGCCGCGCGCTTCGGCGACCGCGACGCCAACAAGCTGCTCGACCGCCTGGACGCCGACATCGCCGCCGTGCGCGCCGGCCGGTCGGACGTGCCGGTCAAGCTCAAGGCCTTCGATTCCCTATTCGTACCGCTTGCGAAATGGTCTATGCTGTTGACGGGCAACTACCGTTGCGTGACGCGGGACGACGTGCGCCCGATCCGCGACGCGGTGCACGAAAACCTGGGCAAATCGCGCATGATCTACCAGCACGTGGACGCCATCGCGCGCAACCTGGGCGCCGACCCGGCCGACGCCGTGCCGTTCGAAAAATACGCCAACGCGGCGGAAAACCTGCTGAAGCCATCGTCCGTGGCCCGCGCCGTGGCGGCGGGGTCGCCGGTCATCGAGCGGGTCGACATGCTGGTCCAGCTGATCGGCCGCTCGCTCGGCATGAGCAATCCGGACATCGACGAGATCGTCGCCACCGTGGATGCGCGGCTGGCCCAGAACCAGCGGCAATCCGCCTAACCGCCACCGGCATATTTGTTTCCTTCCACCTTGCACGGGCGGGGCCTTCGGGTTCCGCCCCCTTCTTTTGCGCCTGCCCGAACCCGGCAACATTGATTTCCGGAACCGGATCGCGCATCGTCCGGGACCGCCCGGCACCGCCGCCGGGCCATAAGCCAACAGCAAAACACGCAAAGGGACGGAACATGACGAAAGAGGCCATCGCCGAACTGCTCGACCCCACGGTCCTGCAGGTCGGAATCAACCTGGGCAACATCCTTCTGGTCACCGGCAAGAAACCCAACGGCGACCCGGAAGGCATCGCCCCCGACATGGCCGCCGGCATTGCCGAGGCGCTCGGCGTCGCGGTGAAGTACAACACCTTCGCCACGCCGGGCGAGGTCGCCGACGCGGCGGAACGCGGCGAATGGGACATCGGCCTGATCGCCATCGAGCCCAAGCGGGCCGAGGTCATCGACTTCTGCAACGCCTATGTGCAGATCGAGGCGACCTATCTGGTGCCCGACGCCTCGCCGTTTCAGAAGGTCGAGGACGTGGATCGGCCCGGCGTGAAGATCGCCGTGTCGGAACGGGCGGCCTACGACCTCTACCTCTCGCGCACCCTGAAGCACGCCGAACTCGTCCGCGCGCAGGGCCTGCCGGGCGCCTTCGAGCTGTTCAAGCGGGAGAAGCTGGACGCCCTGGCCGGGCTGGTCCCGGCGCTCCGCCACAATGCCGCCGACATGCCGGGCACGCGCCTGCTGCCGGGCCGCTACACCTCGGTCAAACAGGCCATCGGCACGCGCCACGGCAAACCGGTGCTGAAGGCCGTGGTGCAGGGCTTCATCGCCGACGCGATTTCAAGCGGGCGGGTGCAGAGCCTGATCGACAAGCACGGGGTGACCGGCAAGCTGGCCGTCGCCACAGACGACTAGCCTCCGCCGCCGGACAGCCCCCTTTAGATGAAAGCCGCGTGTTCCGGGTCGACCGACAGATAACCTCGAAGGGCCATGTTCTTACCGTGGCCCGCGCAGTGATGGCGACAGTCTCGGCGCGGATCGATGGCGCGCAGCCGCTCGCGGTTGGCCTCGGAGAACCAGAACTCCCGGAACGACATGGCCTTGATCGAACCCAATAGGCCGCCGGCCGTATAGGCCTTGTCCTGGCAGGCGTAGACGCATTGGTCCGCGCCGATCACGGTAAGCAGGCTCAGGGAAGGGCAATGAGCATAAGGCTTGGCGAACCGGTCACCCAGCAGGTGGTAGTGGTTGATGACGCCGAACCCGTCGTCGGCCAAGCCCGCCGCCCGCTGGGCCTCTCTCTGGACGCGGTCGAAGATCTTGCGGTGGTAGGCGTCGTTTTCCGCGGCGTCGTTGCCGACAACCGCCGCCGACAGCTTGACGTGGCGCACGCCGGCGCGCTTGAGGGCGGAGCAGGCATCGTAAACCTTCTCACAGTCGTCCGCGCCGATGATCAGGCTTGCCCCCAGTACGCAGGCGGTCTCCCGGTCGGCGAAGGCCCGCATGTTTTCAAGAATCCGCGAATAGTCGCCGATCTTGACGTTGCGCGCCCTCGCATATCCCTCGTCGTCGGTGCCGTTAATGGACACCCGCACCCATGAGGCGTGGCGCGCCAATGCGTCGGCCATGCCACCCTTTAGGTTGGAGCCGTTGGTCAGGCAGCCGACCTTCACGCCGGCCTCGCTGAGCCGGCGGATCACATCCGGAAGCGGTTTGTACAGCAAGGGCTCGCCGCCGCCGGAAAAGGTCACCGCGCGGACCCCTATGGCGATCAGGTCATCGACGATTTCGTACATCTTCTCCCGGGGGATGCTATCCGCCTCGTCCATGCCCTCGCCCAAGGAGAGTTGGTCCGTGCGATATGCGCAGAACCAGCAACTCTGGTTACAGCGGTTAGTCGGTTTGATGCGGATATGCACGGGCGCAACGGCCTCACCGGTCGTAATGCCTTGAAGCCGGTCATTAAAGTGAAACGCCTTAAAAAGGTTGTAGTAGCTGTTTTCCGTCATGCCCGCGATTTATCCGACGATGCAACGCAGACTTATCCCGGGGGCAGACTGCCGTGCATTGACTTGGGTCAAGAGGGGCGATGGAGATTGAGGGGCGGGCTTCGTCAGGCCCCCCTGGCCATCTGCTTGACGCGCTGCAGGTTCTTTTCGATGACGATGACGCGCTTCTGGTTGCCGGCGGCGCGGTAGATTTCCGAGGCCCCGGAAAAGTATTTCTGCGCTTCGGCGACCAGCTGCGGCGACGGCTGGCGCTTGGCGAGCGCAAAGCAGGCCGCCCCCAGATTGTTGGCCGTCTGCGCCCACAACAGCGGCACCAGTTCCTTCTTGCGCACGTCCAGCGCCTGTTTGAAGGCGTCGACCGCCTTGGCCGCCAGTTCGGGACCCTGGGCCCGTTCGGCGAGCGCCAACATGACCGTGCCGTAGCCGTTCATGGCCTCGGCCCAACGCCCGGGGTTCAGTTCCACGTCGAAGGCGGCCAGCGCACTTTCAAAGGCCTGGGCCGATTCCTTCAAGCGCGCCGGCGTGGTTTCCTTGTTGCCGATCTTGTACAGCACCATGGCCGTGTTGATCAGCGCCAGCGCGTATTCGTTGGGATAATTGTCGCGGCCGAGCGCGTCGGCGACCTCGCGGTACGCCGCCGCGGCGGCGGCCAGAGCGTCCGGATCCGCGTCCTGGGTCGACTTCATCTGCAGGCCGTCGGCGAAATGGTTCTGCGCCAAGGCCCATTGCAGCAGGTCTTCCGACTTGTCGATGGTCTTGACCGCCTCCTGGTAGGCCTTCAGCCCCTTGGCGAGATACTTCTTGGCGCCGACCCGCCACAGGGACAGGCAGACGTTGCCGTAACAGGTCAGGCAGGACGCCAGATGCGGCGGCTCCAGATGCGGCGGGCTGTCCCAGACCTTCTCCAGGTCCTTCATCTCGCCTTCGAGCACGCCCGCCAGTTGCTTGCGCGCCCCCCGGTGCACGGGCAGCAGCGCGCCCATGGCCGAAACCAGGATCAGCTTGTACAGGTCGCGCGGCATGGGGATCGGCAGCGTCAGGTGGTCGAGCGGCCCGAACGTGCTGGCCGCCCCCTCGGCCGCCCCCACAGGCAGGAACCGCAGCTCCACCGCCGTGCCCAGGTCGACCGTGCCACCCCAGACCAAAAGGTCCGCCTCTTCCTCACGCAACCATTCGGATCCCGTGCGCGCCCCTTCCTGCAGGGCGTTGAACAGGGGCGCCTTGGGATTGAGTTTGATCGCCTGGGTGCGGCGGTAGACGGCGACGTCGGAAATGGCGCCGAAGATATCGGCCAGGTTTTCGGTGATCTTGTCGCCGCCGGCGCCGTCGATGTCGGTCAGCACGATGCTGGCCGCCGACCCCGACACCCCGGACGGCACGAAGCCGCCGCCGACCCGTTTCGCCTTGCGGCGGGATTTCTTTTTGGCTTGGGTCCCGCCCAGCCCGAACAGTGCCTTGAGAAGACCCATTTCTGTTTTCTTTGTATTACGGCGCGGACTTCCGGCACTCACCGGCGTCCGCGTCTCCGTCCTCGCCCGATCAAGGCATAGAATGTCCCACCGGCGCGCCAAGAGCAAGCCCCCGGCAGCCCGCGCGAATTCAGACGGTTCGGAAGCGGATTAAAAATCGATGCAGCGGCCGTTCTTTTCCCAATCGCCGAAGCGGGTCGGGTCGGGCCGCGCGGCCTTGGCCCCGTCCTCGCCCGCCTGGGGAGGGGCCGGGTTGGCAGACGGGGGGCGGGGGTCGATCTGCGTGCGCCCGGCCGCGAGAAAGGCCCGCGCCCGTTCCAGGCGCTGCACGCGCTTGCTGTCGCTGTCGTCGGTCATGGCCGCAGTCTACCGGGTTTGGCGCCGCCCCGCCAAGGCCGACGGTTGAATCCCCTTGCCCGTCCCGCGGCACCCTGGCATGACCGGGGCATGAACCATGACAACCTGGATGCCCGCGCGGCGGCCCTTGACCTGTTGCAGGGCGTGATCCGCCGCAAGCAGGCCCTCGACCAGCAGATGACGGGCGGCGGCTTCGCGGCGCTGGACGCCCGCGGCCGCGCCTTTGCCCATAATCTTGTCGCCACGACCTTGCGCCGCCTGGGCCAGATCGACGCCCTGATATCCTCCTGCCTGGAAAAACCCCTGCCGGCCAATGCGCGCACGGCCCAGGACATCCTGCGCCTCGGCGCCGCGCAGCTTTTGTTCACGGGCACGCCCGACCATGCCGCCGTGGACACGGCCGTGGACCTGGCCCGCGCACGCGGCCAGGGGCGCCTGGCCAAGCTGGTCAACGCGGTCCTGCGGCGCCTCCAGCGCGAAGGGGCGGCGGCGCTCGCGGCGCAGGACGCGGCGCGCCTCAACACCCCGGACTGGCTGTGGCAATCCTGGGAGGCCGCTTACGGCGCCGAAACCTGCCGCGCCATCGCGGAAAGCCATCTCACGCCGGCGCCTCTGGACATCACCGTCAAGGCCGACGCGGCGGCCTGGGCCGAACGCCTGGGCGGCGAGATGCTGTCGGACCGCAGCCTGCGCCTGACCGGGGCGGCGCCCGTGCCCGAGCTGCCCGGCTTTTCGGAAGGGGCCTGGTGGGTGCAGGACCGGGCGGCGGCCCTGCCCGGGCGGCTTTTGGGCGACGTCACGGGCCTGACTGTCCTGGATCTTTGCGCCGCGCCCGGGGGCAAGACGGCGCAGCTTGCCGCCGAAGGCGCGCGGGTGACCGCCCTCGACCGCTCGGAAAAGCGCCTGGAGATCCTCGCCCGCAACCTGGAGCGCCTGGGACTTCAGGTGGAAACCGTGGCCGCCGACGCCCTGACCTGGACCGCCCCCGCCCCCTTCGACGCGATCCTGCTGGACGCACCCTGTTCGGCCACGGGAACGATCCGCCGCCATCCGGACCTGCCCCATCTGAAGGGCCCCGAGGACACCGCCAAGCTGGCCGACCTGCAGGACCGGCTGCTGGCGCGGGCGGCGGATTGGGTCCGCCCCGGCGGCCTGCTGGTTTTCGCGACCTGTTCCCTGCAACCCGAGGAAGGGCCCGGTCGGGTCTGCGCGTTCCTCGCCCGGCATCCCGGCTTCACGACCGAACCGGCAACGCCGGGCGAATCGGGCATCACGCCCGAGATGGTGTCGGCCGACGGCTGGCTGCGCACCCTGCCCTGCATGGCGGCCGAGATCGGCGGCATGGACGGGTTTTTCGCGGCGGCGCTGCGGCATATCGCGTAACGCCCCGTTCGGTGCTATGCATCGGCGGATGGTTTTTCAGTTCGCCCGCGACGTGTTTTACCGCAGCGACATCTACAACAGGATGTTGCGCCGCCACGGGACATCCCAAATCCATGCCCTTGTCACCGATCCGGTGCCCGGCGACCCGGTGCGCGGCGCCGGCATCCTGAACGGCGAGATGATGCTGGCCGCGCGCAAGCGCACCCTGGGCCCCTATCCCTTCGCCGCCGATCTGAAAAGCCGCCGCGCCGTGGCCGAGCTGTACGGATTTTCCTGGCTGCGCGATCTGGCGGCGCTGAGCGCGCCGGGCGCCCGCGAAACCGCCCAGGCCCTGATCCGCGACTGGCTGCGCCATCATGACCGCTGGGATGCGGTGACCTGGGCGCCCGATGTGGCCGGAGCCCGCGTGCTGGCCTGGCTTAACTATATCGATTTCGTAACGGATGGGGCCGACAGCGGTCTGCGCGCGGAAATGGCGGCGGCGGCGGCGGCCCAGTTGCGGCATCTGGCGGGCACAAACCGTTCCGCAAACGAAAATGGTGGGTTCGGCGAAAGCCCCCTCACCGCCGGGGCCGCCCTGGTCGCCGGGGCCGTCGCCGTGCCGGACCTGGCCGCCCTGCTCGACACCGGCCTGGACCGCCTGCGGGGCGCCGTCGCCCGCGACATCCTGGCCGACGGCGGCCATCGGTCACGGGCCCCGGAAACGGCCCTGCGCGCCCTCGCCCGGCTGGTCGCGGCGGCGCGCGCGCTCCGGGCCGGGCGCCGGCCGGTGCCGGATTTCCTGAGCGACGCCCTGGCCCGGCTGGGGCCGGCGGTCAAGGCGACGGTGCTGGGCGACGGGGCGCTGGCCGCCTTCAACGGCGGCAGCAACGCCAGCGCCCCCACGGTGACGGCGGTTCTGAATGCCGCGGGCATGCGCGGCGCGGCCCCCGCCAGCCTGCCCGACTGGGGGTATGAGCGCCTGCACGCGGGCACCACCACGGTGGTCGCCGATACGGGCGGCCCCGGTGGCGCCCACGCGGGCGCACTCAGTTTCGAAATGTCGGCGGGCCGCCACCGTCTGGTCGTCAACTGCGGCGCCCATCCGGATGAGACCACGGAATGGGCGCGGGTGTTGCGTTCGACCGCCGCCCATTCGACGCTGGCCGTCAACGACACGGACGCCCTGCCCACGGACGGAACCCGCGCGGCCGAGGTCGGCAGGGCCGTGCGGCGCAACGAACGGGAAGGCAGCTCGCTGGTTCAGTCGGCCCACGACGGCTACCGGCGGGCGTTCGGCATCGTCCATAACCGCGACCTGTACCTGTCTGGCGCCGGCGACGATTTCCGCGGCAAGGACACCCTGGTCGGCGGCGCCGGTGCGTTCACCCTGCGCTTTCATTTGCATCCGGAAACGGGGGCGTCGTTGCTCGAGGGCGGCAATGCCGTGCTCTTGAAACTGCCCGGCGGCAAGGGCTGGCGGTTCCGCTGTTCCGGCGCGCGGCCGGCGCTGGAGGAAAGCGTCTACCTGGGCGACCCGGCCCAACCCCGGCGCTGCGGCCAGATCGTCCTGCGCGGCGAACACCGGGGCCGCGAGACGGCGGTGCGCTGGTCGTTCCTGCGCGAGGGGGCATAGCCGCGCGTCCGCACAAGTGGACCGGCGCGGAGCCTTCTGCTATCAGCGGTCAGACCTTCCAACCCCGGCCTCGGGCCGGGGGCCAACGGACCCTGCACGGCCATGACCGACAATCCGCCATATTCGACCTGGCTGCGTGACGCGACCGCCGTCGCGCTCGGCCTGACCGTCCCGGCCATGGTGTCGGGCCGGGCGGTGCTGCAGGGCCTGGCGGCGGCGGCGCTTGTCGCCGCACTGATCATCGCCTGGCAGGACCGCGGCATCTTCCGCCGGGCGGAAGCCGCCCTGCGCACGCGCTTCGGCATGGTGGTGCTCGCCGCCTTCGCCGCCATGGCGGTCAGCATTCCCGGCTCCCTCGACCCCCTCAGGTCTTTCGATGCCTGGGCCCGGACCGGCGTCTATCTCGGCGGCTGCGTGTTGTTCCAGTCGTTCCTGTCGAACGATGCGGCCGCCCGTCGGCTGTGCGTGAAAATGTTGGTTGCCGGTTGCGCGGTTGGCCTGCTCGCCGTCGCGGTCGCCATGCTCGGCTGGACGTCGCCGCTGCAAATATTGAAGAACGAACCCGCGATCACAAGCCGCCGGTGGGGATTCGCGGCGCCGAAGGCCTACGCGGCGGCGATCGCCTGCGCATTGCCGGTGCTCGCCTGGCTGGCTTGGCGGTTGACCGGCAGATGGCGGCTGACCGCCGCCGCGGCCATGGTTCTCAGCGTGGTCGTCGTCGTCGCGACCGGCAACAAGTCGGCGCTCGCCGGCTGGCTCGCGATGATTCTCGCCGTAACCCTGGCGATCGCCCTGCGCTCGGGCCGGCGATGGTTGGTGATCTGGCCGGCGTTCGCGATCCTGGTGTCCGGCACGATCCTCGCCGGCGTCACCATGATGCCCGACGTCGCGCCGTCGCGGGCCGTCTGGCCGTGGATTCCCGCCGAACTGGTCGATACGCACCGTCAACAGATCTGGCGTTTCACGCTGGACCGGATCGCCGAAACCCCCCTGACCGGGCGGGGAATCAACGTCATCGACCGGGTCGCCGGCGCCCACGACATCATCCCCGGCTACCACGCGGAAAGGCTGCCCTCGCATCCGCACAACTGGATCCTGGAAATTCTGGCCGAAACCGGCGTGCTGGGATTCATCCCTGTCTTCTTCGCGATCGCCTGGTTCGCCTGGCGGCAGGTGGCGCGGTTCATGTCGTCAGGGGACGGATGTCATCTTGCCCAGCTCGGCCTTGTCGCCACGTTTTGGACCTCGTCCCTGTTCAATTTCTCGATCTGGTCGTCCTGGTGGCTGATTACCTTCTTCCTGCTTTCGGCCATCGTTGCGGGGAGTTCCGGCCCCGCGCAGGCCGGCCCACCGAACCTTCGGCGATAGCCTGCCGGGCGCGGCCGTCAGGGCCGGTTCAGGCGGTCGGCCCTGGGCGGGTAAAGGTTGCTTCGCCAAACGCCGATCAGGCGCGAACGGAACCGGACGCTCGCTTCGGGCGCCGCCCCGTCGGGCAGGCTTTCGTGCAAGGCGATGATCATCGCCCTGGGATGGCCGGCAAGCCAGGCGTCCAGTTCCGCCGGGCCGTCGACAATCCCGATCGGCCGGCGCAGGCGGCCGAGGAAATGGAACTGCCCGTGGTATTTCCCGAAGGTCACGAAATCCACCCCCTGATCCTCGAACCGCTTGAGCGCCTGCGAGAACGGCCTGAAATCGTGCGATTCGGCCATCACCGGGCGCAGGGTCAGGTGAATGACGGCGATCATCACGACGGACAGCGCCCCCACCGACGCCGTGCGCGCCGCCACCCCGCCCTGCGGCAGACGGGCAAACACCAAGGCCGCGGCCGCCATCCCGGCCAGCGGCCAGAGCTGCGCATCGCCGATCGAGGTCGCCCATGACGGTTTGAGATCGAAATGAA
This sequence comes from uncultured Alphaproteobacteria bacterium, assembly GCA_963976055.1. GTDB lineage: Bacteria > Pseudomonadota > Alphaproteobacteria > Rhodospirillales > Casp-alpha2 > UBA1479. Next base: position 28,864 of record CAXBJB010000018.1, read on the forward strand.
GGGCGCCGGCGATCAGCGCGGCCGCCAACAGGAAGAACACGGCGGGCAGCGACCGGTCGATCGGCCTCCAGAATGCGTCCCCACGCCCGTGCGCACCGGCAAGCGCGCGGGAAGCCAGCAATGCCAGGGCCGGGAATTCGGGGAGAAGGTAATGCGGCTGCTTTCCGCTGATCGCGGAAAACCCCAGAAACGCGACGGCGAACCAGATGACGCACAGGCGCGTGCCGCCGTCGGTTTTCATTCGCCGCCATTCAGCCCGCACCGCGCGCCATACGGGCGGCCAAATCAGCCAAGGCAGAATCATCGCCGGCAGGATCGCCGCGAACCACCAGAACGGGCGGCCATGGGCGAAGGAATCGACCATGCGCCCGGCCGATTGGCCCCACAGGATGGCGTTGCTGTAGACCTCGCCTCCCGCCGCCGCCGCCGGAAGGGCCCAGGCAAGCCCGATCCCGGCACCCCCCAGAACCGCCGCGCCGATGCCCGCATACCAACGGCCCCAGCCGCCGGCCCAGCCGAACGGCTTCGCCCACAACGGCGCCGCCAAGGCCACAGGCAGCACATGTATCAGAATGGCCGGGCCCTTCCCGAGCACGCCGAGACCGATCGACAGGCCGAACACGGCGAACCCGCGCAGCGCGCGCCCGCGTGACGCGACGACCAGCCCGATCAGGCCGCTCAACGTGAAGCACACATGCAGCATGTCGAACATGGTCATGGTCGTGAACAGCGTCCAGAACAGGGCGCCGAGCAGGATCGCCGGCGCCGCACGGCCCGCCGCGGCCATGTCCGGCCACAACAGCCGCCCGAGCAATCCCGTCAGCATCAAGGACGCGAGCCCGAACAGCGGCGCGACCAGGCGCGGCGACCAGTCGTTGACGCCAAACAGCGCCCATCCTGCGTGAACGCCCCAGAACAGCAGGGGGGGCTTGTGGCTGTAGGGCGCGCCGTTCAGGTAGGGAACGAGGAAATCTCCGCGCTGCCACATTTCCCAGGCGACGGCGAGATAGCGCGTTTCATCGACGGGGAGAAGCGGGCGTATCGCTAATGCTACGGTAACCAGAATCGCCCAGAAAAGGACGATGGGGCTCAGGCGGGAACTCATCTCGACGGCCATAGTTCTCGGGGACAATTAGTTGCCAGGGAGACACGGATTGACCCGCATTAATATCGAATGACCGACATCGGGACCAAGAAGTATTGTGGCCGTCGACTGGTGTCGGACAAAAAACGAGCGAGACACCTTAGATGTTTGGTCCCGGAATTATGATGTACTGAAGGCTAGGCAGAGGCCCTTACGACGTTTTGCAACGTCGAAACACGGCGCCGACTGGAGCGTCGCGCCGGGAGCGAAGCTGCTGTCGTCCCAATCGATATTGGGCGCCTTGGCGGCGAGGTCGACGCCATGGATCCAGCTGATCAGGGTCGTCGCCGCCTTGGCGTAGTAGATGAGTTCCTTAACGCTGCAGATATTCATGGCTTGGCGCATCATATAGGCCGGGTTCAGGTAAAAGCGCTGGTTCAGGCGCTTCTGGTGACGCAGCAGCTCGTCCGGCGTGATATGCGCCGTCCGCCACTTGGGCGCGCGACCGGACATCACGAACTGGGACCAGTCGTCGGTGTAGATGTATCCCCGTTCCTTCATCAGCTCGTAGTTATGGGTGCCCGGATAGGGAACGATGATGGAAACGGAAATGAAAGACAGCGGAAGTTCGCGGATCAGGGCCTCCGTCTTCGCAAGATCCTCCAGCGTTTCGTCCGGATGGCTGCCGACGATGAAAGTCGCCTCGACGTTGGCAATCCCGACCTCGCGGGCCAGGGCCACCGCCTCGCGCACCTGTTCGATCTGGATGTGCTTGCGGTTGAGGGCGATCACCCGCTCGCTGCCGGTCTCGACACCGATCGACAATTTCTTGCAGCCCGAATCCTTCATCTTCTGAAGCAGGTCGCGTTCCAGCCTGTCGACCCGGGTGCAACAATCCCAGGACTTTAGGTTCATCGGCAAGAGCCGGTCGACGAGGTCGTGCGTGCGGCGATGGTTGACCGTGAAGGTGTCGCTCGCAAAGGTGAAGTACTCGATTCCGAAACGGTCGCGCACTTCCTCGATCTCCTCGACGATATTGTCCGGCGAACGGAAGCGAACGGAGTAATCGAAGGTCGTGTTGATTTCGCAGAACGTGCACTTGAAGGGGCAACCTCGGGAAATGTAGAGGTCCGTGCTCTTGACCATGTTGGTGAAGCCGCGCGTGGAATGGCCGGCGCGCTGCCCCTTGTCGAGATAGAGATGGCGGGCCGGGAACGGCAGCGAATCCAGATCCTTCGTCAAGGGCCGGGTCGGCTCCTTGACGATGTGTCGTCCATGCGCCAAGTTGTGCCCATGACGCCGTGGGGCTCCTGGCCGCCGAGCACGCGCAGACTTCGGCCATGGTTTCCTCGCCCTCGCGGTTGACCACCAGGTTGAAGGCGAGGAATTCCTGCAGGGTGAGTTCCGGCACGGCGGAGGAATGGGAGCCGCCGATGACCGTCACGATGTCGGGGAAATATCTCTGGGCCAATCCGGCGATCCTGGCGCCGTTGATGATCGTCGGCGTCATGCAGGAGAAGCCGACGACGCGGGGCTGGGCCCGCTCGAGGCGCTCAAGGAATTCGCGGGCGACGAAACGTTCCGTCTCGTAGTCCCAGATGTCGACGCGGAATCCCTTGGAAATCAGGTAGGACGCGACATAGCTCAGGTTGGTCGGCTGAGTGTGACTCAGCACATGGACATGGCCGAGCGGGTTGGGCGGCCGCACCAGAACGACATCAACGATGTCGGCATCTTTCGCAATATAATTCACTCTATCCACCCCCCACTATTTCGGCGGTCCCACTGAACACAGCCGCAAAGCGGCCCGCGTGGCGATTTTGTATGACGAAAACCGAAGATGCCAGGGAGTTTTGGGCAACCGCGAAGCCCGTCAATCGAGCACGAACTCGTCTCGATAATCGTGTGCCGCGGCATTTTTCTGCCAGTCCTTCTGCAAGAAGCAATTTTCAAGCACCAATACGTCGAGATTGGTGCCCATGAAGCAACGAAAGGCGTCGGACGGCGTGCACACGATCGGCTCGCCCCGGATATTGAAGCTGGTATTGATCACCATCGGGCACCCGGTCTTAGCCTTGAAGGCGGAAATCAACCTGTGATATCGGGGGTTTGTGTTTTTATGAACGGTCTGGACTCGGGCCGAGCCATCAACATGCGTGATCGCCGGGATGATCGAGCGCTCGACCCCCAACTTGTCGAAACCGGCTGCTTTTTCCTGATCACCCGACAGGGCACGGAGATGCTGTCGGCCGACGTCGGCGACGATCAGCATATAGGGGCTATCGTGATCGAGGTCGAACCATGCGGCCGTGTCCTCCGCCAGCACCGACGGTGCGAACGGACGGAAGGACTCGCGGAATTTAATCTTTAGGTTTAGCTCCCGCTGCATGATCGGCGAGCGCGGATCGCCGAGAATTGACCGGCCGCCGAGTGCTCGCGGGCCGAACTCCATGCGCCCCTGAAACCATCCGACCGCCTTGCCGTCGGCCAAGCTCTGGGCCGTCCGCTCGAACAGATCGTCGTCGGCCAGAACCTCGAACGTGGCCGCGGCGGCGGTTAGTTCCCGTTCGATTCCATCCTGGGAGAATGACGGGCCCAGATATGCCCCTGACATCGTGTCCTGTCCCCCAGGAGTTGGGCGGTCATTCCCCAGGTGGTCGTAGTAGGCGGCCAGGGCCGCGCCCAGGGCACCGCCAGCGTCGCCCGCAGCCGGCTGGATCCAGATCCGCTCGAAAGGGCCCTCGCGCAGCAGCCGCCCGTTGGCGACGCAGTTGAGCGCCACTCCGCCCGCCAGGCACAGGTTCGCCATGTCGTATTCCGCGTGCAGCCCGCGCGCGAGGCGCAGGACGATCTCTTCGGTGACCGCCTGGATCGAAGCCGCGATGTCCATTTCGCGCTGGGTCAGCTTGGATTCCGGGCTGCGGGGCGGGCCGCCGAACAGGTCGGCGAACTTGGCGTTGGTCATCGTCAGACCGACGCAGTAGTCGAAATACGAGATATCCAGCCGGAACGTTCCGTCGTCCTTGAGGTCGATCAGGTTGTCGAGGATGAGGTCGCGGTAGATCGGCTCGCCGTAGGGCGCCAAGCCCATCAGCTTGTACTCGCCCGAGTTGACCTTGAAGCCCGTGTAATAGGTGAAGGCCGAATAGAGCAGGCCGAGCGAGTGGGGAAAATGGATCTCCTTGACGGGCGTCAAGGTCGCCCCCTTGCCAATGCTGACAGACGTCGTCGCCCATTCGCCGACCCCGTCCATGGTCAGGACCACGGCCTCGTCGAACGGCGAGGGATAAAACGCGCTGGCAGCGTGGGACTGATGATGCTCGGCGAACAGCAACTTGTCCCGCAGGTCCGTGCCGGCCGCGTGCGGCCGAAGCTTCCTGATCAGAAGATCCTTCTGGAAGAGCTTTTCGCGTAACCACAGGGGGATCGCAATGGCGAAGGACCTCAAGCCCCGGGGCGTGAAGGCGAGGTAAGTCTCCAGCAGGCGCTCGAACTTCAGGAACGGCTTATCATAGAACACGACATGATCGACGTCGCCGAGGTCTATGCCGGCCTCGGACAGCACGTAGGCAAGCGCGTTCTCAGGGAACTTGGCGTCATGCTTGCGCCGGGTGAACCGCTCTTCCTGGGCTGCCGCGACAATGCGGCCATCCTTGATCAATGCGGCGGCGCTGTCGTGGTAAAATGCAGAAATCCCACAAATATACATGCCGCGAGCGTCAGAACACGGTGTAGATGAATGGCGCGATCGCACTGCCCTTGGCCACAACGAGCAGGGTGCCGAACAAAAGCATGGCGAACAGCACGGGCGCCAGCCAGTACTTTTTCCGGATCCTGATAAAGGCGAAGAAATCTTTCAGAAACGAAATCATCACGATGCTTTCCGCCTAGAACTGATTTTTCATGGAATGGTCGCCGGCCGCGTTGGCGCGCGCGATCCAATAACTATCCTCGGGCCCGCCTTCGAACCGGCGGTGCATCGGATCGCAGCCAAACACGCGCATCATCAGGCCGGTGGGCAGGATGGCCAAGAAGAACATCGCCCCCAGGATGATGGGCTGCGTAATCCTGTGCAGCAACCGCCCGAACGCCATCCAGGCGACGTTCAACGGGTGCAGGACCAGGGGTCGCGTCAACGCAAGGACCAGGAACGCCCCGGACAGCACGAACGGCCAGACCATCCAGGCACGGTCGTGGTAGACCGCCCAGGCACCGAGTAGCGCGAAAATGGCCGTAAACACCAATCCGAAACTGCGGTCGGACCCGATCACCGGGGTCTCGTCGCTGTCGTAGGATTCGTGAAGCGCGAGTTCGGATTTATCGAACTTGTCGGTCATAGGGTCTTTTATCGCATCGAGCGAGGGCCTGAAAACAAAATTTTGGTCGCTGCTCGGCGATCAATGGCAGACCGCATGCCCCCGGCCAGCAGGCTTTCGATCTGCGGCGTCAGGGCGCGTGCGAAATAGTCGGAGCCCGGCGTCAGCCAATGTCCGTCGAGGGACGGCCAGAACGTCTTCATGGCCTCCGCATCGGCGGCGTCAAAGATGTCATAGCCATTGACATACGGCAGGCAGTGGCGATCAGCGATGGCCCTGACATCCTCGACATCGGCCGGGAATGTCGTGTGAGGCTTGGCGCGCACCCGCGGAAAGCGGCGGAACAGCCGGGACCGGTCGGACGGAATGGTGACGAGCAGAACCTGTTTGCCGCGCGCTCGGATATCTTCGAGCATCTCCAACATCATGTCCGTGTAATCGCGCCTGACGGAGAAGGTGTCCGCCGGAGCCCCGGTCGTCGTTGCTTTGGACGTGGGCTCAGCGGCCGTGACCGGCAGGTTCAGGCCGAGCCGCCGCTTCACCCACCGGAACGTCAGGTAAAGGGCCCGGTGGATGCCGTGCGCCGCATCCCCGGCTAGGCTCGCGACCAACCGTGCGCCATAGAACCCCGGTTTCACATGTGCGGCGCGCTCCCACAGGGAGTGATCGCCGCCGCCGGTCAGCTTGGCATAGGCCGCGAGTTCGTCTACGCCGCGCAGTTCCAGCACTGCGTACATGCGCGGCAGGAACGTCCGTTTGAACTGTTCGGAAGTTTCTGTCGAGCCGTTGAACTTGCCGTAGAATACGACTCCGGACTGTTTGTCCGCATGATACGTCGCGAGCCCCCGCTTGAGATCGTTGCAGCACACCGCGAACACGACGAGATCAAAGTCGTAATTCGGCTTCAGCTCCTGGAAGTAGTGGCGGTGCCAATTGAATACGCCGCCGCCGTCGAAAGAAAAGTTGTAGACTTCGGCGAACCCATCACCTTGGGCGCCGTGCGTTTTCGCGCGGGCGTTCAGTTCCGTCTGCAGCGTCTCGGTCCAGGCGTGCGGCTGGTAGAGCCCGGCCGTGAACGAATCCCCGTAGACGACGATTCGGTGGGTCGCACGCTTTTTCACCGCGTAGTCGAAATTAGACCGGAACCCCTGCGCGTTGGCGCGGACATCGCTGTAGTGGAACTGCAAGCGGCCGTCGATGATGCGCAGGCCGCCGTTAGCCGTGCCCGCCTTCAAGCGGTAGCCGATCACCGGATCATACGTGGCGAAGGGGGTCGTCCAGGCCGATAGGTTCCAATAGGGATGGTTGATGAACGGAACACCGAGGAGGATGGCAATATAGACCGCCCCCTCGAACAGAAGGTACGAAATCAGAAGACTTACGGAAAAAACGGTGGTATTCGCGCTGAAGACGCGGCGTCGAAAATGGTCCATAGAGACAGGGCTTTTTACCAATTTCAGCAATATTTTTTGCTGCGGTCAGCGATATTTGGTAACCATATATGCGGTGAATTGGTCTGTCCAGCGGCAGGCTGTAAAGGCAAGATGTTTCGTCTAATTTTAGCCTCATGAAGCAAACGATTTTGATAACCGGCGGCGCCGGATTCATCGGTTCGGCGTTGATCAGGCATCTGATCGCCTCGACTCCGCACGCCGTCGTCAATGTCGACAAACTCACCTACGCCGCCGACCTGCAGTCGCTCGCCGCCGTCGCCGACGACCCCCGGTACTGCCTCGAACAACTGGATATCGTGGACACGCGGGCGATGTCCGACGTGTTCAAACGGTATCGCCCGGACGCGGTCGTGCATCTGGCGGCAGAAACCCATGTCGACCGGTCGATCGATGGGCCCGCCGTGTTCATCAACTCCAACGTGGTGGGCACGCAGTCGCTGCTATCGGCGGCACTGGATCACTGGCGCAGCCTGGACGGCGATGGGCACCGTCGGTTCCGCTTTCATCACGTGTCGACAGACGAGGTGTTCGGCTCGCTGGGGTCGGACGGCGCGTTCACCGAATCCTCGCCCTACCAGCCCCGCTCGCCCTATGCGGCGAGCAAGGCGGCGGCAGACCACTTGGTTCGGGCGTGGCACGAAACCTACGGCCTGCCGGTCGTCCTCACCAACTGTTCGAACAACTACGGCCCCTACCAGTTTCCGGAGAAGCTGATCCCGCTGACCATCATTCGCGCCATGCAGGGCAAGACGCTGCCGGTCTACGGAACCGGCGAGAACGTGCGCGACTGGCTGTATGTGGACGACCACGCGGAGGCTCTGGCGATGGTGCTGGCCGGCGGGCGCATCGGCGAAAGCTATAACGTCGGGGCGGCGTCAGACGTCCAGAACCTGCGAATCGTCGAAAGCATCTGTGACATCCTGGACGACCTTTTGCCGCCGGCCGCAGATGCGGTGCCGCGGCGCGACCTCATCACTTTTGTCGAAGACCGCCCGGGCCATGACTTCCGCTACGCCATCGATGCCACAAAAATCCGCGCCGAGCTTAGTTGGCAGCCGCGCCGCAGCCTCGACGAAGGCCTGCGCGAGACTGTGCGCTGGTACCTGGAGAACGAATGGTGGTGGAGCCCCCATATGGAAACGCGCTATGATGGCGAACGTCTCGGATTACCGAAAGCAGGCAATGGCAGGTAGCGCGACCAGGAAGGGGATCATCCTAGCCGGCGGCGAGGGAACGCGGCTGGTACCGCTGACCGTGCCGGTGAACAAGCACCTTCTGCCGATCTACGACAAGCCGCTGATCTATTACCCCCTGGCCACGTTGATGCTGGCCAACATCCGGGACGTGCTGATCATCACCCGGCCCCAGGACCTGGATCTCTACGCCGGGCTTCTTGGCGACGGTTCCGCCTGCGGCCTGTCGATCCAGTACGCCGTGCAGGACGCGCCCCGCGGCATCGCCGAGGCATTCCTGATCGCCGAACGATTCCTCGACGGCAGCCCGCCGGTGCTGTGCCTGGGCGACAACATCTTCTTCGGCGAAACGCTGCGCAAGGTCCTCATTGAGGTCGGCCAGCGTGATGCCGGCGCGACCGTTTTCGGCTACTGGGTGCAGGACCCCCAGCGGTTCGGCGTCGTCAAGTTTGACGATTCGGGTAAGGCTCAGAGTATCGAAGAGAAGCCCCAGAAGCCGCAGTCCAACTACGCGGTCACCGGGCTTTATTTCTACGACACGAACATCATTGAAATCGCCCGCGACCTGAAACCGTCCGCGCGCGGAGAGCTTGAGATCACCGACGTCAACAAGGTCTACCTGGAACTGGGCATCCTGAATGTGCACCGCCTGGGGCGTGGCTTTGCCTGGCTGGACACGGGCACGCCGGATGCCCTGCTGGACGCGGCCAACTATATCGCCACCGTCGAACGGCGCCAGGGCCTGAAGATCGCTTGTATCGAGGAGATCGCCTGGCGGTCGGGATGGATCTCCGACGAAGACCTGGAAAGGCTCGCTCAGGCCATGGGCAAGAGCGCCTACGGGGAGTATCTGTCGAAGATCCTGCACACGGAAAGGGCCTGACGGTGACATCCGGCGCCACTCACCGGTCGGTCGCCATGAACGACCTCCGGCGCCATCTCGTCCCCTATCGCGATGTTCTGGCCGAGGCTGCCGATCGTGTGCTGCGGAGTGGCTGGTTCATTCTGGGGCCGGAAACCGAACGGTTCGAAACCCTGTTTGCGGATTATTGCGGCGTCGGCAACGGCATCGGCGTCGGCAACGGCACGGATGCGCTGGTCCTGGCGCTTAAGGCCGCCGGCGTCGGGCCGGGCATCCAGGTGCTTGCAGCGGCCAACGCCGGGTTCTATGCGACGACCGCCATTCTCGCGACAGGCGGGGAGCCGCTCTACGTCGACATCGACCCCGACACCCACACCGTCACCGAAGACGCCGTGCAGGATGGGCTGAATCGCGCGACGCGGCCCGGCGCGGTCATCGTCACGCACCTGTTCGGCCGCGCCGTCGCCGACATCAAGGAAATATCTGCCTTGGCCGAGGCCCGGGGCATTTCCCTGATCGAGGATTGCGCCCAGGCACATGGCGCAAGGATCAAGGGACGACGGGTCGGCTCCTGGGGCAGATTTGGATGCTTCAGCTTCTACCCGACGAAGAACCTGGGCGCCCTCGGGGACGGCGGCATGGTGGTGACCGGCGACGCGGGACTGGCGGCGCGGCTCCGCAAGCTGAGGCAGTACGGATGGAGCGCCAAGTACCGCGTCGCGCTCGCCGGTGGTATGAACAGCCGCCTAGACGAGATGCAGGCCGCCCTGCTCGGCACGCTGCTGCCCGAACTTGACGGGTGGAACCAGCGGCGGCGCGACGTGGTCGCCGCCTACCGCCGCAAGCTGGGCGGCGTGGACGGCCTGTGGCTACCGCCGCTCGGCATTGAGGCGAGCGAAGAGGACACAACCTACCATCTTTTCGTCCTGCGTAGCCCGCAGCGCGACGCCCTGCAGGTCCATCTCTCGGCCTTGGGGATCAGCACCGACATCCACTATCCGACCCCTGACCACAAGCAGGCGGCGATCGCGGCGGAACCCTGGGCCAAGGCCGCGCTGCCGGAAACAGAGCGTTCGGCAGCCGAGATTCTGTCCATACCTTGTTCCCCTGAGATCACGGAAGCGGAGATCGACGCCGTCTGCGCCGGCTTGGCATCGTTCGGGCGGGCAGATTAGGGGCCTCGCCCCGCCTCGGGTAAGGGACGTTGACATTTGCCGCCTTAGTTCACATTATGCGGCTTCCTCGTTTTGAGGCGAAAATCCGTTTATTTTTGGCCCTTTACGTAAATAATCGGGGGCGAATTTTGGATTACGGCTCCACACTTGGCCCTTTATAAAGGTGCACCTGCCGACGCGGTCGGAACCAGTCGAGATCGCCATTTCAACACCACAGGAAAATGCCTATGATCCAGAATGTACTGATCATCGGAGATGGCGCATTCGCCGAAGTAGCGTACGAATATTTTACACATGATTCGAACTATGAGGTCGTCGGCTTCGCGGTGGAACGCGCCCACCTGAAACGCGACACGCTGTTCGGACTGCCGGTGATCGCCTGGGAGGACGCCGAGCACCGCTTCCCGCCAGGGACCTGCGACGTCTATGCGGCGATCGTCTTCAACCAAATGAACCGGCTGCGCGCGCGTTTCGTCGCCGAGGCCCAAGCGCGCGGATACGGTCTCGCCAGTTACGTCAGCTCGCGCGCCTTCGTCTGGCCGAACGTGACGCTGGGCGAACATTGTTTCATCTTCGAGGACAACACCGTGCAGCCGTTCGTCATGATCGGCGACAACGTCGTCCTGTGGAGCGGCAACCACGTCGGTCACCACGCGCGGATCAGCAACCACGTGTTCGTGTCGTCCCATGTCGTGCTGTCCGGGGCCAGCCATGTCGGGGAATACGCGTTCATGGGCGTCAATTCGACGGTCGCTAACGACGTGCGCGTCGCCAAGGATTGCTGGATCGGGCCCGGCGTGATGATCGCCAAGGACACCGAAGAGGCGAAGATCTACCGCGCGCGGACCGTCGACCCCGCGACCATCAGTTCCCTGCGGTATTTCAAGGTGCCGGAGCCAACAATATGATTTGGAACAAAAAGGGGTTGATTTACGCACCAGAAACCTACAACAAATCGGGCATGACTCATGCCATGTGCCCGACCCCTCTGTTGGTTGGGGACGGTCGCATCCGGGTTTATTTCTCCGCCCACGACAGCAACATGGCGGGCCGCCTGTTCTACGTAGAGCTGGACGTCGAAGACCCGACGCGAATTCTCACCGTGAGTGATACCCCGCCACTCGACATCGGTGCCGATGGGCAGTTCGACGACAACGGCGTCGTGCCCATTTCGATTGTCCGCGTGGGCGATGAAATCTGGCTCTATTACGCGGGCTTCCAACTCGGCGTGAAGATCCGCTACACGATCTTCAGTGGTCTCGCCATCAGCCGCGACGGAGGTCTGACCTTCGAGCGCCACAGCGAGGTTCCGATCCTCGACCGCAGCCCCGGGGAATCATTGCTGCGCTCGGCACCGAGCGTCGTCCACGAGGACGATGGCGGCTTCCGCATGTGGTATATCGCGAGCGACGAGCACATCTTGGCAGTCGATCGCCTACGCCCCAAATACGACATCCGCTGTATCGCATCGGCCGACGGCATAGACTGGCCGCGCAACGGACAGACCGCGGTTCCCCTGGTCGGCGACGACGAATACGGACTCGGTAGGCCCCATGTCGTCAAGGGCGATCAGGGCTATCACATGTGGTATTCGATCCGGCGTCTTTCGATGCCCTATCGTCTCGGCTACGCATTCTCCCCGGACGGACATGCCTGGGAGCGAAAGGACGACCAGATTGGCCTGACGGTGTCCGACGAGAACGACTGGGATTCGGAAATGGTCTACGCCAATTCGGTCATCGCGACGCCGGCCGGCACGTATATGTTCTACAATGGCAACGACTACGGGCGTACCGGGTTCGGCTACGCGCTTTTGGACGGTTCATTATAGGCCCGGCCCG
>CAXBJB010000019.1:0-21489 GCA_963976055.1 uncultured Alphaproteobacteria bacterium
TCTTGCGCATCGGCCCCATGATAACCCCCAAACCGAGTTATCTGGGACAGCCCCTCCGTTTATTGATGGTCTTCACAGCATGACTGTTGCCCACGCCGGAGCGGCAGCATCGACAAGGGGGCGCGGAAAAGCAACCCGGACCGAACGGAGGGTGTAAAGAAACAGCCTAGGCGGCGACCCAACCGGCCAGCGGTTCGGCCAGGTTTTCCCAGGGCAGATAGCCGGCGGTGACCAACGTCGCCTGCTTGTCCTCGACCGCCAACAACGTCGGAAACCCGGTGATGCCGGAGCTTTGCGCGAACCAGAAATCGCCCTGGGTTTCCTCGCGCGTGTCGGGCGAGGTCAGCAGGGCGAGGAATTCGTCGCGCTCGAACCCGAACTCACCCGCGATGTCGGCCAACTCGCCTTCCTTCGCCGTGTTGCGGTTGTCGACATAGAAGGCATGGTGCAGATGGGCCAGGAACGGCAGGGCCCGAGCCTCGTCGATCTTGCGCGCCGTGACGACGGCGCGGCAGGCCGGTTCCGTATCGTAGACGAAATTGTCCTGATCGAAGAAGGCGAAATCGAAGGGCTGACCGGTGGCGTCCCGCACATGGTGCCAATGGTCACGGATGTAATCCTTGTCCTTGCCGCGCATGACGTGGGTCGTGCCGGGGCGCAGCCCGCCGACCATGACCCGCACGGGTGCCGCATCGCCGAAGGTTTCCGCGACCTTGCCGATGACCGGGGAGAACCCCCAGCACCAGGAACACATGGGGTCGGCGACGTAGAGGAAATGCTTGCTCATCATCCCGAAGTCTAACGCCCGCCGCCGTCCGCGCCAATCGGCCGATCGGCCGGGCCCGGCTCACTTCGCCGTGAGGACCGCCTTCATCAGGCCGGGAAAGCGCTTGTCCAGTTCCTTGCGGCGCAGGGAATTCATGTGCACGACGCCGTCATTGCGCGTCCACACCAGACCAGCCTCGCGCAGCACCCGGAAGTGATGGGACATGCTGGATTTCGGGCGGCCGCCGTCAAGCGCGCTGCAGCTGGCCTCGCCCTCGTCCGCCAGGCGGCGGACGATGTCCATGCGCACCGGATCGCTGAGCGCATGCAGCAGATGCTCCAACGAGACGGCGTCGATATCCGGATGTTTGAACGGTCGCATGACGGTTTTGTAACACGCAAAGTTTGATATTGCTATTGTTCGAAATTTATCGAACAATAGAACTAACGGCGATACAGCCAATTCCCCCACCCGTTACGGAGTTTCCCGATGTCGACCCTGTTCGATCCCTTTACCCTGAAAGACGTCACCCTGCGCAACCGCATCGCGGCGTCGCCCATGTGCCAGTATTCCGCCGACGACGGCATGCCCAACGACTGGCACCGTGTCCATGTGCCCGCCCTGGCCCGGGGCGGTGCCGGCTTGGTCATTGTTGAAGCGACCGCCGTGTCGCCCGAAGGCCGTATCACCCCCGGTTGCACGGGCCTGTGGAACGATGCCCAGGCCGAGACCATGGCCGCCCTCGCCCGCGAGATCGAGGCGGCGGGTGCCGTGCCCGGCATCCAGATCGGCCACGCCGGACGCAAGGCCAGTGCCAACCGCCCGTGGGAAGGCGACGACCACATCGCCCCGGACGACCCGCGCGGATGGGAGACCGTCGCGCCTTCGGCCATCGCCTATGGCGGGGGCCTGCCCAAAGTGCCCCGCGCCATGACCAAGGCCGACATCGACCGCGTGCGGGGCGATTTCGTCGCCGCGGCCGAACGCGCCCGCGATGCCGGGTTCAAATGGCTGGTCCTGCATTTCGCCCATGGCTATCTGGCGCAGAGCTTCTTTTCCGCCCATTCCAACCAGCGCGACGACAAATACGGCGGCACCCCCGAAAACCGGGGCCGCTTCTTGGTCGAAACCCTGGCCGCCGTGCGCGCGGTCTGGCCGGAAAACCTGCCGCTGACGGCGCGGTTCGGCGTTATCGAATTCGACGGCCGCGACGAGGAAACCCTGGTCGAGTCCATCGCCCTGGTGAACCGCTTCAAGGACGAGGGTCTGGACTTCATCGACGTCAGCATGGGTTTCTCGACGCCGGACGCGCAAATTCCCTGGGGCCCCGCCTTCCTCGCGCCGGTCGCCGAACGGGTGCGCCGGGAAACCGGCCTGCCGGCCTCGACCAGTTGGTACATCAGCCGGCCCGCCCAGGCGGACCGGATGATTCGGGACGGTCAGGTCGACCTCGTGATGCTGGGGCGGCCGCTGCTGGCCAACCCGCATTGGCCCTACATGGCGGCGCAGGAACTGGGTGTCGACAACCCGGCCTGGGCCACCCTGCCCGCCCCCTACGCCCATTGGCTGGCGCGCTACCGGGCCGCGTAACCGGCGGTCAAACGGTTTATGGCAGCATCTGTTTCCTGTGCCAGCCACGCCATCAGTTCCGCCGCCGTCTGGCGCCGGGCAAGGCCCACCCCCTGCCCCGCCCAAAGCGACAGCAGCCCGGCATCTCCGGCCTGGGCCGCCGCCGTGCGCAGGGGCCGGGTCAGGGTGTTCTGCCAGGGGAAGGGCAGCGGCGCGGCTTCGGCCCCGTCACCTTCCATCATCGCCATGAAGTGGTTCTGGATGCCGCGCGCGAAACGCCCGGAAAAAGCCTGGGTGATCCGCGTCTGCTCCGGCTGGGCGTCCAACAGCGCCGCCTTGTAGCAGTCGGGCGTGCCGGCCTCGTCACAGGTCAGGAAGGCCGTGCCCATCTGCACCGCCTGGGCGCCCAGGGCCAGGGCGGCGGCGATGCCCCGCCCGTCCATGATACCGCCGGACGCGACGACGGGCACAGAGACGGCATCGACGACCTGCGGCACCAGGGCCAGGGTGCCGATCATCGCTGCCTCGAAGGAACCCACGAAGGTACCGCGGTGGCCCCCGGCCTCGCCGCCTTGGGCAACCACGGCGTCGACACCCAACTGTTCGAGCGCGACCGCCTCCGCCGGAGTCGTCGCCGTGCCCATGACGAAGGTGCCCCGCGTCTTCAGCGCCGCGATCGCCTCGGCCGGGATCAGGCCGAAGGTGAAGCTGAACACCTTGGCCCCGCTGTCGAGTGCGACGGGAAAGGTTTTCTCGAACGGATCCGCCATGGTGTCCGGCAGGACCGGCTCCGGCGCGCCCACATCCGCGCCCGCCCGCCGAACGGCGGCGACCGTGGCGTCCGCGCCTTCGGGAAGCGGCGGCACCGGCTGCGGCGCGAACAGATTGACGCCGAAGGACCGGTTGGTCTGGCCCCTGACCCTATCGACAGCCGCCCGGAAGGCCTCCGACGACAGATAGGTCGCCCCCATGGAACCCAGGCCGCCGGCTTCCGACACGGCGACCACGAGGTCCGGGGTGTCGCTGCCGCCGGCCATGGGGGCCTGGATCACGGGCAAGGTCATGCCCAGGCGGGTCATGAAGGGGGTTTGAACGGGCATGGCGGTTCTCCGGCTGCGATATGTGTGGAAAGGCTACTCCCACCCTCCTCCGGCGGAAAACGGTTTCCGGCGATAGGCGCTATCTGGCCGGCAGATACCTATTCGGCGGCGGCGCGCACGGGATACAGATGATCCATGAAAGCCGCCATGGCCGGTGAGCGGTAACCGTCCTTGCGGCGGATGAACAGGGTCGTCACCCGGCCTTCGCGGGCGGGCAGCGGGTGCAGCCGCACGCGGCCCCGCTCGGCGGCGGCCCGGGCGATGCCGCGCGGCAACAAGGTCACGCCCAGGCCGGCGGCGGCGCAGCCCAGGATGGTTTCGATGGTGCCGAATTCCAGGATGCGCAGGCCCGTCACCCCGCGCGCGGCCAGGATTTCCTCCAGCTTGCGGCGGTAGGAGCACCCGGCACGGAGGACGACGATCTTGACCTCGCCCCCGGCGGTCAGATCGCGCAAATCGGCAACCCCCGGCGCGGTGACCGCGACCAGATCCTCATGGAACGCCGTTTCGGCGATGATGTCCGGGTGATCGACCGGCCCGCAGACGAAGGCCCCTTCGACCCGGCTTTCCAAAACGTCGTCGATCAGTTCCGCCGTGGTGCCCGTGCGGATCGCTAGGTCGACCCCGGGATGGGCCGCCGCGAAGCCGGTCAACACCGGCGACAGGTGCAGGGCCGCCGTGGTTTCCAATGATCCGATGACCAGATCGCCCCGCGGCACGCCGTCGTCGGCGACCGCGCGCCGGGCGTCGGCCACCAGACGCGCCGCCGCCTTGGCGAAGGGCAGCAGGCGTTCGCCGGCAGGCGTCAGCCGCACGCCCCTGGAATGACGCACGAACAGGGCGGCGCCCAGGCCGTCCTCCAACAGGCGCACGCGCGCGGTCACGTTGGACTGCACGGTGTGCAATTCCACCGCCGCGCGGTTCATGGCGCCCGTGCGGGCGACCGCCTCGAAAACGCGGAGATCCGAAAACTCCACGGCAATATCCTCATAAATTAAGATACTTTTTTAATTTTAATATCACTTTTAAAGATATCAAGTGAATTCCGGCGCATCCCCTTCCACCCGCGATCCATGAGCACGGAAAATTAAGTCCGAAATTTTCACTTGTGCAATTGATAATCATTTTCATAATGTGTCGGCAATCGATCCCTACGGCAGGGAGCGGAGCGGACCGGCAACCGGCTATCGCGCGCAAAGCCTGCCCGGCCTATTCGGAGACACACGCACCGATGTGCGACCTTTGCGGCAACGACGATCTCCATCTGCATGCCACGGCGCGGCGCAAGCGGCTGTGGGAAATGACCGCCGGATGGCATTGTTCCATCCTCGGAACCTGCCTGACCCTGGCCGACCTGCGCGCCCTGGCCCGCAAGCTGCCCCTGAAAATCCGCCAGGGCTTTCCCGTCGATTACCAACTTCACGGCTTCTTCGTGAAGGAAGCCGACCAGCCCGGCCGTGCAGCCAAGATGCTGACCAAACTGCTGGACCGTAAACACGCGGCGGCGATCCGCCGCCTACGCGGGGTCAAGGACGTCAAGGGCCTGGAAGACGCCTGGGTCGAGGCCATGGCCGCCGGCGACATCCCCGGCCCTTACTGGGCGATCCTCAGCCACTCCGCCGCGACCACGGAATTGTCGGAACGCATGTTCGCCGACGTCCACATGCTGTCGCATCTGGTCGGCGCCTCCAACCGGGGCGACATCCGCCGCCTGACGGACCTGGAGGAAGAAAACGCCGGCCTGCGCGACAAGCTGGCCAAGCAGCAGAACCATCACCGCCAGCGTCTGGACGAAAAAGAAAAGCTGATCGCCACCCTGCGCGACCAGCTGCACCACGACCCCGAGCGCGCCATCCGCATCGCCGCCCCCGCGGCGGACGGCGACGGCGCCTGCTCCTCGGTCCCGGCGTTGCAGGGCGAACTGCGCCACATGGAAATCCGCGCCGCCCAGGCGGACACCACCCTGCGCGGACAGCGCAGCCGCATCGAGGAACTGTCGCGCCTGGTCGACAGCCTGCTGGACGAAAACCGCTCGCTCGAATCCGCCCTGGTCCGCGAGCGCGGCACCGAGCCCGCCGGCGCCGATTGCGACACCTCCTGCCCCTTCGATCTCGGCGGGCGCAGCCTGCTTTACGTCGGCGGGCGGCAGCAAACCGTGCATCGCCTGAAATCCCTGGTCGAGGCCTGGAACGGCCATTTCCTGCACCATGACGGCGGCCTGGAAAAATCCATCAACGAACTGGCCGGCGCCGTGGTCAAGGCCGACGCCGTGGTGTTCCCCACGGACTGCGTCAGCCACGACGCGGCCTTGCAGGTCAAGCGCCTGTGCCGCCAGACCATGAAGCCGTTCGTGCCGCTGCGCAGTTCGGGCGTGGCATCCTTCGTCGCCGGACTGCGTCACGGGCTGGAAAGTTTCGACGCCGCCGCCGGCGCCGACTAAGCCCATGCGCGCCTTCGCCGACCCATCCACCTTCATCGAGCTGCCGTTCGGCGAGCAACTGATGCTCTGGGCCATGCGACTGTGGATGCGCGGCTTACGCGACGGCACGCCCGACCAAGCGATCCTCCGCACTGGATTCAAGCTGGCCGGCGTGCCCGACGCCCATCCGGCCCTCGACGGCCTGATGACCATCATCACCACGGCGGCGACCGATACCATCGACATCCGGTGCCCTCAGTGCGCCGACATCAGCGCGGATGAACACCTGCTGATGGACGTCATCGCCGGCCTGCAATCCCCGGGCAACGGCGGCAGCACCCTGTTCGCCTGCCGCCTGCCCCCCGCCGCGCGGCGCACCGGGATGGAACTGGCGGGGCATCTGGCCTCGGTATTTTCCGGCGCTGGATTGCTGATCCGCCCGCGACGGCGGGCCCGTAGCCCCGGCACCGCCACGATTCATTGACCGATTTTCGCAGCCTCATACGTCTTATTCACAACACCCCCTTGCGGGACCGAGCCGCCAAGGCGGACCAGAAACGAAAAATACCAAAGGAGAGACCCATGAAACACTTCACAACCGCATTCGCCGTCAGTTGCATGCTGGCGGCCACGGCGCTCGGCACGGCGCCCGCCCGGGCGGCGGACCCGGCAAAGGTGCTCGACACCTATGCCGACATCGCCCATGCCATGTACGAGGACGCCCTGCTAACGGCCGAAACCCTGCAAAGCGCCATCGCCCAGTTGGTCGCGTCGCCCTCGCGCGCGACGCTGCTGCGCGCCCGCGCCGCCTGGATCGACGCCCGCCGGCCCTACCAGCAGACGGAAGGCTTCCGCTTCGGCAACGCCGCCGTCGACGACTGGGAAGGCAAGGTCAACGCCTGGCCGCTCGACGAAGGGCTGATCGATTATGTCGATGCGTCCTACGGCAAGGAATCGAAGGACAACCCCTATTACACCGCCAATGTGATCGCCAATCCGTCCCTGCGCCTGGGCGGCAAGACCATCGATGCCGCCAAGATCACACCGGACCTGATCTCGGGCAAACTGCACGAGGTTGACGGTGTCGAAGCCAACGTCGCCTCGGGCTATCATGCCATCGAATTCCTGCTGTGGGGCCAGGACCTCAACGGCACGGGCCCGGGTGCCGGCAACCGGCCGCACACCGACTTCGACACCAAGCACTGCACCCACGGCAACTGCGATCGTCGGGCCCAGTACCTGACGGCGGCGACCGACCTTCTGATATCGGACCTCAAGGACATCGTCGGCCAGTGGGCCCCGGGAGGGGCGGCGCGCGCCGCGGTGACCGCCGACAAGGCCAAGGGCGTCGGCGCCATCATCAAGGGTCTGGGCAGCTTGTCCTACGGCGAGTTGGCCGGCGAGCGTATCAAGCTCGGCCTGATGCTCCACGATCCCGAGGAAGAGCACGACTGCTTCGCCGACAACACCCACAATTCCCATTACTTCGACCAGGTCGGCATGATGTCGATCTATGCCGGCCGCTATGCCCGTATCGACGGCTCCGTCGTTCAGGGCCCGAGCCTGGCCGACTTGGTCAAGGCCAAGGACCCCAAACTGGCGGCCAGGATCGACACCGCACTGGGTGCCACCCTGGCCCGCATGCAGGTGATGAAGGATACGGCCGACCGCCGCGTCATGGCCTATGACCAGATGATCGGCGAAGGCAACGCCGCCGGGAACAAGATCATCCAGGACGTGGTCGACGGTCTGGTCGCCCAGGCCAAGGCGATTGAAAGCGCGATGGCGCCGCTGGGTCTCACCGGCGTGTCCTTCGAAGGCTCCGATAGCCTTGACAATCCGTCCGCCGTGTTCAAATAGCAGGGGGAGAACGGGCGGCGGTTTCCGCCCTCCACCGGAAACCGCCGCCCGCCCGACCCGGCCGCAGACGGCCACCCGCAGCCAAACCTAAGGATACCTGCCAAAGATGTTTCCGGCCGCCCGCTGGACCAGCGTTGCCGCCATGGTGGTCTTAACCGCCGGTGCCCCTGCTGCGTCCGGCGCCCAGGCAGGAGAGCGGGAACGGGAAGTGGTCAAACCAACCACCGACTTCACCAGGGCCGAAGCCTACGAGGCCATGTCGGGCGGGGCCGCGACCTCGCAAAAGGCTGCCAACGCCGACGCCTTTTCCCATTCGTCGGCCAATCTTCCTTTTTCCCGGGAACTGGATTTCAAGGTCGGCAACGGATTCTTCCGCCGGCTCTGGGTCTCCGCCCCGGCGTCGACACGGTCCGCCGACGGCCTCGGCCCCCTGTTCAACGCCCGGTCCTGCCAGCGCTGCCATCTGAAGGACGGGCGCGGCCATCCACCCAAGGCCAACTGGCCCGACGACAGCGCCGTGTCCATGTTCCTGCGCCTGTCGATCCCGCCGCAGACCGATGCGCAAAAGAAACTGCTGGCCGACCTGCGCGCGCCGGTCATCGCCGAGCCGACTTACGGCACGCAGTTGCAGGACTTTGCGGTCCAGGGCATCGACCCGGAAGGCCGCATGCACATCACCTATACCGAACAGCCGGTCACCTTGGACGACGGCACCGTGGTCAGCCTGCGCCGCCCGACCTACAAGATCACCGACTTGGCCTATGGCCCCCTGCACCCCCAGGCCATGTTGTCGCCCCGCGTCGCCACGCCGATGATCGGGCTGGGCCTGCTGGAAATGATCGACGAAGCGGACATTAGCCAAGGCGCCGATCCCGATGATGCCGACGCCGACGGCATTTCCGGCCGCATTCAGCGGACCTGGGACCGGGAAGCAGGTAAGCCCGCCCTCGGCCGGTTCGGTTGGAAGGCCGGAGATCCAACCGTGCGCCAACAATCGGGCCATGCCTTCACCGGCGACATCGGCATTTCCAACCCCGTCGCCCGCGCCCATTGGGGCGACTGCACCGCGGCGCAGACCGCCTGCCGCACCGCCCCCGACGGCGGCACCACGCCCGATGCCGACAACCCCACCGCCGACGGCATGGAAGCCTCGGAAAAGATTCTGGCCCTGGTCACCTTCTATGCCCGTAATCTTGCCGTGCCCAAGCGGCGCGACGTCGACGATCTCCAGGTTTTGGCGGGCAAGAAAGTGTTCTACGACAGCGGTTGCGCCGCCTGTCACCGGCCCAAGTTCGTGACCCGCACGGACCCCGCGCGGCCCGAACATTCCCATCAGCTGATCTGGCCTTACACGGATATGCTGTTGCACGACATGGGCGACGGCTTGGCCGACCACCGCCCCGAAGGCCTGGCCGACGGCCGCGAATGGCGGACGGCGCCGCTCTGGGGCATCGGTCTGACCAAGGTGGTCAGCGGCCATACCTTCTTCCTGCACGACGGCCGCGCCCGCGACCTGCTGGAAGCCATCCTGTGGCACGGCGGCGAGGCCGAGCCCGCCCGGGAAACCGTCCGCAACTTGCCGAAAAAGGAGCGGGAGGCTCTGCTCGCCTTCCTGGATTCATTATGACCCCTCACCGTATTCCTCTGCGCACGGCGGCCGTCCTCGCCGCCCTTCTGTTGGCAAGCGCCCTGGCGTCGCCCGCGCGCGCCGCCGCCATCGACTACGGCGCGGTCAACGCCGCCATCGTCACCGACCACCTGTTGCCCCGCTATCATGCGTTCACGGCGAAGACGGCGGCCCTTTCCCGGGCCGTTGGCAAGCTTTGCCCCAGCGTCGAACCGACGGATCTGGACGCCGCGCGCAACGCCTTCCACGGCGCGCTGGACGCCTGGCAGGAAGTCGAGCACCTGCGTCAGGGCCCGGCGGCAATGGCCGACACCCATATCCGCGTCAAGTTCTGGCCCGACCGCAAAAGCCTGGTCGACAAGCACCTTGCACGCCTGATGGCGAACAAGAACGGCGACATCCTGAAACCCGACAGCTTCGCCCATGTCTCCGTCGCCGTGCAGGGCTTTCCCGCCCTGGAACGCCTGCTGTTCGCCAAGGACGCCCCAGCGTCCCTGAAATCCGGCGATGGGCCGGTGACGCCCTGCGCCGTGGCCGGGGCCATCTCGGTCAACCTGTACGCCATCGCCACCGATCTGGAGGCACGCTGGACCAAGGACCCGGCGGCGGACCGCCCGGCCAAGCGCGTGACCACGGACCTGTTCAACGACCTGGCCACGGGCCTGGGCGCCGTGGCCGAATTGAAGCTGGGCGCCCCCCTGGGATCCGACGGCAAGGCTCGGCCGCGCCGGGCGGAAAACTGGATGAGCAGCCGCGCCCTGCGCAACGTGGTGCACAACCTGGTCGCGCTCGAAGACCTGTACGACAGCCTCGCCACGGCCAAGGGCGCCCATATCGGCAAGGGCGAGGACGACCTGATCCGCCATCAGTTCACCTACCTGATCAAGTTCACGCGCGACCTGGGCCCGTCCATCGCGGCGGTGCTCGAGACCGAAAAGGGGCCGCTGCGCCTCAAGGTTCTGAAAAACGACATCCAAGACCTGCACGAACTGGTCGTCATCAACGTGTCGGAAGCCCTCGACCTCGTCCTCGGCTTTAATTCCCTGGACGGAGACTGATTATGGATAGGCAACGGCGAACCCTGCTTGCCTTAAGCGCCGGCGGCCTGATGTTCCTGACCGCCCCCGGTGTCTGGGCGGCACCGGCATTCGCTTCCGCCGGCCCCCGATACCTGGGCGTGCGCCGGTTGGGCGACGGGCGGGCAGAGCCCTTCCGCTTCGCCGCCTGCGTCGCCGATGCCGGGGGCCGTATCCTGCGCCAGGTCGACCTGCCCGCGCGGGGTCACGGCTTCGCCCTCAGCCCCGACGGCAAGCGTGCCGTGGCCATGGCGCGGCGGCCCGGCACCTTCGCCGCCACCTTCGCCATCGACGGCGACGGACCGGCCCGGGTGTTCCACGCCCCCGCCGGGCGGCACTTCCAGGGCCATGCGGTGTTCGAGCCCACGGGCCGCCACCTGTTCGCCACGGAAAACAATTACGACAACGGACGCGGCTGCATCGGCATTTACGATTCCGCCGACGGGTTCAAGCGCGTGGCGGAACTGCCGAGCCATGGCGTCGGCTGCCACGAACTGATCCTGATGTCGGACGGCCGGACCGCCGCCGTGGCCAACGGCGGCATCCTGACCCATCCGGACAGCGGCCGCGCCAAGCTGAACCTGGGCACCATGCGCCCGAATCTGGCCTATGTGGATATTGGAAACGGCAGGCTGGAGGACACCATCGAATATCCCGACGACCGCCGCCATAAGCTGAGCATCCGCCATCTCGCGGCCTTCGCCGACGGGCGCGTGGTGTTCGCCTGCCAGGACCAGGGCCCGGCCGCCGACGGCCTGCCGCTGGTCGGCCTGCACCGCCCCGGGTCGGGACGGATCAAGGACCTGGAAGCACCCGAAGCAACGACCCTGGGCCTCAACGGCTATTGCGGATCCGTCGCCGTGGACCGGGGCGGGAAGCTGGCCGCGGTCAGCGCGCCGCGCGGCAACCGGGTTCTGTTCTGGGACACGTTGACGGGCGATCTGGCCGGCAGCATGGCGATCGCCGACGGCTGCGGCCTGGCTGCGGGCCCCACCGACGGCAGTTTCGTGCTGACCAGCGGCCTAGGCGCCTTTCTGGTCGGCGGGCCGAACCTGCCCACACCGGCCACGCCCGATGGCGGCGCCCCCTGGGATAACCATCTGCTGGCCGTGCCGGGTGCCCGGCACACGTAAGCCAGGAAAAAATTTCCCCGGATGGCCTGGTTGGGCCTTGAAATCCCCGATCAACATTCCGATATTGACAATCATTCGCAGAACGAATGATACTCATTATCAACAATAAATCGCCACCGGGAACGCCATCCATGTACGTCTGCAATTGCAACGGAATCACCGAAACGGAAGTCAAGGAAGCGGTGCGTTCCGGCGCCGAAAAATGGGACGACGTGCATACCTATTTCGACTGCGCGCCCTGCTGCGGCAAATGCGAATGCGAGATTTCCGAAGCCATCTGCCAGGCGCGCCGCGAACCCGCCACCGCCGACGAGCCCCTGTTCGCGGCCCCCGCGGCGCTGGCGGCGGCAGGTTGACATGTTTCTCTGGCAGGCATTGAAGCCGCAGGCCGTTCTCGCGGTCGTTGCTGCCCTGTCGAAGACGCCGCGCAACGGGTCCGAAACCCCCGCCGCGCGGGAAGACCATCGGGCCACGGAAGCACCGGCCCTGCGCTTCGCCAATCCCTACGATCCCAACAGCCTGACCTAAGACCCTTCCAGTCCTAGTCCGCCGCACCCGGGTCAGGCACGCAGACGCGCACGTCGTCCCCCGGCCGCGCCGAAACCTCGGCAATGCGCACGGCCATGCCGTAGACGTCGCTGAGCGCCGGGCCCGTCAGCACCGCCGCTGTCGGACCGTCGGCCAGAATACCGCCACCTTTCATCAGCACCGCCCGGTCGGCGAAACGCAATGCGTGGTCCGGATGATGCGACGATATGACAATCGTCCGCCCCGCCCCGGCCAGCCGCCGCACGCAATCCAGAACGTGAAACTGGTTGGCGAAATCCAGGCTCGCCGTGGGTTCGTCCATGAAAATCACGGGAGCCTGCTGGGCAAGCGCGCGGGCGATCAGGGCCAGCTGCCGCTGCCCACCACTAATGGCGGTGAAGGGCCGTGCGGCCAGATGGGTGATGCGTAGTTCGTCCAAGGCTCCTTCGGCGATCCGCCGGTCCTCGGCCCCAGGGGCGGAGAACATGCCGAGATGGGGCGCTCGGCCCATGAGCACCACATCCAGGACCGTGAACGGGAAATAACCCTCGACCACCTGGGGCACGTAGGCGGCGAGCTTGGCGACCTCGCTTCGGGACAACTGGGCCAGATCGTCGCCGCCGATCAGGATTTGCCCGCCCTGGGGTTTGAGCAGGCCTAGCAGGGTGCGGAATAGGGTCGTCTTGCCGCAACCATTGGGGCCAAGCAGCGCCGTTACCCGCCCGCCCGCGATGGTTAGATTCATGTCGCGGCCGACGGGATGTTTCAGGTAGCCGGTGGCGAGGGCGCGGGTTTCGATTTCTAACGCCATGACAGCCTCGCCCGGGCCAATACCCAGAGAAACAGGGGTGCCCCGACAAAGGCGTTGAGCACGCCCAAGGGGATTTCCACGGTCGTCGCCGCGCGCGCGATGGTATCGACGCCCAGCAGATAGACCGACCCCATCAGGATGGTCGCCGGCAGCAGACGCGAGAATTCCGGCCCGACCACGAAGCGCGCCATGTGCGGGATAATCAGGCCGACCCAGCCGATCGTCCCGGCGATGGCGACGACGGAGGATGTCGCCAAGGTCGCGCAGACCACCAGGACCAAGCGCAGGCGTTCCGTATCGACGCCGAGTGCGCGCGCCTCGTCATCGCCGAGCGACATCAGGTTGACCCGCCAGCGCAGGAACAAAAGCGGCCCGAGCCCCAGGGCCACGGCGGGCCAAGCATTACCCAGGTCGGCGAAGGTGACGCCCGCGAGCGAGCCCATGAGCCAGAAGGTGATCGCCGGCAACTGATCGTAAGGATCGGCCAGATAGGTCAGCACCGCGATCCCCGCCCCCATGACCGCGCCGATCACCACCCCGGCCAGGACCAGCACCAGGATCGGATCGTGCGCGCCCTTGACGGCGCGGGACACGCCATAGACCAGGGTCACCGCCCCCAGGCCGAACACGAAGGCCATGCCCTGGATCGCCGCCACGGGCAGGCTCAAAAAGATCGCCAGCACGGCGCCCAGCCCGGCGCCCGAGGTCACGCCCAGAATGTCCGGGGCGACCAGGGGATTGCGGAACACGGCCTGATAGGTCGCCCCCGCCGCCGACAGGGCAAGGCCGACCAGCAGGGCCGAGGCCAGGCGCGGCACCCGGATGTCCATGACCACGGCGCGGGCCCGGTCGGACACGTCCTGGGGCAGGCCCGTGACGCCTTCCCACAAAATGCGGGCGACATCGACTAAGGGCACGGGAAACTGGCCGACCGTGGCGGCGGCGAAGAATAGGAGCGCGACCGCGCCCAGACCCAGCGTGGCCAGCGCGCCCCGGCGTACCCAGATCGCCGGTGCCGTTTCCACGGTCACGGTTTCCGGGGATTGCCGGGATGGCTGCCCGGGCCCAGGATCGTGGCCAGACGATCGACATCCAGATCCAGGTGATAGAAGAAGGAATAGAAATCCCGCGCCCGTTCCTCCAAGCCCCGAAGGAAGCGGTCGGGATAAAGCACGGCGAGCAGCCAGTGCAGGCCGATCAGACGGTTGGCCGAGGGCGGGCGGTCGAACCAGCCCCAGGGCACGGTCGGCGACAGATACACCCGCCCGGCCTTGACCGCCGGCAGCGTCTTCCACACGTCATGAGTCCATACCAGATCGAAGAAGTTGGGATCGGTGGTCAGCACCACGTCCGGGTCCCAGCCCAGGATTTGTTCGAGCGACACCTTGGTCAGGCCCCCCTCGCCCGCCTGATCGGCGACGTTGACCGCCCCCGCATGGCCTAGAAGTTCCACGTTGATGGAACCTTTCACGCCCGTCTGCAGGCCGTCGGCGCCGCGCCCGTAGTAGACGCGCGGGCGGCCGGACGGCGGAAGGGCGGCACGCGCGGCGGCCAGATCGTCGATGATTGCCTGGGCCTTGGCGGCGCAGGCGGCCCCCCGGTCGGGCCTGCCGACCAAATCGCCCAGGGTGAGGAAGGATTTGGGGATGTTGTTGAACCGTCCGTCGATCAGGGCATAGGGAATACCCGTCTGTGCCTGCACCCGGTCGGCCAGGGAAACATAGGTCGGCTTGACCGAGCCGTAATCCAGGATCAGGTCCGGCTTCATGACCATGACGGTTTCCAGGTTGGCGCTACCGCCGCGCCCGGTCAGGCGGCCGATTTCGGGCAGGTCGTGGTATTTTTCGGCAATGCCCGCCCGTTCCTGGCCGCGCAGGGCCCGCGACCAGCCCGCCAACAGGTCCGGCGCCATCATGTAGAGGAAGATCGAGGCCGGCGGCCCGGCGGGAAACACCTTGGCCACCCGATCCGGCACGGCCACCGGGCGGCCCGCGGAATCGGTGATCCGCCGCCCCGCCGCGCGCAAGCCCCTCGGCATCGCCGCAAACGGCAGGCCGCCGAGCAAGCCCAGCAGATGTCGTCGATGAAGGGGCATCGTCGATCCTCCCGAAAACTCAGCACCCGCTGGCCAAGTCTATGGGATCGCTGCAGAGCCCGGAAGGACGATATGCATAATTTTGCAAGGTGGAATGAAAACCGCCCCTCTGGGGCGCCGTCACTTGATGAGGGGCGCCGCCGCACGCGAGGTGGTGTCGATCAGCCCGGCGCAGTCGCCCGGCGTGCCGCCCTGGGCGTCGCAGGTCATGACGCCGTTCAAAAGGAAACGGCTGATCTTGGCGCATTGCACGCCGTCGATGTCGAACACCTTGAGCGACGTCTTGCCGTCGGGGATCGGCCCGCCCTGCACCGCCACGCGGCGGGCGACGATGCCGTCCGTATCGAAGATCACCAGATCCAATTTCAAGTCGCGGAACGCCGTGCCCGCCTTATTGGTCAACACCAGATAGGCGCGGCAGGCGCTGGCCAGCGGTTCCAGCTTGTTGAGTTCGACCCCGATGCGGCCGTCCGCCGCCCGGACCGGGCCCGCGGCGGCGATCATCGCGCCAAGGACAAGGGTAACGGCGGCGGTCGTCAGGCGGCAGGCGGGCATGGCAGTCTCTCCCCTTCGCGCGCGTGGCGCGCCATGGGATTAATCATAACCTTGAATTCCGCCCTGTCACGGGTGAAGGGGCGGCCCACGCCGCCCCTCCCCGATCATTCCGGTCAGACCTCGGCGACGATGGGATTGCCCAGGATGCCGATGCCTTCGACCTCGACCTCGACCCGGTCGCCAGCCTTCATCCAACCCGGCGGTTTCATGGCATGGGCGACGCCCGACGGCGTGCCCGTGGCGACCACGTCGCCCGGCTCCAGCGTCATGAATTCGGACAGGATGGCGACCAGCCGCGCAACGCCGAAGATCAGGTCCCCGGTATTGGAATCCTGGCGCGTCTCGCCGTTGACCCGCGACGTGATGCGCAGGCCGGACGCCCCCGCCGGCAGTTCGTCCGGCGTCACCACGACCGGGCCCAAGGGGCCGGTGCCGTCGAAATTCTTGCCCTGGGTCCATTGCGGCGTATAGCGCTGCCAGGCACGGACCGAAACGTCGTTGAACAGGGTGTAGCCGAACACGTGGTCCAGCCCCTTGTCTTCCGGGATCGCACGGCCGCCCTTGCCGATGACGAAGGTCAACTCGGCTTCGTAATCCAGCTGCTCGCAGACCTTGGGCAGGATGACCGGCGCCTCGGCGGCGACCAGCGACGACGGCCACCGCACGAACAGGGACGGATACTTGGGCGGCTCGTGCCCACCTTCGCGCGCATGGGCGGCATAGTTCAGGCCGACACAGACGAACTTACCCGGCCGCTCGATCGGCAGCGCCGGCGTGACGTCCTTGAGCGCCAGGGTCGCTTCGGCGCCGGCCCCCTTGACGGCGGCGGCGACGCGGGCGAGCGCGTCCGGGCCAGCCTCGATCAGGGCCAGCATCGTTTTTGGCAACGCCAGGTCGGCGGCGGCGACGTCGATTACCTTGTCGCCTTCGACCACGCCCAGGCGCGGCCCGCCGGACGCTTCGAACATCATTAGTCTCATGAATGGAATTCCTTTTGGTATGGTCTGTCTGACTAGAGCAATGCCCAGAACCGGGCCTTTGTCAATTCCATGCGGTCTATCGCTGAGTAGCCGCGCCTAGGGCGGAGTCAATGTTGACGCCCGTCAATGCGTGCGCCACCGGATAGCTGACAATGGAAAAAGCGTGATGGCAGGAGCATCCAGGATGTCTCACAGGAAATTGAGCGAAATCGTGAAGGGGCAGGTTTTGCTGTCCGTTCCCCCTGAGGCGTCCGTATCGGAAACGGTGAAGCAAATGCAGCGGCATCGGTTCAGCGCCGTTCCGGTGCTGAGAGAGGGTGTCCTGGCGGGCGTATTCACCAGCAGCGATTTCATCTGCAAGGTTCTCGACATGGGACGAGACCCCAAGACGACGGCGGTTGGTGAGGTGATGACGCAGGCCCCCCATTGTCTCGCCGGCAGCTGCTTGGAAATCGAAGCCGTTCGACTAATGAAGGACCGAAACATCCGCCATGTCGTCGTGACTGGGGTCGGCGACGTCGGCTTCGCCATCGTCACCAAAGACGATTTTCCCGCCTGTGATCTGGTCGCGTGCGAGGAAGAACTGGAATTCGAAAACCGCCTGTGGGAAGAACTGTAACCAATCGCGGGGTGCGGTCTGCGGCTGGATTCGCGCAGGTCGATGAGTCGACGTTTGAGAAACTCGCCTGTCAGGCCCTTCACAGATCCATGACATTTCGCAGTCGTGCTGAGATTTGGCAGTGCAAAGCATGGGCTGAAAAGCCAGAACGGTTCGTCTGCAATCCACTCCAGAAAACACCAAGACTAAACAGCTAATGAAGCTGGTAGATTTCGTTCTTCTTGGTCAGCCGCCACACTTGTCCGCCGCCGGCGCCGATGGCTTCGGACTCCGTGTCTTGCGAGATCGCATCCCAGTTCCGCCTCATCTCGTTGAAGACGTAGGTTTTGCCGTCCTTGCCGACTATTCGCGCCATGCCCGGGACATCGACGGCGACATCGATGGCGGCGCCGGGAAGCTTTTGCCATTTCATGTTGTTGTCGTGCACGTAAATGTCTCCACGGTCGTTCACGACCCACGGCCTGCCGTTCTGATCGATGTCGATCCGCTGCGCAGTTCCCGCGACACCCTGCCAGTTATTGCCGGCACGAACGTGGATTTTCCCGTCACTGCCGACGATCCACACCGCCTTGGCGCTGGCGCCGATGTCTTGCGCGGCAGGGCCGGCGATGCGTTGCCATTTGGAACCCGACTGGGCGAAAATATGGCCTTTGCCGTTCACGACCCAGGCCACGGTTCCCGAAACCGCAACGCGGGTCGCGGTCCCGTCCATCCGAGTCCACTTGCTGGCGGTCTTGGCGCGTTTGAAGATTTCATACCCGCTGCCTTTTTTGGTCACACCGATCGCGTAGACGGTGCCGTCCGATCCAATCGCGACATCGCGGGCCGCGCCGTCGATCTTGGTCCAGTCCGAGGCCGATGGCCGAAGTCCCGTCGAGGGGGCATTGACGACGACACGGTCGCCTTCCAGTGTCGCGGTCGGAACGGCGGGAACATCGACAACGATGGCCTGGCCGTTCACGTTCACGGTCGCCGTGTTCTCCCGCGGCAGCAGCTTGTTCCAGGTGACGGCGTTGGGCTTGTAATACTCCTGGGTCATCAGCGCCCAGTTGCTCATGACTTCCATCCGACCTTCTGGGGTCAGGATCAGGCGGGACAGGTTCACCGGCTTCTTCGCCGTCTCCAGAGCGTCGTTGACGATGGCTATCTGTCGGTTCTGCGCCAAGGTGTTGTCCGTCGCGATGCTGAAGATTACCGACGAGGCCGTCATGATCGCCAGGGGCCAGGCAAAAGCGCCGATGACCCCCGCTCCGGCCTGGGCGGCGGCGGCGGCGTGGGTAATCGCGGCTCCGGCCTTCTCCGCAGTTTGTTGGAGTGAGGCGATTTTCTGCACCCAATTGAAGGGTCTTATTGCTACCGCCGCGCGGGCCGTCAGCTGAGCGAACGCGGGCGACACGTTTTCGAGCGCATACGCGCCGAGGAACGCGGCCGCCATCGCCGCGCTGGGCGTCAGATGCATGACGGTGGCGACCAGGCTTTCCAAATCCGGTGGGGCGACGCCGACGTCATAGGCACTGTGCATACTTCTTGTGGCCAGTGCCGATGTGCGCGCCTCCTGGCCGCGGGCCCAGCTTTGCCAGATGTTGTTCATTTCCGAGGCGGCCAACTGGCGCGACTGCTGAACATAGACGGCCATGTAGTTCAGCAAGTCCCGTTCGGGCTTGGTCCTCGGACCGTTCTTGATCAGATCGAAAACGCGTTTGTAGACGGCCGCCATCAGGACCGGAGAACTTTCAGGCCCCGTCCGGATATGCTCCCAGGCTTCGTCTCTGAATTTGGCGGCCTCGGTACCTCTCGCCTTTTCCGCTTTGATGGCCTCGTCGAGGATCTCGTCGATCCGCGTGCGCTCCTTGATGACCTCGGCCGCGATCTCGTGGCCGCCCGGCAGCTTGAACAACCCGTTCGGCGTGCGCTTGGCCGCCTCCCAGCGGATGTTGGTGTACTCGCAGGCCTGGTTCGTCTTCACGCCGAGGACAGTGCGCACTGAATTCTCAGGGCATTCCCAGCAGGTGCCCCCGTCGATGAAGTCAAAGTGTTCGCCGGCCTTGCAGCTCAACGCCGCCTTTTTCTCCGCCGGCTGCAAACTTTCATTGCGGAAACACGCGTTATGCCCGGTCACCGCGGCGGCCGTGCGGCGGAAACCATCAGGGCAGGAATAGCAACCGCCGTTCGGATCAGGAAAGGTGCCTTCGGGGCAAACCCGGTCGATGAATTCAGCCCGGCGCGCGCTTGCGCCAAATTTGCCGCAGGCGTCCCAGGCGTCCACAGCGGACATGGTGCGGCCGAACCCCGACGGGCATTGCCAGCATTCGCCGCCGTTGCGGGGATCCTTGAACGACCCGGTCGGGCAGGCTTTATGCCCGCCGACCCGTTTTGCATACTTGTATTCGGCCTGAACCGTCTTCGAACAAGCCTGAGGGGTGTCGACCGCCAACGCCGTCCGGTTGTAGCCGCGAGGGCACGAATAACAGGACCACGTACCGAGATCGAAGAACGATCCGCTTGGGCATTTCCCGACAGCCTTGCCCGTATATTTCGCACTTTCGAAACCGCACGGATCTAAAACCTTGCCCGTGCGCACATCCAATCCCCCGCAAATCGCATGGCCGCTTGATGAAAAGGCCGCCTGCGTCTGTTGCGCCGCCGCGTCGGACGGGTTCGCCATGCCGGCGAACGCGATCAGGGCCAGCAACACCCCCCGTGCCAAAATGGGGAAGAATGCAGATTTGAAAAGAATCCTCATCGGCCGTTCCTCAATCCTCAATATCGCGTCTTGTTTCACCATTGCCCGCATCCCGCGGCGCAAAAACCGGCGGGCCTTCGTTCTTGGCCCCCGAAAGAAAAACTGCCGGCAGACGTCACCCCGCGCCGCATGTCCTTCAGGATGGAAGGCATGGCCCGATCGGAAGCACTTTATGTATGAAATTCAGGCTGGAGAATGCGCACGGCACGTTGCAGGCTTTTATTCGGCGCTTTTCGGATACTGAATACAGTTTGTGGATACGTCGGCGGAATTCACGCGCGCTTTCGGACCGTTTCCGAGGGCAATTCACCGAATTGGCGGCGGTAAATCTCGGCGAATCGCCCCATATGGCCGAACCCCCAGGCCCGGGCGATTTGCGCGATGGTCGCCCCGTCCTCGCCGCCGTTACGCAATGCGCTGTGAATCCGTTTCAGCCGGACAAGCCGCAGATAAGCCATGGGTGACATGCCATAGACGTCCTTGAAGGCGTTTTGCACGGTTCGATAGCCGCATCCGGCCGCCGCGGCGATATCGGCGACGCTGACCGCCGTATGGGCATGGGCATGAATGTAATCGCGCGCCCGTTTGACATGATAGGGCAAGGCCACCCGTGTTGCGCAATCCGCAATTGCGTCGGAAAAATTGTTGGGCAGAAACGTCAGGACTTGGGTCAGAAGCAGTTCTTCCATTTGCCGGGCAAGGATTGGATTGTCCATTTCCCGAAGCGGGCCGTCCAAGGCGTTCGCGACAAAATGCACAGTATTGCGAAACTGGTGCCCGCCCGGGGTCGTCATATCGATCCCCTCATCGAACATCACCGGGGCCGCCCCCACATCGGCGCCGATCACCGCGTGGGCATGCCGGCGCACTCTCTCTTTCGACATCGGCAGGGCAAACCCCGAGAGCCCCTCTTGCGTCACCATGATCGAACAGGACAGGTCTCGTACGACGCCCCGCATCATGGAAAAGCCCATTTCCGTACTGCCGCGGCGCAAGTTGCCGCCACCGCCCGTCACCACATAGAACAACAGCCCGTCATCCCCCTCCTCGCCGGAGGAAACATCGATCCGAACGTCGCCGTACCCGAAATGCACAAGATTGAGTTCCCCGAACGATGCCACGGCGATTCTGGCGGACAAAGCGGTTCTGTCACCGCGAACGTCGAATTGATGCCGCCCCGTCAATCCCGCAACGGCAGCGTGCAATTCGTCCATATCATCGGTCGCCATGACCGTATGGTTGTCCAAATAGGCCACATAGCCTCCTCCGGCCCGTCATTCCGGACCGCCTTTTTCATGTGGCGTTCAAACCGGCTAGCGAATTGCCTTACACGGTATACGTTTCGGCACATTTCGGGAATGACGGGCATCACTGGCGCCCTTCACCTCTTTCCTTCGCTCCGCGCACCATAACAATGGTTGCAAGAACCGTATGTTTTCAGAATTTCATGCACAACCCCATGCTTCCATCTGCTTTCCATAGGTTGCCCCTTGGATTTTGTCGGCTGTGATTTGGCCAAACAAAAAGCCCCTAACCGTTTGGTTTAGGGGCTTTTTGTTTGGTTGCGGGGGCAGGATTTGAACCTGCGACCTTCAGGTTATGAGCCTG
>CAXBJB010000020.1:0-15925 GCA_963976055.1 uncultured Alphaproteobacteria bacterium
CGATCGTGCCGATGTTGCAATGCGGCTTATTACGTTCAAACTTCTCTTTCGCCATCTCTTGATACTCCCTTCGGCGCCTTGACCTTAACCGGCCAGACGGGTCTGGATTTCCTCTGAAACTTGGGACGGAACCACTTCGTAGTGGTCAAACTGCATGGTGAACTGGGCGCGGCCCTGGCTCAGTGAACGCAGCGTGTTCACATAACCGAACATGTTGGCCAGCGGCACATGGGCGTCGATGACGCGCGCGTTGCCGCGCTGATCCATGGCGTTGACTTGCCCGCGGCGCGAGTTCAGGTCGCCGATGATGTCGCCCATGTACTCTTCCGGGGTGACGACCTCGACGTTCATCATCGGCTCCAGCAACTGCGGGCCGGCCTGGCGGCAACCTTCGCGGAACGCCGCGCGGGCGGCGATTTCGAAGGCCATAACGCTGGAGTCAACGTCGTGGGAGTTACCGTCATACAGCGTGGCTTTGATGCCGGTCACGGGGAAGCCGGTCAGAACGCCCGAGTCCATGGAGGACTTGAGGCCCTTTTCGACGCCCGGAATGTATTCCCGGGGCACGTTGCCGCCGACGACGGTGTTTTCAAACTCAAAGCCCTCGGGAATCGGCTCAAACTTGATCTTGACCCGCGCGAACTGGCCCGAACCGCCGGTCTGCTTCTTGTGGGTATAGTCCACATCGGCTGCACGGCTGATGGTTTCGCGATACGCGACCTGCGGCTGACCGACATTGGCGTCGACCTTGAATTCGCGACGCATGCGGTCGACCAGAATTTCCAGGTGAAGTTCCCCCATGCCCTTGATAACCGTCTGACCGCTTTCCTGATCGGTGGTCACGCGGAAGGACGGATCCTCGGCAGCCAGGCGGTTGAGGGCGACGCCCATCTTTTCCTGGTCGGCCTTGGTCTTCGGCTCGACGGCCACTTCGATGACCGGCTCGGGGAATTCCATGCGCTCCAGGATGACCTGGTTCGACGGATCGGACAGCGTATCGCCGGTCGTGGTGTCTTTGAGACCGACCAGGGCGACGATGTCGCCGGCGAAGGCTTCCTTGATTTCTTCACGGTTGTTGGAATGCATGAGCAGCATGCGGCCGACGCGTTCGCGCTTGCCCTTAACCGTGTTCATGACCGAGGAGCCGGCCTCGAGCTTGCCCGAATAGATGCGCACGAAGCCCAGGTTACCGACGAACGGATCGTTCATGATCTTGAACGCCAGGGCCGCGAAGGGCTCACTGTCGGAGTTGTTGCGCTCGATTTCCTTTTCCGGGTCGTCGGCGTCCACACCCTTGATGGCGGCAACGTCGGTCGGCGCCGGCATGAAATCGACCACCGCATCAAGAAGCGGCTGCACACCCTTGTTTTTAAAAGCGGAACCCGTCAGCACGGGAACGAAGGCACCAGCCAGCGTGCCCTTGCGGATGCACTTCATCAGGGTCGCGACGTCGGGCTCGTTGCCTTCCAGATAGGCTTCCATCGCCGCGTCGTCCTGGTCGACGGCCAGCTCGATGAGCTTTTCGCGGTATTCCGCGGCCTTATCGGCGAGATCGGCGGGAATATCCTTGTATTCGAACTCGGCGCCCAGGCTTTCATCCTTCCAGATGATGGCCCGGTTCCTCACCAGATCGACGACGCCCAGGAACTTGTCCTCGGAACCGATCGGCAGCTGCAGCACCATCGGCGTGGCGCCCAGACGGTCGATGATCATATCGACGCAGCGATAGAAGTCGGCGCCGGTACGGTCCATCTTGTTGATGAAACACATGCGCGGCACGCCGTACTTGTCGGCTTGGCGCCACACGGTTTCGGACTGCGGCTCGACGCCGGCGACCGAGTCGAACACGGCGACGGCACCGTCGAGCACACGCAGCGAGCGTTCGACTTCGATGGTGAAGTCGACGTGGCCCGGGGTGTCGATGATGTTGACGCGATGATCACGCCAGAAGGTCGTGGTCGCGGCGGACGTAATGGTGATGCCGCGTTCCTGCTCCTGCTCCATCCAGTCCATGGTGGCGTTGCCGTCGTGGACTTCGCCGATCTTGTAGGACTTGCCGGTGTAGTAAAGGATGCGTTCGGTCGTGGTCGTTTTGCCGGCATCGATGTGAGCCATGATGCCGATATTACGGTAACGATCGAGAGGAGTTTGGCGTGCCATGTATTTAATCCATAAACCCTGGGGTTACCACCGATAGTGGGAGAAGGCCTTGTTGGCCTCTGCCATCCGGTGCGTGTCCTCCCGCTTTTTCACCGCGGCGCCACGGTTGTTGGCGGCATCCAGAAGCTCGCCCGACAGCCGTTCGGTCATGGTGTTTTCGGAACGCTTGCGCGCATGGTCGATCAACCAGCGGATGGCGAGCGCCTGACGGCGGTCAGTGCGGACTTCAACCGGCACCTGATAGGTCGCACCACCAACGCGGCGGGAGCGCACTTCGATGGACGGCTTCACGTTGTCCAGCGCTTCATGGAAGACCTTGAGCGGATCGTTGCTCGTCTTCTTTTCAATCAGATCCATGGCACCGTAGACGATCTGTTCCGCAGCCGACTTCTTGCCGTGGTACATCAGGCTGTTGGTGAACTTGGACAGAACCAGATCTCCGAACTTGGGGTCCGGAAGAATCTCACGTTTTTCTGCGCGATGGCGACGGGACATGAGTCGAACTCCTTACTTCGGGCGCTTGGCGCCGTATTTGGAACGGCGCTGGCGGCGGTCGGAAACGCCCTGTGTGTCGAGAACGCCACGCAGGATGTGATAACGCACACCGGGCAAATCTTTGACGCGGCCGCCGCGGATGAGGACGACCGAGTGTTCCTGCAGGTTGTGGCCCTCGCCCGGGATGTAGCTGGTGACTTCGAACCCGTTGGTCAGGCGCACACGAGCAACCTTACGAAGGGCCGAGTTCGGCTTCTTCGGGGTCGTCGTGTAGACACGGGTGCAGACACCGCGCTTTTGCGGGCAGGCCTTCAACGCCGGAACCTTGTTGGAGGTCGAGGGCGCCTTCCGCGGCTTGCGGATCAATTGGTTAATCGTCGGCATACGTTTCTCAATTCCTTGCCGCGCCGGACCTCATGGTCCGGCCAAACCTTCGTTATGTCCTAAGCGCCCTTGCGGTGCGCCGTAATTCCCAGCGCGCCACCGGCGCGAAAGACGTCTCTTCAACGGAAACGACGCTCAGAAGCAGATCCCCTGAATTATTCGGGTGGGGATCACCCTGGCGCCGCGCGCTGCCCTTTAAAGGGCAAAAACGACAACCTCAAGGCCTCAAACGAGGCGGCCCTGAGGAGCCGTTCGGAAAAAACATCCCTACACTTGCCGCATCGAGGGTCGCGTTTAGTGCCTTAAAAAGCCCGGAATTCCAAGCCTTTTGAGGCACCACCACCGGCCCCTGCGAAGTGGAGCGCACTATATGGACGCGCCCCCCCGCCGTCAAGCGGAAACCGGCATTAAATTAGCCGGCAAAAAACGGCGGAAATCCAAGGGTAATCCGCCTGTAACAAAGAGAACGGCGATGCCTCCCCGCCCCCATTCCGGGGGATTTGGGGAGGCATCGAATCCCGTTATCAGTCCGCGTCGACCGTTTGCGCGGCTTCGCTGGCCGCCAGGGCGGCCGATTCTTTGTTTTCCGCATCGATCGCGGCCGCATCGTCGTCCCGTGCCGTGGCAATGGCGCGGAATTTCTTCATGATCGCCCCTGTACCGGCGGGAATCGGACGCCCGACGATGACGTTTTCCTTCAGGCCGATGAGGTGATCGACCTTGCCGGAAACCGCCGCCTCGGTCAGCACGCGGGTGGTTTCCTGGAACGATGCCGCCGAGATGAAGGACCGCGTCTGCAGACTGGCCTTGGTGATACCCTGAAGGACAGGCTCCCCATGGGCCAGCTTGCCGCCGCGCGCCGCCGCCTGGGCATTGGCTTCGTCCATTTCGACCCGGTCGATCTGCTCGCCGACCAAAAGCGTGGTATCCCCCGCTTCGGTGATTTCGACCTTCTGCAGCATCTGGCGAACGATGACTTCGATGTGCTTGTCATCGATCTTCACGCCCTGCAGGCGGTAGACGTCCTGAATCTCGTTGATCAGGTACTCCGCCAGGGCCGGAACGCCCAGCACACGTAGGATGTCGTGCGGCACCGGGTTACCGTCCATCAGCGCGTCGCCGACCCGCACATAGTCGCCTTCCTGAACCGAGATGTGCTTGCCCTTGGGAATCAGGTATTCCACGGGCTCTTCCCCGTCCTCGGTCGGCACGACCAGGATGCGGCGCTTGTTCTTGTAGTCCTTGCCGAATTCCACGCGGCCTTCGTTTTCGGCGATGATCGCGTGATCCTTGGGCTTGCGGGCTTCGAACAGTTCCGCGACGCGCGGCAGACCACCCGTGATGTCGCGGGTCTTGGCCGATTCACGCGGGATGCGGGCGATCACGTCGCCGGCATAGACGCGCTGGCCGTTTTCCACGGACAGGATGGCATCGACCGACAGGAAATAACGGGCTTCGAGGCCGTTATCCAGGGCGATGACCTCGCCCTTGTCGTCGCGCAGGGTAATGCGCGGCTTCAGGTCGTTACCCCGCGGCTGCTGCTTCCAGTCGATGACGACCTTCGACGCGATGCCGGTGGCTTCGTCCATGCGTTCGGTGATGGACAGACCTTCGACCAGATCGACGTAGTTCGCCGTCCCTTCCTTTTCCGTGAGGATCGGCAGGGTGAACGGATCCCATTCCGCCATCTTGTCGCCGCGTTCGACCTTGGCCTTGTCCTTGACCAGCAGACGGGCACCGTACGGAATACGGTGACGCGCCCGCTCGCGCTTCTTGTTGTCGATCAACAAGAGCTCGGCGTTACGCGCCATGATGACCTCGACCCCGGCCGAGTTCTTGACCGTGGTGCAGTTGCGCAGCTCGACCTTGGCGTCCGCCGAGGCTTC
The DNA here is from genome assembly GCA_963976055.1 of uncultured Alphaproteobacteria bacterium. Classification (GTDB taxonomy): domain Bacteria; phylum Pseudomonadota; class Alphaproteobacteria; order Rhodospirillales; family Casp-alpha2; genus UBA1479. The sequence continues at coordinate 4,926 of CAXBJB010000020.1, forward strand.
GATAGCCGACTGCTCGGTGCCGCGCTGGGCGGCGCCGCCGATGTGGAAGGTCCGCATGGTCAGCTGGGTGCCCGGCTCGCCGATGGACTGAGCCGCAATGACGCCGACCGCTTCGCCGATGTTCACGGTCGTGCCGCGGGCCAGGTCACGGCCGTAGCACTTGCCGCAAACGCCGTCCTTCTGCTCGCAAGTCAGGACCGAACGGATACGCACGGTTTCCACGTCCGCTTCCTCGATCGCCGCGCAATGCTCTTCGACGACCATTTCGTTCTTGGCCACGATCACATCGCCCGTTGTCGGGTGCAGGATGTCGTCGGCCGCGGTGCGGCCGAGGATCCGTTCCGACAGCGGCGAAATCACTTCGCCGCCCTCGACAATGGCGCTGATGGTCAGGCCGCCGTCGGTGCCGCAGTCATGATCGACGATGATGCAGTCCTGCGCGACGTCGACCAGACGGCGGGTCAGGTAACCGGAGTTCGCCGTCTTCAAGGCGGTATCGGCCAGACCCTTACGGGCACCGTGGGTGGAATTGAAGTATTCCAGCACGGTCAGGCCTTCCTTAAAGTTGGAAATGATCGGCGTTTCGATGATTTCACCGGACGGCTTGGCCATCAGGCCGCGCATGCCGGCAAGCTGCTTCATCTGAGCGGCCGAGCCACGGGCACCGGAGTGGGCCATCATGTAGACCGAGTTCACGGGCTCGCCCGGGCGCTCCGTCGAGATGTCCTTCATCATGGCGTCGGCGACCCGATCCGTGCACTGGGCCCAGGCATCGACCACCTTGTTGTACTTTTCGCCCTGGGTGATCAGGCCGTCCATGTACTGCTTTTCGAATTCCTTGGCCCGTGCTTCGGTCTCGGCAACCAGCTTTTCCTTTTCCTTCGGAATCACCAGATCGTCCTTGCCGAACGAGATGCCGGCGCGGCAGGCATAACCGAAGCCCAGCGTCATCATGCGGTCGCAGAAGATCACCGTCTCCTTCTGACCACAGAATCGGTAGACCTCGTCGATCAGGGTGGTGATGTCCTTTTTGGTCAGGACTTTGTTGATCAGATCGAACTTGATCTTGGGATTGCGCGGCAGGATTTCCGACAGCATCAGGCGGCCGGTCGTCGTTTCCACGCGCTGAACCACGGGGTCGCCGTTGTCGTCCACGGTGCGGAAGCGCGCCGTGATCTTGGCGTGCAGGCTGATCACGCCGGCGTCCAGCGCCTGCTGAATTTCGCCGGCATCACCGAACAGCATGCCTTCGCCCTTTTCGCCTTCGCGCATCATGGTCATGTAGTAGAGACCCAGAACGATGTCCTGCGACGGCACGATGATCGGCTTGCCGTTGGCCGGGCTGAGGATGTTGTTGGTCGACATCATCAGCACCCGGGCTTCCAACTGCGCGTCGAGCGACAGCGGCACGTGCACGGCCATCTGGTCACCGTCGAAGTCGGCGTTGAAGGCGGCGCAGACCAGCGGGTGAAGCTGAATGGCCTTGCCTTCGATCAGTACCGGCTCGAACGCCTGGATGCCCAGACGGTGCAGGGTCGGCGCGCGGTTCAGCATGACCGGGTGTTCGCGGATGACCTCTTCAAGGATGTCCCAGACTTCGGGGCGTTCCTTTTCCAGCATGCGCTTGGCCGCCTTGATGGTGGTCGCCATGCCGTAGAGTTCCAGTTTGGAATAGATGAACGGCTTGAACAGTTCGAGCGCCATCTTCTTCGGCAAACCGCATTGATGAAGCAGCAGTTCCGGGCCGACGACGATGACCGAACGGCCGGAATAATCGACGCGCTTGCCCAGCAGGTTCTGGCGGAACCGGCCCTGCTTGCCCTTCAGCATGTCCGACAGCGACTTCAACGGGCGCTTGTTGGCACCCGTGATGGCGCGGCCACGGCGGCCGTTGTCGAACAGGGCGTCAACGGATTCCTGCAACATGCGCTTTTCGTTGCGAATGATGATTTCCGGCGCGCGCAGTTCAATTAGCCGCTTCAGACGGTTGTTGCGGTTGATGACGCGGCGGTACAGATCGTTGAGATCCGACGTCGCGAAGCGGCCGCCGTCCAGCGGCACCAGCGGGCGCAGTTCGGGCGGGATGACCGGAACGACTTCCAGGATCATCCATTCCGGGCGCGCTTCGGAGGCGATGAAGGCCTCGATCAGCTTCAGGCGCTTGACCAGCTTCTTGCGCTTGGCCTCGGACCCGGTTTCCTCCAGGTCCATGGTCAGGTTGGTCAGTTCTTCCTCAAGGTCGATTGACGACAGCATGTCGCGGATGGCCTCGGCGCCGATGCCGGCGGTGAAGGAATCCTCGCCGTATTCATCGACGGCGTTCTGATACTGCTCTTCGGTCAGCATCTCGTGCAGCTTGAGCGGCGTCAGGCCGGGTTCGACCACCACGTAGTTCTCGAAATACAGAACCCGTTCCAGATCCTTCAGGGTCATGTCGACCAGCAGGCCGATGCGCGACGGCAGCGACTTGAGGAACCAGATATGGGCGACCGGCGAGGCCAGTTCGATATGGCCCATGCGCTCGCGCCGGACCTTCTGCAAGGTGACTTCCACGCCGCACTTTTCGCAGATGATGCCCTTGTACTTCATCCGCTTGTACTTGCCGCACAGGCATTCGTAATCCTTGATCGGACCGAAGATGCGGGCGCAGAACAGGCCATCCCGCTCCGGTTTGAACGTGCGGTAGTTGATCGTTTCCGGCTTCTTGATTTCACCGAACGACCAGGACCGGATACGTTCCGGCGAAGCGATGGAGATCTTAAGTTCGTCGAACTGCTGGGTCGCCGCAGGCGTCCCGAAAATGCGCATCAGTTCGTTCATGTCTACTTCTCCTTCAAAGCGCTAAATGACGCTTGTTCTCTAATGAGTGCGCGTCAGTGCGCTTAGTTCATTTCCACGTTCAGGCCGAGCGACTGCAGTTCCTTCACCAACACGTTGAAGGATTCCGGCACCCCCGCTTCGAAGGTATCGTCGCCTCGGACGATGGCTTCGTAGACCTTGGTGCGGCCGGACACATCGTCCGACTTCACGGTCAGCATTTCCTGCAGCGTATAGGCGGCGCCGTAGGCTTCGAGGGCCCAGACTTCCATTTCGCCGAAACGCTGGCCGCCGAACTGCGCCTTGCCGCCCAACGGCTGCTGGGTAACCAGCGAGTACGGGCCGATGGAACGCGCGTGGATCTTGTCGTCGACCAGGTGGTGGAGCTTCAGCATGTAGATGTAGCCCACCGTGACCTTGCGTTCGAAGGTTTCGCCCGTGCGGCCATCGATGAGAACCATCTGGCCGGAGGAATCGAGCCCCGCCTTCTCGAGCATTTCGACGATGTCGGATTCACGGGCACCATCGAACACGGGCGTCGCGATCGGCACGCCCGGGGTCAGGTTGGTCCCCAGTTCGACAAGCTCCTCGTTGGTCAGGTCGGCGATATCCGACTTGTAGACGTCGTTGCCGTAGATGTCCTTGAGCAGCGCCTTCAGCTTCTTGTTGTCACCGTTGGTCGCGTGCATTTCCTCCATTAGACCGCCGATCTGACGGCCCAGGCCGGCACAGGCCCAGCCCAGGTGGGTTTCCAAAATCTGCCCCACGTTCATGCGCGACGGCACGCCAAGCGGGTTGAGCACGATGTCGACGGGCGTGCCGTCTTCCAGGTGCGGCATGTCCTCGATCGGAACGATCTTGGAAATGACCCCCTTGTTGCCGTGACGGCCGGCCATCTTGTCGCCCGGCTGAAGCTTGCGCTTCACCGCAACGAAGACCTTGACCATCTTCATGACGCCCGGGCTCAGGTCGTCGCCGCGCTGCAGCTTGTCGACCTTGTTGTCGAAGCGTTCCTGCAGCTTTGCGATGTCTTCCTCGAACTGGGTCTTAAGGGCCTCGACGTCCTTCATGATCTTGTCGTTCTCGACAACGATCTGGGCCAACTGGCCAACCGTGTACTGCGACAGGACGTTGTCGGTCAGCTTGGTACCGGCCTTCAGCCCCTTCGGGCCGCCGGCGGCCTTGCGGTTGACCAGAAGCGCCTTCAGGCGCGCTTCGAAGGACCGCTCCAGGATGCGGCGTTCGTCGTCGCGGTCCTTGGCCAGGCGTTCGATTTCCGACCGTTCGATGGACAGGGCACGTTCGTCCTTGTCGACCCCGCGGCGCGAGAACACGCGGACTTCGACGATCGTGCCGTTGACGCCCGGCGGCAGGCGCAAGCTGGTGTCGCGCACGTCCGAGGCCTTTTCGCCGAAGATGGCGCGCAGCAGCTTTTCTTCCGGCGTCATCGGGCTTTCACCCTTCGGCGTCACCTTGCCGATCAGGATGTCGCCCGGTTCGACCTCGGCGCCGATGTACACGATGCCGGCTTCGTCCAGGTTCTTGAGGGCTTCTTCACCGACGTTCGGAATGTCGCGGGTGATTTCTTCCTGACCCAGCTTGGTGTCGCGGGCCATGACTTCGAATTCCTCGATGTGGATCGAGGTGAACACGTCGTCTTTCACGATGCGCTCACTGATCAGGATCGAGTCTTCGAAGTTGTAGCCGTTCCACGGCATGAACGCGACGAGCACGTTGCGGCCGAGGGCCAGATCGCCCAGATCCGTGGACGGACCGTCGGCGATGGTATCGCCCTTTTCGACCCGGTCGCCGACCTTCACCAGAGGCTTCTGGTGCAGATAGGTGTTCTGGTTCGAGCGCTGGAACTTGTTCAGGTAGTAGATGTCGACGCCGGTGTCGGCGCTGGTGCTTTCCGACTCGTCCGCATGGACGACGATGCGAGTCGCGTCGATCTGGTCGACGGTGCCGCCGCGCCGCGCCACGATGGTGGCACCCGAATCACGGGCGACCGGGGCTTCCATGCCGGTACCGACCAGGGGCGCTTCCGCCTTGATCAAGGGCACGGCCTGGCGCTGCATGTTCGAGCCCATGAGCGCGCGGTTGGCGTCATCGTTTTCCAGGAACGGGATCAGCGCCGAGGCGACCGAGACGAGCTGCTTCGGCGAGACGTCGATGTAATCGATGTCTTCCGGGCGGACCATGACGAAGTCCCCGCCCTTGCGGCAGCTGACCAGGTCGTCGACGAACTTGCCGTTCTTGTCCAGGTCGGCGTTGGCCTGGGCGATCACGTAGCGCCCTTCTTCCATGGCCGACATGTACACGACGTCGGAGGCAACCTTGCCGTCCTCGATCTTGCGGTACGGGGTTTCGATGAAGCCGTACTTGTTGACCCGGGCATAGGTGGCCAGCGAGTTGATCAGGCCGATGTTCGGGCCTTCCGGCGTTTCGATCGGACAGATACGGCCGTAATGGGTCGGGTGAACGTCGCGCACTTCGAAGCCGGCGCGTTCGCGGGTCAGGCCGCCCGGCCCGAGGGCCGACAGGCGCCGCTTGTGGGTCACTTCCGACAGCGGGTTGGTCTGATCCATGAACTGCGACAGCTGCGACGAGCCGAAGAACTCGCGCACCGCGGCGGCGGCCGGCTTGGCGTTGATCAGATCGTGCGGCATGACGGTGTCGATATCAACGGACGACATACGCTCGCGGATCGCGCGCTCCATGCGCAGCAGACCGATGCGGTACTGGTTTTCCATCAGTTCGCCGACCGAGCGCACCCGGCGGTTGCCGAGGTGATCGATGTCGTCGATTTCGCCGCGCCCGTCCTTCAGTTCGTGCAGGGTGCGCACGACTTCAAGGATGTCCTGACGACGCAGGACACGGACCGTATCTTCGGTCTCGAAGCCCAGGCGCGCGTTCATCTTGACGCGGCCGACGGCCGACAGGTCGTAGCGTTCGGAATCGAAGAACAGTCCCTTGAACAGGGCTTCGGCGGTATCCAGCGTCGGCGGCTCGCCCGGGCGCATGACCCGGTAGATGTCGATCAGTGCTTCCTCGCGGGACGAGTTCTTGTCCACGGCGAGCGTGTTGCGCATGTAGGGACCGACGTTGATGTGATCGATCGACAGGGTCGGAACCTTGGTGATCTTGGCTTCCGCGAAGGAGGCCAGGACTTCCTCGGTGATTTCCTCGCCGGCCTCGATGTAGACCTCGCCGGTTTCCTCGTTGATGAGGTCCTCGGCGATATAGCGGCCGATCAGGTCTTCCGCCGGCACCAGGATTTCCTCGACGTTGGAGGATTCCAGCTTGGCAATGGTGCGCGCGGTCATCTTGGTGCCGATTTCAAGCACAACCTTGCCGGTCTTGGCGTTGACCAGATCGCTGGTCAGCTTCTGGCCCTTCATGCGTTCGGCAGCCAGCGGCGTCTTCCAGCCGTCCTTGACCTGCTCGAACACGATCTTGTCATAGAAGTAGGCCAGGATGTCTTCGGTCGACATGCCGAAGATTTCCTGAGAGTCGAGAGGCTTGCCTTCCTCGGCCCGCTTCTCGCGCAGCAGTTCCGTCGGGTCGTTGTCGAGCGCCATCAGAAGCGTCGTCACCGGCAGTTTGCGGCGACGGTCGATGCGCACGTAGATCAGATCCTTGGCGTCGAATTCAAAGTCCAACCACGAGCCCCGGTAAGGGATCACGCGGGCGGCGAACAGGTATTTGCCCGACGAATGGGTCTTGCCCTTGTCGTGATCGAAGAACACGCCCGGCGAGCGGTGCATCTGCGACACGATCACGCGTTCGGTGCCGTTGATGACGAACGTGCCGTTGGCGGTCATGAGCGGCATATCGCCCATGTAGACGTCTTGTTCCTTGACGTCGCGGATGGACCGCGCGCCGGTTTCCTCGTCGACGTCCCAGACCACGAGGCGCAGGGTCACCTTCAAGGGAGCCGCGAAGTTCATGCCGCGCTGCTGGCATTCCTCAACGTCGTACTTCGGTTCCTCGAACTCGTAGCGGACGAATTCAAGGGTGCCGCGCTCTGAGAAATCCTGAATCGGGAAGACGGAGCGGAAAACCTCCTGAAGGCCGGTATTGGTCCGGTCCTCGGGCTTGGTTTCACGCTGCAGGAACTGTTCGTAGGACGTCTTCTGGACTTCGATCAGATTCGGCATTTCGGCGACGCACTGCAGGCGGCCGAAATCCTTCCGAATGCGCTTGCGACCGGTAAACGTATTGGGCATTGAATGACCTCACGACGTACAAATATGTGTCCCCGGCCGGATCTCCGACGGGGTCGCCCCTCAACACTCGGCCGCCGTGACCGATTGCCTTGGCCCTGCTCTTGATCCGGACGCGGTCAGGTGTCGGGGAGACAGCCACATGACCGATGGCCCGGCGGGGCCCCTCATCCACTTTCCCGGTCCCGGCAAGACCTGATACGGGCGGACAAGGCTTAGTCGGGTGGACCGCGGGGGGCCGTTTAATGCCCCGCCGCGGTCCAAACTCGTCACCGGGCGTCAGAGCGGCGCCCGGTGTTCAACAAAAGAAACTACTTCAGCTCGACGGTGGCGCCGGCTTCTTCCAGTTGCTTCTTGATCGCTTCGGCTTCGTCCTTCTTCACGCCTTCCTTGACGGGCTTCGGCGCGCCTTCGACCAGGTCCTTGGCTTCCTTCAGACCCAGGCCGGTGATGGTGCGGACTTCCTTGATCACGTTGATCTTCTTTTCGCCGACGGTGGCCAGGATGACGTCGAATTCATCCTTTTCTTCTTCGGCAGCGGCAGCAGCAGCCGGAGCAGCGGCGGCAGCGGCCACCGGAGCAGCGGCGGAAACGCCCCACTTTTCTTCCAGCATCTTGGAAAGTTCGGCCGCCTCAAGGACGGTCAGGCCGGACAGGTCTTCAACGAGTTGTTCGAGGTTTGCCATTGTAAAATCTCCTACGGCTTGAACGGTTGTAATCGGTATAGATCAGGAGGCTCGGTTAGGCCGCCTCGCCCTGCTTTTGCCCATAAGCCGAAATGACTCGGGCAACCTGACCCGCCGGGGCCTGAAGCACACCGGCGATGCGGGTCGCCGGGGTATTCAGCATACCGACGAGCTTGGCGCGCAGTTCATCCAGCGACGGCAGCGTGGCCAGGGCCTTGATGTCTTCGACAGCAAGAGCCTTTTCGCCAAGCGCACCGCCAACAAGCACCAGCTTCTCGTTCTTTTTAGAGAACTCGACCGCCGCTTTGGCGGCTGCCACCGGGTCCTGCGAATACGCCATCGCGGTCGGACCGGTGAACAGATTGCTGATGCCCTGGAACTGCGTTCCTTCTAGGGCGAGACGCGTGAGCCGGTTTTTCGTCACCTTGAACTTGGCCCCGGCCTCGCGCATGCGGTCGCGGAGATCACCCATCTCGGCCACTGTCATTCCCGAATAGTGGGTGACAACGACGAGATTCGTCTCGTTGAACGCATCCTTGAGGGACGCAACCAATTGTTCTTTTTCTGATCGGTCCACGGATCGTCTCCAGTAGTTGATCCGGACTGTCACCCTGAAGGTCACAGGCCGAACCGTTGCACCTAAGGCCTTTGCCTCGCGGCCGCCCGGCGGGCGGTCCAAAACAAAGACCAGCTCGCCTGTCCAGTGCAGTCGTTCAAGCCGCTCAACTGCCGGGCCCCATTTGAAGCCCCGCAGGAAAACGGTTTCACCACTGTCTCGGCAGGCGGGTTTCCCCATTAAGCCCCCTCCAAATCGAGGGAGCGCCTACTGTCTGGGACAGGTGGGTCGGGACCGGCCAACCTTCAAGGTTTTGGGTCCCTTCCCTTTCCGCGTCCCCGGAATTGCTTCCGGCTGGCGGAAATTCTTAAAACGCGGCCGCCTGCCCTAGAGGGCGAAGCTGGCCACGTTGATCTTCACGCCCGGGCCCATGGTCGACGACAGGCTGACACGCTGCATGTACGTGCCCTTGGCGCCCGACGGCTTGGCCCGGTTGATGGCGTTGACGAAGGCGGCGATGTTCTCGCGGATCTGATCTTCGGAGAAACTCGCCTTGCCGACGCCGGCATGGATGATGCCCGCTTTTTCGACGCGGAATTCAATCTGACCGGCCTTCGCCGCCTTGACGGCGCCGGCGACGTCCGGGGTCACCGTGCCCAGCTTGGGGTTCGGCATCAGGCCGCGCGGCCCCAGAACCTTACCCAAACGGCCGACGATGGCCATCATGTCCGGGGTCGCGATGACGCGTTCGAAATCCATCTGGCCGTTTTGCACGGCTTCCATCAAGTCCTCGGCGCCGACCACGTCGGCACCCGCCTTGCGGGCTTCCTCGGCCTTGGCGTCCTTGGCGAACACGGCGACACGCACACTTTTGCCCGTGCCGTGCGGCAGGGCGACCATGCCGCGGACCATCTGGTCGGCGTGGCGCGGATCGACGCCCAGGTTGATGGCCAGTTCGATGGTTTCATCAAATTTGGCCGTGGCGTTCGCCTTGACCATCTTCACGGCGGCGTCCAGGTCGAGCGCTTCGTCCCGGTTGATGCCTTCAGCAACAGCGCGCAGGCGCTTTCCGAATTTACGTGCCATCGTTCCTACTCCACCACTTCCATGCCCATGGAGCGGGCAGAGCCGGCCAGCATGCGGCAGGCGGCTTCCACGTCCGTGGTGTTGAGGTCGGCCATCTTCACGGCGGCGATTTCGCGCAGCTGCGCCATGGTCACCTTGCCCTTGCTTTCATGGCCCGGCTTGTTGACGCCCTTCTGCAGCTTGGCCGCCTTCATCAGCAGGAAGCTGGCCGGCGGCGTCTTCGTGACGAACGAAAACGTGCGGTCGCCGTAGGCCGTGATAACCACCGGGATCGGCATGCCGGGTTCCAGGTTCTGCGTCTGCGCGTTGAACGCCTTGCAGAATTCCATGATGTTCAGGCCGGCCTGACCCAGCGCCGGCCCGACGGGCGGCGACGGGTTGGCTTGCCCCGCCGGAATTTGGAGCTTGATCAGCCCCGTGATCTTCTTCGCCATTTCTCTATCCTCAGTCTTTCAAATGGCCGTCCGGAGCATCGCTCCCTTGGCCGGGTTACGCCCTCGCCGACAGTTGATGTCTTTGCGGGCCTGAAGAGCGTGGTACGGCCAATGGCGGGCCTCCCACGCGGTTAAACCGTTGCCGGGTCTATACTTTTTCGACCTGACTGTATTCCAATTCGACGGGCGTGGCGCGTCCGAAGATGCTGACCGCGACCTTGACCCGCGAGCGTTCCTCGTCGACTTCCTCGACCATGCCGTTGAACGAGTTGAACGGCCCGTCGCACACCCGGACCTGCTCGCCCACTTCGAAGGTGACGCTCGGCTTCGGCCGGTCGACGCCTTCCTTGACCTGGTACAGGATGCGCTGAGCCTCGGCCTCGGAGATCGGCACGGGCCGGCCCTTGCCGCCCAGAAAATCGGTGACCTTGGGCGTGTTCTTGACCAGGTGCCAAGTTTCGTCCGTCAGGTCCATTTCGACCAGAATGTAGCCCGGGAAGAACTTGCGTTCGGCGTTGATCTTCGCACCCCGGCGCATTTCAACGACGGCTTCCGTCGGGACCAGGACCTGGGGGATAAGTTCCTCCATCCCGGCCTGACGGGCCTGCTCCTCGATCGACTGGGCGACCTTCTTTTCGAAACCAGAATAAACGTGAACGACGTACCAGCGCAGTGCCATGGATCAGCCCCCCAGTCCGAAGACAAGGCGAATGCCGAACTGCAAGATCTGGTCAACGACCAGGAAAAACAGCGCGGCGATGATCACCATGACGAAGACCATGGCGGTGGAAACGCCCGTCTCCTTGCGCGACGGCCAGGTCACCTTGGCCGCCTCTTGGCGGACTTCCTGGATGAACTGGGCCGGGTTGGTTTTTGCCATAAATGTTTATCCGACTTCTTTTAAGTAAGGCGTCTTCGCCTTGTTCGTACGCCGACGGGGCTGTCTGCAAGATCCGCCGAAACAACCCCCTCGAAAGTGGCAGGGGCACCAGGGCTCGAACCCGGGACCTGCGGTTTTGGAGACCGCCGCTCTACCAACTGAGCTATACCCCTAACGCCGCTTCGGTCATCCGGCGGCCCGAACCACGGGTCCGGGCGCCGGCCAGGTGACCTTGCTCTATATAGTCAGCCCCGTTCCTTTATTCGATGATCTTGGAAACGACGCCGGCACCGACGGTGCGGCCGCCTTCGCGGA
>CAXBJB010000021.1:0-13049 GCA_963976055.1 uncultured Alphaproteobacteria bacterium
CCAGAGCACGTCCTTCGCCGTCTCAGCGATTCCGTATCAAGAGGATAGGCTCTAGCTTTCGACCGTCATCGACGCCGGCGTCCATTTGTGGCGTCGGCGTTCGCGTTTGCCGTCTTCGGTCTCGACCCCGTATTCGATGGGCTCGGTCGGGGCCCAGGCTTCGCGGTCGTCCATGGCGTTGCCCATGACGTTGGCCCAGGCCCTCCCTTCTTTTCCAGGGGCGCCGTCTTCCATATAGGCCGAAACATAGACCCCGCAGGATTTGCAGAACACATAATCGCCGACCTTCAGGCCGAAGCGGTAACGGCCAAGAAGGCCGGCATCCTTGACCTGCAGGTGAATATGGCCCGCGTTGTCGGACAGGGCGCGGGTCGCGTGCTTGCGACAGAACGAACACTGACAGGCCCGGGGCACGATCTCCGCCGGGTCCTTGTCGGTGGTGAAGGTAACGGTGATATTGCCGCAATGGCAGCCGCCCTTATGGTCGGTCATGGTTGATGTTTCCTTGCATCTTGTCTTGCCCCCCGGTCATTAGAAACCGCGTGGATGCCCGCGCGCAAGCCTCCGTTATCGCCAGAACGGCTTGGCGTATTCCCGGGCGGCCTCGGCGCGGGTCAGCCCCACGTCTGCCAGCAGGTGCGCGTCCAGCCGGGCGAGAGCCCGACGCTGACGGGCATTTTCGCCGCCGAGGCGCAGCCAGGCCGCCAGCCGGGCGTGCCACGGCCGCCGCGGCAGGGCCCGAGGGACAGCGTCAAGGTCGCGCAGATCGGAAATTCCATCGAACATCGGCCGGTTCCTTCGTTGAAAGATCGCCCGCCGATGGTGCCGCCGAGCGGTGCCGGGGTCACGCGCGATCGCTTCGTCCGCGACCGAAAGTTCAGGGTGCCGGAGGCTGCCCCCCGCGCCGCCCCGGCAAGGTCATGGCGGCGACCCCGGCGATCACGCAAGCCATGCCGGCCCAGGCGGTGAGCGGTAGGGTTTCGCCCAGGACCAGCGCCCCCAGAGCGACCCCGATGGGCACCCTGAGATAGGCCTGCGCCGCCGTGCCGACGGAGCCCAGAGACTTGAGCAGGCGGAAGTAGATAACGAAGGCGAGCGCCGTCGACAGCACGGACAAGCCCAGCAGCGCCAGCGCCGAATCCGTTGACACCGAGAGTGTCCATGGTTGTTCGAAGACCAGGCTGGCCGGGATCAGCACGGCGCCGCCGGCGATCATCGACCCCGCCGCCGGAACGATGGCGTGCATCCCGGAAAAGCGCCGCCCGAACACCGCCGCCCCTGCATAGCAGATCGTGGCGCCGACGATGACCAGCTGCGAGATCAGCTCCCGCGTGAGCCCCTCAAGGGCATCGCCGCCGATCACCAGCACGATCCCCGCGAAGCCGAACGCGACGCCCAGGAACTTGCGCCAAGTCCGCTCCCCCTCCAGCCGCAGGACCATGGCGAGCAGGAAGATGAAAATCGGCGATGTCGAATTGAGGATCGTCGCCAACGATGCGTCCACGGTCTGTTCGGCCCAGGCGATGGCCGTGAACGGCAGCACGCTGTTGAGACAGGCCTGCACCATGAACGACCGCCAGGACGCGGCGTCGCGCGGCATGCGCAGGCCGAGCGCGCGCATGACCATCAGCAGCACCATGCCGGCGATGGCCGTGCGCCCGGCGATCAGGGTGATCGGCGGGATGGTCTCGATCCCGACCTTGATGAAGCTGTAGGACGCCCCCCACAGCGACGCCAGAAGGACCAACAGGCCCAGGTTCACGGCCAGATCCAGGGACGCGCGCGGATTGGGAAGCGGAGCGACAGAGGGTGTTGTCATGGGAAGTCCGAAACGGTAGCGGGACGGCGCAGTCTGGCACGGATCCGGTGTGATCCTGCCGGAGAACACTTCGGCCGATGCCGAAGTATGTCCGCGTGCGGTCAGGCCCGGCAGCGGCTACAATCGCCCCATGACAACAGTGAACGCAATGAATCTGGCGGAGATCGGCAATCTGGTCGGCGATCTGACGCGGGCGCAGATGCTGACGGCGCTGCTCGACGGTCGGGCGCTGACGGCGGGCGAGCTTGCCTGGTGTGCCGGGATCATGCCGCAAACGGCGAGCAGCCATCTCGCGAAGCTTCAGGCCGCAGGCCTGCTGGCCATGGAAAAACAGGGGCGCCACCGCTATTTCCGCCTGTCGTCGCCCACCGTGGCGGCCATGCTGGAAAGCATGCAGGTGGTCTGCGCCGTCGACACGCCGCGCCGCATCCGCCCGGAAAGCCGCATGGACAGGGATCTGCGCATGGCGCGCAGTTGCTACGACCACCTTGCCGGCGTGCTGGGGGTTTCCCTGGCCGATGCGCTGACACGCCGGGGAGCCATCGACCTTGCCGCCGACGGCGGTGTCGTCACGCCGGCGGGTCGCGGCATCCTGGCCGAGTTCGGGATCGACCTGGATCAACTCAGCCGGCAGAAGCGTTGCTTCTGCCGGCCCTGCCTGGATTGGAGCGAACGGCGCCACCACATCGCCGGTTCCCTGGGCAAGGGGCTCTCCGACCGCCTGTTCGAACTGGGCTGGGTTGTACGCGTCCGCGACAGCCGGGTGATCCGCGTCACGCCCGAAGGACAGCGCGGATTGAAGAAAACCTTCGCCATCGACCATCCGATGTAAGGCTGTCTATACTCCCGGCATTGTATACAAAAAGAACACCCTCGGGAGCATCCGCACATGAGACTGAAAGACAAGATCGCCATCGTCGTCGGTGGCGGGCAGCAGGCCGGCGAAACCATCGGCAACGGCCGCGCCACCGCCCTCCGTTTCGCCCAGGAAGGCGCGACCGTATTGGTCGTCGACTACGACGAAGCCAGCGCCGCCGACACCCTGAAGATGATCACCGACGCGGGCGGCAAGGGGTCGACCCTGCGGGCCGATATCCGCCGCGAGGACGATTGCCGCGCCATCGCGACGACCTGCGCCGAACGCTATGGCCGCATCGATGTGCTGCACAACAACGTCGGCCGGTCGCGCGGCGACAAGCCGACGACCGAGCTCGAGGCCGACATGTGGGACGAGCTGTTCGAGCTCAACCTGAAGGCCATGTTCATGACCTGCAAGCACGTCCTGCCGGTGATGCGGGAAAAGAAATCGGGGTCGATCATCAACATTTCCTCGACCTCGTCGCTATGTTCGCGGGGCACCATCGCCTACAAGACATCCAAGGGCGCCATCAATACCATGACCCACATGCTGGCCATGGAAAACGCGCCCTTCGGGATCCGCGCCAACGTCATCATTCCCGGCCTGATCGATACTCCCATGGCGATCGAACGCCGTGCCCAGGAACGCGGCGTCGACCGCAAGGTCGTACGTGACGAGCGCGACGCCCAGGTACCGCTTTACGGCCGCATGGGCACCGCCTGGGACGTCGCCAACGCGGCGCTGTTCCTGGCGTCGGACGAAGCGCAGTACATCACCAGCGTGCTGCTGCCCGTGGACGGCGGGATTTCGTCGAGAATCGGATAAGGGCCCCTCAGCCGTCGACGGCGGTGCCGCGCCGGTCGATTTGTTTCCGGCGGGGGTCTTCCTCGCGGCGGTCTTCGTCTTCGCGCCGGTCCCCGCTCTTGCGGCGTTCGGCGCCCTTGGGGCCGTCATTCCTGCGGCGGCGGTCGCCCTTGCGCCGCCCCTTCTTGCGGCGGTCGCGTTTGCGCCGACGGTCGTTGCGCATCATCAGATAGAAGACGAGCAGCACCGCGACCGCTAGAATCACCGCCGTGATGGCGACGATGGCCGCGACCCAGCGCCAGAAATCGACGGCATCCGGTTCGGCAACGGGCGGCGGGACCTCGCCCTTGATCCGGGCCATGACCTCGGCCGCCAGATCCGGTCGCTCGATCTTCGACGCCTCCTTCATGACCGCACCGGGCATGGGAAAATCGTGGCTGCCGGGGCACAACCGGAAGATCACCAACGGATCGGCCAGGGTCAGGTGACGAATCTCGGCGCTGCCCCTGGTGCTGTGCAGGCTTAGGTAGGTGGTCGTCAGTTCGCTGTCGTCCTCGCGCTTGAGCACGAAGGACACGTCGTCGACCTTGCCGTTGGCGTCCGCGTCGACGGTAAAAGCCCGGGCGAGCCGAAACTTTTCCTTGTCGAGTTCGACCCAGGCCGGCTGCCACAGGTCGGAAATCTCGAAGTTGCAGGCGCCGGGCTTGCCCTCCGGCGGCGGCGCCTTGATCTCGGTCTTGGTCAGGTCGATCTCGGGCTCGGGTGCCGCGCGCATCTGCGGATGCGTCTCGAACGGCTTGTCGGCGTCCTCAGCGGACACCGCCGATATCTTCGCCGCGTCAGGGGCCGTCGCCTTCGACGCGTCGGTGGCCAGCGAGCGCACGGGCGCTGCCATGGTGTCGCTGTAGCGCGCGGTGACCGCGTCGCCCGGCAGGGACCGCACGGTGGTGCAGTCTTCCAGTTGTTCCAGGCGTTTCTGAATCTGGTTGCTCGGACGGCTGCTTTCCGTGCGCCCGAGCGACAAGTGCACGGCGACCAGCTTCTCGCGCCCGAACATGGGCTCCAGGGCGCGGTACAGGTCGCTCGCCAGGTTCATCATGTCGTACTGCCATTTCACGTCGGCGAGCTGGCGGTTGTAGGTATTGACCAGGAAGATGCTCTTGACCTCGGCCTGATTGGCGCAGACCTCACGCACGGCCTTCTTGGTCACGGTCATGAAAAAATTGACGATCCGCTTCACGACCTTGTTGTCGGGCGTTACGAAGGGCATGGCCTGGGGCCGCATGCGCACCGTCGCGAATTCTTCCGCGGCGGCGGCGGGCGCAAACAGGGACAGCCCGCTCGCGATCAGCAAAACGGCGGGAAGCATTCGGAACAGACCTTCGGCACGCGTCAAATAACCTGACGACATGGCAGCTCACCCTTACCTGCTGCCCTCAAGGACGCCGCCGCGTGGTGGCCGGTTCAAGGTGCCGGCCTTGTCGATGTTCCGAATGGGCCGGCGGCGCCGAGGTAGAGCATAGAGCAGGCCGCGATGACACCAAACCGATTTCCGGTCCGAAAATGGGCTGTGGGCTTAGGGCCGGGCGCCGAGACAATCTTCGAAGGCCCGCAGATTGGCCGTCATCATGTTCCCGTACAGGTCCGGGCCGGGCATGAAACCAGTGCCCAGGGGATCGAGAACACCGATCCGCGCCTGGGTCCCCTCGATCAACGCCGTGGCGAGGCGCGACGCGAACTGCGGCTCCGTGAACAGGCAGGCGACGTTCAACTTGACCATGCGCGCCCGCAATTCGGCGATGTGGCGGGCCCCCGCCGGGCGGTCCGGATCGACGGCGAGGATGCCTCGGGCGGTCAGCCCGAAACGGTGTTCCAAATACTGATAGGCGTCGTGAAAGACGATAAAGGGGCGACCCTTGAGCCGCGCCAAACGCCCCATGAAATCGGCGGTCAGGGCATCAATCCCGGCCCGCGCGGCGGCGGCGTTGCGAACATAAAGGTCCGTCCGCGCCGGATCGGCGGCGGCCAGGGTATCGGCAACGACGGCAAGCATCGCCTTGGCGTTTTCCGGATCGAGCCAGTAATGAGGGTCGTCCGCCCCGTGGCCATGGCCGTGATCGTGACCCTCGTCGCCCAGATGGCGGACGGGTAGGCGGACAAGGCCCGGTGCGCGCGACAGGGCAACCACCCGGGCCGCCTTGGCCAGGGTGGCGATCGGCTTGGCCAGGGCGGATTCCAGCCCGCCGCCGATCCAAAACACGACCTCGGCCTCGGCCAGCATGCCGGCCTGCGATGGGGACAACGCGAAACCGTGCGGCGAGGTGCCGGCGGGGATCAAAAGACGCGGCACACCGACGCCCGCCATCACCTGGGCGACCAGAGAGTGCAGCGGCGCGATGGAGGCCGTAACCCGCAGGTCCGCCCCAGCCGCGCGCGGCACGCCTAGCACCAGGGCCAGCACGATCAGCAGGACGCGCCCGCCCCGCCGGAAGAGACCGCGAACATTGACAGGGGCGTTCATTGGACTATGTTCCGCCTTTCGTCGGGAAATGTTATAATATAACGTTTGTGGCCGGGTGTGACTTACACGATCCCGCCCGCGCAAGTAAACAGGAACCTGCCGGCCATGCCCCGAACCGCCCACGCCATCGCCCCCGACATCACTCCCGGCGCACCCGGCAGTGTGCTGTTCCGCGCCACGGGCATCGGCGTCAAGCGCGGCGGCGATTGGCTGGTCAAGGGTGTCGATCTGACCCTCAATCCCGGCGAGATCGTCACCCTAATCGGCCCCAACGGTAGCGGCAAGTCGACCACGGCCAAGGTCGTGCTCGGCCTGCTGCGGCCCGATGCTGGCAGGATCGAGCGCGCCGCGTCCCTGCGCGTCGGCTATGTGCCGCAGCGCCTGACCATCGACGACACCCTGCCCTTCACCGTCAAGCGCCTGATGACCATGACCGGGCCGGCGGACGACGATGCCATCGCCCATGCGCTGGCCCGCGCCGGGGTCGGACATCTCGCCGATGCCGCGGTGCAGCGCCTGTCCGGCGGCGAATTCCAGCGCGCCCTGATGGCCCGCGCGATCCTGCGCCGGCCCGACCTTCTGGTCCTGGACGAGCCGGTCCAGGGCGTCGACTTCGCCGGCGAGGTCGCGCTGTACGAGTTGATCCGCGACATCCGCGACGAACTGGGTTGCGGCATCCTGCTGATCTCCCACGATCTGCATTTCGTGATGGCGGAAACCGACCGGGTGTTGTGTCTGAATCATCACGTGTGCTGCGCCGGCACGCCACAGTCCGTCGCCGCCGACCCCGAATACCGCCGCCTGTTCGGTCCCCGCGCGGTCGAGGCCCTGGCCGTCTACCAACACCACCACGACCATGCCCACGGTCCGGACGGCGAGGTCATCCCCCTGGCCAGCCGCGACCCGACGGCCCATAGCCACGGCGACGGCGCCGTGTGCCGTCTGGACCATGAGCACGAACACGATCACGGCCATCACGGTTTCGGCCATGACGCCGACGATACCCATCCCATCGACCCCACGAGCGCCACCGATGGTCAGTGAGTTCATCTTGCGCGCGGCCCTGGCCGGCATCGGCGTCGCCCTGGTCGCGGCCCCCCTGGGCTGCTTCGTGGTGTGGCGGCGCATGGCCTACTTCGGCGATACCATGGCTCATTCGGCGCTACTGGGCGCGGCCGCGGCCATCGCCTTCGATATCGATGCGACGCTCGGCGTGTTCATCGTCTCGGTACTGGTCGCCCTCGCCCTGCTGGCGCTGGAACGGCGCGGCGGCCTGGCGACGGACACCTTGCTCGGCCTGCTGTCTCATTCCGCCCTGGCCGTGGGCCTGGTCGTCATGGGCTTCATGACCGGGCTGCGTCTCGATCTGTTCGGCTATCTGTTCGGCGACATCCTGGCCGTCGGCACCAATGACCTGATCCTGATCTGGGGCGGCGGGGCGGTGATTTTGGCCGTCCTGCTGCGCATCTGGCGGCCGCTTCTGGCCGCCACGGTGGCCCCCGATGTAGCGGCGGCTGAGGGCATGAACCCGGCGCGCCAGCGTCTGATCTTCATGCTGCTGCTGGCGGGCGTCATCGCCATAGCCATGAAGATCGTGGGCATCCTTTTGATTACCGCCCTTCTTATCATCCCCGCCGCCGCCGCGCGGCGCCTTGCCCATACACCGGAATCCATGGCAATGATCGCGGCGGGCATCGGCTCCCTGGCCGTGGCCGGCGGCCTGGGGGCGGCCGTCGCCGCCGACACCCCGGCGGGCCCGACCATCGTCGTCGCGGCCCTGACCCTGTTCCTGATCGGATTGATCCCCTGGCACGGAAAGGCGGCTGGCCATGGTTGATCCTGCTCATCACGACGGCCCGGCCCTGACCCGCAACCAGCAGGCCGTGTTGACGGCGCTGAAGGGCGCGGACAAGCCGCTCACGGCCTATGACGTCCTGGGCCTACCGGCCATCCGCAAGGCCGGCATGAAGGCACCGCTGACCATCTACCGGGCACTCGACAAACTGATCGACCGGGGCCTGGTCCACCGCATCGAAAGCCTGAACGCCTTCGTCCATTGCGATCACGGCCCCCATGACCACGCTACCGGTTTTCTCATCTGCACCGATTGCGGCCGCACGCTGGAGGTCCATTTGGAAGCCTGCGAAACCCATCTCGCCGGGCGCGCGCGGGACCAGGGCTTCGCCGTCGATAACGTGCGGGTGGAAATGACCGGCCGCTGCCCCGACTGCGCGGCGCGGGTTGCCGCCTCTTAACCCTTTCCGAACTGGATCAGGTCCGATGCCGCCCGCATGACGACGGACGGCCAATCGTCCAAGGCGGACTGACGGTAGAGGCGCAGGCTGTCGTACCAGGGCGTCGTCTCACCGGATAGGCCCCAGCGCCAGTCGGGCACGAAAGGCAGCAGACCCCAGGCGGGCCGCCCCATCGCCCCCGCCAGATGCAGGACCGCCGTATCGGCGCTGATTACGAGGTCGAGCCCGGCAACGACCACCGCCGTATCGGCGAAGTCATTGAGCCCCGGTGTCTCGGCGAACAGGTCCGGCCGCCCGGCCATCTCCGCCGCGTCGTCCGGCCGAAGTCCGACCTGCAGATTGACGAAGCGGACGCCCGGAACATCGAACAAGGGCGCGAGATCAACCAAGCGCAGGCTGCGCGCCCGGTCGCGGCGGTGGGTCGGGTTTCCAGACCAGGCCAGCCCGACGCGCAGCCCCGCACCCTTCCCGTTATCAATGGACGGGGCGCGCAGATAGGCCGTGCCGGAAATGTCGCCCGCCGTCAGGTCGAGCACCGCCCCCAGACTCATCAACGGGCACCACAGGGGTGCTTCCGGCGGATTGTCCGCATCGGCGATCTCAACGTCCCAGCCCTGGGCCGCCATCAGCGCCGTCAGCGGCCCCGGCACGGCGAGCACGGGCACACCGCCCCGGTTCCGCACCCGGGGGGCGAAGCGCGCGAACTGGATGACGTCGCCGAACCCCTGTTCCGGAACCAGCAACACCCGTTCGCCCGCCAGCGCCTCGCCCTGCCAGCGCCGGCCCGGCGGCGTGGCCATGGCCTGAAACGCCAGGCGCGCCTCGTACATCGGCCAGCCGGCGGCGAACTCCCCCGTCAGCAAATGCAGGATCGCCCGGTTGAACCGCGTGCGCGCATCGCCGGGATCGAGATCAAGGGCGCGGTCGAGGGCCGCCGTACCGTCGGCGTAGCGGCCCAGGTCCGTGCAGGCGATGCCCAGGTTGCACCAGCCGGCGGCAAAGCCCGGGTCCGCCGCCACGGCGCGGACGTGCAGGTCCCCCGCCTCCGCATAGTCGCCCTGGCGGTGGCGCACGATGCCCAGGCCGTCGAGAGCGCGGGCGTTGGCGGACTCGGTTTGCAGAACCGCCGCGAACGCCTCAGCGGCCGCGCCCAGGTCTTCCACCGCCAGGCAGGCGCGGCCCAGGTTGTTGCGGATCATCACCTCGTCGGGCATGAGGATCGCCAGGCGCGCCAAATGGGGTCGCGCGCCAGCCACATCGCCCACGGCGAAACACAGGTTGGTCAGGATCATCAAGGCCCCGACATGGGCCGGGTCGTCGGCCAGGACTTGTTCGGCCGCCACCTTTGCCTCGGCGCCGTTGCCCGCGCGCCAAGCGGCCTCGGCCTGCTTGAACAGAGTTGCGGCGTCGGCCATGACGCCGTCCTAGAAGGTCTCGACCCAGGGCCGGATTTCGACTTCCCAGGTCCAGGCCGAACGGGGCTGTTTCAGGATCGCCATGTAGGTTTCGGCGATGGCGTCGGGCTCCAGCCACTTGTCCGGTTGGTCGCCCGTGTTCTGCCGTCCATTTCGATGGTCGGCGGCGATGCCGCCGTCGATCACGAAATGCGCGATATGGATGCCCTGGGGGTGCAGTTCACGGGCCAGACTCTGCGCCAAGCCGCGCAGGGCGAACTTGCCCATGGCGAAACTGGACGATCGGGGATAGCCCTTCACGCTGGCCGACGCCCCGGTGAAGAAGATCGCCCCGGCCCCCGCCGGCAGCATGCGCCTGGCCGCCTGCTGGGCGACCAGGAAGCCGCCGAAGGCGGAAATTTCGATGGCGGTTCTGACCTCGGCCGGGTCCAGGTCGGTGATCGCCCCGGGGGCGCGGCGCGAGGCGTTGTACAGCACGAAGGCGGGGGCGCCGCCGGATTGCTCAAGGTCTGCGAACAGAGCCGCGACCTGATCCGGATCCGTGGCGTCGCAGGCATGGGCCGTCGCCCCGATCTCGGCGCACAGGCCTGCCAGCTTGGCCGTGTTCCGCGCGCTCAGGCAGACCTGCCAACCCTCCGCCGCCAGTTGCCGCGCCACGGCGGCGCTGAGCCCCGCCCCGGCGCCGACGATAAGCGCGCGCTTTCCGTCCGTCATCTCTGCCGTCCTCCCGCTCGATCACCCTCAACCTTTACCCCTCGCCCTGGGCAGCGTCCAGCCCGCGCGGCGCCGATCGCGCAGGCGCGCGGTCACCGTAACCGGATATTTTGGTGGATGGATGGGGTTCAGAATTGCGGAGGCCCCGAAGACGCGCCCGACGCGTCGGGTCAGCCGCGCCCGCGCTCGATCAACTGCCCGTCGTCGCCCAGGATGCGCACGGCGGCATCGCCGCCGGTCAATACGTCCCAGTCAACATCGCCCAGAATGCCATGGGCCGCGTCCGTCTCGATGAACACGTCGGCGTCCAGAGCCGGGCCCGGCCGCGCAGGATAGGTTCCCGGCCCGGGGAGGGCGGTGCCGGGGAGCAGACCGCAGTCCCCAGGCCGGGGCTCTTCGTTGGATGAGCGAAGAGCGAGCGCCGCATCGTCAGCCACGTCAGCGCGGTCGCCTAGGCGGACGTCACCGGCGATGACGGGTGCGAAAGTTCGATGGTCATCCTTTTCGGCCGCGCGGGTATCGGGCGCCGGGGCGATGTTCTGGTTCCGGAGCAAGGCGCCGCGGATTTCCTCAATCGCGCCGGCGACAAGATTTTTCAAAATACTCATGCTCCACCCCGACTACGCGAATGCGCAATATTTCCGTTATTATTACTTTAGTATAGGAGGCTATCAATTGTATTATTTGTTTATAATTTTGAATTATATTTCATTTTTATTTGAGTCAAATTTTCTTCAAATTTTATCTATCCGAATTTCAAGATGGATCGCGCGCTGTCCGCTGTTGTTTGCGGAGAAGGCCTGACATAGAAAAGAGGCCGAGGAGAAACTCCATGTCCCAGGGCCTCAGGACCGTCGTCGTTATTCCCGCCCGTTGGGGCTCGACCCGCTTTCCCGGCAAGCCGCTGGCCCCCGTGGCCGGGGTTTCCATGGTGCAGCGGGTCTGGGCGCTGGCCCGCGCGGCCGAAGGCGTGGACAGCGTCTGCATCGCCACCGACGACGCCCGCATCGCCGAGGCCGCCGCCGCGTTCGGCGCTGAGGCGGTGATGACGCCCGCCGAGTGCCGCAACGGCACGGAGCGCGCCCATGCCGCGGCCCAGGCCATGGACAGCCCGCCGGATGTGATCATCAACCTGCAGGGCGACGCCGTGCTGACCCCGCCCTGGGTGATCTCCGCCATCGCCGGCGCCTTTGCCGATCCGGAGGTGCGCATCGCCACGCCGGCGGTAGCGCTCAGCGACGCGCAGTTGGCCACCCTCGAAGCCCACAAAAAGGACAGTCCGGCCAGCGGCACCACGGTGGTTCTGGATAACCGCTCAAACGCGCTCTACTTCTCCAAGGCCATCATCCCCTTTCGCCGCACCGCCGCCGCGCCGATCCACCGTCATGTCGGCATCTATGGCTACCGGCGCGAGACCCTGGCCGGGCTGGTCGATTTGCCGGAAAGTGCTTTGGAAAAGACCGAGGGCCTGGAACAACTGCGCGCCCTGGAAAACGGCATCCCCATCCGCATCGTGCCCGTGGACTATGCCGGGCGTACACATTGGTCCATCGACAGCCCCGCCGACCTGGCCGCCGCCGAAGACCTGATCGCGCGCGAGGGCGAACTGCTGACCGCCTATGACGGCACGGGCGCCGTCCGTTCATGAGACTTCTGCTGGTCCGCCACGGCAATACCTTCGAGGCCGGCGAGACGCCGGTACGCGTTGGCGCCAACGAGGACCTGCCCCTGACCGCCACGGGCGAAGACCAGGCCCACGCCCTGGCCGTTCAATTGCAAGCGTCCGCCATCCGCCCCGATCTGTTCGTCTGCGGGCCGCTCAAGCGCACCCGTCGGCATGCGGAGATCGTCATGAAGGATCTTGCCGCCTCGGGCGCGGCCGAGATCGACCCACGGCTGACGGAAATCGATTACGGCTCCTGGAGCGGGATGAGCGATCAGGACATCGTCGCCCGCTTCGGCCCGACGGCGGCGCGTGAACTCGCCGCCTGGGAGAAAGAAAGCCGTTGGCCGACGGAAACCGCCCGTTGGATGCCCGGCGCCGAGACGGTGATGCGCAACCTCCGCAATCTGACCGCGGAACTGGCGGGCAGGCTTGGCGCGGACGAAACAGCGCTGATCTGTTCTTCCAACGGCATCCTGCGCTATTTCCTGGAATTGACGCCGGAAGGCCTCGCCGAACACCAGGCGGCGGGCAAGGCCAAGATGGCGACGGGGGCGGCGGCGCTGCTCGACGTCACCGACAAGGACGTCCGCGTCCTGTTCTGGAACATCAAGGCTGGCACGCCGTTGCCCGACGAATACTGATCCTGGCCAGGGTGACCAACGAAGTACCGTCAGTGCCATGTTCGGCCAGCGACTTCGGGGCCAGTGGCAGAATGGACCATCGCCCCGCATCCGCCGCCCTTAGATCAAGAGCGGAGACACAAAGACCGAACAGTCCCTGACACGACAGGAAAATTCCGCGTGATTACGGCATCAGACACCAAAACAGGCGACGGCATCATCCGGCCCTGAAAAAGGGCCGGACGCGCCAGTCGTACCTATTTCTTTGCTGCGCGTTTTTTGGCAGCAGCTTTCTTCACTGCGGGCTTCTTGGCAGCAGCTTTCTTCGCCGCGGGCTTCTTGGCAGCAGCCTTCTTCGCCGCGGGCTTCTTGGCAG